>CALLKK010000033.1 GCA_938008435.1 uncultured Steroidobacter sp. | reverse complement strand
TGATCTGCGGCGGTTCCTGCGAGGGTTTCTTCGGCTCGCCGAGCTTGAGCGTGGCGCTGATGAGCTTACGCAGCGCGCCGACATCGATCGGCTTCGAAATGAAATCGAAGGCGCCGAGCTTGAGCGCACGGACGGCCGTCTCGACGTTACCGTGCGCCGTGATGACGGCGACCGGCGTCTGCGCTTTGTTCATTTGAATCCATTCGACGAGCGTGAGCCCATGGCCGTCCGGCAGCTTCATGTCGGTGAGGCACAAATCGAAGCGTTGTGCCCGCAGCTCCCGAATCGCGCTCGTAAGCGAGTCGGCCGCGGTCACCTCCAGATTCATCCGCTCGAGCGTGATCTGCAGTAGCTCGCGGATATCCGGTTCGTCGTCGACGATGAGGGCGCGGGGGGTCATAGGGCTGGGGCCGGGAGGCTGGAGGCTAGAGAAAAATCGCGAGGCGCTGCGACTGTGGCGCGCCCTTCATACGGTTGCGAGGCGTCAGCGTCAATCAAGCACTCCGCTGAAAAGCGCGTTGGCGCTTTCGGATTGCCTGGATGAGCCGGTATAGCAGTTTCGCGGTCACCACGCATAAGTCATTGACCTTCCGTGCCTCTTCCTTTGTCAGGAACCGCAAGTGTCCACTTAACCCGATTTGATGTTCAAGCTCTCGCACCGAGCCGTACGCGATATCCAGGAATCGTCGTAGATATTCTGTCTCTGAGCATCTCGCACATCCTTCCACGATGTTTGTTACCACCGAGACGGCGGCGCGACGGATCTGTCCAGTGAGGCCGAACGTCTCGATACGCGGAAATGATGTTGTCGCCTGGTAAATCGCTCGTGCCAGTTTGTCCGCGCGTCGAAAAACCTAAAGGCGCGTGTGGCCGCGCATATTGCAGTCCCTCCTTGGATGCGAACGTCCTTTGCTCCAGTCCCCAGCCTCCAGCCTACGGCCCAATTTAAGCTTCCCGCCTACACCTCCCACCTCTGTGGGTCGGCAAACACCACCCGAAATACGCTACCACCGCCTTCGCGGGGCTCGTAGAGAACTACCGCACGGTTGCACTGAGCGAGCTCGCGGGCGATGAAGAGGCCGAGCCCGGTGCCGCCTTTGCCGGCGGTGAAGAAGGGCTCGAAGATGCGCTCGGCTTCGTGCGGTGCGATGCCGGGGCCGCGGTCGAGGACCTCCAAGAAGGGGCGGTCGTTGCTCTTGATGCGTCCAGTACGGATCTCGATTGGGTCGTTCGATCCCGGAGGCCGTCCGTACTTGAGCGCGTTCTCGCACAGGTTCCACATGAGCTGGTGGAGATGCGAGGGATCGACGCGGATGTCGAGATCGTCCTGCTGCGGTACAAGCACGAGCGTCTGCTCGTCGATCTGCGTGGTTTCGCGGAACTCGCTCAGGAACTCGCGCAGCCATCCGTGCAGCTCGATTCGCTCTTGCCGCGTCGAGTCGCGCCGCGACAGCTGCAGCACGTTGTCGATGATGTTGCTGACGCGTTCTGCGTTGTTCGTGATGATGCTCGTCAGGCGCTTCTCCTGCGGCGTGAGCGAGGGCGATTCGGCCAGGAGCTGCGCCGCATGGCTCATCGCGCCGACCGGATTGCGCAGCTCATGAGCGATGCTCGCGCTCAGGCGCCCGAGCGCCGCCAGCTTCGATTGCTGCACGCGTGCTGCGATGAGGCTCGTGTCTTCGAGGAAGATGAGCGTCGGGCCGCTGCCTTCGCGGCCCAATGTGATGAAATGAGGCTGTAGGAGGCTGCTGCGATCGGCAGACATGAGCGACAGCGAGCTTTGCTGCCAATCGTAGCTATGGCGCCGCCATGTCTCGAGCAGAAACAGCAGGCGGGGTGAAATCTCCCCAAGCGGCGTGCCTTCCGGCACCGGTCCACCGTGGAGCAGCTGCGCCGCCGATTCATTGATGAGCCGAATCGTATCGTGCGCATCCACGACCAAGATGCTCTCGCGTAAGTGCTGCACGATGAATTGATTGAGCTCGGCCAGATTCGCGACGTCCACTTCGCGCTGGCGCACTTCCTCTTCGCTCTCGCGCAAGCGCCGCGCCAGCGGCTCGACGCCGAGCACGACGACGAAGAGCAGCGCGCCCAAGATTCCCGCTGAGGCGATGTCGCCGACATCGCCGCGGGCTGCGAACGCAGTGAAGGCTTGCTGCACGAGCACCGCAAGCGTGGCTATCGCGGCAAACAGAAACGCAAGCTGTTGCCGCACGATGAAGCTCGCGACCCCGACGGGCAACACGAGCAAGGTGGCAAGGCCGCTCGTCATGCCGCCGCTTGCGTAGGTGAGCAATGTGATCGCGAGCACGTCGATGCAGGCGTTGATCGGCGCCTGCAGCCCGATGTCCGGCCAGCGCGATTTGACGAGCGCAATCGACAGCACCGCGAACGCGAAGTAAGCGGCGGCGGTCGCCTTGAAAAGCACGGGGCCCGTCTGGCCGACGGGCGGCGGTGACAGCGCTAGGAAAAGCCCTCCGAGGAGCACGGGCACGAGCAGCCGGTAGAGGTTCACGAGCGCAAGAACGCGCCAAGCGAGATCGGTGGAGGCTGCGCCGATGCGGGAATGCGGGAGGAGGGCGCTCATTACGAATGCCGCGAATTCAAGGTGCTAGGCGATGTTCGATTTTCGTGCGTGGCGGTGGCTCCAAGCGCCGTTAGCGCCCTCGGCCGATCGCTTTCCCTATGCTCGCGCGGCGCAATTTGCACGCCCGCGCGGCTGCATTCGTGTTTGGTGGAGCGACGCTTTCGGACATGCGAAGGGAACTGTTCTTTGCATCGTCGCCAGTTTCCCTCAGAATACGCGGCCTCGCCCGTTCCTACCTAACAGTCTACAGCCTAGAGCCTACGTCTCTGCCATGAATCTCCACGAATACCAATCGAAGCAGCTCTTTGCGCGCTATGGAATTCCCGTGCCGCGGGGCGAGGTCGCATCGACGCCCGAGCAGGCGGCGGAGGCGGCGCGACGGATCGGCGGCAGCAAGTGGGTCGTCAAGGCGCAGGTTCACGCGGGCGGCCGCGGTAAAGCGGGCGGTGTGAAGCTGGCCGATTCGCCGGAAGCGGTCGCGCAGGTGGCCGAGGCGTTGATCGGTCAGCGTTTGAAGACGCACCAAACGGGTCCTGAAGGCCTGCCTATCAACCAGGTATTCGTCGAGGAAGGCTCGCAGATCGCGCGCGAGCTGTATCTGAGCCTCGTGCTCAATCGCGAAAAGGGCCACATCGCGTTCATCGCGTCGGCCGCGGGCGGCATGGACATCGAAGAAGTCGCGGCCAAGACGCCCGAGCAGATCATTCGCGTGAACATTCATCCGGCGACCGGTTTGCAACCGTCGCAGTGCCGCGTGCTCGCGTTCGGGCTCGGCCTCAAGGGCAAGCAGATCGAGCAGTTCGCCTCGATCGCGCAGGCGCTCTATCGCCTCTATCTCGAAAAGGATGCGAGCCTGGTCGAGATCAATCCGCTCATCGTGACGGCGGACGAGCGGCTCGTCGCGCTCGACGCGAAGATCAACATCGAGGACAACGCGCTGTTCCGCCAGCAGGAGCTCGCCTCGTGGCGCGATCCGTCGCAGGAAGATGCAATGGAGCGGGCGGCAGCCGAGCACGAGCTCAACTATGTTTCGCTCGACGGCGATATCGCCTGCATGGTGAACGGCGCGGGTCTCGCCATGGCCACGATGGACCTCATCAAGCTCCACGGCGGTGCGCCGGCCAACTTCCTCGACGTCGGCGGCGGTGCGACCCGTGAGCGCGTCACGGCCGCCTTCAAGCTCATTCTGTCGAACAAGAACGTCCGCGCGATCTTGGTGAACATCTTCGGCGGCATCGTCCGCTGCGACATGATTGCCGAAGGCATCATCCACGCCGTGAAGGACGTGGGCGTCAACATCCCGGTCGTCGTGCGCATCGAGGGCACGAACGCCGAGCAAGGGCGCAAGCTCCTCGCCGAGAGCGGCCTTGCGATCACGCCCGCGAGCGATCTCACGGACGCGGCGAAGAAAGTCGTTGCGGCAGCACGAGGATAGGCTGTAGACCGTAGGCCGTAGGCAGTAGGCGCGAAGCGATGACCGTGTCTATCGGAACTGCCCGCCCCAGCCTCGAGCTTACGGTTGCATCTGCCTTCTTCGTTTTGTTTATGGCCTTCAGCCTACAGCCTAGAGCCTAGAGCCTCATCCCATGTCCATTCTCGTCAACAAAAACACTCGCGTGATCTGCCAGGGCTTCACCGGCAAGCAAGGGACGTTTCATTCCGAGCAGTGCCTTGCGTACGGCACCAAGCTCGTCGGCGGCGTGACGCCCGGACGCGGCGGTGAGAAGCATCTGGGGCTGCCCGTGTTCAACACGGTGCGCGAGGCGGTGGCGGAAACGGGCGCGACGGTCAGCATGATCTACGTGCCGGCGCCGTTCGCGGCGGACGCGATTCTCGAAGCGGCCGATGCGGGCATCGAGCTCATCGTGTGCATCACCGAGGGCATCCCGGTGAACGACATGGTGCGCGTCAAGGCGGCGCTTGCGAGCTACGGCAGCTTGCTCATCGGCCCAAACTGCCCCGGCATCATCACGCCGGGCGAATGCAAGATCGGCATCATGCCGGGCTTCATTCACAAGCCAGGTAAGGTGGGCATCGTCTCGCGCTCGGGCACGCTCACATACGAAGCAGTGTTTCAGACCACGAACGCCGGCCTCGGGCAGAGCACGTGCGTCGGCATCGGCGGCGATCCGGTGCGCGGCATGAACTTCATCGACGTGCTCGCGCGCTTCGAGGAAGACCCGCAGACCGAAGCCATCATCATGGTGGGCGAGATCGGCGGCAGCGACGAAGAAGCGGCGGCTGAGTTCATTCGCGAGAACGTCACCAAGCCCGTGGTGGCGTACATCGCGGGCGTGACGGCGCCGCCGGGCAAGCGCATGGGCCATGCCGGCGCGATCGTCTCGGGCGGCAAGGGCACTGCGGCAGAGAAGTTCGAGGCGCTGGAGCGCGCCGGCGTGCGGACGGTGAAGAGCCCCGCCGATCTCGGCAGCGCCGTGCTGGAGCAGCTGGCAAAGGCGGGTCGCGGCAAGACGCGCGCGGCGAGCACGCAGAAGAGCACGTTCGTCGTCACGGGCAAGAAGAAGGCTGCGAGCAAGCCCGCCGCAAAGAAGGCGGCCAAGACTGCGAAGAAGTCCGGCGCCGTGAAGAAGGCCGCGCCGGCCAAGAAGCCGGCGGCCAAGAAGTCTGCTGCGGCGAAGAAGTCCGCCCCAGCGAAGAAGTCGGCGCCCGCCAAGAAGCGCACCAAGGTCGCCGCGAAAAAGAAGAGCGCAAAGCCGGCGCGGAAGAAATAACCGCGCCGCACGCGGCTCGGCTTAGACCGTAGGCTGTAGGCGGAGCGTGCACTGCGCTCCGCCTTTCTGTTTTTCGGGCCCCGCGGCTGGGAGGGTCTCGGACATGTTCGCGCTCGTAGGTGTAGTCTGTCGCCCGTAGCCCGTAACCCGTAACCGTTTACGATCGGCGCGTTCCGGCCTCCGGGGCACTTATAATCCCCCATCCTTTCGGCTGCGCTCCCATCCCCATGTCCGCTCCGACCCTTCGCCTCGCGCTCGCGCAACTGAACCTCTTCGTCGGCGACGTGACCGGTAACACTCAGCGCGTGCTCGAGACCGCGATCGAAGCGCGCGACCGACTGCGGGCCGATGTCGTGCTCTTTCCCGAGCTGACGCTGTGCGGGTATCCCCCTGAGGATCTGCTGTTCCACAACGGTTTGCGTCGGCAGGTGGCAACCGCGCTCGATCGTGTGCGGACGGAAGCGCAGGGCATCGGTCTCGTCGTGGGCTATCCCGAATACACGCCCGAAGGCATCTTCAACTCCGCGGTGCTGCTGCGCGATGGCGCGTCGGTCGCCAACTATCGCAAGCAGGAGCTGCCCAACTACGCTGTCTTCGACGAGAAGCGCTACTTCAAGCATGGCCGCGACACCTGTCTCGTCGAGCTCAACGGCATCCGCGCCGCGCTCCTGATCTGCGAAGACATCTGGGAGCCGAATCCTGCGCGCGCGGCGAAAGCGGCCGGTGCGCAACTGCTCCTCGTCATCAATGGCTCGCCGTACTCGCTGAACTATCAGGCGCGGCGCGAAGCGGTCGTGCGCGCGCGGGTGCAAGACGTGGGGCTGCCCGTCGTCTATCTGAACATGATCGGGGGCCAGGACGAGCTCGTGTTCGATGGCGGCTCGTTCGTGATGAATGCGGCCGGCGAAGTCGTACAGCGTGCGGCGCACTTCAAGGAAGCACTGTTTGCCGTCGACATCGACTTGATCGACGGACAAGCGGTGCCGCGCGCGGGCGACATCGTGCCGCCGCAGTCGCAAGAGGCGAGCGTGTACGACGCGCTCGTGCTCGGTGTGCGCGACTACGTGCGCAAGCACCGTTTTCCGGGCGTGGTGCTCGGATTGTCGGGCGGCATCGATTCGGCGCTGACGCTCGCGATCGCCGTCGATGCGCTCGGCGCCGAGCGCGTGCAGTCGGTGATGATGCCGTCGCGGTACACCTCGACGATGAGCCTCGAAGACGCCGCGGCAGAAGCCCAGACGCTCGGCGTGCGCCACGATGTGATACCGATCGAAGGGATGTTCGATGCCGCTCTTACGGCGCTCAAGGACATCTTCGCCGGGCGCGAGCCGGACACGACCGAAGAGAACATTCAATCGCGTTGTCGCGGCTTGCTGTTGATGGCGATCTCGAACAAGACCGGCCGCATGGTGCTCACCACCGGCAACAAGAGCGAGATGGCGGTCGGTTACGCGACGTTGTACGGCGACATGGCCGGCGGCTTCGCCCCGATCAAGGATTGCAGCAAGTTGCTGGTCTATCGCTTGGCTCGCTATCGCAACTCGATCTCTCCAGTCATTCCAGAGCGTGTTCTCGAACGGCCGCCTTCGGCGGAGCTGCGCCCGGATCAAAAAGACTCCGATTCGCTGCCGCCTTACGAAGTGCTCGATCCCATCCTCGAGCTCTTCATCGAGGAGGATCTCTCGGTCGACGAAATCGCCGCCCGCGGCTTCGATCGCGAAACCGTCGGCCGCGTGCTCGAGATGGTCAAACGCAACGAATACAAGCGCCGCCAAGCACCGCCCGGTGTTCGAATCAGCGCCCGTGCGTTCGGTCGCGATTGGCGGTATCCGATCACCTCGGGGTATAGGGCGCGATGACGATCGTGGACCACGGGCTACGGGCGACAGGCTACAGGCTGCAGCCGACGGCAAGACGACTCGCATCGAGGCGTAGGAATGAAAATGTCGCGTCGGGGGCTTGCCTGGCTGCCGGCAGCAACTTAAGTGGCTAGGGTAAGAGCGGTGTCGGGTACACCGCGTATTAAGACCAGCTCAAGGAGGAGCTGTGATGAGAGACCATCGAAAACTTAAGGCCTTCGCCTTAGCTGACTGGCTCGCGTTGCGCATCTATGCAGTTACGCGAAAATTCCCCGAAGAAGAGCGCTTCGGGCTCGCCGCACAGATGAGGCGTGCCGCGGTGTCCGTCGCGGCCAATATCGTGGAAGCGTGCGCTCGACCCTCCGAAGCGGACTACCTGCGTCAGCTTGCGATCGCATACGCCTCCGCGAAGGAGCTTCAGTATCAAATCTCGCTTGCTACGCGCCTTGGATACATCGAGGCCAAGAGCGCGCGGGGCTGCATTGATGGCGTATCGAAGCTCGCAAAGATGCTGTGGGCACTAATGAACGCAATTCGCGCTAAGCCAGCACGAACTCTCGCTGGCCGTCGCCTCTAGCCCGTAGCCCGTAGCCTCTGGTGACCGCTCCGCGGTCACCAGAATTTCCACCACCTCTTCTTCTCTTCCGCCACCTGCTGCTGCGTCACGTCGCCGAAGTTCTCGCGCAGGATGGCTTCCGTGTCGGCGGCGAGCTGCGGCATGTCGAGCAGTCGATAGGCTTCGATCATGATTTCGAGCGCGCGGCGGATTTGCGGGGCGCCGTCGTAGTGCTCGACGGCGTAGCGGGCGCGGTTGAGCGCACCGACGTACGCGCCGCGGGAGAGGTAGTACTCGGCCACGTACACCTCGTACGCGGCGAGGCGATTGCGCAGGAAGATCATGCGCTGGCGCGCGTCTTCGGCGTATTCGCTGTTGGGAAAGCGTTGAATGAGCGTTTGGAACGACTGAAACGAGCTCAACGCATCGGCCGGCGGTCGCTGCGACAGATCGGCGTTGAACCAGCGCTCGAGGAAGTTCGGGTTGCGCTCGAAGTGCACGAGGCCCTTGATGTAGTAGGCGTAGTCGACGCGCGGGTGTGCTGGATTCTCGCGAATGAACTGATCCGCCTGGTCGATGGCCGCCTCGGGTTCCTTGTTCTTGTAGTAGGCGTACATCAGATCGAGCTGTCCCTGCCGCGCCGCATTCGTGAACGGGAAACGGGCTTCGAGCTGCTCGTAGTAGAGGGTGGCGTCGCGGTAATTGCCGTTGTCGAGCGCACGCTTGGCGCGTTCGTAGAGCAGATCCGCGTTGCCGAGCTGCTCTTTGGGTTTGTTGCTGCACCCGGCAAGGGCGAGCAGCAGCGTCGCCATGGTCAAAACGATGATTCGCATGCGAAAATTCTTCGACAGCCCGTGTCTTGTCACATTTGGCCGGCGAGTATAGCCGAGCGCTGGGGCCTGCCCCAGCCAAGCCTTCGTTTCTTGCCCGCCCCGGAAGTTCCCGATGGCCTCATCCGTCCGACATCGCCTGATCATCCCGCCGGAAGCGGCCGGGCAGCGCTTGGATCAGGCGCTTTCCGGGCTCTTGCCGGACTATTCGCGGACGCGGATCAAGGAGTGGATCGAGGCCGGCCAAGTCCGTGTGGATGGCATGTCGATGCGCCCCAAGGACAAGGTGTTGGGCGGCGAGCATGTCGACATCGAGGCCGAGCTGCCCGCGGACGATGCCGTGGAGCCTGAGGCCATCGAGCTCGACATCGCGTACGAAGACGAACACGTGCTCGTGATCAACAAACCGGCGGGGCTGGTCGTGCATCCGGGCGCCGGCAATCCGGCGGGGACGCTGCAGAACGCGTTGCTGCATTTCGACCCCAAGCTCGCCGAAGTGCCGCGTGCGGGCATCGTGCATCGGCTCGACAAGGACACGAGCGGGCTCATGGTGGTCGCGCGCACCGTCGAGTCGCATACCGCGCTCGTGCGTGCGATCGAGGCACGCGAGGTCGAGCGCGAGTACGAGGCGGTCTGCGTTGGCGTGATGACCGGCGGCGGCACGGTGGATGCCCCGATCGGCCGTCACCCCATCGACCGGGTGCGCATGGCGATTCGCGAAGACGGTCGCGAGGCCGTGACGCACTATCGCGTGATCAAGCGCTTTCGCGGGCATACGCACGTGCGCTGCAAGCTCGAAACGGGGCGCACGCATCAAATCCGCGTCCACATGGCGCACATCCAGTATCCCTTGGTGGGCGATCGCGTATATGGCGGTCGTCTGCTGCTGCCGAAGGGCGCGACGCCCGCGCTGGTTGACGCGCTGCGAGCGTTCAAGCGGCAAGCGTTGCACGCCGCGCGGCTTGCCTTCGAGCATCCCAAGACCGGCGAGATCGTCGAGCGCGTCGCGCCGCTGCCGGCCGATATGCAGCGATTGCTCGACGTGCTTGCCGAGGACGCGAGACCAGCCTCGCCGGCGGCTCGTAGCCGATAGCCTGTTGCCATGTTCATCTTTCCCGAGTGGCCGGCGCCTGCGAACGTCCGCGCGGCGGTAACGACGCGCACGGGCGGGGTGAGCGTCGGTCCCTACGCCGAGCTCAATCTCGGCGCGCATGTCGGCGACGATCCGCATGCGGTGGCGGAAAATCGCCGGCGGGTGCGCGAGGCGCTCGGACTGCCTGCCGAGCCGACCTGGCTCAACCAAGTGCACGGTACGCGCGTCGTGGACGCGGGCGCGTACGCGGAGCCGCCGACGGCGGACGCCGTGTTGTCGCGTGCGCCGGGCGATGTCTGCGTCGTGCTCACGGCAGATTGTTTACCCGTGCTCTTGTGCGACGAGGCGGGCACGTGCGTGGCGGCGGTGCATGCAGGCTGGCGCGGCTTGGTCGGCGGAGTCCTGGAAGTGACAGTCGCCGCGCTCGAGCGGCTGCCGCAAGCGCTCATGGCGTGGCTCGGTCCGGCTATCGAGCAGAGCGCATTCGAGGTGGGCGAGGAGGTGTACGCACAGTTCGTGGCGCGCGACCCGAAGAATGCGGAAGGCTTCGTGCGCAACGACCGCGGCCGCTGGCAAGCGGACCTGTATGCGCTGGCGCGCGTCGAGCTCGCGCGACTGGGCGTGACGCGTGTGTACGGCGGCGGTTTCAGCTGTTTCGCCGATGCGGATCGCTTCTTTTCGTATCGGCGCGACGGCAAGACCGGCCGCATGGGCACCTTTGTTTGGCTGGAATCATGAGCAAGGCGGCTCGAATCGCTCGCGCGTGTTACGCTGGATCAACAACAGTAATTCGCACCTGGTCAAGAGGCTTCGGGCCGCCGCCCGTCGCCGGTAGCCCATAGCATGTCCCTTCTTGTTTGGATCGTTTCGTTCACGTTGCTCGGCGGCGCGCTCAGCGCGCTCGCGGCATCGGTGTTCTTGGTCGCTTCGGATCGTTTGCGCTCGCGCGTGCTGCCGCATCTCGTGAGCTTCGCGACGGGCGCATTGCTCGGTGCAGCGTTGCTCGGCCTGTTGCCGCATGCGATCGAGGCGGCCGGGGCGGACAGCACCCATCGCATCGGCATGGCGCTGCTCGTCGGCCTGCTCATCTTCTTCGTGCTCGAGAAGCTCGTGTTGTGGCGCCACTGCCATCAGGACGTGTGCGAAGGGCACTTGCCGCACGATCATCATCAGCGCGAAGCGGCGACCGCGTCGCTGATCTTGATCGGCGACTCGTTTCACAATGTGCTCGACGGCGTGCTGATCGCAGCGGCCTTCATGACGGACGTGCACCTCGGCATCGTGACCGCGCTCGCCGTCATTGCGCACGAGATTCCGCAGGAAGTCGGGGACATCGCGATCCTGCTCAACGGCGGCATGTCCCGTGCGCGCGCCTTCGTGCTCAACTTGTTGACGAGCGTGAGCTCCGTCATCGGCGGCATCGCGGCCTATTTCGCACTCAAACCCGTCCAGAACCTGTTGCCCTATGCGATCACGATCGCCGCCGCGAGCTTTCTCTACATCGCCGTCGCCGATCTCATCCCCGGACTGCACCGCCGCGTCGATCCGGCTTCGGGCGCCAAGCAGCTCGTGTTCATCGTGCTCGGCATCGCGGTGATCGCGGTGAGTCATTCGTTGGCTCATTGAGTTTGTGGGGCTCTCGCTGGCCAGAAGCGCGCATTGCGCGCGTTGGGTCTCGGGCGCCGGTTGGAGGCGCGTGGCGCACCATGTTCTCACCAGCACCCAGAGCCCAATGCCCAGCGCCCAGCGCCCAGAGCCCAGTTGAATTTCCCGACGCCTGACCCACATCGGCGAGTAAGAGTACTTCTTGCTAACGCCCAGGGCCCTGTGCCCGGGGGCCTGAGGCTTTCAACATGCGAATGGACAAATTCACCAGCAAATTCCAGATGGCGCTGGCCGACGCGCAGTCGTTGGCGGTGGGGCGCGACCATCAGTACATCGAGCCGCTGCACGTGATGACCGCGTTGCTGGATCAGCAGGGCGGCTCCGTGCGCCATCTGCTCGATCGGGCAGGGGTCAACGTCAACCTGCTGCGCTCGCACCTGGGCGAGGCGCTCGATCGGCTGCCGAAGGTCGAGGGAGCAGGCGGCGAAGTGCACATTTCCAACGAGCTCGGCCGGGTGCTCAACCTCACCGACAAGCTCGCCCAGAAGCGCGGCGATCAATACATCTCGAGCGAGCTGTTCGTACTGGCCGCGCTCGAGGACAAAGGTCAGCTCGGCACGATCCTGCGCAACGCCGGTGCGGTCAAAGGCGCGATCGAAAAGGCGATCGACGACCTGCGCGGCGGGGAGAAGGTGAGCGATCCGAACGCCGAAGAGAACCGCCAGGCGCTCGAGCGCTATACCATCGATCTCACCGAGCGGGCGGCGCAGGGCAAGCTCGATCCGGTGATCGGTCGCGACGATGAAATCCGCCGCACGATCCAGGTGCTGCAGCGGCGCACCAAGAACAACCCGGTCCTGATCGGCGAGCCGGGCGTCGGTAAGACCGCGATCGTCGAAGGTCTCGCACAGCGCATCGTCAACGGCGAGGTGCCGGAGGGCCTGCGCAACAAGCGCATTCTTGCGCTCGACATGGGCGCCTTGATCGCCGGTGCGAAGTTCCGCGGCGAATTCGAAGAGCGCCTCAAAGCCGTGCTCAACGACCTCGCCAAGCAAGAGGGGCAGGTCATCCTCTTCATCGATGAGCTGCACACGATGGTCGGTGCCGGCAAGGCCGAGGGCGCCATGGACGCGGGCAACATGTTGAAGCCGGCGCTTGCGCGCGGCGAGCTGCACTGCGTCGGCGCTACGACGCTCGACGAGTACCGCAAGTACATCGAAAAGGACGCCGCGCTCGAGCGGCGCTTCCAGAAGGTGTTCGTGGGCGAGCCGTCGGTCGAAGACACGATCGCCATCCTGCGCGGCTTGAAAGAGCGCTACGAAGTGCACCACGGCGTCGAGATCACCGATCCGGCGATCGTGGCCGCGGCGACGCTCTCGCATCGTTACATCAGCGATCGGCAGCTGCCCGACAAGGCGATCGATCTCATCGACGAGGCAGCGGCGCGCATCCGTATGGAGATCGATTCCAAGCCCGAGGAGCTCGACCGCCTCGAACGGCGCATCATTCAGCTCAAGATCGAACGCGAGGCGCTCAAGAAGGAGTCCGACGAGGCCTCGAAGAAGCGCCTCGCGAGCCTGGATGAGCAGCTGACATCGCTCGAGAAGGAGTACGCGGATCTCGAGGAGATCTGGAAGGCCGAAAAGGCGGCGCTCCAAAGCTCGGCGCAGATCAAGGAAGAGCTCGAGCGTGCGCGTCTCGAGCTCGAGACGGCGCGTCGCGCCCAGGATCTTACGCGCATGTCCGAGCTGTCGTATGGACGGATTCCCGAGCTCGAGCGGCGCTTGGCAGCTGCTACTGCAGCGGAGCAGCAGCCGACCAAGCTCCTGCGCAACAAGGTCACGGACGAGGAGGTTGCCGAAGTCGTCTCGAAGTGGACCGGCATTCCCGTCGCGAAGATGCTCGAGGGCGAAAAGGAGAAGCTGTTGCGCATGGAGGAGGCGCTCGGCAAACGCGTGGTCGGCCAACTCGAAGCCGTCCGTGCGGTGTCCGATGCGATCCGCCGTTCGCGCGCAGGCTTGTCCGATCCGAATCGGCCGAACGGGTCGTTCCTGTTCCTGGGGCCCACCGGCGTCGGCAAGACCGAGCTCAGCAAGGCGCTCGCCGAATTCCTCTTCGATACCGAAGAGGCCATGGTGCGCATCGACATGTCCGAGTTCATGGAGAAGCACTCGGTCGCGCGTCTGATCGGTGCGCCGCCGGGCTATGTGGGCTACGAGGAGGGCGGCTATCTGACGGAAGCCGTCCGGCGTCGGCCTTACTCGGTGCTGCTGCTGGATGAGGTCGAGAAGGCCCATCCGGACGTCTTCAACGTGCTCCTGCAGGTGCTCGACGATGGTCGCCTGACGGACGGGCAGGGCCGCACGGTCGACTTCCGCAACACCGTCATCATCATGACCTCGAACTTGGGCTCGCACGTCATTCAGGAGCTCGCGGGCGAGGCGAACTACGCCAAGATGAAGGAAGCGGTGATGGAGATCGTGCAGCAGCACTTCCGGCCGGAGTTCATCAACCGCGTGGACGACATCGTGGTGTTCCATCCGCTCGGGAAGGAGCAGCTGCGCTCGATCGTCGACATCCAGCTCGGCTATCTGCGCAAGCGCCTGGCCGACCGGGACATGGAGCTGGTGCTGGACGATGCCGCGCGGGATCTGCTCGGCGAAGCCGGCTTCGACCCGGTGTACGGTGCACGCCCACTCAAGCGAGCCATTCAGCAGCAGGTCGAAAACCCGCTGGCGCAGCGCATCCTGAAAGGCGAGTTCGGCCCCGGCTCCACGGTGAAAATCACCGTGCGCGACGGCGCGCTGGAGTTCGTGCGGGGCTAACGGCTACGGGCAGAGGGGGCTGCGGCGGGCGGTGTTCGTGCATCGTGCGTCGCGGCCGCGAAGCCGTCCGTGGTGTGCTTGAAGATTCTACTGCCGTCCCTATGATGGCCACGGCTTTCTGGCGCTCTTCAGAGAACAACCATGCCCCTTTACGAATACGAATGCACTAACTGCAAGTTCTACGTCGAAGCACTGCAGAAGATCACGGATGAACCGTTGAAGCAGTGCCCGAGCTGCAAGAAGAAGACGCTGAAGAAGCTCGTTTCCGCGCCGCACTTCCGTCTCAAGGGCAGCGGCTGGTACGAGACGGACTTCAAGTCGGACAAGGAAGAAAAGCGCAACCTCGCCGATCGCGAGGAGCCCACCGAGTCGAAGAGCGACTCCGAGACCAAGACCAAGACGAAGACCAAGAGCTCCGCGGCAAGCAAGAAGCCGGCGTCCGCCAAGACGCCCGCCAAGGCAGCCGCTGCGAAGTCGAAGGCCAAGCCGGCCGCCAAGAAGACCGCGAGCAAGCCGGCGGCGAAGAAGAAGGCCAAGAAGGCCGGGCGTCGGTAATCGCCAGGGCCGACGATCGACAGTTGTTAGCTGAGGGCGCGCACAGCGCACATGACCGGCGCGGGTCGCTCACGCACAGGCGTGCGACCCGCGAGCGGCTGTGCTCGACGGTGCGGCCCCCTTTCCGTCCCTGAGCGTACCCTCCCCGGTTCGCTTGCTGGCTCCGCTTCGGTTCCGTAACATCCCGCGCTCCCCGAGTCAGGCCGTAGGCTGTAGGCTGTAGGCTGTAGCCGGAATGCGCGGGCGCGTTCGGCGCGTGCCGCGACGACCTAGCCTTTAGCCGAAATACAGTTTTCTACGGTTCTCGGCCGGCGCATTGGGCGCCGGTCTCGTGTTTGCCTACGGTCTTCGACAGCCTAGAGCCTACAGCCTCCATGCGTTCCCACTACTGCGGTCAAGTCAACGAGTCGCTCATCGGTCAGGACATCACGGTCGCGGGGTGGGTGCATCGGCGTCGCGATCACGGCGGCGTGATCTTCGTCGATCTGCGCGATCGCGAGGGGCTCTTGCAGATCGTGTTCGATCCGGATGCGAAGGACGTGTTCGCAACCGCCGAGCGCCTGCGTAGCGAGTTCTGCGTGCGCATTACCGGCAAGGTGCGGGCGCGTCCGGCGGGAACGGCGAATCCGGCGCTTGCGTCCGGTCAGGTCGAGCTCTTGGCGCGCGAGCTCGAGATTCTCAATCGCTCCGAGACGCCGCCGTTCCATCACGACGAGGTCACCAACGAGGAGCTGCGGCTCAAGTACCGCTATCTCGACCTGCGGCGCGACGTGATGCAAAAGCGTCTGCGTCTGCGTCATCAGGTGACGCGCGCGATGCGGCAGTTCCTCGATGAGCACGGCTTCATCGACATCGAAACGCCGATGCTCACCAAGGCGACGCCGGAAGGCGCGCGCGACTACCTCGTGCCGAGCCGCACGCATCCCGGGCAGTTCTTCGCGCTGCCGCAGTCGCCGCAGCTCTTCAAACAGCTGCTCATGATGAGCGGTTTCGATCGCTACTATCAGATTGTGCGGTGCTTCCGCGACGAAGACCTGCGTGCGGAACGCCAGCCCGAGTTCACGCAGCTCGATATCGAAACGTCCTTCATGAGCCAGGAGCAGATCATGCAGCTCATGGAGGAGCTCATCCGCTACGTCTTCAAGACGGTGCTCGGCGACGACCTGCCGAATCCGTTCCCGCGGATGAGCTATGAGGAGGCGATGCGGCGCTACGGCTCCGACAAGCCCGACCTGCGCATCGATCTAGAGCTCGTGGACGTTGCCGATCTCGTGCGCGGCTGCGAGTTCAAGGTCTTCGCGGGCCCTGCCTCGAATCCGAACGGACGCGTGGCCGCACTGCGTGTGCCGCAAGGCGGCACCACGCTCTCGCGCAAGGAAATCGACGAGTACACCGCCTATGTCGGACGCTTCGGTGCGAAGGGGCTGGCGTACATCAAGGTCAACGAGAAGGCCAAGGGCCGCGACGGCCTGCAATCGCCCATCCTCAAGTTCCTGAGCGACGAAGCCATCGCCGGCATCCTCGATCGCACGGGAGCGCAGGACGGCGACCTCATCTTCTTCGGTGCCGATACGGCCAAGGTCGTCAACGACTCGCTTGGCGCGCTGCGCCTGAAGGTCGGTCACGACATGAAGCTGACCAAGACCGGCTGGCATCCGCTCTGGGTCATCGACTTCCCGATGTTCGAGTTCGATCCCGAGGCGAAACGTTGGGTCGCTTTGCATCACCCGTTCACCTCGCCGCGCGATGACGATGCGGCCGTGCTGCGCGCGGATCCGGCCAATGCGATCTCGAAGGCCTACGACATGGTGTTGAACGGTTCGGAGATCGGCGGCGGTTCGGTGCGTATTCACCGCCAAGAGATGCAGTCGACGGTCTTCGATCTGCTCGGCATTTCGCCCGAAGAAGCGCAGCAGAAGTTCGGCTTCCTGCTCGAAGCGCTGCGCTACGGCGCGCCGCCGCACGGCGGCATCGCCTTCGGTCTCGATCGTATCGTGATGTTCATGGCGGGCACGGACAGCATCCGCGACGTCATTGCGTTCCCGAAGACGCAGACTGCCGCGTGCTTGCTCACGAACGCGCCTGCGCCCGTCAGCGAGGAGCAGCTCAAGGAGCTGCACATCCGCGTGAAGCTTCCCGTCAAGGCGGACTGAGCCTGCAATAGGCTCTCTGGAATGTCGCAATCGCGCGCGGCAAGCGCGCGAGGCGGGTTTAGGGTCAGACAATCGAATCCTCCCCCGCAGCGCGGGGGAGGATGCTCGGGAAATTATTCGACCTTCGTCCAAGCGTTCGATTTGGCCGAACGCAGCACCGCTTCGACGATGCTCATCGAGCGGGCACCATCGTCGAAGGTCGGCAAGCCAGCCGGCTTCTCTCCGCGAATGGCCGCATAGCTGTCGGCCACGAACGCCGCAAAGGCATCGCCCCAGCCCTGCGTGTGTCCCGGCGGCAGGATGTTCAGGCGCTTCTGCTCTTCCGAGTACTGACCCGGATCGCGCATGTACATCGTGGTGCCGTTACGGCGGCCCACCCACAGCTGATCGGCGCTCTCGGAGTCGAACATCACGCTCTGCTGCGCACCGTCGATTTCGAACCAGAGGCGATTCTTGCGTCCGGCCGACACTTGGCTGACCGTGAGCGAGGCGAACACGCCCGATTCGGTGCGCGCCATCACGCAGGCGTAGTCTTCCGTCTCGACGACTTTGTCGATCGGGCTGTCGTCGGCCGTCTTGAACGCTTCGCGCCCTTGCGCCGAGGCGCGTTGCGGGATGGGCCGGCCCAGCACGGCGACGACGGACTCGAAGCGATCGCCCGTGATCCATTCGAGCAGATCGCACAGGTGCGAGCCGATGTCCGCAAAGCAGCGCGAGGCGCCGCCTGCGGCCGCATCGACGCGCCAGTTCGTGTCGCCAGGGAAGAGCAGCCAGTCCTGCAGATACGAGCCTTGAATCAAGAAGATCTTGCCGGTCTCGTCGCTCTGCACCCGGGCACGCGCTTCGCGCACCATCGGATGGAAGCGATTGATGAACGGCACGGTCGCGACCAAGCCCTTGGAGCGCGCCAGATCGGCGAGCATGCGCGCGTCGCTCAACGACGTGGCGAGCGGCTTTTCGCAAACGACGTGTTTACCCGCTTCGAGCGCGGCCTGCGCGACTTCCTTGTGATAGGCATTCGGCGTGCAGATGTGGACGACATCCACCTCGGGGTCGCGCGCCGCATCGAGACCGCTTGCGTAGCCCTTCGGAACATTCAGTGAGGCGGCGGCCGCCTTCGATCGCTCGGGCGTCGAGGCCGCGACGCCGACCACATTAGCGCCCGCGAGCCGTGCCGAGCGCACGTGAACGCGTCCGATGAAACCTGTTCCGACAACCGCGACGTTGAGAGGTTTGCTCATGGTTCACACCTACTAGATTTTGAGCGCGTTTCCGACTCGATGATGGTGAAGATGGCTGGGATCACTCCCGCTCGCTACCGTACCGGCACGCGGCCGGATTCGACTTCACGAAATAGCGTTTGTAGTTGGCGGCCTTGCTGTCCATGCAACCCTCCAGGTTGAGCAGCTCCACCTTGCGAAACTCGATCGGATGCGATTCCGATTGGAGCGCGATGTAGCCGCTCTCGAGAATTTCGCCGGGACGAAATTGCATGGGTGCGAAGTTGCTGACCGCACCGCCGCCCATCTGCGGCAGCGCGTACTCGAGCACTTTTTCGCCGTCGATGTAATGAATGATCGGGCCTGAGCCGAGCACGAGCAGCTCGACCGTCACCCACTGATCGCCGTGATAGGTCTTCGAGCGCGAGTCGAGGCAGTGCTCCGGATAGATGCGGCCTTCGTAGACGATCTCCGTGCCGGGCGAGCACATGTTGAGCGTCGGGCGCGCCTTGCCGTCGCTCAGGCCGCCGAGAAACTGCGCTTCGACGGAGATCGGAAAATCCTGATCGCGCAACATCGAGCTGCCGCTTTGCGAGTGGAACATGACGCCGCTGTTCCGTATCGCCCAGGTGCCCGGATTGCCTTTGATCTGCTCGCCCACGAAGCGGTATTCGATGCGCAGGCGATAGTGCGAGAAGGGATCCTTGTAGAACAGGTGGCCGAAGCGTCCGTCGAAGCTCTCGTAGCGATCGTACGAAACCTTGAGCACGCCGTTCTCGACGCGAAATGTGTTGCCGAAATTCTCGCCGTAGTCATAACCGGTGATCTTCGGCGTCCAGCCGTCGAGGTCGCGACCGTTGAACAGCTGCAGCCATTCCTCCTCGTCCGGCGCGCTCGCGAGGCTGGCCGCAGAGGGTACGCAAACGGCTAGCGCGGCGGTAAAGTGCGCACAGAGACAGGCGCGACGCCGGCGTGCTCGAGCCGGCAGCGCCGATCCGTTCGAGACGAGTACGTGCATGCGATTGTCATCCCCCGGTGAGCTCCGTCGAATCGTTGTTCTTGGCACGTCCGAGCGCCTTACCGTCCGAGACGGACGATAGCCGCAAGCGCCCATGACGTTCAACCAATCAGCGGTGCCCGCGACCGTCATTCTCGTGCACGGCCTGTGGATGTCGGGGTTCGAGCTCGGTGTGCTGAAGCATCGGCTCGAGGCGGCTGGCGGGCTGCGTGCCGTCGCGTTTTCGTACCCGTCGATTGCGGGCAGCATGAGCGATCACGCGCAATCGTTGCTCCAGTTTGCGCGGGCGCAGGCCGCGGGCACGGAACAGTTACATTTCGTGGGGCACAGTCTGGGCGGTCTTGTCATTCTGCGCGCCTTGGAGCTCGCCGAAGACGAGCTACCCCCGGGGCGTGCGGTGCTGCTGGGCACTCCGCTGCAAGGCAGTCGCGCGGCGCAGGGCGTATCAAGGCTGCCTTTCGGTAAGACCATCCTCGGGATGGCGGTGCAGGAAGAATGCATCGACTGTCCGCCGCGCGAGTGGAACGGCAAGCGTGAGGTCGGCGTCATTGCAGGCTCAATAGGACTCGGCCTCGGGCGCTTGTTTGCGAATCTCAACACCGACCACGACGGTACGGTGCTCGTCGAAGAGACGCAGCTCCCCGGCGCGAAAGATCACATCGTGCTGCCGACCTCGCACACGTCCATGCTGTTCTCCGCCGAAGTCGCCGAGCAGGTCGCGTACTTTCTGAAGGAAGGCCACTTCAAGCGCGAATGAAGCGCGGCAACGCCGCGCCGCGCTTCCATTCTGGCCAGAGCCCAGCGTCTAGTGCCAGGGCCCGATCTTACTTTTTCACCAACTCCTTCAACTCATACAGCTTCTGCAGCGCTTCGCGCGGGCTGAGCGAATCCGGATCGATCTGCTCGAGCGCGCTGACGGCAGGGTGCGGCGGCGCCTCGGATGGGAAGTCGAGCGCGAGTTCTTGCTGTAGCCGCGGCGCGTGAGTTGCGCGCGAGCGGCGCTCGAGCTCCTGCAAATAGCGGCGCGCCGCGGTGATGACTTTACTTGGCACGCCGGCAAGTGCAGCGACCTGAAGTCCGTAACTCTGGTTCGCTGGGCCTTCTTTGACTGTGTGCAAGAAGATCAAACGCTCGCCGTGCTCGGTCGCATCGAGGTGCACATTTGCGCAGCCGTCGAGCTCGTCGGCGAGCGTCGTCAGCTCGAAGTAGTGTGTTGCGAAGAGCGTGAACGCGCGCAGGTGCTTGGCGATGTGCGTTGCGCACGCCCACGCGAGCGAAAGACCGTCGTACGTGCTCGTGCCGCGGCCGATCTCGTCCATGAGCACGAGGCTTTGCTCGGTCGCGTTGTTGAGGATGTTCGCGGCTTCGGTCATCTCGAGCATGAACGTCGAGCGGCCGCCGGCAAGATCGTCCGACGCACCGATGCGCGTGAACACGCGGTCGATCGGGCCGATGCGCGCGCTCTTGGCCGGCACATAGCTGCCCATGCGCGCGAGGATCACGATCAGCGCGGTCTGGCGCATGAAGGTGGATTTGCCGCCCATGTTCGGACCCGTGATCACGAGCATGCGCCGCGAATCGTCGAGCGCGAGATCATTCGGGACGAACGGTCCGTCGATGAAGCGTTCGACGACGGGATGACGTCCTTCCTCGATGTGGATGATCGGCTCGTCGGTGAGCGTCGGCGCCGCATAGCGCAGCGTCACGGCGCGCTCGGCGAGATTGCTGAGCACATCGAGACTCGCGAGCGCCGCTGCCGTCGTTTGTAAGGCGGCAAGACGCGCGATCAGGCGATCGAGGATTTCATCGTACAGCTGCTTTTCGCGTGCGAGCGCGCGATCGCGTGCGCTCAATACCTTGTCTTCGAATTCCTTGAGCTCCGGCGTGATGTAGCGCTCGGCATTCTTGACCGTCTGCCGACGGTGGTAATCGGGCGGCACGCGATCGGCGAGGCTGCGGCTCACCTCGATGTAGTAGCCCTGCACGCGGTTGTAGCCCAAGCGCAGATTGGGAATTCCCGTGCGCTCGCGCTCGCGCGCCTCGAGGTCGAGAAGATACTGATCGCTGTGCTCGCTGATGCGTTTGAGCTCATCGAGCTCGGCGTCGAATCCGGGCGCGATGACGCCGCCGTCGCGCAGGAACGGCGGCGGCGTTTCGACGATCGCGCGGACGAGCAGATCGTGCAGATCAGGATGGGTGCCGATCTGTGTCGCAAGATCGCGCAACAACGGCGAGTCTTCGTTGGCGAGCAAGCGCTGTAGCTCGGGCAGCCGGCCGAGCGCTTCGCGCAGTTGCGCCAAGTCGCGCGGGCGTGCGCTCTTGAGCGCGACGCGGCCGAGCGCGCGTTCGATGTCGCCGACGTGACTCAGCACGTCATGAATCGGCCGGTAGAGATCGTGATCGATCAGTGCGGTGATGGCCGCGAGGCGCAGCTCGATCGTGCGCCGATCGCGCAGCGGACGGTGCAGCCAGCGGCGCAGCTCGCGTGCGCCCATGGCGGTGGCGGTTTCATCCAATACTGCCGCCACGGTGCACTCCGGACGATCCGCAAGGCTCACGTCGAGCTCGAGATTGCGGCGCGTGGCCGCGTCGAGCAAAACGGCTTCGCTGCGCGTTTCCGTGCGCAAACCGCGCAGGTGCGGCAGGGCGGCCTTCTGAGTGTCGCGCACGTACTGAAGCAAGCAGCCGGCGGCACGAATGGCGAGCGAAAGCGAGGCGCAGCCGAAGCCCGCCAAGTCGCGCGTTGCGAATTGCTCGCACAGCAGCCGCGTGCACGTCTCCTCGTCGAAGTGCCAAAGCGGCCGCTCGCGCACGAACGTCACGAGATTCGGTTTCGATTGCTCGGGGACGAGCACCTCAGCCGGCTTCAGGCGTTCGATCTCGCTCGTGAGCGCTTCTTCGCCGGATGCCTCGAGCACGGTGAAGCGGCCGCTTGAAAGCTCCAGCCAGGCAAGCCCGAAGCGCTCGCCTTCCATGTACAAGCTGGCGAGCAACGTGTCGCGTCGCTCTTCCAGGAAGGCGTCGTCGGTGACGGTACCGGGCGTGATGACGCGAACCACCTGTCGCTCGACGGGGCCTTTCGATTTCGCCGGGTCGCCGATCTGCTCGCAGATCGCAACGGACTCGCCGCGACGCACGAGACGCGCGATGTAGCTCTCTGCGCTGTGGTACGGCACGCCCGCCATGGGGATCGGTTGTCCCGCCGATTGGCCGCGAGCGGTGAGCGTGATGTCGAGCAACCGCGCTGCGCGTTTCGCATCCTCGTAGAACAGCTCGTAGAAGTCGCCCATCCGGTAGAAGAGCAGCGTGTCCGGGTACTGCGCTTTGACGCGCAGGTATTGCTGCATCA
>CALLKK010000032.1 GCA_938008435.1 uncultured Steroidobacter sp. | reverse complement strand
TGTTTTGACTTCTTCATGGACTCTCCCTTCGCTAGGAGAGTCTAGCTCCAACTGTCTACAATTAGGGGAAGCTTACGGATACACCATTCTTGCCGAGTGTAGTTGATCGATGCCTGCCCGGAGTCCACAACCGCGAGGTTCGCAGGCTACCGCGTCGTGTTAGTGTAGTTGATCGATGCCTGCCCGGAGTCCACAACAGCGGCTGGCGGAGGCGTTGCGGGATGCCGAGTGTAGTTGATCGATGCCTGCCCGGAGTCCACAACCTGCCGCCTACCGTGGCGAGTGCCCCGGCGAGTGTAGTTGATCGATGCCTGCCCGGAGTCCACAACCTGGACACCATTGGACAGACTGAACAACAGAGTGTAGTTGATCGATGCCTGCCCGGAGTCCACAACCGAGACACACCCCTCGTGTCGATCGGGTTCAGCGTCGGGGTGTGATATCGGCCAGCCGCCTAACGAGCATCACGCGTCAGCTCTAGCGATCGTCGCATTCGGCTCACTGGGTCTGCCTCATGTGACGCCGTTGCGGCGCCGGTGTCGCATCGCGCACAAAGAAGCGCGCAACCGTCGCGCCAAGGCCCGTCTATCCCTTTGTCAGGTTGCGGTTTCGCACGCATCGAGGCGTCGATGATTTCCTGCTGTCGCATTTTTGATACGCATCTTCGGATGCGAATCGACCTTCTCTTGCTTAGAATCGCGCGCCGCTGGCGCTCAGCCAGTGGCGTCGCCGCATCACTCGTGTACGAGCTGCGGCGGCGGAACGTTCAAGTTTGATGGAGAAGCTATGCGCAAAGGTTTGATCGTTGCATCGATGGCAGCCCTCGGTCTGGCCGGCACTGCCCTGGCCGACAACGGGTTCGACTACTCCTACATCGAGCTCGGCTATGTGAGCACGGAGTTGGACGATTCCAACGTCGATGGTGACGGTTTCGAGCTGCGCGGCTCGCTGGAAGTCACGCGCAACATCCATGTGTTTGTGACCTATAACGACCTTGACTTCGATTCCAACGTCGACACGCGGACGTTCGAGGTCGGCGGCGGCTATGCGTGGCCGGTGCGCTCGAATCTCGACATCATCGCATCCGTGTCGTACCTGCGGACGGAAGTCGATCCGCCGAACGCGCGCGACTTCGACGACGACGGCATCGGCCTTGCGCTCGGTCTGCGCGGGCGCGCGAGCGATCAGATCGAGCTCACGGCGGCCTTGAAGCACGTGGATTACGACGACTGGGGCGACGATACGGCCTTCACCGTCGGCGGACGCTACTTCTTCACGAAGGCGTTCGCGCTGGGTCTCGATGTGACCTTCGACGACGACACCACCTCGTGGTATCTCGGCGGCCGTTGGAGCTTCGGCAAGTAAACCAATCGCTCCAAGACGAAAAAGGCGCCTTCGCGGCGCCTTTTTCTTTTGTTGTCCCAAGCGTCGTTCGGTCGCTGGCGCTTACCACCATGCCGTGTACAGCGCGACCAGGATGACGATGACGCCGAGCGAGCCGATGTTGAAGGCGCCCGTCGTGCGATAGCTGACCGAGCGCGTGTCGATGCGATTCGAGGCTGCATCGGCCGGCCATAGCAGCGACAGCGCGACAGCCAGCACGAGCGCGAGCAGGAATACGACGCCCATGCGATCCATGAACGGCAGCTCCGGCCAGAACACCTTGAGCACGATCGACAGCACGAAGGACCCGATCGTCGCAGCGAGCGCGCCCGTTTCGGTGGCCTTCGGCCAGAAAAGCCCAAGCAGGAAGATGACGACGATGCCGGGCGTGAAGAAGCCGGTGTACTCCTGAATGTATTGGAACGCTTGATCGAAGCTGCCGAGGAGCGGGCGTGCCGTCAGGATGGCGAGCACGATCGAGACGACGGCAGCCAGCCGACCGACTCGGACGAGCTGATCTTCGGTCTTGTCGCCGCCGAACTTGTTGTAGACGTCGAGCGTGAAGATTGTCGCGACCGAGTTGATCTTGGAGGCGGTGGACGCAATGATCGCCGCGATCAACGCTGCGAACACAAGACCCGCAAGACCTGCGGGCAGCAAGCCCATCATCGTCGGATAGGCTTCGTCGGGCCGCGCGAGATCGGGCACGAGCACGACGGCTGCGATGCCCGGCACCACGATGATGAGCGGCATGAGCAGCTTCAAGTACGCCGCGAACATCACGCCCTTTTGCGCCTCGGGCAGGCTCTTGGCAGCGAGCGCGCGCTGAATGATGTATTGATTGAAGCCCCAGTAGCTGAGATTGGCGATCCACATGCCGCCGATCAGCACCGAGAGTCCCGGAAGATCCTTGTAATACGGATTGTCCTTGCTCAGGATCATGTGGAAGTGATCCGGTGCGCGTTCGACGAGCGTCTTGAAGCCCGCGACGATGCCTGCGCCGTCGCCGATCTTCGCGAGCGTCAGGCCCGAGATCGTCAGACCTCCGAGCACGAGCAGCGTCACCTGCACGATGTCCGTCATCGCGACGGCGCGCAGGCCGCCGCGCAATTGATACAGCAGGGCGAACAGTCCGAGCGCGACGAGCGCGACGTTCTGATCGACACCCGCCACCTTGGTCACGGCGATCGAGCCGAGCCAGATGATCGAGGTCAGGTTCACGAAGATATAGAGCGCGAGCCAGAAGATCGCCATCAGCGTGCGGATGCGCGTCCCGTAGCGCTGCTCGAGGAACTGCGGCATCGTGTAGATCTGATTCTTGAGAAAGATCGGCAGGAACCACTTGCCGACGATCACGAGCGTCAGCGCCGCCATCCACTCGTACGATGCGATCGCCAAGCCGATCGCATAGCCCGAGCCGGACATGCCGACGATCTGCTCGGCGGAGATGTTGGCGGCGATCAGCGACGCGCCGATGGCCCACCACGGTAGATTCTTGGAGGCGAGGAAGTATTCGGCGGAGTCCTTGCGTCGTCCCTCGCGATTGCGCGAGATCCATTGCGCGAGCGCGAACAGACCGATGGCGTAGGCGATGACGATGATGATGTCGAGTGTCGTCAGGTGCATGTTCGTGGCCTCTTCTTGTGTGCACCTAGGTGCCGGTTATCGTTATCGAGACACTGAGCATGCGCGCCAGGCAGCGATCAGCTCGTCTGCTCTGGCGCGCACCGCGCTGGCGCTCGCGCCGGCGCGATAGAGCGAGCCGCCGACGCCGATCCCGACGGCGCCGGCTGCGAGCCATTCGGCGAGATTGCTTGCGCCTGCGCCGCCGACGGCCCACACCTTACACGTCGTCGGCAGCACTTCGCGCAATGCGCGCAGATGTGCGGGCCCTGCCGTGCTCGCCGGAAACAGCTTGAGATGGCTCGCTCCGGCGCCGAGCGCAGTGAAGGCTTCGGATGGCGTCATCACGCCCGGCAACGCATCGAGGCCGAGTTCGAGGGCGCGCTGGATCACGACAGGGTTGGTATTCGGTGAGACGATGAGTCGGCCGCCCGCGGCCGCGACGGCATCGACTTCGTTCGGCGTTAGCACCGTGCCGGCGCCGATGAGCGCATGAGTGCCGAAGGATTGCGCGAGGCGTTCGATGCTGACGAGCGGCTGCGGGGAGTTGAGCGGGACTTCGATGATGCGAATGCCGGCATCGACGAGCGCTTGCGCGATGCCGACGACTTCATCGGGCTGCACGCCGCGCAGGATCGCGACGATCGCAGGTGCGCCGTTCGCAAGCTGAGTGCTCAGGCTCAAAGAAGTGCTCCTTGCACGGTGTCGTAAAGCTGCTGCAAGCCGGCGAGCGCGCAAGTGTCGCCGTCGATGAGTCGCGCGTCGATGTCGTGCTCGCCGAGCGCCTGCTCGTACAGGCGCGTGAGCTGCGACGCGCCGATCAGCACCACGTCGTTGGGCCAGCCTTGCAGGGCGCTTTGACCCGCGATCTCATCACCGATCAAAAGTCCCGACAAGAAGCCGCTTGCCCACGCATGCGAGCGCCCGGCGAGGAGCTGCGCAGTGCGTGCCGTGAACAACGCACTGAGCAAGCGTTCGGACAGCACGCGCGATCGAGCGACGCCCGCGGCGAATCCGGCGGCCTGCTCGGTCGGATCGGGCCGCGCGTCGGCGCCCGTCTTGAGCAGGATGGAGTGATCGCGCAGGAGCGCGAACAGCTCGCCGGTCAGGGCAGTGCTGATGCGCGTGATGGTGCCGTCATCGACACGGACCCATTTGCTGTGCGTGCCCGGCAGGACGAACAGGTGCGTGCCTTGCTGTAACGCTGGCTCGAGCTCGAGCGCGCCGAAGATCTGCGTTTCCTCGCCGCGCATGACATCGGGCGCATCGGCGCGCGAGTCGTCGCGCAAGCCGGCGGCGACTGCGATCGAGAGGCCTTCGATCCGTGTGGTTTGCGTGCCGTCGGCCCAGCGGCGGAAATCGGCCGGCACCGTCACGTAGTCGGTTTCGATGAGGCCGGTGCGCGAGCCGGCCATTCCCGACAGCACGACGCGCAACGGCGCAGCGGGCAACTGCCACGGTGCAATGAGCTCGGCGAGCGTGGCGCTCGGCGTCGTCGTGAGTCGACCGATGCCCGGTCCGGCGCGCGTGGCGGTGATTTCTTCGTGTTCGACGAGCCAGAGTCTCAGGCGGCTCGTTCCCCAGTCACCGAGAACGTAGCGCGCCTGCGACTCGCGGGTCTGGCTCATGTGCGCTCGCTCAGAACTCGAACGCAGCGGCCTCGAGGCGTCGGCCGATCATGAATGCATCGGCGACGATCTGATGCGGCGTGACGTCGACGTCGCTCGCGCCGGCCGCGACGAGCGCAGCGAAGCGCTGATAGAGCCGCGGATATTCGCGGTCTTCGGCCGAGACGCGCTCCTCGCCGTTGATGAAGAGCCGGCGTCCGCCCTCGCGCAGCAGCAGCGTGCCGTCGTTCGTCTCGACTTGAATGTCCCATTGCTGCGGCCCGGTCTTCAGGAAGTCGAGCTCGACGACGACCGGCGTGTCGGTGCCGTGCACGAGATCGATCTGCGCCGCAATCGGCGCCTGTCGATTCGACGGGAAGTGCAGCGTGGCTTTTTGCACCCGGAGTCGCTCGGGCAGGATCGTCGTCATGATCGACAGGGCATTGATGCCGGGATCGAACACGCCGAATCCGCCCGGTTCGAGGATCCAGTCTTGGCCCGGATGCCAGTGGCGGATGTCTTCTTTCCAGTCCGTACGCACGGACTTGATGGTGCGCTGAGCGAGCCAATCGCGCGCCGGATCGACGGCGGCCGACTCGCGCGAATGCCAGGTCGCAAAGAGCGTGCGGCCCCGTGCGCGGGCGCGTTCAGCCAAGTCGTGGACTTCCGCGACGGTCGCTCCCGGCGGCTTTTCCAGCATGACGTGAAAGCCCGCCTCGAGCGCTGCGCGCGCCATCGCATAGCGTCCCACCGGCGGCGTGCAGAACGACACTGCATCGACCGCAAGACCCGATTGCGCCAGCGAGGCGATGTCCGCGAAACGAGGCAAGCCCTCGATGCCGCGGCTGCGGCCGACTGCGGCCACGAGCTCGTAGGAAGAGTCGTTCCTCAACGCCGGGATGTGCTGGTCCTGCGCGATCTTGCCGATGCCGACGAGCGCGATGCGGATCGGTCTGTTGCTCGTCGGGCGTGCCCCTTGCGCGGCAGAGGCGGGCGAATTCGTCGTCGACTGGGTCATCGTCCACTCAGCTTGTATGTCTGTTCTTTATCGGCTCATCGCGCTGCCGCTGCTCGATCGACGCGACCTTGCACCGTTGTCGAGCGAGCGCGCACGTCATGCGCGGGTGGGCAGGTTCGTCGGGCTGCGCGAGCCGGCGCTCGCCTGCGGCGGTCGCGGCATCGTTGCGGGCGCAACCACGCCGCATGAGCTGCCTCGAGAAAGCGCGATATTAAACATTAACAATACAAATGGCAGCCGCGATCTGCGCGGCACGTCCGCGCCAGCGGACGTGCCGTCTGCGGTGAGGCGTGTCAGTCGCCGAGCAGTGCCTTGTTGCGCACGGCGCCGCGATCGGCGCTCGTGGTGAGCGCGGCGTACGCCTTGAGGGCCGCGCTGACCTTGCGCGGACGCGGCATGGCCGGCTTCCAGCCCTTGGCGTCCTGCGCGGCGCGCCGGCGCGCGAGCACTTCGTCGTCGACTGCGAGATGAATGCGACGGTTGGGAATGTCGATCTCGACGATGTCGCCCGTTTCGATGAGACCGATGGCGCCGCCCTCGGCGGCTTCGGGCGAGACATGGCCGATCGACAGACCAGAGCTGCCGCCGGAGAAGCGTCCGTCGGTGACGAGCGCGCAGCTCTTCGCTAGACCGCGCGACTTGAGGTAGCTCGTCGGATACAGCATCTCCTGCATGCCCGGGCCGCCGCGCGGACCTTCGTAGCGCACGATGACGACATCGCCCGCCTTCACGGCGCCGCCGAGGATGCCTTCCACGGCCGCTTCCTGGCTCTCGAAGATGATCGCCGGGCCGCGGAACGTGAGCAGCTTTTCATCCACGCCCGCCGTCTTCACGATGCAGCCGCGCTCGGCGATGTTGCCGTAGAGCACCGCCAGACCGCCGTCTTGGCTGTAGGCGGAAGCGACCTCGCGAATGCAGCCGTTGGCGCGGTCGAGATCGAGCTCGGGATAGCGGCAGTCCTGCGAGAACGCGCGTTGCGTCGGGATGCCGGCGGGGCCGGCGCGGAAGAATTCCTTCACTTGCGGATCGTTCGTGCGCCGCACGTCCCAGCGCTCGATCGCTTCGGCAAGGGTCGTGCTGTGCACCGTCGAGACGCTCGTGTCGATGAGGCCCGCGCGATCGAGCTCGCCGAGGATCGCGATCACGCCGCCGGCGCGATGCACGTCTTCCATGTGGTACTGGCTCGAAGGCGCCACTTTGCACAGCGTCGGCACGCGGCGCGAGAGCCGGTCGACATCGCGCATCGTGAAGTCGACTTCGCCTTCCTGCGCGGCGGCGAGCAAGTGCAGCACGGTGTTGGTCGAGCCGCCCATCGCGATGTCGAGCGACATCGCGTTCTCGAACGCCGTCTTGTTGGCGATCGCGCGCGGCAGCACGCGCTCGTCGCCCCCTTCGTAATAGCGCTTGGCGAGCTCGACGATGAGCTGACCGGCGCGGCGGAAGAGCTTTTCGCGATCCGCGTGCGTGGCGAGGAGCGAGCCGTTGCCGGGTAAGGACAGACCGAGAGCCTCGGTCAGGCAGTTCATCGAGTTCGCGGTGAACATGCCGGAGCAGGAGCCGCACGTGGGGCAGGCCGAACGCTCGATGCGCTGCACGTCCGCTTCGGTCACGTTGTTGTCGGCCGCAGCGACCATTGCATCGATCAGATCGAGCTTGATCGACTTCTCCGCCAGCTTGGTCTTGCCGGCTTCCATCGGACCGCCCGAGACGAAGATCGTCGGGATATTGAGCCGCAGGGCGGCCATGAGCATGCCAGGCGTGATCTTGTCGCAATTGGAGATGCACACGAGTGCATCGGCCATGTGCGCGTTGCACATGAACTCGACGCTGTCGGCGATGAGCTCGCGCGAGGGCAGGCTGTAGAGCATGCCGTCATGGCCCATTGCGATGCCGTCGTCGACCGCGATGGTGTTGAACTCCTTGCCGACGCCGCCGGCGCGCTCGATCTCCTGGATCACGAGCTGGCCGAGATCCTTCAGGTGCACGTGTCCCGGCACGAACTGCGTGAAGGAATTCGCCACGGCGATGATCGGCTTGCCGAAGTCGCCGTCTTTCATGCCGGTGGCGCGCCACAGCGCGCGGGCGCCTGCCATGTTGCGGCCGGAGGTGCTGATGCGGGAGCGAAGCGGATGCATGGCTCTTCCTGCGATGAGTCTCGAACTTGAGGAAACGCGCGCGCGGGCTGGCCGAGGCCGATACGGAAGCCCGGCGCGCAGCAAACGGGCGTCGATTGTGCGCCGAAACCCCTATACTGAGAAATACAGAATTCGGAACCCCGATATAGGGAATCGCTATAGTGGAATTGCGCCAGCTCAGGTATTTCCAGGCGGTCGCTGAAGAGCGCAGCTTCTCGCGCGCGGCGGCGCGGCTGCACATCTCCCAGCCGCCCTTGTCGGTGCACGTGAAAATGCTCGAAGAGGAGCTCGGGGTGCAGCTTCTCGAACGCACCAATCGCGGCGTGAGCCTGACGCAGGCGGGCGAGGCGTTCTACGAGGAAGTGCGCGAGATTCTGCGCCGGCTCGATGAGGCAAAGAGCAAGGCGCAGCAGGCCGATCGGGGCGACATCGGCACGCTGTCGGTCGGCTTCGTCTCGATCGCGGGCTACGGCATCCTGCCGCCTGCCATCAAGCGCTTTCGCGAGCGCTATCCCAAGGTCGACGTACAACTGCACGAGCTGACCACCGATGCGCAGATTCGCGAGCTGCGCGCCGGCCGGCTCGATCTCGGCATCGGTTTGGGGCCCGTGAACGAAGCGGATCTGGCGTTCGAGTCGGTCAGCCGCGAACGCTTGGTGCTCGCCGTTCCAGTCGGTCATCGGCTCGTGCCCGGCACAGGTCCGGTGCGGCTCAGGGCGCTCGCCAACGAGCACTTCATCATTCCGCCGCGCGACATCGCGCCGGGTCTGTACGATCAAATCATCAGTCTCTGCCAGGCGAGCGGCTTCGTGCCGAAGGTGACGCAGCAGGCTCGGCAGATGCAGACCGTCGTGGGACTCGTTGCGAGCGGTATGGGTTTTGCCCTCGTGCCGGAGTCGGTGCAGAACTTGAAACGGCCGGGCGTCAAATACCGCTCTTTGACAGGTCCCGCCGGCAGCGTCGAGCTGGGCCTCTTGAGCGTGCGCGACCGCAGGAGCCCGGTGGCGACGCGCTTCGTGGCGGTGTTGAAAGAGATGGCGGCGCGCTAGCGCGCCGAGCTGCATCGAAGAGCGCGCCAGCGCTGCGGCGCGAATGTCTTACTCTGCGATCCCAGGTTCGAGGTGCTCGAAGAGCCGGTTCAACAGCGACAAGAGCTGATTGAGCTCTTCGACGCTGTAGAGCCCGTTGATGCGATCGAACAGCGGCTGAACTTGCGCTTTGAGTCGGGCGACTTCCTGAACGCCGTTCGGCGCGAGAAACACGCCTTTGCGGCGCCGATCGTTGAGCCGACTCCTGCGCTCGATCCAACCGGCGTCCTCGAGCTCCTGTATCAGATGCGTGGCCGTGCCCTTGTCGAGATTGAGCGAGCGCGCGAGCGACGACTGCGCGATGCCCGGATTCGCGCCGACGAGCACGAGCGCATTGAAGACGATCGGTTTGGCTTGGACCTCGAGCGCGAACTCGCGCCTGAGCGCCAGCAGGGCACGGCGAGCAACGAAGCCGATCTGCCGATCGAGCACGTCGAGATTGACGGATGCGGGGTCGCGCGCGAGCGGCTCGCCGAACGAGCCGACGATCTGGTCCGCGTCCATACGTTACTCCTGGCTGCCGAGCGTGAAATGGAAGGTCGCGCCTTGACCCGGAGTGCTCTCGCACCAGAGCCAACCGTTCATCTGCGTGACGGCGCGCCAGGCGATGCTGAGGCCGACGCCTTGCGGCTTCTGACGAGGCCGGACGAATGCGCCGAAGAGCGCGTCGGTCTTTGCCGGATCGAAGCCGCTGCCGTTGTCGGCGATCGACCAGATCGTGACGCCGTCCTCGGTGGACGACCACACACGAATGCGCGGCGCAGCAGCGCTGCGGGTGAACTTGATCGCGTTGCTCAACAGGCACTGCCAGATCTGTTTGACGAGCGCAGGATCGGCCAAGGCATCGGGCAACGGCTCGAGATCGAGCTCGATCGAACGTCCTTCGGTCATGTCGTCGAGCTCGCGCTACAGCGACTTCACCAGCCGAGTCATGTCGATCGGGCGTCGCTTGGGCACGCCGAGCGAGGCGGCCGCGACCCGCGCGAGACCTTGCAGTTGCGGCTCGATGCGCGCCAGCGCCTCGCGTGCGCGCTGCGAGCGTTCATCGGTGCGATGCGTTTCGACGAGCGCCTTGACGTGCGCGAGCTCGCTCGCGAGCTCGTCGCACATCGCCGCGACTCGATTGCACAGATCCAAGTGCGCCGCGTCGATGTTCGCCGCGCGACGTTCGAGCCGCTGCTCGAGCTCGGCTTTGAGGTGTTGGCGGCGCAATTCCGCGTGCTTGATCCGCGTCACGTCGATCCCGACGACGATCGCGCCCTTGATGGCATTCGTCTCGTCGCGAATGGGCGTCAAGTGCAGATCGGTCCATTCGCAGATTTCTTCGCGTTCGCCTGGCACGGTGCTCTCGACCACGCTCAGCCGGCCTTCCAGCGCACGCTGCAAGGCGCCGGCGAACGGACGAATGCGCGCCGGATCGGTGCTCGAGCTCAGGATCGATTGATCGAGCTGCGGCACGGTGCCCCAGGTCCGAGAGGCAAGCGACACATACTCCGGATTGAAGTAGCGGTAACGCAGGCGCCGATCGATGAAGGCGACGGGGATCTCGAGATGATCGACGAGCGTATCGTGGCGCTCGCGCGTGCGGGAGCGGTGGCGTTCATCGAGCTCGACCTCGACGGCGACGAGTCGCGGGCGCGAGGTCGGTGTCGCTTCGATGCAATGACCGCAGCTGCGCATGTGACGCACCGAGCCGTCGCTCGCCATGAGCTGGTATTCGATGGAATACGGCTGGCGCGTCCGGATCGCGTGCTCGAGCGTCTCGACGACCCGTGCACGGCAGCTCGGCATCATCCAGCGCAAGAAATCGTCGAATGTCTTGGGCACCGGCCGCGTGCCGAACAGGTTTTCGGTGGCGGACATCCACGTCATCGGATTGCCGCCGAGGTGTTCGGCGCTGATCGGCATGGTCCAGTTCCAAACGCCCTGCATGCCTTGCTCGCCGAGCATCCTGCGGAACACTTGCACGCGCTCGCGAATCTCGGCCGCCACCTCCGTGATGTCGTACACGATCAGCGAGACGTACATCGGGATCGAGCCGTGCAGGACGCGCTTGAGCGTGCACAGGAGCATGCGCGGCCCGTCGGGCGTGTTGAGCGGTACGTAGATTTGCCGGGGCGCATCGTCGCGCGCACAGGCAGCGAGCAAATCTTCGTGCAGGCAGCCGCCGGTCATGCGCCGCACGTCGGCGCCGACGTAGTGCTCGGGATCCGCGTCGAAGAAGCGCAGGAAGACGCTGTTGGCGTATTGCAGCGAACCGGCAAGAGAGCTGATAGCGACTCCCACGGAAGAATGCATCACCGCCGAGGCAGTGACTTCGTCCTCCGCTGTAAAGTTCAGCTGCAAGAGTTCCGCAGACATTTCCGAATAATGCCTACGCAAAGGCCCTAAGGAGATAGGGCGTTAACGGTAGCTTTATCTACGGCAAAGGCGTAAGACAGTCGGGCAAGCCGATAGACGTAGACACCCAATACGCTTGCCGTGCTCTAGTGGCTCTAATCTGAGACGTGGCGCACACTATCCTGCCGCTTCTTGAGCGCCGGCGTGACACTGTCACGACCGATCCGGCCGCATCGCTCGCGAATCGTCTTGATCGGGTGCCGTTGCGGTGGGTTGACGCTCCGATGCGTCGAAAGGTGACGCTCTCGTAGAAAAGGTAACGCTCCCATTATTAAGTCGCGACAGGGCGAACGAGCGCCACAGGGCTGGCGGTGCACACCGGATACTGCGACGTAACCGGCTTGCTACCGCTCGACGACTGAGCGTGTGACCGGGCACGATCTACACTCGCGCATCCCAACTCGACCGAAAGGTCCCGACTCAGACAAAGCGTCACGCGCCCGTGCCATGCGTAGCTGCGGTCGATGCCGATGAAACCGAAAGTACATGTCCTCTCAGCCTCAGATTCTCGTATTCGCTGGAAGCACCCGTACCGAGTCCCTCAATCGCAAGCTCGCAAGCGCGGCCGCCGATGTCGCGCGTGCTCTCGGCGCGCAGGTGACGCACCTCGAGCTCAAGGACTATCCGTTACCGATTTACGATGGAGATCACGAAGCGCATCACGGAACGCCGCGACATGTCGTCGAGCTACGTGCGCTCTTCAAGCGGCATCCGATCTGGCTGATCGCCTCGCCGAACTACAACAACTCGATTGCGCCGCTGCTCAAGAACGTGATCGACTGGGTCTCGCGGCCGACGGACGGCGAGGACTATGTCGCATGTTTCAAGCATCGCACCGTCGCGCTCATGGCGAGCTCGCCCGGTTCGAGCGGCGGTGTGCGTGGGCTGCCGCACTTGCGGCAAGTGCTCGAACACTTGGGCGCGCATGTGCTGGACGATCAGCTCGCGGTGCCGTATGGGGCAACCGCGTTCACGTCCGAAGGCGCGCTGGCCGATCCGGCGCGGCAACAGCAGCTCGAAGCCTTCGTGCGTCAGGCGATCGAAGCGGCAGGGCAGCGAGCGCGCTCTGCGGTCGAGGCCGCGTGAGCGCCGCGCGTCACAAGTCGATCTGAACGCCCGTGCGCAGGACGCGCGGCGCGCCGGGCGCGAAAAGACGCTCGCCGCCGATGAGCGAAACGGAAGTCGCGTAGCGTCGGTCCAGCGCATTCTCGAGGCGGGCATAAAGACGATAACGGTGCTCGCCCGCGCGCACATAGGCAATGCCCAGATCGAGCAAGCCGTAGCTGCTCGCCTGCTGCGTGTTGAGCGCATCCACTTGATACGCGCCGACGTAGCGCCACGTCGCGTCGATGGCGAGGCCTGCAACCGGCCGTAACGCGGCTTCGAGCGTTGCCGTGTGCTTGGGTACGCCCGGAACGGCAAGTCCGAGCAGTCGCGCATCCGCATTCTGTTCGATGCGCGTCTGCGTGAGCCCGTAAACCGCCGCGAGCTCGAAGAGCTCGGACGGCGACCAGCGCAGGCTTGCTTCGATTCCTTCGCGCCGCGTCGCGCCGTAGTTCTCGTACACGCCAGGGGAGACCGTCCGGACTTCGCCGCGCGAACGCAATCGATAGGCAGCGATGTCGAAGTCGAGCGAGGCGGCGAGCGCAACGTGCGCGCCGATCTCCGTCTGGCGAAAGACGGTTTCATCGAGCGGCTGACCGCCGACGGCGTATTTCACGAATCCGTTTGCGAGCGCAAAGCCTTCGGCCCAGCTCGTACGCAATGTCAGCCAATCCGTCACGGCCGATTTGAGACCGATCTTCGGACTGACGTGACTTGCCGGAGCCAGCGCGCCGCAGGGATCCGAGCCGGTTTCCGGACCGCGACGACGGCACCCGCCGGTGAATCGATCCGCGCGCAAGCCGATCGATGCGCTCGCGAGGCGGTGCAGATCGGCCGACAGCTCCATGAAGGCCGAGACGCTGTTGAGCTCAGTGGCACGATCCGCTTGCGCAGGCTGCATGCGGCGGCGACGGTCGGATCCGTCGAAGAACCTGAAATCGGTCGCTTCGCGAAACGTCTCGACACCCGCAACGTAGCGAGCGGCCACGGTTCCAAGCGTCGCCGTGCCGTTGAAGCTCGCGCCTGCACCGTACACCTCGCGGTCATAGGTTTCTTCGCGCTGGCGCCAGGTGGTCGCGTCGATCGGACGCGTGAACCAGCGCGTGAAGCTCTGATGCGTGGCGTATGCGAACGTGAGGAGCTTGAGATCCTCGGCGATGTCGTAATTGAGGTCCGCGCGAAACGTGCGCAACGCCTTGTTCGCGCCGTCGTCATGCACGCGCGTATCGATGCCCTGCGGATCGCTGGCGAATTGCTCGGCGGTGAGATAGGAGGCCGAGTCGCTGTCGCCGCGGAACAAGCGCGCCGAGATCGCTGCTTGCAGCGACGGCGTCAGGGCCGTGGACCACCGTGCCGCGAACGCGCCGCGCCGGGTGTCGGATGCGGGCCGGTAGCCGTCGGTGAGATAGAGCCGGCCGGCGACATTGAGCTCGCTATTCGAAAACGTGCGGCCATATGCGCTTTGCACATCGAGCGTGTCGAAGGCGCCGACCGACGCATCGAAGGCCGCGTAGTCGCCGCCTTTGCGGGTCTGCACGTGCACGAGCCCGCCGCGATTGTAGTTGCCGTAGAGTGCCGAGACGGGACCTTTGAATACGGTGAACGAATCGATCTCGAGCGGGATGATGACGTTCAGATCGACGTAGCCGTCGGCATGCGACATGGCTTCGTTCAAGGGGACGCCGTCGATCACGGCGCCGAGGTCGCCGCCGTGCCCGCCGTTGCCGAAGCCGCGAATCACGATGGCATTGGCGACGGTGCCGAGCTGCAAATCGCGCACCGCCATGCCCGGCACGGCGCGAAACAGCTCATCCACATTCGAAGGAGCTTGCAGCCGAATCTGCTCGGCGGTCAGTAGCGTAGCGCTATAGGCCGTTGCCTCGGAAGGCAACAGCTGACCTTTGACCACGATCTCGCTCAACGTTTCGCTTTCAGCAGTCGCTTGCGCGAGCACGACGCTGCCGAGCGTCAGCGAGGCGAGCCCGCAGCCGGCGAGGATGGCGAGCGTTCCGAAACGCACTGCCGGAATCTCCGTGCGTGAGTTTGTGGGCCAATGCTCCCTCTTCGCGGAGCATTATGCCGGGCTCGGGCGCGGTTGCGTACGGGTCGAATGACGTAGAAGACAAAAGCGGCGTCCTTGGACGCGATCCGCTCCAGTTGCTGAGACTGTCGGGCTCCGGCCATGCTCGACGTCCTTGTATCGGGTGCCGCCGGTCGGCTCCGACGTCAGGTGGCGACACGGTGAATTCAGCGAAAACAGGGCAGTCATGACACATGAACTCTTTATCGAGCTCGTGCTCGATGCGCCGGCCGACAAGCTCTTTCGTTGCTACACGGAGCCGGAGCTCTTGAAGAAATGGTTCGCGCCCACGCCGTGGACGATCAAGAGCGTCGATATCGAGCCGCGTCCGGGTGGGCATGAGCTTCGTGATGGCTTCGCCGGAAGGGCAGGAGTATCCGAACACCGGTATTTATCTCGAGGTCGTGCCGAACAGGAAGATCGTGACGACCGATGCGGTGACGCCGGATTTCCGGCCGGCAGGTCCCTTCATGATCGCGGAGATCACGTTCGATGATCTCGGCAGCGGCAAGACGCGTTATCGCGCCGTCGCGCGCCACTGGAACGAGGAGACGCTGAAGCGTCATCGAGAGATGGGCTTCGAAGCGGGTTGGACGAAGACGGCGCGTCAGCTCGAGGCGTTGGCGAAGACGATTTGACGGACGGATGCTCTACCTTCCGGTGGCTGTGCATGCCGTGAATGAGATGAGGCCCTTTTGTTCCGTTTGCGTTAGAACCGAAGTCGTACCGTGAGACCGAGCTCGCGCGGAGCCGCGAACGTGCTTTCGGCTAGGCCGAAGGCGATGCTCGAATTGCCCGACAAGCGGTAGCGCTCGTCGGTGAGGTTCGCGCCGAAAAGCGTCACATCCCAGTTCGCATCGGCAGGCGATAACACGGCGCGCGCATTGAGCACGCCGTGCGCGGGCTGTATGAGGCGTGGATCGTTGAAGACGTCGTGATAGGTCGTGCTCTTGTAAGCATAGTCGCCGCGCACGAGCAGGGTGCCGACGCGCATCGGTACCTGAATCTGTAGACCGAGCGAGACATTCCAGTCGGGTGCTTTGACGAAGGCCTTCTCGAGCGTGAGCGGCGGCTGGAGCGTGGCAAGCTGAGGATCGAGGCGCGTGTAGCGCGCATCGAGATAACCGAGCGCGAGATTCGCATCGACGAGCGGCGTGATGCGGGCGACGACTTCCGCCTCCGCGCCGCGGATGTGGGCGGTGCCTGCGTTGCGCACGAAGTTCTGCGGTGTCGCATTGATCGACAGCTGCATGTCGCGGTACGTGTTGTGGAACCATGCCGCGTTCATCGTCATGCGGCCGTCGAACAGACGCGATTTGAGCCCGAGCTCGTAACTGTCGACCACTTCCGGATCGTACGGCGTGCTCGCCTCGTGCGCATCGACGAGCGGCCGTCCGTTGAAGCCGCCGCTCTTGAAGCCGCGTGAGTAGGCGAGATAAAGCAGCATGTCCGGCGTGCGCTGCCATTCGAGGCCGAGCCTGGGCGCAATTTGCGACCAGCCTGCATGGAAACGTTGCGGGTGCCCGGGTGCGCCGACGATGTGCACGTTGCTCGCGCGGCGGCGATGTTCGAGATCGACTTGTTTCTCATCGCGCGTCCAGCGCAATCCCGCCGTCAGGCTCCACTGAGCATTGAGCCTGAGCGTGCTCTGGCCGAACAAGGCGAACGAGCGGTTGGCGACTTGCGTGTACAGGTCGACGTCGAGATCGGCGAGCACATTGTTGTCGTGATGGGCAGCGCCGCCGAAGCGCAGCGCCGGCGGGCAAGCCGTGCTCGGACGCGGATTCGGGCCGGGCAAGCCGCACCAGGTTTGGCCCTCGGCAAGATCGAGGCTTGCGAGCACCTCGTACAGTCCCATCGCCAAGGTCGCACGCCCGCGCTCGCGTGCGCGTTCTTCGAACAGATACGCGCCGAGCAGCCACTCGAGGCGGCGCTCCAAGCTGGTGCCGGACCATTGCAGCTCCTGGCTGAGCTGTTCTTGCCGATCGTCGTTGAATGTCTCGCGATAAGGGAACGGCGTGTTGTCCCCGTCGCGTGCGAAGACGGCCTTGAGACCGCGCCAAGCGGTCAGCGAGCGCAGATGCGAGTGTTGCAGCTGCGCTTCGACATCGAGCGAGACGCCCCACGAATCGAGATCGTTGACGCTGGGGCCGGTGGCGTACGTGGTATCGAGATCGTCGGTGATCCACGATGCATCGAGCGCAGCGGCGCCGCTCGGCGCCACGATGCCGAGCCCGGGCGCCACGAGCTGGTTGTATAGATTGAGAAAGGGCACGCCGCTCGAGGCGACGTCGAGCAGCGTGAGCGCAGCCGAGTGCTGCCGCACGCGCGTCGTATCGAGCGCGAGCTTGGCGGACAGCCGCGTCGAGGGCTGCCAGAGTCCTTGCAGCCGCACGAGCGTGGCGTCCTTGTCGCCGAGCGCATCGCCGGCGGAGAGGCGCGTCGCATAGCCGTCGCGCTGCAATGTCGCAGCCGTCAGGCGCGTTGCGAACGTTTCCGCAAGCGGCATGTTGAGCGTGACGCGGGCCTCGCGCCGCGAGAGATTGGCCGCGGTGAGCGAGAGCTCGCCCTGCCAGGCATCTTCGGGGGCGCGCGTCACGATGTTCACGGCGCCGCCGATCGTGTTGCGGCCGAACAGCGTGCCCTGCGGTCCGCGCAGCACTTCGATGCGTTCGAGATCGACCAGATCCAAAATGCCGCCGATAGAGCGCCCGAGATAGACGCCGTCCAAGTACACCGCGACGCCCGGGTCGGAGAAGATCGCGAAATCGTTCTGCCCGACGCCGCGGATGAACACCGTGGCGTTGTAGGTCGCGCCGCTCAGCGGCGCAGCGCCGTCGAGCTGCAGATTCGGGACGAATTGCGTGAGCGCATCGGTCGAATGGATGCCGCGCAGCTCGAGCGCAGCGCCGTTGAATGCGCTCACGGCCACCGGCGTGCTTTGCAGGCTTTCCTCGCGCCGGCGCGCGGTGACGATCATTTCTTCAAGCTCGTGCGCAGGGCGTTGCTCGCGGCCGGCGAAGCGGTCCGCCGCGCTCGAGCCGCGCGTTGCAGGCGTGTCCGTGCGAGCGCGATCGTTCGCAGAGTCGTCCGCTCGCGGAGGCGCAGCCCGTTCGCGAATGGCAATCCGCTTGGTATCCATGAACTCGTATTCGAGCGCGGTGCCGCTCAGCAGCCGCTCGAGCGCCTCGCGCACGGGCAGGGTGCCGCTCAGCGCCGGGGCGGTCAGCCCGTCGACGGCGCTCGAATAGAACACGATCTCGAGGCCGCATGTGGCCGCGAGACGATTCAGCGCCTCCGCGAGCGGCTGCGGCTCCAGCGCGAGCTCGACGAGCCGGTCGCCGGTCGTGCGCGCCAGGTCCGCCCCATGGGCGATGCCGGCACCCAGCGCGCACAGCACTGCCAGCGCCGCGCGAATCGATGTCATGAACGCGCGCTCCCCCTTGCCGAAGCCGCCGCACGGGCTGCGCGCTTGGCTGCGCAGGCTCGCCCGTTCGGTTGCCGTCTCCTTATATATGCGTCCCGCGCGCGCTTCGGCCATTCGAACTATAGAGTGCTCCGGTGCCAAAACGGGGTCCCTCCGTCGCCAGGTGGGCGCCGTTGCGCAATCAAGTACCCCATTTGGCCGTCCCGACCATCATACTCACTAGAGGACCAATACGGTTGGGGAACCGCCAGGTGGCGAAGGGCGAATCGATCAGGAGCGGGCGACAGGACACCCTCGCGGGGGCGGCGTGCGAGCTGTATCACGCCGACCTGCATCGGTTCCTGATGCGCCGCTTGCGCAGCTCGCAAGAGGCGCAGGATCTCGCGCAGGAGGCGTACTTGCGGCTCTTGCGGGTGGAACGCGACAGCCTCGTGCGCAAGCCGCGCGCCTACCTGTACCGCATCGCGACGCATCTCGTGTACGAGCTGCGCCTACGCGAGCAGCGCGAGGTCGTGACGTTCGATTCGACGGTGCTCGAGGAAGCTGCGGAAGCGGTCGAAGCGCCGGCGCAGCTGCAGGACGAGCGTCTCGGCGACGAGCAGAGCATCGGCGCGCTGCTCGAACGGCTGCCGCCGCTCTACAGCGCGATTCTCGTGCTGCGGAAGCGCGACGGCTTGTCCTACGAAGAGATCGCGCGCGAGCTCGATATCTCGGTCCACACGGTGAAGAAGTATCTCGCGCGTGCCGTCGCGATGTGCCGCGAGGCGATGGGGCACGAGGCGCCGGTCGGTACCAGCCGGGGGTGAAAGTCGTGAGAAGCGCTTGGCACAACTCGACCGACCGACGCATTGCGGAAGAGGCCGCCGAATGGCTGATCGAGCTCGAAGCGGCGGACGCCGATTTGCGCGCCTTTGCCGCCTGGCTCACCGCATCGCCGCGTCACATCGAAGAATTTCTGTTCGCCTCCGCATTGTGGAATGCCCTCGACGGGCTCGATGAAGCGCGGCGCATCGAAGTCGAAGAGCTCGTGGCGCGCGCTCGCGCCAACGTGCAGCCGCTCGATGTCGTACCGCGGCGCGCGCCGGTGCGCGTGCGTCGATCGCGTTCGCTGCGTTGGATTGCCGCAGCGGTCGCGTGCGTGGCCGTAGTCGCGCTCGGTTGGATCGGCATCGATCGCTATGGGTCGACGTATCGCACCGACGTCGGCGAGCAGCGCATCGTGAAGCTGAGCGACGGCTCGATCGTCACGCTCAACACGCGCTCGCGCGCGCTCGTGCGGTTTCGGGCGGATGCGCGCGAAGTCGAGCTGACGCAGGGCGAAGCATTGTTTGCCGTCGAGCACGATCCCGCGCGGCCGTTCCGCGTCAAGGCGGGGCCGGTCGTCGTGCAGGCGATCGGCACGGAATTCAACGTGCATCGGCGCGATGCGACGACGGTTTCGGTCGTCTCCGGCGCCGTCCACGTGGCGCTTGCGGGCGGCGGCGCGGACGCGACCGCGCGCCTGTCGGCGGGCGAGCAGCTCGAAGTCGCCGCCGGCGGTGCGCTTGCCGCACCGCGCAAGGTCGATATCGACAGCGTCGTCGCCTGGCGCGAGCGCCGGCTCGTGTTTCGCGACGAGCCGCTCGAACGCATCGCCAGCGAATTCAACCGCTACAACGAGCGGCCTCTCATCGTCGAAGGCGCCGCGACACGCGCGCGCCGCATCACCGGCGTCTTTCAAGCGGACGACCCGAGCGCATTGATCGCGTTCCTGGAACGCGACACGCAGCTTTCAGTGCAGGTTCGCGCCGACAGGATCCTGATCAAGGGACCGTAACCGCGTGCGCGCGAGCGGCGCGGGCGGACACATTGCAGGCAATTACCACAGCAAAGGAAGAGAAGGGGGAGCACATGAGTCGTCGGTTCAAGGCTGCACCGGTGCGAGCATCGCTCGCGGTATCGAGCGTGGCATTGTGGACTGCATCGCTCGGCGGCGTTGCGACGGTGACGTTGCCGATGGCCTCGCAAGCGGCCGAGTCCACCTCGGCGCTCGAAGAAATCATCGTCACGGCGCGTAAGCGCGAAGAGTCGTTGCAAGACACGCCGATCGCGATCTCGGCGTTCACGGCGGAAGCGCTCGAGCGTCAGCTGATCACGAGCACCGAAGATCTCGATCAGGTCGCGCCGAATCTGCAGTTCGCGAGCTACGGCCCGCTGACCGGCAACAATGCGGCGGCGCAGGTGTACATCCGCGGCATCGGTCAGAGCGACGGCTCTTCCGGCGTCGATCCCGGCGTCGGCCTGTACATCGACGATGTCTACATGGGTCGCTCGGTGGGCGGCGCGATGGACTTCCGCGACATCGCCGGCGTGCAAGTGCTGCGCGGTCCGCAAGGCACGCTGTTCGGCCGCAACACGATCGGCGGCGCGATTCTCCTGACGACCACGCTGCCCGGCGAAGAATTCGGCGGCGTCGTGCGCGTCGGCATCGGCGATGACGATCTGCGCGAGGCATTCGGCGCGCTCAACCTGCCGATCTCCGACACGCTGCGCGCGCGTGTGTCGGCCGGCATGCGCCAGCGCGACGGCTATGTCCATCGCGTATACGACGGCCTCGATCTCGGCGATGAGGACACGTACACCTTCCAGGGCACGCTGCGTTGGGAACCGTCAGCTGCCTTCACGCTCACCTTGCGCGGCGATTACACGAAGGAAGACGAGAACGGCTCGCCGTTCGTCTTCGTGGCCATCAACGGCACGCAGGCATTTCCGGCTGCGATCAGCGTCAACGCCGGCTGCCCGGGCGCGACGTTCCCGCCGCCGTCGGTGCCGCAGAACGTCGTCGATCCGCGCTGCGCCAACGATGCGACCTGGTCGCTCGGGCACTTCACCAACGGCGGCAATGCCAAGGCGAAGAGCAATCTCGAGAACTGGGGCGTGTCGGCAGTGGCCGAATGGGACGTGAGCGATGCGGTGACGCTCAAGTCGGTGACCGCCTATCGCGAGCTCAAGTGGCACGGCAGCCGCGACGCCGACAACACCGCGCTGCTCGTGCTGCACACCGATTACAGCAGCGACGGCAATCAGCTCAGCCAGGAGCTGCAGACGCTGTTCGACTTCGGCCGCGTGCAGGGTGTGGCGGGCTTGTTCTACTTCGAGGAGAGCATCTCCGACCTGCTGCTTGTGCCGTTCGCAGCGCCGCCGCCGCTCGTCGCATCCGGCGCCGTGCCCGGCTCGATGGACTACCAGCTTGCCGTGGTCGACAACGACAACTGGGCAGCGTTCACGCAGTGGACGTTCAACGTGACGGATGCGCTCAGCCTGAGCGCGGGCGTGCGCTACACGGAGGAGAACAAGCAGATCGACATCGTCTCGTTCACGTTGACGCCGTTCACTGCCCCGCTCGTGATTCCGACGACGTACAACGAGCCGGGCGTGCCTGGACCGGGGCTCAACATCCTGCGTCAGCCGTTCAAGAACAAGTACGACTCGACGACGGGCTCGGCGAGCATTCAGTACCGCTTCAACGAGAACTTCATGGCGTACGCGAGCTGGTCGCAGGGCTTCAAGAGCGGCGGCTTCAATCAGCGTTACAACAACGCGCCGCCGGACAACGTGCCGGTGTCGTTTGCGGAGGAGCGTGCGTCGACGTACGAGCTCGGCTTCAAGTCGCAGCTGAGCGATGTCTTCCGTCTCAACGGTGCGATCTTCCGCACGAACTACGACGACATGCAGCTCACCTACCGTCTCGGTGTGGTGCCGCTCCTGTTCAATGCCGGCAAGTCGAAGATCGAAGGCGCCGAGCTCGAGTTCACGTACGCGCCGGGCGCGCTCTTGATCGAAGGCAGCATCGGTTATCTCGACAACGAGTTCAAAGAGATCGCCGAAGTGCCGGGCACGACGCAGACCGTCGGACCGGACAACCGCCTGCCGTTCACCCCTGAGTGGCAGGGTAATGTCGGCATCGGCTACGAGTTCGTGCTCGGCAGCGCTTCGCTCACGCCGCGCGTGAACATCTCGTACACCGACAAGCAGTTCTTCGATGCGGCGAACTCGGTGGAAGTGGCGCAGCTCGAATCGGTGACGGTGGTCAATGCCTCGCTCACGCTCGAGCTCTCCGATTGGCGGTTCCGTGCCGGCATCAACAATCTCACGGACGAAGACTACAAGGTGGCGGGCAACTCTTCGCTCAGCACCTCGGCCGGTTACGCGGAGGCCATTTACGCGCGGCCGCGCAACTGGTTCCTCTCGGCGGAGTGTCGCTTCTAAAGCCGCTAGGCTCGCCGGGCAGTGCCCGGCGAGCCTTATTTCTGCACGGCGTAGCGCTGCGCGCGCTCGCGGATCAGGTCTAGCAAACGCACTTGCGCGCGGGTCGGCTGCCAATTCCGGCGCATCGTCAGCCCGATGGCGCGCACCACGCGGCCTTGCGGATGAGGCAGCGCCACCAGCATGCCTGCGCGCAGCTCGTAGTGGATCTGGTGAACCGACGACAGCATCAGAAAATCGCCTTCGAGCAGCAGTGCGCGCGCTGCAATCAGCGAATTGCACTGCACGGGCTGCGCGGGCGGCGCGAGGCCGGCCGCTTTGAAGAGCGCATCGAATTGCGTGCGCAGCGGCGAGGTGCGTCGCGGCGCAATCCACGGATAGCGGGCGAGGTCGGCGGGACGCAGCTGCTTGCGGCTTGCGAGCGGATGTCCCGCGCGTACGACGATCGAGAGGGGATCGTCGAACAGATGCTCCTGCTGCACGTCGGTCGCAGCCGGACGTAGCGCACCGATCAAGAAATCGGCTTCGCCAGCTTGCAGCGCGGCGAAAAGATGCTCGTACGGACCTTCCATGATCGAGACCGAGTGATCGGGATGGCTGCGCACGAAGGCGATGAGCGCGCTCGGTACGATGAAGCTGCGCGCGAGCGGCATCGCGCCGATCACCGTCGTGCCCGAGGTGCCGCCCCGCAATGCATCGACATCGGCACGTGCTTGGTTGAGCTCGGCGAATACGAGGCGCACACGCCGCGCGAAGGCTTCGGCATCGCGCGTAGGGCGCACGCCGAAGCTGGTTTTCTCGAACAGCGGCACTTCGAGCGTGCGCTCGAGCGTGCGTGCGGCACGATGCAGCGTCGGCGGCGCGATGCCGCTTGCGCGTGCGGCGTTGGTGAAATCCTTGTGTTCGGCGAAGGCCGCGAGGGCCGCAAGCTGGGCACTCGTTACGCGCCAGACGAGCCGCTGCATGTCGTCGATCGGTTGGCCGCGGCGGCGCAGGAGATCCGCGAGCGCCTCCTGCAACTGCGTGATCGCACGCGCGATACGTGCCAGCACGATTTCGCCGGCTGGGGTCAGGGTGACGCCGGCACTGCGGCGGACGAACAGGCGTTCTGCAAAGAACGCTTCGACGCTTGCCACCGCTTGCGTGACGGCGGGTTGGCTCAAATGGACGTGCCGCGCGGCGGCGCTGATGCTGCCGAGCTGCGCCACTACGCGGCATACGTAGACGTGGCGCAGATTCGGACTCAAGGCTCTCGCTCTCTGGATGACTCCTGACCGCCTCTATAGCAATTTCTTATGGGGCGGGCAACCAGCGAGAGCAATGCGGCGAGAGGCGTCTACTCGATGCCAAGACGGCGACGCCGGCAGCATTGCACGCTGCCGGCGCCGTCACGTCGTTACCAGGACTTGCGGAAGCTGATCGCCACCAACCGTCCGATCGGGCTTGCGGACTGCGAATCGTAGCCGCCCGCGAGATTCACGAACGGCGGATCCTCGTCGAACAGGTTCGACACATCGAGGGCGACGGCAAGACCGTCGGACAGCGCGCTCAGGTCATAGCCGACGTGCAGATCGATCGTCGTGTACGAATCGATCGTGCGCTCCGGCGTGATGCCCGTGTGCTTGTAGCTGTTCACGTAATTGACGAAAGCCAGCGCGCTCAACCGCTCGCCGCGCCAGCCGATGTCGCCACGCGCGCGCAGCTTCTGCGGGAAGTTGATCGTGTTACGCACGTCGACTTCCGGCGCGCCGGGCGCCGCGGCGGTCGCGAGCTTCGTGAAGTACGTGCCGTTCAATCCCGCGGTGATCGTGCCGGAACCGACCGACCAGGCATTGCTCAGGCCCACATCGAAGCCTTTCGCAATCGTGCGGCCGAGGTTGTGACGCCGACCGTCCTGAATGTAGGTCACGAGATCCGGATTGATCTGGCTGTTGAACGGCAGCCCCGACTCCATCAGCTCGCGAACCTGCTCGGGCGTGGGATCGAGGATGCGATAGCGCGCGTAGATCGGACTCGTGAGCAGTCCGGGCGTGCCGCGCAGCGCGAGAATCTGATTGTCGTAGTCGACCGAGAAGTACGTGAGCGATGCGCGCAGGTCCGGCAATGCCACGGGCGTGAGCTCGATGCCTGCCGACCACGTCGTCGCTTCTTCCGCCTTCACGTCCGGATTGCCGCCGGCAAGGCCGATACCGAAGCAGGTCGTCGCGGGCGGACGATGGTTGCAGGGCAGGGTATCGCCATAGAGACCGTAGCCGCCCGAGCGCGGATCGTTTTCGGCAAGACCCGGCGCGCGGAACGACGTGCCCCAGCTGCCGCGCAGCGCGACCGATTGACTCGGCCGCCAGCTCAAACCGATCTTCGGATTGAAGGTGTCGCCGAAGTCGCTGTACTCCTCGTAGCGTCCGGCGATCGACAGATCGACCGACTGTTCGCCATGACGCACGAGCGGAACATAGGCTTCGGCGAAGACGGCAGTGACATCGCGCGAGATGTGGCTCGGCACCAGCACCGGCGCGACCGTCGAGCCGGATTGCAGCAGGCCGTTGAGCACTTCTTCGCGATACTCCGCGCCGACCGCCAAGCGCACATCGCCCGCGGGCAGCGAGAAGATCTTGCCGTCGGCTTGCACGCCGACCACGCTGAGCTCGGTGTCGCCTTGAATGACGAACTGGCCATTGCGAATCGCGGCAACGGTTGCAGGATTGGAGATGCCGCCAGGACCGAACGGATTGAACGCGATGTTCGGATCGGACTCCGCAAGGTAAGCGTTGATGCCGCCCGGCGTCGTGTTCAGATTCTGTCTGCGACGCACCTCGTCGTCGCTGCGGCCGTGCGACACATACGCCTCGCCCTTCCAATCGCCGCCGAGATCGAAGCGCGCACCGAGCATCGCCTGCCACGATTCGGCCGTGCCCGGATTCGCCGGCAGACCGCCGTCGTTCGCGAAGTCGTATTGCACCGTGATCGGACCAGTGCCGCCCGTCGGGTTCACGTAGTAAGGATTGACGTTCGTCACCGTGAGATTGCCGGTGACTTGCGGCTCGCGCACCACGAACGTGCGACGCGAGTAGAAGCCTTCGGCGAACAGCGTGACCGCATCGCTGAGATCCTGCTCCGCCGAGAGCATGACGCTCGTGCGTCGCAGGTTCGGAATGATGTCGCCGCGCTTCAAGTTATCGCACAGATTGCGCGTGTTAGGCGTGAACGAATCCGGCGTGAGATTGGTGCCGTTGGAATTGGCAGGGATTGCATAGGGCACGCCATCGACCAGGATCGTGCCGGGTGCGCATTGCTGCGAACGGAAATCGCTGCCGCCCGCGGCGCGCAGATCGGAGGTATAGAAGTCGCGATCCATGCCCGAGAGCGCGCTGTGATACGTGTGCTCGACGGCCGCCATCGCACGACCGCTCTGCCAACGCACGCCGCCGATCTGTCCGATCGACCAATCGTAGTAGCCGTCCGCAACGCCGTAGCGCGCCGTCGTTTCGGCGCCTTCGAAGTCGCGGCGCGTCACGAGGTTCACTACGCCGGTCACGGCGTCGGAGCCGTAAATCGCCGAGCCGCCGTCCGCGACGACTTCGAGCCTTTCGAGGGCGATCGTCGGAATGACCGAAGCGTCGGTGAATTGTCCTTGCGTGCCGGCCGGCGGCATGCGGCGGCCGTTGAACAGCACCAGTGTTGCATTCGAGCCGATGCCGCGCAGGTTGATGGAGACGCCGCGCGTGACGTTCGCTGCACCGTTCTGAGCGCTCGTTGCCGTTTCCGACGCGCCGAGACCGACGACCTGCGGCAGACGCCGGATCAAGTCGCTGGTGGTGGGCGCGCCGGTTTCGACGATCACATCGCGATCAAGCGCGATGACGTTCGAGCCCGTCGACTCGACGCCGCGGATGCGGCTGCCCGTAATGACGATTTCGGACAGGTCCGCGTCGTCTTGCGACTGGCCGAAAGCGGCCGGTACGAACGCGTGGCTGACCAGGATTGCGGCAATGCTCGCGCGCAGCAGGCGCGATCCGCCCTTGCTGGCGGAGCTAACGTTGGCGGTCATCTTCATCCCCCTGTTGCGGATGCGCCGTGCTTGCGGCGCTCAAATAGTTTGTGACCTCAACGATACGCCGACTCACCGGATTGCGAAAGACGCGCAAGAAACTTCTTGACGCGTCACCTGCAGGAAACCAATCAACGGATCGTTTCGCGTCGCTATGTGAGCGCAACCATATGAGATGCTTATGCCGGCAAGACGTTGTCGGTATGCAGGACGCCGTCCCGTGAACATGCCGTCCCGTCAAGAAACGTCGACGCGTGCGCAGTCTGGCAAGCACTACGCGTAAGCTTCGGCGAGCAAACCTGTGCTGCTCGTGCGCATGCGCAGGAGTCTGCGATTTGCGCCGGCGTGCACATCGTTGGAACATGTGGACCCGTCCGCATTGACCGTGTTCGTCCATGACGCGGTCGGTGCGCGTGCTTCAATCCAAGAACGACTCCAGAACCAATGAAGCCTCACACTCGATTCATTCCTGCAGGTAAGGTTGCCAAGGCGCTCGCGGCAGCGGCGCTCGCGCTTGCTTCGGCGGCGGCGCATGGCGAGCTCGTCAAGCTCGAGGTCATCGCGCGTGAGCCGGCATTTGAGGGCAAGCAATTCGGCAAGGTGGGCTCTTACGAGCTGGTGCGTGCCGTCGCGCATTTCCGTGTCGATCCGCGCCTGCCGGTGAATGCGGGGCTTGCGAATATCCATCGCGCGCCGGTCGGAGACGACGGGCGCGTTGCATTCGACACCGACGTGCTCATTCTCAAGCCCGTCGATCTCGAGCGCGGCAATCGCCGGCTCGTCTACGAAATGGTCAACCGCGGCCGGCCGCTCGGCCCGGCGCTGCTCAACCGCGCCTCAGGTGGGCGCGGCGATTTCCTCAGCGCAGCAGATGCCGGCGACGCCTTCTTGCTCGAAGCCGGCTATACCTACGTAATGAGCGGTTGGCAGGCGGAGTATCCGTTGCAGGATGCGCCGGGCATGGCGGTGGCGCTCGGCAGCCGACTGCCGCGCAAGCCGGGCGATGGTCTGTTGACCGCGCGGTTGCCGATCGCGCGCGAGCGCGACGGATCGAGCGTCGTGGCGACGACGCGCGAGCAGTTCTTCAACGTCGTCACCGAAGCCAGCTTCGTCGGCTATCTCACGTATCCTGCCGCCACGCTCGACGGCGGCGCGTATCTGCTGACGCGCGAGAACGACAACGAAGCATCGCGCGTGGTGCCCGCATCGCATTGGCGCTTCCTCGACGAGTGGCGCATCGAAGTGAAGAAGCCGGAAGGCGCGAGCGCCGGCGCGCTGTACGAGCTCGTCTATCAGGCGAAGGATCCGGTGGTGTACGGGCTCGGCTTGGCGTCGATGCGCGATCTGGTGTCGTTCCTGCGTTACAGCAATGCCGGCGACAATCCCTTGCGCGTGCGCGAGCGGCCCTTCATCGAGCACACGATCGGGCTCGGCGCATCGCAGACGGGCCGCACGATCAAGGAGCTCATCAGCGAGTTCAACGAAGACGAAGCCGGGCGGATCGTGCTCGACGGCGCGATGGCGATGATCTCGGGCGCCGGCCGCAACTCCGTCAACTCGCCGTTCACGCGGCCGGGTCTGAAGGATTCGCAGCACACGAGCTGGGGCCTGCGTGGCGATGAGTTCCCGTTCAGCTATCCGGTGACCTACGACGTGCTGAGCCGCCGTTCCGACGGCTTGCTTGCGCGTTGTCAGGCAACGCGAACGTGCCCGCGCATCATTCATCTCGATTCGGAGAATGAGCTTTGGCACGGCGGCACGCTCACTTTCGTCGATACGAGCGGCCGCGATCTCGTGATGCCGGACAACGTGCGCGTCTTTGCCTTTGCCGGCACCGAGCACAATGCGGTGCCGCGGCTCGACGAGCCCGCGCCGCTCTGCGCGGTGCAACGTCCTTCGGGCGTCGAGTGGGCAAGCTTTGCGCGGGCGCTGTTCGTCGCGCTCGAGCGTTGGGTCGTCGCCGACGAGGCGCCGCCGGCAAGCCGTTATCCGACGGTGGCGCGCGGCGAGCTCGTGGCGCGCGATGCCTATGCGTTCCCGCGCTTGCCCGAGATCGCCTATACCGGCGCCTTCTCGATCCGCCGCTTCTACGACTTCACGCAACAGCCGCCGCTGCCGATCGCCGACTATCCGGTGCTCGTGCCGCAAGTCGACGCGGACGGACAGATGATCGGCGGCGTGCGTCATCCGTACGTCGTCGCGCCGCTTGCGACGAATGTGGGCTGGAGCTTGCGCAAGCCGGAGTTCGGCGCCGGCGACCTGTGCATGGCGCGCGGCTCGTCGATCCCGCTGCCGGCCACGAAAGCCGAGCGCGCGGCGCGCAACGACCCGCGCGTGTCGATCGAAGAGCGCTACGCTTCGGAGGAAGCGTACGTGCAGGCGGTGGCGCGCGCTGCTCAAGAGCTCGTGCGCGAGCGGTTGATTCTGCCTCGTGATGTCGAGCCGATGCTTGCCGAAGCCCGCGCTCGCTACCGCGCGGCGATGCAGCGCTGACGACTCACGAACATCGCATCTAACGCGGCATTTGGCGCAACCGCAGCCATGGAAGGCGTTGCGCCAGACGCCGCGGCACTCCTTTGCGCACGGGGCGCACGCCCGTGCGGCTCTCATGCGGCTTATGGCGTCGTGCGCGTGGCAGTTCGGCGCTCGCCGTGCGGCCGCATGTCGCCGTTTTTCCCTCCGATTCCTGCGAATAGCAAAATCTTATGGCGCGGGGCGATTTTCAAATGAGCCCGGCGTGCCGCGGGCGAGGAAAATAAGCGGCCTCGGATCGAGAGGAGAGCCATGTCCATCGTCGTTCAGAACATCGAGCGGGCCGAGCGGGAAGTCGTCGAAGCGCTCGCGGGCTTCGGTGTGGCCACTGTCCATGAAGCGCAAGGCCGCACGGGATTGATGGCGCCATACATGCGTCCGATCTTCTCGGGCGCGCGCATCGCCGGCACGGCAGTCACCGTGAGCGTGCCGCCGGCCGACAATTGGATGATCCATGTCGCCGTGGAGCAGTGCCGCGAGGGCGATATTCTCGTCGTGGCGCCGACCTCGGCGTGCGACGCGGGCTACTTCGGCGAGCTCCTGGCCTGCTCGCTCGTCGCGCGCGGCGTCAAAGGTCTCATCATCGAAGCGGGCGTGCGCGATGTGCGCGATCTCACCGCCATGCAATTTCCCGTCTGGTCGCGTTACGTGTCGGCGCAAGGCACGGTCAAGGAAACGCTCGGCAGCGTCAACGTGCCGATCGTCTGCGCGGGTGCGGCCGTGCGTCCCGGCGACGTGATCGTGGCCGACGACGACGGCGTTTGCGTCGTGCCGCGCGAGACGGCGAAGGAGGTCGTCGAGAAGTGTGCCGCGCGCGAGCAGCGCGAAGCGGCCGTGCGGGCGCGGCTCAAGGCGGGCGAGCTCGGTCTCGACATCTACAACATGCGCGAGAAGCTGGCCGCCAAGGGCTTGCGGTACGTCTGAGCGCCGCTGAGCGAACGCATGTTGAGAGCGATTCCCTGCACGCTGATGCGCGGCGGCACCTCGAAGGGGCTCTACTTCCACGAGCGCGACTTGCCGAGCGACCGTGAGCTGCGCGATCGCGTGCTGCTCGCCGCGTTCGGTTCGCCCGACGCGCGTCAGATCGATGGCGTCGGCGGCGCGCATCCGCTCACGAGCAAAGTGGCGATCGTGCGCAAGTCGAGCCTGCCGCAGGCCGATGTCGACTACCTGTTCCTGCAGGTCGCCGTCGATAAGGCGGAAGTAAGCGATTCGCAGAACTGCGGCAATATCCTCGCGGGTGTGGGACCATGGGCCATCGAGCAGGGGCTCGTCCCGATCGCTGGCGCCACGACGCCGGTGCGCATTCACATGGTCAACACCGGCAGCATTGCGATCGCGTACGTGCCGACGCCGAACGGCGCCGTCGAGTACGAAGGCGATGCGCGCATCGACGGCGTGCCGGGCACGGCTGCTGCCGTACCGATCGAATTCGTCGATGTCGCAGGTTCGAGCTGCGGCTCCTTGCTCCCGACGGGCAATGCGCGCGACGTCGTAGCCGGCGTCGAGGTCACGTGCATCGACAACGGCATGCCGGTGGTCTTGTTGCGGGCGGCGGACTTCGGTTTGTCGGGCGATGAAGCGCCCAACGCGCTCGAAGCGAATGCGCAGCTCAAGGCGCGCATCGAAGCGATTCGCCTCGAGCTCGGTCCGCGCATGAATCTCGGCGACGTCGCCAAGAAGACGGTGCCGAAGATGTGCCTGATCTCGCCGCCGCGCGGCAACGGGTCGATCACGACGCGCACGTTCATTCCGCATCGTGTCCACGAAGCGATCGGGGTGCTCGGTGCAGTGAGCGTGGCAACGGCGTGCCTCGTGCCGGGCTCGGTGGCCGAGGGCATCGCGCGCATCGAGCGCTCGGGCGCCGCGCAGCGCGTGGAAGTCGAGCATCCAACGGGTTTTTTCACCGTCGAGATGGAGGTCGACGCCGCCGGCGGGAACGTGAACGTGCGCCGTGCCGCGCTGTTGCGTACCGCGCGCAAGCTCATGAGCGGCGAAGTGTTCGTGCCCTCGAAGGTGTGGCCGCTATGAGCCGGAACGTGCACATCGGTTTGTTGGGTTTCGGCGAGGTCGGCCAGACGCTCGCCGCGGATCTGCGCGCGCGCGGCGTGGAGCAGATCAGCGTGTGGGATCTCAAGCTTGCGGATGCGGCGAGCGCCGTGTCGCAAGCGGCGCGCGAGGCGCAAGTCCGAATCGGTCAAGCGGCGCGCGACATCGCGCAAGGTGTGACGGTCGTGATCAGCGCCGTGACGGCGGCGCAGGATGTGGCTGCAGCGCAGTCCGTCGCGCCCCATCTCGACGCGGGGACGTACTTCCTCGATCTCAACTCCGTCTCGCCAGGCGTCAAGCAGCAGGTCGCCGAGATCATCGCAGCGGCCGGCGGGCGCTACGTCGAAGCGGCAATCATGTCGCCCATCCATCCGAAGCGCATCGCATCGCCGATCCTGCTCGGCGGGCCGCATGCCGAAGCGTTTGCGCCGCTGGCGCGCGAGCTCGGCTTCAGCGGCGCCGAAGTCTTCAGCAATCGCATCGGCCAGGCGTCCGCCGCGAAGATGTGCCGCAGCGTCGTCATCAAGGGGATGGAGGCGCTGCTGACCGAATCGTTGCTCGCCGCGCGCAGCTACGGCGTCGAGGAGACGGTGATCGCGTCGCTCGGCAATCTATTCCCGGCGCAGGATTGGCATGCGCTGGCGCGCTACATGATGTCGCGCGCGCTGCTGCATGGCGTGCGCCGTGCGGAAGAAATGCGCGAAGTGGCGGCGACGGTGCGCGAGGCCGGGCTCGATCCGTGGATGAGCGCGGCGTGCGCCGAACGCCAGCAGTGGTCCGCTCGCTACCGCGAGCTTGCGAATACCGAACCGCTCGAAACCTTGCTCGACGAGCTGTTGAAAGCGGTGCGAGGAGAAAGAGAAGCACAATGCTGATCATCGACTGTCACGGCCATTACACGACCGCGCCCGCCGCGCATCAGCGCTATCGCGAGGCGCAGCTCGCGCATTTCAAGGACGCGACGCTGCCGCCGCCCGAGCGTGCGCACATCGGCGACGACGAGATCCGCGAGACCATCGAGCAGAACCAGCTGCGCCTGCAGCGCGAGCGCGGCGCCGACATCACGATCTTCTCGCCGCGAGCTTCGGCGATGGGGCACCATCAGGGCGACGAGGCGGTCTCGCTCGCCTGGACGATCGCGTGCAACGATCTCATCAAGCGCGTCGTCGATCTGTATCCGAACAACTTCGTCGGCGTGTGCCAGCTGCCGCAGTCGCCCGGCGTGCCGATCGCGAATGCGGTGCGCGAGCTCGAACGCTGCGTGCTCGAGCTCGGTTTCGTCGGCTGCAATCTCAATCCCGATCCGTCGGGCGGACATTGGACCTCGCCGCCGCTGACCGACCGCTACTGGTATCCGATCTACGAGAAGATGGTCGAGCTCGACGTGCCGGCGATGATTCACGTGTCGGCGTCGTGTAATCCGAACTTCCACGCGACCGGCGCGCACTACATCAACGCGGACACGACCGCCTTCATGCAGTTCATCCAGGGCGATCTCTTCCGCGACTTCCCGACGCTGCGCTTCATCATTCCGCACGGCGGCGGCGCAGTGCCGTATCACTGGGGCCGCTACCGAGGTCTCGCGGACATGCTGAAGCGTCCGCCGCTCGAGGAGCACGTGATGAAGAACGTGTTCTTCGACACGTGCGTCTATCACCAGCCCGGCATCGACCTGTTGTTCAAGGTGATCGACCTCGACAACATCCTGTTCGGCTCGGAGATGGTGGGCGCGGTGCGCGGCATCGATCCGCGTACGGGGCATTATTTCGACGACACGAAGCGTTACATCGATGCGCTGGCGCTGTCGCCCGAGGACAAACGCCGCATCTTCGAGCTCAACGCGCGGCGCGTGTATCCGCGTCTGGATGCGTTGCTCAAGCAGCGAGGGCTGTAGCGCAATGAGCCGCTTCACCATGGATCCAGGCTGGCTGGTTTTTCATCCTTCACCGTCGAAGCCCACGTTCGTGCCGCCGCCCGGCGCCGTCGACGCGCATTGTCATGTCTTCGGTCCTGGCGATGTGTTTCCCTATGCGCCCGAGCGCAAGTACACGCCCTGCGATGCGCCGAAGGAAAAGCTGTGGGAGTTGCGCGATTTCCTCGGTTTCGAGCGCAATGTCATCGTGCAGGCCACCTGCCACGGCGCTGACAATCGTGCGCTCGTCGATGCGCTCAAGGATGCCAAGGGGCGGGCGCGCGGCGTGGCCACGGTGCGGCGCGACGTGAGCGACGCGGAGCTCGCTGAGCTCGATGAGGCCGGCGTGCGCGGCGTGCGCTTCAATTTCGTCAAGCGCCTCGTCGATTCGACGCCGCGCGACGAGTTGCTCGAGATCGCGCAGCGTATCAAGCCGCTCGGCTGGCACATCGTGATCTATTTCGAGGCGGCAGAGCTGCCCGAGCTCTATGACTTCTTTACTGCGCTGCCCACGACCGTGGTCGTCGATCACATGGGTCGGCCCGATGTCACGAAGTCGGTCGACGGCCCGGAGTTTGCTTTGTTCCTTAAGCTCCTGCGCGAGCATCCCAACTTCTGGTCGAAGGTGAGCTGTCCCGAGCGGCTCTCGCGCAGCGGTCCGCCCGATTACGAGGACGTGGTGCCGTTCGCGCGCCGCGTGGTGGAGGAGTTCCCGGACCGAGTGCTCTGGGGAACGGATTGGCCGCATCCGAACATGAAGTCGCACATGCCGGACGACGGCAAGCTGGTCGATTTCATCCCGAAGATCGCGCGGACTGCCGAGCTGCAGCGCAAGCTCCTCGTCGACAATCCGCTGAGACTGTATTGGGGGGAAGAACATGGCGCTCGATAAGCCGTACAAGGACATTCCCGGCACGACCATCTTCGATGCCGAGCAGGCGCGTAAGGGCTATCACCTGAATCAGTTCTGCATGTCGCTGATGAAGCCGGAGAACCGCGCGCGCTTCAAGGCGAACGAGCGAGCCTATCTCGACGAATGGCCGATGACCGAGGAGCAGAAACAGGCGGTGCTCGCGCGCGATTTCAATCGCTGCATCAAGCTCGGCGGGAACATCTACTTCCTCGCCAAGATCGGCGCGACCGACGGCCGCAGCTTTCAGTACATGGCGGCGAGCATGACCGGCATGACGCAGGAAGAGTACGCGCAGATGATGCTGCGCGGCGGACGTTCCCCGGAAGGCAATCGTTACCTGAGCGAGCAGAAATAATGGCCACGATCACGGCAAGCGTTTACACCTCGCACGTTCCGGCGATCGGGGCGGCGATCGATCTGGGCAAGACCGGCGAGCCTTACTGGCAACCCGTCTTCGCCGGCTACGAGCGGTCGAAGGCGTGGTTCAAGGAGAACACGCCCGACGTCATCTTCCTCGTCTACAACGATCATGCGAACGCCTTCAGCCTGGACATGATTCCGACGTTCGCGATCGGCTGCGCGGAGTCGTTCGCGCCTGCGGATGAAGGCTGGGGCCCGCGGCCGGTGCCGGTGGTCAAAGGTCATCCCGAGCTCGCATCGCACATCGCGCAGTCAGTCATTCAGGACGACTTCGACCTCACGATCGTCAATCGCATGGAGGTCGATCACGGCTTGACCGTGCCGCTGTCGCTCATCTGCGGCCAGCCGAGCGAATGGCCGTGCCGCGTCATCCCGTTCGCCGTCAACGTCGTGCAGTATCCGGTGCCGTCGGGTCGGCGCTGCTTCAATCTCGGGCGCGCCATTCGCAAGGCGATCGAGCTGTACGACGAGCCGCTCAAGGTGCAGATCTGGGGCACGGGCGGCATGAGCCATCAGCTGCAAGGTCCGCGCGCCGGTCTCATCAATCGGGAGTGGGACAACCGTTTCCTCGACCGGCTCATCGCCGATCCTGAAGGGCTCGCGCAGGTTCCGCACATCGAATACGTGCGCGAGGCGGGCTCCGAAGGCATCGAGCTCGTCATGTGGCTGATCGCGCGCGGCGCGATGAGCGATGCGCCGCCGCACGTCGTCCATCGTTTCTATCACGTCCCCGCGAGCAACACCGCTGTGGGACATCTGATCTTGGAGAATCGTTGATGAGTACGCTACGCGTTGCGCTGGCAGGCGCAGGAGCTTTCGGAGTCAAGCATCTCGAAGCGATCCGGAACATCGAGGATGTGCGCGTCGTGTCGCTCGTCGGGCGGGAGCTCGAGAAGACCCGTGCCGTCGCCGAGAAGTTCGGGATCGAGCACGTGACCACCGACCTCGACGAGACCTTGCGGCGCTCGGACGTCGATGCCGTGATCCTGTGTACGCCGACGCAGCTGCATGCATCGCAGGGCATCGCCTGCATGAAGGCCGGCAAGCACGTGCAGATCGAAATTCCGCTCGCCGACAGCTGGAAGGATGCCGAGGCCGTCGCGCAGCTGCAGAAGGAAACGGGGCTCGTGTGTATGGTCGGACACACGCGCCGCTTCAATCCGTCGCATCAATGGATTCATCGTCGCATCAAGGCCGGCGAGCTCAAGATCCAGCAGATGGACGTGCAGACCTATTTCTTCCGGCGCAAGAACATCAACGCGCTCGGCCAGCCGCGCTCGTGGACCGATCACCTGCTGTGGCACCACGCCGCGCACACGGTCGATCTCTTCCGCTATCAGACGGGCGAAGAGATCGTTGCGGCCAACGCGCTGCAGGGACCGAAGCATCCCGAGCTCGGCATCGCGATGGACATGTCCATTCAATTGAAGAGCGCCTCGGGCGCGATCTGCACGCTGTCGCTGTCGTTCAACAATGACGGCCCGCTCGGCACCTTCTTCCGCTACATCTGCGATAACGGCACGTACATCGCCCGCTACGACGATCTCGTGACGGGCCGCGACGAGCCGGTCGATGTCTCGAAGGTCGGCGTATCGATGAACGGCATCGAGCTGCAGGACCGCGAGTTCTTCGCGGCGATTCGCGAAGGGCGCGAGCCGAACGCGAGCGTGGCGAGCGTGCTGCCGTGCTATCGCACGCTGCACGAGCTCGAGCTTCAGCTCGAAAAGGGCGCGTGAGGCGAGCCGTGACGCAGCTCGTAGGCCGCGAGGTCTTTCCGATCGGGCTCGGATGCATGAATCTGAGCCACGCGTACGCCACGCCGCCGCCGCGCGAGGCGGCGCACGCGCTGCTGCGCGCGGCGCTCGATGCCGGCGTGACGCATTTCGACACGGCGGCGCTCTACGGCTTCGGCAGCAATGAAACGCTGCTCGGCGAAGTGCTGCCGCCGTTTCGCGAGCGCATCGTGCTCGCCAGCAAGTGCGGCATGACGGGCGTCGACGGCAAACGAGTCATCGATGGCCGGCCCGAAGTCCTCAAGCGCACGTGTCACGAGGCGTTGCAGCGCCTCAAGACTGAGCGGATCGATCTTTACTACCTGCATCGTTGGGACAAGCGCATTCCGATCGAGGAGAGCATCGGCGCACTGGCCGAGCTCGTCAAAGAAGGGCTCATCGGCGCGATCGGCTTGTCGGAAGTCTCATCCGCGACGATCCGGCGAGCGCATGCCGTGCATCCGATCGCAGCGGTGCAAAGCGAATACTCGTTGTGGTCGCGCGCGCCAGAAGCGGTGCTGCAAACCTGTCGCGAGATCGGCGCGACGTTCGTCGCGTTCTCGCCGCTCGGCCGCGGCTTCTTGGCGGGCGCGGTGCGCGATCCGGCGACGCTGACGGAGAAGGATCTGCGCCGCGGCATGCCGCGCTTTCAGGAGCCGCATTTCGCACGCAACCTGGAAGTGCTGGCGCGTTTCGAGGCGCTCGCGCGCGAGGCGGGTTGCACGAGCGCGCAACTCGCGCTCGCATGGCTGCTCGCGCAGCCGAATGTGCTGCCCATCGTCGGCACGCGATCCATCGCGCATCTCGAAGAGGATCTCGCAGCGGCGAAGTTGAGCTTGCCGTCCGAGATCCTGCGCCGCGCGGAGGAGATCGTGAACGAGACGACGGTGAGCGGCGCGCGTTATCCGGCCGCGACGCTCGCCGAGATCGACACGGAGGAGCCGCAACCGGATGCGCGCTGAGCCCGCTTCAGGTTTCGCGTTGACGCCGCATGTGGAGCTTTCGGTACTGCAGCGGCGACTTGCCGACGGCGCGCGTGAAGAAGCGGGAGAAGTAGGCGGGATCGACGAAGCCGCAGTGCTCCGCGATAAGCGCCACGCTCATGTTCGTGTAGAGCAAGCAGCGTTTCGCTTCGAGCAGCCGGCGTGCATTGAGCAGCTCGAGCGGCGAGCTCGCCGTGCTGCGCAGGCACGCTTGGCGCAGACGTTCGTGGCTCACGCAGAGCCGTTCGGCGTAGTCGGCAATGCGCTGCGGCGTGGCGAAGTATTTCTCGATGAGCGCGCGGTAGCGCGCCGTCAGCTCGGCATCGGCGCCGCCTGGACGTTGCCCTTGCGGTGCGAGCTCGAGCTTGCGCCGCAACGTGCGCACGAGAATCGTGGTGAGACAGGCTTCGGCGGCCGCGCGGCGGCCCGGCAACTGGCTGCGAAACTCATGGACGAGCGCTGCGAAGACATCGGCCAGCGCGGCAGCATCGGAGTCTGCCACCGGGATGATGCCCGGTTCGCGCAGCACGCCGGCGAGCGGCGGATGCTCGCGCGCCAGCCGATCGACGAGTGCGCTCGAGACCGTCACGATCCAGCCGTCGGTATTCGGTTGGAAGGCGAAGCCGTGTACGCACGAGGCCGGAATTTCGATCAGGCTGAGTGGGGCGAAGGAGCGCTCTTCGCCCTCGGCGCTCAGCGTGCCACCGCCTTGCTGCACGAACAGCAAGTGGTAGAGCTCGCGATGCGCGTGCGGCAGGATCGTCCAATCGTGCAGGCGGCTGCGCTCGGCGATCGATTCGACGTGCAGAAAGCGCTCGTCGACGTCCTGAATGGCTTCGCCGTAGAGCGCGTAGTGTGGAATGGCAGGGTGCGCCATCGCCGCTCCTCGCTGTCGTATGCGGCACATGCTAGCGCCGGCGGCGGGAATTGGAAAACAGCCGAAACCCGCGGCCGTGCTTGCGTCGCAGGCGCATGCCGCAGTCGCGGATCGTGCGCGCTTGATGCGACAGCGGTGTCGCGGGCGCAGGGTTCGCGTTTCGGCTCGCACCGGCGAGCTCACGTATATTCTCGCCTCGCCTGCGGCAGGGGCGGCGCGCGCTGCGCGTGCCGTGGCATGCTCGCGGGCTTGCGGCGAGCCGATGTGCATGCATGTCGTGCGTGTGGCGTGCCGACGGTACGACCGCCGCACGAAGGCGACAACAACGATGGCTCGCGGCTGCGAGCAGAGGGGGAGGTCATATGGTTGGAGTAGACAGTTCGGCGTCGAAAGCGGGCAGTCGCGCGATGACCATCGCGCTCTGTCTGCTGGTGGCGGTGGTCGAAGGCTTCGATATTCAGGCGATCGGTGTCGCCGCACCGCGCCTCGTGCCTGAGTTCGGATTGTCGCCCGGGCAGTTGAGCTGGGTGTTTGCGGTCAGCAACATCGGCCTCGTGCTCGGCGCGAGCTTTGGCGGTTGGCTCGCCGATCGCATCGGGCGCAAGCCCGTCTTCATCGGCGCGGTGGTCGCCTTCGGCGCCTTCACGCTGCTCGTCACGATGGTGTCGACGTTCGAGATGCTGTTCCTGGCGCGTTTCTGCGCCGGCCTCGGCTTCGGCGCCGCGTTGCCGAACATGATGGCCGTTGCCTCGGAGGTGAGCCCGCCCGACAAGCGCGCGTTCACGGCCACGGTCATGTTCTGCGGCATGCCGCTCGGCGGCGGTTCTTCGGCGTTGCTCACGCAAGTGCTGCCGCCTGATTTCGACTGGCGCGTGCTCTTCGTCGTCGGCGGCGTGTTCCCGCTGTTGCTCGGGCCTGCGCTGTACGTCTTCATGCAAGAGACGCTCAAGCCGAGCACCGCGGAGGAGAAGCGCGAACGCAAGAATGTCTTGGTGGCGCTGTTCGGCGAAGGCCGCGCACCGGCCACGTTGCTCTTGTGGATCGCGTTCCTGCCGACGCTCTTGATCCTGTACCTGATCCTCAACTGGCTGCCGATGCTCGTCGTCGACAAGGGCATGGATCGCGTCATTGCGCCGCAGGCCTCGCTCGCGTTCAATTTCGCCAGTGCCGTGGGCGCGCTGTTGTTCGGTCGCATGGTCGACCGCTTCGATGCGCGCTGGCCGTTGACGATCGCATACGCGGGCTTGATCGTGTCGCTGTTCTGGCTCAGCGCGGCGACGTCGACCGGCTCGATCCTGCTCTTGAGCGGCGCGGCCGGATTCTTCCTGCTCGGCGCCAACTATGCGCTGTACGGCGTCGCGCCGGCCTATTATCCGATTCAGGTGCGCGGCACGGGCTCGGGCGCCAGCATCGCGGTCGGGCGCGTGGGCTCGATCTTGGGACCGCTGCTCGCAGGCTTGTTGCTGCAGGGCGGCACCAGCGCTTCTGGCGTCGTCGCTTATCTGATCCCGGTCGCGGCCGTCGCCGGCGTCGCCGTGTTCGTGCTGAGCTTCTTGCGGCGCGAGCACTAGCGTGAAGGGATGTGGCGCATGCAATTGCATGCGCCGCACGGATGTTTAACGACGTGTTTGCAATCAGAGGTTCGTGATGTCGTCCAACCCCATCGTGCGTATCGAGCGCGACGGTGAGCTTGCGCTCATCGTCGTCAACAATCCTCCCGTCAACACCATCGATGCCGGGGTGCGTGCCGGGTTGCGCGATGCGGTCGGGCAATTGGCTGCGGATGCGAGCGTGCGCGGCGTGGTGCTGCTGTGTGAAGGCAGCACGTTCTTCTCGGGCGCGGACATCGGCGAGTTCAGCGGTCCGCCGAAGGAAGAGGAGTATCGGGCGCTCTTCAACGCATTGGAGGGACTCAACGTGCCCGTGGTCGCGGCGATGCACGGCACCGTGCTCGGCGGCGGGCTCGAGATCGCGTTGGCGTGCCACTATCGCGTGGCCAACGCGCGTGCGCGTTTCGGCTTGCCGGAAGTCACGCTCGGCATCATCCCGGGCGCGGGCGGCACGCAGCGCTTGCCGCGTCTGATCGGCGCCGAGCAAACGCTCGAGCTCATCCTGTCGGCGCGTCCGGTCGCGGCGGAGAAGGGCCGTGAGCTCGGCTTCATCGACACGGTCGTCACGGGCGATCTGCGCGCGGAAGCGATCGCGTACCTGCGTGGGCTGTTGGCGAGCGGCAAAGGTGTGCGCCGGACGTGCGAGATGCAGATTCCGCCGGCGAGCGCCACGCCGGAAGTGTTCGAGCGCATGGAGCAGCAGGCACGCAAGCTCTATCCGAATCGCAATGCAGGACTGGTCGCAGTCGACGTCGTGCGCGCCGCGACGCGCCTGTCGTTTAAGGAAGGCTTGGAATACGAAACGAAGCGCGTCAACGAGTGCAAGGCGAGCGACGAATCGAAGGGCGCCGTCCATGCCTTCTTCGCCGAGCGCGAGGCGCGGCGCGTGCCTGGGCTGCCGTCGCCGGGCACGGGCGCGCAGGTCAAGAAAGCCGGCATCGTCGGTGCAGGCACGATGGGCGGCGGCATCGCCATCTGCTTTGCGAACGCCGGCATTCCCGTCACGCTGCTCGAAGCGTCGCAGGACCGGCTCGACCATGGTCTCAAGAACATCGACGGCATCTATCAGTCGATGGTGGACCGCGGCCGCATCACGGCGGATGAAAAGGCCGCGCGCTTGGCGCTGATTCGCGGCTCGCTTTCCTATGACGATCTGCGCGACGCCGATGTGATCATCGAGGCGGTGTTCGAGAGCATGGACTTGAAGCGCGAGGTCTTCCGCAAGCTCGACGCCGTCGCCAAGCCGGGCGCCGTGCTCGCGACGAATACCTCGACGCTCGACATCGGCGAGATCGCCGCCGTGACGAAGCGTCCGCACGATGTCATCGGCATGCACTTCTTCTCGCCGGCCAATGTCATGCCGCTGCTTGAAGTCGTGCGCACCGATCAGACGGCGCCCGAGACGATCCGCACGGTCATCGACTTGGCGAAGCCGCTGCGCAAGACGCCGGTGCTCGCCAAGGTGTGTTACGGCTTCATCGGCAATCGCATGATGGAAGGCTACGCGCGCGAGGCCGAGCGCATGGTGCTCGAAGGCGCGACGCCGCGGCTCATCGACAGCACGCTCGAGGAATGGGGCATGGCGATGGGCATTCTCGGCGTGTTCGACATGGCGGGCATCGACGTCGGCGTGAACGTCCACAAGGCGAACGCGCATCAGTACCCGCCGGACCCGACCTACTATCAGGCCGATTTCGCGTTGTACGAGGCCGGCCGTCTCGGGCAGAAGAACGGCAAGGGCTACTATCGTTACGAGCCCGGCAGCCGTACGCGCATCGACGATCCGGAAGCGCTCGAGATCCTGCGGGCGCGGGCACGCGCGCTCAATGTCGAGCCGCGCGAGCATACGAAAGAAGAAATCCTGGAGCGCTGTCTCTATCCGCTCATCAACGAAGGCTTGCGCATCCTCGAGGAGGGCGTGGCATTGCGCGCGTCCGACATCGACGTGGTGTGGACGTGCGGCTACGGCTTCCCGCGATTCCGCGGCGGGCCGATGTTCTATGCCGACACGATCGGATTGCCCAAGGTGCTCGAAGGGATGCGCAAGTACGAGCGCATCTTCGGTCCGATGCACTGGCAGCCGGCGCGGCTGCTCGTCGAGCTCGTCGAGCGCGGTAGCACGATCGCGCAGTGGGAAGCGCAACGAGGAATGCAACAATGAAGATCGACGAGCTGATTGCCATCGACGTCCACACGCACGCGGAAGTGTCCTGCCGCGAGGCGCCGGACGAGGCGTGGAAGCCGTACGAAGAGGCTTCCGCCAAGTATTTCAAGACGAGCCAGCGGCCGACCATCGCCGAGACGATCGCCTATTACCGCGAGCGCAAGATCGGCCTGGTCATGTTCACCGTCGATCACGAGTTCGAGCTCGGCGCACGGCGCGTGCCGAACGAGGAGGTCATCGACGCGGCGCGCGAGAACAGCGACATCATGATCGCGTTCGCAAGCGTCGATCCGCACAGGGGCAAGATGGGCGTGCGCTACGCGCGGCGCCTCATCGAAGAGGGCGTCATCCGCGGCTTCAAGTTCCATCCGACCGCGCAGGGCTTCTTTCCGAACGATCGCCTGGCATATCCGCTGTACGAGCTCATTGCCGAGCACAAGCTGCCGGCAATCTTCCACAGCGGCCACTCCGGCATCGGCACAGGGATGCCGGGCGGCGGCGGGCTGCGCCTGAAGTACTCCAATCCGATCTATCTCGACGACGTCGCGGCCGACTTCCCGGATATGACGGTCATCATCGCCCATCCGTCGTGGCCGTGGCAGGACGAAGCGTTGTCGGTGTGCTTGCACAAGCCGAACGTGTACATCGATCTGTCGGGCTGGTCGCCGAAGTACTTCCCGCCGCAGCTCATTCAGTACGCGAACAGCCAGCTCAAGACCAAGATGCTGTTCGGTTCGGATTTTCCGCTGATCACGCCGGATCGCTGGATTCAGGATTTCAAGCAGGCGAGCTTCAAGCCTGAGGTGCATGAGCTGATCCTCAAGCAGAATGCGATTCGGGCACTGAAGCTCGATCAACCGCGCTGACGAATTGCTTTGCGATGAGCGCCGATTCGATGACTGCCGAGATGAAGGATCCGTTGCAATGGACTCCCGATCCGTTCCGCACGGAGTTCGAGCGCCGCGCGGACGGAACGATGCTGCTCAAGCCGAGCGACACGTTGCCGCCGCTGCCCGATCGGCTCATGGACTTTCTCGTCAAGTGGACCGAAGCGGCGCCGGATCGAGTGCTCGTCGCACGGCGCGGACCGGACGGCGAGTGGCGCTCGCTCACGTATGCGCAGGTGCTCGAACGCATTCAGCGCATCGCGGCGGGATTGCTCAAACGCAATCTCTCGCCCGAGCGGCCCGTGCTGATTGCCTCGGGCAATAGCATCGAGCACTTGTTGCTCGCATTTGCGGCGACCTGGGCAGGCATTCCGTATTGCCCGATGTCGCCGGCGTACTGCCTGGCCTCGTCGGATCTCGGCACCGCGCGCTACGTGCTCAATCTGCTCACGCCGGGACTCGTCGCAGCGTTCGATACGCCCACGTTCGCACGCGCGCTCGCCCAGCTCGATCTGTCGGATGTGGAGATCGTCGGCGATGCCGATTTCGAGGGCCGCACCGTCACGCGGCTCGAAGCGCTCGAGGAAACGCCGACGAGCGCGCTCGCAGCGGCCCATGCCGCCACCGGGCCTGACACGATCGTCAAGTTCCTGCTCACGTCGGGTTCGACCGGTCATCCGAAAGCGGTCATCACGACGAATCGGATGCTGTGCGCGAATCAGCTGATGCTGCATCAGTCGATGCCGTTTCTCACCGAGGAGCCCCCTGTGCTCGTCGATTGGCTGCCGTGGAATCACACCTTCGGCGGCAGCCACAACGTCGGCATCGTGATCGCGAACGGCGGCACGCTCTACATCGATGACGGCAAGCCCACGCCGAATGCGATCGGCGAGACGTTGCGCAATCTGCGCGAGATCTCGCCCACGGTGTATTTCAACGTGCCGAAAGGCTTCGAGATGATCGCGCACCGCTTGCCCGAGGACGACGTGCTGCGTCGAACGTTCTATCGACGGTTGCGTGCGTATTTCTTTGCCGGCGCCGCGCTGGCTCAGCACACCTGGGATGCGCTCGATGCGGCGTCAATTCGCGAGCGCGGCGTGAAGACGCCGATGTTGAGCGGTCTCGGTGCGACGGAAGCCGGACCTTCGGTCACGTTCACCACGCCGGCCATGGGACGCGCGGGCGTGATCGGTCTGCCGGCGAAAGGCTCGCTGGTGAAGCTGGCGCCGGTCGAAGAGAAGTTCGAGATCCGCGTGCGCAGCCCGAGCGTCACGCCGGGTTATTGGCGGCAGCCGGAGCTGACGGCGGCGGCCTTCGACGAAGAAGGCTTCTATCGTCTCGGCGATGCGGTGCGGTTGCTCGATCCGAGCGATCCGACGCGCGGGCTCGCCTTCGACGGACGCATCGGCGAGGACTTCAAGCTCGCGAACGGTACCTGGGTGAGCGTCGGGCCGCTACGTGCGGAACTGATCGCCACGCTCGCACCGATAGCGCAGGACGTCGTCATCGCCGGGCTCAACGCCGATTACGTCTCTGCGCTCATCATTCCCGATGCTGCGGCTTGCTCACGGCTGCTCGAGGCAGCGGCGCCGCTCACGTTCGACGCGCTCGCGCAGCATCCCGTCTTGATGGCGCTGATCAAGGAGCGGCTCGAAGCGTTCGCGAAGAAATACCCGGCGAGCACGCGCTGCATTCGGCGTGCGGCCGTGCTGCCGTCGCCGCCATCGCTCGACCACGGCGAGATCACCGACAAGGGCTCGATCAATCAGCGCGCCGTGCTGCGCCATCGCAGCGCGCTCGTGGCGGATCTTTACGCCGAAGCAGTGCCGCCGCACGTCATCGACGTGCGGGTGCGCTAAAGCCGCGGCGCTCAAGCGCCGCGCGTCAGCGCCGCACGCTCGGTTTCATCGAAACCGAGCGCGGCCAGCACTTCATCGTTGTGCTCGCCGAGACGCGGCGGCGGTTCGGCGACGCCCGGCGTACCCTCGCGATAGAGAAAGCCGGCATTGACGATCTCGACGTTCTCGCGCTCGGGTAGCCCGGTGATGTGCAGTCCCAGCTTGAGCTGACGCTCGTCGAGGGCGGGGAGCGAAGCGGCTTCCGCGACATCGCGCACCATGCCGCAGGGAATGCCGGCGGCGCTCAAGCGCGCTTCCCATTCCGCGGCGGGCGCTTCGCGGAACAGCTCATCGAGCTCGGCGAGCATCTCCTTGGCATTCTTGCGACGCAGATCCGGCGTGCGGAAGCGCGGGTCTTCGAGCCAGCGCGTGCGGCCGACCTCGCGCGCGAACGCTTCGAACTGCGATTGCTGCACGACGCCGAGCGAGACCTGTCGTCCGTCCTGAGCGGTGAACACGCCGGAGCTCGGCTGGCCGCTGTATCCGACATTGCCGGTGCGCTCGGGCGGTTTGCCGGTGACGAGATAAGGCACCACGGCCGAGGTCATGAACGCGAGGCTCGCATCGAACATGGCGACGTCGATGTACTCGCCGCGTCCGTCGCGCTGCCGGCGCAGCAGCGCCGCGAGAATCGCCAGCGCTGCCGTTTGTCCCGTGAGCGTGTCGACCACCGGAAAGCCGACGCGGGCCGGGCCGTCGCCCGGCGCGCCGCCCAACGACATCATGCCGCTCGTCGCCTGCACGATGTTGTCGATCGCAGGCCAGTCGCGCCGCGGTCCGCTTTGGCCGTAACCGGAAACCGAGCAGTAGATGAGGCCTGCGCGCAGCTCGCGCACCGAATCGTAGTCGAGGCCGAACTTCGCCATCGTGCCCGGGCGAAAGTTCTCGACGACGACGTCCGAGGAGGCGATCAAGCGGCGTGCCGCTTCCTGACCGAGCGGCTTCTTGAGATCGAGCGTGATGGATTTCTTGCCGGCATTGACCCCTATGAATGCCGGCGCCATGCCGTCGTAGCGCCGATCCGCGCCGTAGTAACGCATGGCATCGCCGCGGCCTGGCGCTTCGACCTTGATCACCTCTGCGCCCATCAGGCGCAGCAGATGCGTGGCGAAGGGGCCAGCCATCACATGGCTGAAGTCGGCGACGCGGATGCCTTCAAGAGGTCGGCTCATGCTCTTTGCTCGTGCACTCGAATTGCGGCGACGCGGCGATCTGCGCGGCGAAATCGCGCGCGTCGCGAAAAACGGAAAGTCCATCGATGCCGAAGCGGGCGAGCTGCCGCGCCCGTGCCTCGCTGTCGGCTGCGTAAATCTCGTCGAAGCGCGCCTGTTCGTCGGCCGGCATGTCGAAGAACTCGATGCCGCCTGCGCGCCCGGCGGCGAAGCCGGCTTCGTTCGCTTGCGTGAGCTCGCGGGCAAGCGCTGCTTCCCACACTGCAGTGCTGCGCTCGAGCAGCGCACGTTCTTCCGGCGTGAGTTGTTCCCAACGCGCTTCGCTCATCGCACGTGCGGCATACGCGCCGCGCGGAATCTTGATGGTGTTGAAGTACTTCGCGACTTCCGCGAAATGCAGCGAGCGCAGCGTGTCGGCAGGCGCGACGACGCCGTCGAGCACGCCCTTGGCGAGCGCGGAATAGACTTCGCCCATCGGCATGTCGACGGGATCGGCGCCGAGATGCTCGAGCACGCTCAACAGCTCCGACGGCGCGCGCAGGCGCAGCCCGCGCAAGTCTTCGAGCGAGCGCACCGGGCGCGTGCGCGTCACGATGCCAGGCAAGTTGCCGCCTTGGATCGCGAGCGTCATCAGCCCGCGCAGCTCGTGGGCGAACTGCGGGTGATGGGCGGCGGCCAGGCAGCGATACAGCGCCGTCTGCTGCTCGTATGTGTCCATGCCCACATAGAAGGCGGCTTGCGCGCGAATGAGATGCGTGCCGCCGCGCACGTAGATCGGCGTGATGAGCCCGACATCGGCGACGCCGTGGCGCAGCTCGATCATCGAATGTTCCGACGACAACAGCGTGCCGCCCCAGAACGGCTGGATGCGGATCTTGCCCTGCGATTGCGCCTCGACCCATGTCATCCATTCGATGTCGGCGCGGCTGAACGGATGGCCGGGCGCGTAAGGGCTCGCATAAGTGAGCACGGTCACGCCGGCCGGCTTTTCCACGCAGCCGGCCAAGAGCGCGAGCAGGACGAGCACGCAGCGTTTCACAGCAGCTGCTCCTGCTTCAGGAAGCTCGCAACGTGCTCGACCATGCGTTCGTGACTCCAATCGCGCGCGTTGACCATGTCGGCATCGAGCGCAAGCGTCGGAATGCCGGCGCTCGCGAGCGCATTATGCGTGAGCTTCGTGCCCGACTGCGACAGACGATTGGCGGGCGGTACGAGCATCACCGCCGCATCGATATCGCAGCGGCGCGCCTCGCTCACCATCCACTCGTTCATCCACGGCGGCAGGTGCAGCACTTCGTTCATCGAGCAGATGCGGCTCGCGAGCGCATGCAGCGGCCGGCCCTGCACGTCGCGAATGTATTGCGGACCGGCAAAGGGCATGTACATCGACCAGACGAACACCGCGCCGTAGCGTTCTTCGAGCGCGCTGTAAAAGCCCGTGTCGTGCCAGAGACCCGCACCGATCCACATGAGGCGCAGCCGCTCGCGTTTACCGACGCCGCGACCGGCGGCGATGCGCGCCGCCACTTCGTCGCGAAAGCGCTTGGCGTGCGCAACGGCCCACGGCGAGCCGCGATGCCATTGCGGAATCATGGTATTCGGCATCTGATCCGTGATCGACACCGGGCAGGGGCGCGCTGCGCCGATCATCTCGGCGGCCTCCGCGATGTAGCTTTCCTGCTCGTTGATCGCGTGCATGAGCGCTTCGAGCTTCGCCTCGTCGAAGCGCCGTCCGGTGCGCTCTTCGAGCAGTGCGATGAGCTGACGCATTTCCTCGACCAGCAGCTCGATGCGGCGCTCTTCGTACACCTCGCTCCAGCGCTCGCGCGAGTGCAGGAACCATTGCGGATCCTTGTCCTGCCAACCGGGTGCTTCGAGCGGGAAGAACTCCGAGCCGAGCGCTTCGGCCCATTGCGAGAAGACGTGCTCGATGCATTCGCAGGTGAGCCGCGCGACGAGCACGGTCGGGCGCGGCAAGCCGCCCCACGGTGCGCGTGCCGGATCGTTATCGAGCGTGCACGCCAGCCCGAGCGCACAGTAACGGCAGCGATTCGACGGATAGCCGAGCCGATCGAGCACGCCGTCGTAATGCGTCGAGAGCTGTTTAGCCGAGATGTACGCGGACCACCACTGGTTCGTGATGAGCGGAATGTCCATCACGTGAAAGATCTCGTGCGGCGTGTCGGCCTGGGCGATCGCGAACGGCTCGCCGTTGTCGATCACGCGTCGCTTGAGATCGGCGACGAATGCGCGCTGATACGCGGTCGCCGCGGCGGTGCATTCGAGGTCCTTGCGGCTGCGTTGGCCGCCGTGCGCTGGCGCGCTCATCGAAAGACTCCTTGGTCATTGAGCGCCGCGAAGTCCGCGGCGCTGAGGCCCGCGAGCTCGCGCGCGATGGTCTCGCTGTGCTCGCCCAAGCGGGGTGCGCGATACGGCGCCGGCACGCTGCGCGAGAACGTAATCGGGGTGCGGACGTGTCCGAACGGGCCGAGCAGGGGATGATCGAGCGTGACGAGCGCCTGACGCGCCGCAATCTGCGGATCGCGCTCCATCAGATCTTCGATGTCCTGCACCGAGCCCGCGGCGATGCCGTGTTGCTGCAACGTTTCGGCGAGCTGCTCGGCATCGTGTCCCTTGCACCAATCGGCAAGCGCAGCCTCCGTCGTCGCCGAGCGCTCGATGCTCGACACCCCTGCGAGCGCGCATAGGCGCTGCCATTCTTCCGGCGTGCGCAGCGTGATCGCAATCCAGCGATCTTCGCCGCGCGCGGGATAGACGGCTTGATGGAAGACGCGCGGATCGGCGTTGCCTTGGCGTTGCGGACGCGCGCCGCGCGCCGCTGCAACGATCGCATCGCGCATCTGCTGCACGCAGATCTCGTACATCGATGCATCGATATGGCAGCCGCGTCCCGAGCGCTCGCGTTCGCGCAGCGCGGCGCTCACGGCCGCCGCCATCACGTACGGCACGATGACATCGCCATAAGGGACGGCGCCGGGAATCACCGGATCGCGATCCGGCCAGCCCGTGAGATACGTGCGGCCCGACAATGCAGCGCCGGTGCCATCGACGCCCCATGAGCTCGCGAGCGGACCGGTTTGGCCGAACACGCTGCCCGACACCATGATGAGCCGCGGATTCTTCTTCACGAGCGTGGCGTAGTCCAAGCCGAGCTTGGCCATCGTGCCGGGCGAGAAATTCTCGACGACGACGTCGGCCCATTCGATGAGCGGCTCGAGCACGCGGCGGCTCTCGGGCTTCTTGAGATCGAGCGCGAGGCTGCGCTTGGACGTGTTGAGATGCGCGAACCACGGCTTGTCGTCGAGACTGTCGGGACGCGAGACGCTTACTTGCACGTCGAGGCGCGACAGGCAGGCGCGGCCGCGCGACTCCACCTTGATCACGTCGCAGCCGAGATCGCCGAGCGTCTTGGTCGTGATCGAGCCGACGAGCGCCCACGAAAAATCGAGCACGCGCACGCCGCTCAAGGGGCCGGGCCGCTCGCTCGCGCGCGGGCGGGAGTTGGAGCTCGTAATGCTCGGACCCGGCGTCACGCGGACGAAGCGCGACGGCTCGCGCTCGGCGCCCGTGCCGGACCAGAACGGACGCGCTTCGAGATGCGGATCGGCGAGCACATCGGCCGGTTCGGCGATCACGGTGGCATTGATGCCGCGCCGTGTGCCTTCTTCGGCGATCTCGCGGCGCGTGCGCGTACGGAAGAATGCTTCGATGGCGCGTTCCCATGTCGCGCGCGTGGCGGGATCGAGCGTCGAGCGGTTGTACGTCGTCCAGTCGACGCCGCGCAGCGGATTCTCCAAGCCGCATTCGTCGATCCAATCGCTCAACGCCTGATTGGCGGGCGCACCGAAACGGCCGGTCATGAGCGTGTGAAAGCAATAGCCGTCGGCGAGCGGCCAGATGCAGCGCACGGTGGCGCGGCCGTAATTGAGCGCGCCGCCGACGCGATGAAGCTTGCGGCGATCGAACTGCCAGACGAGCACGCCGTTGACGTTGCGCGAGAAGGCGACTTCCTGCACCGACACGTCGACGTGTTGGCCGCGTCCCGACTGCTCGCGTTCCCACAGCGCGGCGGTCAGCCCTGCGGCTGCGGCCATGTCGGCATGAAACCAGCACGCATCGAGTGCTTCTTTGACGGGCGGACGATCAGGATCGCCGGTCAGGCGCAGCGTACCGCCCATCGCCGAAGCGACGAGCTCGGAGCCGCGCCACTTGGCGCGCGGGCCGTCGCTGCCGAACGGCGTGACCGAGACATGAACGAGGCGCGGATTGGCCGCCTCGAGCTGATCGCGCGTGAAACCCGCGTCGGCGAGCGCGGGCACGCCGATGCGATCGATCAGCACATCGGCAGCGCCGATTTCGCTGCCGAGCTCGGCGAGCGTGACCGGGCGGACGTCGGCGCCGAAGCTCGAGACGAGACGCGCCAGCGCGCTGTCGCTCGCCTCTTCGAGCGCGAGCACACGAATACCGTTGAGCAGATTCACTGGACCTCCAAGGAACGCGCGAATGCCGCGACTTGCTCGAGCAGGGCAGCCCGCGGCTCCGCGTCTTGCGGAACGAGCTCGAGCACCGCGCAACCGGCCGTGCGCAACGCTTGCTCGATGCGCGGCGCCGCCCACGCGATGCCGGTGTCGGTCGAAAGCAGCCACAGAATCGCGCCGTCGGCGCGTAGCGTCTGCACGTGCTCGCCGAGCGCGTCGGCGCGACGCAGGCGGTCGCGCGCTCGGCGCGTGCGTTCGCTGTAGTAAGCGGCGAGCTTCGCGAACGGATCGTCGCTTGCGGACGGCGTTGCCTCGATGTCCGAGGCTTCGTTGATCTCCGCGACGATCGTCGCGCCAGCCGCTTCGACCGCAACGTGCAGCGCCTCGTCGAGCGGCTCGCTGCCGACGAGCACGAGACGGCGTCGCGCCGACGTCGCTTCGAGCGTATCGAGCCAGCGCAGCGCCGCCTCATCGAGCGCGGCGTCCCAACGCAGCTCCAGCGCACGCACGATGCGCTGCGCGAGGCTGCCGAGGAGACGACCTTCGAGGCGTTCGCGCTGCAGCCGTGCAAGGAGCGCGCGACGGCATGCCGCTTGTTCGATCGCTTGCGGCAGACGGTCGGCCACGGTGCCGAGCTCTGCGGCAAGCCGGCGCGTCGAATCGATCGTGTGCGCGAGGCTGGTTGCGCGAGGCAGCGTCGCGACATCGAACAGCAGCGGCTTCGGGCCGCGGCATGCCTGAATCCGCTGCAGCTCGCAGATGTAGTAATAGAGGCGCTGTGCGCTGTCGTCGCTGCGCGAGAAGACGACGGCTTCGAGCGCATCGAGCTCGCCCGCGAGCCACTGTTCGGCGATGCGTCGCGTTTCGAGCGAAAAGCTCGCTTCGACGAAGCGGTCGGCGCGCGGCGTCGCAAGGCCCTTGCTGCCGCGCAGACGAATCGGCTGTTTGCCGGCGGCGAGGATCAGCTCGACGGGCACGTCGGCACCGATATAACCGACGGCGGGCCGTTCGGCCGCGATGGCAAGCGGCGCGGCGAGCGCTTGATCAATCGTTGTCGTAAAGCTCATTGATGTAACCACTGAGGCAATGCGAGCGCGAGCGCGGGTAGGGCGATCAACAGCGTCAGGTGCACGAGGTCAGCCGCGAGGAACGGCACGACGCCCTTGAAGATACGCCCGAGCGGCACGTCTTTCGCAATGCCTTGAATCACGTAGAGGTTGATGCCGATCGGCGGGTGCACGAAGCCGATCTCCATCGTGCGCACGAGATAAATGCCGAACCACAGCGCCGAGAAGCCGAGCTCGGTGACGATGGGCAGCAGAATCGGCGTCGTCAGCAGCATCATCGCCAGTCCGTCGAGGACCGAGCCGAGCGCAAGCAGCATGACGGTGATGGCGGCGATCGCCACCCATTTGCCGCCCGGCAGACTGTCGACGAAGTTCGAGACGTGCTCGGCAAGCCCGGTGACGCTCATGAACACGGAGAAAAGCAGCGCACCGATGATGACGACATAGATCATGCCGGTCGTGCGCAGCGTCTGGCTCAATGCATCCACGAGCGCGGCGTAAGTCAGCTTACGGCGCAGCGCGCAGAGCGCGAGCGCGCCGACCGCGCCGACGGATGCGGCTTCGGTCGGCGTGAACCAGCCGAGCGCGATGCCGCCGAGCACGAGCAGGACGAGCAAGAGCAGATCGAGCATGCGCAAGAGCGCGGCGCGCCGCTCGGCCCACGACGCCTTCGGTGTCGCCGGTCCGATGCTCGGCCGCCAGCGACACAGCAGCATGATCGTGACGACATAGAACAGCGCTTGCGTCACGCCCGGGATGATGGCGGCGGTGAAGAGCTTGCCGATCGAGACTTCGGCCAGGATGCCGAACACGATCAAGGCGCCCGACGGCGGGATGATCGATCCCAGCGTGCCGCCGGCGGCGATCGCGCCGGTCGCCAGTGCATCGGAATAGCCGCGCTTGCGCATCTCGGGCAGACCGATGAGGCCGATCGTGGCGGCGGTGGCCAGGCTCGAGCCGCTCACCGTGCCGAAGCCGGCGCATCCGGCAATCGAGGCGATCGCAAGACCGCCGCGCCGATGTCCGACCATGCGTGCAGCGGCTTCGAAGAAATCGCGGCTGGCGCCCGCGGCGAAGCACAGATGCGCCATCAGCAGGAACAGCGGCAGCACGCCGAGCTCATAGCGCGTGATCGTCTCGAAGAGGACGGTGCTCGCTTTGATGAGTGCCGGTTCGGGGCCGAGCAAGAGCACGAGCCCGACGAGGCCCACGATGCCCATCGACACGCCGATCGGCACGCCGAGCGTGAGCAGCACGAGCAGTGCGATGACGCCGAGCAAGCCGTTCATGCGCGACCTCGCAGCGAACGCCACAGCTCGCGCAGGAAGACGAGCGCGATCGCGCCCGCTGCAATGAACGAAATGATCCGCAGCGGCCGGAACGGGATGCCGAGCAGCTCGCTCGCTTCGTGATCGTTCCAGACTTCGATCGTGACCCAGAGCGCGCCGGCGGCGAGGCTGATGAAGAACAGGGCAGAGAGCGCATCGGCAAAGGTGCGCAGACGCGCTTGCCAACGCTCATCCACCCGCGAGAGCAAGAGCGTGACGCGCGCATGCGAGTCGTTGAGCGTCGTCGCGAGCATCGCCGCCGAAGCGAGCAACAGGATGCAGGCCTGGATAATTTCGAGTGCGCCGAGCAGCGGCACGCCGATGTGTCGCCCGATGACGGCCAGCGATTCGACGAACATCGCAAGCAGCAGGCTTGCCGCGCCGATGAAAAAGAGAGGGCCGCGCTCGGCGGCGGGCGCGCGCTCCGCTTTGAGTTCTAGTTCAGCCACACAGCCTCGCTCGTGATGTTCAAAGACAGCGGCGGCAGCCCTGCCTCCACGGTGATCTCGCTGACGTAGCGGGCGATGCGCTCTGCGTGATCGAACGCAATGCGCGGTCGCCCGGGCGGTTCGACGTAGACGGGAATGAAGCCGACGCGCATACCGTGCTCGTCGATGACGACGCGTCCCAGCATCGCGTGCACGGCTTCCGGATGAAACGGTGCGAGCTCGTAAGCCGGATCGGGCTCGAAGCCGAACAGCTCGCGGCGCCGCTTCGCCCACGCCGCACGTTTCGGATCCGACTGTGCCGGCGAGAGCGCGCGCGTGACGACGCAGCCGTTGCCGAGCCCGTGGAAAATCGGCGCACCTCGATAGAGCTCGATGCCGCGAATGATGTGCGCGTGATGACCGATGACGATGTTCGCGCCGGCGTCGATCGCTGCATGCGCAAGCGGCCGCTCATAAGGCGCAAGGCGCGCGCGGGTGTGCACGATGCCCTTGTGCAGCGCCACGATCACGATGTCTGCGTCGCGTCGTGCGGCTTGCACCTCCGCGGTAAACCGTTCGAGGGACGCCGGATCGATGCTCTCGAGCGGGGCGGCCGGGCGCGGCGGGCTGCCATCGGCGGTTCTTATACATATGTAGGAACAGCCGGCCCGGGTCTCGGTCGCCCACGCGTCGGCGGGTCCGACGCAGTTATAGCTGAGAAGCGCTATGCGGCGGCCGGCGCGCTCGATGAATGCCGGTCGGCTGGCGGCGGCGAGGTTTTCGCCGGCGCCGGTATGGACGATCCCAAGCGCAGCCAAACCCGCCACCGTGTCGGCAATGCCGACAGGCCCTAGATCAGCAATGTGATTGCCCGCGAGCGTCACGGCGCCGAAACCGGCGCGCACGAGCGCGGGCAGATGATCGGGATCGGCGCCGGGCGCAGGCACATCGTCGACCGCTTGCGCGACGTGGCGGCTGTGCGGCACTTCGAGATGCCCGATCGCCAGATCGGCGCACTTGAGAGCCGGGGCGATGCCGCTCAGCCAATGATCCGGATTCGGCTCATCGAGGATCAGATCGCCCGCAAGAATCAGCTCCATGACACCTGCCTCGCAACGTTCGTGTGAGCTCGTTCGACCGCAGCGCTTAGGTGCCGCGGCGCGGCGTCTTCTCCAGCTCGAACGCGCCGATGAGCGGCAGACTCACGGAGGACGAACGCTTGGCGTCGTGCCAGATGCGAATCGTCGGCGGCGGATCGAACTGTACGTTGCGCGAGCGTTGCCGCGGATCGGCGCCAGCAATCGTCACGCGCAGGCGATGGCCGGCCTTGATGATGGTCGACGTCGGCAGCAGATCGAGACGCATGCGCGCCGGCTCGCCCGGCACGAGCGGCTGAGCGGCCGCACGCTCGCCGCTGTGATAGGGCAGGCCCATGAAGTTGCGATATGGAGCCGGCTGCTCGCCGCGATGCGATGCGCGCAGCCGTCCGTGCGTGACGATCGTAATCTCGCCGTTCGGCGCGACGTCTTCGAGATAGACGAAGATGTCGGTATCCGGCGTGCTCGCCGAAATCCACAGATCGGCAATCGCGTGACCGGCAAGATGCGCATCGCGCGCAAGCGGCGCGGTGGTGTAGCTGAGACCGTGCTTGTCGATCACGCACGGCCACATCATGAAATAGGCGTTGGCCGGGTCTGCGCACTTCGGGGCGTAGTCGACGACGAATGCGTCCGCGGCCGCGTGCTTGGGCTTACGCTTGGTCGTCAGCAGGCCCGGCACACCCGGCTGCGCGGTGCCATCGAGCCGTAGCACGTGCGTGCGCGCTTCCGGCAACGGCCAGCGCTCGGCGCTGCGCCATTCCTTGCCGGGCTCGGCATTGGTGGTGCGGAAATAAATCGGCGGCTCGCGATCCCAGCCGTTGTCGACGTTCTTGAGGAAACGATCGAAGAAGCGCAAGAGCTCGGTCGTCATCGGGAAGTCGCCGGTTTGACAATGTCCCCATGAGCCCATCCAGAGCTTGCGCTGATTGTTCAGGTTGTTGAACGCCAGCGTCGCATCGAAGCTGCCTTCATCGAGCCAGTTGCCCCAGATGAAGAGCGCCACGCCCGAGCGTTCGATCTGCTCTGCATACGTCGCCACGCTTGCTTCTTTCCAGAACGGCACGCCGAGCAGCGGCGAGACATCGTCGCGATAGCGCATACCGCGCCACAGCTCGGCCATCGGCGTGCTGTTCTTGTGCTCTTCGATCGCGGCGCGAGCCAGCGAGCCGTCGGTGTCTTCATCGACGGGCGCGACGCCTTGACCGAAATCCTGCTCGGGATTCTCCGGGCGCGTATTGAACTGCGCCGTGATGCCGCCGCGGCTCACGAAGCCGTACTTGTCGAAGTCCGTGCAGCCGGCGACGACGGCGCGCAGATGCGGCGGCATGGTCGTGGCGGCGTGATACGCGGTGCCGCCGACATAGGAGCAACCGGCAATGCCGATGGCGCCGGTGCTCCACGGTTGCTTGGCAAGCCATTCCGTAATTTCGTACGCATCCTGCGCTTCGGTGCGGTCCTGAAAGCCGCGCCGCGCGCCGAACGAAGCGCCGCGTCCGCGCGTGTCGGCGATCGCAATGACGTAGCCGTGCTTGATCAGCGGCAAGAGCAACATGGCGTCCGAGGTAGGCACGGTTTCGCCTTTCTCGTTGATGAAGGCGCGCCGATACGGCGTGTGTACCCAGACGACGGGGAATTTCTCTTCGACGGCCTTGCCGTCGCGCGCCGGCCGATAGACATCGATGGCAATGCGCACGCCGTCGCGCATCGTGATGTACTTGGACGTCTTGACCCATTCGTCGAAGCGCTCCTCGGAGTAGCCCTGATACACGCCAGGACGCGACTCCTTTGGTGCGGCAGCTGCCGAGAAAAGCGGCGCTCCGAGGGCGAGCGCCGCACACGCACTTGCTATTGCTCCGATGCCAAATCGCACGATGATCACCGTTTCGTTGTCGTGACGAACGAGAGTTGCCCACGCAGGGAAGAGCGTGCCGATGCCTTAGTCATCGGTGCTCTTCGGCGCAGACGCTTCTCGCTGCAGCATATTTTGTTCGCTGAGTCTGCTCAGCAGGGTTAAGGATTGTCGCGGCATCAAGGTCGCGGCGCCAGCGTGCGCGGCTAGCCGCGTAGACATAAGCGAAGCGAATACCAAGACGTGGCGGCAATCCTGCAGCATGCATCGATCCCCCTGTTCTCGAGCGGCGCGACGATTCGTAATCGTTGCGCACGTCGACGTAACTTTGCTTAGTCGATCGATCCTCGCTCTGGAAATCGTCCGTTAACTTGTCGACAATCCGAGCCGATTCGAGCGGCACGAGGTGCTGACCGTTGAACGCAATCGAAACTAGCGCCGGGCGCAAATTCCGTTGGCGCGTATTGGTGCCGCTCGTCGTGCTCATCGTGATGAGCTCGCTCGATCGCGCGAACATCGGCTTCGCAGCGCTGCAGATGAATGCAGACATTGGGCTGACGAAGGAGATGTTCGGTTTCGCGGCGAGCGCGTTCTTCGCCGGCTATCTTCTGTTTCAGTTCCCGAGCACCTGGCTGCTGACGCGCATCGGTGCGCGCCGCTGGATCACGGCTTGCGTGACCATCTGGGGCACCGTAGCGACCGCAACGGCGTTCGTGCGCAGTCCCGAGGAGCTCTACGTGCTCAGATTCCTGCTCGGCTGCGCCGAGTCGGGCTTTGCGCCGGGCGTCGTGTACTACTGCAGCGGCTGGATGCCGGCGCGCTATCGCGCGAGCACGATCGCCACCACGATGCTTGCCGTGCCGATCTCCATGATCGCGGGCTCGCCGCTCTGCGGCTGGCTCATGACCGTCGACAATCCGCTCGCGTTGCCCGGTTGGCGTTGGATGTTGCTCATGGAAGGCGGCGCGACGGTAATGCTCGGCTTGAGCGCGTATTTCATCTTCGTCGACAAGCCGCGCGATGCGCGCTGGTTGGCCGAGGAGGAGAAAAACTGGATCGAAACGCAGCTTGCGCGTGAGCAGACGCAGGCGCGTGCGCCGGAATCCTCGCCGATCGGCGCTGCGCTGCGCGATGGACGCGCGTGGCTCGCGGCCGGCGTGTGGTGCTCGACGCTCATCGGCGCCAGCGGCTTGATGTTCTGGCTGCCGCAGGCCATCGACGAAGCCGCGCAGGCGAGCGCATTCGTCGTCGGCATGCTCACGGCTTTGCCGTGGCTCGGCGTGGCCGTCGGCATGATCGGCAACTCCTGGCATTCGGATCTCAAGCAGGAGCGCTACTGGCATGTCGGCATCGCGCTCGTGCTCGCCATGATCGCGCTCGTCGGCGCTTCCTTGACGAGCGGCGCGCCCGCATTGCTGCTGCTCTTTCTCGGCGGGCTGGGTCTCGGCGCCGCGCAAGGGGTGTTCTGGTCGATCCCGACGAGCTTCCTGCATCGTTCGGTCGCGGCGGCCGGCATTACCTTGATCAACCTGGTCGGCAATCTCGGCAGTCCGACGGGCGTCTACGTGATCGGCTTGATCCGCGAGCACAGTACCTCGTTCGCGGCGCCGATCTGGTTCGTTGCGGCTGCGCTGGGCACCGGTGCGGTGCTGCTCGCCTGCTTGCGCGCTCTGCAGCGGCGCGGCTCCTAACGCAGCCTGTTCGCTCGCGCCGGGTCGCCGCGTCATGGATGAATGATGATCTCGACGCGCCGCTTGGCGCTTTCGGGCAGCACATCCTCAGCAGAGGCGGGCGGGGCGGGACGCCACGACAGATGCATGGCCTTGCGCTCGATGCCGAGACGCGAGAAGGCCTCTGCAACCATCTCGGCGCGTGCTTTCGCGATCGAGAGATCCTCGACGATGCGCTCGCCGGAGACGACGATGGGTTGCGTCGCTGCATAGCCGACGATGTCGATGCGCCGCGCCTTGCTCGCCTTCGCATACAGCCACGCGCGCTCGAGGATGACCTCGGAGTACTGATACACGAGAAAGTCGCTGTTGAGCTCGAACTCGATCGTGAACTGCTTGCGCTCGTAGGGCGGAGGCGGCAGCTCGCGCGGCACGTGCGTCGGCTGCATGACATCCTGCGGCAGCACGAAGCGATGGCCCGGGTAGTTTTCCGCGGGAAGCATGTGGCTCTTGCAGGTGCCCTCGAGCACGGACACGTTCACGGGTTCGAGCACGATCGCGCCGCACGCCGAAGTGTCGCGTTCGGCGACGATGCCTTCGACGAGAATCGTCCGGCCGAGGATCGGCTTGATGCGCCCCAGCGTGACGTCGTAACGGATGCCGGTTGCCGGATCGGTGACGAGCCAGCAGCCGGACTTGCGGCCGCTGTCGCTGTCGCGATAGACGGGACAACCGACGAACAGCTTGACGGATTGGCTGTCCGCTGCGTTGGGTGCAGCGTCGGCGCGCCCCACGTTCGGCCAGGCCAGGACGCTCGCTGCCGCGACGATGAAAAAGCGCGTGCTCACAGTACGCTCATCAGGTTGACGAGATCCTGCTTCTCTTGCTCCGTGTAGCCGATGTTGTAGCGACGATCGTAGAAATCCACGAGGTCACGCAACGTGCGCGCGGAGCCGTTCGAGAAGTAGGGCGCGCGGCCCGCGAGGCCGCGCATCTGTTGAATCGTGATCTTGCCGATGTCGATGCAGCGGCCGGTGGTGAGCGCAAAGCCCGGATCACTCGTGTACACCACGCGTCCGAGATGCGGATGCGGACGGTAGCCGGGCTTGCACGTGAGCTTGAAGAGCGGCAGGTGCGGTGCCGGCTCGGCAAACGGCTCGTTGGTCGTGCCGAGATCGACCTGACCCGGCGCGACGTCGAGCCCGGTGTGCTGCATGTTGTGGCAGAACGCGCACGTGTTGCGCACCGGATTGCCGAAGCCCATCGAAGTGATGCCGGCGGCGTCGGAGACGAGGAAGGTCTTCGTCGCGAAGCTGCGCGCGCCGCGCGCCACGGAACGGCGGAACTCGATCTGCTCGGGCGTTGCGTTGTCATCCTGCGCTTCGAGCCACGCGGCGAATTCCAGCCAGATCGGCTCGTTGCCGCCTTGCAGCGCGCCGGCCGCGAATTGCGCGAGGAAATAAGGACCGCCTTGCGCGCCGGCCGCGGTGAGCTCGCCGCCGAAGCGATCGTGGCTCTGCGCGCTGTAGACCATGTTCTCGAATTCGAGGATGCCGCGCAGCTGGCTCTCGCTCGGCGCACGGCGCGCCTGCAAATGCGTGAGCGCGGCGTCGATGGCTTGACGCTTGAGCGTGCCGGCGCGACCGTCCGCCATCAGATTGCCGCTCATACGCTCGCCGCTTTCAGGATCGACGGGCAGCGGCAGGCCGTTCTTGGGCTCGAACGGGAAGCCGACGGCGGTCAAGTACTTCACGTTCGCGACCGGCCGCGGACGGCGATACACGGAGATCATCGGCTCGGCGGACTTGAGCCCGTAGCGCGGATGCGTGTTGCATCCGGTCGGATCGCGCACGACCTCGATGTCGAATTGCGGCTCGATCGGCTTGCCCTCGGCATTGCGCGGCGGCCAGGGCCTGAAGATGCGGAACAACCCGTGCTCGAGCAGCAGCGAGTGCGAGGCCGGATCGCCCGGTTTCGCATCGGGGCAGTTCGCACCGTCGATCGGGGCGAACAATGGATCCTTGCCGTTGGTCGCGCGCCAGCGTTCGCGAATCGTCGTCACCGACAGGCTCATGCCGTCGGAGGGCTGATGGCAGGTCACGCACGCGCGGCCGTTCTCGCCGAGCGGGGTGAAGAACGGATGATTCGCCGTGTCCAGCGATGTCGGGCCGGAGCTCGTCAACAGAATCGTGCTGAGCGTGCCGTGCTCGTTGGAAAAGGCCGAGTGCGGCGGCAGCGTGCGGGTATCGCCCGGCGACCACCAGCGCTCATCGTCGTAATCGTAGGTTGCGGCCGGCGCGGCGCTTTGCACTGCAGTAGGCGCCTGCTGCGAATCGGCATGCGCGGACAAGCTCAAGAGCAGCGCCAGGCTCCATACGCCCTGCCAGCGCGGCCGTCCATGGGAAGGCAAGGTCGCAAGTCGCGAGGCGGAGGGCGAACGTGCGGGGTTCATCGTGACGGGGCGGAATCGGCGTGGCGCAAAACGGTTTGTAGTCTAAACCATATCGTCGCTGAATCAGCAAGGGCGGCCGACCCCCGACGTGAGGATAGGGTGTCATCGCATTTTGCGATGGCGACCAGAAGCAAAGCCTGTTTCCCTCGGGGAACGAGCGGCTCCTACAATGCCCGCGCAGACGCGGATCGGAAGCGCCTCTGGGGTTGAGCTGGCAACCTCTTGCCCCGCAGCTTCCGTAACAACTCGAGAACATCCTTGGGGGGAAACCTATGAGAAAGCACGAGAAGGCAAGCCGCAGAGCGCACCGTACGCCGGTGGCGGCTGCGGTCGCGGTCACGACGCTCGGTAGCGCCGTGGCGCTTGCTCAGGAGCACGTGCTCGAAGAGGTCATCGTCACCGCCGAGCGTCGCGCAGTGAGCCTGCAGGACGTGCCCATCTCCGCCACGGTGTTGAGCGGCGACATGCTCGCGTCGCAGGGCATCGACAATATCATCGAGATCCAGCAAGTCGCGCCGAGCGTGGCGATCAATACCTACAATCGCTCGACGTTCATCAACATCCGCGGCGTCGGTATCGCGCAATCGGCGCCGACGTCGAGCCCGGGCGTCGCGTATTACGTCGACGGCGTCTTCATCCCGCACGAGCAGTTCATTGCGCAGTCCTTCTTCGATATCGAGTCCATCGAAGTGCTGCGCGGTCCGCAAGGCACCTTGACGGGTCAGAACTCGACCGGCGGCGCCATCTACGTGCGTACGCCTGCGCCGACGACCGACCGCGTCTACGGCTCGATCGATCAGACGATCGCCGATTACGACTGGTACCGCACGGTGGCCGCGGCGAACCTGCCGCTCACCGACAAGCTCGCGATGCGCGTCTCCGGCATTTACGACTCGCGCGGCAGCTTCACTCGCAACATCGGTCCCAGCGAGAGCGAGCCCGGTTCGGGCGAGGATCGCGCCCTGCGCGTGGCACTGCGCTATCAGCCGACCGATGCGGCAACGTTCGACTTGCGCTACGAGTACTTCAAGCGCGAAACGGACAATAACGCGATCAAGAACCGCAATGATCGCGAGACGAACGAGCCGTTCGTCATCGAAGAGGATGCGATCTCCTTCCTCAATCAGGACGGCTATCGCGCCTCGCTCGAAGCGCGTATCGACTTGAACGACAGCGTGCAGCTGCGCGCGTTGACTTCGTACTTCGACGCCGTGACGGAAGATCAGGCCGACGGCGACCGCACCGCCACCGCGTTGCCGGTGCCGGCGGAATTGCCGACGAGCGGAGCGAACACGGCGCTCTATCCTGGCCGCGTCGGCTATACGCGGCAGGAGCTCAAGACCTGGGTGAGCGAGATCAACCTGCTCTCGAACAACGATGGACCGCTGCAGTGGGTGGTCGGTGCGTTCTACTTGGACGAGACGACCCCGGTGCAAGTGTTGCGTGACAATCGCAACACGGTGGATTTCATCGAATCGACCTCAACGATCGACACCGAGGCGGTCAATCGCTCGGCGTCCGTGTTCGGTCAGTTCGAATATCGCTTCAGCGACGCTTGGAGCGTGGACGTGGGCGTGCGCTACTCCGACGACAAGCAGGAATACACGCGCTTCTTGCTGCCGGGGCCGCCGCCTCCGGGCTGCTTCCCGTGCATGACCACCGCGGAGTCGACGCAGACGACGGGCCGCGTCGGCCTCAAGTACCGCTTGAGCGGCGACACGCTGCTCTACGCGACGGCGTCGAAGGGCTACAAGGCTGGCGGCGTGAACCTCGATCCGCGCCTCGATGCATATGGGCCCGAGACGAACAAGGTGGCCGAGCTCGGCTGGAAGTCCACGCTTGCCGATGGGCGGCTGCGCGTGAACGGCGCGCTGTTCTATTCCGACTACGAGGGCATTCAGCTCTCGGCGCTCACGCCGGTGAGCGGCACGCTGCTGCCGAACACGCTCAATGCGGCGCCCGCGCGCATCTATGGCGTCGAAGTCGAGATGACCGGTCAATTCGGTGCGCTCGGTTTCAACGTCGGTCTGTCGGCGCTCGACAGCGAGTTCACCGAGGATGCGATGCTCACGGACTCGCAGACGAACACGAACCGGCTCGTGCCGGAAGGCTCGATCGTACCCTTCGCGCCGGAGCTCACGCTCACGGCCGGAGTGCAGTACGAGATTCCGCTCGGTCAGACGTACCTGATCCCGCGGCTGCAGGTCTCCTACATGGACGAGCAGCTGGCGACGCCGTTCCGCTACGAAGCCACGACCGTGCCGTCGCGTACCGTCACCGATTTGCGCCTGACGTGGATGGCTACGGAGCAGGTGCAGCTCGAAGCGTTCGCGACGAACCTCTTCGACAAGGAGTACATCGCCGTGCAGGTGCAGGATGCATCGAGCGCGCTCGGCGGCATCATCTATGGGCCGCCGCGGCAGGTCGGTCTGCGGGCGCTCATCAAGTTCTAACGAGCGGGCAGGGCGGCGCTCGTCGAGCGCCGCCTTTCAATCGACGTCATACAAGCGCTGCAGCAATGCAATGAGCTGCTTGCGCTCGGCGGCGCTGTAGCGTGCGACGAATTTGCGCTCGTGCGCGAGCATCTCGCGCTTCAACTCGCGATAGGTCTTCTGGCCCGCCGCCGTCAGCGTCAGTCCATAGCGCCTTCGGTCTTCGCGCGAGCGCGTGCGCACGACCCAGCCCGCAGCTTCCAACCGGTCGGTGAGCCCGACCATCGTCGCCTTGTCGATGCCGAGCTCCTTGGCGAGCTCGATCTGCGAGATGCCGGGATTCGCGCGAATCAGCACGATCGCGCTGAACATGCCGGGCCGGATCTCGCCTTCGGCCACGGTGTGCACGAAATCGCGCCAGAGGGCGATCTGGGCGCGCCTTACGTTGTAGCCGAGCAGCTCCGGCAGGATGTCGCGATCGACGACTCGAGCAGCGGTGCCGGAGTCTCGCGAAGCGTTTCGGGTTTTTCTTTTCTTTTGCATCCAGATACGGGCGCAGCCGAGGTGGGCGCAACCGTACTGGAGCGATGCTGCCGGCGTCAAACGCGAGGTGAAAGCGGCGTTCAGGCGGGCTCGACGCGCAGCGGCACCGAGATGGGACCAATCTCGGGCATGCCGCTCATCTTGATCTCGCCGCACAGCTCGAACGACTTCGTCTGCACGAGCAGCTCTTCGAGCGCGATCCGCAGCTGTTGGCGGGCAAGCGGAATGCCGGCGCACATGTGCGGCCCGCGTCCGAAGGCAAGATGCTGGCGCAGGTTCGGTCGCCCAAGGCGAAATTCGTTCGGCGCCTCGAATACCGTCTCGTCGCGATTCGCCGAGGCATACACGAGCGCGATCGGCTCGCCGGGCTGAATTCGGCGGCCGTGCAGCTCCACCGGCTCGCGCGCGGTGCGGGCAAAGCCGCGATAGGGCGTGTAGAGGCGCAGGAATTCTTCGACCGCTTCGGGAATGAGCCGCAGATCGTTGCGCAGCTGCGCTTGCAACGCAGGATCGCGCGCAAGGTGCACGGCGATGCTGCCCATGACGATGGGCGGCGCCACGAGGCCGACGACGAGCACTTGGCGCACGCAGCCGGCCAGCAGCTGATCGGGCAGGGGATTGCCATTCTGATCGCGCTCCTGCAGCAGCGAGCTCGTCGGATCGATGAGCGGATCGCGCGGTGAGCGAGTGCGCTCTTCGATGAGCTCGCGTGCAAGCTGCGCGAGCTGCTCGCCGGCGACGGCGACGCTTTCGCGATCGAAGGCTTCCCACGCTTTGACATAGGCCTTGGCCGTGCGCCAAAGCACATCGGTCTGCGCCGGCGTGAGGCCCATCCATTGCGCGAAGACATGCGCCGGCAGCGGGCTGGCAAACACTTCCACGAAGTCCGCTTCGCCGAGCGCGACGAACTTGCTCATGAGCTCGCGTGCGATGCGCCGCGTGGCCGGCTCGATGCTCGCGATGCGGGAGCTGCCGAGCGCGCGATCGATCGCGCGTCGATAGGGCGTGTGATCCGGCGGGTTCAGATGCAGCGGCGGGCGGCGGCCGGTGGTCGACGAGCCCGGTACGACATTGCGCACCGAGGTGATGTACATCTGCGGATCCATCAGGATCGCGAGGATGTCGTGATAGCGCGTGACGGCCCAGAAGCCTTCGAACGCGTTGCTGTGCGCGACGGGACACTCCTTGCGCAGGCGGGCGAACTCCTCGTGCGCGCTGTCGAAGGTTTCGGGCAGCGTCGGGTCGTATTCGTTCGCTAGATGCGGCGGGGTCGGCGCGTGCGACATGGACACTCCGTTGGCTGTTGTGCTCCAGTGCGCGAGAACAATGTGTGCATGGGCGCCGATGGTAGGGACATCGCCGCGGAAAAGGTAACAGTGCTTGCATCTGAGGGGGATAAGTCCGCCCGATGGCAGCACGGTCAGCCTGGGTGCATTATGATCGGCGAGGCTTGGCGCGGAGACGAACGGCTTGGACAGCAAACGACTACGCTACTTCGTGCAGATCGTCGACAGCGGCAGCATCACGCGCGCCGCGGCGGTGGCCGGTATCGCTCAGCCTGCGCTCAGCCAGCAGCTTGCCGTCCTCGAGAACGAGCTCAAGGTCAAGCTCCTCGAGCGCTCCGCGAGCGGCGTGCGACCGACGCGCGCCGGGCAGGTGCTCTACGCCCGCGCTCTGCAGATTCTCAAGCAGTACGACGATCTGCGCGAAGCGGTCCACCGCGAGGTCGAGCCACTGTCGGGAACCGTGACCCTCGGTGTTTCGCCGACGATGGTGCCGCGCTTTGCACTCACGCTCATCGAGCGCGTTTGCTCGCAGCACCCCGAAATGCACTTGCAGATCCGCGAAGAGGGCAGCGCCGTGCTCCACGAGCTGCTCGTCACGGGCCGCATCGAGCTTTCGATCTCCCCGACGCGTCCCGACAACGACGTCATCGTGGGCGAGGAAATCTTGAGCGAGCCCGTCATCCTCATGTATCCGGCCTCGTGGGACCTGAGCAACGCATCGCTCCAGGAGCTCGCCGATCAGCCCTGGGTCGTGCCGCGCAAGCCGAATTCGATTCGTTCGATCGTCGACGGTGTGTTCGCCGCGGCTAGCCTGGTACCGCGCGTCGTGGTCGAGCTCGACTCGCTGCAGAACGTGATCGAAACGGTGCGGCGCGGCCTCGGTGTGGGCGCGATGGTGGAGGGCGTGATCGCCGAGGATCTCGAGAAGGGGACGTTGCGTGCGCGACCGTTCGGGGACGTCTCGCCGATGCGGCCGATGTATCTCGCACATCGGCGTGCGACGCCGTTGGCGCCGCCGGCTCAATTCGTTTACGACGCGTTGCGCGAGATTGCGGCGGAGTATCGCGAGAGCCGGTGACGCGGCGTCACCGGCTCTCGGTCAAAGGCGGGTCTTAGTTGCTCGGCTTGAGGAAGCCGTTCACTTCGAGCCACAAGATGAACTGCGGGAACCAGCCGGTGCTGGTCTTGCCGGGGTTGCCCAGACCGAAGCCGTGGCCGCCGTTCTGATAGAGATGGAATTCCACCGGCTTGCCGGCCTTCTTCCACGACGTGATCAAACCGTAGTCGTCGTTCGCGAAGAGCGGATCGTCAGCCGCGAGCACCACGAACATAGGCGGCGCATGGGGCGGCACTTCCACCGCACGCAGCGAGCCGTAGATCGGCGCGATGAAGGCGGGCTTGTTTTCCGTCGACTGCAGCGTCGCCATCATCGTCGTGCCCGCGCCGGCCGAGAAACCCATCATGCCGATGCGGTTGGGATCGATGTTCCATTCCTTCGCGCGCGAACGAATCAGCTTGAACGCCGCCGTCGCATCTTCGAGCGGCATGGTCAAAGGCGCACGCGGCGAGGTACCCGGCGTTGCCGCAGTGAGCGGATTGCCTTTCGCGAACTCCTCCCAATCGGGCACCGTCGGCAGCAGGCGGTACTTCAAGACGAACGCAGCGATGCCGTGCTCCCTCAGCGCTTCGGCGACTTCCCAGCCTTCGTTACCCATCGACAGGATGCGGAAGGCGCCGCCCGGCGCGACGATGACGGCCGTGCCCGTCGCTTTCGCGGGATCGGGCAGGAACGGGGTCAGCGTGGCGCGCGACACGTTGCGCACGAACGGATCGCCCCATTGCTCGTACCAGGTTTCTTCCGCCGTCTGACCTTCGACGCCGCCGGTGTTGAGCGGAATCGCGTTGGGCTCGGGCGGCGCCGGAATCGGCGTCTTCGGCGCTTCGTCCTGAGCGAGCGCTGCGGTCGATGCGCCGAGCATCGCTGCCAGCAATGCCATGGTCGCAAGAGAGCGTTTGATGGGATTTGCCATGGTGTCCTCTGTTTTGTGTGATCTAGACCAATCCTGTCTCGCTCTGATGGCGCCGCACGCTCGTTAGTTGGCGCGACGCGCGTTCTCTGCGCGCGGATCGACCGCTTGCTGCGACCCCGGCAGCTTCACGAACGGACCGGGCAGGCGCGTCGAGCCGGCTTTGCGGCCGAAGAAATCCGTGTCGATGCGATTGAAGAGCGGCAGCTTCGGTGCTGCGCGCAAACCATCGAGCGTCAGCGTCAGACGATCGGGATCGAATGCGACGGTGAGCGGCAGCACCTTGCCGTTGCGATCCCAGCCGCGCTCGCGCCATGCGGCCAAGTCGAGCCAGCGCGTCTCGTCGCCGTTGAGCAAGCCGCCGAACTGCTCCGGCAGCGATGCGTACACATTGCCGTCCGCAAAGTTCTGCTCGTCCACGAAGACGATGCCGCCCTTGCCGCAGCCGATGAACAGATTGTTGTAGATTTTGTGGTCGAGGCCGTTGCCGGCGCCGGCACGATCGGGCCGCAACGCCGGCCACACGCCGACGTTGTCGCAGCGACCGATGAGATTGTGCGCGACGATCTGATTCTGGGAGGAGTGCAGGAAGATGCCCGAGCCTGCCGCGCCGCGCTGACCCGGCGTGCCGGGCTCGGCGTTGCGCACGTCCCAGATGATGTTGTTGTCGATCTGGTTCGGCTCGAGGCTCATCTCCATGTGCACCGCCGCGCTCACGCTGACGACGTCGGCGAGCACGTTGCTGGTGATACGGCTGTTCGAGTTGCCGACATCGAGCCACACGGCGTTCGCATGACGGATGTGGCGCACGACGTTGCGGCGGAAGAGGAGATTGCGCGCGTTGTGGAACTTGGCGGCGGCCGCTTCCCAGGCGCGCTCGGCGTCCTGCCAGCCGATCCACTCGATCAGATTGTCCTCGACGAGCGTATTCGTCGTGCCCATGCCGCCGATGCCTTCGACGCCGGCATAACGAATGACGTTGCCGCGCACGATGTGCGAGTGGCCCGAGAGCGGGTGACGCGAGCCGCTCCAGTGCTGCGCGCCGATGTCGAGCGCCACGCCGTTGGCCCACTCGATCGTATTGCCCTCGATGATCCAGTGATGTCCGCCGCCGGTCGACACGAGACCGCGCTGCGGCGGCGGGAAGCCGTTACCGGCATGACGGAAGATGAGGCCCTTCAGGCGAATGTAGCCCAAGCCTTGCTCGCGCGGCGCGAAGACCTGCTCGCGCGCAGTGACTTCGACGAGCTTGCCCGCGATGTCGTCGCCCGGCACGCGCACGTGCACGACATTGCCCTGATGCTCGACCCAGAACCGTCCGTCGGGCGTGCCGCCGATTTCCTGCATGATCGGACCGCCGCGCATGCGCGTCGGCAAGCCCGTGCGCCGCGCTTGCATCGCAGCCGCTTGTTCCGGTGTGTAGAGCGGCACGTTGCCGAGCTCGCGATATTGCTCGACGGGCTCGAGCGGCTTGCCGTCGACGAAAATGAGGCCGCGGCGGCGGAAATACGGACCCATGTCGACGCGCTTGGTGTCGAGCCACGACCAATCGCTCGGCACGTTGGCCATGCCGAAAGGATTGTAGGCGTCGATGAACAGGCTGCTCGGCAGCTCGTGCTTCCAGATCACGGCGCCAGCGCCTTCGCGCAGCGGCTCGTTGCTGCGTTGCCAGCCGTCGCTCAGCACTTCCGAGCCGGTGATGACGACGGTCGCGCCGGGCGCTGCTTCATAGCTGATCATCTTGTCGGGGCCGGTGCCGCCGCGTGCCGGACGCACCAGCTCGCGATAGACGCCGGAAGCGATCACCACGCGTTCGCCGGGCTGCAGGACTTCGGCCGCTTTGTTGATCGTGCGGAACGGCTGCTCGCGCGTGCCGGGACCATTGTCGTTCGCATTCGGCGCGTTGCCGTCGACGTAATACGTCTTGCTGAACTCGAGCGGCTGCTCCCAGAAGACGAATTGGCTGCCGTCGGGAAGCTGCGCATCCGACGCGGCAGCGAGGTGCGTAAAACCGAGCAGCAAACAGGCTAGCCAGCGAATCGGCCGTGCCGATCCGCGCGAAATAGAAGGAACAGGAATCATGGGGAACTATCGTCGCGTGTTGCAGTGAAAGGGCGTCCGCGCACGGGGTCAATCGCGGAACAGCCGCGAGACGAGCTCGCGCAAGCTGCGCCGTTGCGTCAACCATTCGTGCCCGGTGCCCGGGGACTCGTAATACACATGCTCGATGCCGAGCTTCTCGAGCGAGCGGCGAAAGCCGCGCACGCCGTCCAGGATGCGCTGCGGCTCGGTCGTGCCGAGGCCGATGAAGATCAAACGCATCTTGGAATTGAACGCCTGCGCATCGGCGAGCACACCGTCCATGTAGCGCTTCTCGTCGATCGTGCCGTCGCCGAAGCCGCCGCCGGCACCGCTCAAGCCGCCGATGGAGGCGAAGACGTCAGTGTGCCTCAGGCCGATCATGAACGCTTGCATACCGCCCATCGAAAAACCGGCGATGGCGCGGTGATCGCGATTGGAAATCGTGCGATAGGTGGCATCGACGTACGGAATCAGGTCCTGCAGCACGACCTCTTCGAACGCGCTGAACATGCGCACGAGCTCGGGCGGGAATGGCTCCGGCGTGGCGCTCGGGCCGCCGCGCGGCGGACCCGGTCGCACGTCGGTGTCGCCGGGACGGCGCGCATAACCCTGATCCATCACGACGAGCATCGGCTTGGCGGCGCCTGAGGCGATGAGGTTGTCCATGATGTGATTGATGCGACCCTGCACGACCCACGCGCGTTCGTCTTCGCCGCCGCCGTGCTGCAGGTACAGCACGGGATAGCGCTTCTCGGGATGATGGTCGTAGCCGGGCGGCGTATAGATGAAGAAACGGCGCCAGGCTTGCGTCACCTTGGAGAAATACCAGCGCTCGCGGATGTCGCCGTGCGGTACGACCTGCGGCTCGTAGTAGGCGCCCGCATTGCCGGGTTCCGGAATCTCGATGCCGCTCGTCGGCCGGCCGGTGCCGAAGAATGTCTCGCTCGCCGGATCGTTGACGGCCACGTCGTCGATGACGAGCCAGTAGTAGTGAAAGCCGGGCACTTGCGGATCCGTCGTCGCGGTCCACGTGCCGTCCGGCGCGCGCTTGGCGGGATAGTCCTTGTCTATACGAAACTTGACGCTGTTCGCTTGCGGCGCATGGACGCGAAATATCACGCGGCCGTCCGGCAGGATGCGCGGATAGTCCGCACCGCGCACGTTCGTCGGCGCCGGCACGCCCGGCAGCGGCTCGGCGGCGTGCACGATTCCGGCGACGCAGCTAAGCGCCAGCAGGCAACAAGCGATCCAAACAGCGCATTTCGTCATTGATCCTTCCGCCGAAGCTCGATTCGGGTCATTCGCCTCAAGGTGTGGTGCTTGACGGAAGATCGCGAGATCTCCGCCCGCATGCTTGCTCGCCGTGGGGGTAGCGATGCTCGCGGGGAATTTGTCGGCCATGCGGGCGGCAGCGTCAATGCGAAAAGTGTCAAGACGGCCGCCGTGCGCGCAGCGCCCGCGCGGGCCTGTGCGCGGCGGCACGAGGTGCGCGGGCGAGGGCGAGTTCTGAAGCGGCGCTCGCGCTAGGCGGAGGCTTTGGCGCGCGAGGACTTGCCGGCACGCTGCGTCTGGCCGCGCGAGGCCTTCGCGCGCGCCCGCACGCGATTGCCGATGCGCGCCTGGCCCATGTCGATGACGCGCAGCATGGCCGCGCTCGCTGCCGCCGGGTCGCGGGCTTCGATCGCATCGACGATTGCATCGTGCCCGCGCGCCGTCTCGGCCAGGTCATCGCCGGCGAGCGGCACATTCTCGCGGAACGAGGCGACGAGGGCGGCTTCGATGACCGCGGCGAGCGAGCGCATGAGCGGATTGCCGGACGCGACGCCGATCATGAGATGAAACTCGAGGTCGGCCTTCGCAAAGCTTTGCGCATCGTCGTCGGATGCCGCCATCCGGCGCACGCAGTCGCGCAGCCGTGCGATCTCGGCGCGCGAGCGGCGTTCGGCCGCCAGCGCGGCGGCGGCCGGTTCGACCGCGCGGCGGATCTCGGTGAGCGAGCGGCGCAGCTGCGCATCCATACCGATCTCGGCCCGCCAGGCCAGAAGCTCCGCATCGAAGAAGTTCCAGTTCGAGGAGTTGAGCACCCGCGTACCGACGCGGGTCTTGAGCACGACGAGACCCTTGGCGGCGAGGGTCTTCATGGCCTCGCGCAGCACGGTGCGCGAGGCGCCGAAGCGCGCGAGCAGCTCGGCTTCCGAGGGGAGGTTGGCGCCGGGGGCGTGTATGCCTCTCAGGATCTCCTGGCCTAGCGTCCGCGCGATGATGTCGTGCTTGGAACGTGACTTGCTCGCATGGAGGCGCTGGAAGTGATCGAGCGGCATCGGATTCCTCAACAAGAAATGACAGCGGTGTCGTTAAACCTTGTACTGAGAAGAATCATACACCTACGTCGTGCTCGGACTTCTCCATCGAGGTGACCGTCCCTTGTCCCGCCCCGTCCGCCGCGCGCGGTCACCGATACCAAAACTGCGTCGGTTTCATATACGAGATCGCTATTGTCTTTACAAAAGGGGGTCACTACAGTCCAATAATAATACTTAATACTTTTGGGATTCATCATCCTAATTGGCCTTGCTTTAGCAACGGAATCGGGGGGGCTTGTCAAGGCAACCATCTCGGGACGTGCGTTCTGGCGCGCGCGTTCGTTTTCCATCGATTGATCGCAGTCTGCGGCACGACCGGCACGCGCATCCGCGCGGCGTCGCGGCGTGCGTAGGCGCTTTGCATGCAAAGGATCTCGGGTCGGCCATGCCGAGACGAGCCAACTACAACAGAGGAGGCAGAGATGACGATCGACATGAAACGCCGAAGGGGGATATCGCGTGCGGTATTGCTCACCGCAACGTCGATGGCGACTGGCCTTGCCGCTGCGCAAAGTTCGCCGACGAGCACGCCATCGGGCTCGTACGACGATCGCAATCTGGAAGAGGTGGTAGTCACCGGTACCAGCATCAAAGGTGTGGCGCCGGTGGGTTCGAGCCTCGTGTCAGTGGGTGTCGTCGACTTGGAGAAGACGCAGGCGATCAATCTCTCGACGCTGGTCAACACGATTCCCGCGCTCACCACCAACGGCTCGCTCGCACAAGGCGAGAACCTCTGGTCGTTCTACTCGCCGCAGATCCATCAGCTCGGCGGCTCCTCGTCCAACACGACCTTGGTGCTCATCGACGGCATGCGCATGCCGGGCGGCGGCGCGCAGTTCAATCAGACCGATCCGAACATCATTCCGACCTCGGCGCTCGAACGCATCGACGTGCTGGCCGACGGTGCTTCTTCGGTGTACGGATCGGACGCCGTTGCGGGCGTCGTCAACTTCATCACGCGGCGCACGTTCAACGGTGCGCAGATCAACTCTGCCTACGGCGTTGCCGACAGCTACTACAACTGGGATCTGAATGGCATCTGGGGCACGACCTGGGAAACGGGCGGCGTGTACGTCGCGAGCCAATACAGCTTCCAATCGGAGCTGTTCGTGCGCGATCGTCCGTGGGCGGCGCGCGGCGACTATCGTCCGGTCGGCGGTTCGAACACGAACGGCTTTACCTGCGATCCGGCGACGATGCGCGTGACCGGCGTCAGCAGCGGCGAGGCGCCCGGTAACGGCTGGGTGTTCCTCTCGACGAATTCGACGGACCCGGTGCCGAACAATCCGTCCGTCGAAGGCGTCTGCAATACCTCGGTGTACAACTCGCTCGTGCCGGCGCAGTACCGCTGGAATGCGGTCATGCGCGTGGTCAACGACTTCACGCCCGATCTGTCGGTGTCGGCGTCGTTGATCTACAACCGCAACCAGACGCACTCGACGTCGGGCCCCGGTCAGCTCAACAGTGCGACGGTGTTTGGACCGGGTGCGGGCGTGGCGGGGCAGCAGAACCCGTTCTTCACTGCGCCGGCGGGCGCACCGGATGCCAACGTTGAGGTCATCAACTGGCTCGCGTTGCGCGACGACGAGCGCTACGGCTACACGCGCTCGCAGCAGGACGTGATCTACGGCAACGTGGTCCTCGACTACGACTTCAACGACAACTGGTCGCTGACCTTTGCCGATTCGTTCGGTTGGAATCGCTCGTCGCTCGACGGCTTCAACCAGTTCTGCACGCCGTGTGCGCTGCTCGCTCTCAACGGCACGACACAGTCGAGCGGCAACACGACGGCGACGAGCATCCCGGGTCGCAACGTGGTGGTGCTGCAGCTGCCTCTCACAGAGGCCAATGCGCTCGATGTGTGGAATGCCGGCGCGGCGAATCGCACCGATCCGCTCGTGCTCGACTCGCTCTATACCAACAACACGCAGAACAACAACTACAACACCTTCAACCAGGCGCGGCTCGTCGTGCAGGGCGGGCTGTTCGATCTGCCGGCCGGTACGCTGCGCGTGGCGTTCGGCGCCGAGCACATGTGGCAGAAGCAGCAGCAGAAGCTGAGCTCGCCGAACAACACGGGTCCGACGACGGTCGGCTCCGGTTACCGAGTGTTCAACTACGATCGCGAGATCGTCTCGTTGTTCGCCGAGGCGGTCGTGCCGTTGATCTCGCCGGATATGTCGATTCCGCTCTTGAGGCAGATCGACCTCAGCCTGGCGGTGCGCTACGACGACTTCTCCGACCTGGGCGACACGACCAATCCGAAATACGGCATCAACTGGGACATCATCGACGGTCTGCGCGTACGCGCGAACTACGCCGAGTCCTTCGTGGCGCCGCCGATCGCGGTCATGGGCGATCCGTCGCAGGGTTATCTCTATGCGTCGGGCAGCGTGACGCCGACGGGCGCTCTCAATGTGCCGGTCGCGCACTATCCTGAGGTCGTGAACGTGCCGGGCGCGGTGGAGGCGAACACGAGCAATCCATGTACGCCGAGCTCCGCTGTCTGCACGATCGCGCAGAACGGCGAAGCGATGCGTCGCCAGTTGGGCGGCGGCTTCTCGCAGATGGGACCGCAGTTCGGCGAGAGCTATTCGTTCGGCATCGATTATGCGCCGAGCTGGTTGCCGGGCTTCACGACGTCGGTGACGTTCTTCCACAACGACTTCATCGGCGGCGTGAACTCGCCGTCGCCGGCGTCGATCACGGCGGCCGGTTCGGATCTGCTGACGATCTGCCCGACGGGCTGCACGCAGCAGCAGATCCTCGAGTTCGCGAACGTGGCGAACGGCGCGACGATCGGCGGCTCGATCCCGCCGGCGGTGTACTACCTGATCGACCAGAGCACGCGTAACTGGCTCAACCTCTACATCGAGGGCTACGACGCGCAGTTCGACTACCGCTTCAACCTGACCAGCGCCGTGCGCGCCCGTTTCGGCAGCAGCGGCACGTACTTCACGAAGTTCGATCAGCACTTCGGTCCGAACCCGAAGTTCTCGGTGCTCAACACCTCGGGCTTCAACGGCGTGTTCCCGTCGATCCAGTTCAAGGCGCGCACCTACTTCGGTATCGAGTGGGGTAATTTCTCGGCCGACCTGTTCTGGAATCACATCGGCGACTACCGCAACTGGAGCGCCACGACCGTGACGCCGCTGACGCGCGATGCCAACGGCAATCCGAACGGCGGCGGCGACGTGGTGGCGGCGACCAACACGTTCGATCTGCACCTGTCGCAGAAGCTCTCGTTGGGCGGTCTGTTCGACGACGTCACGGTGTCGCTCGACATCCGCAACATCGCCGACAAGGAGCCGCCGTTCTTCAACGGCAATCAGGGCGGTTTCATGGGCGGTGCATGGGGTTACGATAACTACACGGCAAACCCCGTCGGCCGTCTCGTGACGCTCGGCGTTCGGGCAAGCTTCTAAGCGTGTCCCCCTCGGGTCCGCTCCGCGCAAGCGGGGCGGACCCGTCGTTTTGCGGAGGATCTTGCGCCATGCAGGGGAGGTTGAAGCGCATCGTCATCGTAGGCGGCGGCGCCGCCGGCTGGATGACGGCGGCGGCCCTGGCGCGCGTGCTCAAACCGCACGATGTTTCGCTCACGCTCGTCGAGTCGGAAGAGATCGGCATCATCGGCGTCGGGGAAGCGACGATTCCCGACATGCTGCAGTTCAATCTGTTCCTGGGCGTCGTCGAAGCCGCGCTCATGCGCGCCACCGAGGCGACCTTCAAGCTCGGCATCGAGTTCGTCGACTGGTCGGGACCCGGCTCGCGTTACTTTCATCCCTTCGGCTTTCACGGCGTCGACATCGACGGGCTCGATTTTCATCAGTATTGGCTGCATTGTCGCGCACACGGGCATGCGCACTGGATCGGCGAGTACTGCCTGACCGAAATCGTCGCCAAGCAGAATCGTTTCGGTTTTCCCGATACGCGGGTGCCGGGCGCGCCGGCGTCGTACCTGCGTTATGCGTATCACTTCGACGCCAAGCTCTACGCCCAATATCTGCGCAGCTACGCCCAAGCGCGCGGGCTGATGCGCGTGGAAGGCAAAGTCGGCGAGGTGCTGCGCGCGCCTGAATCAGGCGATATCACCGGCCTTCGCCTCGAAGACGGGCGGATCGTCGAAGGCGATTTCTTCTTTGACTGCACCGGGTTTCGCGCGCTCCTGCTCGGTCAGGCGCTCGGTGTCGAGTGGATCGACTGGCGCCACTGGCTGCCGTGCGATCGTGCGCTTGCGGTGGCTTGTCGGCACAACGGCCCGTTGCTGCCGTACACGCGTGCAACGGCGAAGTCCGCCGGGTGGCAATGGCGCATTCCGACGCAACGTCGTACCGGCAACGGTCATATCTATTGCAGCGAGTTCATGTCGGAAGACGAGGCGACGGCGGTGTTGCTCGCCGGGCTCGACGGCGAGCCGATCGGTTCGCCGCGTCTCATTCGTTTTGCGACCGGTCATCGTCGCGTATTCTGGGAGAAGAACTGCGTGGCGATCGGGCTCTCGGCCGGCTTCCTCGAGCCGCTCGAATCGACTTCGCTCTATCTCATTCGCCAGGGCGTGAGCCGATTCATCGCGCTGTTTCCCGACGCGTCGCTCCCGAACGTGCTGCGCGACGAATACAACCGCTGGATGCGCAAGGACTTCGAGCAAGTGCGCGACCTGCTCGTGTTTCATTATTTCGCGAACGGGCGCGACGAGCCGTTCTGGCGTCACTGCCGCAGCATGACGTTGCCCGAATCCCTGCAACGGCGGCTTGCGCTCTTCGCCGAAGGCGGACGGTTCTTACGCTACGAGGGCGAGCTCTTTCCGAATGCGAGCTGGGTGGCGGTGATGCTCGGTCAGAACGTGATGCCGAGGACGATCGATCCGCTCGTGAGCGCGTTGCCGGTGGGAGAGGTCGAGCACAAGCTGATGCTGCTGCGGCAGGCGATGCAGCGCTACGCGAGCGCCTTGCCGCGTCACGAGGACGTGCTAAAGCAGTATTGCGCGGCCGCTCTGGCGTGAGCGGCCGCGCGGTTCGTTAGAGCACTTCGTGGAAGCGGATGATCGCCATGCGCGCCTTGCGCTCGGCGACGCCGATGAAGACGGAGCGGTTGAGCCAGGCGTACTTGCTGTCGTTCGGCGCCTCGAACTGCGCGCTCGTGCGGAAGTAGTAGAGCGCAGGATCGACGTCGACGCCGGAAGTCAGCTTGTCGATGATCTCCTTCGGTCCGTGACGCACGCCTTTGTTCGTGACCATGATGAGCGTGCCGTCGGCAGCCTCGATCGTGTACTTCGCCTCGACATCGAGCACGCCGTCGGGGCGCACGTACTGCCAATCTGCGCCGCCCGGCACGACGCGTCCGTTGAGCAACGGCCCGGCGACGCGGCCGCCTTCGATCGGGACGACGCGGCGCAAACCGCGTGCGCTCTCGCCGATGACGAGCGGCGCGCTCACCTCAACTTGCGCTTCGAAGGCAAAGCGTGTGCGCACGCCGCTGGCTGCCGCTTCGGTCGCAGCGCCGATCTCGGCGGTGGCGGCGAGGAGCGTAGCGCCTGCAATCACCTCTCTTCGCGAAACCATCTGGCGGTCCTCCGCTTGGGTTGAATGCTTACTGGCACACGAAGCTCGAGGCGAGCTCGATGTCGCCGCCCTTGTACGTCGCCTGCTTCGGATACGGGCAGAGCGGGCGCGTGCGTCCCTTGAACGTCGAGCCGGGGCTGCCTTTGGCGATCAGCTCGTTCGGCGCTTCGCCTTGCTCGACCCAGCGTACGGCGGCAGAGAGCGCATCGAACGAGTCGGTCGCAGGACCGCCGCCGCAATGTCCCATGCCGGGCACAAGATAAAGACGAATGAAGTCGCCGCGCGCGCCGTGCTCGCGTTTGACCGCTTCGTAGTAGTCGATCGAGTCCTGCGGCGCGAAGATGCCGTCGGCCATGCCGTGCAGCAGGATGAGCTTGCCGCCGCGCCCCGCGAATGCAGCCAGATCCGTCGACGTCGCGTTGACGATCTGCTCGCCCGATTGCGTGAACGGGCCTTCGGTGCGCCGGAAGCGGTCACGCAGATCATCGATCTTCGTCTCGAGGATGAAGCCGTACAGATCTTCCGTCATCGTCGGCGGCGTGCTGAACACATGCGACATGGCGCCGGCGACGAGCGTCGTATTGGCTGCGCGCGGCGGCATGGCATCCGCCGGTCCGAGCTTCCATGCGGTCCATAGCGGCGAATTGATGCCCGGGTCGTACGCCCAGCGCGTGTACACCGGTTGACCGTTGGCGTCCTTCGAGCCCGCGAAGATTCGGCGAATCGCATCGACCTTCTGCGGCGCAAGGCAGTTGCTCGTGGCGCCATCGCGGCACTCGACGCTCGCAGGATCGAAGTTGCATTGCGCCGGATGCAGCACCATGCCGTCGGCCGCGCCGTCGAGCAGATCGCATTGCGCGAGGATGCCGTCGCTCAGCGTCTTGAGGTCTGCGTTCGTCAGGGCCGCACCGAGCTGCGGGCGTCCGTCAGCGGCGCGCGGCGCGATCGACGCGAGAATCTGCGTTTGCGCGAGCGCATCGAGCGAGGCATCCGTGACGCGATTGGCGGGCGCGATTGCGACGACGGCATCGAACAGCTCGGGGAAGCGCTGCGTCGCCATCATGCCTTGGCGGCCGCCGTTGGAGCAGCCGACGAAATAGGAGCGGGCGGGCTGCGCGCCGTACACGCGCTGGATGAGCTCGCGCGCGGCCGTCGTGACGACGGGCAAGTGGTTGTAGCCGTAATCAATGCGCGCCTGCGGATCGGCGCCGAACAAATAAGGTCCGACGATGCCGGGCTCGTTGCGATGACCGGCGTCGGTCGAGACGACCGCAAAGCCTTGCGACAGCGCATTCGGTCCATCGCCGACTGCCGCGCCGCCGAGCGCAGGGCGCAGCTCGCCGTCGGTGCCGCCGCCGCCTTGGAACAGGAATCGTCGATTCCAGTTCTCGGGCAAGCGCAACTCCATGCCGATCGCATACGGCTTGTTGTCGATGCCGATGCGCTCGTTGAGCTTCGCCTCGACGCGGCAATGCACCGGAACCGGACTCGGCGCTCCGAAGCTCGGAACCGTGCCGGCCGGCACGAGCTCGGCGCTCACGATCTTGCCGCCGGGCACTGCCTGGTCGACCAGCGCCGCGCAGGCATCTGCAAACGTAGGCGGCGGGGTGGGAGCATCGTTCTTCGCGGTGGGCGGGTTTGGCGCGCAAGCAACGAGCGCCGAGCTCATTGCGAGCGCCAGCAGGGCGCGCGTGTGGCTCATAAGAGTGCCTCGCTATCGAGCGCCGCGACGGCGTACGGCACGCCGCCGCGGCTGCGTGAGATTGCTTACTTCAGATTCTTGCTCTCGTACTTCCAGTCCGCGTCCTTGCAGAGACGGCAGTCGGCTCCGACGAACCACTGCTTGGCCTGCTCATCGCCGCGCAACTGCCACTCGAGCCAGGCGACTGCGACTTGCGCCGCGCGTCCGCCGTTCGGCTCGTGGAACGTGCCGCCGTGGCCGACGTCGAGATTGGCGATCGCCGCCGGCACGTGATCGATGCGGCGGTAGTCGTCCATGCCGTTCTCATAAGCGATGTCCGTCGGACCGCCTTGGATGTAGATGATCGGCGTGTGCAGCTTCTTGAGCGTCTCCTTGCCGAGGTCCATCGACGGCAGGCGCACGGCGTTCTCGGGCTTGAAGATGCCGCTGTTGTGAATCACGAGCGTACGAATGCGCTTGTCGTCGGCGATCTGGAGCGCTTGCAGGCCGCCGCAGCTGAAGCCCGACACCGCGATCGCGGACGGATCGATGCGGCCGAAGTAGTCGCTGCCCTGACGCGCGTTCTCGGCCAGCGCCCAATCGATCGCTTCGATCAACTGCTTGGCGCTCGTGGCGGGCGGGGGCAGCTGACCATCCGGGCGCGGCGCGGGCGGCGGGCTCGGCTGCGTGCCAGGACCCGACTTGATCGTGCCGTTTGCGATCACGAGATAGCCATACGAGGCGATCTGCAGCAGGTGCAGACGCGAGCTCGCGCCGTCATCCGAACAGCCGCCGTTGCCCCACGCGACCACGCCCAGCTTCTTATCGCCGAGCTTGCTGAGATCGCGCGGACGGTAGACGACGTGCGCCGGCAGGGACGCGACTTCTTCTTTGATGGCGGGGAAGGGGCCGGTGCCTTCGGTATCGGGCACTTCGGGGCCCTGGGCCCATGCGGATGCGTGCAACAAGGCGAACGAGGTCGCCACGGCTTTCACAATGGTGCTTACGCCTGCGCGCTGGGCGCGATTCTTATCGGTCACGGTGAACTCCTCGGAAAGAAGAACGCAGCGTTCGTTCGTTGTAGCTTGGGTGCGGTTCTCGGCAATGATAGTGCAATCGCCTCGGGCGATTGTCCACACCGCGAACGGTTGAGCACTCTACCGATGCGCGCTACTGGCGCTGAAAGAGCGCGCACACTCGCGCGCGCAGCCACGCATTGCGCTCGTCGTGATGAAACTTGCGATGCCAGAACTGCTTGAGCTGAATGCGCGGCGGCGCAAACGGCAGGCCCACGGTACGTACGTTGGCCGAGACTTGAGCGAAGTAGCGTGCCAACGGCTCGGGCACCGTCACGAGCAGATCCGATTGCGCAACGATGATCGGCACGCTGGCGAAGTGGGGGGTGGAGAGCACCACCTTGCGGCGAATGCGCTTGCGCGCGAGATAGCGCTCCATCACTTCTTCGGTGCGGCTTTCGGCGTGCACGACCGCATGCTCGAGCTCGAGGAATTGCTTGAGCGTGAGCTTGCGCGCCGTGACGGGATGGTCCTGCCGCACGATGCACGCGAACGTATCGGCGAAGAGCGCCTGCTGAAAGATGTTGCTCTTCTTGAGATCGGGGAAATACCCGATGGCGAGGTCGATGGTGCCATTCTCGAGGCCTTCGGCGACTTCGGCAGGTCGCAGGCTTACCGAGCGCACTTGAGCGTTCGGGGCGCGCCGCCTGAGATCCTTGAGCAGGCTCGGCAGGAAGACGACTTCGCCAACATCCGATAACGCAATCGTTATTGTGCGCTGCGTCGTTTTCGGATCGAACGTCGGCGTCGCGACGATCTCATTGCCGACCTTGGCGAGCACATCGCGCGCGGCCTCGATGAGCTGGGTGGCGCGCGGCGTGGGCTGCATGCTGTTGCCCGAGCGCACGAATAGGGGATCGTTGAAGAACGCGCGCATCTTGGCGAGCGCGCCGCTCACCGCCGGCTGGCTTTTCTCCAGCCGCAGTGCGGCGCCGCTGACGCTGCGCTCCTTGTCGAGCGCTGCCAGGACATAGAGCAGATTGAGGTCGAGCTGCATGACGAGGGTATCGGCCAAGACGATACAGCGAATATAGCGAATCGAATTGCCTTATACAGAGCCCGGGGACCAAGATCGGCGGAACGCGTCCGTTCCAGTAAGCCGATCGACGATGCAGCGATTCATCCTGACTCTGTCCGGTCCCGACCGCATGGGAATCGTGGCCGCGGTGGCGGGCTTTCTCCTCGAACGCGAATGCAACATCGTCGAGAGCGGTCAGTTCGGCGATCCGGACAGTCTGCAATTCTTCATGCGAGTCGCCTTCGACGTGCATCAGCCGACGACGGCAGAGGCGTTGAGCGCAGCGTTCGCGAGCGTGGGCGAGCGCTTCGATCTCAAGTGGGCGGTGTACGACACGGCGATCAAGCCGCGCCTGTTGATCATGGTGTCGAAGTTCGGTCACTGCCTGAACGATCTGCTCTATCGCTACCGTATCGGTGCGCTTCCCGTCGAGATTCCTGCGATCGTCTCGAATCATCGCGATTTCTATCGCTTGGCCGCGCAAGACGACATTCCATTTCACTACTTGCCGGTCACGCCGGAGAACAAGCCGCAGCAGGAGGAGGCGCTGCTCGAGATCGTGCGCAGCAATCAGATCGACCTCGTGGTGCTCGCGCGCTACATGCAAATTCTCTCGCCGCGCGTGTGCGAAGCGCTCGCCGGACGCGTGATCAATATTCATCACTCGTTCTTGCCGAGCTTTCAGGGCGCAAAGCCCTATGCGCAGGCGCATCGGCGCGGCGTCAAGCTGATCGGCGCCACTGCGCACTATGTGACGCCTGAGCTCGACGAAGGACCGATCATCGAGCAGGACGTCGCGCGCGTCGATCATTCGATGAGCGTCGAGGCCTGCGCGGCGGTGGGGCGCGACGTCGAATGCGCCGTGCTCGCGCGCGCCGTGCAGTGGCACGTCGAGCATCGAATCCTCCTGAACGGCAACCGTACCGTCATCTTCCGCTAGCGCCGCTAGCACACACGTGCAACGCTCAACGATGGGTGATCGCCTATGACGAAGAAATCGCTCGAAGATCTGCTCCAGAGTGTCGGTAATCCGGTCGACATGTTGCGCAACTCGCAGATCGGGGCGTACGTGTATCCCGTCGTGCCGACCGAGTTCAGCAACTGGCGCGATGAGCAGCGCGCCTGGCGCGAGAGCGTCGTGCTGTTCGATCAGTCGCATCACATGGCCGAGATCACGATCAAGGGTCCGGATGCGTTCAAGCTCTGCTCGTACACGACGATCAACAGCTTCAAGAATTTCGTGCCGGGCAAGGCCAAGCAGATGGTGCCGACGAACTACGATGGCTTTGTGATCGGCGACGGCATTCTGTTCTATCTCGCCGAGGACGAGCTCCTGTTCGTGGGGCGCGCACCGACCGTCAACTGGCTGCAGTTCCATGCCGAAACGGGCGGCTTCAACGTGGAGTACATCCGCGACGATCGTTCGCCGTCGCATGCATACGGCAGGGCGGTGACGCGCCGGCACTACCGCTATCAGATCCAAGGCCCGAAGGCGGCCGAGCTGCTGCACAAGCTGAACGGCGGCTCGCTGCCCGACATCAAGTTCTTCAACTTCGACAAGATCAGGATCAAAGGCCGCGAGGTGAATGCGCTGCGTCACGGCATGGCGGGCGAGCCCGGGCTCGAGATCTGGGGACCGTACGAAGAGCGCGACGAGATTCGCAATGCAATCATCGAAGCCGGCCGCGACTTCGGTCTCGTGCTCGTCGGTTCGCGCACGTATGCGAGCAATACGCTCGAATCCGGATGGATTCCGTCGCCGCTGCCTGCGGTCTACACCGGCGAGAGCATGAAGAAGTATCGCGAATGGCTGCCGGCCGACGGGTACGAAGGCAGCGGCTCGATCGGCGGGAGCTTCGTGTCTTCGAACATCGAAGACTATTACTTGACGCCGTACGAGCTCGGTTACGGCAACTTCGTGAAGTTCGATCACGAGTTCATCGGGCGCGAAGCGCTCGAGAAGATGATGCGCGACGGACGGCCGCAGCGCCGTAAGGTGACGTTCGAGTGGAACGGCGAGGACTTGGGCAAGATTCTCGCGTCGCTGACCGATCGCGACTCGCTGCCCTACAAGTTCTTCGATCTGCCGATCGCGAACTATGCGTCTTCGTCGTATGACGCAGTGCTGAGAAACGGCAAGGTGGTCGGTTTCTCGATGTTCACGGGCTACAGCCACAACGAGCGTTGCGGGTTGTCGCTCGGCGTGCTCGATGCGGACATCGACGTAGGCACGGAGCTCACGCTCGTGTGGGGCGAAGAAAACGGCGGCACGAAGAAGCCGACCGTCGAGCCGCATCGGCAATGCGAAGTGCGCGTCAAAGTGGCGCCGGTGCCGTACTCGCGCGATGCGCGCGAGCACTATCACGAAGGTTGGCGCACGCGCGGTGGCGCATGAGCTTGATGGGGGGGACGAAACGTCCGTCGCCGTTTGCGGCGACGGACGCATCTTCGATCGCGTCCGCGGTCGCTCAGCTCGTGCGGCGTGCGTCCGTCGAGCTCAATGTGCAGGACGTCAAGGAGCTACCGGCAAGCCGCGAATTGCTGCCGCACGGCACGCGGCTGTACGTGAGTCATCTGCCCAAGCAATCCTGGGATGACACGGTCGGCGCTTGCCGCGCGGCGAAAGAGGCAGGTTTCGATCCGATTCCGCACATTCCCGTACGGCTCATCGAGAGCGAGTCGCACCTCGACATGCTGCTTGCGCAGATTGCACAAGCGCAGGTCGCGGAGATCCTGCTGATCTCAGGCGATTATCCTCGCGCGGCAGGGCCCTATGCGCTCGTCGCCGATGTACTGCGCAGCGGCTTGCTGCAACGGCACGGCTTGCGACGCGTATCGTTCGCAGGGCACCCCGAAGGTCATCCGGCAGTGCCGCTGGCGGAGATTCGGCGTGCCGAGCTCGAAAAGGCAGAGCTCGCTGCACAGCTTGGCCTCGAGGCAACGTTCGTCACGCAGTTCTTCTTCGAGTCCGCCCCGTTCTTGCAGTGGGCGTCGGAGGCGCGCCGGCGCGGCATCGTCAGCGCGCGCCTGGTCGCAGGACTGGCAGGGCCGGTGGGGTTGGCGACGTTGCTCAAGTTCGCCAAGCGCTGCGGCGTCGGCTCGTCGATTCGTGCGCTCACTGCGCGCGCGGGTGCGTTCACGAAGTTGCTCGGCGAGTATCGGCCCGAAGAGCTCGTCGGCGAGCTCGCCGCGGCGCAAGCGGAGAATCCGGCGCGCTTCGACGGTGTGCACTTCTTCTGCTTCGGCGGCTACCTGCGCACGTGCGAGTGGCTCGCAAGGCTTGCCGCCGAACCGCAGCCGGGCGAGCAAGGCGCGCTTGAATAGCGTGCGTTGCTTCGCTTGGCGCTGTCTATCCGCCGCGCAAGAGCTGCATGATGCGCGCGCGCAGCCGGCCGTAATTGTCCGGTTTGAGCGGTCCCAGAATGCCGTGCTGTTCGGGCGGCAGGTGGGCGAGCGGATGGCCGTTCGTGCGGAACACGTAATGATCGAAGAACGCTTTCCACGCTTGCCGTTCGGCGGGCGGGCGCTCGGCGATCGTGATCATGCTGAGCAGCAGCGCGGTGGAAGGCGCGTCCGGGCCGAGGCTGAATGCATCCCACCAGTAATTCACCATGACGTTGAAGTCGCTCAGCGCCTCGACTTGATGCCACCAGAGCTTGGGCAGGTAGAGCGCATCGCCCGGCTGTAGCTCGGCGACGTAGGCCCGATCGCGAATGGCTTGGAAGCGCGGATAACGCGCTTCTTCGCCCGGCGGGGCAGAGGCAGCGAGGCTGACCGGTTGGCCCGCCATGGTGTGATCGATGGGGCCGACGTACAGATCGCCGATCAGCTCCGGCGCATACAACGTAAAGCGGCGCGTACCGGCAATCACGCAGGCGATGTTGTCGAACGTGTCGTAATGGCAGGCGACATTGGACCCGTGCCCGATCCAGATGCGCGGGATCGCTTCGCGCGGCACGAGCGGCATTGCATTCTCTTGCGGAAAGCCCGGCAAGTAAGCGTCCATGGGCAGCGAGCCCACGTACATCGTCGTTTGGCCGGGCGGCGTGCTGATCGCGTCGATCGCCTCAGCCAGGCGCATCTGTTTACGCTCGAAATTGAAGCGCTTGAGATCCTCGCTGTAGTAGTACTTGCCGGCGATGCTGCTGTCGCCGACGAACACCTCGGTGATGCGGCCGGCATCGAAGCGCAACAAGTAGTCGCGAAAGCGCTGTTTCGATTCCTGCGCCGCGGCGACGGCGGGCCAGGAACGCACGAGTCCGCGGAGGATGACGGGTTGGCACTTCTCGGCGATGTCGCGCTTGAAGGCGGCGGCATCGTTGAGCGAGTCGGCTGGAATCTCTAGCGGCTTCATGATTCACTACGAGCACGAGCGTCGGATCAGCGAGCGCTCAAGCATATCGAAAAACGCGCGCGACCGTTCGACCGCGATTCTACGTGCGATCCGCGCTCGGCGCGGGTCGAACGAGCGATGCGCATGCCGTCGCAAGTCAGGGGATCACGCATGCAGAATCGCCGCACCTTTCTCTCGAATCTTGCTGCCGTTACTGCTCTTGCCGCCGCCGGGGCGGGTATGCCCTCGGTCGCCGCGAACGCCCAGGCGGGTGCCGGCCGGCGCCGGTTCAAGCTGCGCTATGCGCCGCATTTCGGCATGTTCGAGGCGCATGCGGGACGGGATCTCATCGCGCAGCTCGAGTTCATGGCGAGCGAGGGCTTTACGGCATTCGAGGACAACGAGCTCATGGCGCGACCGGTCGAGGTGCAGGAGCGCATCGGTGCGGCGCTCGCGCGGCTCGGCATGACGATGGGCGTGTTCGTGATCGATGCGGGCGATAACTGGAAGCCGTCGCTTGCGACCGGCGAGCCCGGGTTTCGCGAGCGCTTCTTGAATACGTGCCGCGCGGCCGTGGATGTGGCCAAGAGGGTCAATGCGCGATGGATGACGGTGGTGCCGGGCTACTTCGATCGGCGGTTGCCTATGGGCCTGCAAACCGGGCACGTGATCGATGCGCTGCGTGCTGCGGCCGAGATTTTCGAGCCGCAGGGGCTCACGATGGTGCTCGAGCCCTTGAGCGATAACCCGGATCTCTTCTTGCGTACGTCCGAGCAGGCGTATGCGGTGTGCCGCGCGGTCGACAGCCCGGCGTGCAAGATCCTGTACGACATCTATCACATGCAGCGCAATGAAGGAGACATCATTGCGAACATCGATCGCGTGTGGAGCGAGATTGCGTACTTCCAGATCGGCGACAATCCGGGCCGCAAAGAACCCGGGACGGGCGAGATCAACTATCGCAATGTCTTCCGGCACATCTACAACAAAGGATTCGACGGCGTGCTCGGGATGGAGCATGGCAATGCGCAGCCGGGCAAGGCGGGCGAGCGTGCTGTCATCGACGCCTACGTCGCGGCCGATTCGTTCTAGGGCGCAACAAACGAAGGGCGGGAGGCGTTGGGACGGGCTGTGCCCGCGTGCGAGTGGGAGTTCGACAGGTTCCGGTTTCTTGGGTCGGTCTAGACTCGCTTTTCGGGTCTTTTGCCGCGGTTGCTTTTGCCGGCCGCGCGGATGAGGGAAGATGAAGCATGCCCGAGAGACAGGACGACTTCGAACCGATCATCGCGCCGCGCCGGTCGCGCGAGCCGCGTCGCGAGGACGATGCGCCGCCGCTGTGGCGGACGGCGCTTGCGGTGGTGGCCGTGTTCGCCGCCGTCATCGCGCTCGCCTGGTGGTGGATGAGCCGGCCGTCGAGCGATCAAGCGGTTTCGGATGAGGATTCGGAAAGCGTGGTCGCGGAGTCGTTTCCGGAGACGCATCTCGAACAGGAAGTCGTGCCGCCGGCGCGTGACGTCGAGAAGCCTACCGAGATTCCGCAGCCGCAAGTGACAATACCTTCCTCGGATGTCGAGGCGCCGTCAGCGCAGGATGTTGCATCCGAAGCGGACACGCCGATCGAGGACACTCAGAACGAGAGCGTGCAAGAAACTGCACCCGAGCCGCAGATTGAGTCCGAGCCCGCGCCGCCCGTCCGGTCGGTTAACGCATTCGTGCGCTTCACGAGCCCGGATTCGCAGGCGCGTCTCGAGCTGCGCCGCGCCTCGGATCGCATGCCTTTCTTGACGAGCGCGGTGGGCGAGACCATCGAAGTACCGCCTGGTACCTATCGCGCCACCGTGTCAGGCGCTGGGCTCGAACGCTTCGAGCAGGAAGTGACGTTCGAGACGGGGCAAACGGTGGAGTATTCCGTCGAGCTTTGCGCGCAACGACAGTATGACCGCGTGAGTCTGGTCGGCCGCGTGGTCGAAGAACGCAAGTGCTCGAGCACCGCGGAGTGCGAAACGCTGTTTGCCATGTTGGGCGAGACCGCCGACGATCTCGTGCGCCTGCGCGACTTTCGCGTGGAACAGTGCGGCAAATGGCGACCCGGCGCGACCCCGAGCGGCGAGTGGACACTCAACATCCGCTGCGACGGCGCGGTGCCCGAGACGACATGCCGCATCGAAATCGGCGAGGGAGACTGCATGCACGCCCAACCGCCACGCAGCTCGCGTGGCGGCGCGTGCCCGCGGGCGGTGCTGAAGTAACCCATCCTTCCCACCTTGGACACCCATCCCATCTTGGACGCCCACCGATTCCCGCGCGCCGTCGTTCCGGTCTTGGACACCCACGCATCGGCATCTCACGAAAGGTGGGTGTCCACTTCTCGACATCCGCGTCGCGACGAAGGTCGACCCCAATACGCGTGAGGCGACAGCCTACTTGCCAGATGCGAGGCAGCGGGAGCATCAATCGGGATGCTGAATCGATTCAAGAAAGCGCCGCGCGAGACGCTCGAGCGCTTGCGAGTGTCGATGAGGTCAGGCGGGACGGAATCGGAGCTGCGCGTGCGAGAGGCCTTTGACGCGGCTCTGACTTAGCGCGCGAGCGTGCAATAGCAACCGATCGAGGCGGCCCATTGCTCGCCCGAAGACATTGCCGCGTACGCGCATTGCAAAGCTCCACACGTTGGGGTCGATGCCCAGGCGTTCCAGAATCGGTGGAGCCTCTTTGTCGATCGCGGATCGCTTGCCTTGTTGGATTCTGCGGCCGGACCAGTCCACGAGCTTCACGTAATCAGCAAGGCGCATAGGCAGGGCGGGGCCGCGTGTCCCAACTTGATCCTGAAAGGGCATCAATCTTGGCCTTCTCTTCTCGGTGCTTCGATCGCTCGAGCTTCGCAGCGCCTTGATACGCGCATAGATCGACGTGAACTCTGCTTCTTCGGGCAACGTCGCAACACCGGCCCGTACAGGATTCAAATCGACATAGGCCATCGCCGTTAGCAGGCCTGCCTCATCCAGCAGCGCCTGCGAGCGGAATCGACCTTCCCAGAATCGTCCGGTGCACTCGTCCTCGGCGTTGGCCTTGCGAGCGAGATGCTCGTTCAGGCAGCGCATGAACCAGCTCACATCAGCCAGGCGCTCACGCCAATGCGCGACGATCCGACGTGCGGCATCGATTTCCCCTTCACTTGCATCACCGGCCAACCAACGCTCGACGATGAGGGGCAGACGGAAGAGCTGTGCCCAGCGCTCGATGACTTCTCGTTCCGACCACTCGTGAGCGCGACGCCGATCGACGTGCAGCACGAGATGGTAGTGATTGCACATGATGGCGTAGGCGCAGACGTCGATTGCGAAAATAGACGTAAGCAGAGCGAGTCGCTCGAGCACCCAGTCCTTTCGATGTGAATAGTCACGTTTCGCATAGGTGTCGAAGCCCCATAGCCAAGCGCGACGTACACATCGCGACACGACGTGATAGTAGGGCGTTTGATCCAAACAGATCTGTTGTTTGCGTGCATAGCCCATGAAGACGTCGTGACGTGCTTGCCCTGCACTGAAGATAAGGCGCCTCAAGTCAGCGAACAGCGTGAATTACTAGCGAGTTCGCCGAAATATCTTGCAGGTCTGCGGAGGCGCCGATAGAGAGTCCTCGGTTGTCGAACAGTTCGGTGGGTGTCCAGAGGTGGTTTGTTCGCGGTGGGCGTCCAAACGAGGTAACCGTCCGGCTGAAGCAATCGGTGCCCAATGCGAGGGCGTGGGTGTCCAATGCGAGGGTGGCTGAAGCGATGGGTGTCCAACGCCAGAGCAGAATAGGCGCGGGCGCGGCGTCTACGGAATCAACACGGCAGCGCCCGTCAGCTGACCGTTACGCAGTCGCGCCAGTGCCTCGTTGGCTGCGGGCAAGGGAAACGTTTGAATCTCCGTGCGGATGGGAATCCGGCCTGCGAGCTCGAGAAACTCAGTGCCATCGCGCCGCGTGAGGTTTGCAACCGAGCGAATCTGCCGCTCTCCCCAGAGTAGGGAATACGGCATTGTGGGGATGTCGCTCATGTGAATGCCGCCGCAGACGAGCGTACCGCCCTTGCGCAGCGCTTTCAGGGCGAGGGGTATTAGCGAGCCGACGGGGGCGAAGATGATTGCGCTGTCGAGCGGCTCGGGTGGCATTGCGTCGCTGTTGCCCGCCCAATGCGCGCCGAGCGAGTAGGCAAAGTCCTGTGCGGCGGTATCGCCAGGACGAGTAAACGCGTAGAGACGCTGGCCGTGCCAGCGGGCGATTTGCGCGACGATGTGGGCAGCGGCGCCGAAGCCATAGACGCCCAAGCGTTTGGCTTCTTGTACGAAGCGCCACGAGCGATAACCGATCAGGCCGGCGCACAGCAACGGAGCTGCGTGGGCGTCATCGAGCGTTGTCGGTAGCTCAAAGCAGTACCGTGCGTCGGCAAGCGTGTACTCAGCGTAGCCGCCGTCGAGCTGATAGCCGGTAAAGAGCGCACGGTCGCAGAGATTCTCCTGTTCGTGCGCACAGAAGTCGCATTCGCCGCACGTGTGGCCGAGCCAGGGCACGCCGAGCCGCGTGCCGCTCCTGAAACTGACGCCGCTCCCGCACGCGACGACTTCTCCGACGATTTCATGGCCGGGCACGATCGGCAGGCGTGTATCCGGCAGTTCGCCGTCGACAACGTGCAGATCGGTGCGACAGACGCCGCAGGCGTGCACCTTGAGCAGCACCTTGCCGGGCGGCACGTCATCAATCGTGCACTGGTCCAGCACAAGCGGCTGGCCAGGACGATGCAGTCGCATGCAGCGGAACGCCACGGCTTTCATGGGCGGAAGAGTATAGAGCGGCCATCGCGGCGGGATATACGCGGCGTCGCGGAACGGCTTCGGAGGAAACGCAGGACGGGGTATGGATTCATGGCTCGAGATGGTGGGGTCCGGGAGTGAAGACCGGTGGATGTCCAGAGTGAAGATCGCCCAGCGCAGAGTGATGGGTGTCCACAATCAACAGGCTCCGCTGGTAGGTGTCTCCAGGACGAACAGAAGCGATGGGTGTCCAGGAGCGGGGAGGCGCCAGTTCTAAAAGCGAGCAGAAACGATGGGTGTCCAGAAGTGGGGGAGGCGGTGGGTGTCCAGAAGTGGGGAGGCGGTGCAGTGCCGCAGGGAAAGTAGTGTTCGCGACCGGCATGTAAGAGCTTCACGCTCGGCATGCTCACTCGTTAACTAACTCTCTCCTTATTAATAGGTGTCTCGGTTGGCCTTCCGCGGCTCAGACTGCGTCTCGCGACGAGGCAAGCGCCGATCGCAGCGCGTCGGCGCGTCTCAGCGGAACTCGGCGGCATTCGAGGACATTCCCTCGGGGAAATCCCTGGAGCGCCTCATGCATTCCACATCAAGCGAGCGCTGGCCCGAGCTTGCCTACGCAGACTGGAAAGACACCTGCGCCACGCTGCACTTGTGGATGCAAGTCGTCGGCAAGGTGCGTCTGGCGCTCACGCCGTGGCTCAATCATTCGTGGCATGTGCCGTTCTACGTCACCGCGCGCGGTCTCAGCACATCGCCGATTCCGGACGGCGATCTCACGTTCGAGCTGAACTTCGACTTCCTCGCGCACAGGCTCGCGCTCGAGACGAGCCGCGGCGACCGTCGCTATCTGACGCTGGCGCCGATGACGGTCGCCGAGTTCTATCGTCGGGTCATGGAAATGCTCGACGAGGCAGACATCTCGGTCGAGATCGACGAACATCCAAGCGAGATCCCGAACGCCATTCCGTTCTCGCAAGATCGTGTGCACGCCGCCTACGACGCCGACTACGCTCAACGGTTCTGGCGTGTGCTCGCAAAGACCGATCGAGTGATGAAGCTGTTCCGTACCGGATTCATCGGTAAGTGCAGCCCGGTGCACTTTTTCTGGGGCAGCTTCGATCTTGCCGTCACACGTTTCTCCGGCCGCAGAGCGCCGCTGCATCCGGGCGGAGTGCCGGGGCTCGCGAACGAGATCGCGCAGGAGGCCTATTCGCACGAGGTGAGCAGCGCGGGTTTCTGGCCCGGCGGAAACGGATTCGATGCCTCGTTCTATTCATACGCCTATCCGCAGCCGGACGGTTATCGCTCGTACGCAGTCTCGCCTCGCGAAGCGCTCTACTCAGAGGCGCTCGGCGAGTTCGTGTTGCCGTATGCCGCCGTGCGCAGTGCGCACGACCCCGACGCGATGCTCATCGAGTTTCTGCAAAGCACCTATGAGGCGGCCGCTGAGTGCGGTAAGTGGAATCGCACCGAGCTCGAATGTGCGTTCGGCCACCCACGCATTCCGCGTCGATTGCAATGATGTGCAGCGAACGCGACTTGGCTGCTCAGGAGATAAAACGAAATGAGGGAGCGCGCGGGGGCTGAGATTTTTCTCGCGACACGGCATTGCATGATCGCTCGTCCGTAGCTCTTACGGACTTGTCTTCGGCATCTCCTTACTTCAGCGAGTCGAGCGATCGGAGAGCATTCAAGTCCTCATGGTGCGGACCGCTCGATCTCCCACGAATCCGGCAGCAGCGCGATCCTGTGGGCCTGCGGCCGTTGCGCTTCTTCTTTTCGGCTGCGTCTCGATGGCGCCGCGCTATCAAGCGCCTGCGCCGCCCATTCCGAATGACTACCCCGCTGATGCGCCGCGTACGTTGAGCGCAGTCGACGGTGCGGCAGAGTGGCGTACCGTCTTTGTCGATCCGGAGCTGCAGCGTGTCATCGAGCTGGCGCTCGAAAATAGTCGCGACCTGCGTGCGGCCGTGCTGCGGGTCGAAGAGGCGCGGGCGTTGCGCGGGATTCAGCGCGCCGATCGCTTACCCAACATCGCAGTAGGAGCAGCTAGCCAGCGCGGCCGTACTCCGGCCGATCTGAGTATGCTCGGCCGATCGTATGTGAGCAGCGCGTATCAGGTCACCGTGGGTGCCTCGGCGTGGGAGCTGGACTTCTGGGGTCGCGTGCGCAATCTCGACCTCGCTGCGATCGAAAGCTATCTCGCCGTCGATGCCGCGCGCCGCGCCTTTGCAGTGAGTCTCGTCGCTCAGGTGGCCGATAGCTGGCTGTCGCAGCGCGAGCTCGATCGGCGCCTCGAAATCGCAAACCGCACGCTCCGCTCGCGCGAGGAGTCGTATCGCATCTTCAAGCGCCGCTTCGAAGTGGGCGCGAGCACGCAGCTCGAGCTCATGCAAGTCGAAACGTTGCTGACGCAGGCGCAGTCGCTCGCCATGCAGCTCGAGCAGGCCCGAGCACTGAACCGTCACGCGCTCGACCTGCTCGTGGGCGTGCCTGTCGAGTTGCCGATGCGAACGGATTTGTTCGACAACGACGCCGAGCCGGTGCGCGCGGTGAGCGCCGGGTTGCCGTCCGATCTGCTCGTGCGGCGTCCGGACATCATGGCGGCAGAGCACCAGCTGCGTGCGGCGCACGCGAACATTGGCGCAGCGCGCGCGGCGTTCTTTCCCAGAATCACGCTCACTGGCGATTACGGCAGCGCGAGCGACGAGCTCGACGGGCTCTTCGAGTCCGGCAGCCGCATGTGGACCTTCACGCCGGTCATCTCGTTGCCGATCTTCACGGGCGGACGTCTGCGCTCGAACCTCGAGTTGGCGGAGGTGCAGCGCAATCTGGCAGTCGCGAGCTACGAGCAGACGATTCAAGCCGCATTCCGTGACGTGGCCGATGCCTTGTCGGCGCATCACTACTTCGGGGAGCAGCTGCGCATTCAGCGGGAAGCACTGCGCGCGCAGACCGAACGGGCGCGGCTGGCTCGGCTGCGCTACGACAGCGGTGCTGCAAGCTATCTCGAAGTGCTCGATGCCGAACGCGATCTGTTGACTGCCGAGCAAGCGGTCGTCCAGCTGCAAAGCGCGCTGCAATCGAGCCGTGTCGCGCTGTTCGCAGCGCTCGGCGGCGGGGCGCTCGGCGCGGGCGAGTAGCGAGGGATCATGGAACAACAAGCAGTAAAGAAGCGGACCGCTGCAATCGCGATCGTCGTGGTTGCCGGGCTGCTCGGATGGATGCTGTGGCGGTCGATCGAGGCCGAGGGGTACGGCGATGCCTTCGTCAGCGGCAACGGACGCATCGAAGCGACGGAGATCAACGTGGCCGCAAAGCTCGGTGGGCGCGTCGAGGATATCTATGTACGCGAGGGCGAGCTCGTCAAAGCCGGTCAGCCGCTCGCCAAGATGCAGGTGATCACGCTCGAGGCGCAGCGCGAGGAAGCGCGCGCGATGCATCAGCAAGCGTTGACCTCGGTCGCGACGGCGAAGGCGCAGCTTGCGATGCGACAGAGCGAAGCGGCCGCAGCGCGAGCAGCCGTCGTCGAAGCGGAAAGCTCGCTCGACGCTGCGGAGCGTCGCCTGGCGCGCTCGGAGATGCTGGCGCAGGAAGGCGCTTCGTCAGTGCAGGAGCTCGATGACGATCGCGCACGGGTTCGCGCAGCACGAGCAGCGCTCGAAGCGGCGAAGGCTCGAGTGATTGCGGCGGAATCCGCAGTCGAAGCGGCGCGCACGCAGATCGCCGGTGCTGAAGCGGCAGTGGCTGCGGCGCAGGCGACGGTGGCGCGTATCGAGGCCGATATCGACGACAGCGTGCTGTCCTCGCCGCGCGACGGGCGCGTGCAGTACCGGATCGCGCAACCGGGCGAGGTGCTGGGTGCGGGCTCGCCCGTGCTGAATCTCGTCGACCTGTCCGACGTGTACATGACGTTCTTCTTGCCCGAGACCGTTGTGGGGCGCGTCGCGCTCGGGAGCGAAGTGCGCATCGTGCTCGACGCAGCGCCGGAATTCGTGATTCCCGCCAAGGTGTCGTTCGTCGCCGATACGGCGCAGTTCACGCCGAAGACCGTCGAGACCGCGAGCGAGCGGCAGAAGCTCATGTTTCGTGTGCGCGCGCACATCGACCGTGACTTGCTGCTCAAGCACCTCACGCAAGTGAAGACGGGGCTGCCGGGCGTAGCGTGGATCAAGCTGGACCGCGAGACGCCGTGGCCGGAGCGTCTTGCGATCAAGACACCCGAATGAGCTCGAACCTGCAGCCGGCCTCGCCCGTCGCGGTGCTGAAGGACGTCAGCCTGCGTTACGGCAAGGTGCGTGCGCTCGATCGCATCGATCTCGCGATCCCGGCAGGGCGCATGGTGGGCATCATCGGGCCCGACGGCGTGGGCAAGTCTAGCCTGCTTGCGCTGCTCGCAGGCACGCATCGCGTCCAGATCGGCACCGTCACCGTGCTCGGCGGCGATATGGCCAGTAAGCAGCATCGGGAGCGCGTGTGCCCGGACATTGCCTATATGCCGCAAGGGCTCGGGCGAAATCTGTATCCCACGTTGTCCGTCGAAGAGAACCTGCAGTTTTTCGCGCGCCTCTTCGGTCACGATGCAGCCGAGCGTCGGCGTCGCATCGATGCGCTCACGCGTGCGACGGGACTTTATCCATTCCTGGATCGGCCAGTCGGCAAGCTCTCCGGCGGCATGAAGCAGAAGCTCGGCTTGTGTTGCGCGCTGATCCACGATCCCAAGCTCTTGATCCTCGATGAGCCGACGACCGGCGTCGATCCGCTGGCGCGGCGGCAGTTCTGGGATCTGATCGACTCGATTCGTCGAACGCGCGCAGACATGAGCGTGATCGTGGCGACTGCATACATGGACGAGGCGAGCCGCTTCGATTGGCTTGCCGCCATGGACGAGGGGCGGATTCTCGCTGTCGGTACGCCCGCGGAGCTGTACGAGCGCACCCGGACGCAGTCGCTCGAACAGGCCTTTATAGCGCTGCTGCCGAAAGAGAAGCGGCGCGGCTATACCGAAGTGACCATTCCGCCGCTGACGCGCGATGAAGCGCAGAGTATCGCGATCGAGGCGAACGATCTGACGATGCGCTTCGGTGAGTTCGTCGCAGTCGATCACGTGAGCTTTCGCATCCGGCGCGGGGAGATCTTCGGGTTTCTTGGCTCGAACGGCTGCGGCAAGACCACGACGATGAAGATGCTGACGGGTCTGCTGGCGCCGAGCGAAGGCGAGGCCAAGCTGTTCGGTAGTCCGGTCGATCCGAACGATCTCGGGACGCGGCGGCGGGTCGGCTACATGTCGCAGTCGTTCTCGCTCTACACGGAGCTCACGGTACGTCAGAACCTCGTGCTGCATGCGCGGCTGTTTCATGTGCCGGAAGAGCGCATTCCGGCGCGCGTTGCGGAAATGCTCGAGCGCTTCGATCTTGCGCAAGTCGCCGACGAGCTGCCGATGCGCTTGCCGCTCGGCATGCGGCAGCGTCTGTCGCTTGCCGTGGCGCTCGTACACGGTCCGGAGCTGCTCATCCTGGATGAGCCGACCTCCGGCGTGGATCCGGTGGCCCGCGATGCGTTCTGGCGGCTCTTGATCGAGCTGTCGCGCAAGGATGGCGTCACGATCTTCATTTCGACGCACTTCATGAACGAAGGCGAACGCTGCGATCGGATCTCGCTCATGCATGCGGGCAAAGTGCTCGTGAGCGATGCGCCGGCGCGGCTGGTGGCCCAGCGGGGCGTTGCCACGCTCGAAGATGCTTTCATCGCTTATCTCGAAGAGGCCGGCGCGGGGACGAAGGTGTCCGAATCGGAACGTCCTGCGACCAGCGGCGCAGCTCCCGCGCTGCCGAAGGCGCGCAAACGCGGGTTCAGCCTGCAACGGCTGCTCAGCTACACGATGCGCGAAGCGCTCGAGCTGCAGCGCGATCCGGTGCGTGCCGCGCTCGCGCTGCTCGGCAGCGTCATCCTCATGTTCATCATGGGGTACGGGATCAGCATGGATGTGGAAGACCTGCCGTTCGCCGTGCTCGATCGCGATCAGACCGGGCTGAGCAGCAGCTATGCGCTCAATCTCGCGGGCTCGCCGTACTTCATCGAGCGGCCGCCGATCCGCGACTACGCCGAGCTCGATCACCGCATGCGCTCGGGCGAGCTCGCGCTTGCGATCGAGATCCCGCCTGACTTCGCCCGCAGCGTCCAGCGCGGGGACTCGGTGGCGATCGGCGCATGGGTGGACGGCGCGATGCCTCAGCGGGCCGAGACCGTGCAGGGCTATGTGCAGGGCATGCATCAGCTCTGGCTCATGCAGCAAGCGCGAGAGCGTCTCGGCTATATGCCGACATCGGCCATCGATATCGAAACGCGCTACCGCTACAACCCGGACGTCAAGAGTTTGCCCGCGATCGTGCCGGCAGTGATTCCGATCCTGCTCATGCTGATCCCGGCGATGCTCACGGCCCTGTCCGTCGTGCGCGAGAAAGAGCTCGGCTCCATCATCAATTTCTATGCGACGCCGACCACGCGCACGGAGTTCTTGCTCGGGAGGCAGCTGCCGTACGTCGCGCTTGCATTCGTGAATTTCCTGTTGCTGACGCTGCTCTCGATCACGGTATTCGGCGTCCCGGTGAAGGGTAGCTTCGCGACGCTCGCGCTCGCGACGCTCGTCTTCGTGGTGTACACGACCGGATTCGGCCTGTTCTGCTCGACCTTCACGCGCACGCAGACCGCGGCGATCTTTCTCACGATGATTTTCAGCATCGTGCTGTCGGTCGAATACGCCGGACTTACGAATCCCGTGTCGTCGCTCGAGGGAATCGGCTATGTCGTCGGGCGGATGCAGCCGACGACGCACATGGTGACCATCAGCCGCGGGGTGTTCGGCAAGGCGCTTGGTTTCACGGACTTGCAGGCATCTTTTTGGGCCATCGCCGCCGCGGTGCCGATCGCGATCGGCGTATCCGTCGCATTGCTGAAGAAGCAGGACACATGATGCGACAGGAAACGACGCTCGATACATCCTCAGGCGCCAGCGCACGCAGTGGCTCGGCGAGTAGGTGGAGGTGGAATCGGCGCATCGAGAACATCTATCGGCTCGGCGTGAAGGAGCTGTGGAGCATCGCGCGCGACCCGATGCTGATCCTGCTCATCGTGTACGCCTTCTCGTTGTCGATCTACACTGCGGCCACGGCGATTCCCGAAACCTTGCACAAGGCGGTCATCGCGATCGTCGATGAGGATCGCTCGCCGCTGTCGGGGCGGATCGCCTCCGCATTCTATCCGCCGCACTTCCAACGGCCGGCAATGATCTCGTTTCAGGAGTTGGATCCCGGAATGGATGCAGGCGAGTTCACGTTCGGGCTGGTCATTCCGAGCGAGCTGCAACGCGATCTGCTGGCCGGACGGCGGCCCGCGGTTCAGCTCAATGTCGACGCGACGCGCATGAGCCAGGCGTTCGTCGGAAGCGCAGCCGTGCAGCAGATCGTAACGGGCGAGGTGAACGAGTTCTTGCAGGGCTACCGGCGTGCGGCGAGCCCGCCGGTGGATCTGGCGCTGCGGGCACGGTTCAACCCGACGCTCGAACGGTCGTGGTTCATGGGCGTCATGACCATCATCGACCGCGTGACCATGGTGTCGCTGATTCTCACCGGCGCCGCGCTGATCCGCGAGCGCGAACGCGGCACGATCGAGCACTTGCTCGTCATGCCGGTCACGCCGTTCGAGATCATGGCGTCGAAGATCTGGGCGATGGGGCTGGTCACCATCGTGGCGACGGCGCTGTCGCTCGTGTTCGTGATCGAAATGATCCTGCACGCCCCAATTCAGGGGTCGCGCTTGCTGTTCTTGTTCACCGGTGCGCTCACGCTCGCGTCGATGACGTCCATGGGCATTCTGCTTGCGACATTCGCGCGCACCATGCCGCAGTTCGCTTTGCTGCTCATGCTCATCATCGTGCCGCTGCAGCTCCTATCCGGCGGCATGACGCCGCGCGAGAGCATGCCCGAACTCGTGCAGGACATCATGCTGCTCGCCCCGACGACGCACTACGTGGCAGCCAGTCAGGCCATTCTGTATCGCGGTGCGGGGATCGATATCGTCTGGCCGCAGCTGCTTGCGATTGCGGCGATCGGCGTGGCTTTTTTCTGGGTCGCGCACCTGCGCTTTCGCAGGACGCTTGCGGCGATGGCTTGATGTCGGTAAGCGGACGCCTCCAGGCGCTGCATGGAGCGCGACGATCAAGGGGCGGGGACGGTATAGGCGTTGCTTATTCGTGCGCCGACGCGTGATGCGACTGAAGATACTATCCAATCGCCCGAGAGAAAGAAGTCCAGCGGAGTGGCCCTTGGCGGAGCTGAGGGACGTCAGGGCGTCGGAAGACGGAATCAGTCAGCGGCGAGCTTCGGCTGCATCAGCGCCGAATGAGTTTGAATGATTCGCGACGTATCGCCGTCGCGTCGATAGACTTCCGTACAGTTCCGGCGGCTTGGGTCAACTATCCGGCGCGCTTGCCATCGCTTCCTTCAGCAGCAGATCCGCAGTCGGCTGCTCAGGTGTGTTGAATGGTCCCTTGGCGACGGGCAGAAGCGTGATACGCGTTGCATCCTTGAGGTCGCGCTTGATGAGCTCCTGACCGAGCTTCAGCCGGGAGGTGGGTGAAGCGGGGGCGGACACTACGACTTTGGCCATGCCTTCCATCGCGATGTCCGGTGTTGGCTCATCGGCAATCACGAACGTTTGGTGATACGCGATGATCGGCAGGATATCCTGCGGGTCCATGCGATTGGCTTGGACGATCAATTGCCGCGCTTCCTTGAGACGGTTTTCTCTCTCGGTGGCCGGGCCACGTACGGCCAGCTGCGCAAGGGCGGTGCCTTTCCACACCATTGCCGTCGTGTCCTTAGGTGAGCGTGCGAGCGCGCGTTCGGCCGCGGCTAGACATTCTTCGGCATGGCCGGTGCGGCACTCGGCCTCCGCCAACAGTAGTTGATGCTCGATGCGATCCGGGTATCGCTGGGCATTTTCGCGCAGGCGAGTGAGCCATGCCTCGCGTCGGGCGAGGGCCGCGGTGCGCTCTCCATCGTCGCCGTCAGGGATCTCGACGCGCGCGCCGAGCTCGAGTCGGCCTCGAATCAGCGCGGCTTCGGCGCGTGTCAGGCGGCGAATGATCGGTTCCGGGACGAGCTCTGACGGGAAGGTCACCTTCGTCGACTGCACCTTGCGTCCCCGATAACCGTTGAGAGCGCGCTGAAGCTGGGCGGGATCGCCCAGCGCGCTGGTTGCAGTTTGCGGGTCAGCACCTTGCGCCAACGCATTCAAATACTCGTGCAGACGCGGTTTCCACTCGTCGGAGAAGTAGAGCAGGTGGACCAGTTGCCATGCGTGATAGGGCGTCCAGTGCCGGCCTGTGCCTGAGAGGTACTGGCCTCCCAGCACGTGCGTCACCGGGTAGCGGCCGTAATGCTTGATGACGTCGGAGTAGCCTTTCGGGACACGGCCGTACTCCACGAAGTCATCGCCCGTCTTCAATGTCGCGAAGATTTCGCCGAATCCCTGCAGGAACCAACGGGGATAGGCAGCAGGGAAGTAGGTCAGTAGGTAGTTCTGCGCGAAGCCCGAGTAGAGGCGCGATTCCGCCGACTGGCAGAAGGTCAGTTCGTTGACGGACATCTGCGCGAGGATCTGGTTCTCATCTACCTTGAGCTCTCCCGTCATTGGGTCAACTCTGTAGTTGACGTGGACGGGCGGGAGAAACTCAATACCGTCGTCCGTGCCATCGCAGTTTCGATTCGTCGCGCGGCCGCGCGACGGTGAGAGAACGAGGTTTACGCCGTCCCGAGGGGTTGCGAGAACCGATCCCTCTTCGCGCGGATCGTAGTACAGCATCTTCGCGAATCTTTCCGGGAACGGCCCGTATTGCCAGCGCAGCTCAGTCAGCTGCATCTGCTCGAACGCCCCGATGTCGCCAATCATCGTTACGGCGATCTTGATCGTGTCGTCGGGCGCGCCGAGACGGCCAAGGAAGGTCGACAGCAGAAAGTGAAGTGTCTCAAGATTGCGCGCGGTTTCGCCTAAGCGCTTCTCGTCGTGTTCGCCGAACACGACGACATGCGGCGTTTCCGCCGCGCGCCACTTGCTCATCTTGACCTTCGCGTCACGATTGCCCGTCACCAAGATCGTGGTTTCGTTGTTTCGGACCGGCCTCGTGAGCTGTGCGTGGGCTGAAACGCTCACGGTCGCGGCCAGAAAGACAACCAACCATCGCGTCATGCTTTGCGTCCTCTTATTCTTCTCGCAGCGTCGGAACCGGCGGCCAACGAGCATTCAAGTGCAACGTCGTCAGCATTGAGGCGATGGCGGTGTTGCGACGCTCGGGGGGTGCCGCAGCAATAGAGAATCACGCAACGGTCTTGCGAAATCAAGCGACTGGAAAGCGGATCGGTGAGTCGCGGGGTCGGCGACTCTTTCCCGATCGGGCCGTCGCGAACTCTTGGCGATCCGCGTTAACGCTCAGGAGTGGTCGTCATCGCTTGCTGCAGCAGCGCGTCCGCTGTCGGTTGTTCCGGTGTATTGAACGGTCCCTTGGCGACGGGCAGGAGCGTGATCCGTGTTGCATCCTTTAGGCCGCGCTTGACGAGCTCCTGACCGAGTTTCAGTCGCGCAGTGGGTGCGGCGGGCGCGGACACGACAACTTTCGCTATGCCTTCCATCGCGATGTCCGGTACCGGCTCATCGGCGATCGTGAAGGTGTTGTGATAGGCGATGATCGGCAGGAAGTCCTGCGGGTCCGTGCGGTTCGCTTGCACGATGAGCCGTCGAGCTTCCTTGAGGCGCTCTTGCCGTTCGGCGACCGGTCCACGCACGGCAAGCTGCGCCAGTGCGGTGCCTTTCCAGACGAGTGCCGTCCTGTCCGTCGGCGCTCGCTCGAGTGCGCGCTCGGCGGCCGCAAGACATTCGTCGGCGTTGTACGTGCGGCATTCGGCTTCGGCCAGTAGCAGCTGATGCTCGATCAAATTCGGGAATCGCCGTGCGTTGTCACGCAGGCGGTTGAGCCATGCCTCGCGTCGGGCGAGGGCCTTTGTGCGCTCTGGACCTTCTTCCGTAGGAATCTCAACGCGTGCGCCAAGCTCGAGACGGCCCTGAATCAAGGCAGCTTCGGCGCGGGTCAGACGGCGGATGGTCGGCTCAGGTATGCGTCCTGGCTCGAAGGTGATCCGTGTCGACGCCAACTTGCGTCCTCGATAGGCGTTGAAGGCGCGCTGCAATTCGTCGGGATTGCCGAGGGCAAGGGCTGCGGTCTGCAAATCGGCACCGTTCGCCAATTCATTCAAGTAATCGTCCAGGCGCGGCTTCCATTCGTCCGAGAAATACAAGAGATGGACTAATCGCCACGCGTGGTACGGCGTCCAAGGCCGGCCCGTCCCAGATAGGTACTGTCCGTCCAACACGTGCGAGACGGAGTAGCCGCCGTAATGCTGTAAGGCGCGACCAAAGCCTGACGGAACGCGGCCGAACTCCACGAAGTTTGCGCCCGTCTTCAACGTCGCGAAGATTTCGCCGAAGCCCTGCAGGAACCAGCGGGGATAGGCCGCGGGGAAATAGGTCATCAGGTAGTTCTGTGCGAAGCCGGCGTAGATGCGCGATTCGGCCGATTGGCAGATGGTGTGTTGGTCGACGTAGAACTGCGGGAGGCTCTCGTGCGGGTCTATGATGGCCTCTCCCGTGATCGGGTTGATCGAATAGCGTACAAAGGGAAGTGCGGAGAAATCGGCGCTTCTGGGATCGCAGTCGCGACGGAAGAAGGGGCTGGGTGAAGGTGTCACCATGATCCTCACGCCGTCCCGCGTCGTGGTGAGCACGGATCCTTCTTCTCGCGGATCGTAGTAGAGAGTCTTCTCGAATCTCTTGGCGAACGGGCCGTATTGCCACCGCAGCTCCGTCAGCTGCATGTGCTCGAACGTGCCGATATCGCCGATCATCGTCACGGTGATCTTGATCGTGTCGTCGGGCGCGTCGACGCGGTTATGCAGGACAGAAAGCAGGAAATGAAGCTTTTCGAGATCGCGGGCAATCTCGCGCAGACGAGCCTCGTCGCGCTGGCTGAATACGACCACATGGGGCGTTTCCGCCATGTGCCAGTTGCTCATCCTGGCCGTGGATTCGCGGTGCCCGGTCACCAAGATCGTGGGTTCGTTCTCGCCGACCGGCCGCAAGATCTGCGCTTGTGCCGAAAGGCACATCGATAGGACAAGAAGAACAGTCAACGAACGCGCCAAGCTTTGAGTCCTCATGTTCCCTCGAAGTGTCGAGATCTGCATGTCCAAGACGAATGCCCGGCGGTGGTCGACAGAACTGCGTGCGCGGGCCCCGAGAAAGGCCTTGCTCGATCGGCGCTCCGGAAGGGCCCCGGCTCCATCGATAGAGCACAGATTGCTTACCTATCTATCAAATGCGTCTCGAGAAGTACAAGAGAATCACGCGACTATGCGGACGCGTTCGGTTGCGCGGGGTCCCGAGAGGGGATGCTGTCTCAACGCGCTGGTATTAAGAGGGTAGATCGGATCGGCGAGTGCGGTAGGCGGGGCCGGGACTCGTGCTTGCGTACGAGGCGGCCTGAAGTGCGGGCGACATGAGGCGCAAGGTGCTCGCTTCTGCGGCGTGACGTGCGGTGCCATGGCAAGGCGGTGAGCGTTGTTGCATCATCGAACGCCGGTGACTTGATGGATCGATGCCAGTTCGAGAGGCACATATGGCGACTGTGACACGACGAACTGCGACGCGACCCGGCGAAGAACCGAACAAGACGACCAAGACAACGAAGACAACCAAGAAATCGCGGTTCACGGCCACCGTGTTGCGCCCGGCCGATTCAGGAAAGGGGCGGCCATGGGGGTTTGTTGTGTTGCCCAAGAGTGTGAGCGCCGCCTTGCCGAGGCGTGGTCGCACGAGCGTGGAGGGAACGATCAACGGTGCCCCCTTTCGTGCGCTGCTCGAACCGGATGGCCAGCTCAGTCATTGGCTCAAGGTTGATGCTGCGCTGTGCAAGGCAGCGGGCGTCGCGTTCGGCGAGGAGGTCACGATCGAGCTGGCGCCGATGGCGCAGGAGATGGAGCCGACTGTCCCGCCCGATTTCAAAAAGGCGCTCGCTGCATCGCGGGAGGCTCGTCGTGTCTGGGAGGCGACGACGACGGTGGCGCGCATCGACTGGATTCATTGGATCGAGACCGCAAAGCAGGCCGCGACGCGGGAGAAGCGCATCAAGAGCGCTTGCGAGATGCTTGCGTCAGGAAAGAAGCGCGTGTGCTGCTTCGATCCGTCGGGGTATTACGCCAAGAACCTCAGTGCGCCGAAGGCGGCGGAGTAGGGTTGGGCGAGACTTGCGCGTTCTACCTCCAGAAATGACGGAGAACTTTCTGTCGCTGGGTTTCGTATGGTTCTCGGTGTTGGCGTTGGGCACGGCGTGACCGCGCTATGGGCCGCGGGAGCATTGATAGCGCCGAGCGCGTAATCCATCCGTGGCCCTGTGGCGAGGGACGGCCGGAAGGACGACCTAGATCGTCAGTGTTGGAGGCCGACGCGTAGTCGTAGAGATCGCAGGCTGGGAAACTATGCGCCGTCAGCCGCGTTCCGCTCTCGCCACCTTCGGCAGCAGACCCAAGCCATACCGGGAGAGCGACTATGAGCGTGTGGAACTTCGTGAAAGATGCCGGCGAGCGCATCGTGGAGAATGCCAAGGCGGCGGTCCGTTTCGGTGCGCCGCAGAAGCAGGCCGAGGCGCCTGCCGCAGCGCAGAAGCCGGCCAACGGAAACAGCGCCAAGGCCGCAGGCGACGCGATCGCGAGCTACATCCGCACGCAAGGCCTGGAGGTCGACGATTTGAATGTTGCTTTCGACGCGCCATCTGCGACCGTGCACGTCTCGGGCACGGCAAAGGACCAGGCGACGAAGGAAAAGGTCATTCTGTGCTGCGGCAACATCGCCGGCGTCGAGAAGGTCACCGACGATCTCGCGGTGCGCGAAAGCGCGCCGGAGGCGCAGTATCACACCGTCGTGAAGGGCGACACGCTGTCGGCCATCGCGAAGAAGTACTATGGGGATGCGCGCAAGTATCCGCTGATCTTCGAAGCCAACAAACCGATGCTGAAGGATCCGGACAAGATCTATCCGGGGCAGTCGCTGCGCATTCCGCCGCAGGCTTGAAACTGACTGAAAGATCGCGCGTTTTGCAGGGGCGCCTGTACAGACCGCGCGGTCTTCGTTTGCCGCGTGACGCTCGATCGTTCTACCGCGTCGTTCTCTCTCGTCGTACCCACGCGAGGCACCAGCCCAGGATCGCGCCGCCGGCCGCCCACGGCAATCCAACTCCATAAGCAATGCCGATCTCGAACGGCCACAAGTTGTGCCGCGTGGGATCGATCGTGCACTCGACGACGACTCGCAGCATGACGGTTGTGGGTGCTGCCGCGCTGAAGATGAGCAAGCTCCGCCAAGGCTTGGTCGCTCCAAACGCAATAGCCATGGCGCAGGCGAATGCAAGGACACCGAGCTGAGGACCCAACAGATCTTTCGGTAGGCTCACCGTTCCATACGGAATGAGCCAGTAGCGCAGGCCAAGCGCAACGACGGCCGCGCAGAATCCTCCCCACGGAACGATCCGGTTCGTCGATGACTTCATAAGAAATGCCGCGCTGCCGCTCGATACCGAGCTAGGCGAGTGTCGCGCGATTGGACAAGGTCTCGTGTGACGCAGGTCACTTCGTTGGCATGTGGGGATCGGCGTGCGTGCAATGACGTACCTTCTCGGATCGATGCTATTCATGTTCGCTGCCATAGCGGTGCTGCACGCTATGAATGGGCGGCCGTTGCCGAAACACTGGTCGGAGGAGCCTATTTCCCTCATGTTCACAGTTGGTTGCCGTCATAGTGTGTGGGGGAGTCGTGATCTTTGGGCTGCCTTACTTTCAAAGGGCGGTCGTAGCGCACTCTCATCTGCGCGCGTCGACACTCTTTGGCAGACGAGCAAACGTCCCGTGGTCCAGCGTCGAGAGCGTAAATGCGTTCTTGTATGCCGGAGTGCCGATGCTGGCCGTTCGATCGAACGCAGTACGTGCAGGCCTGTACGTATACATCTTGGGATAGACCCAAAGCACGCCTATAGGATGCTCCGCGAGACTGCGGGGTCGAATCATGTCCTGACTCGGACTTTGCCGATCAGGCGCAATGAAAGAGTCCGCATGAGGGCACCATGGCGGTAAGGCGGGCCACCCAACGTTCCTGAGCCGGGCTGGGCCCTTTTCAAGCCGAGCGCACTACCCACTATCCGATAGCGCCGCCCCTCGCTCGGCTACCACTATAATCTCCACCGCTCGGGAGCTAGGAGGTGCTACATGAGTGAGCGGATCACGTTCTTTCACAACCCGATGTCCAGGGGGCGCATCGTCCACTGGATGCTCGAGGAGGTCGGTGCCCCTTACGACGTAAGGCTCATCGATCTCGAGAAGGGCGAGCAGAAGAGTCCCTAGTATCTTGCCGTCAACCCGATGGGCAAGGTTCCGGCGATCGTGCACGAGGGGACGGTCGTCACGGAAGCGGCGGCCATCTGCGCCTACCTGGCTGACGCTTTTCCTGCCGCACGGCTTGCGCCACCGGCCGACGATCCACGACGTGGCACCTATCTACGCTGGCTGTTCTTCACTGCGAGCTGCGTTGAGTACGCGCTCGTGGATCGAATGTTCTCGCGTCTGTCAGTCGAGAAGCGAGTGGCGCTCGGTTATGGCAGCTACGAAGACACGTTGAACGCGCTGGAGAAGGCACTCACCCCTGGCCCGTACATTTTGGGCGAGTGGTTCACGGCGGCAGATGTCTACATTGCGTCAGCGATTGGCTGGGCCATGTTGTCGAAAGCCCTCGAACCTCGCCCGAGGTTCCAAGCCTATTTCGAGCGTTGTACGCAGCGGCCTGGGTATGGGCGCTTCAGTGCTCAATGCGACGAGCTCGCGGCGCAAATGAAGAAGCGAGGTTAACGTTCGCTCCGGGCCGTGCGGCAGGGAGCTGCTGGGCCCATCACGGCGCCTGGTGGCCATGATGCTCTCAAGGACGGGGCTTCTTCGCGGCAATCACATAAGCCATCGCCACGATTACCGCTGGTGCCAGAAACCAAGCTCCAAGAAGCGGTCGTTCCCAAAACAGGCGTTGCGGAAAGTCGCTCGCGAAAGGGGGAGGACGAGCAGAGCAAGATTGAGGCTCTCACCTGGTGCCAGTCGCAGTGATAGCCGGGCCAATGAAGGCCACTATTCGGTATCTGCCTCCACGTTCGTTGGGCTGCATCACGATCCAGCGGGTTGGGACCATGATACGTGCGAGTATCGTGTGATAGACAGGGGCTACCACTTTGGGTACATCCACAGCGGCACCGAGCAAGACTCGTGTTATGCAATGGCTCAGCTTCAATTGCCAGACGGGGCGGAGATTACGGGCGTATCCTGTCGTGTCCACGACGCGACCACGCAAGGTAGGATTCGGGTTTGGCTCCAGACTCATGACCCGGAAAACATGGGGGATTGGCTTAGGGAGTATCGGTGGGCTTCGCAGATATCGTCCGGTGGGGGCTCCGAAGAGACCATTACGATCGACACTGTGATGACGCCCTATACCTCGCCTCTCCGCTTCGTGAACAACGCTGAGTTCTATTACCTTCTGCGTGTGGAATTCCAGTCGAATGGCTTTACGCGCTTCGACGACTTCGACAACAGCACAGAGATCGGCGCGCTTTTGAAACTCTACGGCTGCACGGTCAAGTACCGGTACTGATCGCGCGCCTTGATCCAACGTCCTTGATATTCATCGGGTACGCCCATCCACTGTTGGTTCGTTGACCACGTGGATGGGTGTCTCTGCAGGAAGTGGATAGCCCTGCGTAAGCTTCCCCTAATTGTAGACAGTTGGAGCTAGACTCTCCTAGCGAAGGGAGAGTCCATGAAGAAGTCAAAACA
>CALLKK010000031.1 GCA_938008435.1 uncultured Steroidobacter sp. | reverse complement strand
GAACGATGGCGCCGGTGCGGTCGCGACCCTCAGCAAGAGCGACGAGATGATCTACTTGGGCGAGGAGCAGAACGGCTACCTCAGAGTCGAGTCGAGCAAGGGCGGCGGCTGGGTGAGAAAGGTGCTGGTCACCAAGTAGGGCGGGAGACTGGAGACCGGGGCCGGGGCTAGAGCATATGGCTCGCAGTGCCTGCCGGCTCCCGCCTCCAGCCACCCGTCTCCAGCCCGCAGCTAGGCCGCAAGGCCTAGCTGCTTGAGCAATGGCTCAATCTGCGGCTTACGGCCGCGAAACTCCACGAACGCTTCCATCGGATCGCGGCTGCCGCCTTGCTCGAGAATGCTTGCGAGAAAGCGACGTGCGACGTCGCGGTTGAAAATGCCTTGCTCCTCGAATGCGCTAAACGCATCCGCAGCGAGCACTTCCGCCCACTTGTAGCTGTAGTAACCCGCTGCATAGCCGCCCGAGAAAATGTGCTGGAAGCTGTGCGCGAAGCGATTGAAGGCAGGGGGCATGACGACAGCGACGTCGCGACGCACCTCGTCGAGAATGCGACCGATCGCCTCTGCACTGTCGGGCGACTCGCTGTGAATGCGCAGATCGAACAATGCGAATTCGAGCTGGCGCACGGTTTGCATTCCGGCTTGAAAGGTGCGCGTGCCGAGTAGACGTGCGAGATATTCTTCCGGCAGCGGTTCCCCGGTATCGACGTGACCGGAGATGAGAGGCAGTACCTCCGGACGCCAGGCAAAGTTCTCCATGAATTGGCTCGGCAGCTCTACTGCATCCCAGGCGACACCGTTGATGCCTGCAATGCTCGGATAATCGACGCGCGTCAACATGTGGTGCAGCCCGTGGCCGAACTCATGGAACATGGTGACGACTTCCGAGTGCGTCAGGAGCGACGGCTTCGAGCCGACGGGCGGCATGAAGTTGCACACAAGGTAAGCAACTGGCAGCGTGGTGCTGCTGCCAAGTCGCTTACGTCCAACGCATTCATCCATCCACGCGCCGCCGCGTTTCTTGGGGCGGGCGTACAGGTCGACGAAGAAGCCACCACGTAGCGAGCCGTCTGCATCGAGGATGTCGTAGAACTTGACGTCCGGATGATAAATATCGACGCCGTCACGCGGCACGATGCGTATGTCGTAGAGCTTCTCGGCGACGCGAAACATTCCGTTGAGGACTTTGTCGAGCGGAAAGTACGGTCGCAATGCCTCGTCGGAGACATCGAAGCGTTCTCGCTTGAGTCGCTCGCCGTAGTAGGCGATGTCCCAAGCCTCGAGCTTGCGCCCCGCAAAGCGTTCGAGCTCTTCGAGCTCTCGTTGCGCGACCGGTCGCGCCCTTGCAGCGAGCTCTTCAAGGAAGCTGCGTACTTCCGCAACGGAGCGCGCCATCTTCGTGGCAAGCGAGTAGTCCGCATACGTTGGGAAGCCGACGAGCGTGGCCAGCTCGCGTCGGAGAGCCAGGATCTCGGCCATCAAGCTGGAGTTGTCCCAGCGCTCGGGCGACCAGCCTTGATCCGATGCGCGCGTGACCCACGCGGTGTAGAACTCCTTTCGCAGCGACTCGGAATCGGCGTGCATCATGACCGCTTGGTAATTCGGCGCATCGAGCGTGAACAGCCAGCCGTCTTCGTTGCGCGCGGCCGCCGTGCTGCGGGCCCGCTCTACGATCGGTGCCGGCAATCCGGCGAGTTCGCGCTCGTCGCGAATGTGCTTCGACCAGGCGTTGGTCGCATCCAGCACGTTCTCATCGAATTTCGACTGCAACGTCGCCAGCTGCTCCATGAGCGCCCGGAAACGCTCCTTGCGTTCCGGCGGCAGGGCGACACCGGAAAGGCGGAAATCGCGCAAGGCGTGCTCGAGGAGCTTGCGCTGCGCGGGGCTCAAGCGCGCACCCTCGTTCTCGAGAATGCTCGAGTACGCCTTGTAGAGCCGCTCGTTCTGTGACAGCTCCGTATGCCACGCAGTGAGTAGCGGCAGACACGCGTTGTATGCCGTGCGCAGCTCCTCGGTGTTGACGACGCCATTCATGTGCGAGATGGGCGACCAGGTCCGCGCGAGACGGTGCTGCATCTCCTCAAGCGGCACGACGAGGGTGTCCCAGGTATTTGCGCCCTCCTGCAGGAGCCTTGCCAGCTGGGCTCGGTTTTCGTCGAGCAATGAACGAATCGTCGGTTCGATCTTATCGGGGCGGATGGACGAAAAATTCGGAAGCTCGAGCATAGGATCCTGAGGCATTGCAGGCTCACAAGAGAAAGGGAACGGAAGCTCGCCATCTTAGTGTCTCGGGTCTTTCATGTGAATGAAACCTCGTTGTCAGAATTGCACGGCATAAAGGCGCTCGCTGGCAGATCGCTCAATCAACGCATCGTCATCAGGGGCAGCCTATGTCCGATTCCGCTCGTTCAACGCTTCTTGCATTCGCCGTCCGCTGTGTGCTTGCTGCAAGCCTTTCTACCGCGACGCATACCTTTGCCGGCACGCTCGTAGGGCGGGTCACCGACTCCAGCGGCATCAAGTCCTTGCAAAGCGTGCAGGTGGAGCTTCTCGAGCTCGCGCGCCGAACGCGAACCGGAGCTGACGGCCAGTTCAGGTTCACAGACGTGCCGGACGGTGCCTATACATTGCGAGCGAGCTACATCGGCGCAGCGGCCGTCGAGCAGCGAGTCACTGTAGGTGCGTCGACGACCGAGACTGTGATCCTGCTCGGTTCGGATGAAATCGACAGCGTTCTTGTCGTCGGGCAGCGCGCCAGTCTGTCGAGCTCGCTGTCGCGTCAGCGAGCGGCCGACGGGGTGCAAAGCGTGTTGAGCAGGGATGGCATCGGACAATTTCCCGATCAGAACGCAGCCGAAGCCTTACGACGCGTGTCTGGCATCAATGTGTTGAACGATCAGGGCGAGGGCCGTTTCGTGGCGGTGCGCGGCCTTGCACCGGATCTCAATGCAGTGTCCATCAACGGTGCGCGAGTTCCTGCACCGGAAGCCGCTGTGCGATCGGTCGCGCTCGATGTCATTCCAGCAGAGCTCATCGAATCGATCGAGGTCAAGAAATCGCTCACGCCTGACATGGATGCAGACACGATCGGAGCATCGATCGAGATCAACACTACTCATGCGTTTGATCGCCGCGAGCCGTACCTTGCGTTCTCCGCAGAAGGCTCCTACAACGATCTGAACGGCAAGTGGTCGCCGAAGGGCAGCGTCGATTTTTCAAGGCTGTTCGGAGAACGGCTTGGCCTCGCAGGAGGCTTGGCGTACTACAAGCGGCGGTTTTCGACCGACAACATCGAAATGGAAGGTTGGGACGAGAGCAATGGCATCGTCTATGCCGACACGTTGGAGTATCGCGACTACGATGTCGAACGAGTTAGGCTCGGTGGCTCACTGTCGCTGGAATTTCATGCGAGCGACGCGACGACACTATACGCACGTTATCTGCGCAGCCGGTTCGAGGACCAGGAGTTTCGCGGCCGGCTCATATTCAAAATGGACGAAGCTCCGCGGGTGGGTACGGTGGATCAGGCCGAGTTCTCGTCGGACGATGGAGAAATCAAGGTGGTCAGGGACATCAAGGACCGTTACGAAGAGCAGACGATTACTTCGCTCAACTTAGGCGGCGACACCTACGCTGGTCCGTGGACATTCCGTTACAACGCGGCCTGGTCGAACGCGCGTGAGCGCGAAGCAGGCTCGCTCGATCCGGTGAAGTTCCAGCGAGAGTTCGTCGAGCCAGGCGAGTTCGGCGTGCGTTTTGACTATGCCGACATGCGTTTGCCCCGCTATGCGATTAGCATCGATTCTTCGCGAGCGTTTGTAAACCCGGCTGCATACGAATTCGACAAGCTCGAGCGCACGACACTCAGCCTTGCCGATGACGAGGAGCTGACGTTCAAGATCGATGTCGCGCGCGAGCTGGCATTGGATGACAGCGTGCTAGTTCTGCAGGCAGGAGCCAAAGCTCGTCAGCGCGAAAAGACGTATGACCTGGAGCTCGATGTCTACGACGGCTTCGGCGGCGACCTGACACTTGCGGACGTTCGCGGTGCGCCAACGTACGGTTTGCTTGCGATTGGGCCGGTGCCGAGCGGGCGGCAGGTCAGGCGCTTCTTTGATGCGCATCGAGAAGCATTCGAGCTCGATGAGCTTGAGACGCAGTTCGAATCCTCCGTTGCCGACTATGTAGTCAAAGAAGATGTCTATGCAGGCTATGCGCTTGGGCGGTACGAACGAGGTGCGTGGAGGCTCGTGGCCGGCGTGCGTGCCGAGCAGACGCGACAAGATATGGCCGGCAATCTCGTCGAGCTTGTCGAAGAAGGCGGTATGTACAAAGGAGCGCTCGTCGAGAACGATACAGTCTACGTAAGCCGTCAGCGCTTCGAACGCGACTACATGGATGTTCTGCCGAGTATCAACCTGCGCTATCAAGCCCAATCGGACGTCCTGTGGCGGGCTGCTGCATATCGCAGCCTCGTGCGCCCGAACATCGGTCAGCTCGCACCGCGGTTTCTCGTAGAGCAGAATGACGACGGCGAACGCGAAGGCGAGTTCGGCAATCCGGATCTGCGCCCGTACGAGGCGTGGAACTTCGACTTGTCGGGCGAGTGGTACCTGGGTAGCCGCGGTGTGCTGCAGGCAGGCGCGTTCTATAAGAGCATCGACAACTTCATCGTCAATGCCGAGTTCGAAGCTATCACCTTCAACGGTGTATATGCGGACGAAGCAATCGTGCCCATCAACGGTGAGGAGGCCACGGTGCGAGGGGTGGAGCTGAACTATCAGCAGCCGCTCGACTTCTTGCCTGCGCCGCTCGATGGCTTATTGATCGGAGTTAACTATACCCACACCAACTCGAAAGGTCGTGTGAACGGTCGAACCATCCCACTGCCAGCAGCAGCCAGGAACACATTTAATCTGACGCTTGGCTACGAGAAGGGTCCTATCAGTTTGCGTGCGACGGCCGCCTACCGCGATAGCTACTTGGAAGAGCTCGGCGACTCGCAAGAGGAAGACCGGTATGTGGAGGATCATATCCAGTACGACTTGAGTGCGAAATATCGCTTGAGCGATACGGTCCAGATCTTCGTGGAGTTCGTCAATCTAGGTGACGAGCCCTACGTTGCTTACCAGCCCGGTCCCGGACGCAAACGCCTCCTGCAGTACGAAGAATACTCTTGGACCGGCAAGTTTGGTTTTCGCGTGACGTTTTGAGGATCAGTTGATGCACAGACGACACTCTCGCGTCGGGGCCGCGGGCGCGAGCACCCTCGGGCTCGCGCTACTCGCAGCGTGCACTGCGTTGAATCAGGGAGTGCGCGCCCCCGGAGATCCCGCAAAGCCCGTGACTGCTGTCATGGAAACAATGGTCACGACGGATTCGGCGGTCGATGCCGACGATCCCGAGCTGTGGGCGGATGCGCGCGATCCATCGCGAGCGCTTCTGTTCGGCACCGACAAATCGAACGGTTTGTACGTGCACAACTTGGACGGCAGTGTGCGTCAATTCTTCCCCGACGGTCCGCTCAACAACGTGGATTTGCGCGATGGATTCACAGTGGCGGGCAAATCATACGTGCTCGTCGCTGCGAGCGATCGCAGAGCATTGGGGATTCGAACGTACTTGCTCGATCCCGATACGCTTGAGACAAAGCCATATGGCTTGATCGAGACGGATATCGGCGAGCCGTACGGGCTGTGCCTTGGGCGTAGAGGCGGGCACACGTACGCCGTGATCAACAATAAGGAGGGTGTGATACTGCAGGTACGCATCGAGGCGAGCGAAAGCGGTCCCGTCGGTCACGTCGAGCGGCGTTTGGTAGTGGCGACGCAACCCGAAGGATGCGTGGTGGACGATGAAGCGCAGCATCTATATGTCGGCGAAGAGGACGTTGCTGTTTGGCGCTTCGATTTTGCGCCAGAGTCGAGCTCGGATCCCGTCGCGGTCGCGCGGGTGGACAATTGGCGTATCACTGCCGATGTTGAAGGTCTCGCGCTGTTGAACGATGCGGGACGTAAGTACCTCATCGTATCGAGCCAAGGAGACAGCACGTTTCCGATTTTTCGGATTGATGGCCGATACGATTACGTAGGCCGGTTTGCAGTCGTAGATGGAAAGAACATCGACGGTGTGACGGGTACTGATGGCCTAAGCGCCTGGAGCGGCCCGATCGGTCCGTATCCCCAAGGTGCACTCGCCATGCACGACGATGAGGATGCGCCGAAGCGCGGCCAGCAGAACTACAAGCTCGTAGATTGGCGCGACGTGAAGCGTGCACTGGGGTTGCCATGAGTCGGATGCGCAAGCGCGGCTCGATGTCGATCTGCGCCGCTTTCGGCGCTGTGGGTCTCGCAGCGTCGCTGGCGAGTGGGACGCTTCATGGCTCGAATACGCTCGTGCCGCCTGGCGCAGCACGCTACGCTCCTAGTGCGTTTCCGGAGCGCATCGTCGCGCTCCCAGATGCGGATCCGGCGACATCGTTCGCAGTCGCGTGGCGCACGGATGCGACACTCGCCTCAGCTGTGCTCGAGATTGCTGAGGTGCGCAGTTCGCCGGACTTGGCCGACGCAGCAAGGACGATTCGCGCCGTCTCGACGAAGCTGCAGACGGAAAACGGCGTAGCGTACTACCACCATGCAAGGATTTCGGGATTGAAACCAGAAGCGCTGTACGCGTACCGTGTTCAAGGAGCTGGCACCTGGAGCGAGTGGTTTCAGATTCGTACCGCCGCGGCGCAGCCGCGCCCGTTCGCGTTCTTGTATTTCGGCGATGCCCAGAATTCTGTGAAGAGCTTGTACTCGCGTGTGATACGCGAGGCGTGGCGGCGCGAGCCGCGCGCCGCCTTGGCGGTGCACGCAGGCGATCTGGTGAATGGTCGCGCCGGCGAGAACGACACGGAATGGGGTGAATGGTTCGACGCCGGTGCCTTCCTGCACGCAAGCCTGCTGACCGTGCCGGCTGCGGGTAATCATGAACACCACGATCGCGAAGTTGACGGGCGCGAAACGTATCAACTTGCAGCGCATTGGCCAGCGCAGTTCCCGTTGCCACGCAACGGCGCGTCGGGGCTGCCGCACACGACGTATTCGTTCGATTATCAGGGCGTGCGCTTCATCGTGCTCGATTCGACGTCGGCTCTGAAAAGCGGCAGCGCTGCGACGCAGGCAGCGTGGCTGGAGCCGCTTCTCGAGCACAATCCTCACCGTTGGACCGTGGTCGTCTTTCATCACCCGGTCTTCTCGGCGAGCCTCGACCGCGACAATTCGCACCTGCGCGAGCATTGGGCGCCCTTGTTCGAGCGTTACGGAGTCGACCTCGTGCTGCAAGGCCACGATCATGTCTATGCGCGAGGGCAAGGACTGTTCGCTGCAGGGACACGAGATCGCGGCACGAAGCCGCCTGTATACGTGGTGTCTGTCGCGGGGCCAAAGCAGTATCGTGTGTCGGAAGAGGCGCAAAGCGCGATGGCCCGCCACGGTGAGAACACCCAGCTTTATCAGATCGTACGAATCGATGACGAGCGTTTGCGCTACGAGTCCTGGACCGTAGCGGGCGAGCTCTACGATGCCTTCGATATCGAAATCGCACCTGAGGGCGCCAAGCGCTTCGTCGACCGTGCGCCTTCGACTGCCTCCCGGCGCTGTCCTCATCTACAAACGCGCAGCGGCCGCACGGATCGCTGCTGGGATGGGACGGAATGGTGAGCAGGGGATGGGGGATAGCTCGCGCCGGAAGGCGCTCCAGCTAAAGCCTACAGTCCAAGGTAGGCGTCCTTCAGCTTCACGTAGTGCTCCGCCGAATATTTCAAGAACGCGAGCTCTTCAGGCTTGAGGTCGCGTGCACGGCGTGCGGGGCTGCCGACATAAAGGCCGCCGCTCTCGAGGCGCTTACCGGGCGCAACGAGGCTGCCCGCACCCAAGATAACATTGTCTTCGATGACGGCGCCATCAAGAACGATCGCGCCCATGCCGATCAGGCAGAAGTTGCCTACGGTGCATGCGTGGAGCACGGCACGATGACCGACCGTGACATCTGAGCCGACGATGCAGGCGTGTCCACCCGGCGAAAACTCCGGACTATCGTGCGTGACGTGCAGCACGCTGCCGTCTTGTATGCTCGTACGTGCCCCGACACGGATCTCATGCACGTCGCCGCGCAGCACCGCACCCGGCCAAATCGAAGCGTCGTCGCCGATCGTCACACGTCCGATGACGACTGCAGCCGGATCGATGTACACACGTGCACCGATGGTAGGAGAGATGTCGTTGTAGGTTCGGATGTTCATTTGCAGTCGATATCAGGCTGTAGACTGTAGGGAGGCTGGTCGTTGCTTCGTGGACGCTTGCTCGAGCCAGTCTCCCCCAGGGCGTATCGTGCTACGCCTCACTTCTTGTGCGTCTTGATCGCTTCCAGCACGGGCTTGGTGTCGGGGCGGACGCCGCGCCACCAGAAGAAGGATTCCGCAGCTTGCTCGACGAGCATGCCCCAGCCGGATTCCGCGCGGGCAGCACCGAGGGACTTGGCCCATCGTGTAAACGCAGTGTCCCCTTTGCCGTACGCCAGGTCGTAGGCAAGCGTCTCATCGCCGATGATCGAACGCGGTACGGGCGGCACGAGATCTTGCAAGCTTGCCGAGGTGGCGTTGATGACCAGATCGAACGGTCGGCTTTCGGTCACCTCATCGAAACCGCAGCCGCGCAAGTTGCCGAGCGCGGCGAACTCGCCTGCCAGGTGCACTGCTCGATCGGCGTTGCGATTCGTGATCTCGACGTATTCGGGTCCGGCACTGAGCAACGGTCCGAGGATCCCACGCGCAGCACCGCCTGCTCCGATGATAAGAATCCGCTTATCGGCAAGCTTGAATCCCAGGTTCTGCGTGAGATCCGTGATGAGCCCCGCACCATCCGTGTTGTCGCCGTGAATGACCTCGTCTTGGATCATGAGCGTGTTGACGGCACCGGCCATCTCGGCTCGCGGAGTTCGGTAACGCGCGATCAGCACTGCGACTTGCTTGTGAGGCACGGTGACGTTCAACCCCTTGCCGCCGGTTTGGAAGAACGCCGCGACCTCGCGCTCGAAATTCTCCGGCGGTGCCTCGATGCGCCCGTAGGTGATGTTCTGATTGGTTTGCTTCGCGAACATCCCATGAATGAATGGCGACCAGCTGTGCGCTACCGGATAACCGATCACCGCATAGCGATCGGGTTCGGAAGATTGACTCATCTCAGGCTCCGTTTCTGTCTTGCAGCCATTCTGCGGCACGCTTTGCAAAATACGTGAGGATGGCATCGGCGCCGGCGCGACGAATGCACAACAGCGATTCGAGCACCGTGGCGCGCTCATTCAGCCACCCGTTTCGTGCCGCAGCCGCGAGCATGGCGTACTCGCCGCTCACTTGATAGACGAACGTCGGCACGCCGAACTCGTCCTTCACGCGCCGTACGATGTCGAGATACGGTAG
>CALLKK010000030.1 GCA_938008435.1 uncultured Steroidobacter sp. | reverse complement strand
CCCGCCGTCCGGGCTAGGCATCCCTCGCACGACCGAGAACGGCAACTACACCTTGACGATCTCCGACTACGCGACCAATCGCTATCGGGCCGTGGCCACGGCGACGGGGGGACAAACTCGAGACATCGCTGCTTGTCGCACGCTGTCGATCGATCAGAACGGCAACAAGCAACCGGCAGCGAATCCGGAATGCTGGCGATAGCTAACGCTCGTACCTGTCGCACCTAGACGACGGCACGGCCGAAGTGCTTTGATCAGCTTCACCTAATCTTGTATTCTCCGCGCTCGGTCGTGCCCGGGAGCTTTTACAAAAAAGGGACTTCTGAGGCGAAGTTCGCGGGAACCAGCCTTAACCCCCGCGGATTTATGAGGCCGTGAATTTCTGTCGCTCTGGTCATTTTTTATCCGACCCAGTATGAAGGGGAAAGAAGTCATGAAGAAAACGATCTCCACCACGGTGAAGGCGGGTCTTGCTGCTCTCGCGCTTGCTGCGGCGAGCGGTTGCGTCTCGCAGGCAACGATCGACGAGATCCGCGCGACGGCCGAGAAGGCTGCGCAAGACGCTGCTGCTGCCAAGGCTGCGGCTGACTCTGCCGCCAGCGCCGCTCAGTCGGCCCGCTCCGCCGCTGACAGCGCCCAGAGCACGGCCAACCAGGCTCTGCAGGCTGCTCAGGCGAGCCAGGCCTGCTGCGACGCTACGAACGAGAAGATCGAGCGCATGTTCAAGAAGTCGGTCTCGAAGTAATCGTCGTATCGTTCGAGAAACGAGAACGCCGCGGAGCAATCCGCGGCGTTTTTGTTTTTGAAGGGGCGAATCGCGCGATCGTGACGCGAGGAAGCCAAAGCATGAGCGGACCCCACAGCTTTGGCTATGGACTAACTCGGTGGTTTAGATAGCCTCGGCCGCGGGGTCCGCGAGCCGAGTGTAACAGCATGCGATGGGACGGGTTCCCTGTCCCCGTTCTAGCCTTCTTCCGATTCCGCGGCTGAGGTCTGGACGGCCGTGCCCACCCCTAGCAGCACAGGCTCGGGAACACCCGATGCGCGGATAAAGATGCGCTCCGCGCGCGCCCAGTCGATAGGCACCGTCTGATCCTGCGTCGCCGCCACCAGCAGACGCGTGATGTTCGTGAGGCTGTGCACCTCGGGATCCTTGGAGCCTTCGAGCGGCGCGTGCACCTCCATGTAGAGCTCGCCCTTGTGCCAGCCCATCTTGTACGGCTGATCGATGATGCGCACAGGGGTATTCAACGGCACGAGCTTGTACAGCTCTTCGATGTCCTCGGGGAACATGCGGATGCAGCCGTGAGTGACCTGCATGCCGACGCCTTCCGGCCGGTTCGTGCCGTGGATCAAATAAGCGCCTCCGGGGATGTCGAGGCGCATCGCGTAATTGCCGAGAGGATTGTCCGGCCCGGGCGGTACGGCTTTCGGTAGCGGCCGCCCCTCGAGCGCGTGCTCGCGCCGCACGGACTCCGGCGGATACCACGTCGGACGCTCACGCTTGTGGACGATCCGGGTCAGCCCGAGCGGCGTCTTCCAATCCATCTTGCCGATGCTGACCGGATAGGTCTTCACGACTGCACGCTCGCCCGGCTTCGGCTTCGGAAAGTAATAGAGCCGGTGCTCGGCGAGGCTCACGACCACCCCTTCGCGCGGGACGTTCGGCAGGATGTATTGCGAAGGAATGAGCACCCGCGTGCCTTCCCCTGGCAGCCATGGATCGACGCCCGGGTTTGCCGCCACGATCTCCTCGTAGCCGACGCCATAACGGCGACCGATGTCGAGCAACGTGTCCTCGTACTTCGCCGTCACGTATTGCAGCTCGCCGATGAGGGCATCGTCGCCCTCGGGCAGCAAATACGTGGCTGCGTCGGCAAGACGGGCCAGGCCGAATGCGACGAGCGCAATCAAAGCGGCGAGCGAGGATTTCATTCGAGCGTTCATCTCCTGCGGAAGTCTAGCGCAACCTGAGATCGTTACGGCGTGCTCGGGTTCTCGTACCGCCGCCGCATCTCGCCCGCCTCCCGCTGGACCCAAGGCCGGCCTCGTGTCGAGAACTGCTATGCGGCCGTGCCCTGCTGCTGCGCCCTGAGCAGGTTCGCAATCTGAGTGGGCACGCCCTTGCGCGCCTCAATGGAAGCAATGCGCAGCGCGTTCGTGAAGGACAGGACGTCGGCGCTGCCGTGGCTCTTGATCACCACGCCGGTCAGGCCAACCATGCTGGCGCCGTTGTAGGCGCGCGGGTCGAATTCGCTGCGCACGGCGCGGAAAACGGGCCAGGAGGCGAGCGCAGCGAGGTAGCGCAGCGGGTTGCGCGTGTATTCGGCTTTGATCGCGCTCACCAACATCGTAACCAGCCCCTCCATGGTCTTGAGCGCGACGTTCCCCGTGAAGCCGTCGGTGACCACGACGTCGACGTCGCCCGAGAAGATGTCGTCGCCCTCGACGAAGCCGATGTAGTTGAGCGTGCTGGCGGAGAGTCGGCGCGCCGCTTCCTGCACGACGCCGTCGCCTTTCATCTCCTCTTCGCCGATGTTCAGGATCCCGACTCGCGGCCGTTCGATGCCGTGCATGTCCGCCGCCACGACAGAACCCATCACCGCGAACTGGAACAAGTGATCGGCCGTGCACTCCGCATTCGCGCCCAGATCGAGCATGTGGGTGTAGCCATGGCGCGCGGGGATCCGCGAGATGATGGCCGGCCGATCGACGCCCTCGATCGTCTTGAGCACGAACTTCGCCGTGGCCATGAGCGCGCCGGTATTGCCTGCGCTCACGCACGCATGCGCCTCCCCCGCTTTGACGAGGTCAATGGCCACGCGCATGGAGGAATCCTTCTTCTTGCGCAGCGCCTCCTGCGGCTTTTCGTCCATCGCGACGACTTGCGTCGCAGGACGCACGGTGACGCGCTCGCGCAGGCCGCCACGGGCCGAGGCGAGATAGGGTTCGATTTTCTCCGGGATGCCGACCAGAACGATCTGCAACGACGGCTCGTTCTGGAGAGCTGCAAGGGACGCGGGCACCGTCACGGATGGGCCATGGTCCCCGCCCATGGCATCGACGGCGATCGTAAGCGGCGCGCTCGTCATCGTGTACTAGTGCCCGCGCGCACTCGAAGGCGCGAGCCTTCGAGCGAGCAAGTCAGTACTTGCCCGTTCGCTTACTCTTCGTCGTCGTCCTTGGTGCGCGTCTCGATGACCTTCTTGCCGCGATAGAAGCCATCGGGCGTGATGCGGTGACGCGCGTGGGTTTCGCCCGAAGTCGGATCGACCGACAGCGCAGGACGGCTCAAGGCGTCGTGCGAGCGATGCATGCCGCGCTTCGACGGGGTCTTTCTGCTCTTTTGAACTGCCATGATTCGCTACTCCAGCTAGTGCGGTTCAGCGCTTTCGCATCATGTCCCGCAAATTTTGAAACGGTTTGTATGCCGCCGCAGAGTCCGTCGCCGCTGCTGCGGGTTCCTGCCGGTCGCCATCATCGCGGCACTGCGTGTTCGCGTGCATCGCGACCAGCGGCAATGCCAAGAGCACCTGGTCCTCGACGAGCCATCGCAGATCCAAGCGTGCGGCGTCGGCGACCACGGGCTCGTAGCCGCCCGGCTCGTCGGCGCGCTCCTCTGCGACGATCAGCACCTGCACGCGCTCGTCGATCTCGATCTCGACAGGCCCCATGCAGCGCTGACACGTCAGCACGAGGCGCCCTGTTACCTGACCATCGACGGCAGGCTTGGCCTCGTACTCGGAAAACTGGAAACTCGCACGCAGCGCGGACCCACCCGACACGCCAGCGTCGGCGAGGCGTGGCAGATCAGCAGTCGCGTACGTTTGCTCTACCTCGCTGCGCGCGATTGCCAGCGCGGCAGCGTCCACGAAGCTGTCGTGTCTGACATCCGGGGGGCACGGCATGGGGCGCGTATACTAGCGGCGCCCCCTATCAGTGTCAAAATACAAAGCCCGTTAAATACTTGTTTTTCTAAGGGATCGGCTGAGGCGCCGATGAGCACATGAGCAACCAACAAGAGCTTCGGCTGGTCCTGGCCTCGACCTCCGCTTATCGTCGCGAACTGCTCGAGCGTTTGGGCCTTCCGTTCACCGTCGCCGCACCCCACGTGGACGAAACACCCCTGCCCGGCGAGCTGCCTGTCGATCTCGTGTCCCGGCTCGCACGAGCCAAGGCCGAAGCGGTTGCCGCGCGCCAGATGGCGAGCCTCGTGATTGGGTCCGACCAGCTGGCCGTATGCGGCGACGAAGTGCTCGGCAAGCCTGGTTCCGGCGAACGCGCCGTCGCACAGCTACAGCGCCTGAGCGGCCGCCACGTCACGTTCTACACCGCCGTGCACGTCCGCAATTCGGCAACCGGCGCGCACGATGGCCATCTCGACGTCACTCACGTGCAATTTCGCACGCTCTCCGACGACGAGATCGAACGCTATGTCGCCCGAGACAAGCCGTATCACTGTGCGGGCGGATTCAAAGTCGAATCGCTGGGGATTTCCCTGTTCAAGCGCGTCGAGTCCCAGGATCCGACGGCCCTGATCGGCCTGCCGCTCATCTGGCTCGCCGACGCGCTGAGGCGCCACGGTTTCAAAGTGCCGTAAGCGGCCTAGCGCGTGGTCTTCGGCGGTTTGCCGCGAGCCTCTAGCGTTTCGAGGCGATCGAGCACGGTCTGAAGCTCAGGCGGCAGCGGCGCCGTGACGGTGAACACCTCGTCTTTCCCCGGCCGGGGAAACGCCAATTCGTGCGCATGCAAGAACATGCGCTGCAGGCCGTAGTCTTTCAGCTTGGCGTCCCGCTCGCGATCGCCGTACTTCTCGTCGCCCGCAATGGGATAACCGGCGTGCGCGGCGTGGACGCGAATCTGATGGGTTCGACCGGTTCCGATCGACACGGACAAGAGCGTCGCCAGGTTCTTGAAGTGCTTGAGCGGCGTGAACGTGGTCAGTGCCTCTTGTCCCTCTGCGTGGACACGCACCACACGCTCGCCGCCCTGCTTCTGATTCGTCTTGAGCGGCAGATCGATCGTCTTCGTGCCGAACGGCCAGCGCCCGACGACGAGCGCGAGATAACGCTTGTCCATGCGCCGCTCGCGCAGCAGCGCATGCAGCTCGCGCAACACCGCCCGCCGCTTCGCCACGAGCAAGCAGCCGCTCGTCTCGCGATCGAGGCGGTGTACGAGGTCGAGCTCCTTGAGCTCCGGCCGCAAGGCACGCAACGCCTCGATGACGCCGAAGGACAGTCCGCTGCCGCCATGCACCGCCACCGCGGCGGGTTTGTTCACGACGATGAGATCGCGATCCTCGTAGATGATTGCCTGCGCGATGAACTCCTGCAGCGACTTCGACGGCTGCTTCTCGCGCGGCGCCGGATCGCGCTCCACGGGCGGGATGCGCACGCGGTCGCCCTCCACGAGCCGGTAGTCGGGCCGCGCGCGGCGGCCGTTCACGCGCACCTGCCCGGTGCGCAGGAGACGATAGATCAGACTGCGCGGCGCGCTACGGAGCTGCCGGGCCAAGAAGTTGTCGAGCCGCTGACCCGCATCGCCGGCCGCCGCTTCCAGATATGCGACCTGGGTCCGTTGGCGGGTCGCGGTCGAAGGTTGGTCCATATTCAATCGTAAGCCATTGATTGAGCTACTATGCTCTGCTATAGTGCGCGCGGATTTCACAGTGCCAGCAACACGGATGCTCACCTCCCCGATCCGCGAGCTGGCGCTCATGCGCAGCGGTTTTCGACGAAGGCATCCGCTTGTGTCCCGTCGAGGCGCTGCATCTTAGTTGGTTCTGTGCAAACCTGTGGTCTTGGGTGAGGGTCGACGAGCGCCCCGTAGGAGTCTAGCTCCGGAGTGCGCGACGGTGCGAACAGCAGCGTCATCTTCCCACCATCCAGACAACGCTTGCCGCGAACCATCGCTTGGCCGCGTGTACGGCGATGCCGGACCCGCAACTCGGGATCCGGGTCGACGCAAACGCAGCGAGCGGGCCTAGGGAACGTCGACTCAAGTTGGCGTCGAAGAAGGGATGAATCGCGCGGTGGCGCACCCCTTCCAGTCTTGCAACTTGCCCGACGCGTACCGACAACGTGACTGGATAAAAAAAGCGCGCCGGCTTCGAGCCTCGCGCAGGCAACATCGGATGAAGCAATTATTCCCCGATCGCTCCTCTCATCCATCGCTCGCGCCCGCCGTGCGTGATCCCGCGGCCCTTCACCTACTTTCAGAAGGGTCTCATGAAGCGAATGCTCGTCAATGCAACTCAGGAAGAAGAGTTGCGCGTTGCACTGGTTGATGGACAACGCATCTACGATCTCGACGTCGAAATACCTTCTCGCGAACAAAAGAAAGCCAACGTCTACAAAGGCCGCATCACCCGCATCGAGCCGAGCCTCGAAGCATGCTTCGTCGATTACGGCACTGAGCGTCACGGATTCCTGCCGCTGAAGGAAGTCTCGAAGGAGTACTTCAAGACCACTCCCCCGCCGGGCACGCGTCCCAACATCCGCGATCTCCTCGAAGAAGGCCAAGAGCTCATCGTTCAGGTCGAAAAAGAGGAGCGCGGCAACAAGGGCGCGGCGCTTACCACCTTTATCAGCCTTGCAGGCCGATTCCTGGTGCTGATGCCGAACAACGCCCGCGCGGGCGGCGTCTCGCGCCGCATCGAGGGCGAAGATCGCGAGCAGTTGCGTGAAGCGCTCGATCGGGTGCAGATCCCCGAAGGCATGGGGGCCATCGTCCGCACCGCTGGCGTGGGCCGCACCGCCGAGGAGCTGCAGTGGGACCTCGACAATCTCAAAGAGGTCTGGAACGCCATCTCCAAGGCGGCCGAAGGGCGCCCCGCTCCGTTTCTGATCTACCAGGAATCCAAGGCGATCATCCGCGCCCTGCGCGACTATCTCTCCGACGAGATCGGCGAGATCCTGATCGACGACCGCCAGGTCTACAACGAAGCGCAGGAGTACATGCAGCGCTTCATGCCCGGAGCCTTGCGTAAGCTCAAGCTCTACGAAGATCCGGTCCCGTTGTTCACGCGCTTTCAGATCGAAAATCAGATCGAGTCGGCGCATTCCCACAAGGTCAACCTGCCCTCCGGCGGCTCGATCGTCATCGACACGACCGAAGCGCTCGTCTCGATCGACATCAATTCGGCACGCGCCACCCGCGGCACCGACATCGAGACGACGGCGCTCAACACCAATCTCGAAGCAGCCGACGAAATCGCTCGTCAGCTGCGGCTGCGCGACCTGGGCGGCCTCATCGTCATCGACTTCATCGACATGGAGTCGCCCAAGAACCAGCGCGCGGTCGAGGAACGGCTACGCGAAGCGGTGAAGCAGGATCGCGCGCGCATCCAGATCGGCCGCATTTCCCGGTTCGGTTTGCTCGAGCTGTCGCGTCAGCGCCTCCGTCCGTCGATCGGCGAATCGGCGAACATCGTCTGTCCGCGCTGCAACGGCATGGGCTCGATTCGCAGCGTCGAGTCGCTCGCGCTGGCGCTGCTGCGCCTCATCGGCGAGGAAGCACGCAAGGAACGCACCGTGAAAGTCATCGCGCAGCTTCCGGTCGAGGTCGCGACGTATCTCGTGAACGAGAAGCGCGCGTGGCTCAACAACATCGAAGCGAAGAGCAACGTGCAGATCGTGCTCGTGCCGAATCGCTACATGGAAACGCCGCAGTACGAGATCCGCCGCGTACGCGACGACGAAGCGAACCTGCCCGAGAACACGACGAGCAGCCACTTGATCCCCGTGGCGCCGACCCCGCCCATCGACGAAGCGAAGAAGGACGCGACGCCGCCGCCGACGCCCGCGGTCGTGCCCTCCACGATTCCGAGCATTCCGCCGCCGCCTTCCGTCGCGATGGAGCCCGTCCGACAGGCTGCCCCGGAGAAGGAGCAGATCGGTATCTTCGTGCGGCTGTGGCGTTTCCTGTTCGGCGGTGCCGGTAAGAAGGCCGACACCAACGGGCGGTCGAAGGAAAGGGATCGGCACGAGCGCCGGGAAGGCAAGCATGCCCGCGAGCGTCACAAGGACCGCTCGCGCGAGCGCAACAAGGTCGAGCGCGAGCGCACCAATGTGCAGCAAGCGCAACGTGACGCGCAACGTCAGGAGCGCAAGGCACAGACGAACGAGAACAACGCGCGCAGCGAGTCCGACAAGCGTGCTGCGCAGCCGCAGAAGACGCAGCAACAACAGCCGAATCAAGGCTCCGCCAATCAGGCGCGCGCCGACGGCGCCCAAGGTCAATCATCGCAGGAAGGTCGCGGCGAACGTCGTCGTCGTGGCCGCCGTCGCCGCGGCCGCAACCGTGCAGCCGACGATGCGAACGCCGCAGCCGCACCGACTGCACACGAGAGCGGCAACGCGAATGGCAATGCGCGCTCCGATGCTGGGCGTAACGATGCGGCGACCAACGGCAGCGCCGCGCCCGCCCCGGCTCCGACCCCTGGACCGGCAGAAGCGAGCTTTGCGCGTCCCGAGCAAGGCAACGGAGCGTCTACGTACGGGAATGGCTCTGCGGGTGGCAGCGTAGAGCCGCGCCAGCAAGAACCGAGAGAAAACGTCGAGCGTCGCACCGATACCTCGTCGGAGGCGCGTGCGCCGAGCGGCGCGCCGACCCGCAGCGAGCCGCCGGCCGCGACGAGCACGAGCGAGCCGAAGACGTACACCGTCTTCAGCTCCAGCCCGACCGTGACGAGCGGCTCGTGGGGCGGATCTGCCCCATCGCCGCGCGAGGAGTGATCGCATGGCCGCCCGAGCGTCTACGGACGCTCGGGCGTCAGTTCTTCATCCCTGCCGCCGCAGAATCTCTGCGAGCAAGCCTTCCGCCGCCTCTTCTAAGAGATCGAGCACTTGCTCGAAGCCTTGCGGACCGCCGTAGTACGGATCCGGCACGTACGAGAGCGACGCATTCGCTCCGAACTCCATCAGCAAGCGAATGCGCTCGTGATAGCGCGTCGGCGCCATTCTCTTGAGGTCGGCCACGTTGTCCTCGTCCATGGCGAGGATCAGATCGAAGCGCTCGAAATCCTCGCGCGACACCTGACGCGCGCGTAAGCCCGTGATGTCGATGCCGCGGCGTCGCGCCGCCTCGATGGCGCGCCGATCCGGCGGACTGCCGACGTGGTAGTCGTGCGTACCGGCCGAATCGATCTCGATCGACAGATGGGGCGCTCGCTCGGCGACCACACGCCGAAACACGCCTTCGGCGGTCGGCGAGCGGCAAATGTTGCCCATGCAAACGAAGAGAAGACGCATCGACGTCACGCTCGTGCTCACATCAGCCATCCGGATCGAGAAGCAAAGCTCAATCTACCACTGCGTCACGATGCCGTTAACGCCGCGCGCACGCGCTCCAGATCTTCTGGCGTATCGACACCTGCAGGCGGCACCGCCGCGGCAACCGCAACGACAATGCGCATGCCCGCCTGCAGTGCGCGCAGTTGCTCGAGCTTCTCGATGCGCTCGAGCTCGGACGGCGGCAATACGCTCAGTCGCTTCAATGCGCCGACGCGATACGCGTAGAGCCCGAGATGACGGTGCGCTCCAGCGAATGACGTCTGGCTGGCGACGCCTTGGGGTGCGGCGTCCCGGTCGAACGGAATGGGCGCGCGGCTGAAATACAGTGCGGTGCCATTCTTGGCCATCACGACTTTCACTGCGTTCGGATCCATGTGCTCGCGTAGCGTCGTGATCGGCGTGCACAGGGTCGCAATGTCCGCCGCAGGATCTTGCTCGAGCAACGTTGCGACTTGATCGATGAGCTCAGGCGGCAACAGCGGCTCGTCGCCTTGCACGTTGACGACGATGGTCTGCTCGTCCCAACCGCGCAGATGTGCGACCTCCGCAATCCGATCCGTGCCGGATTGATGCGTCGCCTGCGTCATCACCGCATGCTCCCCGACGCGCGCCGCAATGCGGGCGTCATCCGTTGCAACCCACACTTCCTCCGCGCGGCTCTTCGCAGCAGACGCAACAACCCACTCGATCATCGCGCGACCGGCGATCTCGAGCAGCGGCTTGCCGGGCAGGCGCGCCGACGCATAGCGCGCCGGAATGACGACTTTGAACGGCATCAGCGTTCGAGCAGGAGCGGATCGGTCGGCTGCAGGTGGCGCGCTTCTTCTTCCAGCATGACCGGAATCCCATCCCTGATCGGATAGGCAAGCCGGTCGGCGCGGCAGACGAGCACTTGCTGCTGCTTGGAGTATTTCAGCGGACCCTTGCACAACGGACACGCGAGGATGTCCAGCAGCTTCGTATCCATCATCGTCACCTCACGTCGTACCGATTGCGCCGTCGAGCAGAGCGCTCACCACTTTGACATCGGGCTCGCTGAGCGATAGCTCGAGCGGAACGGCCCAATGCCGTGCATCGGCAAGCGATGCGCATTTTACTGCATCCTTTTCCGTCATCAGCACGGGCGCCCCGTCCGCAAAGTCGATGTGCGCCCGACCAAGGCGCGCGTGATCCGGATACGGATGTTCCTCCACATCGAGGCCCGCCTCGCGCAAAGCGTGAAAGAACCCCTCCGGATGGCCGATCGCGGCTACGGCATGCACCCGCTGCCCCGCGAAAGCGCTGAGCGCGCGCGTTTCGCCGCTCGACAAATTGACCGCCGTCCCGATTCGGGGCGTCACCTCGATCGTCGGCACGCCGGATACCTCCGAGATCGATGTAGAACCCGTGCCGCGCTTCGTGATCACCTTGAGCGCGACGCTCTCGAGCCGTGCGCGCGGCTCCCGCAGCGGCCCGGCCGGTAGCAGCCGGCCGTTGCCGAGCCCGCGCTCGCCGTCGAGGACCGCAATCTCGATGTCACGCGCTAGCCGGTAATGCTGCAAGCCGTCGTCGGAGAGCACGACTTGCGCCCCCAGCTCGATCGCAAGGCGCGCATCGGCAACGCGATCGGGTCCGGCAACGACGATGGCGGAGGTACGCCTTGCGATCAAGCAGGCTTCATCGCCCACTTCGACGGGCGAAGTGTCCGCACGCACGACGCGCGGCCATTCGGACGAAGCGCCGCCGTAACCGCGCAAAATTACGCCCACCTTCAGACCACGTTGTGCCAGTGCGTTGGCGAGCCAGATCGTCAACGGTGTCTTCCCGGTGCCGCCCACCGTCACGTTGCCGATCACGATCACGGGCTTGTCGACCCGGACGCGCTTGAACAAACCGTAGCGATACGCCGCACGGCGCAATGCCACGATGCCTGCGAACACCCATGACAGGGGAATCAGCGGGAGCAGCGCCGGTCGAAAGCCGCCGTACCACAAACGCTGCAGGCTTCGATCAAGCGACATGCCGCGGCGGCTCAGGCATTGAACTGCATTCGGTAGAGCGCCGCGTACTGACCGTTGCGCTCCAATAGCTCCGCGTGCGTGCCCCACTCGGCGATGCGGCCGCCGTCGAGCACGATGATGCGATGGGCTTTCTCGACGGTCGACAAGCGATGCGCAATGACGAGCGTCGTGCGATTGTGCATGAGCTCTTCCAAGGCGCCTTGGATGATGCGCTCGGCCTGCGTGTCGAGCGCCGATGTCGCTTCGTCGAGGATGAGAATCGGCGCGTTCTTGAGCAGCGCACGCGCGATCGAAATGCGCTGGCGCTGGCCGCCCGAGAGCAGGACGCCACGGTCGCCGACGATCGTGTCGAGCCCCTGCGGCAGCTCGCGCGCGAACTCGAGCACATGCGCCGCGCGCGCCGCCTCCTCGATCTCCGCATTGGATACGGAGCGGCCGAACGCGATGTTCGCGCGAATCGTATCGTTGAAGAGCACGACCTCCTGGCTGACGAGCGCGATCTGCTCGCGCAGGCTCTTGAGCTCGTACTCGCGCACGTCGTAGCCGTCGACCCGCACGACGCCCCGATCTACGTCGTAGAACCGCGGCAGCAGATTGACCAGGGTGGACTTGCCGCTCCCGGAACGACCGACGATCGCCACCATCTCGCCGGCTTCGACCTTGAACGAGATGTCCTCGAGCGTCACGCCTTTGCCGGCTGGATACGAAAAGGAGACGTGCTCGAATTCGAGTTCGCCGCGTACTCGCTGCGCCGAACGCGTGCCGCCGGCAGGCTCGACCGGCGCGTCCAACAACTCGAACAAGCTCTGCCCCGCCGCAATGCCCTGCTGCAGCGGGCCGGCAACGTTCACCAGGCTGCGCAGGGGCTGCGCCACGTTCACGAGCGCCACCAGGAACGCGAGCAGGTCGCCCATGCTCATCCGATCGTTGATCGCATCGGCGATCGCGATCGACAGCACGAAGGCCGAACCGATCGCCGTCACCATCTGTACCACCGGATTCGACAATCCTTTGGTGAGCACCAGGCGCATGTTGGAGCGGCGATTGTGCTCGTTGACGCCTTCGAACTGTGCGATCTGGTGTGCTTCGGCGTTGTAGACCTTGACGATGCGCGGAGCTTCGAGGGTTTCCTTCGCCACCCGCGTAATGTCGCCCATCGAATCCTGAATGCGGCGCGAGTAGCGACGGAACTTGCGATTGATCAGCGTGATGAGCCACGCCACGAGCGGGCCCATGGTAAGCGCGATGAACGTCAGTCGCGGGTTGGTATAGAACAGGTACGCGATCGAGCCGACGATCGTGAGGAACTCGCGCACCGTCACGACCACGGCTTCCGTGGTCGCCTGTCCGATCTGCTCGGTGTTGTACGTCAATCGCGACAGCAGCGATGCCGTCGAGTTGCGATCGTAGTAGCCGATCGGCAGGTTCACGATGCGTTCGAACACCTGGCCGCGCAGCACTTTGACGATCTGCCGACCGACGTACCCCATGCAGTACGTCTGCGTGAAATCGCCGAGGCCGCGACAGAAGAACAACGCGACGAGCGCGATCGGCAGCCAGACGATCGTGCGCGGATCTTGGTTTTCGAAGGTGCCGTCGCCGAACACCTTGGCGAAGGCGGCGAAGCTCACCATGCTGGCCGAGAACAGCACCGCGCCCAGGATGCCGAGCAGAAACATCCCTCGATGCGGGCGCAAGTACGCGAGCAGGCGTCGATACGTCTGCCACGCACCCGGCAAAGTGGCCGGTGCGGCGCTCAGATTGGTCGAACGATCCGAGGACGCCATGCGGTCAGTTCGGCGCGGAACCGCCCTGCTCTTCGTTCACGGTGGCGATGCTGATCGCACGGAACCCAAGACGCCCCAAGACGTCCATCGCCGTGACCACCGACTGATGCGTCGCACGCGCATCGGCACGCAACGTGATCGGGATGTCGCGAGATTCGCCGGCAAGCTTGGCAACGGCCGCCGACAATGTGGCTGGGCTCGTGTTGATGAGCGGCTGACCGTTGACGCGATATTCACCGGAAGCGGTCACCGCCACTTCGATGGGATCCTTGCGCGGCTCGGTCACGGGCTTGGCGCTCGCCTGCGGCAGCTGCAGCTCGATGCGGGACTCGTCGATGAACGTCGTCGACACCATGAAGAAGATGAGCAGCAGCAATACGACGTCGATCAACGACGTGAGGTTGAGCTCGGGCTCTTCGTGGTTGCGGCGCGAGAGATTCATGACGGTGTGCGGCCGCTTTGCGCGTCCATTGCCTCGACGAGCTTGATGGCTTCCTTCTCCATCTGCACCACCAGCCCTTCGACGCGGCCGCGCAGGTACTTGTAGCCGATGAGCGCCGGGATCGCGACGGTGAGCCCGGCCGCAGTCGTGATGAGTGCCTCGGCGATACCGCCCGCAAGCGCGGCCGGGTTGCCGATGCCTTCCGTGGTGATCGCGTTGAAAGTGCGAATCATGCCGAGCACGGTGCCGAGCAGCCCCATGAGCGGCGACAGCGAGGCGATCGTGCCGAGCGCGCCGATGAAGCGCTCGAGCTCATGCACGACGTGACGCCCCGTATCCTCGATGCTCTCCTTGATGACTTCGCGCGAGCGGTGCCGATTGGCGAGGCCCGCTGCGAGGATCTTGCCGAGCGGAGAATTCTGCTGAAGCGCAACGATGTGCTTGTCTTGGATCTGACCTTGCTCGACCCAGCGCCAGACCTTCTCCGTCAGCTCGGCAGGCAAGACGCGTTCCTGCTGAAGCGTCCAGAGCCGTTCCAAGATGATGGCAGCAGCTACGATCGAGGCCAGGATGATCGGGCCCATCATGATGCCGCCAGCTTTGACGATCTCGAACATGGTCGCTTGCAACCGCCTGTCTTGAATGGCTGTGCATACTACCAGCTTTCCCCAAGCCGATGACGATGCGCAGGCCTCGCGGTCACGCACGGGCGGCACGCCGGTCATGGGCCGTGCAAGGAGTGCGACTTCGCGGGCCGGCTACTTCTCGCAGCATGCAGCGCGGGCGATGACCCCGTTCGCCTCACTCGTTTGCGGTGCGCAGCCAATAGCGCCGGTGTGTCCGTCGATATTCGCTGACCGCCACGGAGCCGTCCGCGTGCACGCGCGCTTCGATCGCACCGCTGTCGATGGTGCTGTAGATGCGCGCGCCGCTCGCCTGCCAGCGCTCCACGATATCCGCTTTCGGGAAGCCCCAGCGGTTGCGGTAACCGGCCGAGACGAGCGCAACCTTGGGCGCCAGGGCCGCTACGAAATCGGCCGAAGAGGACGTGCGGCTGCCGTGATGAGGCACGGTGACGATATCGGTTCTGGGTACCCGCGCCGCGACGAGCGCAACCTCCGCACTCATCTCGATGTCGCCGGTCAGGAGCGCGCTGCCCTGGCTCCCGGAGATCCGCAGCACGCAGCTCCTGTCGTTGTCCTTGCCGACAAAACCCCGCGCCGGATGCAGCACTTCGAACCGCACTGCATCCCACGTCCATGCTTGACCACCTTCGCAGACCTGCGCGCCTACGGGGATCGGTGCCACTGACGGCCCGACGATGACGGCCTCCACACGCATGCCCTTCAGCAAGGTGGCGAGCCCGCCGAGATGATCGAGATCGCCATGACTGACGACGACTGCATCGACACGGCGCACGCCCTTCGCGCGTAAGTAAGGCAGTAGCGCGTAGGAGGCCGCGTCTTGTCCGCTTTGAAACGCAGGCCCGGTGTCGTAGACGAGCACGTGCCGCTGCGTGCGCACCACCAGCGCCTGTCCTTGCCCGACATCCACCGCAGTGACGACGAATTCCCCGGGCGCCAGTCGATCCGACGGCACGAAGAACACTTGTCCGCAAAGCGCGATGCCGAGCAAGCGTATCGGCCATGTCGCCGGCATCACCAGCACGAGTGCCCCGAGGGCAGCGGCGCCGAGCGACACCCAGGTCGGCGTCGGGAAATACCAAAGTGCATGGGGCAACTCGGCCATGCGCTCGAGCACCCACCACAGGAGATCAAGCGCCAGCGTCGCGAGCTCAAGAGGTAGCGAAGCAAGCAGCGGACTGACGGTCGCCAGGAGCGCACCAGCCAGTGCGAGCGGCACGACGACGAACGTGAACATCGGGATCGCGATTGCGTTCGCGAAGGGCGAGACCAGCGAAACGGCGCCGAACGCCACCAGGAGCAAGGGGAACAAACCGACCGTCATGGCGAGCTGTGCGTACACAAAGCTCCTGCTCGGCCCCATGCGCTGCAGACGCCCGGAGAACGTCAGCACGAGCAGCGCCACCGCACCGAACGACAGCCACGCGCCCACCGCCAGCGGGGCGAACGGATCGATGAGCAACACCACGATCGCGGCCAGCGCGAGCGCGTGCCCCACTTGCAGGTCGCGTCGCGCGCATCGAGCTGCGAAGTACACGCAGAGCATCGCAGTGGTTCGCTGCGTCGGAACCGAAAAGCCCGCGAGCAGCGAGTACGCCACCGCGGCAGCGACGCCCGCGATTGCTTGCCCGTGAAGCGCGCACCAGCCGCGCGCTTGGGCACCTGGCCAACGCACGATGGCGCCGCCGAGCCAAGCAGCCATCGCCGCCACCATCGTGATGTGCAATCCCGAGATCGCCATCAGATGCGTCGTGCCGGTCGCGGCGAACACTTGCCACTCGTGCCGCGTCATGCGCCGCGTGTCACCGACCGCCAGTCCTTGTAGCACGCCGATCATGGGCGCGTCCGGTCCGCGCGCTTGCTGCATTCGCTGCGCGATCCACGCTCGCGCCTGCAAGATCGCATAGCGCCATCCGGCGGCGGCGACCCGCCGATTGCGCTCGTCGGCGCGCACGTAACCGGTGGCACCGATGCCCTTACGGAACAGATAGCCTTCGTAATCGAAGGCTCCGGGATTGGCCGAGCCACTGCGGCGCTTGAGGCGCACGAGAAGCTGCCACGTCTCACCCGGCTGCGGTGTGCTGGGCGCGCCGTACCAGCTCAGTCGCAACCGCTGCGGAACGCCGGGTTCCGCGTCCGAGACATCCAGCTCGAAACGGACATCGCCCTCCTCGCTCGTTTCCGGCAGCGAGGCAACGTATCCCGTAACGACGAGATCCGCTCCTTCGAGCGTGCTCGGCAGGTCGTCGGCCAGCCGGCTCACCGCATGTCCCCACGCCCACCCCAAGCCGAGCAAGAATGCGACGATGAGCTTTGCGCGTGCCACGCACGCGAGCGCAAGCGCAAACAGCAGCGCCAGCGCAAACGCCGACTTGGGCAATGTCGGTGCAAGATGCACGCAACAATTCCCAAGGAGAAACGCCAGCGCGATCCGACCCACAGTGCCTCCCTGCACGTCACCACATCGGCGCGACGACCTGCGATACTTATTGGCTCTCTATGCCAAGACGCATCTTCAAATCCTTAAGCCGCCAGCGGCAGCGTTGGAAAGAGCGCTGGTTCATGCGGCCATTTCGGCTCCTGCTCGATCATCCGGTGTATTGGTCGCTCAATCGCCGGAACGTCACACGTGCGTTCGCCCTCGGTTTGTTCATTGCCTTCGTGCCGCTGCCGATTCACGTCCTGCTCGCCGCGATCCTGGCGCTGATCCTGCGCTTGAACGTTCCTGCGACCATGTTCGGCACGCTGCTCACCAACCCGTTCACCATGGTGCCGCTCTTCATGTCCGCATACTGGGTCGGCACGAAAATCCTCGGCGTGCCCGAACGACCGATGGCATTCGAGATGAGCTGGGAATGGCTCACAACAAGCTTGCTGCCGGTCTGGAAGCCATTCCTGCTCGGCTGCGCCATCATGGGCACATTGTCGGCGCTCGTCGGCTATCTGCTGCTAGGAGGCATCTGGCACCTGACGCTCGTGCTGAAATATCACGAGCGCAAAGGCAGCGGCTCGGAAAAAGATGGCGAGAATGAGCCGAAATGAGGGTGCGCGCCCTACGCCTCTTCCCACAGCTTGCCGTCACGTAGCGTGAGCTGCCGTTGCATCCGTGCCGCGAGCTCCGGCGCATGAGTGACGATTACGAGCGCGGTGTCGAGCTCACGATTGAGCTCGAGCATGAGATCGAACACCTGCCGAGCGTTGGCACCGTCGAGATTGCCCGTCGGCTCGTCGGCGAGCACGACCTTCGGCTGAGTGACGAGCGCACGCGCCACGGCCGCACGCTGACGCTCGCCGCCCGACAACTGACCTGGCCGGTGCTCGAGCCTTGCACCGAGCCCGACCCGCTCGAGCAGATCTCTCGCGCGCGCACGCGCCTCTTCCACCGGCGTCCGACGAATGAGCAGCGGCATCGCGACGTTCTCGAGCGCGGTGAATTCGGGCAGCAGATGATGGAACTGATAGACGAACCCGAGCGCGCGGTTACGCAGCTCGCCGCGCGCAGCATCGGACAGCTCGTTGATGCGTTGACCGCAGATCGAGACCGCCCCCGACGTCGGCAGGTCAAGACCGCCCAGCAATTGCAGCAGCGTCGTCTTGCCTGAGCCCGACGCGCCGACGATGGCGACGCGCTCGCCCGGACGCACGGTAAGCTCCACCCCGTTCAGGACATCGACACGCGCATCGCCCTGCATGAAGTGCTTCGTGAGGGCGGTACAAGCAAGGACTGGCGTAGCTTCAATCATGTCGTAGCGCTCGTGCAGGCTCGGTGCGCGCGGCGCGCCAAGCGGGATATAAAGTCGACAACGAGCAGAGCCCGAAAGCGGTCAAGCTGATCTTGAGCACATCCGCCCATTGAACGACGGCAGGCAGGTCGCTCATGTAGTACACCTGCGCGTCCATGAACTGCGTGCCCAGCAGGCGCTCGAGCCCGTGAATCAAGCTTTCGAGGTTGAACGAGATCAGCACGCCGAGCAGAACGCCCGCAAGCGTGCCGATGAGCCCGATCGCGGTGCCTTGCGTCACGAAGATCTTCAGCACGCTGCGAGGCGATGCTCCGATCGTGCGCAGGATGGCGATGTCCGCTTGCTTCTCCTTCACCACCATCACGAGCGTCGAGACGATGTTGAACGCGGCGACGCCGACGACGAGCAACAGGATGATGAACATCACGGACTTCGTCAGCTGGATCGAGCGGAAGAAGTTCGCGTGCTTACGGGTCCAATCGTCGATGTAGTAGCCCTCGCCGCCGAGCGACAACGCCAGCGAGCGCACCACGCGCGGCGCCGCAAACATGTCGGCGAGCTTCAAACGTAGCCCTGTCACCTCTTCGCCCATTCGGTACAGCCGCGCCGCGTCCGCAAGGTGCACATAGGCGAAGTTGCGATCGTATTCGTACATGCCGGCCGCGAAGATGCCGACCACCTTGAGGGCGCGCATTCGCGGCAGCACGCCTGCCGGTGTCGTGACGCGCATCGACGTGACGAGCACGACACGTCCGCCGAGGTCGACGCCCAACGCCCGCGCCAGCTCCGCGCCGAGCACGATGCCGAACTCGCCCGGCGCCAGATCGTCGAAGCTCCCCGCGCGAGCCTTGTCTACGATCTCCGATACTCGCCGTTCTTCCTCCGGCAGAATGCCGACCACCATCGCGCCGCTGCTCTTGTCGCCCGCGACCAGCAATCCCTGCGCCTCGACGTATGGTGCGCTCGCGATCACCTCGTCGCTCTCTGCAAGCTTGGCTGCAGTCGCACGCCAGTCGGGCAACCCCGAACCGAAGGCGCTGATCGTGGCATGCGAGGTCAGGCTCAGGATGCGCTGGCGCAGCTCGCGCTCGAAACCGTTCATCACGGACAGCACGATGATGAGCACGGCGACGCCGATCGCCACGCCGACCATCGAGATCGTCGAGATGAACGAGACGAAGCGGTTGCCGCGGCTCGAGCGCAGATAACGCCGCCCGATGAAGAGCTCGTAGCTGCGCGTCATACGACCCTCGCCCCGACGGCTCGCGCCCGCTTGCTGCGATCATTCATAGCGCAACGCCTCCGCCGGCTCCGTCGCCGCCCCACGCATGGCGGGGTAAATCGTGGCGAGCACCGTCAGCACGAGCGCAGTGACCGTGATGCCTGCCACCTGCGGCCAGCGCACCTCGGAGGGCACTTCCGAGATCACGAAGACCGTCGGATCGAAGACGTGTACCCCGAGCAGGTTCTCGAGAAACGGCACGATCACATCGACGTTGAGCGCGAGCGTCAGACCTAGCGCGAGCCCGAGCAGCGCACCGAACCAGCCGATGACGACGCCCTGAGTGACGAAGATGCCCACCACGGCGCGCGGCGTGATACCGACCGTACGCAAAATGGCGATGTCGGTGCGCTTTTCGTTCACCACCATGACGAGTGCGGCGACGATGTTGAAGGCGGCGACCGCCACGATGAGCATGAGGATGAGCGTCATCATGGTCTTCTCGATGCGGATCGCACGAAAGTAGCTCGCATTCTCGATGGACCAATCGCTCACCTGAAAGTCGCTGCCGAGCCGTCGCGCGAGCTCGCGGGCACGCACCGGCGCCATGAAGATGTCGTCGAACTTCAGCCGCAAGCCGCCCGGCACATCGTTGGTACCCGCGAGCGCCGCGGCATCTGCCAGATGAATCAACGCAAGCACGTTGTCGTGCTCTTGAGCGCCGACTTCGAAGATGCCGCTTACGACGAAGCTCTGGATGCGCGGCCTGACGCCGATGCCTTCGATCGCATGCTCGCCAGGCTCCGAAACCGGCACGAGCACCGTGATCTCATCGCCCACGCGCGCATCGAGTGCATAGGCAAGGCCGATGCCGAGCACGATGCGCTGCTCACCCGGCTGCAGATCGCTCAATTCGCCGCGCAGCATGTGCTCAGCGATCGCGGAGACTTGCGGCTCAAGCGCCGGATCGATGCCGCGCACCGACGCGGTGCGCAACTCGTCGCCGCGTCCGATCATGCCTTGCAGCGCCAGGTATGGCGCGACTCCCACGACGTTCGGCTCCTGCCGCAGCTGCGCCGCGAGCGCAGACCAGTCCTTCATGCGTTCGGGCGCCGCTGCCACAGTCGCGTGCGACGCCGCGTTCAACAGGCGCGTGCGCAGCTCGCCCTCGAGCCCGTTCATCACGGAGATCACGACGATGAGCGCCGCCACGCCGACACAGATCCCGAGCATCGAGATCCAGCTGATGAACGAAACGAAGAACCCTCGGCTGCGGCTGCGAACGTAGCGAAGGCCGATATAGATCGGCAGCGGTTGAAACATGGGCTAGTCGATTGTATGACGAGGCTGAGGGACGCCCCGAACGCAGCATGGGCGCTTCGGTGCGCGCGCCGCCCCGCTGGCCGCAGGACGCCCGGCCGCTACCGCGTCCATCTTGTCGAGCTGCGCATCCGTCATCCGCGACCCTTGAGTTGCCTTGTCGAAAGACCCGGCAGGCTACCAAACTGTGAACTACGACAACAAATTGAAGCCGCAAGCTTGGTGCTTATGTAATCCCTGCTATACAGTTTGACGCTCTCACGGAGGTGCTTGCATGCGCTGCTCTCGTTGGCTTTTCTCGCTCCTGGCTGCTGCCGCGGTGACCGGTCCGGCGCTTGCCGATGAGCTCAAGATGACGTCCGCTCCGGCCGCCGCCAGCGACCGCCCGACGCGCGGCATGTCGATGGAAAAGGTCGAGGCCATCTACGGCGCCCCGACGCGACGCGTCCCCGCCGTCGGCAACCCGCCGATCACGCGCTGGGAGTACCCCGGGTTCGTCGTCTACTTCGAGCATCACCTCGTCATTCACAGCGTCGCCATCGGCTGACGCACCCGACGCGCCTGCGGCGCGTCGGCTGTCGGGCGAGGACGGGCCTCGCCTCACTCACCTTCCCCCTCTTGGCGGCACCCGCCGCACGCGGTGCCGCCGTCACGTTTTCAGGCTTGGAGCACGCCGGCGGGGCCTGCTAACCTGCGCGCCCTTTCGGGGATGCCGCGCGTATCGTCCCGAGCGTTTTTTATTGCCTCGCTAACGTGAATGTCTGACGAACGCCCACTCTTGCCGAGCCGCGCCCAGATGCACGTGCGTTGGGGTCAGCTCTACGGCTCCGCTGCCTCTTTGTGGCTGGCCGAAGCCGCACGACGTGCTTCAGGGCCGCTGCTCGTCATCGCCTCCGATGCGCGCCGCGCAGCTCGCATGGAAGAGGAGCTGAAGTTCTTCGCGCCCGCCGGCATCCCCGTGGAGAGCTTCCCGGACTGGGAAACGCTGCCGTACGACTTGTTCTCGCCGCATCCCGATATCGTGTCGCAGCGACTGCGCATGCTGGCGACGTTACCGCGCCTTGCCAAAGGCATCGTCGTTGTCGACCTCGAAACGATTCTGCAGCGCTTGCCGCCGCAGACCTACATCGATGCGCATGCGTTCGATCTCTCCGTGGGCGAGCGGTTGGACCTGGCAGCGTTTCGCGAGCGCTTGGCCGGCGCGGGCTACGTCGCGAGCTCGCAAGTGATGGCGCCGGGCGAATTTGCCGTCCGCGGCTCGTTGATCGACTTGTTTCCGATGGGCAGCGCTGCGCCCTATCGCATCGACTTGTTCGACGACGAAATCGAGTCGATTCGACTCTTCGATCCCGAAACGCAGCGCTCCGGCGAGCGCACAGAGTCGCTGCGGCTCTTGCCGGCGCGCGAGTTTCCGCTGACCAGCGACGGCATTCAGCAGTTCAAGCGACGCTTCCGTACGCGCTTCGAGGGCGACCTCACCAAGATGCCGATCTACAAGGACATCGCGGAAGGCGTGCCTCCTGCCGGCATCGAGTACTACCTGCCGCTCTTCTTCGACGCGACGGCGACCCTGCTCGATTACGTGCCCGGCAACACGACGATCGTCCTCGACGACGATGCTGCCGGCGCCGCGCAACGTGCGTTCGCCGAAATCGAGCAACGCTACGAGCAGCGCAGCCATGACGCCACACGACCGATCCTGCGTCCAGAAGAAGTCTTCGTTCCGGCGCAAGAGCTGCTACAGCGTCTTGAGACGTTTCGCCGTATCGAGCTCATGGGCGTCGAGCTCGATCCGCTCACGCAACCGGTGCCGTTTCAGAACTTCGAGACACGCCGGCCGCCGTCGTTGCGCGTCGATGTCCGCGGCGAAGAACCCGTGCGCGAGCTCGCAAGCTTCCTCGCCGACTTCCACGGCCGCGTGTTGATCGCCGCCGAATCGGCCGGCCGCCGCGAAATGCTGCTCGACTTGCTCAAGCGCCGCGGCATTCAACCGCAGCTCCTCGACGGCTGGCACGCATTCGCCGAATCGAGCGCACCGCTTGCGATCACGGTCTCGCCCATTGCCACTGGCCTCATTTTGCGCGAGCCGGCCCTCGCGCTCATCGCCGAGGAGCAGCTCTTCGGCGAGCGCGCGCGCCAAGAACGCCGCCGGCGCCGTCCCGAACGCGATCCCGAAAAGATCATTCGTGATCTGACCGATCTGCATCCCGGTGCGCCAGTGGTGCACGAAACGTACGGCGTCGGACGCTTCATCGGGCTGACGACGCTCGATGTCGGCGGCCTCAAGAACGAATTCCTCGTGCTCGAGTACGCGGACGGCGACAAGCTTTACGTGCCGGTGCACGCGCTCGATCTCGTGAGCCGCTATACAGGCGCACCCGCCGAAACTGCGCCGCTGCACAAGCTCGGCGGCGATGCCTGGCAGAAGGCAAAGAAGAAGGCCGCGCAGAAGATTCGCGACACCGCCGCGGAGCTGCTCGATCTCTACTCCCGGCGAGCTGCGCGCCAAGGCGAACCGCTCGTTGCCAACGAGCTCGATCTACGCGCCTTCGAGGCGCAGTTCCCCTTCGACGAAACGCCGGATCAGGCACAAGCCATCGAGCAAGTCATCGCCGATCTCGGCAGCACCCGGCCGATGGATCGCGTCGTCTGCGGCGACGTCGGTTTCGGCAAGACGGAGGTCGCATTGCGCGCAGCTTTCGTCGCCGTGCAGGCGGGCAAGCAAGTGGCCGTGCTCGTGCCGACCACCCTTCTCGCGCAACAGCACTACCAAAGCTTCGCCGATCGTTTCGCCGACTGGCCCGTGCGCGTCGAGTCGTTATCGCGCTTTCGCAGCACGAAAGAGGTCAACCAAGTCATCGCCGGTCTCGAATCGGGACAGATCGACATCGTCGTCGGTACGCACCGGCTGCTGCAGGCTGGCGTGAAGTTCCGCCGCCTCGGGCTCGTCATCATCGACGAAGAGCACCGCTTCGGCGTCAAGGACAAGGAGCGCCTCAAGGAGCTGCGGGCCGAGGTCCACGTGCTGACGCTCACGGCAACACCGATTCCGCGCACGCTCAACATGGCGATGGGCGGCCTACGCGAGCTCTCGCTGATCACGACGCCGCCGGCCGCGCGCCTTGCGATCAAGACGTTCGTCACCCAATGGGACGGGCCGACGATCCGCGAAGCCTGTCTGCGCGAAATTCGCCGCGGCGGACAGATCTACTTCGTGCACAACAGCGTGCAGTCCATCGAGCGAGCCGCGCGCGAGCTGCAGCAGCTCGTGCCGGAAGCGCGCATCGCGATCGGGCACGGCCAGATGCGCGAACGCGAGCTCGAGCAGGTGATGCTCGATTTCTATCACCAGCGCTGCAACGTGCTCGTCTGCACGACGATCGTGGAGAGCGGCATCGACGTCCCCTCCGCCAACACCATCATCATCGATCGCGCGGACAAGCTCGGGCTCGCACAGCTGCATCAGCTGCGCGGCCGCGTCGGACGCTCGCACCACCAGGCCTACGCTTATCTGCTCACGCCCCCGCGCAGCGCGATGACGCCCGATGCGATCAAGCGTCTGGAGGCGATCGAATCCCTCGAAGATCTCGGCGCCGGCTTCACGCTCGCGACTCACGATCTGGAGATTCGCGGCGCGGGCGAGCTGCTCGGCGAAGAGCAAAGCGGACAGATTCAGGAGATCGGCTACGCGCTCTACATGGAAATGCTCGAGCGCGCCGTCAATGCGCTCAAGTCAGGCAAGGTCCCCGAGCTCGATGCGCCGATGCACCAGGGACCCGAGGTGGATCTGCACGTGCCGGCGCTGCTGCCGGACGATTATCTCCCTGACATTCACCTGCGCTTGGTGCTCTACAAGCGCATTGCCGCGGCCGAGAATCCGGACGAGCTGCGCGAGCTGCAGGTCGAGATGATCGATCGCTTCGGCCTGCTGCCGCCGCCCGCGAAGAACCTGTTCCGCATCGCCGAGATCAAGCAGCGGGCACGTGCCATGGGGCTGCGCAAGATCGACGTCGGTCCCGGCGGCGGCTCGGTGACATTCGATGCCGACACGCGCGTCGAGCCCGCGACGCTGATCCGCTTCGTGCAGCAGCACTCGCGCACCCACCGCCTCGAAGGCGGCATCAAGCTCAAGTTCACGCTGAACCTCGAGAAGGACGAGGAACGCTTCAAGGCCGTCGAGCAGCTCCTGGACGCCTTGAGCCGTACGACTCCCCCTGCCGAGCCGTGCGAACGCGCCAAGCGTTGAGCCGCCGGGGTGTGTCAAACTCTGCGTATCGGAGGAAGCAACGCCTATGACCGGACGATCGATGCCTGCGCTGCGACGCGCCTCGTTGGCCTGCTTGCTGGTGCTTGCCGCGCTATTCGGCCCAGCCCACGCCCAACAAGCCGCATCCGGGCAAGGGCTCTACGACGTCGAAATCATCGTCTTCCAGCACCTCGCGTCCGACTCGACCGAAGAGCTGTGGTCCCTCGAGCTCTCGCACAACAAAGGGCTCGCTATCCCTGCGGAAGACGAGTCGCCGTTCGAATCGGCTGCTCCCACGCACCCGCGCGCGACGGACAGCTTCCCGGCGCTGCCTGCATCGCGGCTGAAGCTGACCGCCGTTGCCGACACGCTGCGACGCTCACGCAATTATCGTCCGCTTGCGCACTTCGGCTGGACGCAACCCGGTTTTCCGCGTCTGGCAGCGCCCGCGATTCCGATCGAGACGTTCGTATCGCCCGCTACGGGCTTGAGCGGCTCGATCGCGCTCTCCCGGGGGCGCTATCTGCACCTGACGCTTGATCTCACCTTCACGCCGCCCGACAACCCGGGCCAGCGCTATGTGCTGCAGCAATCGCGCCGCATGCGCAGCCACGAGCGTCACTACATCGATCATCCGAAATTCGGCGTGATCGCCGTGGTCACGCCGAGCACGAGCACGAACTGAGCGTGCGGCCGCGCTGACGGCGGCTTGGTGGGACTAGAAGAGCGCGGAAGTCACTCGTACTCGCGGCTCACGACGCGATTGCGTCCGAGGTCTTTGGCATCGCGCAGCGCTTGACGCACGCTCTCGTACGCGCGCTCCACCGACATGTCATACGCCGGCACGAGCGAAACGACACCTGCGCTCGCCGTGACGTAGCGCGAGACATTCGAGCGCGGATGGTGAATCGCCAGATCGCGCACGCGCCCGATCACCACCTCGGCGAGCTTCGCTGCCTGTTGCAGATCCATGCCGCTCGTCATCGCGGCCACTTGGTCTTCGTCGAACCAACCGCACAGGTCGCTCGCCCGGCGGAAGCAGCCCGCGATCACGCGTGCGATACGCCGAAATGCCTGTTCGGCGCCCTGCTTGCCGAACACGTCGCGATACAGCGCAAAGCAATCGAGATCGAACAACAGGAAACACAGGCGGCGTGACTCTCGCTGCGCCACCGCCCAGTCGCGCCGCACGAGCTCTTCGAAGTACGAGCGGCGCAGCAGGCCGGTGCGGCGGTCATCGCGCAAATAGGCAAGCATGCTCTGCGTGCTGAGCGCCGGATCCTGGGCCTCGCTTTGCCCCTCGGCGCCGTGCTTGGCCGACGCATCGCGGTGGAAGCTCGCAAAATGCGTGATCCCGCCGTTCACCTGCAGCGGCACGAGCGACAGCTCGTTCCAGAACATCGTGCCGTCCTGGCGATAGTTGCGCAGCACGGTGCGCACGGCCGTCGCCGTCCGCAAGGCATCACGAATCTTGTCGGAGCCGGCCTGAGCCTGGTCGTGCGCTTGCAGGAAGCTCAGCTCGCGGCCGCAGAGCTCGCCGCGCGAATAACCGGTTAGCCGCTCAAGGGCCGCATTCGCATAGATCACCTTTCCCGCCTGGTCGCAGATCGCAACCCCTTCGGGAGCCTGCTCGACCAGGGCTTCGAGCAGCCGCGGATCGAGGCTTTGGCCATTGCCGGGACCGACTGGGAAAGGTTCGACACTCATGACTGATCAGAATTGAGCAGGAGCTGGGGTCGTTCCATACATGCTTGAATCGCGCTGTTGCACGCTTGCCACACTGCGGAGGCGTGCAGGGACTCCCTGCTCCAATCACCCCGTCCGTGAAGACGAGCCATGCGCACTTGACTTAAAGGATCCTCGCTCCCTCGCAAAGAATCGATGACTTGCAGCACACCTTGACGATCGTTGCAGAGGGATAGGACGTCGCAGCCGGCCTCGAGCGCCGCCTCGGCCCGCTCCACCGGTCCGCCCACGGCCGCCGCTCCTTTCATCGACAGGTCATCGGTGAAGATGGCCCCATCGAAACCGAGCCGGCCCCGCAGCTCATCGCGCATCCACCGCCGGGAAAAGCCGGCCGGCCGCTCGTCGATTGCGGAGAAGATCACATGCGCGGCCATGATCGACGCCAAGCCATTGTCGATCAGTCGTCGGTACGGATAGATGTCGTCGTCAAGGTCCTCCAAGGGCCGCCGGTCGACGGGCATGGCCACGTGCGAGTCGGCCACGACCGCCCCATGCCCCGGGAAATGCTTGGCGGTTGCGCTCATCCCCGCCTCGCGCATGCCGCCCATGAAGGCCACCGCCAGTTCGGCGACCACGCGCGGATCGCGATGGAAGGCGCGGTCGCCGATGACGGTGCTGACGCCGTAGTCGAGATCCACACAGGGCGCAAAGCTCATATCGATCCCGACAGCACGCAGCTCGGCAGCCATCAGCCAGCCGCATTGCCGGGCGAGCCGCTTACCGCCGGCCGGATCGAGATCGTATGCCCGCCCGATCAACCGCATCGGCGGCAGCCGCGTGAAGCCCTCGCGAAAACGCTGTACGCGCCCGCCTTCGTGATCGACGGTCACGAGCAAGGGCGGCGTGCGAATCGCGCGGATGTCCGTCACGAGCTGGCGCAGCTGCTCGATGCTCTCGAAATTGCGGGTGAAGAGGATGACCGCGCCGACGAGCGGATGCGCCAGCAGCTCACGATCTTCCGCCGTGAGCGTCGTGCCTTCGAGATCGATCATCAAGGGACCGAGCGTCATACCGCTACCCGCAGTGCACCGTGGATGCAGCCGAGAGTGTACTGCGTTGCACCCAAGTCCCTCACGCGATCGACCGGGCCTAACGAGTGAACACCGCGATCGACTCGACGTGCGCCGTGTGGGGAAACATATCCATCACGCCGGCAGCTTCGAGCTTGAAGCCGTATTCGTTGACGAGAATACCCGCATCGCGCGCGAGCGTGCCCGGATGACACGAGACGTACACCACGCGCTGAACGCTTGCTCGCGCGAGCAACGGCAGCGCGGCGCGCGCACCGGCACGCGGCGGATCCAACAATACTTTGTCGTAGTCGCGCTGCGCCCACGGGCTGCGCATGAAGTCGGGCTCGGACAAGTCCGCCACGTGAAACTCTACGTTGGCAAATCCCTGCCGAGCCGCGTTCTCTCTCGCACGCTCAATCAGCCCCGCCTCGCCCTCTACCGCCGTCACTGCCGCGCCGCTGCGCGCGAGCGGTAGCGAAAAGTTGCCCAGACCGCAAAAGAGGTCCAGCACGCGCTCGTCGGTCCTGGGTGAGAGGTGTGCAATGGCACGCTCGACCATCGCCGCATTCAGCTCGCCGTTCACCTGAATGAAATCCGTCGGCGCAAAACGTACGGCGACGTCGAACGCCGGCAGGCGATACTCGAGCACGCTCGCCGGCGGCTTAAGCGGCGCCACGGTGTCGTAGTTGCCCGGCTGCAGATAAATCTCGACGTTGAATGAGCGCTCGAATGCTTCAAGGAGCGCCCGATCTTCCGCCGTCGGCTCGTCGAGCACGCGCATCACGAGCGCGGTCGCCCGTTCGGCAACCGCGACTTCGATCTGCGGCACACGAGCCCGAATGCTCAAGCGGCTGACGAGCTCGGACAACGGCTCGATCAGCTCATCGACGGGTTTGGCGAGAATGACGCACGAGCTGAGATCGGCCACGAACGAGCTCGCGCGCTCGCGAAAACCGATCACGGTCTTGCCCTTGTTCGGGACCCAGCGCGCGCCGAGACGCGCGCGCCGGCGATAGTTCCAGGTGGGTCCCAGCAGGGGCGGCAGAACGGACGCCGGTGCGACATTGCCGATGCGGCTCAACGCATCGAGGAGCTGTCGTTGCTTGAGCTCGATCTGACGCTCGGGCGCAAGATGCTGCAGCACGCATCCGCCGCACATGCCGAAGTGCGGACACTTCGGCTCGACGCGATCCGGCGACGGCTCCAGAACCCGCACGAGCCGCCCCTCGTCGAACGTGCGCTTCTTCTTGAAACGCCGCCATTCGACGCGCTCGCCTGGCAATGCACCGTCGACGAAAACGGTCTTGCCGTCGACATGCGCAATGCCGCGCCCGTCGTGATCGAGGTCGGTGATGTCGGCGACGAATGGCGCCGGCGTCTCTGCCGCACCAGCGCTCAAGGGTTCTGCTCCGGCCATGCGTTCAAGAATTCGAGGAAATGCGGCTTGGCCTGCGCCCGCAAGACATCGCGCACGAGCGCGAGCTCGTTCGCATACTCTTCGCGATTGAGCCGTCCGCGCATGAGCTCGAAGCGCAGGTAGACGAGATAGGTATTGAGAACGTCCGTCTCGCAGTAGTTGCGGATGCGCTCGATCTGTCCATCGAGATAGGCATCCCAGACCTTGTCGCCGCTCATGCCGAGCTTGCCCGGGAACCCAAGCAGCGTCGCAATCGACTGCAGGCCCACGCGCGCACGCGATTGATAGCTCGACAGAACGTCCATCAGATCCAAATGGCGCGTGTGATAGCGATTCAGATAGTTGTTGAAGCGAAACGACTGATCCTCATCGCCCGTCTCCCAGTAACGCGGCGCGACGATTCCATGCCGCAGCGCGCGATAGTGCAGCACGGGTAGGTCGAAGCCGGCGCCGTTCCACGACACCAGATCGGGCGTGTATTTCTCGATCCCATCGAAGAAGCGTTGGATGATCTCGGCTTCCGACGCGCTCGGATCGCCGAGCGACCAGACGCGAAACGTCTCGCGCGTCCTGAGCGCCACCGAGATGGCGACGACGCGATGCTGCTCGTAGGAGAGGAACTCGGTGCCCGACTCCTCGCGGCGTTTGGCCTGCATGACGTAACCGACCTGCTTGTCGCTCAAGTCCTCGAGGCCATAGAGCCGGCGTCCGAACTCGACGTCGGGAATCGTTTCGATATCGAATACGAAAACGGTCATGATTCTTTCCGCATCAGCACGGCGACGGCGACGATGAGCCCCGCCTCGTCGGTCAGCGTGAGATGTCCCTCACCGATCCCGAGCCGTTCGCACATGGCGCGGCCGCGCTCGGACCAGATGATCTCGGGACGTCCCCAGGCATTCGGCACGAAGCCCGTGTCGCGAATCCACATACCGTGCGCGAACCCCGTTCCCATCGCTTTGACGATCGCCTCCTTGGCGGCAAAGCGCATGGCGAGAAAGCGTACGGGGCGACGATTGTTCGCAAAAGCCTCGCGTTCGGCCGGCAGCAGCAAGCGTTCGACGAAGTGCTCGCCGTGGCGCTCGTAAACCTGCTTGATGCGTTCGAGCTGAACGACATCGGTGCCGATACCGAAGATCATGAGCGTTCGGCCGCGGCCCCGCGCGCCTCGATCATCAGCCGCTTCATCTCGGAGACCGCCTGCGCCATGCCGTCGATCACGGCGCGCGCGACGATCGCATGGCCGATATTGAGCTCGACGATCTGCGGAATCGCGGCGATGGCTTGGACGTTGTAATAGTTGAGCCCATGGCCGGCGTGCACCTTCAGGCCGCGCTGCGCAGCATATTCCGCGGCCCGCACGATGCGCTCGAGCTCGCGCGCCTGCGTGGCGCCGTGCGCATCGGCGTAGGCGCCGGTGTGGAGCTCGACGACAGGTGCACCGACAGCGCACGCCGCGTCGATCTGCCGCTCGTCGGGATCGATGAACAGCGAGACGCGGATACCGGCGCCGGCGAGCAACCCGATCATGCGCGTCAAGTGATCCTTCTGGCCGGCCACATCCAGCCCGCCTTCGGTCGTCAGCTCCGCGCGGCGCTCGGGCACGAGACAGCAGTCGGACGGCCCGACGTCGCAGGCGATGCGCACCATCTCCTCGGTGGCCGCCATTTCCAGGTTCACGCGCGTCTGCAGCGCCTCTTTGCACATGCGCACGTCGCGATCCTGGATGTGACGACGGTCCTCCCGCAGATGCACCGTGATGCTGTCCGCGCCGGCCTTCTCGGCGATGAGCGCAGCGAACAACGGATCGGGATAGCGCGTGCCGCGGGCTTGCCGCAGCGTCGCGACGTGATCGACATTGACGCCGAGGTAGATGGGAGAAGCCATGGTGAAGAAACAGCTGCAGGATTCGCGGGAAAGCCTGCATGGTAGCAGGCTCGCGCAAGCCGGTTAACGCCGCCGGGGCTTACCCGCCCGGCGAGGGTTTCCGGCCGCGACGCAATGCGCGCATAACCTCGCGCGTCTTGAGCTCTCGTCCGTCGAGGATGCGATCGAGCGCGGCGCGAAAGAGGCGGCGCCCTTCCGAACAAACGAAGGGATCCGCGAAGTCCTCACGCGCCAACGCCAAGAGCGTCGAGCCGGCAAACATCATCGGGCCTTCGGCGACCTCGAGCGCACGCACCGCACCCAGCTCGATTCGATAGTGATACAGCGCATCGGCCTCGATCGGCGCACCGCTCAGCGCCTCTCGTTCGAGCTCAAGCCCGTAGCCCAAGAGCTCGAGCAGGCGTTTCTCGAAGCGGCGCAGATGCGCGAGAGGACTGTCACCGTCTTTCAGCCGCTCGATGGTCGCACCGTACAGGTCGAAGACATCGGGCTGCGGATCGTGGCGCGTGAACAGATTGAGCAATAGCTCGTTCAGGTAAAACCCGTTGACGAGCTGCGCAGGCGGCATGAGGCGTACGCCGCCGTCGAACTCCGCTCCCGTCAACTGACCCGCATCGCCTCGGGCGCTCCAGGACACCAGCAGACGATTGAACGGCTGCAGCATGGAGGAAAGCGCTGCCGTCCCTTTGCGCCCGCCGCGCGCACCGCGTGCGAACAACGAAACGCGTCCATGATCGCGCGTGAACAGCTCGAGAATCCGGCTCGTATCTCGATACGGACGCTGATGGAGCACGTAAGCGGGTTCGAGGTGGGTGCGCATACGACGTCTGGGCGGCGGCCCTTCGGAGCACGCGCGCGCGAGCTACGCCGCTCGGTCGAGGCCGGCCACGCGGCCTAGAGCTCAGATCTCGTAGCCGAGCTGTTTGAGGGCTGCTTCGTTGTCCGACCAGTTCTCCTTCACTTTCACCCACAGCTCGAGGTGTACCGGACGACCGAAGCGCTCGCACATTTCCAGGCGCGCCGCGCGCCCGACTTCTTTGAGCTGCTCGCCGCCGTGACCGATCACGATCGCCTTCTGCCCCGTGCGCTCGACCCAGATGACGGCGTTGATGACGAATCGCCCGTCCTCTTCGGCGAAGCGTTCGATGGCCACGGTCAATCCGTACGGCAGCTCCTGACGCAAACGCAGCGTGAGCTTCTCGCGCACGATCTCGGCCGCCTGGAACTCCAGGCTTCGATCGGTCAGCTGATCGGCCGGGAAATGCGGCGGCGAGACCGGTAGGTATTTCGCGATCGTCTCGGGCAAGCGCTCGAGCTGAGTGCCGCGCAGCGCCGAGACGGGCACGATCTCTTCGAACTTGGCGCGCTGGGCGAGCTCATCGATGAACGGTAGCAGGCGCTCCTTGGGGAACACCTTGTCCACCTTGTTGAGGATCACGATGATCGGCCTGCCCTGTTTGACAAGCTCCTCGAGCACGCGTTGATCCTCGTCGGTCCAGCGCAACGCCTCGGCCACGAACAAGTTGAGGTCGGCATCCTGCAGCGAGGCGAGCGCGGCGCGATTCATGTGTCGATTCATCGCCCGGCGCGCCGTGCTGTGCAGACCGGGCGTATCAACGAAGATGATCTGGGCAAACGGCTTCGTGAGGATGCCGAGGATGCGATGACGCGTCGTCTGCGGCTTTGGCGTGACGATGCTGATCTTCTCCCCGATGAGGGCATTGAGCAGCGTCGACTTGCCGACATTCGGTCGACCGACGAGAGCGGCAAAGCCGCAGCGATAGGCAGTTTCGTCGGACACGGCGGCGTTGTTCACTTGGAGGGAGACGTCGAAGACTGGATCTGCTCGATCATGAGCTGTGCGGCTGCTTGCTCCGCACGCCGGCGGCTCGCGCCGCTAGCGTGGGTTTTCAAACCGAGCGCATCGACGGAACAGCTTACCGCAAAGAGCTGATTGTGCGCCTCGCCGGAAACCGAATCCACCGTATAGACGGGCAACGGCAAGCCGCGCGCTTGCAACATCTCCTGCAAACGCGTCTTGGGATCTTTGAGCTCGGCCGCGCTCGGCAGGCGATCGAGCCGCGGCACGATCAGCCGCTCGATCACCTTGGCAGCCGCTTCGAAGCCACCGTCGAGATAGATCGCGCCGAAGACGGCTTCGAGCGAATCGGCGAGGATCGACTTGCGGCGAAAGCCCCCGGACTTGAGCTCGCCCGAGCCCAGCCGCAGCTGATCGCCGAGCCCGATCTCGGCTGCAATAGCGGCAAGCGCCTCGCCGCTCACCAGGCTCGCCCTGAAGCGCGACAGCTCGCCTTCGTCGGCGCCGCCGAACTCGCGGAAGACGAGGATTGCGACAACGCAGTTCAAGATCGCGTCGCCCAAGAACTCGAGCCGCTCGTTGTGCGGCCCGCCCGCGCTGCGATGCGTGAGCGCGGCTTCCAATAAGGCCGGATCGCGACACTCGTAGCCGAGCGCGTCGCGCTGCCACTCAAGCGCTGTCTTCACTCCAGGTTCCTGAACGAATCGACTCCCGCCCGGCTCACTGCACGAGGGTCACGGTCTTGTCGAACTCGGCGACGAGCGACACGTTGCCGATGAACGGTGCACGTGCTTCGTACGCAGCACGCATCGTGTAGCCGTTGCCCGTGCGCTTGATCTCGATTTCCTTCGGCTGGACGCTCTTGATGTCTTCGATCGTCCAGCGACGCTCCAGCGCGGCGCGGATCTGCGGTGGGCTGGTGGGATTGCCCTTGTTCTCGTTGGCGGTCTGTTCCATGGCCTGCACGACGGCGAAGTACTCGAAATAAAGCGGGATCAGCCGGATGCCGGCGTACAGGCCTAGGCCGAGGATCGCGATGATCACGACCATGCCGATGAAGGTTGCGCCACGCTGTCGAGCACGCATCACAAGACTCCTCATGTCTCAAATGGCTGCAGCAAGACCGAACCCGGCTCGTCGCGGTGGTCCGGCGACCGGTCCGCTGCCCGACCGCCGACGGCCACGATCGACCGCCGATGAGGTTTGTACAGTCTACCGTCTCTAGCGGATCGGATTGCCGATTCGGTCCCAAATTGGCGCAGATGGCAGGTCCCAGTTCAGCCAAATCCGTACGGCTTTGCCGACCAGATTCTCCTCGGGCACGAACCCGACTTCGTTGTAGCGGCTGTCCCGACTGTTATCGCGATTGTCGCCCATGAAGAAGTAGTGCCCGGCAGGCACCACCGCCTCGAAGTCCTTGGTGCCGCTGTCCGGGATGTAGAGCACTTGGTGCTCGACCCCGTCGAGGAACTCCGTCCCGATGAGCGCACGGGCGTGCGGCCCATCGTTGCGCGGTCCCTCATACCGTCCATTGATCTGCAACGGCACCGGCGCGCCGTTGATATAGACCTGACGACCCCGGACTTGAATGTGGTCGCCCGGCAAGCCGACGAGGCGTTTGATGTAATTCGTCTGCGGATCCGACGGCAGGCGAAACACGATGACATCGCCGCGTTTCGGCTCTCCCACCTCGACGATCTTCGTGTGCACGACCGGCAAACGCAGGCCGTAGGCGAACTTGTTGACGAAGATGAAATCGCCGTCGAGCAGCGTCGGCATCATCGAGTCGGACGGAATGCGAAACGGCTCGAACAGGAACGAGCGAATGAGCAGCACGACCAGGATGACCGGAAAGAACGACTTGGCGTACTCCGCACTCAAGGGCTGTGCGAAAGCGGCATCGGTTTCGGGCCTGCCGAGCGCGGCGGCATGTGCTTGACGCCGCGGCTTGAGCCACAGCACATCGATCAGCCAGATCAGCCCGGTAAGCACGGTGGCGAGCACCAGCACGAGACTGAAGTCGAGCGCGTTGCGCGTGGCGAGCCTGCGTACCACGAAGATCACCAGGAACAGCAGCGCCCAACGCAGCGCGCGAATGCCGGCCGGCGCCCGATAAGGCGGCTGCGAACTGGCCTTGCGTGCCGTGGAGAGCAGCAGGTCGTCCACGAGCAGATACAGACCCAGACCGGCGGTGAGGATGAGAAGCCAGAAAGTCGTTGCGTCCAAGACTCTTCGCTCGTGTTATTGGATGGTGATCCCTGCCCCGCCGCCGTTCGTCACGAACCCTTGTCCTTGCCGACTTGGAGCACTGCGAGGAAGGCCTCCTGGGGGATCTCGACCGACCCCAGTTGCTTCATGCGCTTTTTGCCTTCTTTTTGCTTCTCGAGCAACTTGCGCTTACGCGAAACGTCGCCGCCGTAGCACTTGGCGGTGACGTTCTTGCGCAAGGCCTTCACGGTGGCGCGCGCGATGATGTGGCTGCCGATCGCGGCCTGCACGGCCACTTCGAACATCTGCCGCGGAATCAGCTCCTGCATCTTGTCCACGAGCTCGCGTCCGCGTTGATAGGCATTGTCGCGGTGGACGATGATCGACAGCGCATCGACCCGGTCGCCGTTGATCAAGATATCGAGCTTGACGAGCGGCGCCGACTCGAAGCGGTTGAACTCGTAGTCGAACGAGGCATAGCCGCGGCTGACCGACTTCAGCCGATCGAAGAAATCGAGCACGACCTCGGCAAGCGGCATCTCGTACTGCAGGGAAACCTGCGCGCCGAGGTACTGCATCTTGGTCTGCCGCCCGCGCTTCTCCGTGCACAGCTTGATCACCGCACCGACATGCTCGGGCGGCAGCAGGATGTTCGCCGTAATGATCGGCTCGCGCAGATCGGCGATTTCGTTGGTCGGCGGCAGCTTCGCGGGGTTGTCGACGTAGAGCGTGGTGCCGTCCGTCTTGACGATCTCGTACACCACCGTCGGGGCACTCGTGACGAGATCCAGGTTGTATTCGCGCTCGAGCCGCTCCTGCACGATGTCCATGTGCAACAGACCCAGGAAGCCGCAGCGGAAGCCGAAGCCGAGCGCACTCGATACCTCTGGCTCGTAATGCAAGGCCGAGTCGTTGAGCTTGAGCTTGGCGAGCGCGTCACGGAAGGCCTCGTAGTCGTCCGAGCGCACCGGGAAAAGGCCTGCGAACACGCGCGGCTGAATCTGCTTGAAGCCGGCGAGCGGCGCCTCGCACGGCCGCGCATCCATGGTGATCGTATCGCCCACCGGCGCTCCGTCGATGTCCTTGATGCCGGCGATCATGAAGCCGACTTCGCCCGTCTCGAGCGTCTCGCTCGCGACCGATTTCGGCGTGAAGCGGCCGAGCTTGTCGACCGTGTACGTGCGCCCCGTCGACCATACGCGGATCTTCGCGCCGCGCTTGAGCGAGCCGTTGACCACGCGCACGAGCGAGACCACGCCCACGTAGTTGTCGAACCACGAATCGATGATCAACGCCTGCAACGGTGCGTTCGGATCGCCCTTCGGCGGCGGGATACGGCGAATCACTTCTTCCAAGAGCTCGGGGACGTTCTCGCCCGTCTTGGCGCTCACCCGAATCGCGTCCTGCGCCTCGATGCCGATGATCTCTTCGATCTCGTTGATCACGCGGGCGGGATCCGCCGACGGCAGGTCAATCTTGTTGAGCACCGGGACGACTTCGAGGCCCTGCTCGATCGCCGTGTAGCAGTTCGCCACACTTTGCGCCTCGACGCCCTGCGCTGCATCGACGACCAAGAGCGCGCCTTCGCAGGCCGCCAGCGAGCGGGACACTTCGTAGGAGAAGTCGACGTGGCCCGGCGTGTCGATGAGATTCAGCTGGTAGGTCTGGCCGTCGCGCGCCCGATATCTGAGCGAGACGCTCTGCGCCTTGATCGTGATGCCGCGCTCGCGCTCGAGATCCATCGAGTCGAGCACCTGCGCTTCCATCTCGCGCGCTTCCAGGCCGCCGCACAGCTGAATGAAACGGTCGGCGAGCGTGGACTTCCCGTGATCGACGTGCGCGATGATGGAAAAGTTACGAATCAGATTCATCAGTTCTCACAGGCTCAAGCGCGCAGCACGCCGCCGACGCTCACGCCGCAGGACAGCTCGGAACGTTGTGCTCGACGCGCGGCGCTTCGGACCGCACAGGATGTCTGGTCATCGCAGTCTGAGTGGTCGCATCCCCGCCCGCCGCGGCGTCACCAACCTGGCATGGGCTACTGAAGGAACAGACGGGGTGGCACAAATCGGCGGCGGATTATAGCGAACCCGCCGATGGGACGCTGGACGACGCGTTAGGGAGCCGGTCGATCGCCGACCGCTTGCAGGTAAGGCGCAAGGCGCTCGTGGTCGAGACGGTAGTCGCACACGAACTCGCCGTCGATGCGAAGCACGGGGACACGGTGGCCGTACTTGCGCTTGAGGGTCGGATCGGCATCGACGTCGACGACGCGCACCTCGGCGGCACGGGCAGGTCCGAGGGCCTCGGCCAGCTCCGCGACGAACGCCTCACAGAGCGAACAGCCGTCGCGCGTGAGCACCTCCCACTCGAACATGAGATCCCCTCTCACAGCGCCGAACGTGTGGCTGGACGGTTAACGAGGCGAGCGCGCTTCCGGCGCGGGCACGAGCGCGGAGGCTGCCGTGTCGGGTTCCTTGGTTACGCCGGTGGCGATCGCCTGCACCGTCACGGCGGGCACTTCGCCGACGGCGGTCACTTGGTGGCCGTCGAGATCGCGCGAATAGGCGAATGCAGCACCGACTTTGGCGAGACCCCGAATGGGCTCGGATTGCGGATTGCGCGGCTCGATGAACACGGACACCGAGGCCAAGCCGTCGGAATACACGAGATGCTGCACCGGTGCGCTCGAACCGGCGATGGCTTGGACGCGCCATGTCGTGAGCCTGAACCCGGCGGGCGGCCGGATGACCCAATCCAAGGTGGCGTTGCGGATCTCGGGCTGCGTGTCCTGATAAATCCACTGGAACCCGTCGGTCGCAACGGACGGTTTCAGGGCGTCGGCCGAGATACGCTCGCGGAAATGCAGCTCGGCGAACAGGATCTGCTCGATGATGTTGCCGTTGCGATCGACGAGCTGCGACTTGAGGGGCATCGCCGTCTCCTCATCGAGCCAGAGGCGATATCCGTAGCGGAACTGATCGCGCGGCTTGACGAGGATCAGCTGCGTGCGGCGCCCGAGCGTCTTCGTGGCGCCGCCGAGCTCGATGCTGTAATTGGCTTCGAGCCGCTCGCTGTAGACAGGCACGGTGCTGAGCAGCGTGCTTTCCTGCGCCCGCTTCTCGACCAGCACCTTGCGCTGATCGGGCAAGTAGCAGATGACCTCCGCTTCGTTGCGGATGTACTCACGACCACTGCCATCGAGCGATACGAGCCGTTCGGTGGCCCGCCCGCGATCGACGCGATGAATAATGCGCCAACCGTCCGAACGCGAATCGCGAATCCTGAAGAAGCGCGCCTCGTAATTGCGAGTCGACATCGACTCGGACATGCGCTCGAGCCATTCGCGCGCCCCGCGATCGCCGGCGTGCGCAAGCGCCGCCAGCGAGAGCAGCACGACACCGACAGACCACCTGGCGGCAGCGAACATCAGGGCTGGGACTCCTGCGAGACTGCGGCAGACTCGGCCGGAGCATCGGTCAAGAGCTCGGCCTCCCCTTCCGCCAACACGCCGCTCAGCACGCTGCGGCGCCCGAGCGGCGAGGAATATTCGCTGTGAGCAACGACGTAATTCGTGAGCCGGGTGGCGGGAATGAACGCGCTAGAGCTCGACGGCGTCATCGGCACGACATACCGATCGGGTGCCACCTCGGCCGCCAGATCGGTGCTCTGCGCCACGATGCTCGTGGTCTCCGCCCCGGTCGGGGTCAAGCCCACGCGCTGGGCCGTGATGAGTGCCAGGGTCGCCACGCTCGCGGCGATGCCGAGCCCTGCGACCGTACGCAGGCGGCGCCACGCGGCTTGCGACGTGCGGGCTTGCTGCGGACGCGGCTCGGCGGCAATCCGCGCCATGGTGCGAGCCGCGAAATCGGTCGAGGCCACGGGCAGGCTACCGCCGCGCAGCACCTCGGAGATGAGGCTGTAGCGCGTCATCGTGGCGCACAGCTCCGCATCCTGACCGATGCGCTTCAGCAATAGCGGCAGCTCTCGATCCGGCAGCTCGCCGTCCAAGCACGCTGAAACCTGTTCTTTGATCGAATCGGTCATGAGATCCTTACCGTCCACGACATTGTCTGCAATTACACCCGAACTTCAATCCCATGTAGCCCGCGGAGAACCCCAGACAACTCTTCGGACATTCCTGGGCGCCGCCCTCGTTCGTCATTCGCCGAGCAACGGCTTCAACTTCTTGTCGATCGCCTCGCGCGCGCGGAAGATCCGCGACCGTACCGTCCCGACCGGACAGTCCATCGCCTCGGCGATCTCCTCGTACGACAACCCTTCCAGCTCTCTCAGCACGATCGCCGTCCTGAGATCGTCCGGAAGCTGCTCCATCGCTTTCTCGACGACGGTGCGAATCTCTTCGGTGAGCAGCACGCCTTCCGGCGTGTCGGCTTCCTTGAGCTTCGCCTGCCGTTCGAACTGCTCCGGATCCTGCAGATCCAGATCGAAGTCAACCGGACGCCGCTTGTTCGCGACGAGCGCGTTCTTCGCCGTGTTGATCGCGATGCGATACAGCCACGTGTAAAAAGCGCTATCGCCGCGGAAGGAAGGCAAGGCGCGGTAGGCCTTCAAGAAAGCCTCCTGCGCTACGTCCTCTGCCTCCGTCGGATCGCTCACGAAACGCGCGATGAGCTTCAACACGCGGTGCTGATACTTCAGCACCAGCAGGTTGAAGGCCGACTGGTCGCCAGCCTGAACGCGCTCGACGAGCCGCTGGTCGGTTTCGTCCTGCGTCATCGACAGGCTTCCCAAGACAGCGGCCGCGCGCGTCGCACGCCGGCGAACGCTGCAACCATAGACTGATACCGATGGCGAAAGTTCGCCGGACTTGGTTCGATCCCTGAGGCTGAGGGCGCGGTGCGGCCTGCCCCCCTGCCGCAGGCGGGAGGTCGCGGCGGCGGGCACGCCCGAGGATAGCCGTACCGTGCAGGAGCCATGTGCCGCTCAGCCGCCCTGAGGAACGAGGGTGCCGCTGCGCGGCACGTCGAGCCGCAGGCGCACGATCAGCCTACGAAGATCGTCATCGGTGCTTCGGCCGCGGGTGAGGATCAGCGAGATGCGCCGGCGCGGACCGGACTTCGTCCGCAATTGCAGCCACACGACCCGGCCGGCCACGCGGGAACTGAGACACAGCTCACATTGCGCCGAGCGACCGTCGGCCTGCTCGATGTGCCACTGTCCATCGGCGCGCCAAGCAACTCGCACCACCCGCCGAGCTCCGCCCAGCCAGCCGTGCGCGCGGAACGCAGCCAGCAAGAACGCCACGAACACGAGGGAAACGAGCGGCCAAGACGGCCACGGCAGGACGCCAGCGGGCAGCGCCGCGGCGATAACGCACGCCGCCCAGACCAAGCGGCGCTCGGCCGGACGATCGCTCACGTCAATGATTAAAGGCGGCGAGCTTGGCGACGACATCAATCCATCCCGAATCGGCCGGCTGTTCGCGACGCATTACATACGCAAGCAACTGCGGGTCGGGCAGTTCGAGCAGCTGCACGAATGCCTGTTGCTCCGCAGGTGGAGCGTAAGCATAACGTTGTTCCAGGTACCGTTCGAGAACGATGTCGAGCTCGCGCATGCCGCGCCGACAGCGCCACTTGAGCTGCGCGAGCGGTGGACTGCGCCACGCGGGCGCCGAGTCGTCGTTGCCGAAACCCTGCACGATGAGTCGAGCGCTGGCTTGCGTTGACGAATCAGTGCCGACGCTCGGCGATCATCCTCTTGATCTCGGCGATCGCGCGCGCCGGGTTCAGATCCTTCGGGCACGCTTCCGTGCAGTTCATGATCGTGTGGCAGCGATACAGGCGGAACGGATCTTCGAGCGCATCGAGCCGCTCGCCCGTCGCTTCGTCGCGGCTGTCGATGATCCAGCGATATGCCGCCAGCAGCGCCGCCGGACCGAGGTAGCGATCGCCGTTCCACCAGTAGCTCGGACACGACGTCGAGCAGCATGCGCACAGGATGCATGCGGCCGGCCGGTCGATCTTCTCCTGATCTTCCTTCGATTGCAGCCGCTCGCGGTCGGGCGGTGCCGGCGTGCGCGTCTGCAGCCAGGGTTTGACTGCGGCGTATTGCGCGTAGAAGTTCGTAAGGTCGGGCACCAGATCCTTGATCACCGGCATGTGCGGCAGCGGATAGATCTTCACGTCCCCTTTGATGTCCTCGAGGGCCTTGGTGCACGCGAGCGTGTTCACGCCGTCGATGTTCATCGCGCACGAGCCGCAGATGCCCTCACGGCACGAGCGGCGGAACGTCAAGGTCGAGTCGATCTCGTTCTTGATCTTGATCAGCGCGTCGAGAACCATCGGCCCGCACGTCGCCATGTCGACTTCGTAGGTATCGATGCGCGGGTTCTCACCCGACTCCGGATCGAAGCGATAGATCTTGAACGTGCGGACGTCCTTCGCGCCGGGCGGCGCCTTGTACGTCTTGCCGGCGACGATCTTCGAGTTCGGCGGAAGGCGGAATTTGGCCATGGCGAAAGAGGCAGCGATTGGCAGTGGTTAGTTGCGACGTCTAGGCACTCACCGTGCGAGAGGCGACCAGTGGTTCTCCGTCAGTACGTACGCGCCTTGGGCGGAATGGGCTCGACCTCGCTCGTAAGCGTATTCAGGTGCACCGGCCGATAGTCGAACCGGACATTGCCCCGCTCATCGATCCAGGCAAGCGTGTGCTTGAGCCAGTTCGCGTCATCGCGCTGCGGGTAGTCCTCGCGCGCATGCGCGCCGCGGCTCTCCGTGCGGTTGAGCGCCGAACGAATCGTGACCATCGCCTGCCCGAGCAGATTCTCGAGCTCGAGCGTCTCGATGAGATCCGTGTTCCAGATGAGCGAGCGGTCGCTCACGCTGACTTCCGCGAACGACTCGTAGACGTCGGTCAGCTTGCGGACGCCCTCCTCCAACGACTCGCCGGTGCGGAACACTGCAGCGTGCGCTTGCATGACGCGCTGCATGTTGAGGCGAATCTCGGCGGTCTTGAGCTTGCCCTTTGCGTGACGCAGCCGATCGAGACGGCTGACGGCCAGATCGCCCGCATCCTTCGGCAACGGCCGGTGCTTGGTGTTCGGCTTGATCGTCTCGGCGCAGTAGCGAGCCGCCTCGCGACCGAACACCACCAGATCGAGCAGCGAGTTCGAACCGAGGCGGTTGGCGCCGTGCACGGACACGCACGCGGCCTCGCCGATCGCCATGAGCCCCGGCACGACTGCATCCGGATTGCCGTCGCGCAGCGTAACGACTTCGCCGTGATAGTTCGCCGGAATGCCGCCCATGTTGTAGTGCACGGTCGGGATCACCGGGATCGGCTGCTTGGTGACATCGACGCCGGCGAAGATCTTTGCCGTCTCCGCGATACCGGGCAGACGCTCGTGAATGACGTCGGCACCCAGATGCTCGAGGTGCAGGTAGATGTGATCCTTGTGCGGACCGACGCCGCGCCCCTCGCGGATCTCGATCGTCATCGCGCGGCTCACGACGTCGCGCGAAGCCAGATCCTTCGCGTTCGGTGCGTAGCGCTCCATGAAGCGCTCGCCTTCGGAGTTGCGCAGGATGCCGCCCTCGCCGCGCACGCCTTCGGTGATGAGACAGCCGGCGCCGTAAATGCCTGTCGGATGGAACTGCACGAACTCCATGTCCTGCAGCGGCAATCCTGCACGCAGCACCATGCCGTTGCCGTCGCCGGTGCAGGTGTGTGCCGAGGTGCACGAGAAATACGCGCGACCGTAGCCGCCCGTCGCGAGAATCGTCTTGTGCGCACGGAAGCGATGCAGCGTGCCGTTCGCCATGTCGAGTGCCACCACGCCGCGGCACTCGCCGTCCTCCATGATGAGGTCGATGGCGAAGAACTCGATGAAGAACTGAGCTTCGTGGCGCAATGCCTGCTGATACAGCGTATGCAGCATCGCGTGGCCGGTACGGTCGGCTGCCGCACAAGTGCGCTGCGCGATGCCCTTGCCGAAATGCGTCGTCATGCCGCCGAACGGACGCTGATAAATGCGTCCGTCTTCGGTACGCGAGAACGGCACGCCGTAGTGCTCGAGCTCGATCACGGCATTCGGCGCTTCCTTGCACATGAACTCGATCGCGTCCTGATCGCCCAGCCAGTCCGAGCCCTTGACGGTGTCGTACATGTGCCAGCGCCAGTCGTCCTCACCCATGTTGCCGAGCGCCGCACTGATGCCGCCTTGCGCGGCCACCGTGTGGCTGCGCGTCGGGAACACCTTGGTGATGCACGCGGTCGACAAGCCGGAATGCGCCAAGCCGAAGGTTGCCCTGAGGCCCGCGCCGCCTGCGCCGACGACGACGACGTCGAAACTGTGATCGATGAACTGATAAGCGCTCATGCCTGAATTCCGAACGCCGCACGCAACACGGCGAAGATTGCAATCGCTGCGAGGGCGATGTGAATGAACTGGTTTGCCACCAGGCAAGCCACCTTGGCGGCCTTACTCGACACGTAGTCTTCCAGCACGACTTGCACACCCAGCTTCGAGTGATAAGTCACTGCGACGATGAGCAGGACGAGCAGCGCCGCATTGACCGGGCGACCGAGCCACGCGAGCACCGCGTCGTAGCTGAGCCCGCCAAGCGCCACCAACGAAATCAAGAACCACAGACCGAGCAGCGCGACGCCCACCGCGCTCACGCGCTGGCTCCACCAATGCTCGACGCCTTCCTTCGCCGCGCCGAGTCCGAGTACCTTGCCCAACGGCGATCGCAAGCTCATGCCACGCTCCCCGAGTAACGCACGCACACGACGATCCAGAACAGAATGGTGCACACCACGGCGGCGACGACGACCACCCGCGCGCTCGCGCGCGCCGATTTGCGTTCGAGACCGCGGCCGGTGTCCCAGACGAGATGACGGATGCCGTTCGCGAGGTGATAGAAGAACGCGAACGAGTAGCCGACGAACACGATGCGCATCAGCGGATGCGTGAACGCGGCCATGACGCAATCGTAGGACGCCGCACCGTTCGCGATGCCGAGCAGCCACGCGACGAGAAGCACCAGCCCGAGCGACAGCACCAAGCCCGTTGCGCGATGCAGGATCGACAACGCCATGGTGTAACGCCAACGGTACACCTGCAGGTGCGGCGACAACGGTCGTGCGGAGGGAGTTTGACTCTGCATGGAAGCCATCCGTTATTTGAGCGGCGATGCATTCGGCGCTCGGCGCGCGCCGTCTCGCCATCAATCTAGAAATCGATGCAGCGACCCGCCTTTTCCCAATCCCCGTATCGAGTCGGTTCGGGCCCCTCTCGCCCGCCGATCTCGCGCGGCCGAGGTAGGCTCACCGGGTCGGCCGCGGTGGTCTGCGCTTGCGGGGGATTGGCGTCGGCGCCAGTGGGCGCCACTTCGTCTATCATCGGAGTCGAAGCAAGTCGCGAACCGGATTCGATCATCCGCATAGTCTGCCAGAACCCCCTTTTGCTCGGAACGGCGTAGGCCGCCGTATGTTGCGAGGCTTGAATTCGGGTTTCGCGAACGCACGAATCTCAGCAAATGACCGCCGCAATCACCAAGCTTACGCACCTTGGGGCCCTGCTCGTATCGGGCCCGGACGCTCGGCAGTTCCTGCAAGGACAGCTCACAGCCGATGTGAATTCGCTGACATCCGAACGCATTCTGCTGGCAGCGTGCAATTCGCCGCAGGGCCGCGTACAAGCCGTGCTGTGGCTGATCGAGCGGCCTGAAGGCATCGTACTGCTCGTCGCCCGCGAGCTGCTCGAGACGACGGCGACACGTCTGCGCCGCTACATTCTGCGCGCAAAAGTCACCGTCGACACGAGTGCGCTGCGCGTGGGCCTGTTGGACGATGCGACGAGCGGCGATCCTGGCGTCGATCGTACGCATCGCCTGGAGGGCTCCACGAGCTTGCTACGGTGGTCGGGTCACCGACACGCGCTCGTCGTCACGCCGGATGACATAACGGCCGAAGACGCGGACCGCGAGCTGCGCTGGCGCGCAGAGCACCTGCGCGCGGGCCTGCCGCAGGTGTATTCAGCGACGCACGAGCGTTTCGTCGCCCAAATGCTCAATCTCGACCTGCTCGGCGGCATCAGTTTCACCAAGGGCTGCTACACCGGACAGGAGATCATTGCGCGGGCGCACTATCGCGGGACCGTCAAACGCCGGATGTTCCATTTCCGCGCCCCGTGCGCAGCGCCGGCACCGGGCACGCTCGTCACCGCAGGCGATCAACACGCAGGCGATGTAGTCGATGCAATCGCGACCGCCTCGGGCTGCGAGCTGCTCGCCGTCATCAATCTCGCGCAGCTCGACGAGCGCTTGAGACTGGAGGGTATCGACGACAGCGCGCTCGAGCGGCTGCCGCTGCCGTACGACGTCGGCGCGCCGCAGAGCTAGCCCGCCGCACTGCAGCCTACTTGCCGTCAGGCCGCATGTACGGGAACAGCAGCACGTCGCGAATCGACGGCGAGTTCGTGAACAACATCACGAGGCGATCGATGCCCACGCCGAGCCCCGCCGTCGGCGGCAAACCGTACTCGAGCGCACGAATGTAATCGGCGTCGTACTGCATCGCCTCTTCGTCGCCCGCGTTCTTGCGGGCGAGCTGCTCCTTGAAGCGCGCTGCTTGATCTTCGGGATCGTTGAGCTCGGAGAATCCGTTGGCGATCTCGCGGCCGCCGACGAAGAACTCGAAACGATCCGTGAGGAACGGATCGGCATCGTTGCGCCGTGCGAGCGGCGAGACTTCCGCCGGATACGCGTACACGAAGGTCGGCGCGGTGAGACGATCCTCGGCCGTGCGCTCGAAGATCTCGAGCTGCAGCTTGCCGGCGCCGTCGCCCGGCGTGTACGCGATACCGAGCCGGTCGCAATGCGCGCGCAAGTACTCGACGTCACGCAGCTTGCTGCGCTCGATGCCGGGATTGAAGTGCACGATCAAGTCCTCGACCGTGACGCGACGGAACGGCGACGAGAAATCGAACACCTCGCCCTGATACTCGACGCGGCGCGAGCCGTAGATCGTGTCGCAAATGCCCTGGCACATGCGCTCGACCAAATCCATGAGATCCGTGTAATCGGCGTACGCCTGGTACAGCTCGAGCATCGTGAACTCGGGATTGTGGCGCGTCGAGACGCCCTCGTTGCGGAAGTTACGATTGATCTCGTAGACGCGCTCGAAGCCGCCCACCACGAGGCGCTTCAAGTACAACTCCGGCGCGATGCGCAGATACAGATCCATGTCGAGCGCGTTGTGATGCGTCACGAAGGGCTTGGCCACCGCGCCGCCCGCGATCGACTGCATCATCGGCGTTTCGACTTCGAGGAAATCGAGCGCATCGAGGAAGCTGCGCAGATATTTGATGATGCGTGTACGCGTCTCGAAAACGCGCCGGCTCTCGGGATTGACGATGAGATCGACGTAGCGCTGGCGATAGCGGATCTCCTGATCGGCAAGACCGTGCCACTTGTCGGGCAGCGGCCGCAGCGACTTGGTGAGCAGCCGCAACTTCTCGACGCGCACCGACAGCTCGCCCTTCTTCGTCTTGAAGAGCGGCCCTTCCGCACCGACGATGTCGCCGATATCCCAGTGCTTGAACTCCTCGTATACCTCTCCCAGCGTCTCGGACTGCAGGAACAGCTGAATCTGCCCGGTGCGATCCATCACCTTGGCGAAGCTCGCCTTGCCCATGACGCGCTTGACCATCATGCGTCCGCCGACCTTGACGCGAATGATGTGCTCGTCGAACCACTCCGGCGGGCGATCCGCATACGCCGTCAAGAGCTGATCGGCGAGCGCATCGCGCCGGAAATCATTCGGGAAGGCGCAACCGGCAGCGCGCAGTCGCGCCAGCTTCGCGCGCCGTTCGGCAATGAGCTTGTTCTCGTCGGTCGGAAGGGTGTCGTTGGTCATAGCTCTTCCACTTGCGGGGAGTGACGCGGCGTTGGGAGACGAATTCGACCGCCCTCACGCCGTCGCCCGCATCTCACAGCCCCTGCTTCAGGCTCGCTTCCAAGAATTCGTCCAGATCGCCGTCGAGCACGGCCGTCGTGTTGCCGACCTCGACGTTGGTGCGCAGATCCTTGATACGCGACTGATCGAGCACGTACGAGCGGATCTGATTGCCCCAGCTCACGTCGGCCTTGGAGTCTTCCAGCACCTTCGCCGCGGCGTTGCGCTTGTTCACTTCGAGCTCGTAGAGCTTCGCCTTGAGCTGCTTCATCGCCTTGTCGCGGTTCTTGTGCTGGCTGCGCTCGTTCTGGCACGCCACCACGATACCCGTCGGCACGTGCGTGATACGCACCGCCGATTCGGTCTTGTTGACGTGCTGTCCGCCGGCGCCGCTCGAACGGTAAACGTCGATGCGCAGATCCGCCGGATTGATCTCGATCTGAATGTCGTCGTCGATTTCGGGCGAGACGAACACGGAGGCGAACGAGGTGTGGCGGCGCGCATTCGCATCGAACGGCGACTTGCGCACCAGGCGATGCACGCCCGTCTCGGTACGCAACCAACCGTACGCGTAGTCGCCGATGATGTTGATCGTCGCGCTCTTGATGCCGGCCACTTCGCCGTCGCTCACGTCGACGATCTCCGTGCGATAGCCGTGCTGATCGGCCCAGCGCAGGTACATGCGCATGAGCATCTGCGCCCAGTCCTGCGCTTCCGTCCCGCCGGCGCCCGCCTGAATGTCGAGAAAGCACGAGCGCGAATCCATCTCGCCGGGGAACATCCGCTGGAACTCGAGCTTCTTGATCTCCTGCTCGAGTCGCGCGACGTCGTTCGCGACCTCGCGCGCGGTGGATTCATCGTTCTCTTCGAGCGCGAGCGTCAGCAGCTCGTCGGCGTCCTTCAAGCCGTTCGCCACGCGGTCGAGCGTCGCGACGACCTGCTCGAGACGCGAACGCTCCTTACCGAGCTCCTGCGCCCTTTCGGGCGTATTCCAGATCGCAGGGTCCTCTAGCTCACGATTGACCTCTGCAAGGCGTTCGCTCTTGCGATCGTACTCAAAGAAACCTCCTCAGCGCCTCGCTGCGCTCGGTGAGATCTTCGAGGGAACGGCGGAGTTGGTTGATTTCCATGGAACGAAAGGACCGTCAGAAAGGACGGAAATGGTATCACGACGCGCTGCTCGATGACGCAAGCGCGCCCGTCGGGCGCGCATCAGGCGTCCGAATGCGCTTGCGGTCAGCTGTCGAGGACGCGCAGGTATTCGACGACGAGCTGGACCTTTTCGGTGCCGTTGTAACGATTCACGTCGAGCCGGTAAGCGAGCTCGACACGGTCGTTCGCGCGCACTGCGGGCGCCTGCGCATCGTCGAAGTACCGAAACGCGATCGCCTCGCAGCTCGGCGCCTCGCCGTCGCACACCTCGAGCTTGAGGTGGCGCTCGCCGAGCACCCGCACGCTGCGCACTGCGAAGGCACCGTCGAACAGGGGCTCGGGAAACGCCTGCCCCCAAGGGCCTGCGGTGCGCAGCAGCCGCGCCACATCGAGCGTCATCTCCTCCGGCCGCAGCGGACCGTCCGAATACACGACGCCGACGGCATCGTCCGTCGACATCCAACGCCGCACCTCTTCGTCGAACGCACGGCGAAAGTCATCGAGGCGGTCCGCGGGCAGGGTCAATCCGGCCGCCATGGCGTGGCCGCCGAACTTCTCGATGACGCCAGGATGACGCTTGGCGACGGCATCGAGCACGTCACGAATATGCACGCCTGGCACCGAACGTGCGGAGCCCTTCAACGTGCGCTCGTCGGCGCGCGCCAGCGCGATGACGGGACGGTGGACTTTTTCCTTCACCCGCGAGGCGACGAGTCCGACCACGCCTTGGTGCCACGCTTCATCGTAGAGACACAAGCCGAGCGGCAGCGCCGGATCCTCCGCCTGCATCGCACCGATGGCCGCCATCGCCTCCTGCTGCATCTGCAGCTCGAGCTCGCGCCGATCGTGATTGAGCTGCGCAAGGCGCGCCGCGAGCTTGCGCGCGGTAGCCAGATCGTCCGTCAAGAGACATTGGATGCCGATCGTCATGTCGTCCAAGCGACCCGCCGCGTTCAACCGCGGCCCGACTTGGTAGCCGAGATCGCTCGCGACGACGTCGCTTGGCACACGATTCGCCGTTTCGAGCAACGCGCGTATTCCGGGCACACAGCGACCGGCGCGGATGCGGCGCAACCCTTCGTGCACCAGGATGCGATTGTTGTGATCGAGCGGCACGAGATCCGCAACGGTGCCGAGCGCCACCAGATCGAGCAGATCCGCCACGGGCGCGCGCGCCGTACAAAGCCCGCGCTGCTGCATTTCGCGCGTGAGTGCGGCCATGAGATAGAAGGCCACGCCCACTCCCGCGAGCGCCTTGCTCGGAAACAGCTCGCCCGGCGCGTTCGGGTTGATGATGGCCGCCGCTTCGGGCAACACCGGGCCCGGCAAGTGATGATCGGTGATGAGCGTCTGGATGCCGTGCCGCCGCGCCTCATCGACGCCCGCCAAGCTCGAGATGCCGTTGTCGACCGTCACGATGAGATCGGGCCGCTGGGCAGCGGCAAGCTGCACGATCTCCGGGGTCAACCCATAGCCGAACTGGAAACGATTCGGCACGAGGAAATCGACGTTCGCAAACCCGAGCCGTCGCAGCTGCCGCACCACGAGCGCCGTGCTCGTTGCGCCGTCGGCATCGAAATCGCCCACCACCAAGATGCGGCTGCCGCGGCGGAAATGCTCGCACAGCAGCTCCACGGCGTTCGCGATGCCGCCCAGGCGGCTCACCGGGATCAGCCGCTCGAGCGCAAGCTCGAGCTCGACAGCGCCCTGCACGCCGCGCGCTGCGTAGATGCGCCGCAGCAGCGGGTGGAGATCGGCAGGCAGCGCCACGCCGTCCACGGGCGTGCGCCGGCGAATCATGCGACTCGTCATGCCGGCCAACGATCGAACGGCAATGCGCCTCGCCACAACCGCAGCAGGTCGCGCCGGCGCAGCTCGAGCTTCCAGCGATCGAGATACACCATGAGCCGACCGAACACACCGCGTCTCAACATGGCAAGCGCCGGCTCCAAATACGTGCGCTCGAACGATTCGTCGCTCTCGATCAGCGCCACCACAGGATGAGGGTCGCGCGCCGCCGAGCGCGCAAGCGCCGGATCGAACTCTGCGCTGGAGACTGACTGCGAATGCAAGAGATAAAGCCCTTTCAAGTAGGGTGCGGCACCGAATGCGATCGGCAACCTCGTTGCCGTCGGCACTGACGTGAGCGCCGCCACGCTCCAGATCCAAGCGCTGTTCGCGCCCGGCAGGCCCGCGCGCGCCCGGCGCTGATTGACCGGATGCTCGTGCAGCACCATCTGCAGCTCGGTCATCAGCCGGCGCAATTCTGCCGCATCCGTGCCAGAGGGCAACGCATCCTGCAGCGGTCCGTCGAATGCTTCCGTCGGAGGCAGCGTGCGTGCATCGAGATGACGCGGACAACGTACGAGCCACTGCGGGCCGCGCGTTGCAACGAGCTCGTAGCCCACCTCGCGCAATTGGCTCGCAAGCGTTTCGGCGAGCGCCTCGCGTTGCTCCGCATCGAGCACCGCCGCCCCACTCAGGACGACGCCTGCCATGTCGTTGAGGCCGGCCGCGAAATGCACGCATTCGAGCAGCGCCCAACATTCGTGCTCCTCTGGCCGCACGCCCGCCTCTCCAGCGCGCGTGACAGCCGCGCTCGGCAAGCGATCGCGCTCGGCATCGAGACCGACCGCCTCGAGCAGTGCGCGCTGCCAGCGCGCCAAGGCTGCATGACTCGGCTGCCGATCGGCAAACACGCAAGAAAGACGACCCTGGCCGGCGATGCGCGCGAGCACGGAATCGCGCTCGCGTGCACGCGCGATGCAGCCGGCGGCTGCGGCATCGGTGACGATGAGAGAAAGCGACGGTGACGGCATGCGCGAATGTTAGTGGCGCACACAGCGTCCTGCGAGTGCGCTATCGTTAGCGCATGAAGCTCACAGACGATCGCACTGAAGGAGCCAACACGGTTCGCAGCTATGCGCCCGGGGAAATCCGGGTCGGTGACATCGTGCTCCAACGCAGCTGCTTGATCAGCGCCGATCGGATCGTGCCCGATTGGCGCCCGCGCTCCGTCGACGAGCTGGAGCTCGCCGACCTCGACGCCATTTTCGCGCTGGATCCGGAAATCGTCGTACTCGGCGTCGGCGAACGGCAGCGCTTCCCGCGCACCGAATGGACGGCTGCCCTGCTTTCCCGCGGCATCGGCTGCGAGGTCATGATCACCGGCGCTGCGTGCCGAACCTACAACGTCCTCGTGAGCGAGAATCGGCGCGTCGTCGCGGCGATGCTCGTGGGATAGAACGCCGGCTCGCGCAGCTGTCCGCGAATGCGGCACTGACCAAGTGCCGAGCTCACGTGCGCGATGCACTCGCGCGGCGATCGCGCAGAGAAATCAAAAGCGTTTCAGGAAATGACTTCGCGATGAGCGCGAGCGGCGTACTCGCTATCGCGTTTTGGTCTTCGGATTGAAAAACAAGGCCACCGGGAGGAGACGCGCGGGATCGAAGTTCGTTCGACCAACTCGCCGCGTGCGCTCGCGCGGAGCGTCTTCGCAGCAGATTATTCTTATTGTTTTGATTTTATTCTTCTTGGCGCTGTTTCCTCGAATCCCCCTCCGCCCACGCGTCTCCTCCCGGTAGCCCTGGCGGGCCGTGCGGGGTCGCTGCCCTGCGACATGGTGGCGGATGTTAGCCATACCACACGCTGAAGTGCAACTCCTGACGCGCAAATTTTTCTGCGCCGCTTGCAGGACCAGCCAGGCGCAGCATGTTGACATCTCGCGGGCCTTTGGTGTTGACATCGAAACGGCGCCGCTTGACGCATCAACTCGCTCGAATCAGCGCTTCGGCAGGAGCTCGAGCGGATTGTGCGGTGTGCCGTTCACGCGAATCTCGAAATAAAGCTGCGGCGTGCCTTGCGGGCCCGTGCCCATCGTCGCAACGCGCTGCCCTGCTTTCACGACGTCGCCCTCGCGCACTGCAACCGTCTGAGCGTGACCATACGCGCTCAAGTACGTGTCGTTGTGCTTGACGATGACGAGCTGACCGTAACCGAGCAACCCCGATCCCGTGTACACGACGCGTCCATCGGCGGCCGCGCGTACTTCGTCGCCAAGTCGTCCGTTGATCGTCAGCCCATAGCCGCCGTTCGGTCGCGACGTGAGCGTGGCCGAGCCGCCTTCGACGGGCCACTGCCAACGCATCGGCGGCAATCGCGCAACGTTCGCTGGAGGCGCACGCGTAGGCGCGGTACTGGTTCCGGAACGCGGTTTCGTAGTCGCCGAGGCCGTAGCGGGCGGCGTGCTCGGATAGAGCTTGAGCTCCTGTCCCGGATAGATGACGTAATCTCGCCCGATGCCGTTCCACCGTGCGATATCGCGATAGTCGAGGCCGTAGCGCCGCGCGATCGAGTACAAGGTATCGCCGCGCTTGACGATGTACGTCTGCGGCCGCCCTGGCGGCGTCGTGGCGCACGCGCTCAAGAGCGCCGCCAGCATGAGCACAGCGATGCAGGAACGTGCACGGAGCCCGAATGACATCAGCCCGAGGTTCGTTCGGTCCACCAGAAGGAATGTGCGCGCCGCATTCTGTAGTGAACCTGAATCGCCGAGAGCTCGGCGCGTGCGTTCACCCGAGACCCTGCAACAGCGGCACGAAGCTCACTGAGCCTAGCACTTCGGTGTGCAGATCGTCGCCGCGCTTGGTCACACGTACGAGCTGCTGCTTGCCTTCGGGACCGACCGGCGCGATCAGACGCCCGCCCGGTGCGAGCTGGTCGAACAGTACGCGCGGAATCGCCAGCGGCGCCGCCGCCATCAAGATCGCATCGTACGGCGCGTGCGCCGCCCAGCCCTGAAAACCGTCGCCGTGCCGCAGGTGCACGTTGCTGATGCCGAGCTCCTTGAAGCGCAGCCGTGCCCGATCGAGCAGCGCCTTGATGCGCTCGACGCTGAAAATGAAACGCACGAGCGGTGCGAGCACGGCCGTCTGATAGCCGCAGCCCGTGCCGATCTCGAGCACCTTGCCGGGCGTGCCGCTCTCGATGAGCGCCTCGGTCATCCGCGCCACCACATAAGGCTGCGAGATCGTCTGCCCGTGACCGATGGGCAACGCCGTATCTTCGTACGCGCGCGTCGCGAGCGCTTCGTCGACGAACAGGTGCCGCGGCACGTTGCGGATCTGATCGAGCACCAAGGGATTGGCAATACCTTGGCTGCGCAAGCGCTGCACGAGACGCTCGCGCGTTCGCGCGGAAGTCATGCCGATGCCGGCGCGCGTATTCATTCCGGACGCCCTTGCAACCATTCGCGTACATCCTCGAGCATCGCGTGACGCGTCAGGTCGATCTGCAGCGGCGTCACCGACACGTAACCGTTCGCCACAGCGTGAAAGTCGGTCCCCGGGCCGGCATCGTGACCGACGCCGGCCGCCCCGACCCAGTACACCGGCCGCCCGCGCGGATCCTCGGAGCGGACGATGCGCTCGGAACGATGCCGGAATCCGAGCCGCGTCGCCTGATAGCCGCGCAAGGCGTCGTAAGGCACGTTGGGCACGTTGACGTTCAAGATCGTGGCCTGGTGCAGCGGCGTGCGCTGCACGCGCATGACGAGCTCGACGGCCACGCGGGCCGCCGTGTCGAAATGCGGCTCGGAGTTCGGCTGCACGACGAGCGACACGGCGATGGCAGGCAGCCCGAGAAAGCGCCCTTCGATCGCCGCGGCCACCGTGCCCGAGTAGATGACGTCATCCCCGAGATTCGCGCCGTCGTTGATCCCTGAGACGACCATGTCGTGCTCGAAATCGAACAGGCCCGAGATCGCAAGATGCACGCAATCGGTCGGCGTGCCGTTGACGACGAGATACTGCTTCGGATCGTACTCCATCACGCGCAACGGCACATCGAGCGTGAGCGAATTGCTCGCGCCGCTACGATTGCGATCCGGAGCCACGACGGTGATGTCCGCGATCTCGCTCAACGCCTTGGTGAGCGCGCGCAAGCCTTCGGCGCGGTAGCCGTCGTCGTTGCTGATCAGAATCTTCAAGGATTGACGTGTCCTGAGCTCACGAAGCTGCCGTACGGATTGTATTCGTTCGCAACGCGCCGTGCGGCCCACTGCGCGTTTGCCCTCCCCGACGGCCGCAAGTCCGCGATGCGCACTATACTGCAAACGGTGCGCAAAACGCGTGAGCGGCGACACCTTGCGACGAGGAGGCGGCAACCGTGAGCGAGTCCGACGAGCGAGAACTCTTCAGGGAGCACATGCGCGGCGTCAAACCGCTTGCGGTCGAGCCGCGTGAGGCGCTCGCGCGCCCCAAACCGGTGCCGAGCGCACGCTTCACGCGCGCCGACCAACAGGAAGTGCTCAGGGAAAGCCTGCTGCCGCCCGCAGACGATGCCGTGCTCGGTACCGGCGATGAGCTGAGCTTCCGCCGCCCACACGTGCCGCCTGGCATCCTGACGAAGCTGCGTCGCGGCCATTACGCCGTCGATGCCGAAATCGATCTGCACGGCTTGACGGCCGTCGAAGCGCGCGCTGCGTTGCGCGCGTTCATTGCCGAATCGATCGCTCGGCGCCTGACCTGCGTGCGCGTCATTCACGGCAAGGGACGGCGCTCCGGACCACGTGGCCCTGTCCTCAAAAACGTCGTGAATCACTGGCTGCAGCGCTCGGACGATGTGCTTGCGTTCGGATCCGCCCGCGCCGTCGACGGCGGCAGCGGCGCGCTCTACGTCTTGCTGCGCACGTAAACGGCGCAACCTGAGCCGTAAGCCGCCCACCGCCGCGCGCACGCAGCTACTCGGCATCCAAGCCGGCGACCGCAAACGCATTGGCGACGATCTCGTGCAGCACGGCCGTCGCGAAGGCGCCCTTCGACAGACGGAACGAGAGCGTGACATCGGTGCCGTCGATCTGCCAACGCAGCTCGCCGACGCGCACGCGCAGTGCGCGCCGCTCGGCTTGCAGCTCGAGCCGTGCAAGTCCAGCCGAGAGCACTGCATGTTCCTGCGCGACCGCCTGCTCGAGCGCGCGCACCTCCCGCGCGGCAAGCGACTCTCCATGCCAGAGCGGTCCGGTCGGATGAATGTCGAGCGCGGCACAGCGCTCATTGAGCGTTGCGTCGACATCGTCCACGGCGAAGATACTGCCGCTCCCATCGAGATTGGCAATGTCCCCCGGCAGCAAGCGATCCCAGGTGCGCTCCGTGACGCGACGCGCGAGGACCGCATTGAAGAGCGCAGCGCGTGCCGCCGAGATCGCAAAGCCGCACTGCAAGCGGTCAGGAGGCGCCTCGCCCGAGCTGAACCAGCGCTCCGCCGTCACGAGGTTGTTGCCGGCGCGCCCGAAGCGTTGCGGCCCGAAGTAATTCGGGACGCCGCAGCGCGCGATCGCAGCCAACCGTTCTTCGAGCGCTTGCAGCGAACCGGTAAACTCGCGCAGCACGATCACGAACTCGTTGCCGCGCAACGCACCGCGCTTGAGCTTGCGCCGATGCGGGGCCGCGGCGATCACTTCGAACCCCTCGCCTGCGACTCCCACCCATTCGCCGAGCGCGACGCGCGATCGCAGCGGCAACGTGAAGGACTGTTCCGTCACGGCGGCGCGGTCTTTGAGGCCGGCATACCCCACGTCTCGGACCGGCACGTGCGCGATTCGTGCGAGCTGTTGCGCCACCCAATGCGTGTTCGCGCCACGCTTGCGCACCTTGAGCAGCACGTGATCGCCATCCCCGTCGGCGTCGAACCCGAGCCACTCGCGCACGACGAAGTCTTCGGGCGCACGCCGCAGCACCGCGGTGCCGAGCGGTCCGCCGAGCGCAGTGGGAACGTCGAGGAAGGGCGTGGCGATCAAGCGATGGTTTGCAGCAATACGACGGCCTGGCACGCTAAGCCCTCGGCACGTCCGATGAAGCCGAGCTTTTCGGTCGTCGTCGCCTTGATGTTCACGCGCGCCATGTCGATGCCGAGATCCTCTGCCAAGTTGGCTCGCATCGTTTCGCGGTACTTGCCGAGCCGCGGCGCTTCTGCGATCACCGTGGCATCGACATTGGCCACGCGATAGCCGCGCTCGGCGATGAGCGCGCGCGCATGCCGCACGAAGGTGCGACTGTCGGCACCGCGCCACCGTTCATCGCTGTCGGGAAAGTGCATACCGATATCGCCCAACCCTGCTGCGCCGAGCAGCGCATCGCACACCGCATGCAGCAAGACGTCGCCGTCCGAATGCGCGAGGACGCCGCGCGAGTGCGGGATTCTCACGCCGCCCAGCGTCACGAAGTCGCCGTCCGTGAACGCATGCACGTCGAAGCCCTGCCCCACTCGCCACTCGCTCATGATGCTCTCCTCGATGCCAAGATCTGCGCCGCGCACTCGAGGTCCGGCGGCGTGGTCACCTTGAGATTGTCGGCACTGCCCGGCACGAGCTTCGGCGCAAGACCGAGCAGCTCCACGGCCTGTGCTTCATCGGTCACCGACACGCTCCGCTCGGCCGCGGTACGCAAGGCACGCTCGAGCACGCCGAAGCGAAACATCTGCGGCGTGAGCGCACGCCAAAGTCCTTCGCGCGGCACGGTCTGCGCCACGCAGCCTTTGGCATCGGCGCGCTTGAGCGTATCGACCACCGGCGTCGCAAGGAGGCCACCGACCGGGTGATCGGCGAGATCGGTCATCAGCCGTTCCACATCCTCGGCAGGCAAGCAAGGACGCGCAGCATCGTGCACGAGCACCCAATCGTCAGATGCCGCCTCGCCGGCGAGCGCGGCAATGCCGGCTCGTACCGAATCGGCACGCTCAGCCCCGCCCGCCACGCGGCGAACGCGTGAGTGTGCGGCCAGCGAGGTCTGGTTCCAGAATGGATCGTCGGGCGCGACCGCCACGACGACGGCCGAGATGGCGACGTGCTCGAGCAAGGGCGCGACAGCCCACTCGATCAGCGGACGTCCGCACAGCGTGAGGTATTGCTTGGGACGATCGAACGATCCCATGCGCCGGCCGCTGCCCGCTGCAGGAATCACGCCCCAGAAACGGGGTGCTCGACTCATGACGCCGTCACCGACCTTGCGCCCTCAAGGCGTCGCGTCGGGGTTCGCATCGTCGTCGCTCGCAACGTCGCTGCGCTTCTCGTCTTCGACGACCTGAAAGAAGGTTTCCCCCTTGCCGATCATACCGAGGTCGGTGCGCGCACGCTCTTCGATCGCCACCGTGCCCTTCTTGAGATCTTGCACTTCGGCCGCGAGCGTTCGATTGCGCTCGCGCAGCGCCTCGTTGTCGAGGCGCTGCGCGGCAATCTCCTGACGGAGACGATGAACCTCTCGCAGGCCGCCGTCGCCGAACCAAAGCCGGTACTGCAGCAGCACCAGCAAGACCAGCAAGGCGGCAGCGAGATACTTCATCGCGTTGGGCGATCAAACCCCAGGAAGCGGGACCGGGAACGCCTCGGCACCCGCGTAACGGGCTTCGCTGCCGAGCTCGGACTCGATGCGCAGCAGCTGGTTGTACTTCGCGATGCGATCCGAACGCGACATCGAGCCGGTCTTGATCTGCGTCGCGCGCGTCGCCACCGCGATGTCCGCGATCGTCGAGTCTTCGGTTTCGCCCGAACGGTGCGAGACGATCGAGGCATAGCCCGCGCTGGCGGCAAGATCGATGGCCGCCAAGGTCTCGGTGAGCGTGCCGATCTGGTTCGGCTTGATGAGAATCGCGTTCGCGATCTTCTTCTCGATGCCTTCGCGCAGGATCTTCGTGTTCGTGACGAACAGGTCGTCGCCGACGAGCTGCACGCGCTTGCCGAGACGCTGCGTCAAGAGCGCCCAGCCTTCCCAGTCACCTTCGCTCATGCCGTCTTCGATCGAGATGATCGGATAGCGATTGGCGAGGCCTTCGAGGTAATCGACGAACTGCGCCGAGGTGAACTGACGATTCTCCGACTCGAGATGGTAGACGCCGTCCTTGTAGAACTCCGAGCTCGCCACGTCGAGGCCCAGGAACACCTGCTTGCCGGCTTTGTAGCCCGCACGCTCGATCGCTTCGAGAATGGTTTCGAGCGCCGCTTCGTTCGACGGCAGATCCGGCGCAAAGCCGCCCTCGTCGCCGACCGACGTCGCGAGCTTGCGCGCGTGCAGTACCTTCTTCAGCGTGTGGAAGATCTCGGCGCCGTAACGCAGCGCTTCGCTGAGCGAAGGCGCGCCGACGGGCAGGATCATGAATTCCTGGATGTCGACGTTGTTGTCCGCATGCGCACCGCCGTTGATGATGTTCATCATCGGCACCGGCAGCGTCTTCGGACCCGGACCGCCCAGCAGGCGGAACAGCGACTGCTTCGTCTCGCGCGCCACCGCGTGCGCCGTGGCGAGCGAAATGGCGAGCAGCGCATTGGCGCCGAGGCGCGACTTGGTCTCGGTGCCGTCGAGCTCGATCATGATCTTGTCGATCTGTGCCTGATCGGCGGCATCGCGACCGACGAGCGCCTTCTTGAGCTCGCCGTTGACGTTGGCCACCGCCTTCGTCACGCCCTTACCGAGATAGCGGCTCTTGTCGCCGTCGCGCAGCTCCACTGCCTCGCGCGTTCCCGTCGATGCGCCGGAAGGCACGGCCGCTCGGCCGAGCGCGCCCGATTCCAGAATGACATCGGCCTCCACGGTGGGATTGCCGCGAGAGTCGATGATTTCGCGGCCGCGGATGTCGACGATCTTACTCATAACGAATTTTCCTCGTAGGGCTTTGACTTAACGATTCGATCGAGCTCTTTGAGTGTCGTCAGCAGCGACTCCATGCGATCGAGCGGCCAGGCGTTCGGACCGTCCGAGAGCGCCTTGTCCGGATCCGGATGCGTCTCCATGAACAGGCCTGCGACTCCCGCCGCGATGGCCGCACGGGCCAACACGGGTACGAACTCCCGCTGACCGCCTGAAGCGCTGCCTTTCCCCCCCGGCAGCTGAACTGAATGCGTGGCATCGAACACGACCGGACAGCCGGTCGAGCGCATCACCGCCAGCGAGCGCATGTCCGACACGAGATTGTTGTAGCCGAAGCTGAACCCGCGCTCGCACACCATGATCTGCTCGTTGCCCGTCGAACGCGCCTTGTCGACGACGTTCTGCATCTCCCACGGCGAGAGAAACTGGCCCTTCTTGATGTTGACGGGCCGCTTCTGCGAGCAGACGTTGATGATGAAATTGGTTTGCCGGCAAAGAAACGCCGGCGTCTGCAAGACGTCGACGACGGCGGCGACTTCGCCGAGCGGCGTGTCCTCGTGGACGTCGGTGAGCACCGGCACCTGCAGCTGACGCTTGACCTCGGAGAGGATCCGCAGCCCCTCCTCCATGCCCGGTCCGCGAAAGCTCGTGCGCGAGGAGCGATTGGCCTTGTCGAACGAGGACTTGAAGATGAACGGCACACCGAGCCGGCTCGTCAGCTCCTTGAGCTTGCCGGCCGTATCGAGCACGAGACCTTCGCTCTCGACGACGCACGGGCCGGCGATGAGGAAGAACGGTCGATCGTTGTCGACGGTGTAGTCGAAGAGTTTCATGGGGCTGCTTGGCTCCGGGCGTGGGCTACCGGCCGCAAGAACGCACCGACGAGCTTCGCGTCAAAGCCCGGCACTCAGCGCCCGGTGCTCTGACCGAAGTGCGTGCTGCGCGAAGCGCGACATCAGCCATTGACTGCCACCGGGATCTGCTGCTGCTTGTAGGCGCGCGCAGCCTTCATGAAGCCGGTAAAGAGCGGATGACCGTCGCGCGGAGTCGAACGGAACTCCGGATGGAACTGGCTTGCGACGAAGAACGGATGATTCGGCAGCTCGATCATTTCGACGAGGCCATCGCGCGAGAAGCCCGGGAAGCGCATGCCCGCATTCATGAGCTTCTGCAGATACCGGTTGTTGAACTCGTAACGGTGGCGGTGGCGCTCCATGATCACGTCGGCGCCGTAGATCTGATGCGCGCGCGAGCCGTGCGACAGACGTACTTCCTGCGCACCGAGACGCATCGTGCCGCCGAGCTTGGAGTTCTCGTCGCGCTGCTCGATCGTGCCCTTCTGATGATCTTGCCACTCCGTGATGAGCGCGATCACCGGATGCGGCGCGTTGCGGTCGAACTCCGTCGAGTTGGCGCCTTCGAGGCCTGCGACATTGCGCGCGTATTCGATGATGGCGAGCTGCATGCCCAAACAGATGCCGAGATACGGGATCTGCCGCTCGCGCGCGTAGCGAATCGCGGCGATCTTGCCGTCGATACCGCGCTCGCCGAAGCCGCCCGGCACGAGAATCGCATCGGCGCCTTCGAGACAGCCGGTACCGTGCTTCTCCACGTCCGAGGCTTCGATGAAGCGGATGTTGACGCGCGTGCGCGTGCGCAAGCCCGCATGGATGAGCGCTTCGGTGAGCGAAATGTACGAATCGCGCAGATTGACGTACTTGCCCACCATCGCGATCGTCACTTCCATGTCCGGATTGGCCTTGGCGTTGACGACTTGCCGCCACTCGCTCAGGTCCGCCGGCGGCACATCGAGCCGCAGCTTGTCGACCACGATGTCGTCCAAGCCTTCCTCGTGCAGCAGCAGCGGGATCTTGTAGAGGTCGTCCGCATCGATCGCCGTGATGACCGCGCGCTCCTCGACGTTCGTGAACAGCGCGATCTTGCGGCGCGTCTCCTCGGGCAACGGATGGCGCGCGCGGCACAGCAGGATGTCGGGCTGAATGCCGATCGAGCGCAGCTCCTTGACGGAATGCTGCGTCGGTTTCGTCTTGATCTCACCGGACGTCGAGATGTACGGGATCAACGTCAGATGCATGTAGATGACGTTGTTGCGGCCGAGCTCGACGCCGAGCTGGCGGATCGCTTCGAGGAACGGCAGCGACTCGATGTCGCCCACCGTGCCGCCGATCTCGACCATGCACACGTCGGCATCGCCCGCTCCCAGACGGATGCAGTGCTTGATCTCGTCCGTCACGTGCGGAATGACCTGCACCGTCGCGCCGAGATAGTCGCCGCGCCGCTCTTTGGCGATGACCCGCTCGTAGATGCGACCGGTGGTGAAATTGCTGTTGCGCGTCGTCGTGGTGCGCACGAAGCGCTCGTAGTGCCCCAGGTCGAGGTCGGTTTCGGTGCCGTCCGTCGTGACGAACACTTCGCCGTGCTGGAAGGGGCTCATGGTTCCCGGATCGACGTTGATGTACGGATCCAGCTTGACCATGCTGACCTTGAGACCGCGCGATTCGAGAATCGCACCCAAGGAAGCAGCCGCGATGCCCTTGCCCAGCGAGGACACGACACCGCCGGTCACACAGATAAAACGAGTCATCGTGGCACCGTCGCGCGCGAGAGGAACGAAGTTCGAAAGGCGACATGCGCAGCGCACATCGCTGTCATTACGACGGGAGGGCAGTGTAGCCGAGAGCACGTACCGATGAAAGTGAGGGGTGGCCGAAACGTGCGCTTTCTTGGCGTCAGATTGAAGTTGCGTTCCGGCGTACGATGCGCTAGCGATCTTCAGCGCGGCGCGAACAATGGCGGTCGATCAGCCCACACGATGCGCACCGCGTCTTCCTCCGCGCGCGCCGCAAATGCATCGCTCACCCACAAATCGCCGACGGCGACGAGCGCTTCGCCCGCATACAGAAGGGGCAATCGCTTGCGCCACCAAGGCAGTACGCGCGCTTCCTGCAGACGCTTCTTGAGCGAGCGCCGATGCGCATCGCCACTGGCTTTGAAGTTCTCGCCGCCGCGGCGAAAACGCACCTCGAGCCGCTCGGGCATGCGCGCGCGACTCAGTCCCGCACCCCCCTGCGGCACCGCTTCGATGCGCAGCACCCCTAGTCCCCCCGGCAGCGCAAGCTCGTGGTGCGTATCCCAGCTCATCACTTCTTGGGAAATCGCCGGCCGCGCCGGCTCGCAATACAGCAGATCGCGATGACGACGGATCTCGGCGTGATCGAGCTTCGCGACTGGCACACGGTCTGCTTGCGAGGCCAGCATGTCGAATTCGATCGCCGCCAGGCGGCGCGTCGACGGCGCCCGCACACCGCGCGCGCGCAGCCAATGCCGCAACACGTTGCGTCGTCGCGGCCCGCTCAGCTCGCGCAGCTTCGACACGTCGAGACACTGCCCCACCCCCACGCGCTGCCAGTCGAGCTCCGCCAGCTCGTCGAGGAGCTGTTCTGCTTCCGTCAAATGCGCGGCCGAACGCGTCGCGCTGCGCGCGACCTGCGGCCAGCGCGCACGGAGCTTCGGAACGATGTCGTGACGGAGGAAATTGCGATCGAAGCGCAGATGCTCGTTCGTCGGATCGTCGATCCACTCGAGCCCTGCGGCATGTGCCCAGGCTTCTAGCTCGGCACGCGTGAATTCGAGCAGCGGCCGCACGAGCCAGCCGATCCCGAACCGCTGCACGGGCGGCGCCGCGCTCAAGCCGCGCAGCCCGGCACCACGTACGAGCGCCAAGAGAACGGTTTCGAGCTGGTCGTCCGCATGGTGCGCTGTCAGGAGCACCTCGCCTCCTCGCAGCGCACCTTTGAGCGCCTCGTAGCGCGCCGCACGCGCGGCCCCCTCGATCCCGAGATCCCGCGCACGCACTTCGACACGCAGGCTCTCGAATGCGATGCCAAGCTGTGCGGCACGTCGGCGGCACTCCTGCGCCCACCGCGCCGACCCTGCTTGCAGCTGGTGATCGACATGGAGCGCGCGCAGCTCATAGCCTGCCGACGCTCGCAGCTGCGACAGCGCGACGAGCAAGACGGTCGAGTCGAGCCCGCCGCTGTAGGCGACGCAGAGCTTGTTCGCATCCGGCGGCAACAGCCGACGCAACGAGTCGGCCAAGAGCGTGGGCGTAAACGTGCTCACATCGGCCACCGTGACGGCGAAGAGACGAGCTTGCGCCGGTGCCGTGCCCGGCGGCGGCGCGCGTCCGATCAGGTTTCGCGATAGACGCCGTAGCCGCGCAGACGCCGCGCGCGAGTTTCGAGCACCTGCTCGATGGGCTGGGATTCGAGATCGTTCAGATGGCGCAGCAGCGCATCGCGCACCGATTCGGCCATCGCCTGCGGATCGCGATGCGCGCCGCCCAAGGGCTCCTTGATGACCTCGTCGACGACGCCGAGCTTCGCGATGCGCTCGGCACTGACGCCCATGGCCTCCGCAGCAAGATCCTTCTTGTCCGCGCTGCGCCAGAGGATGCCCGCGCATCCTTCCGGCGAGATCACGGAATAGATGCTGTATTGGAGCATCAGCAAGCGGTCGCACACGCCGATCGCGAGCGCGCCACCCGAGCCGCCTTCGCCGATGACGACGCTGATGACAGGGATCTGCAGGCGCGCCATCTCGAACAGGTTGCGCGCAATCGCTTCGCTCTGGCCGCGCTCCTCCGCGCCCACGCCCGGATAGGCGCCGGCCGTATCGATGAACGTGATGAGCGGGAGACGGAAACGCTCGGCGAGCTTCATCAAGCGCAGCGCCTTGCGATACCCCTCGGGCTTGGGCATGCCGTAATTACGACGCACGCGCTCCTTGGTGTCGCGACCCTTCTGGTGCCCGATGATCATGACCGGGCGGCCGTCGAGGCGCGCCGGGCCGCCGACGATGGCGTGGTCGTCCGCGTACATGCGGTCGCCGTGCAGCTCCTGGAAATCGGTAAAGATCGCGCTCACGTAATCGAGCGTGTAGGGACGCTGCGGGTGACGCGCGAGCTGCGCGATCTGCCACTGCGTGAGGTTCGAGAAGATGCTCGTCGTCAGCGCGCGGCTCTTCGCGCGCAGGCGGGCGATCTCCTCGCCAATGTTCACTTCGGCGTCGCTCGAGACGAACTTGAGCTCGTCGATCTTCGCTTCGAGCTCCGCAATGGGCTGCTCGAAGTCGAGGAAATTCATTGCCATAGAACGTGGGTTCCCAGCTTTTGAGGACGCGGAAAATAGCGGGCGCACGGGCTCAGGGCAAGGAAATCCTCCCGGCCGGCCCGCGGACAAGCCCACCGGCACCGGGGCCGGTACGCCCTAGCCGCCGTCCGGCAAAGCCCCCTACTCCTCCGCCGGCGGCCCGCCGCTACGCGCCAGATCCTGCGGCTTGACCTTGTCCACGTTGAACCGAGCCGCACGCTCGCGCATGGTCTTGAGCACCTCCATGAGCGGCGGCGGGTCGTCCGCGATCCAACGCAGCGGATTGATACGCGCCACCACGAAGGAACGCAGATACGGACTGACGAGACCGCGCTCCTTGAGTTTCTCCACCACTTCGCCGACGCGTGCGTCGAGATCGAACAGCGCATCGGCGATGCGCTGATGCTGCGCCAGCATCTTGCGCAACGGCTCGCTCGAGAACTCTTCCAACCGGCGCAGGATGGGATGGTACGAGCCGCCCGCGAAGTTGCCTTTGCGCTCGTAGCACAGCCCGAGCGTGACGAGTGCGGGCTCTTCCAGATAGAAGGCGAAGTCCTTCTCGGGCCGATCCCCATCCTCGTCGATGAGCCCTTTGTAGATGCGGATGACCTCGAGCGCACGTTCGCGCAAGTTGTGCGCCTTCTCGGTATTGAGCGCCAGGATCTGCCAGGCGATCTCGCGCTTCGGCACAACGATCGCCACGATCGACTTCGCGCCGAGCCGGCGCATCGCTTCGAGCCGGTGACGTCCGTTCGGCGTCCAAAAGCCGCGCTCGGGCGCCGTGATCGCAATCACCGGATCGAGAAAGAAGCCCGTCCGATCGATCACCCCGGCGAGCTTCTTGTAGTGCGCATCCGAGAGATCGCGCTGGAATGGCGTGGGCTCAACTGCCTCGATCGGCAGCGCCGCCAGCAAGAGCGGATTCTTGCCGAGCGGCTCGTAATAGCTACCGACCACCACGCCGCCTTCGCGCTCGATACGCCCTACCACCTCGGCGGCCTGCGGCGGCAGCGACTCGATGCGGCACTCCTCCGGGCGGATCCCGCGCGTTCGCGGCGCCGCCTTCTTCGGGGTCTTACGCCGCGCCGGCGCGCGTTTACGCTTGGCAGTGCTCTTTGCCTTCGTGGCCACCGCAATCTCCGTAAGAACGAGCAGACGAAGAATACTCTCGCAGAGCGCGCCACCGGCGCAAAGAGCTGCGCGCGCGGCGGCGAGCTCGGCGCACGGCGAACGTCAGCGCAGGTTGAGGAGGTTCGCCGGCGAGTACTGGTCGGTGAGCACGCGGGCCTCGCGATTCCAGTCGGGCGTGGTGCGAAAGAGCGCCAGCATCTGCGCCGCATCGAAGCCGAAGCGCCGATACTCCTCTACGAAACGCTCGCTGTTCGCGCGCAGCACTTCCTGCGACGGCAGCGGACCATTGGTTGCGATGATCACCCGGTTGTCCTTCTTGAGGTAATAGAACTCCGGAAAGACGGCGGCATAGGTCACGGACTCGTGGTGGTAGAGCCGGCTCGACGAAAAGGTGTTCGCGGCCAGCACGCCGCCCGGGGCAAGCAGCGACTTCACCTCGGCGAGAAACTCGCGGGTGAGCAAATGCTCGGGAATGTATTCGTGATCGAATGCATCCAGCATGATGAGGTCGTAACGCCGCTCTTCGCGCAGCGCCCGCTTCACGAAGACGCGACCGTCAGCCTCCACCGCGCGCACGTTGGCTGTCTCGGTGAATCCGAAATGCGTCTTCGCGACACGGATGACGGCTGGATCGATCTCCACGATGTCGATGCGCGCCTGCGGCAGGAGCTGCTGCAGCGCGCGCGGCAACGTGCCGCCGCCGAGTCCGATGATCAGCACGGAACGCGGCTCGGGATTCGCATAGAGCGCCGCGAGCATCATCCGCGGATAGTTCATGACGATGCGATCGGGATGGTCGGGATCCATGCACGTCTGCCGACCGATGCGGCATTCGCGCGTGAAGCACATGCAGCGCATGCCGCGGCGTTCGTAGATGAGCACCTCGCGATAGAGCGAGCGCTCGGCGTGCACGAGCTTCATCCCGTCGGCGCTCGCGCTCGTGCCGCAGCCCGCGCAGGCCAGCAGCGCGACGAACGATGCCTTGAGCGCCGCGCGCGTGCGTTCACCGGCTCGCATCGGCATCACCGCGGACGAGCCACGCGACGCTCGCCAGCACGAGCGAAATCGCAATCAAGAACATGAGAATGCGATCGACCTCGAAGAGCAACACGAGATAAAACGACGTGAGCAGCGTGCCGGCCGCGCTGCCGAACGTGGAGACGAAATAAAGCTGACCTGCATGCCGGCCCGACGTCGCACGTTCCCGCACCAGCAAGCGCACGGCGTAAGGCGACACCATCCCCGAAAAGAATGTCGGCACCAAGAACAGCGTCGCCGATGCCAACAACGAGCCGAAGCGCGGATCGGGCACTGCGATCGCCACGCGATCGAGCAAGGCATTGCCGAGCACGAGCGTTGGCACGAGGCTTGCCGCTGCCGCGCCGAGAATGAGCCCGAGCCGACGCACGCTCGGCGCATGCGTCGACCAACGGCCGCCGGCAAGGTAACCGAGCGATAGCGCGAGCATGAAGACCGTGATGATCGCGCCCCAAACATAGATGCTGCTGCCGAATGTCGGCGCCAGGAGTCGCCCACCGAGCAGCTCGACGGCCATCACGAAGAATCCTGACCAACCCGCGATCAAGTAACAAAGCGCCGTCTGCATCCGCGCTGGCGCGTGGCTGACCTTGGCTTCAGTCACGGCGCAGTCTCGCCGGTGCTCGTCTGCGGCACGGTCTGCCCGTTGGCCGTGATGATCTTGAATTCGTCGCGCACCATACCGATCGGACGCGGCGCCTCGCCGCGCGCCCAGATTGCCACCGCAAACTCGCGCTCTTCGCGCGGCGGCACGGACAGTTCGATCCACTGGCGCGTCTGCCACAACAACGTACATCCGCTCGGATCGAGGGACTCGGCGTGACAATCGCGCCGCGTGATATCGAGCATCAGCGACTTGAGCTGCATCGTCGCGGACCGATTCGCCACGCGACCCGTCAGGCGAAACGGCGCTCCTCCGCCCGTCAATTGCAAGCGCTCGAGCCCGATCTCCTCCACCGGCACGGTCTCGACAGAGCTCGCCGGACGCGTCGGACGTCCGCGCTCGACCTCGGAGAGGGGCTCGACGCTGCGCCATCGCTCGACCATGCCCCACACGAGCAGCGCGCCAAGAATGACGAGACCGCCGAGCGCAACGGGCCGCAGTCGCGGTACCGCGAGCATCACGATGAGACAAACTGCAGCTAGGATCCAGTACATGCGAGAAGCGTTACCGTACATGGCTCAAGGACACCCGGAACCAGCTCTGCTCCGGCGCGTTGCGCTGTTACTTTCCAACTTCGCGAAGGAGCACGCCATGGGAACGACCCCTCGAAACGAAGGCGAAGGCAACAAAACTGCCGACCGCAATTACCGCGACGCCACGCGCAAGTTCGTCGAGTCCGAACGCGGGCAAGAGGAAATCAAGCGCGCAGGCGATGTGCATGGCGAGCAAGAGCGCGAGATTCGTCGTGCGGAAGAAGAGGCCAAACAGCGCGCCAAGGAACACGATCCCGAAGAAGTGCGCGATCGTTCGCGCCCGAGCTGATCTCCCCCTCCTCTCTCACCCCGTCAGCGGCGCCCGGCCCATGAGCCGGGCGCCTCTCGTTCTATGAGGCTCCGTTCTAGCGCGAGCCGCCGCGTCGGTCCGGATACCCGTCCGACGGATGCTACACAAAACGACGACGGCTCGCTGCTACACTACGTGCATGTCGACTTCGCACCGAAGCCGCCTCACCGACGGCGGCGGCATCGTCTATTCCACGGGTATCGGCGAGCGCTGTCCCAACTGCCTGCGCGCGATTCGCGACTGCGTGTGCAAGAAAGGCACTCCCGGCAAACCGAAGACCGACGGCGTCGTGCGCGTCAGTCGTGAGACGCAGGGCCGCAAGGGCAAAGGCGTTTCCGTCATCACGGGGCTCGGATTGCCTGCACCGGAGCTCGAAGCCCTTGCCACCGAGCTCAAGAAAAAGTGCGGCTCGGGCGGGACCGTCGTCGACGGTCGCATCGAAATACAAGGCGAGCACCGCGACCGCCTGGTCGAAGAGCTGACCCGCCGCGGCTTCAAAGTAAAAAAAGCCGGCGGCTGAGGACATCCCGTTTCGAATGCACGAGCGCCCTCGAGCGCTCGTCGTTGGCGAATGTCATTGGTCCCAAAGAGGTAGAAGTAGAAAATGAAAAAGCGTATCTGGCTCTCTTCGTTGACGCCGCTGCTCGTGCTCGGCGGGCTGGCCATCGCCGAACCGGTCACCTATCAGATCGATCCGACCCACACGTACCCGAGCTTCGAAGCCGACCACATGGGCGGTCTGTCCATCTGGCGCGGCAAGTTCAACAGCAGCTCGGGCACGATCGTCCTCGACCGTGAAGCGAAGACTGGCACGATCGACGTGACCATCGACGCCGCGTCGATCGACTTCGGTCTCGACGACATGAACAAGCATGCGATGTCGCCCGATATGTTCGACGTCGAGAAGTACCCCACCATCAAGTTCCAGGGAAAGCTCGCGCGCTTCGAGGGCGACAAGCCGACGGCCGTCGAAGGCACGCTCACGATCCGCGACGTGAGCAAGCCCGTGACGCTCACGATCGACCGCTTCAAGTGCATGAAGCATCCGATGCACGGTAAGGAAGTCTGCGGAGCGAACGCGCTCGCCTCGTTCAACCGCGAAGACTTCGGCATCGATTACGGCAAGAGCTTCGGCTTCGACATGAACGTCGATCTGAGGATTCAAGTCGAGGCGGTGCGCCAGTAAGGGCGCTGCCGGTTCGGGGGCGGTCATGTCCGCAAGGCTGACCGCCCTTGCCGCCTGCCTTCCCTGCCGGCTCAAGCATCGAGCTTCGGCGTGTAGAACAAGCGAAAGCCGTCGTTGCCGCAGAGCTGCGCCAGCTTCTCGGTGAGCTCGCGCGTCGGCTTGACGGTCCATTCCTCCGACAGCACGAGATCGGCGCGCGCATCCTTGCTCTGGTAGCGAATGCCGACCATGCAGCGCCCGCCACGGAACGGCCGCAGCGTATTCTCGAGCGTCTTCACGAAGCTGCGATTTGCGCCTTCCGGCCAGCGAATCAGCAGCCGCCGTGCGTATTGCTCGCGTGCCTGATCGATGTCGATCACGCGTTTGGCGGTCAGACGCCACGATTCGCTGTACTCGTCGAACCGCAGCGATCCTTCGACCACCAGAATCGCGCTCTTCGCGATGAGCGCGCGATATTGCTGCCAAGTTTCCTCGAACATCGATACTTCGAGGCGGCCGCTGCGATCATCGAGCGTGAAGATCACGCGTCCGCCGCGCTTGCCCACGTCGAAAACCATGCCCGCAACCGTCACCGGCTTGCCTTGGAAACGGAAGCCTTCGTTGCCGGCCGGCGCCGGCCGATCGCCCGTCACATCCGCGATGCGACTTGCGATCGAACGCACCTCCTGCTCGAACTCTTCGAAAGGATGTCCGGTGAGATAAAGACCAAGCGTCTCACGCTCGCCTTCGAGACGCACGCGCCGGCTCCATTCCGGCAGCACTTCGCTTTCGAACGGCACGGCGGCTTGCGGGGTCGGATCGAGCAAGCCGAACAAATCGTCCTGGCCGACGACGCGCGCGCGAATGGTCTGATCGGCCAGCTGCATCGCCGCCGGCAATGCGTGCATGAGCGTGGCGCGATTGGCCCCGAGCGAATCGGCGGCGCCGGAGCGAATCAGCGCCTCCAACACGCGCCGATTCATGCGCGTCATGTCGCTGCGCCGGCAGAGATCCGCCAGATCGCGATAGGGCCCGTTCGCCTCGCGCTCCGCGACGAGACTCTCGATCACCGCGCGGCCCACACCCTTGATCGCGCCGAGCCCGTAACGAATCGTGCGCTCGCCCGAGACCGTGAACATGTAGTGCGAATGGTTGATGTCCGGCGGCTCGACCGTGAGCCCCATCTGATCGCATTCGTACTTGAGCGCGACGACCTTGTCCGTCTTGTCCATATCGGAGGACAAGACTGCGGCCATGAAGGCCGCCGGATAGTGCGCCTTGAGCCAGGCGGTTTGATACGACAGCAGCGCGTACGCTGCGGAGTGCGACTTGTTGAAGCCGTAGCCCGCGAACTTCTCCATGAGATCGAAGATGTGCGCCGCCGTGTCGCGGTCCACCCCGCGCTTGGTCGCGCCATCGATGAAGATGGAGCGCTGCTTGGCCATCTCCTCGGGCTTCTTCTTGCCCATCGCGCGGCGTAGCAGGTCGGCGCCGCCGAGCGTGTAGCCGGCAAGCACCTGCGCGATCTGCATCACCTGCTCCTGATACAGGATGACGCCGTAGGTTGCCTGCAAGACCGGCTTCAAGTCGGGATGCAGATAGTCGATCGGTCCGGTGGTCTTGCCGTGCTTGCGCGCGATGAAGTCATCGACCATGCCGGACTGCAGCGGACCCGGACGGAACAGCGCGACGAGCGCGACGATGTCTTCGAAGCAGTCCGGCTGCAGACGGCGAATGAGATCCTTCATGCCGCGCGATTCGAGCTGGAACACGGCCGTCGTCTCGCAGCGCTTGAGCAGGTCGTACGTCGCCGGATCGTCCATCGGCACGTTCATGATGTCGAGCGGCGGCTCGCCCTTGCGCGCGCGCTCGGCATTGATGGTCTTGACCGCCCAATCGATGATCGTGAGCGTGCGCAGGCCGAGGAAGTCGAACTTCACGAGGCCGACCGCCTCGACGTCGTCCTTGTCGAACTGCGTAACGACGCTGCCGCCCGATTCGTCGCAGAAGAGCGGCGTGAAATCCGTAAGCACCGACGGCGCGATCACGACGCCGCCCGCGTGCATGCCGGCATTGCGCACGAGGCCTTCGAGCGACATCGCCATCTTGATGACGGCGGCCGTCTCCTCTTCGGTCTCGTAGCGCCGCTTGAGCTCCGGCTCCTTCTCGAGCGCGTCCTTCAATGTGATGCCGAGCTCGAAGGGAATCAGCTTGGCGATCGAATCGGCGAAGCCGTAGCTCAAGCCGTACACGCGCGCGACGTCGCGCACCACCGCTTTGGCCGCCATCGTGCCGTACGTGATGATCTGCGACACGCGATCGCGCCCGTAGCGATTCGCGACGTATTCGATCACGCGGTCGCGCCCGTCCATGCAGAAGTCGACGTCGAAGTCCGGCATCGACACGCGCTCCGGATTGAGGAAACGCTCGAACAGCAGGTCGTACTGCAGCGGATCGAGATTGGTGATGCCGATCGCGTAGGCGACGAGCGAGCCTGCGCCCGAGCCGCGACCCGGCCCGACGGGCACGCCGTTCTCGCGCGCCCAGCGAATGAAGTCGGCGACGATGAGGAAGTAGCCCGCAAAGCCCATCTGGCAGATGACGCCGAGCTCGGTCTCGAGCCGCTCGTAATAGCGCTCTTCCGGAATGGTGCGTGTCCTCTTGTCGCCGCCCTGCTCCGCCATGCTGGCAAGACGCGCCTTGAGACCTCGCTTTGCTTCCTCGCGCAGGAAGTCCTCGGTCGTCATGCCCTCGGGCACGGGATACGGCGGCAGCACCGACTTGCCGAGCTTGAGCTCGAGATTGCAGCGGCGCGCGATTTCGACGGTGTTCTCGATCGCCTCGGGAACGTCGCTGAACAGCTCCATCATCTGCTGCGGCGACTTGAGGTATTGCTGCGGGCTGTAGCGCTGCGGACGCTTCGGATCGTCGAGCAGCGTGCCGTCGTGAATACAGACACGCGCCTCGTGCGCCTCGAAGTCTTCCGGACGAATGAACCGCACGTCATTCGTCGCAACGACGGGAATGCCGCGCGCGTAGGCGACCTGCAATGCAGCCTCGATATAAGGCTCTTCGCCTTGCCGGCCCGTGCGCTGCAGCTCCAGGTAGTAGCGATCGGGGAAGAGATCCAGCCAGAACTCGAGCGCTTTGTGCGCCTCCTCTTCACGGCCGTTGAGCAGTGCGCGGCCGACGTCGCCTTCCCGCCCGCCGGACAAGGCGATCAGACCGGCGACCGTATTGCGATCGAGCCAGGCTCGATCGACCATTGCGACGCCTTTCGACTGGCCTTCGAGATACGAGCGGCTCACGAGCCGCGAGAGATTGAGATACCCCTCTGTGTTCTGACAGAGCAGCACGAGCTTGGACGGCTCGGCGCGTTCGCCCGTTTCGCGAATCAAGAGGTCGACTCCGATGATCGGCTTGATGCCGGCCGCCTGCGCCGCCTTGTAGAACTTCACCATCGCGAAGAGATTGCTCTGATCCGTGAGCGCGACGGCGGGCATCCCGGCCGCAGCCACCGATTCCATGAGCCCCGGAATCCCTTCAGCCTCGCTCTGAATACGCACCACGCTGTCGATGAGCGAGTATTCGGTATGGAGGTGAAGGTGAACGAACATTGCGCGGTTCGGCGAAGTATTGGCGGTCTGATGGTCCAGCGTCGTAATCGGCAACGAAAAAATGCTCAGCGCGCGACGGCCGATGCGCCGCGCGCTGCGAGCCGGACGGGCTCGAAGCTCCTGCGATGAATCGGACACGGCCCGTAGCGCCCGAGCGCCTCGTAGTGCTGCGGCGTGCCGTAGCCTTTGTGCGCGGCGAAGCCGTACTGCGGATAGATCGCATCGAGCCGCAGCATCATCTCGTCGCGCGTCACTTTCGCGAGTATCGACGCAGCACCGATGCAGGTACGCCGCGCATCGCCGTCGACGATCGCTTCGAAGCTGCACTTGAGCGGCAGCTCCGCGAACGACGGACAGCGATTGCCATCGATTTCGACGTGCGCCGGATGAATGCGCAAGCCGACCAGCGCGCGTCGCATCGCGAGATACGTCGCTTCGAGAATGTTGTGCGCGTCGATCTCTTCGACATCCGCCCAGGCGACCGCCCAAGCGAGCGCATTGCGACGGATCTTGTCGGCGAGCTCGACGCGCTCCTCGGGCTCGAGCTCCTTCGAATCGCGAATGCCGCGGATGCGCTTGCGCGGATCCAAGATCACGGCAGCCGCGACCACCGGCCCTGCCAGCGGACCGCGTCCTGCTTCATCCACACCCGCTACGAAACCGGGAGCCGCAAGCGGCAATGACAAATGAACCGGATGCGCGCTCATTCTCTTCTTCGATTGAATCCTCGCGGCCGAATCGAGCGCCGCACGAGCCTTCGCGCTCGATCTATCCGTGAGCGGCCGGTTGCTGCTGCTCTACCAAGGCGAGAATCGCTTCGGCGGCACGCGCGCTCGCATCGCGCCGAAGCGTCTCGTGAATCGACGTGAAAGTTTGCACCAGCTCGCCGCGATCCGCACGTTCGAGTTGCTCGAGCACGGCAGGACCGAGGATCTCCGCGCGGACGGCTTCGTTGAAGAACTCAGGGACGACCTGACGGCCTGCGAGCAGGTTGGGCTGTGCAAAGAACGGTGCCTTGAACAGTTTCAAGCGCTTGAGCAAAAAACTTGTCAGCGCACCTAAGCGATACGCCACGACCATGGGACGCTTGACGAGCAACGCTTCGAGCGTCGCCGTGCCCGAAGCCAGCAAGACCACGTCGCTCGCCGCCATCACCTGCTGCGCCTGCCCGTCGACCAGCACGACCCGGTCGGTCATACCCGCTTGCGCGAGCGCCTCGACGAATGCCGCACGCACCCGCGGCGTTGCGAGCGCAGCCACGAAGCCAAGGTCGCTGCGATGCTCGGCGAGCCATGCTGCCGTGCGCGCGAAATCCGGACCCAAGCGCTGCACCTCGCCCATCCGGCTTCCGGGGAGCAGCGCGACGTAACGTTTCGCAGGATCGAGGCCGAGCGTCGCTCGCGCCTGCGTGCTGTCGAGCGTGAGCGGCACGCGATCCGCCAACGGATGACCGACGAACTCGGCGCGCACGCCGTGCTCGTCGTAGAAGCGCTTTTCGAACGGCAGCAGACATAGCACGAGATCGACCGCCCGGCCGATCGTGCGCACGCGGCCTTGGCGCCAGGCCCAGATTTGCGGGCTCACGTACTGCACCGTCGTGATGCCGGCCGCCTTGAGCAACGGCGCCAGGCGCAGATTGAACTCCTTGGCGTCGACACCGATGTACGCGACCGGACGCGCCCGCAGCACGCGTTTGACGAGCTCGCGGCGAATGCGCAGCAGACGCGGCAGATGCGGCAGCACCTCGAACAGGCCCATCACCGCCAGGCTCTCCGCCTGCTCCCACGCCTCGCACCCGGCCGCGATCATGCGCGGCCCTGCGATACCGGCAAAACGCGCTTGCGGCAGGCGCGCGCGAATGGCTTCGATGAGCTGAGCGCCGAGATTGTCGCCGGAGGTTTCACCGGCAACGAGAACGAACAGCGGGGTGGACTCTGAAGACGTTGGGCTGACGCCGCTCGACATCTGCTCAGGCCTCGCGGCACGCCTGCATCGCAGGCGATCGGTTCGTGTCGCGTGGCGGCCCGAGCCTCAGGCCCCGAGCCTCGGGCCTCATCTGACGATCCCTACCCGCTCGCGCCGCGGCGTCGACTCGTGCAGGAATTGAACGAACGGCACGAGCTCGGGCTGCGCGGCCATCCGCCGCTCGAGCTCTTCGATCGCTTCGTTCAGCTTCAGCCCCGAGCGATAGAGCACTCGGTACGCTTCGCGGATGTTGCGGATCTGCTCCGCGGTGAATCCGCGCCGCTTCAAGCCCTCGGCGTTGATGCTGTGCGGCTCGGCCGGACGGCCGACCGCCATGATGTACGGCGGCACGTCGCGCGTCACCGCGGTGTTGTTCGCGATGAACGCATGCGCGCCGACCTTGCAGAACTGATGCACGCCGGCGAAACCGCCCAGATGCACCCAGTCGCCCACTTCGACGTGGCCGCCGAGCGTGGCGTAGTTCGCGAACACGCAATGCGAGCCGATCACGCAGTCGTGCCCGACGTGCGAGCCGGCCATGAAGAGGTTGTCGTTGGCGATGCGCGTGACCAGCTTGTCCTTGGTCGTGCCGCGATTGATCGTGCAGTTCTCGCGGAACGAATTGCGATCGCCGATCTCGAGCCGCGTCGGTTCGCCCTTGTACTTCAGATCCTGGGGTGCCGCACCGATCGAGGCGAACTGGAAGATGTGATTGTCGCGACCGATCGTGGTCGGACCCTCGATCACCACGTGCGGCCCGATCCTGCAGCCCGACCCGATCGTCACATCGGGACCGATCACGGTATAGGCGCCGACCTCGACGTCGCTGTCGAGATTCGCGCGTGGATCGATGATTGCCGTCGGGTGAATCGCCATAACAATGTCAGTGCCAATCGACGATGCCGAGCCGCACTGCGCGGTCGTTGCGTGCGTCGTTCACTTCGTCTCTCCGGGAGCGACCATCATCTCGGCGCTCGTCGCCTCTTCACCATCGACCTTGGCGATCGTCGTGAACTTCCAGATGCCGCGAATGGACCGCTCGAGCGTCGCTTCCAGGATCAGCTGATCGCCAGGCCGCACCGGCCGACGGAAGCGCGCCTTGTCGATGCCGACGAAGTACAGCTGCCGATTCTCGTCTGGATAGACACCCGCCGTCACGAACGCCAGGATGCCGGCCGCCTGCGCCAAGGCTTCCAAGATCATGACGCCCGGCATCACGGGCCGATGCGGAAAATGGCCGGGAAAATACGGTTCGTTCATCGTCACGTTCTTGAGCGCCCGAATGGTCTTGCCCGGCTGACATTCGAGCACACGATCGACGAGCAAGAACGGGTAGCGATGCGGCAGCCGCCGCATCACCTCGTCGATGTCCATCGTCACGATATCGTTTGTCGTTGCTTCTGCCACTCGCGTCTCTCTTCTCTCTCTACGGATCGCACGTCATTGCGTGGATGATCCCTCGTCTGCGTCGGCCTCGCCAGCGTCGCGATGCAAGCGCCGCATCTCGCGCACGAATGCATCGAGCTGATAGAAACGCGCGGCGTTCTTACGGAAGCTGCTCGCCTCCTCCACCGGCAGGCCGCTCGAATACGTCCCCGGCTTGTGGATGCTGCTCGAGACGAACGAACGCCCAGTCAGCACCACGTCGTCGCAGATGCTCAAATGCCCTGCGATGCCCACTTGACCGCCGATCATGCAGCGCTTGCCGATCGTCGTGCTGCCCGACACGCCGGTGCAGCCTGCAATCACCGTGTGCGCGCCGACGCGCACGTTGTGGGCGATCTGAATCTGATTGTCGAGCTTGACGCCGTCTTCGACGACAGTGTCCTCGATCGCGCCGCGATCGATGGTCGTATTCGCGCCCACCTCGACGTCGTTGCCGATGCGCACGCCGCCGACCTGCGGCACCTTGATCCACTCGCCACGGTCGGGCGCGAGCCCGAAGCCGTCCGCACCGATCACCACGCCGGGATGAATCAGGCAGCGCTCGCCGATCACGACGCCGCTGCACACCGTAACGTTGGCGACCAAGCGGGTATCCGCGCCGATCTCGACGTCTTCGAGTACCACGCAGCCGGGGCCGATGACGGCGCGCGGTCCGATCTTCGCGCCCGCACCGATAACGGCATGGGCGCCGATGGCCGCGCTCTCGGCCACCTGCGCAGCGGGATCGACGACTGCAGTCGGGTGTCGCCCGGGCGCCACCGGCCGCGGCGGATGCAGGAGCGCGGCAATTCTGGCGTAGGCTGCGTAAGGATTCTTGGCGAGCAACGCGGCTACCGGCGTTTCATCGGCCAGCTTTGGCTCGACGATGACCGCCGCCGCGCGCGTCGTCGCCAAGAAGCGCTTGTAGCGTGGATTGGCGAGAAAGCTGATCGATGCGCCATCGGCGTGCTCGAGCGTCGCCACATGCGACACTCGCACGCTCGGGTCGCCCCGCAGCTCGAGCCCGAAACGAACAGCGAGCTCGCCTAGGGTCGTGCCCGTCGCCACCTGATATGCGCTCCGATGAGAGGCGAAGCGCTCGCCTCGTTACTGCTTCGGCGCAGGCTTGGCGGGCGTGGGTGTGCTGCCGGAGCTCTTGGCACGCGCCTGCAGCGCGTTCAGCACCTGCGCCGTGATGTCGATCGACTCGTCGGCATAGAGCACGCCGTCGCCGACCACGAGGCTGTAGTTGGCGCTGCGCGCATAGGCCTGCACCTCGAGCAGCAACGACCGCTGCAGCTTGTTGATTTCCTCGTTGCGGCGCAGGTTCAGGTCTTCGACGTACTCGTTCTGCTTGCGAGCAAGCTCGCGCTGGCTGTCGCGCAGCTCCTTCTCGGCCGCGCGGCGCTCGTTCTCCGCCATCACGGCGCCATCGCGCTTGAGTCGTTCTTCCTTCGCCTTGAGGTCGTTCTGAGCCGCGATGATCTCGCGCTGGCGCGGCGCGAACTCATCCTGCAGCGCCTGCATGGCCATCTTCGCCTGCGGTGCCTCTTCGAGCAGCTTAGGCACATTGACGACACCGATCTTGATTTGCGCCTGAGCGCTGCTCAGAGGCACGGCAAGCGCAAGCGCTGCAGCTACGACCCAACCACAAAGACTCAAACGCGTCATGAGATCGACCTCGATTTATCGCCTTGGGTAAGCGCCGGCCCCTTGGCCGGCAGCCTGCTCGATCAAACGTGTAATAGTAACGAGTTAGAAGGCCTGACCGATAGAAAACTGGAAGCCTTCGGTCTCATCCCCCCACCGTCCTGGCCTGTCCTCGCGATCAGCGTTGAGCGGGAGCGCATAGCTGAAGCGGAACACGCCGAGCGGCGCAAGCCATTGAACGGCAACGCCGACCGACTGCTTGAGCTCATCATAGCTGAAGTCGTAGTCGACCGGGACCAGCGGCTGACCGGCCGACAAGCGCGGGCCGTAGAACGCGATCTTCTGATCGTTGAAGACGTTACCAATGTCGTAGAACAGACTGAACCGCGCGCTGTTGCGCCATTTCTCGGGCATCGGCAGCAGCAGCTCGGTCTGGGCGATGGTCTTGATGTTGCCGCCGAAGGGCCGGCCGAAGTTGTCTTTCGGACCGAGACGGCTCTCGCGGAAGCCGCGCACCGAGTCGGGGCCGCCGGCGAAGAACTGCCTGTAGGGCGGGATCGCCGTCGTGTCGCCGAGCGCACGACCATACGCGAGCTCGACGTTGAACATCAGCGTGAAGTTGCGCCAGAGCGGGACGAACTGGCGGTAGTCGTACGAGACGTTCCAGAACTCGACGTCCGAGCCCGGCAGCGTGTAGCTCACATTGAAGCGGTGACGCATGCCGCGATCGGCGAACAGCGCGCGATTGCGCGAGTCGTAGCGCCAGCCCAGGTTGAGCTCGTATGTGTTGAACGAGCTGCTGACGATCTCGGTCTCGAATTGATCGTTGCAGTCGTCGTCGGCGATCACCTGGAAGCACTGCACGCGCGTATTGCCGTTGTTGCGCAGCCACTCGAGCACCTGCTGCGCACTGCCCGTCTCGGTACCGAGGAGCTCGGCGCGCTGCGCCGTGATGCCGACGCCGAAATACTGATACTCGGAGAGCGGGAAGTCGTACGCGAGCGTGGCGGAAATCGTCTGCGTATCGATGTCGGAGGTCGCCGAGGTCAGCTGCGTGATGTCGCGATAGGACAGCGACACGGTGCGCTGCACGCCGTCGATCGTGGTGTACGGATCGGTGTGCGTGAAGCCGAACATCTTCGAGTAGCGGCCCGAGTTGATCTCGGCGGCCACACGATTGCCGGTGCCCATGAAGTTCGAGTGCACGAAGTTACCGGTCAGGATGATCGACTGCGACTCGGAATAGCCGATACCGCCGCCGAACTGACCCGGCAGACCCTCCTTGATCCTGAAGTCGACGTCCACGAGGTCGGCTGCGCCTGGCACCTGATTCGTCTCGACCTCGACATCCTCGATGAACGGCAGCCGCTGAATACGCTGCTTGGAACGCTCGACCAAGGCGTTCGACAGATACGCGCCTTCGAGCTGGCGCATCTCGCGGCGGAAGACCTCGTCGTTGACCGACGAGGTGCCATTGAAGTTGATGCGGCGAACGTAGACGCGGTTCTTCGGATCGACCACGAAGGTGATCGCGATCTCTTTGGTTTCTTCGTTGATCTGCGGCACCGGGTCGATCGTGGCGAACGCATAGCCGCTCACGCCGAGGCGCGCCTTCATCGCATCGGCCGAGGCCGTCACGCGGCGCAGCGAATACGTATCGCCGGGCTTGAGCATGATGAGCTGACGCAGCTGCGCTTCGGGAACGACCATGTTCCCGGCCATCTTGAGCTCCGAGATCTTGTAGACGTCACCTTCGTCGATATTGATCGTGATGAAGATGTCGTCCTTCTCCGGCGCGATCGCAACCTGCGCGGAGGTGATCGCGAAGTTCGCATAGCCGCGATCCATGTAATACGACCGAAGCTTCTCCAAGTCGCCCGAGAGCGCCTCGCGGCCGTAGCGATCGTCGTGGCGATACCAGGAGAGCCAGTTCGGCGTCTTCAACTCGAACTGCTCGAGCAGCTCCTTGTCCTCGAACGCGGTGTTGCCGACGATGTTGATCTGGCGGATGCGCGCGCGCTTGCCTTCCTTGATGTCGATCGTGAGCTTGACCTTGTTGCCCGGCACCTCTTCGACCTGAGTGTCGACGCGCACGCTGTACTTGCCGCGCGCGAAGTATTGATCGGTCAAGTACTGCCGCACTTCATCGAGGGTCGACTGATCGAAGGTCTTGCCCGGCGCCAAACCGACGTTGCGCAGCGAGCGCTGCAGATCCTCGGTCTTGATGTCCTTGTTGCCCTTGATTTCGAAGCTCTCGATCGACGGACGCTCGAGCACTGCCACGACCAGCGTGCCGCCCTCGCGCCGGAACTCGACGTCCCGGAAGAACCCCGTCGAAAACAGGGCGCGCAAGGCTTCCGCGATGCGCCGCTCATCGAGCCGGTCGCCGATGTTCACCGGCAGGTAGTTGTAGACCGTGCCCTCGGAAATGCGCTGCAGGCCCTCGATACGGATGTCCCCGACCACGAAACCCTGATCGGCGATCCCCTGCGCCGCTGCCAGCCTGGTGGGCGCATCGACAATGCCGACCGCGGCGAGCGCCAGCGTCGCATGAATGATGGAGCGAAGATGCATGAACTAATTTAGATGTCGTGCGATGTCGTTATAAAAGGCGACCGTCATCATCAAGAGCAGCATCGCGATCCCGATCTGCTGTCCGACCAGCAGCGCACGTTCTGAGACCGGGCGTCCCCTGACCAGTTCCGCGAGCTGATAAACCACCTGCCCGCCGTCCAGGATCGGAATCGGCAGGAGATTCAGGATACCGAGGCTGATGCTGATGATGGCGAGCGTGCTGAGAAACGTGCGCCACCCCTGGCGTGCGGCAAAGCCTGTTGTTTCCGCAATACTGATCGGTCCCGAAATCGCTTTCAACGAGACATCGCCCGTCACGATACGTCCGATGATACGCAGCGTGAACGTCGACATGTCCCAAGTCTTGCCGGTCGCCTGACCGAGTGCAGCAACGGCACCGTACTTCTGCAGCGCGAACAGCTGCTCCATGTTGGCCTCGACGCCGATGCGGCCGATCCGCCGGCCGCCGACCTCTTCGGCTGCAAGCTCGACCGGTACCTCGACGATCTGGCCGTCGCGCTTGACCTGCAGCATGACCCGTTCGCCCGCCTTCGGCTCGACCAAGCGCACGAGCTGAGCGAAATCGTCGATCGGCTCGCCGTCGAAACTCACGATCTCATCGCCCGCGCGCAAGCCTGCCCGAGCCGCGGCACTGTTATCGCGAACCTTGGCGATGACCGCCGGCACGCGTGGCCGGCCGATCTGAAAGCCGAGTCCGGGGTACAAGGCGTCCGGCTCGGTGAGCGCACGGGCGCGCTCGCCGGCGACGAGCGTGAGATCGCGCTCGGCCCCGTCGGTGCCGCGCACCCGCATCGCGATCGTGCCATCGTCGACCAGATCCTGCAGGATGGCGAGCGTGGCCGCTTCGAGCGTTTCGACGCGCGTGCCGCCGACTGCAACGATCTGATCGCCGCGCCGTAGCCCCGCTTCGGCAGCGATGGAGTCCGGTGCCACCTCGCCGACGAATGCCCTGAGCGCGGGCACGCCGGCAACGAAGAGAATCCAGTACATCAACACCGCGAAGATCAGATTGAACGCGGGGCCGGCAAGCAGAACGGCAATACGCTTCCAGACGGGCTGGCGATTGAAAGCCCGGTGCGCCTCGCTGGCAGGGACGTTGCCTTCGCGCTCGTCGAGCAGCTTCACGTAGCCCCCGAGCGGCAAGGCCGCGATGACGTACTCGACTCCGTCCTTGCGGCTCGTGCGGCTCCAGAGCGCCTTACCGAAACCGATCGAGAAACGCAGGACACGGATTCCCAAGCGGCGCGCGACCCAGAAGTGACCGAACTCGTGCACCGCGACGAGCACGCCGATCGCCACGATGAACGCGAGGATCGTCGTCAGGTAGTCGAATGGCGTTTGCGGCGAAATCATGCACAAGCTCCGGTGACCGCGATGGCGGCGCGCGCCTGCTGACGCGCCCACTCGTCCGCGCTCAAGACGTCGTCAAGAGACCCGATCGGCTGAGTACGATGCTGCGCCATCACGCTCTCGATCACGGCGGGAATGTCCACGAACGACAGCCGCCGCTCCAGGAACGCCTCCACCGCGACCTCGTTCGCCGCATTCAGTACCGCAGGCGAGGTGCCCCCCGCCTCCGCCGCGTTCCGTGCGAGCCGCAGGCACGGAAAGCGCCCGACGTCGGGCGCCTCGAAATCCAACCGTGCCGTACGGATGATGTCCAAGGATTCTACACCGGAGATCAACCGGTCCGGCCAACCGAGTGCGTGGGCAATCGGCGTACGCATATCCGGGTTACCGAGCTGCGCCAGCATCGAGCCATCCAGGTACTCCACGAAAGAATGCACGATGCTCTGCGGATGTACGACCACTTCCACGCGCGAAGGTGCCAGTCCGAAGAGCAGGCACGCCTCGATGAGCTCAAGTCCCTTGTTCATGAGGGTCGCCGAATCGACCGAGATCTTGCGCCCCATCACCCAGCGCGGGTGCGCACAGGCCTGCTCCGGCGTCACATTGCGCAACGATTGCGCCGAAGCCCTGAGGAACGGACCGCCCGAGGCCGTGAGCAGGATGCGGCGCACGCCGCGCGGCTGATCGCCGCCCATGCACTGGAAGATGGCATTGTGCTCGCTGTCGACCGGCACCAGCGTGGCGCCGCCCTCGCGAACCGCCTGCATGAACAGCGGCCCGGACATGACGAGCGCTTCTTTGTTCGCCAGGAGGATGCGCTTGCCTGCGCAAGCAGCGGCGAGCGTAGGACGCAGCCCCGCCGCGCCGACGACGGCGGCCATGACGGTGTGAACGTCAGGGTGCGCAGCGATATCCTCGAGCGCGCTCGCGCCCGACAGCACCTGCGTCGTGCTGCCGGCACCGCGCAAGTCTTCGCGCAAGCGCTTGGCCGCACCGTCGTCCACGACGACTGCGTAGCGCGGCCGGTAGCGCAGACATTGCTCGAGCAACGCCGCCGCATTGCGGCGTGCCGCGAGCGCGAAGACCTCGAACCGGTCGGGATGCCGCGCAAGCACATCGAGCGTGTTGAGCCCGATGCTGCCGGTGGAGCCGAGAATGGCAACGCGCGTACGCTCGCTCATCGGAACAACCCGAGCCGCTCCAGGCCGACCAGGAAGACAGGCGCCGCCGCGGTGAGGCTATCGACGCGATCGAGCACCCCACCGTGCCCCGGCAGCAGACTGCCGCTGTCCTTCACGCCGGCATGGCGCTTGAACAAGCTCTCGGTGAGATCCCCCACGATCGACACGATGGCAGTCGCCGCCGAGAGCAGAACGAACGGCAGCGCAGGCACGGCGAACCAGAACGCGCCCGCGACGGCCACCAGCACGGCACCCGCAAAGCCCCCGATCGCCCCTTCCCATGTCTTGCCCGGGCTCACCTGCGGCGCAAGCTTCGTGCGCCCGAAACGCCGCCCGCAGAAATAAGCGCCGACGTCGGCTGCGACCACGAGCATGAGCACGAACAGCATGAGCGTCGGTCCGTGCTCGTGCAGCCGCACGAGCGCCAACCAGGCAGGAATCAGCACGACCAATCCAGCAAGCGCCGCAGTCGCCCGGTTGACGTGTCCAGGCATCGTCGTGACCCAGACGAGCGCAACCAGCCACCACGCAACCGCCGTGTAGAGCACGACGCTGACGTCGCTACCGCGGATCATGAGCGCCGCGACGATGCCTATGCCGAGCACGATCGCGCCTACGTACGCGATCCGTGCCGCGAGGCTCGTGAAACCCGGGAACGCCGACCATTCCCACGCGCCGGCCGCCACGAGCACGCCGAGCACGACCATGATGGCCGAGGTCGGCAGCAGGAAGATGGCGAGCAACGCAACCGCAGCAAGCGCGAGTGCCGTGATCACGCGCTGCTTGAGCATCAGCGGCCCTCCGCTTGGCTCGGCGTCAAACCGAAGCGCCGCTGACGCCGACCAAAGTGTTCGAGCGCGAGGGCGAGTTCCTCTTCGCCGAAATCCGGCCAAAGAGTGTTCGAGAAATAAAGCTCGGTGTATGCGAGATTCCAGAGCAGGAAATTGCTCACGCGCTGCTCGCCGCCCGTGCGGATCAAGAGGTCGGGATCCGGCAACCCGCGCAGCGCGAGATGCTCGGCGACGGTTTGCTCATCGACATCCTCGGCGCGCAGCTCGCCGGCAGCGCATTTGGCGGCGATCTGCCGCGTCGCCTCCGTGATGTCCCAGCGCCCGCCGTAGGCGACCGCAATCACGAGCGTCATGCGTTCGTTGTTCTCGGTCAGGCGCATCGCGGCGAGCATGCGTTCGCGCAATGCTTCCGACAGCTGCGCAAGATTGCCGATGAAACGCAGGCGGATGCCGTTCTCGTGCAGCTGATCGACCTCGTTGTCGAGCGCCTCCAAGAAGCGTCCCATCAGCATCGAAACCTCTTCCTTGGGACGCTTCCAGTTCTCGCTGGAAAACGCGAACAATGTCAGGACTTCGATGCCCCGCTTCGCGCAGCCCTCGACGATCTGCCTGACCGAGCGCACGCCCATGCTGTGACCGGCGGGACGCGGCAGCGCTCTGGCAGCCGCCCACCGGCCATTGCCGTCCATGATCACGGCGACGTGCCGAGGCACGCGAAACGACGTCTCTCGCGCTTGCACCGAACGTCAAACCTGCATGAGCTCTTTTTCTTTTTCGGCGAGCACTTGATCGATCTCGGCGATGTGCTTGTCCGTGAGCTTCTGGATCTCTTCCTGGGCGCGGCGATCGTCGTCCTGCGACACGAGCTTCTCCTTGAGCATGTCCTTCAGGTCGTTCATGACGTCGCGCCGCACGTTGCGCACGGCCACGCGCGCATTCTCTGCCTCCTGCCGCACGACGCGCGTCAGATCGCGACGGCGTTCCTCGGTGAGCGGCGGCATGGGCACGCGGATCACCGTGCCGGCCGTGTTCGGCGTCAAGCCGAGCTCGGACTTCATGATCGCCTTCTCCACGGCGGTCACCATGTTGCGCTCCCAGGGCGTCACGGTGATCGTGCGTGCATCTTCGAGCGCGATGCTCGCCACCTGCTGCAACGGCACTTCCGTGCCGTAGTACTCGACCTTGATGTGCTCGAGCAGGCTCGTGTGCGCGCGCCCGGTGCGCAGCTTCTTCAGCTCGTTCTTGAACGCGAGCACGCATTTCTGCATGCGCTCGGCTGCGTCCTTCTTGATGTCTTCGATCATGCTGGTCTCCGCATTGCGGAGTGACGCAAGCGACGAATGCGACGCAAGCAACAAGCAGGTCCGATGCGCCTGCCTAGCTCGCTTGCCGCGCCTTCATCGCCACCATCACCACCTTGTTATCCGTTGACTACCAATGTCCCGACGTCTTCGCCGCGAACGATCCGCAGCAGCTCGCCCGGCTTGGTGAGGTCGAACACGCGCAGCGGCAGATTGTTGTCGCGGCACATGACGATCGCCGTCGCGTCCATGACGTTCAATCGGTCCATCAGCACCTTGTCGAAGGTGAGCCGGGAGTAACGCGTCGCGTTCGGATTGCGCATCGGGTCGTCGCTGTAGATCCCGTTCACCTTGGTCGCCTTGAGCAACAGATCGGCGCCGATCTCGATGGCTCGCAAACTGGCGGCGGTGTCGGTCGTGAAGAAGGGATTGCCGGTGCCGGCCGCGAGGATCACGACGCGGCCCTTCTCGAGGTGACGCACCGCGCGGCGACGGATGTACTCCTCGCAGACTTCGTTGATGCGGATCGCGGACATGACGCGCGCGTGCAGTCCGAGCGCCTCGATCGCATCCTGCATGGCGAGGGAGTTCATCACCGTCGCCAGCATGCCCATGTGATCGCCCGTGACGCGATCCATACCGGCACGTGCGAGCCCGGCGCCGCGGAAGATGTTGCCGCCGCCGATGACGACGGCCACCTGCATCCCGAGGCTCATGACCTCGCGAATTTCGTTCGCGACGCGCTTGAGCATCTTCGGATCGATGCCGTAGTCCTCGTCCCCCATCAAGGCCTCGCCTGACAGCTTCAAGAGGATACGCCGCAATCCCGATCCGGCCGGATCGCCCGATAACCGTCCATCCGCCTCTTTGCTTGCTGTCATGAACGCCTTCTTCGAGAACGAGTTTGCTTCAATTATCCGAACAGTAGCACTTGCCGCGCCGTCTTTTCCGCTTCGTCGCGAACCGAACGGGCCGGAAGCTCACCGCGTAGGGTTTACACGCGCCATTATAAAGAACCCCGCCGAAGCGGGGTTCTGTTGAGGAGTCTCGAGCAGGGAGCCGGTTACTCGCCGCGTACCTGCTTCATGACCTCGGCCGCGAAGTCTTCCTGCTTCTTCTCGATACCGGCGCCGACCTCGTAGCGGACGATCGCCGCGACTTCACCGCCGGCCTTCTTGAGATACTGCTCGACGGTCTGCTTGTCGTCCTTGACGAACGGCTGTCCGAGCAGCGTGATCTCGCTCAGCCACTTGCGGACCTTGCCCTCGACGATCTTCTCGACGATCTCCTGCGGCTTGCCGGCCGACTTCGGATCGTTCTTCGCCTGCTCGAGGAAGATCGCACGCTCGCGCTCGACCTCTTCCTTCGGCACGTCCGAGGCCGCGATACGGGCCGGGTTGACGGCCGCGACGTGCATCGCGATGTCCTTCGCGACCGCTTCATCGCCCGCCTTCATCGCAACGAGCGCACCGATGCGCGTACCGTGCAGATAGGTGCCGACGATCGCCTGCGCCTCGAGGACCTCGAAGCGACGCACGCTGATGTTCTCGCCGATCTTGGCGATCAACGCACGGCGCGTCTCATCCACGGTCGCCCCGCTCGGGAGCTTCAGCTCGTTGAGCGCCTCGAGGGATGCAGGACGCTGCTCGAGCACGAGCTTGGCCACGTCCTTCGCAAAACCCTGGAAGTCCTGCTCGCGGGCGACGAAGTCGGTCTCGCAGTTCACCTCGGCGATCGCCGCACGCTTGCCGTCGGCGCTGCGCTCGATGACGATGACGCCTTCGGCCGCCACGCGGGCCGCCTTCTTGTCGGCCTTGGCCAGACCGGCCTTGCGCATGAGCTCGGCGGCCGCTTCGAGGTCGCCGTTCGTTTCGACGAGTGCCTTCTTGCACTCCATCATGCCTGCCCCGGTGCGCTCCCGGAGCAACTTGACTGCTTCTGCTGTGACCGCCATGAACTACTCCGCAGACGAATCGGCTGCCGTCGGCTTGCGCTTCTGAAGAGCGGCGCGGCGCCGTGCCATGAACTCCTCGGGCGAGACATCGCCGTCGACGTCGTCGACCGCCACATCCTCGACGGGCTCGTCTTCGACCTTCTCGGCCGCACGACGGCGAGCCGGCGCCTTCTTCTTGACAGCGGCCGTTCTGCCGCGGCGCGGTGCAGGCGCACCGGGCTTCGCCTTGGGCTTGCCTTCTTCGTCGAGCTCGACGAACTCATCCTCGCCGGCCGGCACTTCGGGGATCGCCGAGCGACCCTCGATCACGGCATCCGCGATGCCCTCGGCATACAACTGGATGGCGCGCATCGCGTCGTCGTTGCCCGGAATGACGTAGTCGATGTCATCCGGCGAGCAGTTCGTATCGACGACCGCGACCACCGGAATGCCGAGCTTCTTCGCTTCGCTGACGGCGATGCGCTCGTGACCGACATCGATCACGAACAGCACGTCGGGCAGCGACTCCATGTCCTTGATGCCGCCCAAGCTGCGCTCGAGCTTGTCGCGCTCGCGACGCAGACCCTGCGCTTCGCGCTTGCTGTGCTGATCGAGCGTGCCGTTCTGGGCCATCTCGTCGAGCTCGGCCAAGCGCTTGATCGACTGACGCACCGTCTTGAAGTTGGTCAGCATGCCGCCAAGCCAGCGATGGCTGACATAAGGCATGCCGCAACGGAGCGCTGCGTTCTTGATCGCTTCGCGCGCGGAGCGCTTGGTGCCGACGAAGAGCACCCGACCGCCGTCGGCAACGACCTGACGCACGAATGCGGCAGCCTCGTTGTAGAGGGGAAGCGTCTTCTCGAGGTTGATGATGTGGATTCGGTTACGTTCCCCGAAGATGTAGGGCGCCATCTTGGGGTTCCAGAAGCGGGTCTGATGTCCGAAATGAACGCCCGCTTCCAGCATCTGTCGCATGGACACGCTGGCCATGATCGAGTCTCCTTAGGGGTTAGGCCTCCACTCGCCCCATACGACGACCTACGTCCGCCAGCGGAAGTAAGCACCCCGTCGTATGTGCCGGCTGAGTGTGAGTGTTAAGGGTTAAGTGAAACGAAGAGATTTCGTTGCCAAAAAAACGCGCGCTTTATACCATAAACTCGACCATGGTCCAACGATGGTCGCGAATTTTTCCCCGCGTCTTGTCCAGCAGATATCCCACGATTAAATGCGCGGCCTACTGCAATCACTGACATCCAAGGCGGCGCCATCCGCGGCTGGTCGCTCTTCCATCATCCCGAACGCGTCCCGTCCCATGGGAGTCACCATCAAAACGCCAGCTGAACAGGAAGCAATGCGGGTCGCGTGTCGCCTGGCAGCGGACGTGCTCGACATGATCGAGCCGTACGTGGTTCCGGGCGTGACGACCGAAGAGCTGAACGAGCGCTGCCACGATTACATCGTCAATGTGCAGAAGGCGATTCCCGCGCCGCTCAATTACCGGGGCTTTCCGAAGTCGATCTGCACCTCGGTCAACCACGTCGTCTGCCACGGGATTCCGAGCCCGGACAAGCGCCTGAAGCAAGGCGACATCATCAATATCGATGTGACCGTCATCAAGGACGGCTGGCACGGCGATTCCAGCCGCATGTTCGCGGTGGGCAAGATCGCCCCCGCGGCGCAGCGGCTGATCGACATCACGCGCGAGGCGATGTGGATCGGCATTCGCCAGGTGCGTCCCGGCGGGCACGTCGGCGATATCGGCGCGGCGATTCAAGAATTCGTGGAAAGCCATCACCTGAGCGTCGTGCGCGAGTACTGCGGGCACGGCATCGGGCGCGGGTTCCACGAAGATCCGCAGATCCTGCATTACGGCGAGCGCGGCCGCGGCATGGAGCTGGTGCCCGGCATGACCTTCACGGTCGAACCGATGGTCAATGCCGGCAAACGCCACGTGCGCCTGCTCGCCGACGGTTGGACCGTGATCACCAAGGACCATTCGCTCTCGGCGCAGTGGGAGCACACCGTTCTCGTCACCGAAACCGGTTGCGAAGTGCTCACGCTCGGCGCCGCCGAGCGCTGAGCGCCCCGCTTCATGCCCGTCATCACGACCGAGGACATCGAGGAGCTCACGAGCAGCGTGAGCGATCCGGTCTGGGACTACCTGACTCACCTGCAAACCTCACTCGCGGCGAACAGCCTCGACATCGCCACCTTCCGCAGCGCGCTGGCGGACGGCGATGCACGGCTGCAGCAGCGCTTCTTCGACGAAGAACCCGTCGAGCGGCTGGTCCGCGACCGCGCGCGCCTCGTCGATCTTCTTCTCAAGAGCGCCTGGCATGCGCACCTCGGCGAGCACGCCCGCGAAATCGCATTGATCGCGGTCGGCGGCTACGGCCGCGGCGAGCTCAATCTCTGCTCCGACATCGACATTCTCATTCTGCTGCCGAAGAGCGAGGCCACACCCTGGCAGCCGCGCCTCGAGAAGTTCCTCACGTTCATGTGGGACATCGGGCTCGAGGTCGGCCACAGCGTGCGCACGATCGACGACTGTCAGCGCGAGAGCGCCGCGGACGTGAGCGTCGCGACCACGCTCATCGAAGCGCGCTTGCTGTGCGGTCCTGAATCTCTGTTCGAGGCGATGCGCCGAGCGCTCGCGCCGGAGCGCGTCTGGCCCACCAAGGAATTCTTCGAGGCCAAGGTCGCCGAGCAGCTCGCCCGCCATCACCGCTACCACGATACCGCGTACAACCTCGAGCCGAACGTCAAATCGAGCCCCGGCGGGTTGCGCGACATCCAAACGATCGGCTGGGTCGCCAAGCGCCACTTCGGCGCCGAGTCGCTCGATGAGCTCGTCGAGCACGGCTTTTTGACCAAGAGCGAGCTGCGCAAGCTCAAGACTGCGCAGGCCTATCTATGGAAGATCCGCTTCGCTCTGCACGTGCTCACGAAGCGGCGCGAGGATCGCCTGCTCTTCGATCACCAGATCAAGCTGGCGAAAATGTTCGGCTACGAAGACGCGAGCTACACCCTCGCAGTCGAACAGTTCATGCAGCGGTACTACCGCACTGCCATGGACGTCAGCCTCCTCAACGAAATGCTGCTGCAGCTCTTCCGCGAGGCGATCATCTTCGACGCGGCAAGCGATCCGATCCCGGTCAACCCGCGATTTCAGATCCGCAACGATTATCTCGAGATCACGCAAGACGACGTCTTCGACCGCTATCCGTCGGCGCTGCTCGAGATCTTCGTGATCCTGCAGCAGCACCCCGAAGTACGCGGCGTGCGTGCCTCGACGATTCGGCAGCTGACGCGCCATCTCTGGCTCATCGACGAAGAGTTCCGCCAGCATCCCCGCAATCACCGGCTCTTCCTCGAGATCCTGTCCGCGCCGGTGGGTGTGACGCACGAGCTGCGGCGCATGAATCTCTACGGCGTGCTCGGCCGCTACATCCCAGCGTTCGGCCGCATCGTCGGGCGCATGCAGTACGACCTCTTCCACGCGTACACGGTCGATGCGCATACGCTCTTCGTGGTGAGCAATCTGCGGCGGCTCGCGATGCCGAAGTACGATCATGAGCTGCCCGAGCTCTCGCGCATCATGCAGTCGTTGCCGAAGCCCGAGCTCGCCTACCTCGCGGCGCTGTTCCACGACATCGCGAAGGGACGCGGCGGCGATCACTCCGAGCTCGGCGCCGTCGACGCCGAAGCGTTCTGTCTCGAACAAGGCCTGTCGCCCTACGATGCACGGCTCGTCGCCTGGCTCGTGCGCCATCACCTGCTGCTGTCGGTGACGGCGCAAAAGAAGGACATTTCCGACCCGAAGGTCATTCACGAGTTCGCTCAGATTGTCGGCGACCAGACGCACCTCGATTACCTCTACGTGCTCACCGTCGCCGACGTGCGCGGCACGAATCCAAAGCTCTGGAACAACTGGAAGGCCGCACTCTTTGCCGAGTTCTACGAGCGCACCAAACAGGCGCTACGACGCGGGCTCGAAACGCCGATCGACAAAGACCAGCTCATCGCCGAAACCCAGGCGCGTGCGCGCGAGCTCATCGTGCGTTCCGGCGTTCCAGCCGAGCGCATCGACGAGCTGTGGCAGCGCTTCACGGATACTTATTTCCTGCGCCACACGCCGGAAGAGATCGCCTGGCACACGCGCATGCTCGCCAATCGCGATGCGGCTGACGACACCTCGCTCGTCTCCGTGGAGCAGCGCTCCGGCAGAGGCGGCACCGGCATTTCGACCTACACGCCGCAGACCCAGCACAGCTTCGCGCGCACCACCGCCCTGCTCGATCAGCTCGGACTGAACATCGTCGATGCGCGCATCACGCCGACAGCAGACGGATTCAGTCTCGCGATCTATCACGTCCTCGAAGACACCGGCGCCGAGATCGCCGACTCGGTACGCCTGCGCGACATCCAGCAGCAGCTCGCCATCGCGCTGTCGCGCCCGGACGATGCTGCCGTTACCGTGACACGCCGCGCGCCGCGCCAGGTGCGCATGTTCTCCACGCCGACGCAAGTCGCTTTCAGCGAAGACCCGGTCAATCAGCTCACGATCATCGAGCTCATCGCAGGCGACCGGCCAGGGCTGCTCTCGGAAGTCGCCAAGATCTTCATGAGCGAAGGCGTCGACATCTACACGTCCAAGATCTTGACCGTCGGCGAACGCGCCGAAGACGTCTTCTACGTGGCCGATACCAACGGCCGGCCATTGAGCAGCGAGCATCGCGAACGACTCGCGCGCCGCCTGACCGAAACCCTCGATCGCCGCACATGAATCCTCTGCTCGAGAAGTTGCAGCCGTATCCCTTCGAACGGCTGCGCGCGCTGCTTGCCGGCGCCAAACCGCCTGAAGGCGTCAAGCACATTTCCATGTCGATCGGCGAGCCGCGGCACGCGCCGCCGGCCCTGGTGCTCGACGCACTGACGCAGCACCTCAACACGCTCGGCAGCTATCCGAGCACGCTCGGCCTGCCCGAGCTGCGCGCCGCTGTCGCCGCTTGGTTGACGCGACGCTTCGCGCTGCCGTCGGGCAGCGTCGATCCCGAATCGATGGTGCTGCCTGTGAACGGCACGCGCGAGGCGCTGTTCGCCTTCACGCAGACGGTCATCGACCGCACGCGCGCACCGCTCGTCGCGATGCCGAATCCGTTCTATCAGATCTACGAGGGCGCAACGCTCCTCGCCGGCGGCGAGCCGTACTTTCTCCCGCTCGATCGCGAGCGCGGCCTGTTGCCCGATCTCGAGCGCGTACCAGAGTCGATCTGGAAACGCTGCCAGCTGCTCTTCCTCTGTTCGCCCGGCAATCCGACCGGTGCGGTCGCGAGCCTCGACTACCTGCGCCGCGCGCTCGAGCTTGCAGAGCGTTACGACTTCGTCATCGCGTCCGACGAGTGTTACAGCGAGATCTTCTTCGACGACGCGAATCCGCCGCCGAGCCTGCTGCAAGCCGCACTTTCCGCGGGACACACGAGCTTCGAACGCTGCGTCGTCTTCCACAGCCTGTCGAAGCGCTCGAGCGTGCCGGGCCTGCGTTCGGGATTCGTCGCCGGCGATCCGAAGCTGATCAAACCGTTCCTGCTCTATCGCACGTACCACGGCGGCGCGATGCCGATTCACACACAGCTCGCCAGCATCCTCGCGTGGAACGACGATACTCACGTCGCCGAGAACCGGCGCCTGTATCGTGAGAAGTTCGCCGCGGTGGTGCCGATTCTGCGCGAGGTCATGGACGTCGAGCTGCCCGACGCGAGCTTTTATCTCTGGCCGCACGTGGGCGACGACGAGCGTTTCACGCGCGAGCTCTTCACGCGTAAGCACGTCACGCTCCTGCCCGGCCGCTATCTCGCGCGCGCAGGCGCCGAGGGCAATCCAGGTTTGGGCCGCGTACGCATCTCGCTCGTCGCAAGCGTGCCTGAATGTATCGAGGCGGCGGAGCGCATCAGAGACTACGTGAAAGGTCAGTGACGGCACGTCGCCGCAGCTCGCGCCGCGCGTTGCTTTGTCCGTCGGCGCAGAGCCGCTAAACTTCGGCCCTTCTTTCGTTACGGGTCATTTTCTCGCCATGTCGTCACTGCAAGCACTCATCGAATCCGCTTTCGAGCAACGCGCCGAATTCAATCCGAAGAACGCCCCTGCGGACGTACGGCAAGCTGTCGATGAAGCGCTTGCACTGCTCGACAGCGGCAAGGCGCGCGTGGCGGAAAAGGTCGACGGCAAGTGGCGCGTCAATCAATGGCTCAAGAAGGCGGTGCTGCTGTCGTTCCGTCTTTATGACAACAAACCGATCGACGCCGGCTACACGCGCTTCTTCGACAAAGTGCCGCTTAAGTACGCCGAGTACGACGAAGAGCGCCTGCGCAGCGACGGCGTGCGCGTGGTGCCGCACGCGATCGTGCGGCGCGGCGCTTACGTCGCACCGAACACGGTGCTCATGCCCTCCTACGTCAACATCGGTGCCTACGTCGGCGAAGGCACGATGGTCGACACTTGGGCGACGGTCGGCTCGTGCGCCCAGATCGGCCGCAACGTGCACCTGTCGGGCGGCGTCGGCATCGGCGGCGTGCTCGAGCCTCTCCAGGCGAACCCGACGATCATCGAAGACAACTGCTTCATCGGCGCACGCTCCGAGATCGTCGAAGGCGTCGTCGTCGAGGAAGGTGCGGTGATTTCGATGGGCGTCTACATCGGCGCGAGCACGCGCATCTACGACCGCGAGCGCGATGAGGTCACATACGGACGCGTGCCAGCCGGTGCCGTCGTGGTACCCGGCACGTTGCCGGCGGCCAACGGCAAATACGGGCTCTACTGCGCCGTCATCGTCAAGCGGGTGGATGCGCAAACGCGCGCCAAAGTCGGCATCAACGCCCTGCTCAGAGATTGATCGGACCGACAAGATGGGCCGGCGCAGCGGCGCCGGCCTGTTCGCCGCAGCGCGTTAGCCGTAGCGCCCGGTGATGTAGTCTTCCGTCGCTTTCTTCGACGGATTCGTGAAGATCTTGGCCGCCTCGTCGAACTCGATGATCTCGCCGAGGTACATGAACGCGGTGTAGTCGGAAACGCGCGCGGCCTGCTGCATGTTGTGCGTGACGATGAGCACCGTCACCTGATCGCGCAGCGTCGAGATGAGCTCTTCGATTTTCGCCGTGGCGATCGGATCGAGCGCCGAGGTCGGCTCGTCGAACAGAAGAATCTCCGGTTTGGTCGCGAGAGCACGCGCGATGCACAGACGCTGCATCTGACCGCCCGACAGCGCGAGCGCCGAATCCTGCAGGCGATCCTTGACCTCGTCCCACAGCGCGGCCCCGCGCAACGCCTTCTCGACTTCCTCGGCCAGCGTGGCGCGATTGCGCACGCCGCGCAGACGCAAACCGTAAGCGACGTTCTCGAAGATGGACTTCGGAAAGGGATTCGGCTTCTGGAACACCATGCCGATCCGCATCCGCACCTCGATCGGATCGATACCCGGTCCGACGAGATTAAGGTTGTCCGGATACAGCGTGATGCTGCCTTCGTAACGCGTGCCCGGCTGCAGATCGTGCATGCGGTTGAAGCAACGCAGGAACGTGCTCTTGCCGCATCCAGACGGACCGATCAGCGCAGTGACCTGCTTGTCGGCGATTGGAATGGAGAGATTCTTGAGCGCGCGGTGCTGGCCGTAATAGAAGTTCAGGTTCTCGACGGCGGCCTTTACTTTCAGCGTGCGCGACTTGCGCGTCTCGTCCACCGAGATCGAGATGCGCGGCCCAGCAGCACGCGCTTCGTCGTCCGCAACGGCTGAGGTCGATTGCTCGTTTGCCAATGGCTGCTCCTCGCGGCTCTGCCCCGCCGATTGTGCGCGAGCCAATGTGCTGGAATCCAGCATTGCTGCCTATCGTCGAAACCGATCGTGTAAATCCCGCCGGTGGGATTGCCCGTCACCAGTTGATCTTCTTGCGGAAGCGATAGCGAATCCAGATCGCCACGCCGTTCATGAGCAAGGTCATCCCGAGCAGGATGGCACCGGCTGCAGCGGCGTTGGCCTGGAATGCCGGATCCGGGCGCGACACCCAATTGAACATCTGGATGGGCATGGCCGTGAACGGATCGTCGAGCCAACCGAACGAGATGAACGGGAACTCGCTCTTGAAGGGCGACTCCGGCAGGAAGGCGATGAAGCTGAGCGCGCCGATCGTGATGATCGGTGCGGTCTCGCCGATAGCGCGCGACAACCCGAGAATCATGCCCGTGAGAATGCCGCCCGTCGAATAAGGCAGCACGTGATCTTTCGTGACTTCCCAGCGCGTCGCCCCGAGACCGTATGCCGCTTCGCGAATGGCGTTCGGCACCGCGCGAATCGCCTCGCGCGTCGCGACGATGACGATCGGCAGAATCAACAGCGCCAGCGTCAGACCCGCCGCCGCGATGCTCTGGCCGAGGTTGAACTGATAGACGAAAAGCCCGAGCGCAAGCAGTCCGTAGACGATCGACGGCACGCCCGCCAGGTTCGTCACGTTGATCTCGATGATCGCCGTAAACCAATTCTTCGGCGCGTATTCTTCGAGATAGATGGCCGCCGCGACGCCCACGGGAACTGCACAGAGCGCGGTCACGATCATGATGAGGCTCGTGCCGACCCATGCGGCAAGAATTCCCGCGCGTTCCGCGCGCCGCGAGGCGAAGTTCGTGAAGAAGTCCCAAGAGAAGCGTTCGGAACCATCGATCACCAGATCGATGAAGAGCACCGCGAGGATCGCCAGGCACGCGAGCATCACGATGAGCCCGACAATCACGAACACTTGATCCAGGAGCTTGCGGCGCGACAGCCCCTCCCGCACGTGCTTCGGATCGAGATAAGGCGCGGTCATCGACGTCCCACTCATCAGTACGCCTCCCGGAAGCGTCGCGTGAGCGAGTAACCGATCACGTTGAACACGAGCGTCATGAGCATGAGCACGAGCCCTGCGGCAAAGATGCTCTGGTAACCGATGCTTCCATGCGGCAAGTCGCCCAAGCTGACTTGCACGATGTATGCGGTGATCGTTGCGGCGGGCTCGCGCGGATCGAACGTGAAATTGGGCTGCATGCCCGCGGCGATCGCCACCACCATCGTCTCGCCGACAGCGCGCGAGATGCCGAGAATGAATGCGGCGGCAAGTCCCGAGAAGGCGCCCGGCACCACGACGTGCAGCGCGGTCTGCAGCCGGGTCGCGCCCATCGCATAGGAGCCTTCGCGCATGTAGCGCGGCACCGAACGCATCGCATCCTCGCTGAGCGAGCTCACGTACGGCACGATCATCAGGCCAATGACGAGCCCTGCGCTCAGCATGTTGAAGCCGGGCAAATCTGGAATCAGCCGCTGCAAGGCCGGCGTGACCATCGTCAGCGCGAAATAGCCGTAGACGACGGTCGGCACGGCGCCGAGGAGCTCGAGGATCGGCTTGACCGTTTCGCGCACTTTCGTCGGCGCGAACTCGCTGAGATAGATCGCGATCAACGTACCGATGGGCACCGCCACGAGCAACGCCACCACGGTCGTGGTGAGCGTACCTGCCACGAGCGGCAGAATGCCGTAGTGCGCATCGGCGAAGAGCGGCGTCCACATCGTGTCCGTCAGGAACTCGACGATGGACACGTGCTTGAAGAAGGCGCTCGATTCGATCAGCAGAATCGCGACGATCGCCAGCGTGGTGAAGACCGCGATGAGCCCGGCCGCAAGCAGCAGCAGCTCGATGACGCGATCGCGCATCTTGCGGTAGCGCAAGGCACTGCGCGAGAGAACCGGAGTGAAGTCTGTATCGCTCAAGAGACTAGGCTTCTTGGGTTCGCTGACATAACGAGGCGCGGCCCTAGGCCGCGCCTCGCGGGCGCGCACTTTACTTGCTTCGGGCCGTCCTCGTCGACCTCAAGCGCACATGCGGCAAGCTCAAGGCTCGTCGTCGGACGTAGGTGCCCGCTTCAAGCACTATCGCCCTCCCGTGTCAATGCTTGACGTGCCCCTGTCCGCTCAAAGCTTTCCTTCGCGCACGAGCAACTCGTCGATCGTCACGCCGACTTCCGGCACGCCGCCGAAAACCGTCCCGAGCTTGCCGTCCTTGAAGTGCTGGAGCGCGAGGCGATAGGCCGTCTTGGGCAGCGGTACGTGCCCGACCTCCTGCGCGAGCGCCGGTCCTTCTGTCAGGAAGAACTCGATGAGCTCACGCACCGGCGCGCGTTGCGCGGCGGCCTCGCTCACGTAGATGAACAACGGGCGCGAGAGCGGCTCGTAGCTGCCGTCGCTCACCGCTGCCAAGCTCGGCATTACCGCCTGGCCCGCCGAGTTCACGATCGGCACGGCACGCACGCGCTCCTTGTTCTCGAAATAGTACGCGTAGCCGAAATAGCCGAGCGCATTGGGGTTACCCTCAATCCCTTTGACGATGACGTTGTCGTCTTCGCTCGCCGCGAAATCGCCGCGGCTGGCCTTCGACTTGCCGTTCACTGCCTCGGTAAAGTAATCGAACGTGCCCGAATCCGCACCGGGCCCGAACAGCACAAGCGGCGCCGCAGGCCACTCAGGACGGACCTGATTCCAGCGCGTGATGCGCCCTTGGGCGCTCGGCTCCCAGATCTTTCTCAGATCCTCGATCGTCAACGACTTGACCCATGTGTTCTTGGGATTGACCACGACCGTCAGTGCGTCGAATGCGATCGGCAACTCGATGTACTTCACCCCGGCTTCACGGCAGGCCGCCATCTCCTCCTTCAGGATCGGACGCGACGCATTCGAGATGTCGACTTCGCCGCGACAGAAGCGCTTGAAACCGCCACCAGTCCCGGAGATCCCCACCGTCACGCGGACCCCGCCGCGCTTGCTGAGCTGAAATTCCTCGGCGACTGCTTCGGCGATCGGGAACACCGTGCTCGATCCGTCGATCTTCACCGTTTCTTCGGCACGCGCCGCCTTGGGGCTTGCGGCCGACACGAGCGCGAGAAATGCCGCCGAGACGTAGCAGAGCTGTCGCAACTTCATGGGATTCCCCTTGGTGTACCGCACGACTCTTTACGGCGCGCAGTCTGCCAAGGCTTCATGACAGTTCTATGACGAACGCATTGCCGCCGCATGACCCGCACCGGCCGCACGCCGCCCGCGGCTCATCGCTTGCTCACGAGGAACGCGTTCGCTATAAGTCCGCGACTTTTCCATTCCGCTGCCCCGGAGCCGCCCCCTTGTCCAGCCCCGTCTCGCCCGCACTCGCTCTTACGCAAGAGCTGATCCGCCGCCCGTCCGTCAGCCCGGAAGATCAAGGCTGTCTGCAGATCATCGGCGAACGCTTGGCCGCGCTCGGCTTTCGGCTCGAGCGCATGCCGTTCGGCCCGGTGGAAAACCTCTGGGCGCGCCACGGCACGTCGGGACCGGTGCTGTGCTTCGCCGGTCACACGGACGTGGTGCCGACCGGGCCGCGCGAGGAATGGCATACCGATCCGTTCGAGCCCGTGATCCGTGACGGCGTGCTCTACGGGCGCGGTGCCGCCGACATGAAAAGCGGCCTTGCAGCGATGGTCACCGCCAGCGAGCGCTTCATCGCGCGTCACCCGAATCACCGGGGCACGCTCGCATTCCTGCTGACCAGCGACGAGGAAGGCCCGTCGGTCGACGGGACCCGGCGCGTCATGGAAGTGCTGGAAGCGCGCGGCGAGAAGATCACGTGGTGCGTCGTGGGCGAACCGACCAGCTCGGATACGCTCGGCGACGTGATCAAGATCGGCCGCCGCGGCTCGCTCTCGGGCAAGCTCACGGTGCACGGCATTCAGGGCCATGTGGCCTACCCGCACCTCGCCGATAACCCCGTACATGCAGCCGCGCCCGCCTTGGCCGAGCTCGCCTGCCGCGTCTGGGACAAGGGCAACGAATTCTTCCAGCCGACGACGTTTCAGATCTCCAATATCAGCGCTGGCACCGGCGCGCCCAACGTCATTCCGGGCGAGCTCAAGGCGCGCTTCAACATCCGCTTCTCCACCGAGCAGACCGTCGAGAAGCTGCAACAGACGATCACGGAGATCCTGGACCGTCACAAGGTGAACTACACGCTGGAATGGTTCGTCTCGGGCCTGCCCTTCTTCACCCCACCCGGCGAGCTGTCCAACGCGGTCGTGCAGGCGGTCAAGGAAAAGACTGGACGCGTCCCCGAGCTGTCGACGACGGGCGGCACCTCCGACGGCCGCTTCATCGCTCCGACCGGCGCTCAAGTCGTCGAGCTCGGCGTCGTCAATGCGACGATTCACAAGGTAAACGAGTGCGTGCGGGTTGCCGACATCGACACGTTGTCGGAAACCTACGAGCGCATCATGGAGCT
>CALLKK010000029.1 GCA_938008435.1 uncultured Steroidobacter sp. | reverse complement strand
TCCAACCGAATATCGCCTCTTGTCCTTCTTCATGACTCACGCGGAGCGGGTGTACAGTCGCGCCCAGCTGTTGGATCGTGTATGGGGCGGTAACGTGTATGTCGAAGAACGGACGGTGGATGTGCACATTCGGCGTTTGCGCAAGGCGCTCGAACCCTACCGCTACGATCGCTTCATTCAGACCGTCCGGGGCGCGGGCTACCGCTTCTCCACGCGATCGGATTGAGGCATGAAGGTACCGGCCTCGCTGTCGACTATCGGGTGGCATGCCGTCTACAGGCTCATCGGCGCGCTGTTTGTCGCTTTCCTGCTGGGCCTGGTCACGGGGCGTATGGCGCTCTCGTTGGCGCTCGTCCTGCTGATCTATGCCTGCATCCAGATTCGGAACATGGTGCTCGTGGATCGGTGGTTGCGTTTCCGGCGCGTGCTGCCGCCTCCCGATATCAGCGGTCCGTGGGGCGAGATCGTAGCGATCGTCAACCGCATCTACCTGCGCAAGCAGTATCACCGCGCGCGCGTCACGGAGCTGATGCGCGAGTTCCGGCAACTGACCACTGCGATGCCCGAAGGAGCGGTTCTGCTCGGGCCCGAGAACGAGATCTTATGGTTCAACTCGCGCGCCGGCGAATGGCTCGGTCTGAAGCGAAAGCGCGATTTCGGCATGCGCATCGAGAACCTGGTGCGTCATCCCGACTTCGTCGAATACGTGCGCACGGGCAAGCCCGAGGGCGGTGTCGTCGTGCACGATATCGGGCAGGGCGGTAGCCGTTGGCTGGCATTTCACATCGTGCGCAGTGATACGGCGGTGCGTCAGCTCTTGATCGTCCGCGACGTGAGCCGCGAAAAGCAGCTGGAAGCCATGCGCAAGGATTTCGTGGCGAATGCTTCCCACGAGCTGCGCTCGCCGCTCACCGTTATCAGCGGTTATCTCGACGCGCTCGCGGAGGAGGAGAAGCTCGATCCGGCTTGGAAAGAGCCTGTGCTCGAGATGCGTCGTCAAACAGAACGCATGAACATGATCGTCAATGACTTGCTCGAGCTGTCGAAGTTCGAGGCCGACGATACGCCGAGGGAGGATCAGCCGATCGACATCGGCGGTCTGCTCACGCTGTTGCGCAAGGAAGCGCTGCAGCTGGAAGAGCGTCCACGAAACATTCGCGTGACCTTGGAAACGGATGCGCTGCTGCTCGGCTCGGAGTCCGAGCTGCACTCGATCGTATCGAACCTGCTGTCCAACGCCATCAAGTACACGCCTGCACACGGCGAAATCGAGTTGCGTTGGTGGATAGATGATGAGGGCGCGCATTTATCGGTGCGCGACACCGGTGTAGGTATCGCACCCGAGCACATTCCGCGTCTCACTGAGCGCTTCTATCGCGTCGATGCGGGTCGGGCGCGTTCGCTGGGCGGCTCGGGCCTTGGTCTTGCGATCGTCAAGCATGCGCTTCAACGTCACGACGGCACGTTGCGTATCGAGAGCAAGGAAGGTCAGGGCAGCACGTTCACTTGCGATTTCCCACCACACCGAATCGTGCCGCGCAAGCAGCAAGCGACGGGCGGCTAGGCGATTCGAGACCAAGACAGGAGCGTCGCAGCGGTACGCTCACCGGGTATCGCGACACGCTGCTGAGGCTTGTTCTCATGTGAACGGGGCTTGCGACGCTTGATCCCTACCTACGCGATTTGTATACGCTCCGCACGCTGCGCGCGTGCCCCAGCTGCCAATCTCTAGTCTCCATTCTCGATCTTCATCAAACCGTCACACATCTGACGTCAATCCGTAAGAGACGCTCCCTAAATTGCCCGGCGAAAACAGCTGGCTCGCGCACGTGCGCGAAATCGTTTCTTCCAATGTGTCGTCTGGGAGCGACTCAATGAGAACTTTGCAGTGGGCAATCACGGGTGCTGTGGCGATGGCGCTCGCCGGTTGTGGCGCGGACGAAATCTCTTCAGCGGGCAGCGCCGGCAACATCACGATCAACAATCCGCCGCCGAGCAGTGGCAATCCGAGTCCTGGTCCGGGTGCTCCCGGGGATGTGCAACCCGCAGCGGGATGTCCCACGATCGAAGACCCAGCAGGGTTACGAGATTACGGCACCATCACGGGCCCGACGGGCACATATCGTGTGTGCGCGTTGCCGAATCGGTTCACGCGCAGCGCGACACTCCCTCGCGTGCCTGGCTTGTTGTATACGCTCGACGGTCGTGTCGATGTGGGGTTCGACAACGGCCCGGTTCCTCAGGATGACGAAGAGTCCGTTGTTCTCACGATTGAGCCAGGAGTGGTGATCTTTGCGCATACCGGTGTGTCGTGGCTCGCCGTCAATCGCGGTAACCGCATCGAAGCGATCGGCACACCGGAGCGGCCGATCGTCTTCACGAGCCGTGACAACGTGCTGGGGCTCGCGACCGACGACTCGCAAGGACAGTGGGGCGGCATCGTACTGCTCGGTCGGGCGCCGATCACTGATTGCACCGTTGCCCCCGCAGCTGAGCCCGGCTCCGCGAATTGTGAGCGGCAGACCGAGGGCGCCGTCGATCCCGCGTATTATGGCGGCGCAACGCCTGACGACAGCAGCGGTACGTTGCGCTATGTGCAGGTGCGCTACTCCGGCTACGTGCTATCAGCGAACAACGAGCTGCAATCGTTGACGTTGTCGGGCGTCGGCAGCGGCACCACGATCGAGTATTTTCAGTCTCACAACAGCTCGGACGACGGTTTCGAGAATTTCGGCGGCACCGTGCACATGCGCCGCATTGTCATCACAGGCGCGGATGACGACAGCATCGATCTCGACACCGGCTATCAAGGCACGATCCAGTATGTGATCGCTGTTCAGAAGAACAGCGGCGCGGCGGACTCGATCATCGAGCTCGATTCCGCCAACGCGCTCGAGGATCAAACGCCGCGGACTCACATGAAGCTGGCGAACTTCACGTTCGTTCACCGCAATCCCGCTTCGGGCAATAACGCGGCGATGCTGTTTCGCGGCAAAGCGGATGCCACACTCATCAACGGCGTGGTCGTCAGCCCGATGGCGTGCCTGCGCCTGAACGGCAGCAACATCCTGAGCCCTGATCCTGCAACGGAGAAGCGCGGCGCGCCGCAGTTCCATTCCGTCGCCATGCAATGCGGTGCAGAGCCGTTCGTGGGAACGGGTGACGTGACGGTCGAGCAAGTTGCCGATGTGTTCAACGCGGGACCGAACAATGATGCGGCCTTCACTGCGACACTGATCGACACGTTCATCAACGGCGAGAACGAAGCAGCGGTTGCAGCCACGGATCCTGCCACGCTCGACCCGGCGTTCGACAGCACCGACTACATCGGGGCCGTTCGCGATGCGGACGATACCTGGTATGCCGGTTGGACGTGCAGCTCGACGACGGCGACTTTCGGTTCGAGCAGCTCGGCTTGTACTTCCTTACCGTCGCTGGCGGAGTGATGACCTCGACGACCGGTGCTTTCTCGGGGAGACGTGAGGAATACATCATGGCGAAACGACGCACCTGGCAAATCGTGCTAGCCACAGCCGCGTTGTCCACACGAGCATTCGCGCAGTCGCCAATCGAAGTGGATGGATCGGAGCAGGCATTGGTCGACGATGGGGCGATGAACCCGGAGCCAGTCGCTCATCGTGCACATGCGGTGGACATCGCAATGCCGGGCGATATTCCCACCGTGACGGTGGTAGGACGGCGTGAGCGCGACCTGCAGCGGGACACGACGCAGGTGCTCACCGTGTTGTCGAGCGAGGATATCGCTAGAACGGGCGATGGCGACATCGCTGGCGCGCTCGGACGCGTGGCAGGTCTGAGCGTCGTTGGTAACGGGTTCGTCTATGTGCGCGGACTGGGCGATCGTTATTCCTTGGCACTTCTCAATGGCTCGCCGCTGCCTAGTCCCGAGCCGATGCGACGCGCCGTTCCGCTCGATCTATTTCCGACGGACGTCATCGCCTCTTCACTCGTGCAAAAGAGCTATTCACCCAATTTTCCGGGCGAGTTCGGCGGCGGTGTCATCAACCTGACCACGCTCGCCATTCCCGCGCAGCCATTCCTGCAGGCAAACGTCTCGCTCAGCGCCAACACCGAGTCCACCGGGCGCATGGGCTATGACTATTACGGTAACAAGTACGATTGGACCGGATACGGCAATCGCGATACGCCCGCGGGGCTCGCAGCGTTCTTTGCCAGCGGAGAGCGAATGAGCGCCGGCAATGTGGATTCAAGCGCGATTGCTGGACAGCTCGTGAGCCGTAACAACGCGCTCGTGCAGAGAATCGACGAGCTTCCTCCGAACTTCTCCGGCACCGTCACGGGCGGCACTACTTGGCTCATTGGCGAGTCTGAGCTCGGTTTGATCGCCACGGCAGGATTCAGCAGTGACTGGCGCACGCGCGACAACCAAGAGCAGACCCCGGCCAGCTTCGACTTGTCCTTGATCGACAAGGATTACCGGGTCGTCTCCACGGAATATCGCGCAGTTGCCAATGCGCTCGTTGGGCTTGGCTACGAGTTCGGCAACGGGCACACGTTGCGTTGGACGAACTTGTATATCCACGACACGATCAAGCGCACGAGCCTAGGTGAAGGCAAGGAGAACAGTCAGCGACCCGGCGTGGATTTTCGCGAGCAGTCGACCGGCTGGTACGAGCGCGAGCTGCGCAGCACCCAACTGAGCGGGACGTTCGATTTCGCTCCAGTGAGGGTCAGCGCCAGAGCGTCCTACTCGAGAACGCAGCGCGAAGCACCCTACGAGCTTGACATCGGGTACGTGCGTACCAATCAGGCCGCGAGCCCTTTCGGTGCCTACTTCATCAATCGTCTCGACAACGGTCAGAACGGCTATGCCGAGATCGCCTTCTCGGAGCTGGAAGAAGACCTTTGGTCGGGCGGCGTGGATGCAACCGTGCAGGTCCTGCCGCGGCTTGCACTGTCGGCGGGGCTCGACATCGCGGATACGCAACGTGAGTCGAGGCGCCGTGCCTTTCAGATCGTCGCGCCCTCGAGCTTTCCGAGCGGCGTGGCAATGCTGCGACCGGACTACCTGCTGAGCTCAGAAATTATCGATTTCTATGACATCGGCCTCATTGAGATGACGGAAACCGATCCGGCGTTTGCTGCAACGCTGCGCACGGAGGCGACGTACGCGCAGGTGCAGGCAGAGGTGACCGATGGGCTCGCGCTCAGCGCCGGGGTGCGTTTCGAGCGCGGCGAGCAGAGCGTCAGGCCGTTACAGGTGTTCAAGACACTGACCAACTCGGGTGCCGCCACTCACATCGAGAACGATTACTGGTTGCCGGCAGCAACGCTCACGTACAAGCTTCACGACGACATGCAGGTGCGCCTGAACGTATCGAAGACCATCGCGCGACCGCAGTTTCGTGAACTGATGTTTCAGCTGTACTACGATCCTGAGACGAATCGAGAGCATCGCGGCAATCCGCTCCTCACGGACAGCGAGCTCGCCAACGCCGAGCTGCGCTACGAGTGGTACTTCGCCCCGGAACAGCGCTTCTCGGTCGCCGGCTTCTACAAGAAGATCGAGCGGCCCATCGAGGCGTTCACCGGATTCAACGACAACCGACCCGTCACGAGCTTCGCCAACGCGCCGGAGGCTGTGCTCTATGGTGCCGAGATAGAGCTGCAGAAATACTTCCCACTCGACGAATGGTTTGATGGCGCGTTTCTAGGTCAGCGCCGTGCAGTCGTCATAGGTAACTACACATACAGCCAATCGAAGATCGCAGTGGATGAGCAGGACACGGTGCGTGTCTTCGGCACGGCGATACAGCCGGCCAGCAACTTCTTCGCCGATGGCAGCCGTCTCACTGGGCAATCAGACCATCTCGTGAATTTGCAGCTTGGACTGGAGCATCCGGGTCGACTTTCGCAGCAGACCATCTTGCTGTCCTATGCCGGCGATCGCGTTACCAGTCGTGGCCCGGCAGGCCTCCCGGATATCTATGAGTCGCCGGGAGTGCGCGTGGATGTCGTTGCCCGTGAAGCGCTGCATCTATTCGGGACGGACCTTGAAGCCAAGTTGGAGGTAAGGAACCTTTTCAATCGTGGCTATAAGGAGTTCCAGGAGCGTAACGGAAACGTCGTCTATTTGAATCGTTACGACGTTGGCACGACCGTAGCGGCATCGATCACGGTGTATTTCTGAGGCGGGCTGCTGGGCGCTGGGCTACTGGGCGCTGGCGCTGGACTTTGGTAGGCGTCCCGCAGCGCATTTAGTGCCGGGCTGCTGCCGGGCACGCTGCCTGCTTCTCCATTGGCGATTCCCTGACTATGCCTTTCCCGTGTTTCCGCCGGTTCGTTTGCCCGTGCAGCATTGTCTTCCGAGTGTCACACAGGGAACCCGTCGACGGGTTCTTGCAATCTTTCTGTAACAAGTGCCGCGTATAAGGCGGCAGGCGATCGATGGGAGTCCCGGAGCTCGGAAGGAGAGCGGATCGTGAGGACCGCAGTGATCTCATTGGCGGCCGTTCTATGCATGGCTGCAAGCGTCGTAGAGGGCGCCGAGAGCGACACGACGTTGAACGAGATTCGTGCGCAGCTGGTAGCGCTGACGGAACGCGTGGAGCGGCTCGAAGAGGTGAATCGAGTGCTCGCGGCAGAGAACGACAGACTCCGTGCACGATACGAAGGGTTGGCAAGGTCCGCGCAAGAGCAGTCTCGGGACGCCCGAGCGCAGGTGGTCGCAATGCCCGAGCCGAGCGGAGATCATTGGACGAGTCGTGTGAGCTTGAAGGGTGACTTGCGCTACCGGCACGAGCACATCAGCGATGAGTCACGTAACAGTAACGGAGTGCGGACGGCGGATCGTGATCGCCACCGTATCCGCGCGCGCTTGAACCTCGCCGTCGAAGCAACCGAGACCATCGCGCTCGGTTTCGGGCTTGCTACCGCCGAGGATGGCGATCCGCGCTCGACGAATCAATCGCTTTCTGGGGTGTTCTCGCGCAAGAGTATCGATCTCGACCTTGCATACTTCGATTGGCAGTTCGCCGCCTGGGGCAACCTCATCGGCGGTAAGATGCAGCAGCCGTTTTTCAAGCCGGGCCAAAGTCTGTTCTGGGACAATGACATCCATCCGGAAGGGCTGGCTGTCGGCTTCGATCAAGGTCCGTACTTCGGCACGCTGTACGGTTACTGGCTTAGCGAAGTGTCGGGGCCGCAGACGGCGATCACTTCCGATAGCATGCTCTACGGTGGGCAGTTGGGTGTGCGGTTGCCGGTCGGCGATTCGACGTTGGTGCTTGCGGGTCATTATTACGACGTAAGTGCCGGGCGGGGGCGAACACCGTTTTATGACGACGATTCATACGGGAATACGGCGATCACCGTTCCGGCTGGCGCGTCGACTGCCAGGGTGCTCGCCTACGACTACCGCGTGATCGATCTAGCCGCGGAGCTCAATACCTCCCTTGCAAGTGTGCCGCTGCAGCTCTGGGCGGATCTCGCTCAGAATCGGGGCACTGATGAGCACGATACGGCATGGGGCATCGGGTTGCTCTTGGGCAAGGCGGGCGACGTGCGCTCCTGGGAGCTCGGTATCTCCTATCAGCTCATCGAAAAGGACGCGTTGTTCGCGCAACTCATCGATTCGGATTTCGGTGCCGGCAACACCGATAGTGCCGGTTTCGTTGTGCGTGCTGCGTACGCGCCGCTCGAGAACTGGGTCGTGAATGCCACGTACTTCATCAACGAACGCTATGTGGATGTCCTGAATGAGGCCGGGCAGGTCGGTGCCGATTACCGGCGCCTGCAGCTGGATTTCAACGTCAAGTTCTGAAACCGTGCCGCGTGACATTGTCTAGCGGACGGGTTGGCGCGGCGGGCGGCGGTGCGGCCCAGCTTGCTCCACATTGACCAACGCGCTATACAGCAGAGACGCGTTACGATAGGGCAGCCAATGGAAAAGTCTAACCTCTCACACCACATCCTGAGCCGCTTCAATGACGACCTCGAGCGCGTGCGCACGAACGTGCTGCAGATGGGCGGGTTCGTCGAGGAACAGTTACGCCTGGCTGTCGAGGCGCTGGTGCAGGGCGACAGCAGCCTCGGCGAGCAGGTTGCGCAGGGCGACGCGAAGGTCAATGCGATGGAGGTCGCGATCGACGAGGACTGCAGCCGCATACTGGCGACCCGAAATCCCGCGGCATCCGATCTGCGTTTGATCGTGGCGGTCATCAAGACGATCACGGACCTGGAGCGGATCGGCGACGAGGCCGAGAAGATTGGATACATCGCATCGCGGCTGGCAACAGTGGAGCGGCCGGCTGACCGCTATCGTGAAATCAAGCATCTCGGCCGGCTCGTCGGCGATTTGCTGCACGAGGCGCTCGATGCGTTTGCGCGCATGGACCCGGAAGCGGCGGTTGAGGTGGCGAAGAAGGATCGCCTCGTCGACGAGGAATACGAAGCCATTCAGCGCCAATGCATCACGTTCATGATGGAGGACCCGCGCACGATCCGTCGCGCGCTCGATGTGCTGTGGGTGGCGCGCGCTCTCGAGCGGATCGGTGATCATGCCAAGAACGTGTGCGAGTACGTGGTGTACATGGCATACGGCAAGGATGTCCGCCATCTAGCGATGGAGGACATCGAGAAGCACGTGCAAGTTCGTGCGCAACGCACGCTGTAGCCGTCGATGCAGCTCCCCGTCGGTCGTCGCGCGGGCAATGTGCTCGGGTTTCTGGCCTGTGCCGGGCTGCTCGCGTATGCGTTGTACGCCGAGCATGTGCTCGGATTGACGCCGTGTCCGCTTTGTATTTTTCAGCGTGTGGCGGTCATGGCCGTCGGCGTGCTGTTCGTGGTGGCGGCAATCCATCACCCGGTGCATCGGGGCGCCCGCGTGTATGGCGCGCTGATCGCGCTGGCAGCCTTGGGTGGGATTGCCATCGCCGGACGTCACATTTGGATCCAGGCCCAGCCGCCGGGCACGGTTGCAGCATGCGGCGCCGACCTCGACTACATGCTGGAAATCATGCCTCTTAGAGAGGTCGTCGCGAAGGTGCTCACTGGCTCCGGCGAATGCGGCACGATCGATTGGACGTTGCTGGGATTGTCAATGCCCTGGTGGGTAGCGATCTCGCTCGCGGTGCTCGCGGGCTACGGGCTCCTCGTGAACGTGCAGCGGTCGGCGTAGCCCGGCTTTGACGCTCTCAGCTGTCAGCACCCAGCTGCCTGCGCCGCCGTCACCGAATCGTCACAATCGTCACCGCGTCGGCTGTCGTTCCACGAGCAGCAGCTCCATGATGCGCTCGTAGGTTTCCGACAACGTGTCGATGTCGGCAACCCGCACGCACTCGTTTACCTTGTGAAT
>CALLKK010000028.1 GCA_938008435.1 uncultured Steroidobacter sp. | reverse complement strand
TCACGCGGTTCATCCATCGGGTCTCGATCACCTGAGGAGTTCTCATTTTGTGCACGGCTTTCCTATTTCGCATGCTGGATGAGAGGGCATAGCGGATCCCCAAGAGCAGATCCCCAAGGACACCCATGTAATAGCCGAGACGCGTGGGTGTCCAAACGCGTAACGCCAAGCCGGAGCAAGCCGCGCGAGGAGCGACAGCGGCGCGCGGCTTCAAGCGAAGCGCAACACCAGCAAGTAGCGTGACGGGCGGTCAGAGTGAGTGTCGCTACCGAGTTATCTGGCAAACACGAACTTCTCGTCAGTAGGCAATGGTGTCGACCCTGACGCAATCTCCAGAAGTGCTATGCGCCCCTCATTTAGCCACAAGAGGCAAAAGATCTCACCTGAGAGTTGGGGATGCCGCGCACGCACCTCTAGAGGCGACTTGGAATAGTGTTCCGGAACATCTGCAGGTTTCACATCGGCGCCAGCTTCAAAATAGGTGTACGTACCAGCGCCGGTATCCTCTCGGGATTGAACGCGCAATCGACTGAGCTGGTCTCGCAAGCTGCCCTTCCATCTCTCCGGCCCAGAAAGCATTGTGTCAAGGACGCTACGTTCGAGTTGCGTGAGCTCAAGCATGATCGATCACCTACGGTATGAAGATGGTTCGAATGTGCGCGACACCATCGACAACTGCGCCACGCACTTGAACTTCGAACGCACCAAGGCGGATTGCTTGGGAGTTTCTACGCGGACACCCATGCATTTTCCGGTGAGATTGGCACAAATCCACTGAGCGCATCCACTACGGGAACACTACGCTGCCTCTCGTTCTCGGAGCGCAGTCGTGACCTATCCGCGTAAGACACTCATCTGTCTTCAAGAGACCCCCTACTACCATGTCGTCGCCCGGTGCGTGCGGCGCGCGTGGTTGTGGGGAGTCGATGAGTACGCCGGACGTGACTACTCTCATCGCAAAGCTTGGGTGCTCGAGCGCATGGCGCAGCAGGCATCGGTCTTCGCCATCGACATCTGTGCCTATGCGATCATGAGCAACCACTACCATCTCGTCATTCACGTCGATGCGAAGCGAGCTCGGAGCTGGTCACGCAAGGAAGTTGTGGAGCGGTGGACGCGCTTGTTCTCTCGACCGACACTCGTGCAGCGTTGGGAAGAAAAATCCTGCAGCGAGGCCGAAAGGGAAGCGGCTGAAGCGATCATCGAACGCTGGCGCGCTCGACTGATGGATGTGAGCTGATACATGCGATGTTTGAATGAACACCTCGCGCGTCGCGCCAATATCGAAGATGACTGCACCGGCCGCTTCTGGGAGGGACGATTCAAGTCGCAGGCGCTGCTCGATGAAGCCGGGTTACTCACCGCGATGGCGTATGTCGATCTCAATCCAGTCCGAGCAGAGATCGCGCAGACGCCCGAAGAATCTGAGTTCACCTCGATTTATGAACGCATCCGTGAAGTAAAGGTCCTCGCCGAGAGCGAACAGCTGGCCTCCGAGCGAGGCCGCCCACCGCTGTTACGGTTTCGGAATGGCAAACCGAACACTCCCTGCATTCCGTTCCCTTTTCCGGAATATCTCGCTCTCGTCGATTGGACTGGTCGATCGATTCGTGACGACAAGATCGGATTCATCGATCCGAAGCTCCCGCTGATCGCTAGACGCCTGAACATCGAGCCCACGGCCTGGGTGGCTGCCATGCAGCCCAAGGGCAACGTCTTCGGACGTGCGCTCGGGCAGCTCGATCATCTGCGGCTGCATGCCAAGGCGCTTGGACAAGCCCGCATCAGAGGATTGAACGCCGCTGGCCGACTCTATCGGCCGGCGTAGACCACCCACTCTCGTGAGATTTCGAACGCGCAGAGCTTGCGCGTTTGCGCATGCTGCGACACGGCGATGCACACATGGGTCGCCTGTGGCGCTTCGGAGCCCGATCCACTTCCAGTCAGAAGATCGCTTCTCATTTAGTAGCACGGTCGAAGAGCCTTTACGCTCATCCAAGGCATGGGTGTCCTGGGAACTCACGCTGCTTGCGTTGCGGGCGATAGCGGCAGGGCCGAAGCGAGCTGCGCGGAGCGAAGCGGCGCGCAGCTACAGCGAAGCGCAACTTCGCGAGCAGCGTGACGGGCGGTCGAGGAGCTGGTCACTCGCCAGATGCGTGGCGCACAAAGATTGCAACATTGGCATTGACCTCCATCTGCAGACAGAGGTAGCAGGGCTTACCCTTCTCAAGCCAGTGATGTACCTGCGTTAGGAATGCCTCGATCAAGTCAAACAACTCATTTCGACGTCGATCAATGAGCGTCCAAGCGCCATCCACAACGACGACAAGACCTTGCTCTCGGTGCGCCAGTGTTATCAGATCGTCGAGTAGGCATAGCCAATGCCTGGTCTCGTAAGGTGCATTGTCGAGCCCAAGGGCTACTGCTATCTGATTCGCCAGCGTCGTTCCCGCTGCTTCCGCCAGGCTGGAATCAATGTAGACACAGCGAATTCCGCGACGGCGAGCTTCGTCGAATATCTCATGCTCTGATCCGTCGATCTCATCGTTGCGGACAAACCGCACACAAGCTGAACTCGTAAGCTCAATGCCGTTATAGCCACGCATGGGATGCCTCGACTCTCATCAGCGCCGCGTCGGAGCCGGATACGTTATCTTGATCCAAGTGTTCGGCACGTCCGGTCCGGGGCGATAGTGATAGGGCGAGTAGTAGTAGATATTCGTGCCGCGGACGTTCGCGATTCGGCCGGGGCCAGGGTTGTCCGGCGGCCCGACCGAGTAGATGTCGAATAGCGCCTTTCGGCCGCCGGGCAATGCCAAGTCCATTGCACCCAGAACCTCTCTCACCTGAAGGCTGCCAGCATTGATCATTACTATCGTTGTCGCGAGTGCGAGTTCCTCCGGTGACCCAGAAAATCTCTTTGTGAAGGCTGGCGAGGCCGCGAAGGGATTGGATGGATCGGTTTCCCAATGAATAAGACCCCGGCGGGAGTTTTCAGCCGCATTGGCGGTGGAGATTCCGAAGAGGCTTAACGGGGACCACGAAGACTCAGCCCCATCCGCGAGAGGAGCACGTGTCCCACTGACTGTGCTTCGGGCATCTGCCAACGCTCCGCCGAACTGCATCCAGATCGAATCCCCATAGAACCCTTCCAGCGCCAAGCGACGCGCTTCAACGATCATCTCGTTTATCTTCTCGCATTCACTCTCCGATGGCGCACTCCCATTGTTGCTCGTGCCATTGGCCTGATAACTTGCGGTGCTGCCCTGCACGGTGCAACTCTCAAACCCACTAGGGTCCGTGTTAGTCAGAGGATTATTGTACACGTACGAATAGCGATTGAAGTTCTGCGTATAACCTGGCTCCGTCACAAACGGATCCGGCGAGACAAACCTACCGATGATCGCGTCCTGCACGCGACCATTCATATGATTGAGCCCCATCCTTCCGAGCACCGTCTGAAACGTATAGCCCTGCCGTGTGATGCCATCAGCCAGCGCTCGGTCACTCGGGCTCGGTTCTCCAGACCACGTTGCGGCGTTGCGGCGAAGTCCAAAAGCAGTGAAGGATTCATCGAGCACACGTGTAGCGGAGCTGCTCGCAACTGTATCGATACTTCCCTGATGGTCAGAAAGGATGTAGCGGACGGTGTTCTGGTTTGTCGAAGTGCGGCTGTAGATCGCGATGGTCTCGTCTCCAACCTTAATGTAGTGGCGGTAGTCGGTTAACGAGCCAGTAATGACTTTCTCCATCAGGCCACCGATGTAATAGGTCGTCTCGGTGGTTGAACCTGCGCTGAATACCATTTTCCAACGCTGACGATCCGGCCCGTACGAGAATGTAGCCGTTTCTCCGGTGGTTGTTGCCGTGATCGAGGCCGGATAGTTGTAACTCGTCCAGGCGATCGTCTGCGCGACAGGTAGATCGTGACTGCCGGCCTCATACTTCGACAAGATGTTGCCAAGCGAGTCGTAGGTGAGGGATAGATTGGTTGTTGTGGTGCCGTTGAACGTCACCGTCGAGTGATCCAGTCGATAGAGATTGTCGGTCGAATTGCCGTAGTAGAAGTTCTCGACGAGGCCAAGTCTGTTATTGAGACGTTGTGTGACGTTGCCGACAAGGTCGTAGAGATATGACGTATTCTGTAGCGCCGTCGTATTGCCGGATGGACCCGCCTGAATCGCACTCAACCAACCTGTAACCGCATCGTACGCTCGCGTGCGTAAGATGCCATTGCCCAGCGTGTCCTGCGTGATCTGACCGCGAGCATTCTGGGCGTTTGCCGTCCAGAATACCGTAGCAGGTGCGTTGGCATCGCTCACGCTCTGCAGATGGCCATTGTTCGGCGAATAGGTGTATTTCAGCTTCAAGCGATACGCCGTGCTCTGCGGGTACGTTACTGTGTCAAGCAACCCCCCACTTGTGTAAGTGAAGTCATAGGTGTGCGTCGTATCCCCCGGTATCGTGATGTTCCGCTGCGAGAGGCGGCCCGACGCGTCGTAAACATAGGCATCCGTGTACGTCGCGCCACTGACGGTCGCTTTCAGTCGTTCAAGGCGCCCGATATTCCGACTCGTCACACTCGTCCCCCACACCCACTCGGAGGTCATCGCGGGCTGGTTGCCGCTCGCGGGATCGACCCGCGAGGTGATTCGCGAAAGCGCATCGTAGGTTGCGGTGAACGTATGCCCTTTGGCATCGGTCCAGGAGCGTAACTGCCCAAGTGAGTCATACGTCTGTGTGCGCGCACCTAGATACGGATCGGACGCGCTTACCTGGAATGCCTCGATGCCATACTCATAATTCGCAGTGAAGAGCGACCTATTCTCACTGTCCGTGACGGAAACGAGACTCCCGCCCGCGTCATACGTGAAGTACTGCGAGTAGTTGTTCGCATCTATCGACACTCGCATGGCGCCAGTGGGGTCGGTGAGTTTCGTGGTCGTGCGCCCTTGTGGATCTGTAACAGTCGTCCTCCGACCGGCATACTCGTAGGTCGTGGTTTGAGTTCCCGAGTTTGCCGCGCTAATCGGGCGAGTCGTGGTCTTGATCCGCCCGACATCATCGTATGTGTTCGTAATCCAACTAGTGACACAGCTTGCGGTTGTACTACTCGTCGAACACGGAATGCTTTGCTTGAGTACGCGCCCCAGAGCGTCATACTGTTGCTCATTCCACTGGTAACTTCCATTCATCAACTCGTTTCGGGTAACGAGTACGCGATCGAACTGGTCGAGGTAGGCCGTCGTAACTGCGCCAGTAGATTCAGTCTTAGTGATCGTCGTCTTGTGACGTGAACTAACGCAGTTGCTTGCGCAGGCTGAGTACGTCCAAGATGTGCTGCTACCGTCCGGGCGCGATTCGGAAGTCTTTCGACCAAACGCATCGTATTGCCACGACGTCACGAGATTGTTTGGATCTGTCGTACTGGTCAGGAGGCCGCGATCGTAGTCGTAGCCAAACTGCGTCGTCTGGTTAAGCGCGTTAGTCGTACTCTGCGGGAAAAGCCCCAGAGTGCCCCACGACATCGATGTCACGCGTTGCGGCATCGCGCCACCGTCTGGGTTCACGCCCTTCACGGTCACGGAGTTGACGTTGCCGGACCTTTAGGACACCCATCGATTTAGGGCGGGTTACCCGGAATTTACTACGGCGTGTTCCGCTACGCGATCGTACGACTCGACCTCAAAACGCCGGGGCGCGACATAGATCAACCCGCCGCCGTGCGAAGCAGGGAAGGGGTGGCAGAGACGCCGGAAGGCGCGGGCGCTTGGATCGCCGCGCTCGGTGGCGCAGGCAACCCGAAATCGGTGGACGCATGCACCACGCGCCTGCGCTTGCAGGTGAACGATCACGACGCCGTGCTCGAAGGAGAGCTCAAAGCGCTCGGCGCGTGGGCTCGTGCGTCCTGGCGGCGATTCGCTGCAAGTCGTCGTCGGTACGCAAGCGGATCAGCTTGCAGGCGACATCAATGCGGTGCTCAAGCGAGCTGGCGTGCGCGTAGAGCAGCCGTCGCACACTGCGGAATCGGTTACGGCAGGAACGCCTTTAACGGACGAGCAACGTCGTGTGGCCAGCGCATTGATTGCAGCGCTCGGCGATCGCGCGAACCTCAAGTCGTGCGAAGCGCATCTCTCACGCTTGCGTGTGCAAGTTGACGACGACGCGAAGGTGGATGAAGCGAAGGTTCGAGCGCTGGATGTGCGTGGCATCGCACGCCCGGCACCGAACGTGCTTCACTTCCTCGTGGGTCCCGCCGCGTTGCAACTCGAGGCGATCCTGCGAACGGAATAGTGCAGAGACGAGGGGATGCGGCGCCGGAACGCCCGGCGCCGCAACCGAGAAGGTTAGTTTTGAAGTGTTGAATGGCAGGCCGCGCTGGGTTGGCCGACACCCCACTTATTCGTCGAAGACAGAGTGCAGCCGTTGCCGCCGCTGATACTGCTGTATTGGCCGGTCGCGGTATTGTTGTACCCTCCGCTGACACTGCTGCCAGAAATCGTCGCCTTGTTCAAGGATCCGCCGGTGACGCTGGCGTACGGACCCGCGGTGTTTTGGGATCCGCCGCTCACGCTTGCTGCGAGTCCGGTCGCTGAGTTGTAACCGCCGCCGCTGACGTTCGAAGAGTGACCCGCCGCCATGTTGTTGCGACCGCCTGTCACGTTCGCGTACTCGGCGTTGCTAGTGTTCTGATATCCGAACACCACGCTGCCGAATCCGGAGTAATTGTTCTCCGATCCGGCGATGATGTAGTGCGAGCCCGTCTTAAAGCCTTCATTCGTCCATGTGCCTCCCGCCGCTGCGCACGTCGCCGCATTTGTGACGGCTACCGTCCCAGTGGTGCTGTTATACCATCCAACGGTGCAGCGAGATATCCCGGAGGTATCCGCTTCGTCGTAACCGACGATGAGGTTGCCTGTGCCGTTGATCGTATCGGTGGCATGGAGTCCATTGACGATCTGAACGTTGACGCCGCTGAAGCGCACGGTCGGTTGGCCGTTGTGCGTGACGAGCGACATGGATGCCGTCTTCGCTTCGAGCGCGCCGATCGCAGTTGTCTGTGTCGACAAGGTTGCTTGCTGAGTCTGAAGCTGCGTCTTGAGCGTGTCGATCGTTTCCGCTTGCGCCGCTACGGTCGCCTGCAACGTTTCGACGAGCGCTTCGAGTGCCGCGATACGGGCGGCGTTGTCGTTGACTGCGGTCTTGATCGTTTGAAAGTTGTTGTTGACCTCCGCAGCGACGGCTTTCGTGCCGGCCGTGAACACTGTGAGATCTCCGACTTCGCCTGCGTGGCCGGTCGCCGTAACGAGTACACCGGCGATTGCCGAGAGTACGAGCTTGTTCTTCTTCGTCATGACATATTCCGCGATTTATTGTGGATAGTGTTCTCTTACGACCAGTTGTCCTGGTCCCACACCAATTCGTCCCAATTGCTGTTGCTCACAGTGGTTGGCGGTGGTGTGCTTCCTCCACCCCCGCCTCCGCCACTGTTGCCACCGCTGCTTCCGCCGCTGCCACCACCGCCGCCGCAGGCGCTCAGTAACAAGGCGAGAGAGAGGGCGAAATGCAATGCGACAACGCTACGCTTCATACCCACATTCGAGCTCCCTTTGGATTGCGTCCCGGCGAGTGGTGTAAGAGAGGGCCGCTGAGCTTAAGGAGGCAGCGGCCATCGTGAGTCTTGGTACAGTTGGGTTACCACACCAACAACAGTACTGAGAACAACACGATGACCACCACCAAGACCAATATCGCACTTGCCGAGCTCGCCGAGAAGGGTGCGGACACCGATCTGCTGCGGCAGATGATCCAGTTCGTCGCCCAGCGGATGATGGAGATGGACGCCGAGAGCTTGTGTGCAGCGGCTTACGGAGAGCGAAGCCCGGAGCGGTTGAACAGCCGCAACGGCTATCGTGAGCGGCTCTGGGAGACGCGCGCTGGCTCGATCGATCTGAAGATCCCGAAGCTACGTAAAGGCAGCTATTTCCCGGGCTTTTTGGAGCCTCGCCGGACCGCGGAGAAGGCACTCGCCGCGGTGATTCAGGAGGCGTATGTCCAGGGCGTCTCCACCCGCTCGGTAGACGAACTGGTGAAGGCGATGGGCATGAGCGGCATCAGCAAGAGCCAGGTCTCTCGCTTATGCGCCGAAATCGATGAGCGTGTCCACGCCTTCCTGGAACGGCCGATCGAGGGGGACTGGCCCTATCTGTGGATCGATGCGACCTACCTCAAAGTGCGCGAGGCCGGACGCATCGTCTCGGTCGCCGTAATAATCGCCGTAGCCGTGAACACCGATGGCGTGCGCGAGGTGCTCGGCATGGCGATCGGGCCGTCGGAAGCTGAACCGTTCTGGACGAGCTTTCTGCGCTCTCTGACGCGTCGTGGCCTGCGCGGGGTGAAGCTGGTGATCTCCGACGCCCACGTGGGCCTGAAGGCCGCCGCAGCCAAGGTGCTGAAGTCGACTTGGCAGCGCTGCCGCGTCCACTTCTTGCGAAACGCGCTGGCACACGCCGGTAAAGGCCAGCGGCAGATGGTGCTCGCGCTGATCAACACCGTATTCGCCCAGGAAACCCAGGAGGCAGCGATCGCCCAATGGCGCGCCGTCGCCGATCAGCTGCGACTGAAGTTCCCCAAGCTTGCTGCGCTGATGGACGATGCCGAATCCGACGTGCTCGCCTTCATGAGCTTCCCCAAATCCCACCGGGTGCAAATCCATTCGACGAATCCCCTTGAGCGGCTCAATGCCGAGATCAAACGGCGCACCAACGTCGTCGGCATCTTTCCGAACGAACCGGCCATTACGCGGCTCGTAGGCGCGCTGCTGCTCGAGCAAAACGACGAATGGCAACTGCAGCGACGATACCTGCCCCTTGAAGGGCTGCAGTCACTCGCCGAAAATCAGCCCGCTCGGTTGTCGGCAGTCGTCAACTGAGTTCGAGTCCAACGGAGCCAAGACTTACGACTCGTACACCACTCTCGTGGACGCAATCCTCCCTTTGTCTGTTGATAATCCGGCCATGCGGCACAGGGCACGCCGTTGGCCAGTAGATGAATTCTCAGTCGACTAGACGAATCCAAGCAACGAATGAGACGTCGAAGAAGCGTTTCATGGGAATCTCACCTATAGGCGAATTGAGAAACGCCCCTACGATTCGTGACTCGCGCAGGCAAACCGCTGGATGTAGTCGATAGCGGCGCAAGAATCGGATGGCGGCGCGCTGCGATCACGAGAATGCTGTCTTACGGCGAGTGAGGAGGGGCCGGCCACGTCGATCGCCAGACATTCGCGCGTGTGCTCATCGATCACCGTCAGGAAGAAAATAGAAGCGACCCTTCTCGTCTTGTGAAATCCCCTTCTTCCGGCAGGCGGCAGCGAGACACTTATTTGCCAAAGCGAGGCAATGATTCGTCAGGTCTGTGTCACCTAAGCATTCGGAGAACGGAAGTCAAAGTACCGTAGGGCATTAAACGGCGCCGGGAGCGCAAGTCTCCATTGCCGTCCAGCGAAATGTCCCGAAGTCGCAGCGGAAGAAGTCGGCCGCCGCGATTTGCAGGACGAGGTCTGTCCACTCGAACCGAGTCCAGTCTGACCCTGCCGGCTTTCTTCGTACCATCAGTTACTTCGAAGAAGCGGCTTCCATGGTGTTGTTGTTGATAAGGTCTGTTTGAGCTACAGCGGCGTAAGCTGTCCGAGACTCGAGTGTGGCCGGATCTCGTTGTACTCCCGCGGGAACATGATCTTTCTGCGCCAAAGCGCTGCTCGCTGTGGCGCTAAGCGCTTAAGGCGAAAGGGAGTAGTTTGGTCGGGGTGACAGGATTTGAACCTGCGACTCCTACGTCCCGAACGTAGTGCTCTACCAGGCTGAGCTACACCCC
>CALLKK010000027.1 GCA_938008435.1 uncultured Steroidobacter sp. | reverse complement strand
ATAGGGCTTGCACACCCGCAGCTGAAAGCCGTACTCGTGGGCCACCTCGAGCATGCCGGCATGCCAGCGATGCAACTGCGGCCCATAGGCATCGCGCTTGATGATGACCGTCTTGGTGTTGTCGAACAGCACCTGGCGCGGCACGCCGCCGAAGTACTCGAAGGCGCCGATCAGGCCATCGCGCCAATCCTCGAACCGCTCGGAGTCCGTGAAGCGAACGAAGGCGGCGCGGCTGTAGCCGAGCGTGGCCACGAAGGCAAGCAATCGATCACGGCCGCGACGGATCGTCGTAAAGTCCGCCTGCATCTGCAGGCCCGGCGCGGTCTCAAAGCGCACGACCGGATCACTGCGAACCGCCTTGAACGGCCGGATGAACGCCTTGAGCTGACTGATCCCGCCCGTGTAGCCGGCCGCTTGAATCTCGCGCATCAGCACCGTCGCCGGAATCCAGTCCGGGCGCGCCTGTTCGATGCGCTCGAGCAGGTAGGGCTTGAACGGATCGAGCTTGCAGGGCCGCGCTGTGCGCGGCCCGTACTGCACCTTCGCCCCGCGCAGATACTTGCGCACCGTGTTACGTGACAGCCCCGTCTCTCGCATGATCTGCCGAATCGAGCGCCCTTGTCGTTCTAAAACCTTGATCTCCACCGCTTGCTCCTGGGTCAACATCTCGACGGCTCGGAAAAAGCCGCCATCCTCGCCCAGGGGGGTCAAAATTACTTCGCCGGGGGTGGGTCAGTTTTACTTCGGCGATGACAACGTGTCCATCTCCTCTCCCAAATGGACACGTACACCGTGTCCTTCACTTAGGACACATCATCGGAGAATGAGATGCCAAGGATCAGACGGTGGTGACCGGACGCTTACGAGTAACGGTCCGTAACAATGTGTATCGCGGTGTAAACAGCGTGTGAACGAGGTCGCAATTTGGGACACGCACCGACCTACTATCCGCACGAACCAGCGCGCAGATCGAGATGGAGCTTCAGGGATCACCCGACCGTGCGTTCGATCGATGACCCTCTTCGGTGCGCCGCGCCAGGATTTCCCCGAGCAGAGACTCCTACCACACCCGTATCAAGCGGCTTCTGTCCCTGCCGATAAGACGTCAAATCGGACATGACGGGAGATCACATGAAGAAGCTGCTGATCGCTGCGGCGCTGATTTTCGCGGGCCCGGCTCTCGCCGAAACCGCTGCATTCGGATTGAAGATCGGCAAGAGCACGGTCGACGACGCGCGATCCACGTACCGCTTGACGTCGGTCAGCCATCAGTCCGGCTACGAATGGTTCCACTTGGAGGGAGCCGAGGCGGACGGACTGACCAATGTGCTGGTGATAGCAGACGGTGATTCGATCATCCATGGCGTTGTCACTCAATGGCGCAAGAGCGAGTTCGACGTCCTGCTATCGAAGCTCACCCAGCAGTACAAACTGCTCGCGAAAGATATCCCCGCGAACGGCGACAAGTCCGCCGTGTTCGTCGACGGCGATGTCGTCATCGTGCTGCTGTCGCCCCAAGCGAAGCCCAATGCGGGACTCATCTACGGAACGAGCCGCATGATGGACGAAGGATTCTCGGCTCCTGACCTCGATACAGCACCGGGGCGCAATCAAAACTCAGCGTCTAGCAGCTCTGACGCGGGATCGGCCTCTTATCGTTAGACCCGGTAACGCGCGAACACAGCTTCGCTGTCCATCTGCGGCACGGACTACGCCGCGCACGAGATGAACGATGTATTCGACTACGCGACTTTCTGCACTGATTTTGCTTTCCATACTGCTCGCCGCGTGCGGCGGAGGTGGCGGAAGCGGAGGCACTAATCCTCCCGTGAATCCGCCGAGCACGAACAATCCGAACCCTGACCCGGAGCCTGAACCGGAACCCGAACCTGAGCCGGAACCTGAGCCCGAGCCGAAGACGGGTTTCGATCTGTACAAGGAAAGCATCGAAGAGATGGTCGCCGCGGTGATCATGCTCGAGAAGATCGGCAAGTCGGATATCAAGCGCATTCCGGAGATCGTGGCCGACCAAGTCACGGCCCACGGTCCGACGCCGCTGTGCGGGGACGACGCGTGCCCGAGCGAGCCGTATGTCGTGACGATGCCGAGCGGTGAAGAGATCACCGTTCATCAGTGGATCGATCTCAACGGCAACAGCCAGTACGACTTCAAGGAAGAAGTCCTCGTGTACTCGTACACCGACTTTCAAGGCATGACCGGCGGCAGCATGGGTTGGTACAACACGAACCATGAGATGTGGTCGTTCGCGTATGGTCAGCGATACGACGACTACCAGGGATATGGTTTGCGGGTCGGTGACACCACCACGTTGGAGTACGGTGCGATTCTCTTCGTCAGAGAGCTGGAGGACGGGCGCGTCGAGATCGGCGACATCGACGGGATCAGCGACCCGGAAATCCCGCTGCAGACCTTCCAGCGCTTCAAGAACGGCGAGCACGACGTCGCACTCGACACCCGTGCGCGCGTCGAGTCGAACCTCACCGATTTGGATGCGGTGGATGCGCACATCGAATGGTTCCCCGCCTTCTTCGGCGGACTCATGCAAAGGCTCGAGAGCACCACGACGCTGGATTTCGGCATCGTGAATGGCGAGCTCGTCCTCGAGGCGGGTAGCTTCCAGTACACCGAACAAGCCGAGGAAGGTGCCGCCGTCGTAACGGTTCGCATGGCGGTCGATGCCGACCCAGCGTATTTGACCTGGGAACTGGACGAAGACGGCGACGAGACATTCGAGCTGTCCGGCCGAGTAGCGCAGAGCGAGTTCCGATTCGTTCTTCCGTAGCGGTGAGCTGAAGCGAACGCAGCCGATGCGCAACGAGCACGATCGCGCTCGAATCTGCCTCAAAGGCGAAGTCACAAAAAGCGCCCCATAAACCTTTCGTCTCTCCCGCGCATCTCTAAGGTGACACCTTGAGAAGCGGGGCTGCACGTGCGTCAACTCGATTCGCGATCGTCGGCGAAAGCGGCGGTATGCACCATCGTTGCTGCTGTCGTGCTGACGGCAACGAGCGTCGTGCAGGGGAAAGACCGCGCTTCGGCGTGGCAAGAAGACCTGATCGTCGCGCGCGACATCTTTCTACAGAAGGACCTCAGCTACTCCGCTGAGGCCAGGCGTGCCGCTCACGATGAGATCGAGCGCACTCGCTCACGCATCGATCAACTTACCGATCAGCAGATTGTCGCGAGCCTCGCTCGCGCAGCGGCGCTGTCCGGCAATGCTCATACGCGGGCGTATCTACTGCGTAATGGAAGCTACTGGCGCCGCTATCCTCTTCGCATCTGGCGATTCCCCGATGGCTGGTACGTCGTAGCCGGCAAGGCAGAAGCGACGCCGCTAGTGGGCAACAAGATCACGCACATTGAAGGCGTTCCCATCGAGCAGGCATTCGAGAAGGTGCGCACGCTCTACGCCGGTAACGCCGGATGGTCTGATTACATGAGCACCTACACGCTGACGAGCCCGGATGCGCTGCTCGGCGTCCGAGTGATAGACGATGAGGTCGCCGAGTTCTCGGTGCAAACCGAGGAAACATCGCGAACGGTACGACTGCGCGCCGAGCCGCTGGATCCACGCACGGGTCCCGAAGAAGGCTGGTGGTTCCTCTCGCCGCAACATCCAGCTGCCACAGGCTGGACGCACGTGCTGGCACAGCGCAACCTGACACCCGCCTTGTCCGCGCCGGAGCTGCATTACAACTACGTTCGATGCGATCGCGACGTTCTTTACGTGCGCTACAACCGCTCCTCGGATGCACCGGGACAGGAAACGGTGCGAATGTTCGGCGAACGATTGCTCGCAACGATCGCCGCTCGAGCGCCGCGCAAGCTCGTGCTGGATCTGCGTTTCAACACCGGCGGCAACCTGCAGCTCGCAAGGCCACTGCTGGAGGCGCTCGCACGAACGCCACTCGGCCGTGAACGCGGCGCTATCGCAGTGATCGTCGGCCCCTCGACATTCTCCGCGGGGATCACGGTCGCCGCCTTACTCCGCGAGAAGAGCAAGGCGATTCTCGTCGGCAGTCATCCGGGCGATGTGCTCGACTTCTGGGCGGAGGGCGGCAATGTTCCTCTGCCGAACTCGCGCGTCGTGATGCACTACGCCGATGGTCTGCATCACTATTCGGACACTCCATTTCCGACAGATCTCAAAGAGCACTTGCACTTCAACATCGACGTGCACGATCTCGAACCGGACATCGCCGTCGAGTGGACGTGGCAAGACTATTTATCCGGCAGTGATCCGGTTGCGTCCGCGGCAGCGGGCGCGCCGCTTCGGTGCTCCAACGAGGAAGAAGGGCGACCTTAGCTTCGAAGTCCCGCTCACTGGCGAGGCGCTTCCGCGGCTGCGTAGTGCTCGCCCAGATAGTCGACGATCGTGCTCGCCTCTTGCTCGCTCACTGGCGCTCCGAACACGTCGATCATTTTTCGAACGCTTTTCTCCCACCCTGCACGATCCATCAGTGGCGCGACCATGGTGATGTAATCGATGCTGTGACAAATCACGCACCGTGCCATCGTCAGGTCACGACCGACGCCGTCCTTCAGTTGTACGTGCTCCTCCGCCGCGCGCGATGAGCTCGCCGCGAGAACACCGACGATGAGCACGAACGTCAACGCACCGTTTCTCATGCGACCACCAGCTGCAGCGTCTGGATGATGTTGTGGTGATAGCCCGAAGGATTTGGCGTGAGCTGGTTGGGCTGCTGAGCGCCGTTGCGACTCGTGGCGCGCACCGACAAGTCGATTGGACCGGAGCGCGTCGTATCGAGCGGCCATTTGAATGCTCGCCACGCGAAACGCCCGAGATCCCGACCGAGCGTCGCGGCCTTCCACGATCTGCCGCCATCCTGCGAGAATATTCTTCACGCCAGTCGTCGTCGCAACGATGGTCTCGCGCGCGTGTTCCACGATTTGGCGCTGATGGAAAAAGAGGGCACCGGGTTCGATCTGATGTATGACCGCTTGCTCTCGTCGGGTCGAGCAGTGCCAATGCCTGTCGAAGGCGAAGACTCGGTGAAGGTCGTCATCGAGCGACGCATCCTTCGACCTGAGCTCATACAGCTACTCGAAGACGCAGACAGGCGCTTCCAACTCACGCAGCGCGAACGCATCACGCTTGGTCTCTTAGCGCAGAGCGAGGGACTCACCGCACGTGAACTATCCGGTCGGCTTGAGTTGACAGGTGACGCGCCGCTCAAACCATGGCTCGGGCGTCTACTGGATTTTGAGTTGATTGGGACTACCGGACGCACGGCGGCAATGAAGTACTTCGCTTCGCCCGACCTGTTGAAGGAAGCGGGGATGGATGGGAAGACGACGCTGGCGCGAATCCAGCCGCATCGATTGCGGGCGCTGATTTGCGAGGATTTGGAGCGATATCCCAGCTCATCCTCCACAGATATAAACCGACGCATTGGCGCGGAAATTTCGGCCAAGACCTTGAAGCGCGCCCTAGATGAATTGGTTCGGGAGGGTAAGGTGCGCTTCGAGGGCGAGAGACGTTGGCGGAAATACTGGTTCGTTGCGGAGGCGGCTAAAGGACAAGGCGGCAGGTAATTGGACGTGCCAGGATCCTGGCTGTCCTTTATGGTTTTTTGATTTCATAGAAAAACAAAGAGTTACATAAAGGACACCATCACAGGTGTGTACTTTATCTTTTCGATAAGAATGTCCTTTATCGAGAGCGTAAGCTTCCCCGTCAAGTAGACAGTCGATAACTAGAATCTCCGAACGTTGTTGATCTCGGCAGGTAGGTGAGCG
>CALLKK010000026.1 GCA_938008435.1 uncultured Steroidobacter sp. | reverse complement strand
GTTTTGACTTCTTCATGGACTCTCCCTTCGCTAGGAGAGTCTAGCTCCAACTGTCTACAATTAGGGGAAGCTTACGTGATGGCCGCTAGCTCTCTAGAGTGGCTAGAGCGCTTCAGGCGCTCGAAAACCTTCACGAGGGCATCAAGCTGTGCCCCGTCATCGACGAATTCACTAGTGCAGCTGGAGCAGGTCAGCTTAGGGTTCTGGCGCAGCTTACTGACAAGCACCGACTGCTTGTGGCCGCACTTCGGGCAAGGAATGGGAAGGGTTGCGCTGGAGTTAATTTCCCAGCGTGAGCTGGTCATTCTTATCGCCTCCCTTCGACTTTGTTCGAGTTTACACCCGTAGGCAGTATATGGCTGCAAAAAAAGCCCGCCCCACAAGGAGCGGGCGTGATGAACTACTTCTGAGCTCGCGACCCCAGTTTGCGATCCGAAGTCTCAGCTTATAAGGTCCACGCTCCTCTAACCCTTTGATTTCCGCGGTGCCCAAGTCTCACTTTATGGGGTCCAAGTCTCAGCTTTTGGGGTCTCCCACACCGCCACACGAACGACCAGCATTCGCTTCCGGTTACCCGCATTTCGAGTCGCCGCAGTTCAAGCACGTCATGCAGCCGTCCATCATGATGACCGCTGCGGTGCTGCACTTCGCGCAGAGCTGTGCGCCTTCGGGGAAGTGATTGTTCGCGAAGGCGTCGACTTGCTTTTGCCGTGCTTCGTACTCGGCGCGCTTCTGTTCGATCAGCTTTCGGCGCGCTTCGTCGAGCTCGGGCGACTTCAGCAGGCCGATCGAATGCAGGTGCTTTTCGATCACGTGACCGAGCTCGGCGATGATCGAGGGCATGAACTTGCCGCCCGGCTGCCAGTAACCGCCGCGCGGGTCGAACACGGCCTTGAGCTCTTCGACGAGGAACGTCACGTCGCCGCCCTTGCGGAACACGGCAGAGATAATTCGCGTGAGCGCGACGATCCACTGGAAGTGATCGAGGTTCTTCGAGTTGATGAAGATCTCGAACGGACGGCGCTGCTCGTACGGCGTGCCTTCGTTCAGCACGATGTCGTTGATGGTGACGTACATCGCGTGATCGGAGACGGGCGTCTTGATCTTGTACGTCGAGCCGATGAGCACCTCGGGGCGCTCGAGCTTCTCGTGCATCCAAACGACGTTGGATTCCTTGGGATCCTTGCGCGGCGCAGGCGCCGGTGCGGGCGCAGCCGCCTTTTCCGCGGCAGCCTTGTCCTCAGGCTTTTCGACGCGGTACTTGGTGATCTTCTTTTCGATCTTGATCATGTCTCGCTCCGTCGACGCGCCAGGCGCGTCGGAAAGAATCTTGGGCTCGGGGCGCTGGTCAGAGCGCGCGGTGCGCGCTCTTGCTCCGGACTCCAGCCTCCAACCCCAGCTCAGAACTTGCCGTAATAGCCTTCCTTCAACGCGTCGAAGAGATTCGCGGCGGTGTGTACCTCGCCGTCGTATTCGATCTCTTCGTCGCCGCGCGCCTTGATCTCGGTGCCGTCTTCGAGCGTGAACACGTACGTCGTGTTCTTGAGGTCCTGCTCCTTGACCAGCACGCCTTGGAACGCTTCGGGGTTGAAGCGGAAGGTCGTGCAGCCCTTCAGACCCTGCTCGTAGGCGTACATATAAATGTCTTTGAAGTCCTCGTACTTGTAGTCGGTGGGGACGTTCGCGGTCTTGGAGATCGACGAGTCGATCCACATCTGCGCGGCCGCCTGGATGTCGACGTGCTCGCGCGGCGTGATGTCGTCCGCCGTCGTGAAGTAGTCAGGGAGCTTCTCGGCCGGGTCGTTGCTGTTCGGCATCGCGCGCGGATTGACGAGCTCGCGATAGGCAAGCAGCTCGAACGAGAACACGTCGACGCGCTCCTTCGTCTTCTTGCCTTCGCGAATCACGTTGCGGAAGTAGTGGTGCGCGAACGAGGGCTCGATGCCGTTCGAGGCATTGTTCGCGAGCGAGAGCGAAATCGTGCCGGTCGGCGCGATCGAGCTGTGATGCGTGAAGCGCGCGCCGACTTCGGCGAGCTCGTCGACGAGCTCGGGCGCAGCTTCCGCCACGCGCTGCATGTAGCGGCTGTACTTGGCGTGCAGCACGCGGCCCGGCACCTTGTCGCCGACCTTGTAACCGTCCCTCGCCATCTCGGGACGCTTGCGCAGCATCTCGGGCGTGACCTCGAACTCTTCGAGCATGATCGGCGCGGGGCCCTTCTCGCGCGCGAGCTCGAGCGCGCTCTCCCAGCCGGCGAGCGCCATTTCGCGGGCGACGTTCTGCGTGAAGGCGATCGACTTCTTCGAGCCGTAGCGCATGCACATCATCGTGATCGCCGAGCCGAGGCCGAGGAAGCCCATGCCGTGACGACGCTTGCGCAGGATCTCATCGCGCTGCTGGCCGAGCGGCAGGCCGTTGATCTCGACGACGTTGTCGAGCATGCGCGTGAAGATCTTCACCGCCTTGCGGAACTCTTCCCAATCGAAGCGCGCGTCTTCGGTGAACGGATCGAGGACGAAGCGCGTCAGATTGATCGAGCCGAGCAAGCACGAGCCGTACGGCGGCAGCGGCTGCTCGCCGCACGGGTTGGTCGCGCGAATGTTCTCGCACCACCAGTTGTTGTTCATTTCGTTGACGCGGTCGATCAGCACGAAGCCGGGCTCGGCGAAGTCGTATGTGGAGGTCATGATGACGTCCCACATGCGGCGCGCCGGCAGCGTCTTATAGATCTTGCAGCAGACGAGGCCTTCTTCGTTGACGATGTAGCCCTTCGTCGTCGGCCACTCGCGCCAGATGAACTTCGAGGTGTCGTTCAGATCCTGGCCTTCCGCTTCGCGCTGCGTGACGGGGAACGCGAGCTTCCAGTCCTCGTTGCGCTTGACCGCCTGCATGAACTCGTCGGTGATGAGCAGCGAGAGATTGAACTGACGCAGGCGACCGGCTTCGCGCTTGGCGCGAATGAAATCCATCACGTCCGGGTGACCGATGTCGAACGTGCCCATCTGCGCGCCGCGGCGACCGCCAGCCGACGACACGGTGAAGCACATCTTGTCGTAGATATCCATGAACGAGAGCGGGCCGGAGGTGTACGCGCCCGCGCCCGAGACGTATGCGCCCTTCGGACGCAACGTCGAGAATTCGTAGCCGATGCCGCATCCCGCCTTGAGCGTCAGGCCCGCTTCGTGGACCTTCGCGAGGATGTCGTCCATCGAATCGTGAATCGTGCCGGAGACGGTGCAGTTGATCGTCGAGGTGGCAGGCTTGTGCTCCTGCGCGCCGGCGTTCGACATGATGCGCCCCGCAGGAATCACGCCCTTGCGCAGCGCCCAGAGGAATTGCTCGTACCAGTGCTCGCGCACTTCTTCGCGCTCGACGTCAGCGAGTGCACGCGCGACACGCTTATAGGTGTCGTCCATCGTGCGATCGATCGGCGTACCGTCCTTCGCGACAAGCCGGTACTTCTTTTCCCAGATGTCGATCGACGCTTCCTGGTAGGGAATGCTGTTGACGTCCATGGGTTGGATTTCGATTGCGTTCGTATTCATGCGGTCTGGCGCTCTGGATTGCTGCTGGTGGGTCGCCCCGTTACACCACCTGACGAAAGCGCGCGTTGGCCACTTCCGGCAGTCCCTGACCAGTTGGCTCGCGATTCCGGGAGGTCTCTGCCCTCAGACGCGCCTCGTCGGGACAGTTCGTTCTTCTGAATCACGAGACACAACATATTGTGTCAGGGCATGAAGCCTATGCTCGTGCTACCGGACCGTCAAGAATGAATGCGCACCAACCGCTATCCGACTTCTTCATTCTGAATCAAGTACTTATGAAACTCTCGGCCAAAATTCGCTTTGGCAAGAGGGGCGCAAATCAGTAATAACCCGTACGCGAAAGGCCACAATATCTTGTGGCACTTGCCCCAGCATCTAAACAGCCTGCTAACAAGGTGTTGAAGGGGTTTTCCACAGCGTTTCCACAGCGGCTGGAGGCAGGAGCCCGGAGGCTGGAGCAAGAAAAGCACGCAGCGCGCGCTTCTCTGGCCCGTAGCCCGTAGCCCGTAGCCCGTAGTCTGTAGCCCGTAGCCTGCAGCCCGTAGCCTGAGCCCAGAACCCAGGGCCTCAGGCTTTGCCGTATCCTTACGCCCTCCACCTCAACCGTTCGGACCCAGACTCAATGAAGAACAAGATCCTCGGACTTCTCTGCGTCGCCGTGCTTTCGCTCGGGGGGACTGCCGTTGCGCAATTGCCGTCCAAGGTGGGCGAGACGCCGGTGCCGTCGCTTGCGCCGATCGTGAAGAAGGCGGCGCCCGCGGTCGTGAACATCGCAACGCGGGGCACGGTGCGTGAGCAACGGCCGCGCAATCCCCTGCTCGAGGATCCGTTCTTCCGTCGCTTCTTCGACGCCCCTGAGATGGCGCCGCGCGAGCGTCAGTTCCAGAGCGCGGGCTCGGGCGTGATCGTCGATGCGAAGAACGGCTACATCATCACGAACGCGCACGTCATCGAGAACGCCGATGAGATCACGGTGACGTTGCTCGACGATCGTCAGTTCAAGGCGAAGATCGTCGGCCGCGACAAGCCCTCGGACATCGCGGTGCTGCAAGTGGAGGCGAAGAATCTCGTCGAGATGCCGCTTGCGGATTCGAGCAAGGCGGAGGTCGGCGACTTCGTGCTCGCGATCGGCAACCCGTTCGCGCTCAGCCACACTGTCACCTCGGGCATCATCAGCGCGCTCGGGCGCACCGACCGCTTCTTGAACAACCCCGACTCCTATCAGGACTTCATCCAGACCGACGCGCCGATCAATCCGGGCAACTCGGGCGGCGCGCTCGTCAATCTCTCGGGCGAGCTCGTTGGCATCAACACCGCGATCTTCTCCGGCACCGGCGGCAACATCGGTATCGGCTTTGCGATCCCGTCGAACATGGTGAAGGCGGTGATGGAGCACCTCATCAAGTACGGCGAGGTCAAGCGCGGCGTGCTCGGCGTGCATCTCGCCAACCAGTTCACGCCGGAGATCGCCGAGAGCCTCGGTCTCGACAGCGCACGCGGCGCGCTCGTGTCGGAGGTGATCGAAGGCTCGCCGGCCGAAAAGGCGGGCATCAAGGCGGGCGACGTGATCACGTCCGTGAACGGACGCGCAATCGCGAATGCCTCCGAGCTACGTAACGCGATCGGCCTGATGCGCATCGGCGAGAAGGTCGAGCTCGGCCTGATCCGCGACGGCAAGCCCCGCCGTATCACCGCCGTGATCGGCGAGCTCGATTCGACGGACGGCGACGGCGCCGCGTCGATTCACCCGGCATTCGAAGGCGCCACGTTCCGCAACACCGAGAACAACAATGGCGTGCTCGTCGAGAACGTCGCGCCCGGCAGCCGTGCGGCCGCGAGCGGCCTGCGCCCGAACGACATCATCGTCGCAATCGGCCGCGTGCGCGTGCAGAACCTGCAGCAACTGCGTGCAGCGACGAAGGACGCCAATGCGTTCGCGCTGACGTTGCGGCGAGGGAATGCGACGCTTGTGATGACTGTCAGATAAGGGCTCTGGGCCCTGGGCTCTGGGCCCTGGCAAGAAAGGCGACAGACTACAGACCACGGGCTACGGTCAGAGGCGCGCAGATATGCGCGCCTTTGACTACTGACTACGGGCAACTACAAAAGGCGCGCGATTGCGCGCTTTGCCCCGGCCTCCAGGCCTTACAACGGGCTACAGGCTACGGGCTACGGTCAGTGGCGTGCGATTGCGCGCCTCCTGTTCACTTGGCTTAATTGCTTCGGGCGCACTTGGTGCGCCCGAAAGCTTTGACATCTCCTACAGCCTACGGCCTTACGATCCAGTGCTAACAGACAACGAAGTCCAGCAGTTCATTCGCGACGGGTTCGTCAAGGTGCGGAACGCCTTTCCGCGCGAGCTCGCCGAGCAGGCGCGCGCGATTCTCTGGCGCGATACTGGTTGCGATCCCGAAGATGCCTCGACATGGACGCGGCCGGTCGTTCGGCTTGGGTACTACTTCGATCCGCCCTTCGTCGAGGCCGCGAATACCAGCCGTCTTCATGCCGCGTTCGATGCGCTCGTCGGTAAAGGTCGATGGAAGCAGATCGGCGCGGTCGGCACGTTTCCGGTTCGGTTTCCGTCGGAGGAAGATCCGGGCGACACGGGTTGGCACATTGATGTGAGTTTCGGCGAGGACGCCGGCGACTTTCTGGAGTGGCGCGCGAACGTGTTCTCGAAGGGTCGCGCGCTGCTCGCGCTGTTTCTCTTCTCCGACGTCGGCGAAGCGGATGCGCCCACGCGCATTCGCGTCGGTTCGCATCGCGACATCGCCCGCCGGCTCGCACCCGCCGGCGAGACGGGACTCACGTTGCGCGAGCTTGCGGCCAACGGGTTCGAGGAGACGGCGCACCGCGCGGAGGTGTCCGCGACCGGCGAAGCCGGCACCGTTTATCTATGTCATCCGTTCCTCGTGCACGCCGCGCAGCGTCACCGCGGCACGCAGCCGCGCTTCTTGGCGCAACCGCCGCTGTTGCCGTCGGAACCGTTGCAGTTGAATCGGACGGACGGAGCGTATTCTCCGGTCGAAACGGCCATTCGCGAGGCGCTCGCGTAACAGCGCGCTGCTTCGCGGCGAAAGCGCCACTACTTTCGCGCTAGCTCTCGGAGCGACAAAGCTCGCTTCGACGGCTGGCGCCCTCCTTCCCTGCGATGGCCTTCATCCGCGCGTAGAACTTCTCGAGGTCGCCGCCGACCAAGTCGAGCACGCGGCGCAGCCCAGGCACGCAGCCGTGATACGTCGCGGCGGATACGAGATGCGCGTTGTTGAGCGTGCGCGAGAACCACCCGTCGTAACCTGAGTAACCGCCCCACGACGCCTTCAAGCGCTCGTATTCGAGCTTCATCAGCCCGAACTCGTATTGCTTGCGTGAGCGCATCTCGTCGGCGGGCAATGCGGAAGCGTAGAGCGTCTTCAAACGCTCGCGCGTGCGCAGGAGCAAATCGATGAACTCGCGATGACGCGCGCGCTGCGCCCGCCACGCATCGAGCTGCGCTTTCGCGCCGCGGGCAGTCAGCCAGCGTTCGAGCCCTTCTTCTTCGACGACCGTCGCGAAGCCTTCGTTGAAGTCCGAGTCGCCCGGCACGTAAACGACTTGATGCGCGAGCTCGTGGAACAACGTTGCGGCGAGCTGCGCGTCGCTCCAACCGAGCATCGTGTTCAGCACCGGATCGTCGAAATGCCCGAGCGTCGAATACGCCGGAACAGCGCCGATCGCCGTATCGTAGCCGCGACGATGCAAGCGCTGCGCGTAACGCTTGGCCGCTTGCTCGCGGAAGTAGCCGCGATAAACGACGCAGCCCGCGACCGGAAAACACCAGCGCTTCGGCTGCACCGAAAATTCCTCGGTCGCGAACACGTTCCACACGACATACGGCCGCCCGAGGTCCGCATAGCTGCGATAGCTCTTGTTGTCCGGCAAGCCGAGCTCCCGCGACGCAAAGTCACGCGCCGCCGCGACGTATTCGAGCCGACTGCGCAGCTCCGGCGCCGTCGCGGGACGATCGATCACACGCTCAATCGGCTCACGTTTCGACAAGATCTCCATCTGGCCGGTGAAAGCCTGCAGGTAGTAACAACCCGACAGCGGATAGAGCGAGACAAACAGGACAAAGAGACGAAGTAGAGACACGGCAAGTTTGTTTATTGGGCGCTGGGCACTGGGCCCTGGGCTCTGGTCAGAAAAGGCGCGCACCGCGCCATCGCTTCGAACGCTTTCATCACGCGTCAGCATGCTCCTTGCCGTTAGGCCTCCAGGATGCGCACGCATCCTCCCTGACGCGAGGCGTCCTCCATCTTTTTCTACAGCCTACAGCTAGGGCCACAAAAGGGCGCGCGAAGCGCGCTTCCTGCTCCAGCCTCCTGCCAGACTTCAGCCCGACTTCAGCGCCCTCCCTATCTACCCGGCTGTAGCCTGCGAAGCGCCTCGATTCTTTTTTCCCTCAGCCTCTGCGCAATCTGCTCGCCGTTCAACCCTGCGAACGTTTCGTCGGGCTTGATGCGGGCGGCGATGTGACGCGCGTGGAGCAGATGCATCGACTGCGGGTAATCGCGATGCTCGAAGCCGAGGCGGCCGCGCGCATCTGCTTCGCAGGCGAGCACGAAGCATTCGAAGCGATCGGGGCGACGGAACGCATCCAAGTTCTCGAGCAGCTCGAGCAGTGTCGAGGGACGTAGCTCAAGTGCACGATGCGCATGCAAATGATACTTCGAGGTGAGCACCGCGAGATCGCGATAGGCATTCGGGATGCGCAGGCGCGCGCACAGCTTCTCGATGATCGCGACGCCGCGCTGCTCGTGCATTTTGTGACTCGGCAGCTCTTCTTTCGGCGTCGCTGCCTTGCCGAGGTCGTGCGTCAGCGCTGCGAAGCGCACGACCGGATCGGAGCTCAGCTTGCACGCTTCGTCGAGGACCATCATCGTGTGCACGCCGGTGTCGATCTCGGGGTGCCATTGCTCGGGTTGCGGCACACCGAACAATGCATCGATCTCGGGAAAGATGACCGGAAGCGCATGCGCTTCGCGCAGCACCTCGAAGTAGCGGCGCGGCGAAGGCAGCTCGAGCGCCCGCTGCGTTTCCTGCCAGACGCGCTCCGGCACGAGTGCATCGAGCTCGCCGCGCGCAGCGATCTCCTGCATGAGCGCGAGCGTTTCGGGCGCGACGCGAAAGCCCATCGACGAAAAACGCGCCGCGAAACGCGCAACGCGCAGCACGCGCACCGGATCTTCGACGAACGCGGGCGAAACATGCCGTAGCCAACGCTCTTCGAGATCGCGCTGCCCGCCGAAAGGATCGATGAGCTCGCCGGTCTGCGGATCGCGCGCGATCGCATTGATCGTGAGGTCACGCCGCTCCAGATCCTGTTCGAGCGTGACGTCGGGCGAGAACCGCGTTTCGAATCCGTGATACCCCGGGCCCGTCTTACGCTCCGTACGCGCGAGCGCGTATTCCTCTTTCGATTCCGGATGCAGAAAGACGGGAAAGTCCTTACCGACAGGTTTGAAGCCCCGCCGAGTCAAATCTTCCGGACGCGCACCCACGACCACCCAATCGCGTTCGCGAACAGGCAAACCGAGCAGCTCGTCCCGAACGGCGCCACCGACGAGATAAATTCGCATGGGATCAGTGTAAGGCGGACGGCTGATAAAGGGCACTGACCTTGGGCACTGGGCGCTGGGCTCTGGGCGCTGGCAAGAAAGGCTACGGGCTACAAGCTACGGGCTACAGGCGACAGTCGGGCGCGCGAATGCGCGCTCCTTGCTCCAGCCTTCCGCCTCCAGTCCTCCAGCTCCCTTCCGTAGGCGCTGACATTGGGCGCTGGGCGCTGGTAAGAAAGGCTACGGGCTACAGACTACAGGCTACGGGCTACAGGCGACGGTCGAGTGCGCGAACTCGCTTCTTGCTCGAGCCTCCTGCCTCACAAGGTCGCTGCCAAATCCCTGATCGAGAACCCGCGCAAGTTGTGCGGGTACTGCTTGCCGAGGCCGATGACCTTGAAGCGCTCGCCCATTTCGCCGGGCAACGTCAGCAGCATCGCTTGTCGTGCGAGCTGGACGCGTGCGGTCAGGTCGGCTTCTTGAAGCGCGGCGATGAGCTGCTCGATGCCGTTGCCGATCAAGAAATGCGCTTGGGTGGAAAAGCCGATGACGTCGAGGCCGGCGTTCACCGCTGCTTCGGCCACTGCGGTGAAATCCACCCATGCGCCGATGTCCTGAAGGCCGACATTGATGAGCGGATCGTCGTGGAAGCGGTGGCGATAGTGACAGAGCAGCGTGCCCTCGCGGCGTTCGGCACGGTAGTACTGACGACGTGGCAGGCCGTAATCGATGAAGAGCGCGACGCCTTCTTGCATCGATGCAGCGAGGCTTGCGATCCAATCGTGCAAGCGCAGATTGATCTCGGAGCCGTAGCCGTCGGGTAACGGCTCGCCGATCTCCTGCTCGATTGCGCGCACCGCGCGTTCGAGCCGTTCCTCGGCGTGCACTTCGGACCAATCGAGCCGTCCCAGCTGCCACGTCACGCCGACGGCATTCACTTGATCCTTGCGAATGCGAAAGCGCTGCACGGGCATCGCATCCAGCACTTCGTTCGCGAGCACGACGCCGCGGAAGTCGGTCGGCCAGGCATCGAGCCACTGCACGCGTTCGAGCAGATTCGGCACGACGCGCGCGAGATGGTCGCGTTGCCGCTCGCGCAAGTCCGCGCTCACTTCGAGAATGAAGTAGTGCTCGGGTAACTGATTGCGCGCCTGCAGCTCGGCGAGCACATCGCCGGCCATGACACCCGAACCGGCGCCCAGTTCGAGAATGTCCGCCGAGCCGATGCGCTCGAACACCTCGATGCATTGATTCGCGAGACAGCGGCTGAAGAGCGGCGAGATCTCCGGCGCGGTGACGAAATCGCCCGTTTCGCCGAACTTGGATGCACCGGCCGAGTAGTAGCCCAAGCCCGGCTCGTAGAGCGCGAGCTCCATGAACCGCTCGAAGCTGATCCACCCCTGATTGGCGTCGATCTCGTCGCGAATGCGCTCGACGAGGCGCGCAGAGTGCTCGGCTTGCTCGGGCGTGAGGGGCGGCAATGAAGTTTGAGCGGACATCGAATTGGCGCTGGAGGCTGAAGCGGGCAACGCCCGACTGTCAGAGCATACGCGAGCGCCGCTGCACCGTGAACGCGCGCGCTCGCAAACCCGCGATGATCTCGCCACCGGCGCGCGCAGGGAATGTATATTGAGTCCGTTGCCGTAAAGCCTGGCTCTCCGTCGAGGCCGGGTTGTCCGAGGTACCGACGAAGCCCATGAGCACGCCCGCCCTGAACGAACATGTCGTCCTCGTCACCGGCGCCGCACGACGCATCGGCGCCGCGCTCATTCGCGGATTTCATGCGGAGGGCGCCAACGTCGCCATCCACTATCACCGCTCGGCTGACGAAGCGCTGGCGCTATGCGAAGAGCTGAACGGCACGCGCCCGAGCTCGGCGATCGCGCTCAGCGAGGACTTGCTCGATCCCGGCGCTCCCTCGCGCCTCGTCGAGCGCACGCTCGCCGCGTTCGGAAGGCTGTCGATCCTCATCAACAATGCCTCGACGTTCTACCCGACGCCGATCGGCAGCATCACGCTCGCGCAGTGGGACGATCTCGTCGGCACGAATCTGAAAGCGCCCGTGTTCCTCGCCCAAGCGGCGGCGCCCGCGTTGCGCGCGGCGCGCGGACTGATCATCAACATGGTCGACATTCACGGACAGCGACCGCTGCCCGAGCACACCGTGTATTCGGCCGCAAAGGCGGCACTCATCATGGTGACACGCTCGCTCGCCCGCGAGCTCGGCCCCGAAGTGCGCGTGAACGGCATCGCACCCGGTCCGATTCTCTGGCCCGACGGCGGCCTCGACCCGAACACGCAGAACGAAATCGTTTCGAAGACGCTACTCAAGCGCAAAGGCGACCCCAGCGACATCGTGCGCGCTGCCCTCTTCTTCGCGAAGGACGCGACGTACGTCACCGGCCAGATTCTGGCGGTGGACGGGGGCAGGAGCGTGGGGTGGTGATGGGATGCTGGCTACAGACGACGGGCTACAGCAAGGCGCTGGGCCCTGGGCGCTGGTAAGAAGGGCTACAGACTACAGGCTACGGGCTACGGTCGGGCGCTCGGAAGCGCACTTCTTCTTCCTCCCGCCTCCCGCCCCTTCGTACGCGCTGGTAACGAAAGGCTACAGACGACGGGCTACAGGCTACAGCAAGGGCCCTGGGCTCTGGGCGCTGGGCGCTGGGCGCTGGGCGCTGGGCGCTGGCAAGAAAAGGCTACAGACGACAGGCTACAGGCGACGGTCGTTCGCGCGGAAGCGCGCTTCTTGTTTCTGGCTACATCCTACCGCCTAGCGTGTAGCGCCTAGCGCCTCGACAGGCACCAACTCATGTCCCTGCTGATCGAACTCGCGCCACAACTCGGCGATCGTTTTCTTCGCAGTGGGATGAACGAAGTCGGGCGCGATATCGGCGAGCGGCTTCAACATATACGCGCGCTTCAACAGATCCGGCCGAGGCAATAGATATCCGGGCTCGCTGCTCACGAGATCGCCATACAGCAAGATGTCGAGATCCATCGTGCGCGGCGCCCACTTCGGCGCATTCGCAGGTCGATCGCATTGTGCTTCGATCGCCTGCAACCGCTCGCGCACGCGCGTGACCGGTTCGTCCGTCGTGAACCCCACCACGAGATTGATGAAATCGTCGCCCTCGAATCCGACCGCGCGATTGCGATACGCCGGCGAGACCTGCAGCGACGGATACGCCGCTCGCAACAGATCGAGCGCACGCGCGAGATAGCGTTCAGGCTCGACGTTGCTACCAGCGGCGACGTAGACGGGAAACATTGATTTGGGCTCTGGGTACCGGGCACTGGCAAGAAAGGCTACGGACTACGGGCGACGGGCTACAGGCTACGGGCGACGGGCTACAGGCGACCGGCTACAGGCTACAGGCGACGGGCTACAGGCTACGGTCGGAAAGCGGGCGGCTGGACCCTGGGCACTGGGCTCTGGTCAGAAAGGAAACGTGCGAAGCGCGCATTCGCTTCAGTCCCATGCCTCCAGCCTACTGTTTGACGTAGTCTTCCTTCCTTCTCTCGATCTCGATTCCCACATCGCGCGCGAAACGAATCGCGCCGCGTTTGTTCAGCCGCACTTTCACCCAGCTCACGTCGAACTCCGTGACGATGATTTCTGCGATGCGCTCGGTCAGCGTCTCGACAAGATGGAACTGCGACTCGCTGACAAATGCGAGGACGCGCTTGGCGACTTTCTTGTAGTCGACGGTGTCTTCGATGCGATCGGTGGCAGCCGCTTTGCGGATATCCGCCGCCATCTCGAGATCGATCACGACCGTTTGTTTGACGCGGCGCTCCCACTCCCAAATGCCGACGACGCATTCGACCGTGAGAGCGCTCAGAAAGATCTTGTCCATGTAGTTGGGAGAGACTCGCGAGACTGGGCTGAAAGGATGAGGCGTGGAGAATAGCGGCGCCGCTTACAGCAAGGAAAGCCACTTCGTGGCAGCAAGCCATTGCAGGCTGGAGACTTCAGGCGGGAGGCTGGAGGGAGAAGCGCGCAGTGCGCCCCTTTTCTCTGGCCAGCGCCCAGCGTCCGTTGGAGCGCGCTAGGCGCGCTCCAACGTATCCAGCGGCCACCTTGCCTGCGCACGAATCCTGAGATCGTCGTGCTGTCCGGCGGAAAGCCTGCGATAGCCGGCATACGCGATCATCGCGGCGTTGTCGGTGCAGAACTCGGGTCGTGGATAGAGCACGCGGACATTGAGCTTGCGGCCGAGCTCGGCGAGATCGGCGCGCAACTTGCGGTTGGCGCCGACGCCGCCTGCCACCACCAGCGTCGCAAGCGCCGTTTGACGCAGCGCGCGCTCGCACTTCGCGACGAGCGTTTCGACCACCGCATCCTGGAACTCGCGGGCGACGTCCGCGCGCGTTTGGTCATCGAGCGTAAGACCGCGCGTTGCGACGACGACGGCGGTCTTGAGTCCGCTGAAGCTGAAATCGAGCCCCGGGCGATCGAGCATCGGCCGCGGGAAACGGAAACGTCCCGGCTGACCGCTCTCGGCGAGCTTGGCGAGCGCCGGTCCGCCCGGATAAGGCAGCCCGAGGAGCTTTGCCGTCTTGTCGAACGCCTCGCCCGCCGCGTCGTCGACCGAGGTGCCGATGATCGAGTAATCCCCGATCGCACGGACTTCCGCCAGCAGCGTGTGACCGCCCGATACGAGCAATGCGAGAAACGGAAAGGCGGGCGGTTCGTGCTCGAGCATCGGCGCGAGCAAATGCCCTTCGAGGTGATGCACGCCGACCGCAGGCCGATCCCACGCGAACGCGAGACTGCGCGCGACCGACGCGCCGACGAGCAACGCACCGACGAGCCCCGGACCGGCCGTATAGGCAACGCCCGAAATCTCCGCCGGCGTAGTGTTCGCATCGGCGAGCGCCCCTTCGATCAGCGGCAAGAGCTTCTGCACGTGATCGCGCGATGCGAGCTCAGGCACCACCCCGCCGTACTGCGCGTGCAATGCGACCTGGCTATAGAGCCGATGCGACAACAAGCCCCGCTCGCTGTCGTACACCGCCGCGGCGGTTTCATCGCAGGAGGTTTCGATTCCGAGGACGCGCATCGAGCTGGGCGAAAGATAAGGTGGGCGCGGAGGATACTACGGCCGGCCCCCGGCCGTGGGCTGGAGGCGGGAGGCTGGAGGAAGAAGCGCGGGCTTCCGCGCGCCCGACCGTCGCCTGTAGCCGTCGCCAGTAGCCCGTAGCCTGTAGCCTGTAGCCCGTAGTCTCGTAGCCTGTAGTCCGTAGCCTTTCTTTCCAGAGCCCAGAGCCCTCGCCTTGAGGGCGCGGCCCGCTTGAGCCTCTGGCCTCCTTTCAGTACACTTGCGCCCCCTTAGAGCCTGCCCTCGGCCGACGGCGGGCTTTTTTCACAGGCTAATTCGCTTTGTTCGCCCTTGTTCGGGCTGGCAAAAATGTAGGGAAAAGTTGAGGTTTTATGCCGAGCGTTCGCGTCCGAGAAAACGAGTATTTCGATGCCGCCCTGCGGCGCTTCAAGCGTGCATGCGAGAAGGCTGGAATACTGACCGAGCTCAGGCGGCGCGAATACTACGAAAAGCCGACGCAGGAACGTAAGCGCAAGAAGGCGGCGGCGGTGAAGCGCCACATGAAGCGCCAGTCGCGCGAAATGATGAATTTCGCGGGCGGGCGGCCGCGGCGTTCTTATTGATTCGCGAGCCGGGTTAGCGCCCGGTTTGCACGGGGTGACGAGCGCATCGCACCCCGACACACAGGTCGGATCGATCCCGACCTACCCACTTCGCGGCGCCTCTGGGCGCCGCGATCGTTTCGAGGTCCAGCTCATGCCGTCACTCAAAGATCGCATCACCGAAGACATGAAGAACGCCATGCGCGCGAAGGACACCGAGCGCCTCGGCACGATCCGGATGATCACGGCCGCGATCAAGCAGCGTGAAGTCGACGAGCGCATCACCCTCGACGACGCGCAGGTGCTCGCGGTCATCGAGAAGATGATCAAGACGCGCAAGGAATCGATCGCGCAGTTCCAGAGTGCCGGCCGCGACGACCTCGTCGCCAAGGAGACGAAGGAAGTCGAGCTGCTGCAGACCTACCTGCCCGAGCCGCTCTCCGAAGCCGAGCTCGACCAGATCATTGCGGATGCGATCGCCGAGACCGGCGCCTCCTCCATCAAGGACATGGGCAAGGTCATGGGCATCGTGAAGCAGAAGGCCCAGGGCCGTGCCGATATGGGCGCGGTGAGCGGGAAGATCAAAGCGAAGCTTGGGGGCTGAAGCCCCGCCTGGGCTCTGGGCGCTGGTCAGAAATGAAGCGCGCGAACGCGCGCTTCTTCTTGCTCCCGCCTCCGGCCTCGTAAACGCTACGGGCTACGGACTACGGGCTACGGGCTGCAGGCTTCAGGCTACGGAAAATGCCATCTAAGTCGGGAGGCCACTTCGCGGCAAGGAAGACGCTGCGGCGTCAAGGCGGCCATTGCGTGGCAGAGAGAGGACGCTGAGGCGTCGAGAAGAAGGCTCTAGGCCGTAGGCTGTTAGGCAGCGCGCGCATGGCGCGCGCCTTTCTGGCCAGAGCCCAGAGCCCAAACCCAGCACCCGAGAGATAGCGCTGGGCCACTCCGCTCGCGGTATCCTCTAGTCAATAGCCCGTTCCGTTAGCTGTCGCGTATCGCCCATCGTCGCTGCTCGTGTCGCGCATTCCGCAATACTTCATCGACGAGCTCATCGCTCGTGCGGATATCGTCGAGCTGATCGGCAGCCGGGTGCCGCTCAAGCGACAGGGGAAGGAATACAAGGCGTGCTGTCCGTTTCATCACGAAAAGACGCCTTCCTTCACGGTCGTGCCGGATAAGCAGTTCTACCACTGCTTCGGTTGCGGCGCGCACGGGACTGCCCTTCGGTTCTTGATGGATTACGACCATCTCGGCTTTCTCGAGGCGGTCGAAGAGCTCGCTACGCGCGTAGGACTCGAAGTGCCGCGCGAGGCGCAGCCGCAGCGCGCGCCTGCGACCGATGCGTTATACGCAGCGCTCGAGCGCGCGACGGAGTTCTATCGTCGTTCGCTCGCGCAATCGGAACGTGCGCGCGAGTACTTCAAGGGTCGCGGCATCACCGGCGAGACCGCCGCTCGCTTCGCGCTCGGCTACGCGCCCGATGCATGGGATGCCCTGCTTCGCCACATGGGCCAATCGGACGCCGAACGCGCGCGCTTGCTGCAAGTCGGCCTGATCGTGGAGCGCGATCGCAAGGCGGGGCAGGATTCGCACGGGTATTACGACCGCTTCCGCGATCGCGTGATGTTCCCGATTCGCGATGCCCGCGGTCGCACGATCGGCTTCGGCGGCAGAGTGCTCGACAAGGGCGAGCCGAAATATCTCAACTCGCCGGAAACCGAGCTCTTCCACAAAGGACGCGAGCTCTACGGCTTGTACGAAGCGCGCCAGGCCTCGCGAACCCTGACGCGCATCCTCGTCGTTGAAGGCTATATGGACGTGGTGCGTCTCCATCAGGCCGGCATCACCTATGCGGTCGCGACGCTCGGTACGGCCACCACGCCCGAGCACCTGCAGCGCATCTTCCGCATCTGCAATGAGGTGGTGTTCTGCTTCGACGGGGATCGCGCCGGCCGGGCTGCCGCGTGGCGCGCGCTCGAAAATTCGCTCGGTCAGGTGCGCGAGGGACGGCAGATTCGCTTCTTGTTCTTGCCCGAGGGTCACGACCCGGATTCGCTCGTCGGGGAGGAAGGCAAGGAGCGCTTCGAGGCGCGGCTGCAGAATGCCCTCACTTTGTCTGAGTATTTCCTAAAGCACCTGTCCGCGCAGGTCGATATCGACACAGTGGATGGACGGGCGCGGCTCGGACAGCTGGCGAAGCCGCTGCTGGAGCGCATTCCCGCGGGGCTGTACCGGGAGCTGTTGTCGGACGAAGTGGCGAAGCTCGTCAGGATCGACCGGACACGCTATGTCAAAAGCATGGGCGTGGATGAACTTCCCGAGGGCGATGCGCTCAAAGGACGGCCGGTGCAACGACGCGTGCCGCGGCCGGCTGCGGGCAACCGCAATCCGGTGCGCCTCGCGATCCATTTGCTCGTACATTACCCGCAAATTGCCGACAACGTGTCGGTTCCTGCGGGGATCGAGACGCTGGAACGGCCGGGTATTCCGCTGCTCCTCGAGCTGCTACACAGTCTCAAGGAACGGCCCTGTCCTACAACGGGCGCGTTGCTTGAACGGTGGCGCGAACGACCCGATGTAGGGCACTTGGCGAAGCTCGCGACGTTGGAATGTCACATTCCGGACGCCGCGGGCGCGGCCAAGGAGCTCGCCGCAGCCCTCCAGCGCTTGGCGAATGAAGGAGCTTTTGTGCGGCGCGAGCAGTTATTGAGTAAGCACGCTCGAGGGGAAAGCTTGAGCGAAGCCGAAAAACTGGAGTTGCGAGCGCTACTTAGCAGGCCGGCCGAAGGGCCGGGCTAGCTGGAACCGCGGTGCTGGAGTCGCGACTAACATCCGGGTGGCGGGCGACAGGACTTCTGGCGCCCAAACCCCATTCTCAGTAAACTGCGCGGTCTTTTAGCCGTCGCATCTGAACACCCTGAGGGCCCCGTCTTGAGCAAGAGCTTGGCACCCAAAAAGGAATCGTCGCAAGTTGCGGATGAGCGGCAGTCGCAGCTCAAGCTGCTGATCGCCCGCGGCAAGGAGCAAGGGTTTCTGACGTACGCCGAGGTCAACGACCACCTCCCGAGCGAGATCGTCGATCCTGAGCAGATCGAAGATATCGTCAACATGATCAACGACATGGGCATTCCGGTGTACGAGAAGCCGCCGGAAACCGAAGCCCTGTTGTTGAGCGAGCCGGTCGTGGCCGACGAAGAGGCTGCCGAAGAGGCCGCCGCGGCGCTTGCGACCGTCGACGCCGAATTCGGCCGCACGACCGACCCGGTGCGCATGTACATGCGCGAGATGGGCACGGTCGAGCTGCTGACCCGCGAAGGCGAGATTCGGATTGCGAAGCGGATCGAGGAAGGCCTCGATGCCGTGCGCACCGCCCTGTCCGCCTATCCGATGACCTATCAATACCTGCTCAACGCGTACGAGCAGGTCAAGGCCGGCCAAGGCCGCCTCGTCGACATCATCACGGGCTTCATCGACCCGAACGCGCCCGATGAGATCGCTGCGCCGGTCAATCCGAAGCTCGCGGCCGAGGAAGAGAAGGTCAGCGACGAGGAGGAAGAGGAAGAGAGCTCCGACGAGGAAGAAGCGCTCGAGACCGGTCCGGATCCGGAAGAGGCGGCGCGTCGCTTCGCGTCGTTGGCGAAGCTCTATCCGCAGTACCTCAAGGCGCTCGACACGCACGGCCACAAAGATCCGAAGACGCAGAAGATCCGCAAGAAGATCGCCGGCGAGTTCATGGAGCTCAAGCTCGCGCCGAAGACCTTCGATGCGCTCATCGCGCAGCTGCGCGATCACGTCGCCGAGATCCGCAATCTCGAGAAGCAGGTGATGACGCTGTGCGTGCGCGATGCCGGCATGCCGCGCAAGGACTTCATCGCCACGTTCCCGAAGAACGAGACGAACACGAAGTGGCTCGACAAGCACATTCGCGCCAAGCGCAAGCATTCGGCTGCGCTTGCGCGTCTGCGCGAAGAGATCGAGAAGCATCAGCTGCGCCTGAAGCAGATCGAGGAGCAGGTGCATCTGCCGATCGCCGAGGTCAAGGAGATCAACCGCGAAGTGGCGGTCGGCGAAGCCAAGGCGCGCCGCGCGAAGAAGGAGATGGTCGAGGCGAACCTGCGTCTCGTGATCTCGATCGCGAAGAAGTACACGAACCGCGGCTTGCAGTTCCTGGACCTGATCCAGGAAGGCAACATCGGCCTGATGAAGGCGGTCGACAAGTTCGAATACCGCCGCGGCTACAAGTTCTCGACGTATGCGACGTGGTGGATTCGTCAGGCGATCACGCGCTCGATCGCGGATCAGGCCCGCACGATCCGCATCCCGGTGCACATGATCGAGACGATCAACAAGCTGAACCGCATCTCGCGTCAGATGCTGCAGGAGATGGGTCGCGAGCCGACGCCGGAAGAACTGGCGGCGCGCATGGACATGCCGGAGGACAAGGTCCGCCGCGTGCTCAAGATCGCGAAGGAACCCATCTCGATGGAAACCCCGATCGGCGACGACGAGGATTCGCATCTTGGGGATTTCATCGAGGACACGTCGGTGGAATCGCCGATCGAGTCCGCGACGATGGAATCGCTGCGCGAGACGACGCACGCCGTGCTCGCCGGCCTCACGCCGCGCGAAGCGAAAGTGCTGCGCATGCGTTTCGGTATCGACATGAACACCGACCACACGCTCGAAGAGGTCGGCAAGCAGTTCGACGTGACGCGCGAGCGCATCCGTCAGATCGAAGCCAAGGCGCTGCGCAAGCTCCGTCATCCGAGCCGCAGCGAGCAGCTGCGCAGCTTCTTGATGGACGACTAACCTTAGACCGGCTCGAGCCGGTCCAAGGCCGATCGCACAAGAAAGCCGAGACGGAATGTCTCGGCTTTTTTGTTGGGCGCTGGTCAGAAGAAGCGCGCGCAATGCGCACGGCTACGGTCAGAAAGTAAGCGTTCAGCTCCAACCACAGATGCATACGTGCCGAAGGACTTCAGCGCCAGGGCCCGCGCACCTCTGGACCGTAGACCGTAATCCGTAGCCCGTTAGCTGTCGCCGATCGCCCACACTCTCCGGCGGAACCTCGTCCGCACCGTCGCCTTCTAAAAACAAGAGCGAACACTGGAGAGCGGAAATGTTGTTCTACATCCTGATGTTCATTCTGACGTGCGCATTCGGATGGTGGGCACGCAACCGGAGCGTGTAGCACGTCGAGACGAGACAAAGATCGGTTCACGTGGAGACCGTAGCCTGTAGCCCGTAGCCTTCCGACCCGCGCCCGTTTCCAGCCGCCGCCCGTCTCCATCCGTCAGCTGAACCGGCGCAATGCTCGCATGAGCTCGCCGCGTCGCGAGGCCAAACGCACCGTATCAAGTGACAGCCATTCGGCGAGCGCTCGCATCTGCGCGGCCAAGCGCGGCGCGACTTTGTCGACACGTTCGCCCTCTTCGACGCTTCCGCCTCTCACCGTCAGTGCGCCCGCCTGCCGATCCGACTTGAGATCGACTCGCGCAACGATGCGCTCCCCCATCAAGAACAGCAGCACGTAATAGCCATGCATGCGCTTCTCGAGCGGCGTGTAGATCTCGAGACGATAACGAAAGCCGAACAACCGTTCCGTTCGCTGCCGCTCCCAAATCAACGAATCGAACGGTGAGAGCAGTGCATCGACTTCGATGCGGCGCGACTGGATCGCATCACGATGCAAGTACGCCGTGTTCTTCCAATTCTCGACGGCTACCGGCAGCAGCACGCCTGCCTCAACGAGCTCAGGCACGCGCGGTCGCATCGGCCGTCGGCAGCCGAAAGTAATCGCGCAGATCGCGCAATGTGGCGACACCGAGCGCACGCGCCGCGATATCGAGCAGTGCGCGCTGCGCATCGGCGCGCGCGGGCGTCGGCGCCGCCATGATCTCGGGCGGCAACACTCGCTCGGTGAGATCGTAGAGGCGCGCGAAGTTGTGTCGCGCGGCCGTGGTCACCTGCCCCGTCCAGAACAGCCACTCGAGAATTTCTTTGCCGTGGCTCCAGCCCCACCAGCTGCCTTGCGAGCGCCCGCCATCGATGAGGTCGCCCGCACCGAGCGGCCCGCGCTCGCGCACTTGCGCGAGCACCGACGCCACCGAGTCCTCATGTCCGCTCACGAAGCGCTTGAGCCGCCCCCAGATGCCCTCGCCGCGCCGTGCCGACTCCATGCGCCAGCGAGAGAGCGGTTGCCATTCAAGCGGCATGAGCGATGCTTCGTGCCCCCAGTACTCGAAGAGCCGCCGTGCTTTCGGAGCATACGCGGCGCGGCCGAGAAGCTCGCGGTCATACGCGCCGCGACGCGAGAACACCGGCAAATAGTGTGAGCGCACGAGAACGTTGACCGAGTCCATCTGCACCGCACCGAGCCGCGCGACGATGCGTGCAACGCGCTTGCGTTGCGTGGCGCCGCGGCGCGCGATGCGAATCCTTGCGCAGCGAGCGCGACACGTCTGGCTTGCGCTAGCGACAGAGAATCCCGGGCGCGCATCACGACAGCGGAAAAAACTTGGGCAGCCACCAGCTGAGCGACAGCCACATGATCAACATGAGCGGCAATCCGACCCGGACGAAATCCTTGAATGCATAACCGCCTGCGCTGAAGACGAGCAGATTGCAGTTATCGGCCATCGGCGTCGCGTAGCCCAAGTTCACCCCGAACAGCACCGCAAGCACGAACGGCTCAGGTGCGACGCCGAGCTGACGCGCCAGCTCGATCGCGATCGGCGTACCGATCACCGCCGCGGCGCCGTTCGAGATCAACATACTCAAGATCGACATCAGGAGGATCGTCGCGCTCAACACTGCGACGTGCGGCAAGCTTTGGCTCAGCATTACGAGCAGCTCCGCGACGAACGTGGCACCGCCGGTTCTCACGAGGGCCATGCTCAGCGCAAGCGCCGCCACCGTGAGCAGAATCAACGACGAGTCGAGCGCGCGCGTCGCCGTGCGCCATTTGAGACAGCCGGTGACGACCATCAGCAGCACGCCGCAGATGGCTGCGATCGAAATGGGCGCGATCTTGAAAGCAGCGATCGCTACGATTCCGATCATGATCGCGACCGCAAGCGGCGCTTTTCTCGCAAGCGGCACGGGCGTCGTTGCATCGAGCACCAGTACTTCGCTGCGGCGCTTGAGCGCCTGAATCTGCTCTGCCGGCCCCTGCACGAGCAGCACGTCGCCGACCCCGAGGCGCACGTCGCGTAGCGCCATCGCCTCCCCCAACGTATCCGGCTCGCCGGGACGATGAATGCCGAGGGGCACGAGCTGATACTGCCAATCGAAGTTCGCCTGTGCGAGCGTGCGATCGCGCAGCGGCGAGTTCGGCGTCAGCACCAGCTCGGCGGTCTGTTGATCCTCTGCAGTGAGCGGATGCTCCTCATCGACGCGCGTGTCGCCAGAGTACAGCGTCGCTCCCAGCACGCGGGCATACTCCATGAGCCGCTCGGACGTATCGCGCACGACCAGCCGATCGCCCGGGCGCAAGGCCACATCCGGCAACGGCGAGATACGTAAGCCCGGTGGACGCAGCAGCGACTGCACGACCATATCGCCGTTCGTCATCTTCTTCGCGTCGGCGAGCGTCTTGCCGTTCACCGCGCTCTGCTCGGAAATGTGCAACTGGGCCTCGAAAATGCGCACCGAGGTCCCCTGAAACGGCACGGCGCGCGCCGGCAGCAGGCGCGGCGCGACGAGCCAGAGATAGAGAATTCCCGGCACGGCGGCGAGCGCAGCCGGAGCGATGAAATCGAAGATGTGAAATCGCTCGATGCCGAAACGGGCCGCGCTGCCGATCACGAGCAGGTTGAGTGAAGTGCCGATCGGTGTGTGCATGCCGCCGATCTGGGAAGCGAACGTCATCGGCATGAGAACCTTGGACGGCGACATGCCGGAGCGCAGCGCCGCGCTCGTCAGGATCGGAATCATTAGCACGACGAGCGGCGTGTTGTTGGTGAACGCGCTCATGACCGGCACGATCAGCAGCACGACGCCGAGCGCCAGCAGTGGGCTCGTAGACCAGAGGCGACTGACGATGTGCCCCACGGGCGCAAGCGGACCGGTGGCCGCCAGCCCCTGACTGGCCATCATCAACGCGCAGATCGTGATCAGGGCCTCGTTGCCGAAGCCGCTGAAGAAATCGACCGGCTCGACACGCTCGTCCGGCGCGTCATAGGGAAAGATGCTGAATCCGATCGCAAGCAGCGCGACCACGAGCAGACTCGAAGTCTCGATCGGAATGCTCTCGCGCGAAAATAGATAGAGCGCGAACAGCGTCAGCGCCATCACGGCGATGGCGTGTGGATCGGGCAAGCCCATTGCTCTTGGGTGGCTGCGTGGCGGGCGCCTCGATGACGCGGCAAAGATGATGGCAGGGATGTACGCGATGCACGCGCCGGAGGCAATACGGAAGCGCCCAGAGTAGCGCGCAAGCGGCACTGCCGCTCAGCACGCCGGCAAACGATGGGGACGACGAACAGCAGACGGCCGCCCGCCGCTCGTGCTGCCCGTTACATATTCGGTCGTCCCGGATACTGACGCAGCAGATCGGTTACGACGGCGTTGATCGTCACCTTCGGATTGTTGAGCGCTTCCTTCGTCACGCGCCCTTCGGCGACGCCTTCCCAGATGAGCTGCTTCTTCTCGGCATCGACGATATCGACATTGATCGTGCCGATCTTGTACGTCACCGTGCGGTCCTCTTCGTAGAGCGGCCAGGCGCTATACAAGCCGTAGCGGTAGCCGTAGTAGCCGTAGCCGGTGGCGACGCGGGTCGGGCGAACCTCCGTATGCTCGCGCGTGTTCATGTAGAAATTCACGAGCAGATCGGGGTTTTCCTCCGAGTACTTGTAACCGCGCGCTTCCATGGCCGCGCTCACTGCGCTCTTGAAGTAGCTCGTAACCAGGGTCGAGTAGCCGCCGCGATCCGTACCGGTTTCCTTTGGAAATCCGTAGGTCCGGTAGACGGAAAAATCGACCGACTTGTCGTAATCGATCCGTGTGTTGGGCGCGCGTACGGAAGCGCAGCCGCTTGCGAACAGCGCAAGCGCCACGATGGCAACCGATGAGAGCTTCAGCTTCGACATGGCGATACCTCGATTGGCAGCCGCACCCGCGGCTCCGTTCCCATTAGTTAGTACGACGCGCGTGACCGCGGGTTCCCTGACGTCCCTGCATCTTGCGCCGCCCGTCAACGTGGGGGTCGCAGAGCACAACTCAAGCGCGCGGAGCGGCCCCATGCTGGCGCGTACGCCAATAGTTCGAGCCGATGCTTGAATCGGGGCTGAACGCCGGCGTCACAACGGCAGCTGCCCCTGCCCCTTTTCCAGATCGAGCAGGATACGCTTGCGCCACGATCCGCCGCCATAGCCGCCGAGCTCGCCGCTCGCGTTCACCACACGATGGCACGGAATGACGATCGCGATCGGGTTCGCGCCGTTCGCCATCCCGACGGCACGAGTGGCCCCTGCATCGCCGAGCCGCTCGGCAACATCGAGATACGACCACGTGACCCCATAAGGAATTTCGAGCAGCATCGACCACACCTTCTGCTGAAACGGCGTGCCCGTATAGTCGAGCGCTACCTCGAAACGCGTGAGCTCGCCGGCGAAGTACGCACGCAACTGCTCGCGCACCGAGTCGAGGACATCGTTGCTCGCCAGTACCGCGCGCCCGGCGAGCTTGCGATGCAAGGCGCGCAAGCGCCGTTCCAAGCTCGCACGCTCGAGAAATTCGAGCGTACACAGACCGCGCGCCGTGGCTGCGAGCAGCAGTGGCCCGACGGGAGAGCTCATCGTCGCGACGCAGGGTATCGGCCCATCGTCCAACCCGCCCGGCGGCGCAAACGTTTCCGCGAACGCGACGCGGAACAGTTCCTCCGAGACAGGCTCGAAACGTAGCGATCCCATGGCTTTCGATGTCGGTGGATGATCCGAATGCCGACCCACGGAGGTGAACCGGCAAGCACAGAACCTGCTTTTCGGCGATGATGCGCCCCATCGTTCCGGCGCACCAGCAAACGGGTGCGATGCTCGCGGAGAGCATCGCGCGCGCGGCAATTCATAGTAGCCTCTTGCGTTGCTGCGCGCAGCAACGCCGACCGATCGGTCGAAATCGCGGAACCTCGACGATCGTGTACGGACGAATAGAACGAGCGGACCGCGCACCCCTTACCCTAAGGTCGTCTTGTAACTCCGATAGCCATCGCACGCCGGGATCTTTAACCTCTTCGACATGAATCGACTGTTCCACCTGTTTGCCGCCCTCTGCTTCGCGCTGACGACGACGTTCGCACTCGCTGCCGCGGACGACCCTTACCGGGATGTCCGTAAGGAGTTCGTGCGCGCGTATGCGCAAGCGACTGCCGGCGCCACCGCGCCGCGCGGCGAAGACAGCGAGGCGTTGCGCGCCTATCCGCTCTACCCGTATCTGCAAGCAGCACGAATTCGCGCGGCGCTCGCCAACGCGGCAGCAGGGCTCACGCCGGCCGATGAACGGGCACACACATTCGTCACCTACTACGACAACGAGCCTGTGGGTCAGCAGTTGCGCCGCACCTGGCTGGCAAGCCTTGCAAAGCGCGAGCTCTGGCAAACGTACCTCGAGCACTACCGACCCGAGCTTGCTGACGAGGCCGCCCAGTGCCATCGCTTCTCGGCGCTCATCGCGCTCGGGCGCACGGAGGGGCTCGCCGCCGAAATTCGTGCGCGCTATCTCACGCCGAAGCGCTTGCCCGAATGCGAGCGCGCCTTCGGCTGGCTCGTGGCACAGAATGAGCTCAGCGAAGAGCTCATCGAATCGCGCGTGCGTCTTGCACTCAAAGAGAACAACGCGCGTTTCGCACGCTCGCTCGCCGCACAACTGCCGGCGGGCCGCGCCGCGCCGCTGCTGCTGTGGGCGGATCTGTTGGAACAGCCGCAGCGCACGATCGACATGCTGATCGGCAATCCGGGCCGCGCGGTGTTGCCGGAAGCGCTGCTCGCCGGTTGGCAGCGCCTGGCGCGCAGGGATCGCGACGCGGCCATCGCGCGCTTCGAACGCTTGGTGCGCGCACGCAAGTTGAGCGAAACGGACGCAAGTCCCTTGGCGCTCGCGCTCGCACTGCCGCTTGCTTGGGATCGCAGACCCGAAGCGCTCGAATACTTTGCGCGCGTCAAGCCGGAGGACTTCGACGACAGCGCTCTCGAATGGCTCGCACGTGCGGCGCTGTGGGCGCGCGACTGGGATCGCGTCGCCAATGCGATCGCTGCGATGTCCGATCAAACGCGCACGCATGCACGGTGGCGTTATTGGGCCGCGCGCGCCGCGGAGCAGACGAACGATCCCCAGCTCGCCCGCCAGCTGTACGAGTCGGTGCTCACCGATGACAACTTCTATTCGATGATGGCTGCCGCGCGCCTCAAGCGACCGTTGAGCCCGAACGTTCAGCCGGTCGTGCGCGACGACAGGCAGCTCGAACAGGTGGCGCAACGACCGGAAATGGTGCGTGCGCGCGAGCTGCTCTTGTGCTCGCTGCGGCCGCTCGCGATTTCCGAGTGGAGCTACGGGCTCGAGAAGCTACCCGAACCGGCGCGCCCGCAAGCGGTGCATCTCGCTGCGCGTTGGGGATGGTTCGACCAAGCGATCGCGACGGCGACGAAGCAGCGCATCTTCAATGACTATCCGCTGCTCTACCCGCGCCCGTACGATCGTGAAGTCCGCGAAGCGGCGAAGCTCACGGGTCTGCCGTTCGAGCTCATCTACGGCGTCATGCGACAGGAAAGTCTCTATCGGCACGATGCAGTGTCGTCGGCCGGCGCGCGCGGGTTGTTGCAGCTGCTACCCGAAACGGCTCGCCGCACGGCGCAGTCGTGGCAGCAACCGAAGCCCGAGCTCAAGGATCTCTTCCACCCCGCGACGAACGTGAAGCTCGGCGCCGCGTATCTACGCTCGCTGCACGAGCGCTTCAACAACCAAACGATGGTGGCGCTCGCCGGTTACAACGCCGGACCCGGCGCCGCCAACCGCTGGCTGCCGCAGGAACGCCTCGACGCCGACATCTGGGTCGAGAACATTCCGTACAACGAGACCCGCACGTACGTGCAGCGCATCCTGTGGCACATGCTCGTGTTCAAGTGGCTCGAAACCGGCGAGCCGCAGCCGACGGAGCAATGGTTGGTGCAGGTTGAGCCGGCGAGACGCGTGTCCGGGCTGTAGGCGGTAGACCGTCGGTTGTAGACGAAGATCGAAGCTTCGGCACGCCCAGCGTGCCGAAGCCGAAGGCCTAGCAGCGGGCTACGGACTGCGGACTACGGGCTACGGACTACGGACTGCGGACTACGAGGTACAGGCTACGTCATAGGCGCGCACTGCGCGCTTTTCCTCCCGCCTCCATCCCCTATCCAACTGCCGCTTCTTGCAACTGCGCTGGTTCGGTGACTGCCGTACCCGTCCACTCCCGCATCACCTCGATCGCCGCTTGCGTCGTTGTCACGACGCAATGCGCGCCGGCTTCTTTCAAGCGCTCGATGGCGCGGGAGCTGTCGGCCTCGACGAGCGTCGGTTTCACCACGACGATCTTTGTTTGAGGAGCTTGGGCACGCAGTTTGCGGCAGTAGTTGCGCACCTCCGCGCCGCGCGTGGCCGTCAGCAGCGTAAGGCACACGACCGCCGGCGGCTTTTCGAGCACCGCGCGTAGTGCGCGCTCGGGAGATAGCTGCTCCGGCACGATCTCCATGCATTCAGGGCGCAGCGCGGCGGCACACATCTCAACTGCGAGTTGATCCGCCGGCGTGCGTGCGGCGAGCCCGACGATACGCGGCTCGGCGGTCGCCTCGGCCGGCGGCGTGATGATTCCGATCGTCTCGGACATGTTGTCGAGCACGAACGTCGCATCCTCCGCCGTCACTTCTTCTTGTGCGCGATGCTGGATCAGGAGCAGCAACGCGGGCATCAGTACTTGATCGATCACGCCGACCAAACCGACCTCGGCCAGCTTGCGCTCGACCAACACGCTTGCTTCGTCCTCATCGCGCGCCAATAGTCGCTGATAGAAGCGCACGTGCGGCATCAGTGCCGGCTCGTCGGCGAACATGATCGAGAGGAAGCGCAAGGAACGCACATGGCGGCCGAGCACGGCGATGCAGACCGTCAAGGGTGTCGCGAGCACGAGCCCGACCGGACCCCAAACCCAGATCCAAAACAGCGCGGAAACAAGCAGCGCGAATGACGACACCCCGGTGCGCTGTCCCAACACGACCGGCTCGACGAAGTATGCGCAGATGAGATCGAGCACCGCGAAGAGTGCGAGCGTCTCCAGCACTTGCGCCCAGCCTGGGAATGTTGCGAACGCGAGCGTGGCTGGAATGAATGCCGACAAGATCGAGCCCACATACGGCACGAACTTGAGCACGGCCGCCAAGCCGCCCCAAAGCGCCGCATAGGGCACGCCGATCCAGTACAGACCGATCGTGACGACGACACCGAATCCAACATTGATCAGCGTCTGCGCCACGAGAAAGCGGCTGACGCGTTGCGCCGCTTCATCGAGCAAGCGCGTCGTGAGCGTCACGCTCTCTGGTCCTATCAAGCGAATCAGACGATCGCGCAGATCCTCGCGTTGGCCGAGCATGAAGGCGACGAGAACGAGCACGATCACCGCGCTGGTCAGCGGTTCGAACACGGAATGCACCGTCTCTTGCAGGCGCTCGCCCGGCGAGACGCGCGGAGGCACGACGCGAACCGGCGCTGCGCGGCGCAGGTCATCGACGTTCTCGTCGAGCTGCTCGGTGACGCGATCGACAGTGCGCGTCAGGCGACTGAGCGCCGCATCGTCGCCCAAGCGCAGATCCGCCACCTTCTTGCGCATCGACGAGGTGTACTTGGTGATCTCGGCGGACAGGTCCGAGAATTGATCGAAAACGACGTAGCCGACGCCGCCGACAGCGCTCAACGTCAACAACATCGTGAGCGCCACACCTAGCGGGCGAGGGAAACGCAGCCGGTCGAACCAGCGCACGAGCGGCGTCAGGATGAAGGCGAGAATGATGCCGAGCGCGAGCGGCAGCAGGATCGCTTTCGCCGCCCATAGGATCCCGACGATCAACGAGACCGTGAGAAGGGAAACCCAGAGCCCGTCGATGCGAGCAAACAGCTTGGAGCGCGCCACGCTCGCAAAACTCGGCAACCTTGTAAGCGGTTCCGTGCTAGGCCGCCGTCACGGACGCGCCCGCGCACGCAGCACGCGTACGCGCGTTCCCGTATCGATCTCCGGTGGCAAAGGTGCCCGTTCCGCGAGTCTGGCCAAGAGATCGCCGGCGCCGGCAAGAAACGCCGGCACCTCGCTCGCCATCAGCGGATACGAGATCAAGAAGCCCTGCACTTCGATGCCGCGATCCGTTAGCAGCACGCCGAGCTGCGAGTCGCGCTCGACGCCTTCGGCCGTCACCTGCAGCCCCAGGCTGTGGCACAGCCCGACGATCGAACGCACGATGGCCGGCGAACGCTGCCCGTGATCGATCGTCGCGATCAGGCTGCGGTCGATCTTCACGCGCGTGAGCGGCAAGCGTTCGAGCGACGTGAGCGACGAATAGCCGGTTCCGAAATCGTCGAGGGCGATGCTGATGCCCATGCTGCGCAGCCGCCGCAACGCATCGATCGTCGTCGTGCCGGTCTGCAGGACGTTCTCGGTGAGCTCGATTTCGAGACATTCGGGCGGCAGCGCGTACATCGCGAGCACCTGCTCGACGCGCCGCACGAAGTCGCCGCTCAGGAATTGCTGCGAGGAAATGTTCACGGCAACGCGCGCTTTCGGCCATGTCGCGGTCTGCCACGATGCCGCCGCTTCGACCACCGTGCGCAGCGCCCAATCGCTGATCTCGGTAATGAGACCGGAACGCTCGGCGACATCGAAGAACTCGTGCGGCGCGACGATGCGTCCGTCCGCCTGACGCCAGCGCAGCAGCGCCTCGACCGCATGAGTTTCAAGCGTCTCGAAACAGACTTGCGGCTGATACAGCAGCTCGAACTCGCCCCGCTCCACCGCACGCCGCAGCGCCTGCTCCACTTCGAAGCGCGACGAGGCCGCTTCGACGAGCTCGGGCGCAAACATGCTCCAGCAATTGCGGCCCCGCTCCTTCGCGCGAAAGAGCGCTGCGTCCGCTGCACGCAATAGCGCATGCGAATCCCCGGCGTGATCTGGATAGACGCTCGCGCCGACGCTCACGCTGATGCGCAGCTCGCGACCGTGTACCGCGAGCGAGCTTTGGAACTCTTCAAGGAGCTGCGCAGCGACGTACTCAGCCTCCTCGATGCTCGTAATGTTCTCGCAAATGATCGTGAATTCATCGCCGCCGAAGCGCGCACTGAACGCCGTCGCCGACGGACGCTGGGCGCGCAACCGATCCCCGACCGCCTGCAGCACGCTGTCGCCGAAGGCATGGCCCATGCTGTCGTTGATGGTCTTGAAGTTGTCGAGATCGAGAAACAGCACGGCGACGCGCGAGGACTGCCCTCGTGCGCGCTGCAAAGCATTCTCCAAGTGCGCAAACAGCTGGCGCCGATTCGGCAGCTGCGTCAGCGGATCGTGGTGCGCAAGATGCTTGAGCTCGCGTGTGCGTTCTTCGACCTTCGCTTCGAGCTCGGCTTGATAGGCACGCACCTCGGCTTCGGCTTGCTCGAGTTGCTCGGCCATTTGATTGAATGCTTCGGCGAGCACATCGAGCTCGCGAGCGCCGCCGCGCGGCACGCGTGTGCGCACGATGCCGCTTGCGATCTGACGCGTGGCCGCCGTGAGGCGCTGCACCGGCCGTGTGACGCTCGTGACCGTCGCAAGCGCAATGCCGCAGAGCATGAGGAGCGCGGCCGAGCTCGCCCACACGAGATGCCGGTCGGCCTTTTCGGAGGCTTCCATGGCGAGGCGATCCGCGTCGGCCAGCGCCCGGCGTGCCGGCTCGACGAGCTGCGTGAGCACCATGCTGGCCGCCGCCGCGCTCTCATCGCGGAACCGCCCGGCCTGCGCATCGTAATCGGCGATGGCGACGAATGCGGCACGGCGCGCCTCCACGAGCTGATCGAAGCTGGTGGAGACTTCGTTCAGCCAAACCGCCCCGTGGAACGCTTCGAGCTCGCGCGCATGGCGTCTCAGCAGCGATGCAAACTCGCGCTCGCCTGCCGCAATCGCGCGCGCCGTCGGCACGCTCGAGACCATCGTGGCCGTGCTGACGCGGTCGCGGATCACACCGAGCGAGGCTTGCAGCAGCAGGACCGACTCGCTCGCCAGCACTCCGCCCGCGAAGCGCACCGCTTGGTCTTGCGGAACGCTGAGCTTGGTTTCAAGGCGTTCGAAACGCATCCAGTAATCGCGCAGACGTTGCCGACGTGCACTGCTCTTTTGCAGCAATGCCTCGCCGGCATCGCGCAAACCTTCGAGCGTGGTGCGCAGCTGCGGCACGCTCGACGCGTGATTCGGAAACGCACTGGCCGCCTGCTCGTACGCCGCAAGCGCCTCGAACATGCGCTGCGCGGAGCTCGTCCGTGCATCGGTCGCGCTGCGCGCCCGGTCGGATTCGTCGACGATGAGCCGTTGGTATTGATTGATGGCGGCCGCCAAGGACTCGGTGGCGCGCACGAGCGGCTCGTGATGTTCGAGCAGCTGACGCACCTGCTCCCGTGCAAAGCGCGCGCTGCGCTGGGTAACGAGGTTGGACGAGACGACGATGATCGCAACCGCAGCAAACCCGATTACGACGCGCAGCGCGACGCCCGGACGAAACCGTGCACGCCTTACCGGCATAGACGGGAGAGCAGATGGCTCCCTGAACGGTCGTTCTTGCACGGACATGGCGTCCGGCTCCCCATGCGGTTGAGCTGCCGAAGAGCCCATTGTGCCGTCAACTGTCCGGCAGGAATCAATCGGGATTGTGCGAAGTTTGGGCGCTGGTCAGAAAAGAAAACGCGCAGCGCGCTGACTTAGAGCCCTGGGGCGCCTCCTGAGCACGAAGCGCACAATACGCGTGGCAAGCCCCTCTGATTCGTTGCTACAGGCTACGGCTCACAGCCCGTACTTTGGATAGCTGGACCGTGCGCTGCGTGCCGTTTTCTAACCAGAACCCAGGACATACGAGCTCAGTCCGCGATCCTGCAGGCGGCGCAACACTTGCGGCAAGACACGCAGCAGCTCGTCGGGTTTGTTGTGCCGGTTCTTGCCGTCGTGCATGAGCACGATGTCGTTCGCACGAATGCGTTCGAGTCGTTGCTCGATACGCTCGGCGCGTCCGAACGGCCCCCAATCGATGGCGCTCACGTCCCACAGCACGGTGCGCGCACCGAGGCGTGCCGCTTCTTCGCTCATACAAGAACGCATACGTCCGTGCGGCGGACGAAAGAAGCGCGGTTGTTTGCCTAGCACGTCCGCCAATGTTTCGGCACAGGCTCTCACTTCTTCGCGCGCTGTGCGCTCGCTCACGAGCCACGGATGCTTATGGGAGAAGGAATGATTTGCGATTTCGTGCCCTTCGCTTGCGGCACGACGCACGAGCTCCGGAAAACGCCTCGCTTCCCGTCCGATCGTGAAAAACGTTGCCTGCATCCCCGCTGCGGCGAGCACGTCCAGCACCCGCGGCGTGAAGCGCGGATCCGGACCGTCGTCGAAAGTGAGGTAGATGCGGCGCATATGTGGACATGCAAGCGGTACGGAGAATCCTGTATGCGATGCTACGGCAATTCAGCGTCGTAGGCTCTAGGCTAGAAGAAGCGCACTCGCGCGCATTCTGGCCAGCACCCAGAACCCAGCGCCCGCTCTCATCCCGTCTTCAGCTTCCCCACATTCCTCAATAACGCCTCGCGGGTGAGCCAATACAGGCGCGGTTCGGGGCGTGCGCGGGCGCGGATCTTGTCCGACGGGGCGAAGACCCAAGAGAGCAGACGGAAATGCCCGGCGAGCAGGCGGCTTTTCCAGCTCTTCGGCAGCGGCGTCGAGACGAAGCCGACCACCTCGCCGTGTGCCGGAATCCAGGTGACGCCTTGAAACACGCGAATCTCCCGCAGCGTGGGGTCGGTGTGCGCGGCTTCGGCGAGCTGGCGGAGAGACTCGCGCATGAGCTTGGCGAAGCGAAAGCCCACGCGATGCATGGAGCCCTCGCCGAGCGCAGCGATGCTCGAGTTGTTGAAGTGCAGCCGCCCGATGGGATCGTTGTCGCGCAGGACCGTGCCGTCTTCGAAGCGGATTTCAGGCCCGCGATAGCGCGCGTGCCCGAGGAACAGCACCGGCCCCAGCGTGCGCAACCGATAGCGCCGGTAATACCAGCGATCGACCCAACTCAAGACGATGCGAACGAGACGATGCAACACCTTCATGGCGTACCGAGCGCGACGGAGGGACGCGCGGCAGCCAAGTCGAATACGATCTCAGCGACTCTCGCCGCACCGTCCCGGCGTCCGAGCGACCATGCCCGACGCTGTATCTCCTGCAGTTTATCCCGATCTGCGAGCAGCGCTTCGACACGGGCGAGGAGCTCGTGATCGCGCACCAAGCCGCCGACTTCGTAGCGTTCGAGGAAGCCGACGTTGAACCCTTCCTGTCCGCCGAGCGAGCGCGTCGCGAGCAGCGGGCGTCCGCAGGCCAGCGCCTCGGCCACACTGATCCCGCCGGGCTTGCCGACGACGAGATCGGCCGCGCGCAGATAGAGATCCATCCGCTCAGTCCATTCGCAGACGTGCAAGCGCTCCGGATACTGAGCCGCAAGCGACTTGAGCGCTGCATAGGCCGAAGCGTTCCTGCCGGCGATCGCGACGATGCGCGCAGGACCCGGATGTTGCAGCAGCACGCGCGCCACCGCATCGACGCTCAAGCCGAGCCCGCCGCCGAGCACGAGCACGATCGGCACGTCTTGCGGCAAGCGCAGCTCGAAGCGCGCTTCGGGCTGAGACAATGGCGCAGCGAACCATGGCATGAGCGGCACGCCCGTTACGACCATGCGATCGACGAGCGCATCGCTCACGCCGTACGCAATCGACTCGTGCGCGACGCAGTAGCGATCGATGCCGCTTTGCTTCCAGAAATCGTGCACCCCGAAGTCGGTCGTAACCCCGACGATCGGCGCCTCGATCCGGCCCCGCTGCTTGAGATAGCAGGCCATTGCCGCCGGGATCATTTGGGTGCTGACGATCACGTCCGGCGCAAAGCGCTTGATCGCGGGCTCGAGCCGGCGAATGAGCCGCTGCCACGTCCATTTGAGCAGCGCCAAACGCGCCCGCACGCCGTTGCCCGCGAGGCTTTCGCCGTCATACGGCAATGCCGCGCATAGCAGGGACAGCAGCATGCGGTCCGAGGCGTACTTGCCGCCGCGTTGGACCGCCTCGCCTTTCTCCGCCGCGATCTTCGAAATCAGCTCCAGCACTTCGAGCACGGCCGGCGGCGGTCCCGATTCGCTCTCCAGAATCTGGCGCCAGGTGTGCTCATCGAGCCGATACAGGCGCTCGTGCAGCTCGGGATAGTTCTGCACCAAGCTCAGATACGTCTCGTGAATCGCCTTGGCGACGCCCGGGTTGATGAGCGACCAGAAGTCGACCGTTGCCACGACCGCCTCGCCGTCGAGCGCGCGCTCGACGGCATGAGCGGCGCGCACATGCCCGAGACCGAGTCCCGAGGTCAGCAGCAACACTCTCGGTTCGCAACGGTCGTCGGATCCTTCGCGAAAGAATGCGAGACGAGCGGCTTGTTCCTTGAGTTGTGCTTGTTCGAAGCGCATGCGTCTTCCGTCGGTCGGGTTCTGAAGGAACCCGATTCCGCCTCAATGCGTCGTATACCTCCTGAGTTCCGTCGCCGATTGGGCTCGGTTCGTCGCTTCCGGCGTTGTCCTGTGCCGATCGAACCAGTAGCACTGTAGCGGGACGCCCCGCCGGTCCCCATGGCGCCCGATAGCTAAAGTTGCGAACTTTGGCCGTCCGGGCACGTTGTGATGCGTTCGCTGTTGCATGGAGGTGCGCTGTGTCCGTTCATCGCTTGCCGCGTGCGCTTGCCACCATAGGTGCGCTCGTATTCTTGAGCCTGCCCCTGCTCGTCGCCAGCGCGAATAACCGAGAAGAGTGCTATCGCGACTTTCGGCCGAGCTCCGGACAGCCAGGCAAAGACGTCGTCTGGGTGCCTACCAGCGATGCGCTGGTCGACCGGATGCTACGAATGGCGCAGGTCAAGCCCACGGATCTTGTCTACGATCTCGGCGCCGGCGACGGCAAGATCGCAATCGCTGCGGCACGCGACTTCGGCGCGCGGGCGGTCGGCATCGAATACAACCCCGACATGGTCAAGCTCGCGCAGTGCTTGACCAAGGCCGAGGGCGTGCAGGACAAGGTCCAGATCATTCAGGGCGACATCTTCGAGACCGACTTCAGTCAAGCGACGGTCGTGACGCTTTATCTATTGCCCGATCTCAACCTGAAGCTGCGTCCGACGATCCTCAAGATGAAGCCCGGCACGAGGGTCGTCTCGCATTCGTTCCTGATGGGCGATTGGGAGCCGGACGATCGCTCGACGACCGATGACGGTTACGCGTACTTCTGGGTCGTGCCGGCGCAGGTCGCAGGACGCTGGACGTTCCGAGCGGCCGGCTCGAAGGAGACCTTCAATGTCGAGCTCGAACAAGAGTTTCAGAAGGTGACGGGCACCGCCGGCGACGGCAAGCGCTCGCTCGTGGGCACGAGCTTGCGCGGCGATGAGCTCCAATTCGCGTTCGAAGAAAACGGCTCGCTGGTGCGCGTCGTTGCGCGCGTCGACGGCGATCGCATGGACGCCGAAGTCACGCGCGGCGGTCGCACGCAGAAATATGTCGCCCAGAGAAGCACGCGGCGCTAGCGCGGACACGCGATGAGCTTTCACACGTCACGCTGCTTCATCGCCGGCGACCGTTAGCGCGAGGCGAACGACTTGGACGCCGTTGCTCGCACAGAAGCAGAGACACGGACGCCGCTGACGCCTGCCCGCGCGTTGACCGTCTGGGACGCGACGATGATCACGGTCGGCATCGTAATCGGTGCCGGCATCTATCAAACGCCTTCGTTGGTAGCAGGCATCACGGGCTCGCCGGCTTGGATGTTCGCGGCATGGCTCATGGGCGGGCTGCTCTCGTTCGTCGGCGCGCTCACGTATGCCGAGCTTGCGACGACGTATCCGAGCACCGGCGGTGACTACACGTTTCTCACGCGCGCGTACGGTCGCGATGTCAGCTTCTTGTTCGCCTGGGCGCGCAGTCTCGTCATCGTCACCGGCTCGATCGCGCTGCTCGGCTTCATCCTGGGCGACTATCTGACGCGGCTGTTTCCGCTCGGCCCCTACTCGTCCGCACTCTATGCCGGCATCGCCGTGGTGCTGCTCACGGCGCTCAACCTGGCGGGCCTACGCAGCTCTGCGCGCGTGCAAAACGTGCTGACGCTGCTTGAGATTGCCGGTGTCTTGCTCGTGGCGCTCGCAGGTTGGCTGGTCGAACCTAGTAGCGCAGCGACCGCCGCCACGACGGAATCGACCGGTCTCGGCGCTTTCGGGCTTGCCATGGTGTTCGTGCTGCTCACCTTCGGCGGCTGGAACGAAGCGGTGTACGTGTCGGCCGAGGTACGCGGCGGACCGACCGCAATCTTGAAAGCGCTGCTCCTCTCGATCGCGATCATCACGCTTGTGTACCTGTTCTTCGTGCTCGGGGTGCTGCAAGGGCTCGGGTTCGAGGGCATGAAGCAAAGCGAGGCGATCGGAGTCGACGTCGTGCAACGCGCCGTCGGCGAACGCGGCGCGCAATTCATCGGCATCTTCGTCGCCATCGCTGCGCTCACGTCGATGAATTCGACGATGCTCGTCGGTGCGCGCACGAACTACTCGCTGGCGCACGACTGGCCGGTGTTCGGTTTCATGGGCCGCTGGCAAGGCAGTCGCAATACGCCGGTCACGGGCTTCATCGTGCAGGCAGTCATCACGCTCGCGCTCATCTTCTTCGGCGCGCTCGAGCACGACGGCTTCGCGACGATGGTCGAATTCACCGCACCGGTCTTCTGGTTCTTCTTCATGCTGGCCGGAATCGCGGTGTTCGTGCTGCGGCACAAGGATCCACGCGCGATTCGCCCGTTCCGCGTGCCGCTGTACCCTGTCGTTCCCGCGATTTTCGTGCTCACGTGCGCGTATCTGCTGTTTTCGAGCGTGCGCTACGCGCAATCGCAAAACGCCGCGTGGGTTGCGCTCGCCGTGATGGCGAGCGGCGCAGTGGTATGGATCGCGGTGCGGCGCTGGGGCGCTGCACCGAGGCCGTAGACTCTAGGCTGAGGGCTGGAGCGAAAGCGCGCATTCGCGCGCTCTTGTCCGGCTGTAGCCCCGTCGTCCGCAGCTCGTAGCCGTGCGAGCGCAGCCTTCTCCGACCAGTACCCAGAGCCCAGGCCGAGCGCCCCGCTTCAGCGCCGAGGACCAACTCGTGTTACTGCTCACACAACCGCCAATCTAACGTTCGAGCGAAATCCGCCGCATCTGCGCGAAGTCAAGACCGTCTTATCCAGAAGTTTTCCACCGATTCTGTGGATAACGCGCGTGGCGCGTCGTCGATGAAAGGAATCGCGCTTGTCAAGAGGCTTGACGAATCGAACGCTACTAGTTGCACGTAGCTGCACCGCGAAAGGGCACACGCACGTTATCGGTTTGCGTCCGGTCACAGCGTTCTGGCCAAACGCTTTCCTTGACGCGCCAGGGTAGTCCCGTAACCAGCGCAAAGCCGCAACAGCGTTGCGCCCTTGCATCATCGCGATCAGGTCGCGGCGAATCCCCACGCCCATGCGCCCACCACGAGCGCGAGCGCGATCCCTCCGCAGACGACTTGCGGTATCCGCTTGAAGAATGCGCGGGTATGGGCCAGCGCGTTGGCGAGCCCGACGAGCGCGCCGGAGGCGAAACCGGTCAAGTGCGCGATGACGTCCGTGCGTTCGCCCCCGGCGCCGGTGAAGGCGAGCAACGCGATGGCGGCCACGAGCGGCGCCCAACGCTGGGCCCAGCGTAAGGCGCCGACGGTGTGCTGTTTCCAGGCGTAAGCGGCGACGAGACCCAATGTGGCAAACACCGCCGTCGAGGCACCGATCGTGACGTGCCCGGGCAGCATCAACAGGCTGTCGACGCAATTCCCGAACGCGCCTGCGATGAGCACGCTGAGCCACGCGGCGCCGGGTCCGACGAGCTGCGCCGCGAAATAGCCGAAGAACGCGCCGAACGCGAGATTGCTGAGCAAGTGCCCGAGGTCTGCGTGCAGCGTGAGCGCGGTAACGACCCGCCACATTTCACCGCCCGCTTCTGCGGCGGGCAGCAAGCTGCCGATGCGAAACCAGTCGCGGTTCCCAAGCGCCTCGCCCGAACAGAAGGCACCCAGCACGAGCACCAGTGCGTACGTCACGACCGAGAGTCCGGCCGAGCCGTGCAACACGAGCGGCGCTGCCGCCGGTGCCGGGCGCGAGTTTTCCTGCTCGTAGCGTTGCAGTTGATCCAACGCGTATTCCGCGCGCTCCGCGGGCGCGAGCACCACGTAGACATCGCGATTCGTCGCCACCAAAGACTCGACACCGACGGCTTTCAACACGAACACGCGGTGTTCGCAGGCGGCGGGATCTTGCGAGCGATAGACGATTCGATACGCGTCGGACTCGAACGAAGAGAACAACGAAGCACCCGTTCAGTGAGACATGAGACTGATATCGGCCGCGGGCTCGCGGGCGATCGAACGCAATCCGCAGCGGCCCGTTCCCTCGCCCACCGTTGGCGAGTCATCCAGCTTGCCCAATGCCCGCGCACGCGGCCGCCGAAGATTTCCTACTCCAAGCTCCCGCATCGAGACCTCGGCGTTCCTCGGTTCCGGTAAATACGACCTTTGCGTTCCCGCCCGCGCCGCTAGGATGGAACTCACGGTCGCGACGTCCGTTCAGGCTCCTGAAACGGAATGGATGACCGACGCGCAGGAACCTGCGTCACGTTGCGAGCACCAGCCGCCGCCGGAGATCTCATGAAGAAGCAGGCCCTCTCTTTCGAAGACGTGAAACGGACGATCTCTGCGCTCGAAGTGTACGCGAGCGCACTCGAGGAAGAGATCATTTCCCAGGGCGCCGATTGCGAGCCGTCGGTCATCGAAGAGGCCGAAGCGACCCGCGTACTGATCACGAAGTACTCCGCGCTCTACGACGCTTCGACCGAAAGCACGACCGTCCATTGACGTTTTGGTCGGACGCGTCCCGATCGTCCTTCCCTGATACCGCCGCGCCGGTCATCCGGCTCGGCGGTCATCGCGCGTTCTGAAGCGCCGCCTTTTTGTCCGAATCGCCCAGAAATCGCGCCACCTGCGATGCACAGCGACATTGCATACTGCCGCACGCTCGCTGGTATGCGGGCATCGTGGCTGCCTTTCAAGAGCTGGATCAGGACGAGCGGGCATGGAGCGCACGAGCGCGACGGATCGGCAACGCGGCGTCGCAATGGTCGAGACGGTCATTGCGCTGCCCATCCTGCTCGCCGTGATTCTCGGCGCGATTCAATTCGCGCTCATCTACCAAGCCAAGGCCACGCTGAATCACGCTGCGCTCCAAGCGGCACGCGCCGGCGCCGTGGAGCATGCCGATCCTGATGCGATTCGTCGCGGCCTGGCGCGCGGGCTGGCGCCGCTTTATTCGCCGCCCTCTTCATTGTCCGGCTATAGCGCCACCGTGGCGCGCGTCTATGCCGACGTGCAGACGAATGCACGCATTCGCATTCTGAATCCGACGCGCGAAGCATTCGAGGACTTCGCCGAAGAAGTCGACGGCGTCGAAGAGATTCCTAACGACCGCTTGCATGCGCGCAGCACGACGCCTGGCGCCCGCAGCGGACTCAATATTCAGGACGCGAATCTCCTGCGCATCGAGGTCACCTACGGCTACGAGCTCAAGGTGCCTATCGTCAATTGGTTTATCACGCGCTCACTGCTCGCACTGCCCGGGCGCAGCGGCTACGACGCTTTCGAGCAGCAGCTCCTGCGACGCACGATGCTCCCGATCGTGTCCACCTCCACGGTCCGCATGCAAAGCCCTGCGCGCCTCAATGATCTCGTGGTGTCGCGGGAGGACTTGCCGGACGGCGAGCGCTTCGATGCGAGCAGCGCGCCGCCGCCCGTTCGTGACGACGACACACGCGAAGAGGACGAGAACGATGGGTCGCTGTCCGCCGAAGAACAGCGCGGCAGCTCATTGGCCGACGGCTTCTTCGGCTTCGGCGAAGGCTCGAGCACTGCTCCCGATCGTTCGCGTGGCGACGGCCCGAGCCACGACGACAGCACGCCCGGACAGGGCTGGATCATCGGCGGCGGCGGGCCGCGCGATTGTCCGGTCAATGTCTGTTGCTCGCCGCCGCGACCGCCTATCTAGTGATCGGCGCGAGCTGCGCGCCGCATCGAGCACGCTTGCGTCCGCGAACCTTGCGTGCGTGACCGGGACGTCACGTGTCGCAGCGCCGCGTATCCGGATCGATACGCGAGCTCATGATTCGAGGAAAGAAGCTCCATGGATGGACACAACCGGGTGCGCCGCCGTGTCGAATGGTGCGTCATCGCCACGGCGCTCTCGCTCGCTTCGGCAACATTCGCTCAAGCTCCCTGCGACAGCGGCAATCCGTGTGCGCAGTCGGATGTCGCAAGCCATGCCGCGGTCGGACCCAGCACCGGCGCAGGCAATCCCATCGATCTCGTCTCGGGCAACAAGTATCGCGCCGAGACTGACTTTCGAGTGCCTGGGGAGCTCGGACTTTCGTTCACGCGGCACTACAACAGCACGAGCGCACAGGGCGGCGCCTTCGGCGGCGGCTGGAGTCACAGCTACGAAACGGTCCTGTTGCGCGTCGAGCGCGCCGATGTCGCGACGATCACGATCGCTCAAGCCGATGGCCGACGCATCGTGTTTCGTCCAGACGCCGCGCATGACGGTAAGCAGCGATACCGCTCCGTGCCGATCGGCTACGGGATCGTCGAAGAAGACTCGACCGTTCTGAACCTGCTTCGTCGCGAGGAGCAGGCGCCTGCGTCGCTTCGCCCCTGGCGGTGGCGTTGGTTCGATGGACGACAGCTGTGGTTCGACGGGCGTGGCGCACTGAGACGCATCGAAGCCGCAAACGGTGAGTGGATCGAGCTGGATTACGACGAGCACACGCGCTTGATCCGTATCAGCGACTTTGCCGGGCGTGCGCTTCAGCTCGCCTATTGGGACCACCCCGCGGATGCGCTCGCCACGTTCGGCGATGCGAGCCGCGCGCTGCGCGGTGCACGCCATCGACTCAAGTCGCTCGCGCTGCCGGATCGACGCGTCATCGAGTACGGCTACGACGCACACGGTCAGCTCGCGCGTGTGCGCTTCCCTGACGGCTCTCAGCGTGGTTACGAATACGCGAACGAGGGCGGCGGTCTGCGCCTTGCGCGCGTTTTCAATCGGCTCGGCGAGCTCGAAGCGGACTATCGTTATGCCGCGAACGGCGATGCGGAGCGCAGCGCACCGGGTGACGGTGCAACTATCGAGGTTCAACGTACGCCCAACGATACAGGCGGCGTTTCCTGGCTGACCGATGCAACTGGCGCAAAGACCTCGTATCGCTGGCGCATCGCGAACGGACATTACCAGCTGCTCGAAGCGCGCGGCCCTGGATGCACGGCATGCCCGGCGTCGAACGTCCGCTATCGTTACGACGAGCACGGACTCGTCGAACGCATCGAAAAGCTCTCGCCGGTATCCGGCCATGTCGAATGGGCCGAGATCCTGACGCGCGATGCGATAGGCCGAATCGTCGAACGACATCGCGAACGAGGCGGCTCGCGCGAGCTGATCGAGCGTTATCGTTACCTCGACGCCGATCCGCTCGCCCGCCCGACGCGCATCGAGCGCCCGAGCGTTGCACCGGGTGAGCTGCACGTCTTCGAGCTGACTTACAACGAGCGCGGGCAGCCGCTCGAGCTCATCGAATCCGGCTTTGCTCCGACCGACGGCGGTGCGGGCTACACACCGATCGCGCGGCGCACGACGTACGCCTACTACGAAGCAGGCGATGGCGCTCCTCATCTCATCGGCCGGCTCAAGTGGGTCGACGGCCCGCTTCCCAGCGATATCGATCGCGTGCACTTCCGCTACGACGCACGCGGCCTGCTCTCGCAGATACGCTACTCGACCGGCGCCGCCGAGACATTCGAATACGACGCGATCGGACGAATCGCGCGCTATGTGCCGCTCGATGGCGTGCCCGTCGACGTCGAGCACGATTCCGAGGGACATCTCGCACGACTGACCCGCGCGGGTATAGCGCTCGCACTGCGGTACGACAGCGAAGGACGCATCAACGAGCTGCACGATCCGATCGGCCAACGTTTCGTCTTCAAGTACGACGCCGCACACCTGCGGGCGATTTCGGACAGCGAAGGCAATCGCATCGAGTTCGACGCAGGGCCGGACGGCCGTCCGATTCCGCGCCGCCTACTCAACCCGGACGGCACCGTCTCTCAGGAGAATCTCAACGCGCCTGTCTCGACCACGAGCGTCGTCGCCCAGCCGTTCTCGCCAGCGGTGCTCTCGGTCATTCGTTTGCCGGTCTTGCAGACTTGGAAGACGGCCGCGTCGGCCTTGATCGCATCAGTTTCCGCCGATCAGACGCCCCGCGCGCACGAGACCGTGCTCGATGAGCGCGGGCTTGCCAGTCATTACCGCTACGACGACTTCGGGCGCTTGATCTACGCCTACAACCCCGACGCCGGACTGCTGTCGCTCGCTTACGACGAAGCGAGCCGCGTCATCGAGCGCCGCTTCGGCGACGGGCGAAGCATGCGCTACACGTACGACGCGCTGTCGCGCGTCACGCACATCGAAGCCGACGACGAACGCGTCTCGATCGAATACGGCGCCTTCAACAAACCAGCGCGCATCGGCTACAGCTGGGGCGAGGAGCTCTTCGAGTACGACCACGCCGCCAGAGTCGTACGGCGCGAGCAACGGATCGATGGCCTGCGCTTCGTGCGCGCCTACCGCTACGACGATCTGGGCCGTTTGACCGAGACGACGCTTTCAGGCGGCGCCACGCTCGTCTACCGCTACAACGGCCCGCTGCACGCCAAGCCTGGTGTCCTGTCGGCCATCGAGCGCAAGCACCTCTTCGGTAGCACGCCGATCGTGAGCGGGCTCAACGATGCCGACGACCGCTTCGATCGCTCCAATGCGCGCTTCGGCAATGGGCTCGAGCTCTCGCGCGAACTGGATCGGTACGGGCGATTGCGTCGCTACGGCACGCCCGGCGTCGCGCTGTTTGAGATCGATACCGATCCGTTCGGTCGCATCGCCGCTGCACATGACCACCGCACGCGCCGCTTCACATACGACCACGCAGGTCGCCTACAACACGCGTCGTTGAACGGTATCGACACGGCTGCGTTCGCCTATGACGAGAGCGGCAACGCCCGCATCGTCTCTCATAACGATACGAGCACGCTGCTACGGATCGACGCCGCATCGAACCGCGTGCTGGCTCGGACCGAACCTAATGGAAGGCAGCTGCGCTACGCGTACGACGACGCCGGTCGCACGATTGCGATCGGCGACCGGACATTCGACTACGACGGCTTCGGCAGACTCGCTCGCATTGCCGACGATGGCCGGCTCGTCGCCGAGTACACGTACAACACGTTCGGCGAGCGCATTCGCAAGGTCGTCTATTCCGGCGACACGCGCTCGGTCACCTACTTCTTCTACGACGGCGCGAAGCTGGTCGCAGAGGCCAACGCGCAGGGCCAAATCACCAAGCAATTCGTCTACCTGCGCGATCGGCCCGTCGCGATGCTTCAGGGCAGCGCTACGTATGCGCTGCACACCGATTGGCGCGGCACGCCCGTCGCCGCCACCGACGACGACCGTCGCGTCGTGTGGCGCGCCGAGCTCGATGCAGTCGGACACGTCCGCTCCACACGCGGCGCGATCACGCTGCCGCTGCGCGGCTCGAATCAGTACTTCGATGTCGAGTCGGGGCTTCACTACAACATCCACCGCTACTTCGATCCCGCGACAGCGCGCTACTTGACGCCCGATCCGATCGGACAGCACGGCGGGCTCAATCTCTACGCCTTCGCGCAAGACGATTCGATCAACTTCATCGATCCGCTCGGCTGGCAGGCGATTCCGGCGGACTACGACTTTGTCGATCGTTACGCCGTATTCCTCAAGGCAGGCATTCGAGCCCTGCCTGCCGAGCTCGCCGACTCCGTCGGCGAAGCCTTGCGGGAGATGCTCGAGCCAGGCGCGCTCGCGACAGCGGCGGCGATCTTTGCTGCGTGGGGCGTCTCGCAACTCACGCCATTCGGCTGGGCTGCCGATCTCGTCATCATCGGCATCGGCGCGGTCTTCATGGGCAAGGCCATCGTCGACCTCGCCCAAGCCTCGATTGCCGCCTATCGCGCCATCCGCGACGCACAGACGATGCAGGACCTGTGCGATGCCGGACGCACCTTCGCACGAGCGATCTCGGATGTCGTTCTAGAGCTGGGCGGCGGCGGAGGCATCGGAGCCGCCGCCCGCCGCATCGGTCCGCAAGTCGCAGCACAGATTCGCCGCGCCTTCGGGCGCTCGTCCCGGCCACCGCCGCCTGGGCCACTCCTGTGGACGCAGGAGATGCCCCAGCGCGTAACCGACGGTTACGGCAACCAGATTCGGCAGTTCATGGCGGGACTAAATCACTTGTGGGATCCCAAGTCCCGCACATTTCGCTGGCAAGCCCTAGAAGCGGGTGCCATCGAGTTTGCGAAGAACTACTTCGGTGCGAAGTATGTGATCAACGCAAAACACATGAACGGCAACTTGGATCATCCAAATCCGGTACACGGATTCGACATCGTCTATATCAAGGAAGACGGTACATTGGTCATTGGCGAGGCCAAATCCGGCCGTAGGGCCACCAAACTTACAGCATTTGGAGGCGGCGATGGCGGCAAGGATACGCTGGATCTAAACCTCTGGGTTGTAAAGCAACGGGTGGAGCACGATCCAACGATTCCGGAGCATATAAAGGAGAAGATCTTTGATCAGATAGAAAATCGCACGTTCGAAACGCATCTCTACGTGCCGCCCACCACAACAATCCCGAGTGGCTATTTAGATGTCTTCCCAGAGTTGCTCGGGCGACCGTTGGATGCCATATACATTCTCCCGGAGCTGAGATAGCTTAATAAGGGAGGCGCAGCATACTGCGATGAGCATGGACTCTCGAGGCCATTCACTTCGCTCCGCGTGGCTAAGGCGCACAGAAGAGCAGCTGAACCCGCGAGATGGAATTCCCGCATCGGTTAAACATCATGCACCGCTCGCCAACTGGGAAAAGCTACGCATGCCACCGGATGGCCGCGCGGAGCGCCAGCTGTATCTCGCCCTCTATGTTGCTCCCGTACACTATGACCATCCGCTGGTTCGCATATGCCTGCAACGATGCATGGAAGTCGTTGGAGCGGCCGAACACGACGACCGATGGGACACCTGGTGGAGCAACAACCGCATTGGCTCGTACGGCCGGCTTCGGGCTGTTAAGACGTTCGCCTCTGCGTGGTTAAGTGACGGCGAACTCGACCTTGAGTCGTTGAATACCGCAAGCGAAGAAGAACGATTTGGCGCGTTACATGAACGGCCCGTCTGGACAGAGCTACCCCAATGCGAGTACCTCGACGGCGCGCAGCTACTGCTAATCACTGGAAACCTTCAACGCGCTCGCGAAGCCCTCAATATCAAGAAGAAGTTCTTGCGGGTTCGCCAGTACTATGAATGGACCGTTCGCTTCCTGGATCTCGTCGACAGACCCGAGCCTGATCGAGACGCACTGATCGACCACCTCGATCCCTACTTCGACCTGGTGCGCGATCCATACTTCAACGGCGAAACAGGTGAAGAAGGAGGCAGTCACTTCAGTCTTCCCCTTCTTCGTCTTCGCCTAGCGTTGATGCGCTGGATCTATATTGAGCGCCAACCGATCGCCGGCAATTGGCGGCACGTCATCGAACAGATCGGCTATTAGCTGAGCCGACACCACGGCATGACGACGGCTGGCAGAAACGCTTGGACGACCTCTAGACAGGATTTACATCCTTCCGGAAGCATCACCCGCACATGACTACGGATGTTCACCATGGATTCGACCAACTTTGCGGGCAACCAGCGCAAATCGATTCGATCTGAATGGAACGAGGCATTTGCCCGCGAACTTGACCCGGAAGAAGGGATACCGGCCGCAATCAGCAGACGGGACGCTCTGTCCAACTGGGAAAAGATTCGGTCTGTTCCGGCCAGTTTGATAGAGGCAGAACTTCAATACGCTCTATACGCAGCAACTGCAGACTACGATGACCCGCTCACAGTAAGGTACTTAGAACGAGCCGTAAGCGTCTACCGCGCCGGCGAGGGCGACCCGCGGTGGGGCACACTGTGGGCTGCTACGTACAACGTCGAACATGGTCGATTCACTAGCTGCGGGGAATTGGCAGCCGCATGGCTGGAAGATCGAACACCGAACATCTCCCGGCTCAGGACGGCTGCGGTTAACCTACTAGCTGGAAGCCGCGCTGAACGCCCTGTATGGTCAGAAATGGCTCAATCCGAGTATCTTCACGGCATAGAGCTTCTGCTGATTATCGGCGACATCGCTACTGCGATAGACAAACTCAAAGTACGCGTTCGGTTTGCATCGACCTCCCGTTATCACTCTTGTCTATTGCATATTAGCCAGCTGCTAGCAGACTCCGACCATACCCGAGTAGAAGCAATTTTTGACCCGTACTTTGACAGAATTCGCAGCCCCTTCTTCTATCAGCGAGCTGATCGACGAGATGAGAATATCGCTGACGTAGAGCAACTCCGCTTACGCCTAGCACTGCTTAGATGGATCTACATCGAGCGCCAACCGATCGCCGGCAACTGGCGGCGGATCATCGAGCAGATCGGGTATTAGAGCCCTATTGCGCGCACTCGCCATGGAAGTCTCTGGACGAAGCCAAAGAATGGGTTTTCGACGCCAGTCGCTTCGCTCCATTTGGCTGCGAAGTACAGAGGAACATTTAAGCCGAAAGCAAGGCATCCCCGCAGTCATTAGACACCATCCGCCTCTGGCTGACTGGCATTTGCTGCGCTCCCCGCCGGATAGCCGTGCCGAGCGTCAACTCTCCATGGCGCTCGATATCGTCCCTGCACACTACGACCATTCTCTCGTTCGAGTCTGCCTAGAGCGATGCATGACCGTGGTCACTGCTGCAGAAGATGACGAACGATGGAATACTTGGTGGAACTTGGATCGCGTCGGAGCCTACGGTCGCCTACGAGCTATCAAGGCTTTCGCCTGGGCATGGTTAAACGACACCGACCTCGACTGCGAAAGCTTGCGTATTGCAGGCGAAGAATCGCTTGCCGACACACTTCAGGAATGAACCTCCCCCGATTTCGTGGACACCTTCGTAAGGTGGACAATAACGAGATCGGAGGTTTGAGATGTCGGAACGAA
>CALLKK010000025.1 GCA_938008435.1 uncultured Steroidobacter sp. | reverse complement strand
GTTTTGACTTCTTCATGGACTCTCCCTTCGCTAGGAGAGTCTAGCTCCAACTGTCTACAATTAGGGGAAGCTTACGGTTCGATTTCGGCCTGAGCATTCACAAGATTACAGCCAGCCTGTCGATCGCTCGTTCCACGGTGACGGAGTGCTTGCGGCGTGCTGCCGCCGCAGGCATTGGCTGGCCGTTGCCGCAAGAGCTCGATGATGGGCAGCTCGAGGCGCGTCTATATTCGAAGAAGCCGCCTGCTGGCACGGCACCCCCGTGCGGGCCCTTGGTTCTTCGGCGGCGCGCCGGTCGCGCCGAGCACTATACGATCGAGGCTTTCGTGCTCATGCTGCGGTATCCACTGCAGATGAGAGAAGGCAATAGATCATCGTGATCTTTAGGCTCCTTCCCTGCGCTTGTGGTCGCCGCAACTGGGAGTTCGTCGGTCCATCGTTCCAGAAGCGTCCTCGCCAGCCAATCGTGCACTGACGCTGCGAAACTGCTCCAGTGCGGCTTCCAGGTTGTCTACGATCTCCGCGGCCAGCACGTCCGGCGGCGGCAGGCCTTCGACATCGTCCAGGTCGTCATCCTTGAGCCAGAAGATATCCAGGTTCAGCTTGTCCCGCTTGATCAGTTGCTTGTAAGTGAAGCGGCGGAAGCGTTCGGTCTCTTGGCGTTCCTTGAAACAGTGAATGAAGTCGTCCAGGTCTCCACGGACTAAAGGCTTGGTCCTTAGCGTCTTGTGGATGTTAGTACGGTAGTCGTAGATCCAAAGTTCTCTGGTCTGTACCTCGCGCGAGGCAGGGCGTTTATCGAAGAACAGCACGTTCGCCTTGACGCCCGGGCTGTACCAGATGCCGGTCGGCAAGCGGAGCAACGTGTGGAAGTTGAACTGTTCGAGCAAACGCTTACGAATCCCTTCGCCTGCCCGACCGGCTTCGAACAGCACGTTGTCCGGCATCACCACGCCCGCCCGGCCGTTCGTGTCCAGGATGGTCATGATGTGCTGTAGAAAGTTGAGCTGCTTGTTCGACGTGGTGAACTTGAAATCGTCACGCTCGTAGTTCTCGCGCTCGGTACTCACCTCGCCGTCCTCGCCCACCACTCGAAAACTGGACTTCTTGCCGAACGGCGGATTGGTCAACACTACGTTGTAGCGCTCGCCCGGATCGGCGGCCAGCGCATCTCCCTGCTTCACCGGACTGTCGCCATTGCCAACGCCATGCAGGTACAAGTTCATCGCGCAGAGGCGCACAACCTCGTCCACGATGTCGACGCCGTGCAGAGCGCCATGGCGCAGCTTGCGCAACTTTTCGCGGTCCTGGCTCTGCCCTTTCATGTGCTCAAAGGCCGCGAGTAGGAAGCCACCGGTGCCGCAAGCCGGGTCACATACGGTCTCGCCAATCTTCGGGTCGACACACTTGACGATGGCCTCGATCACCGGACGCGGCGTGAAGTACTGTCCGGCGCCGGATTTCACCTCGGCAGCATTGCGTTCCAGCAAGCCCTCGTAGATCTCGCCCTTCACGTCGACACTCTTGCCGATCCACGGCCCTTCGCTGTCGATCAGGCTCACTACACGCTTGAGCTTGGCAGGATCCGAGAGCTTGTTCTGCGACTTGCGGAAGATGGTGCCGATCAGGCCGTCCATCTTCGCCAGCGCCTCGAGGGTGTCGCGATAGTGACGCTCCAACGCTTCGCCGTCCTTCTCGATCAACGACTCCCATCGCCACTTCTTCGGAATGACGGACGGCTCGCCCAACAGCTCAACACGTTCCTGATCCATTTTCAGGAAGAGGAGGTATGTGATCTGTTCGATGTAATCGCCGTAAGAAATGCCTTGATCGCGCAGTACGTGCGCGTAGTTCCAAACCTTGGCGACGAGTTGTTCGTTGCTCATCAAGAGGCCTCGTAAGACTGGACGATCAGCGGCTTGGCACGCTCCAAATCGTCGTGGGACCGCAGAGTGACCTCGAGGTCGCCTGTCCCGAAATGACCGATATTGCTCACATCGCGCGTGAAGCCAGGTTCCAACGGCACAGTCGTAGGATCCAGCTTCAGGAAAATGCGAACCACGTCCAGCGATGGCTTGATCTCGACGCAGGCGAAGTTCTTGATCCGACGAAACGCGATGTAGAAGCGCAGCGTCTTCTGCGTGACATCATCACCCAAACCGAGCAGGAAGTTCTCGACATCCGCGTAGAGGTTGGCGAGCGACTCGCTCGCGTCACCCATGCTTTCCGAGATGGTCTTGTACTTCTGAGCAACCGTACCGTTCGGAACGGTAGAGGTCGGGACACTATTACCTGACGACACGCTGGTCAGCTGGTCCAACAGCAGCAGATCATCGCCGAACTTGCGATAGCGGATCAGCTCGATGTTGCGCGCCATCTGCTTGACGGCATGAACGTCGTACTTTGTAAAGTCAGCCGCGATGCAAATCAGCCGCGGCGAGCTCCACTCGACCTCTTCGGCCGCCTCTTGGCCATAGCGTCTGAGAACCAGCAACTCAAAGTCGCCGCGATGGTCCACCAGCCAGTCCAGATAGAACAGGCCCTGGTTGATGACATTCTCGGAACGATCGCGCTTGTACTCGATGATGACAGGGCACCCGTTCTCATCGATGCCCAATGTATCGATGCGTCCACCGTTGGTCGTCACGTACTCCGACGCCAAGAAGCGCACGCCGAGAAGCACCTCGAGGTTCTTCTCGAACAGGATCTGCAGGCCTTTCTCTAGTGGAGCAGACGACGCATCCAGTTCCAAAAGGGTATTGCCCTGAGCGCGAAAAAGCTTCAGATCGCTCATGCGGTGACCGCTTCACGCGTAGTCTTGCAATTCGCGGTCTCACGTTGCGAGCGAATTCGCTCGAGAAGCTTCGAAGCCGGTTCGTCGTTCAGATCCTGCGGCACCAGTTTCCCGGCAAAGGCGTGTCTTAGAACTGACCTGCGCAAAGCAGAAGATCGGGAAAGTTCATGCTCGCAAGCTTTCTCAAGCTGTCCGATCTCACCGAGCTTATCTTCCAACAACTCTACGATTTCACGTTGCTCTTCCACTGGAGGAAGTGGAATCGGCAGTCCAGAGATTGCGGTCAGGCTGATCGATGCGAGATTTACAGACTGTTTCCCCTTCTGCATGAAGAACGGTTGCCCAAAGGCGTTCGCATAGAAAGATACGAACTTTGATGAAAGTTCAGCCAGTACGGGCCTCGCACGGAACACATGGTTCTGGTGAATGCATCTCTCTATTTCACCACTCCACACCCAACCACGACCCAGTTTATCCCTATCGCCTCCCTCGTTGAGAAGGATATCGCCAGGTTTAAGCAAGCATTCTTCTGCCTTCTCTGCCTCCACGGTGATTTCCCTTACATGAGAAAGATCCAGATATCCATTCTGTACGTTCGCTACACGCAAATAGGGCAACGTGATCGGATTGGTGGGATTCCGCTTCTTATCTACAGTGATACCACCCTTAATCCATGTGATTTGTGACAAGCTTGCCCACACCCACCCATCCGGCAACTCCGGAAGATCGGCGGTATCGGGCTCCACCGGCTCCTTGTACTTACCACGCCCCTGCCAGTTCTCGCGGCGGGCCTTGAGGATGCGAGCCAGCAAGTCGCGGCCGTGCTCCAGTTTTCCAGCATGCCGGGCTCGCCAATCGGCAGTCAGCTCGCCGGTCACGGCTGCCTTGAGCACGGACTGGCGGTAGCGAGCCAACAGCGTCTGCACCTGACGGAGGGATTCCTCGCCCTTGTCCAGTTCGGCGAACAGCGCTTCGATCTTTTCGACGATGCGGCGCTGTTCTTTAGCAGGAGCAACAGGGACGCGAAGCTTCCGCAACCGATCCATCTCAATGCTCGCGACTGTTGTGCCATGCTTGCCACACTCGGCGAGAATGGCGGAGCTGCGATACCTCAGGCACCAAGCCACGAAGTTTGCATCGATCCCTTCATAAGGGGTCAGCGATTTCAGATCTTGATTGATCGCCACCACGCGCTCTGTTACCGCAACCGGAAACGTGTGCGCGAGGATCCCCGACCTGGTAACCATCAATACCGATCCAGGAGGAACCGGCTTCGCTGGAGTGCGTTGAGTAGCCTCTTCGGTAATAAGGTCCTCGGACGATCGAATTCGCTCCGACTTCATATCCTTCGGGGATACCCAAGGAATCGTCCCGTTCGTCCAGTATGCATCGTTAGCCTTGGATGGCGTTCCACCTCCCGACCACACTCCCAATTGGCCAAGGCACTCGTAGTCCCAGCCACGCGGCAGGTTGTCGCATTCTTCAGTCACGCCACCAATGCCTCTTGCAACTCGTTCAACATTTCATTGAGCCCCGAGCCAAAGACCTCTCGCACCCGCACGATGCCACCCTTCCCAGCCAGAACCGGCGCGTCCATGAAGTCACGCGGTGTGATCTCCGCATTTGCGGCGATGTAGGCCGCAATGGCGCGGAGCCATTCTTCCTGCTCCGGCGTGTACGTACGCCCGGCCTTCTTCTCTCGCCCCATCCACAGATTGAAGCGACGCTCGACGACGACGCCGAAAGGCTCGAGCGTGTCGATCTGACCCAACGCAAAGCGCACGAGGCTCACGACTTCCGTGAGTTGCTCGTCGACAGGTGCACCGCGAACTTTGGCCGCCTCCAGAC
>CALLKK010000024.1 GCA_938008435.1 uncultured Steroidobacter sp. | reverse complement strand
ATGGCATTTGGTGCTTTTCGCCGTGGTAACGCATTGATCTATATGCGATTGAAGTTCCCATTGATGTTCGAGTGGGAGTGAGAGCAGGCTGTAGGCGGTAGGCTGGAGCTAGAGAAGAGCGCGCATCGCGCGTCATGGTCCGTCGGCTCACTCTTGACGAAGCCCGCGTCAGAGCGGGCTTTTTGTTGTGCGTGTCTGGCGACCAAGCGGTGCAGCCCGCGCTTTGCAGGCCCGCACGAAGGGCGGCCGCGAGTCCTGGGTGTGCTTCCTCGCGTCAACCGAGTGGTGCACGGATGCGGCGCGAGTCATTAGAATTCTTACATTCCCGCAGAAGGTAAGCTTCGAGCGTCGATTTGGTGTTGGACAGGTCGCAAGCGGCCAGCGTGCCGGTCATCGAAAACGGGCAAGATGCAGCACAGCCGCAGCAGCCGTCGCCGCTTCCGGCCTGGCGAGATGCCATCTGCGCTGCGGCCGCGCACTTCCGCCTTGACGTCTCGCGCGAACGCATGCGCGTCGAAGCGGCGTGGGATGATGGCCAGGATCGTGACGACAGTGTCCGGCGCCTTGCCGCGCAGGCGGGGCTGACGCTCCGGTTCGTCGAGCCGAATTTGCGCGGCCTCGATGTCTGGCGCCTGCCTGTGGTACTGGAGCTGCGTGACGGCAAGTTGCGGTCGTCACCGGTATTACCGCCCAGGGACTGCGCGTGACTTTCAGTGGGGATCAGGGACTTGAAGTCGTGCGCGGGATCGATGAGCTGCGGGCGGCGGTACACGCGATGGCCGTGCTACGGCCGCTGCACAACGCGCCGGATTCACGCGTAGACAGTTACATCCGACCCGTCGAGCCGCACTGGCTGCGCAGAATCGTATTTGCCGACCTGCGTCCTTACGCTCATGTATTCGTCGCCTCGCTCATCGCGAATCTGATGGCGCTGGCGGGCGTGATCTTCTCCATGCAGGTGTACGACCGCGTGATTCCCGCGCAGTCGCAGCCGACGCTCTACGTGCTGTTCGGCGGTGTCGTGCTTGCGTTGCTGTGCGCTTGGGCGATGCGCGACGCGCGCACTCGCATCGCGGATCTGCTCGGCAAGCGAGCCGACCTACGCATTTCAGACCGAGTGTTCGGCCATGCGCTACACGTGCGTAACACGGCGCGGCCGCGCACGACCGGCACCTTCGTCTCGCAACTGCGCGAGCTGGAGCCCGTGCGCGAGATGCTCACTTCCACCACTGTCGCAGCGGTGGCGGACCTGCCGTTCTTCTTATTGTTCTGCGTCGTCTTCTGGGCCATCGCCGGTTGGCTCGTCGTGGTGCCGCTGGGCGCATTCGTGCTCTTGCTGCTGCCCAGCGTGCTGGCGCAAAGCAAGCTGCGTGCGTTGGTGCAGGAGAGCATGCGGGAATCGTCGCTGCGTAACGCGATGCTCGTGGAGGCAGTGCAGGGCATCGAGGACATCAAGCTGCTGCAGGCCGAGGCGCGCTTTCAGAACCAGTGGAACCACTACAACGCAGTCAACGCCACTGCGGGTCTGCGCCTGCGGCAGTTGCTAAGCCGGCTGAACAATTGGCAGCAGACGGTGCAGGGCGGCGCATTCGCCGTGGTGGTGCTGCTGGGCGCGCCGCAAGTAATGGCCGGCCAGATGAGCACGGGTGTGCTGGTCGCTGCTTCGATTCTCGCGAGTCGCATGCTCGCGCCGCTGGCCAGTCTGACCCAAGTGCTCAACCGTTGGCAGCAAGCTCGCATTGCCGCCCAGGGGCTGGAGCAGCTGATGAATCTGCCGGTCGATCATGCGCCGGACGGATCGCGAGTTCACCGCCCGTGCCTGCAGGGCGAATACGAAATGCGGCAAGCAACCTTCAGCTATGACGGCGAACAGGTCGTGCTGCGGGTGAAGGAACTGAGAATACGCCCCGGCGAGCGGATTGCCGTGCTCGGGCGCAACGGTGCGGGCAAGTCCACCTTGCTGCAAGCACTTTCCGGCCTGCGGCCACCGCACGCCGGCGAGGTGCTGCTCGACGGTGTGCGGCTTGCGCACATCGATCCAGCCGACGTGCGCCGCGACGTGGCTTTGCTGACCCAAAACGCTCGCCTGTTCCGGGCAAGACCGTGAACCTACTTGGCGGCGCGGGCACGGTGACGATGAACTCGAACGGGACGCTGACGTTCACGCCGGCGCCGAATCACAACGGCGAAGTGTCGTTCGACTACACGATCGACGATGGTCGCGGCGGCAGCAGCACGGCCACGGTCACGATTAACGTTCAGGCGGTCAACGACGCTCCGGTGCCGGCGCAGACCGTCTACGAAGTGACGACCGAAGAGGACAAGGCCGTCAGCGGTGCGGTCGAGGCCACGGACGTAGAGGGCGACGAGCTCACTTACGCGCTCGGCGACAACGCCGCGCATGGCACGGTCACCGTGAACTCCGACGGCACGTGGACCTACGTGCCCAACGCGGACTTCTACGGCGAGGACAGCTTCACTGTCGTAATCAGCGATGGCAACGGTGGGCAGGCGACCTCGACCGTGAAGGTCACCGTCACGCCGGTGAACGACGACCCGGTGGCGGCGCAGACCGTCTACGAAGTGACGACCGAAGAGGACAAGGCCGTCAACGGTGCAGTCGAGGCCACGGACGTAGAGGGCGACGAGCTCACTTACGCGCTCGGCGACAACGCTGCGCATGGCATGGTCACCGTGAACTCCGACGGCACGTGGACCTACGTGCCCAACGCGGACTTCTACGGTGAAGACACCTTCACCGTGGTGGTGAGCGATGGCAATGGTGGTCAGACGACCTCGACCGTGAAGGTCACCGTCACGCCGGTGAACGATGCGCCGCAGGTCGGCGCAGTGACCGAGACGCTCTCCGAAAGCGGTCTGCTGGAAGGCGACGTCGTCGCCCAGGGCAAGCTCGCCATCTCTGACGTGGATGAAGATGACCTGACGGTCACGCTGTCGGCGCCGGCCGGCACCGGCATCACATCTGGTGGCGTGGCAGTGATCTGGAGCGGCACGGGCACTCAGGACGATCCGCTCGTGGGTACGGCCGGCGGCAAGCAAGTGCTGGTCGCCACGATCGACGCCGACGGCAACTACACCGTGACACTGAAGGCACCGATCGATCACACGGGCGAAGACGACGAGTCGAAGACTCTCGAGTTCATCGTCAGCGTCAATGACGGCACGGTCACGAGCACCGGCAAGCTGACGGTGACGATCGAGGACGACGCGCCCTCGGCCAGCCCCGTTACCACGGACCTCGTTCTACCGGAGCAGGACACGAACGTTCTGCTCATACTCGATATCTCCTTGAGCATGAAATCCGGTGCCGGGAGTACCGAGAACCGCCTCCCATCGATGAGAGAGGCGGCCATGCAACTGCTGGCGCAGTACGACGTGCTCGGTGACGTGGCCGTGCGCATCGTAGTGTTCGGTAGAACGCAGGATACCCAGGCCGTAGGCAGCACCTGGATGAGTGTCGCAGACGCGATCTCTTACATCAGCAACCTGGATGCGCCTTCGACGGGGACCGACTATGAGGCGGCCTTGTGGAAGGCCATGGATGCCTACGAGGATCCTGGAAAGATCGGCGGTGCCAGGACGGTGGCGTACTTCATTTCCGATGGTGAACCCAGTCAGGGTTCCATCAAGGACAATGGGACGGTCACGAACAACGTGGTCGATGAGTGGACGAGCTTCCTGACCGAGGAAGACATTGTCGCGTTCTCGTTCGGCATCGGTTCCAGTCTCCAAGATGCCCCGCTGGCCCTGAATCACATTGCGTTCGACGGAGCGAGCGGTACGGATACGGATGCCGTCGTCGTGCGGACGCCTGCGGATCTGCCGCCGATCCTGCGCGAAACCGTCGGTGCTGCCCAAGCGGGCAACCTCTTCACCGCAGGCACGCTGGATACGCTGGGTGCCGGGGCCGACGGCGGTCACGTGGCGTCGGTGACGGTCAATGGCGTGACGTACGCGATCGGCGGTGCCACGGCCGGTGGCACCTCGAATGGCACCTGGAAAGCCGACACCAGCACCTGGGTCATTCAGACGTTGGGGCCGGACGGCCAGATCAAGACGGGTGGCGTCTTGATCGTCAACATGCAAACCGGCGAGTACACCTATCTGCCCGCGCTCGCAGAAGGCGAGGCGCACATCGAGCAGATTCAGTTCGTCATCGAGGACGCCGACGGCGATTCCCCCGCATCCACGCTCACAATCAGCGTCCATCCTGCCGGAACGGACCTCGGTGGAGATGTCGACAGCCTCGGCCCGATGATGCTGTTCTCCCTGCCAGCGTTGGACGGCGTGGACGCGCTCGCATTCGATGCACCGGAAGACGACAAGGGGGCGCACGACACGGATGTGGTCATGCTCGATGCGCTCGACGACGCGTCACTCGCGGACGACGATACGGCATTCGCCTTCGGCGCGTCGGCCGACGATGTGCCAGCGTACGAAGATGTGCTGTCCGAGGACGACGAAGACGGCACGATCGCGGGGCTGGAGGACGACACCGCAAACACGGACAGCGCGAGCGAGGCTGCTTGGGTCGCATCCGACGACTCGAACGCTGCATCTTTGGACGCGATGCAGGAAGTGGTGTGGCTCGACACGCCGAACCAACTGGACGACGAGTTCGCGCTACAAAATCAGGCGGCGTGAGCCATGGAGGGTCGTGTCATGCAGACGCCGGCGGGAGCTTCCCGCCGGCGCGGCGGACGCTGGGCGGTGGCGCTCCTGCTGAAGACTGCCACTGTCGTCGCCGCGGCCCAGCAGACGGGCGCTCCGCGAGCTGAGCCGGAAGTGCAGGTGTCGGCGTGGTCGCTGCCCGCATCCGGCGGCTTGAGCTTGATCGAAGCGGTGCGTGCCGCAGCGGCTACGCATCCCTCCGTCCACAATGCGCTGGCGCAGTGGCGCGAGGCCGGCGAAGGTCGTGCCGCGGCCGAGGCCGGTTACTACCCGCAACTGCGCGTGGGCATCAATTCCGAGGCGCGCAGCGAAGCGATCAACGGTTACGACAGCCGGCGCGTGCACCAGGCGGTGCTGTCGCTGACGCAGACGGTGTACGACTTCGGTCGCACCAATGCTGAGGTGGAGCAGGCCGACGCGCAGATCGCACGTGCGCACGCTCAGGTACTCATGACCGTGGACGATGTGGCCAAGCAAGCGGCGCAAGCTTGGCTACAAGTGCTGCACCAGCGGCGTCTGGTGGAGCTGGCGCGCGATCAAGTCGAAGGCGTGGAACACCTAGCCGGTCTGGCGCGCGAGCGCGAGTCCAAGGGTGCCAGTGCACGTTCGGACGTGGTGCAGGCCTTGGCTCGAGTGCAGTCATCGCAGGCACATGAACAGACGCAGCAGACGCTGGCCGCGCGCTGGCGACAGACGCTGGGCACTCTCACGGGTAGACCAACAGCGGATGTCGACGGCAGCGTGCCCGCGGGGTTGGTCGGAGTGTGCAACAGCGCCACGAGCGAAGACGACGTGCCGGCAGCCGTGCTAGCGGCGCGGGCCGGCCGTGTCGTTGCGGAGCAGGGGCAGAAGCTGGCCAATCTGCTGGATCGGCCAAGTTTGATGCTGGAGGCGTCGGTGGCGCGCGGGCTCGACAACGCATCGCGCCGTGGCGGCGAGGATGTCGACACGGGCGTGATGCTGAGTCTGACGGCGCCGCTGTATCAGGGTGGACGCAACCGAGCGCGTCAGCGCGCTGCGCTACATGCCCTGCAGGCGGCCGATGCAGCCATCGCCCGTGCCGAGCTCGAGGCAAGCAAGGCAATCGAGGAGGCGCGCGTGCAATACGACGGCCACGTTCAGCGCCAGCGCGTGCTGGCCGAGCGCATCGACAGCACACGCGAAACCCGCGATCTGTACCAGGAGCAGTATCTGCAGCTAGGCACGCGCTCGCTCGTGGATCTGCTCAACGCCGAACAGGAGTACCACAGCGCGCGCAGCGCCTTGGTGGACAACGAGTACGAAATGCAGCAGCTGGCGCTGGAGTGCCTGTATCACCAGGGCCGCTTGCGACGCTTCTTCGCGATTGACGAGAACCTTATTTTCACCCAGGTGAATCCATGAAGACGAGTTTTTCCATGAAGACGGCCGTGGCCTCCATGCTCGCGGCGGCGCTGGCTGTCGGTGCAGGCGTGGCCGTTGCCGGCAATCCGGTGGACAAGGTGACGAACCTCGACGCGCTGTCGTATGACGATGTGCAGATGAAGCGCCCGGACTTCGCAGAGCCATTCCAGCGTGACGGCGACGTGTACGAGCCGCAGCGGCTCGGGGCCATCGTTCCCGGCACGTCAGTAGAAGAGTTGCGTGCTGCACTGGGTGAGCCCGTGGAGCGCCGCAATGGCAAGAAGGGGGAGGAGTGGGACTACCACATCAAGTTCCAGATGCCCGATTCCGCCAATTATCTGGTGTGCCAGTACAAGGTCGTTCTCAACGCCGAACGCAACGCGGTCGCGCAGACCGTGTGGCGCCGCAGGCAGTGCCAGGACATCGTTCGCGGCGCGCACTGAAGCATGCCTGCGCGGGCGAGTCATGGATCGACTCGCCCGTTGCTACTCTGCTGCGCGTGCCGATGCTTTGATCGGCAGCGTGGCATGACGTGCTTGGCGACTGCCGTTGCAGCGCAGTCAACTCGGCCGCCAGAACAAGAGCGGGCGGGTTGGATCCTCCCTGCAACTCGTATGCGCATCGCTTGCGTGGGTACCGGACGAAGCTCTTGATAGAATAGGTACCCATGCGCGCCGCGATTCTCAGCAGAACCGAACGCCGAGGCCTCATCTGCCTCGTGCTCTTCGTGTTCCTGCTGCGGGCGCTGATTCCCGCGGGCTTCATGCCCTCGGCCGGCGGGCTGTTCTCGCTGGAGCTCTGTCCCTCGACGTTTCCTGCCGCGTGGCTGGAAAAGCTCGCGGAGCAGGCGGGGAAGGGCGATCGTTCGCACCGCGCGCATCACGCCCAGCACCACCATCACCACGCACATCACGCGGGGCACGCGACAACCGAGGAAGCCCCCGCGGCCAAGAGCAGCTTCGATCATTGTCCGTTCGGTTCCGCGCCGTCAGTGGCGCCGGCTGTCGAGCCTGGCCTGGTTCTGCTCGCTGCAGAGCCTGACACCGTTCCGGATTTCCTCTCCGTCAACGCGCTGCCCGCGCGTCCGATCCGCTCCCATCAAGCCCGCGCACCACCCGCGTTCTGCTGAAGCGCATTCGGGCTTCCGCTCGTGCACTCGCACAGCGGAGGCACTGCATTCATCAGGAGCGGAGTCACGTTCTTTTTTCGTACGCGTTCGCGCTACAGCGCGCGCCGGTCGGCATTGCCCGTGCGATGCCGCCGGCGTTGCTGCGTGCTGAGCGCGTAGCAGCGAACCGCGCGTAAGCGTTGCGGCTGATGGCCGCGAGCGGAGAACGGCACGCTCCAACGCTACCAGTCCATCGGGGCTGTGCAGCGCGATCGATTTGCGATTGGAGCAAGAATGAAGAGTTACTCAATGGCCATTGCCGCCGGGCTGGCCATTTCTGTCCCGCTTGGTACGACCGTCGCGGCGTCCACGACGTCGCACGCCTCGCACAAGGGCGAAGAGCGTCACGCCGATACGAGCTTTTCTGTTGGCGAAATCGTCGTGACCGCCCGCGGCATGGCGGGTAGCACCAACAACGTTCTGACTTCCGTCGACCGCATGGGCGGCGATGTCGCGCAGAACGCCGATGTCGAGAACGTGTTCGAACTCATCGGCCAGATGCCGGGCATCCAGGTCACCGACTTCAATCAAGGCACGACCAACGGCAAGTTCTCGATGCGCGCCTTCAACGGCGAAGGGAACATCAATGCGGTGAAGCTACTGATCGACGGCATTCCGTCGAACAGCAACGACGGCAACATGCCGTACATCGACATGGTCTTTCCGCTCAACATCGAGACCATCGAAGTCGTGCGCGGCACGTCCGACCCGCGCTACGGACTGCATGCCATCGCAGGCAGCGCCAACATCATCACGCGCTCGGGCGGCACCTATCTCGATGCACGCGGTTCGGTCGGCAGCTACGACACGTTCGAAGCGCAAGTGGCTGCGGGGTTGGAGCGCGGCAATATCACGCAGAACTATCAAGTCGCTTATCGCGAGAGCAACGGCTACCGCGACCACTCGGAGACGCAGCGCCTGAGCCTGTCGGGTAAGTGGGGCCTGGCACTGGGTGAAGACGTGCGGCTGGGGGCCATCGCGCGCTATTACACGGGCGAAGCGGAAGAGCCCGGCTACCTGACCTATGCCGATAGTCGTGCGAATCGGCGCATGACCAATGCCTATAACGTATCCGACGGCGATACGCGCGATATCCAGCAATACGCGATCACGGCCGATGTTTCTTTCTCCGATCGGCTCGATTGGCAAAGTTTGGCGTACTTCAATCGCCTGCGCGACGATCGCTACGTCAAATTCTCGGCCGGTGCTTCACAGCAGCGTCGTTTGACCGAAGAAGATCATTACGGCGTGTCGAGCGCATTGCACTGGCACGTGAAGGCGAACGTGATGTTGGAGGCGGGCGGCGATGTCCAATGGCAAGACAATGGGTCGCTACGCTGGCTGTCCGTCGAACGCGTGCCAACGAGCCAGACGCGCAACCAGCAATTCGATCTCACCGTGGGCGGCGCGTATGTGCAGGCGATCGTCGAGCTAACGTCGTGGCTGCGGATTACGCCGGCCTATCGCGTCGACTGGGTGCGCGGCGATTTCACCAACCGCCTCGATGCGACGACTGCGCCGATCAACGATTACGGCAGCATCGATCAGCCCAAGTTGTCGATTGCGATCCTGCCGCTCGAAGGGCTCACGCTCTATGGCAACTGGGGCAAGACATTCCAGATCGGACTGGCGTCGGGCGCTTACCTGATTCCGCCGCGCACTGCGGACCTCGCGCCGTCGATCAACGAGGGATGGGAGCTGGGTGCGAAGTACCAGCTGGGCAATGCGTTCGAAACGCGCGTTGCCTATTGGGAACAAACAGCAACCGGTGAGATCGCTCGCAAGCTCAACGATCCGCTCGGCGACTTCGAGAATGTCGGCGCGACGGATCGCAGGGGCGTCGACGTGCAGGCGCGCGTGAGAGTTCGCGACGTGAACGTCTGGGGTGCCGTGGCTTGGCAGGAAGCAATCATCGACACGCCTGCGCCGGAGACTCCGCAATACGCCGGCAACAGCATCGACCATACGCCAGAGTGGCTGTGGTCGGGCGGGATCGATTGGTCGCCAATTGATGTGCTGACGTTGTCGCTCAGCGGGCGAGGGCAATCGTCCTATTACCTCTCAAGCGCTAACGCCGAAGGCAAGTGGGGCTCGATGACGGTGTTCGATGCCAGCGCGAGCTATCAACTCAGCGAGCAGATCGAACTTGGCCTTGCGGTGAAGAACCTCGGAAACAGCGACTACGAGTATGTCTGGTGGGATGGTGACGGCGGACAAACGCTTCACAGCCCGGCGGATCGCCGCAACGTCACTGCCAGCGTGAGGCTGCGCTTCTGATGGCATCGCAGGGGGACAGGCTCGGCCATGCCATGCGCAAGCTCCATCTGTGGTTGGGACTCGTGCTCGGCGGCTTGTTGGCCCTCCTGGGCGTGACGGGTTCGGTTCTGGCCTTCTATCCGGAGATCGATGCGCTACTGCATCCCGAAATCCGGGTGGAAGGCCCCGTCACGCACGACTGGGATCGCGCACTGGCGACAGTGCGCGCCGCGTATCCAGACAAGCTGGGACCGTGGCGCTTCGAAGTCACCGACAAGCCGGGTGCCATTCCCGCGCGCTACTACGATCCACCGGAACGCGCGGGCCATGACTTTCGCCCGATGATGGTCTGGCTCTCGCCCGACGGTGGGCAAGTGCTGCGCCGTGATTACTGGGGCGAGTATGCGATGACCTTCATCTACGACCTGCACTACCGTCTGCTGCTGGGCAAGCGGGGCGGGGAAGTGCTGGGCTGGATCGGCTTCGCGCTGCTCGCGCTGTTGATCAGTGGATTGTGGGCCTGGTGGCCGCGCGGCTCGTGGACGAAGGCGCTACGCGTCAAACCCCACGCGCCGCCACAACGCAGCCTGCGCGACTGGCACAAGATCACCGGCCTAGTTGGGTTCGTGTTTCTTATTCTTCTGACGGCGACCGGCATCATGCTCGAGCTGCCCGAACAGAGCGACAAGGCACTCAACGCCATCGGCTTGAAAGTCGATCCACCGCCTCATGTGCCACACACGGCGCACAACGCGCCGACAGTGTCTCCGTCGCAGGCGATCAGCATCGCTGCGAGCGTGCTTCCGCAAGCGCGCGTTGCGTGGATCGAAACGCCGCCGGCAACTGGCGGCACTTACAAATTACGAATGCAGGTTCCCTCAGATCCCAGCTTCCGCTTCCCGCATAGCTTCGTCTGGGTCGACGCCGCGACCGGCGAAGTGGTGGCCGTCCAAGACGCCGCCAAAGCCTCGCCCGGCACCGTCATCAACAACTGGCTCCACCCGCTCCACGACGGCTCCGTCGCGGGCATCTGGGGCAGGGCGGTGGTCGCCTTTGTTGGCCTGCTGCCGCTCTTACTCTTCGTCACCGGCTGGATGCGCTGGCGGTTGATTCAGAAAATCAACCGCGAGCGGCCGAAGCGGTAACGGCTCCCTTCTCCTTCAAGGGAGAAGGGTCGGGGATGAGGGGTGGCGAATTGCGCCGTGAGCGAATAGATCAGTGCACTAGTGGGCTAGTCCAGCCAGGCTTTGGCCGGTATTTTCCGCACCCGGCTGCCAAATTACGACGCGAAGGTAAGAACACGATGGCGAAAAAGAACACCGCCAAAAATGGCAACGGCGGCAACCTCGGCTTTGAAGCCGAGCTTTTCAAAGCCGCCGACAAGCTGCGCGGCAACATGGAGCCCGCCGACTACAAGCACGTGGTGCTGGGGCTCATCTTCCTCAAGTACATCTCCGACGCCTTCGAGGCCAAGCACCAGGCGCTGCTGGCCGAAGACCCGGCCGCCGCAGAAGACCGCGACGAATACCTGGCCGACAACATCTTCTGGGTACCCAAGAAGGCGCGCTGGTCGCACCTTCAGGCCAACGCCAAGAATCCCACCATCGGCACCCTGATCGATGACGCCATGCGTGCCATCGAGAAGGAGAACGAATCCCTCAAGGGCGTGCTGCCCAAGGACTACGCCCGCCCGGCGCTCAACAAGGTGATGCTGGGCGAGCTGATCGACCTCATCTCGGGCATCGCGCTCGGCGAAGACGGCGACCGCTCGAAAGACATCCTCGGCCGCGTGTACGAATACTTCCTCGGCCAGTTCGCCGGCGCCGAAGGCAAGCGCGGCGGCGAGTTCTACACCCCGCGCTCGGTGGTGCGCGTGCTGGTGGAAATGCTGGAACCCTA
>CALLKK010000023.1 GCA_938008435.1 uncultured Steroidobacter sp. | reverse complement strand
CTGCTTCGCCAGCTCCAGCAGGCCCAGCTTCGGTCGAATGATCTTCTCCATCTGCGTCATTGTCGGTTCTCCTCTCCAGTGGTCAAACGACCGACACTGGAGTAGATTACGCAAATGTCAGATCAGATTGTAGCTTCCTCACATACGGCGCACCAGGGACGAAATGAACATACGGCGCACCAGGGACGAAATGTTCTGGCTGTGCGACTCTTGAATGAAGCCAGGTCGCCTCGACCTTTGAGGCTCGCCAGCAGGAAGGCGAGCGTTACATCGCGCTATTGGCGCAGCAAGAAAGTGCATTCGCCGCTACGCGTACTCTTGAGACCCTCCGCGACGAAATGATCGACGATCTTCGTCTCAACAACGCCGCCATGGTACGCAGTCCGCGTTGTCGTTTCTAGCACGCAGCTGGCATGACTACTTTGGATCGTGCAGCTGCTAAGTCATAGGAAGGTGCAACTGAAGTACTCCACCAGCGTTCTACTATGGCCTTGAATTCTTGAGGCCTTGAGCTCTTGATGAACGCGGGTATGGGATTGCGGTGACCTTTCGGACAAGGCATCAAGCTCGCAAGGCATCGGACCTGACGCGGTCCGTGCGGCCGATGCTGGCAATCGTGGCGACCAGCATTGGAGCAATCGCGCACGCGCAGGAAACGACGCGCACGTCGCCCGAAGAAGCTCAGCCGGCGGTCCTCGTGCAGGAATCGCGCGTTTACGATCCGGTTCGCGACGGCGATCCGGTCCTCAATAACCTCCAACGCCGTACTTTCCGCTACTTCTGGCAAACAGCAAATCCCGATAACGGCCTGGTGCCGGATCGCTATCCGACGCCGTCGTTCGCCAGCATCGCGGGTATGGGGTTCGCGCTCACGGCGTATGTCGTCGGTGTCGAACGTGGCTATGTGACGCGAGCACAGGCGCGCGCGCGCACATTGAGGACGCTGCGTTTTCTGGCGCGGCTGCCGCAAGGGCCGCAAGAGCAGGGCACGGCGGGCTACAACGGTTTCTATTACCACTTCCTGCACATGGACAGCGGGCACCGGTTCGGCACCACAGAGTTGTCGACGGTGGACACGGCGTTGTTGCTGGCCGGCGTCTTGCTCGCACAAACGTACTTCGACAACGACAGTCGCGGCGAACGCGAGATTCGTCAGCTCGCTCAGCGTATCTACGAGCGGGTCAACTGGGTGTGGGCGATGAACGGCGGCAAGACGCTCACGCACGGTTGGCGTCCCGAGAGCGGTTTCATTCCGTTCGATTGGCGCGGCTACAACGAAGGGATGCTGATGTATTTGCTTGCGATCGCCTCGCCCACGCATCCGATTCCCCCGTCATCATGGGCGGAGTGGACGAAGACGTACGACGAGACCTGGGGCGAGTTCAACGGCCAGGAGTTTCTCGCGTTCGGTCCGATGTTCGGCCATCAATACTCGCATGTGTGGATCGATTTCCGCGGGATCCAAGACGAGTACATGCGCGCCAAGGGCATCGACTACTTCGAGAACAGCCGTCGTGCCGCTTATGCGCAACGCGAATACGCACGGCGCAACCCGCTGCGTTGGCGCGGTTACGACGGCGAGATCTGGGGACTGACTGCGTGCGACGGACCGGCCGATACGGTACAGATCTTCGATAACGAAGAACGCGGCTTCTTCACTTACATGGCACGCGGCACGGCGGCGCCGCAGATCGTGGACGACGGCACGATCGCGCCGACGGCGGCCGTGGCCTCGATCGCATTCGCACCTGAAATCGTGATCCCGACGATTCGCGCATTCCGTGCGCGCTTCGGTGCTCACTTGTATCAGGAGTTCGGATTTCTGGACGCGGTCAACCCGAGCTTCACGTACACGGACGTGCCGCTTCGTCACGGCCGCATTGTCGAGAACGTCGGTTGGGTGGCGAACGATTATCTGGCCATCGATCAAGGTCCGATCGTCGCCATGATCGAGAACTACCGCAGCGAGCTCATCTGGACGATCATGAAGCGCAATCCCCATATTCGCCGCGGGCTCGAGCTCGCCGGTTTCCGGGGCGGCTGGCTCGAAGCGCCGCCGCCGGGGAGCGAGGAGGAGCTCGATGCAGAGGCAGGCGAGAGCAGCAATCCACGTAACACCCGCCGCAGCGACATGACCGGCACGCGCTAGCGGTATATAACCACCATCCTGTTCGTTTGCAGGTCTTCGACACATCCGCCCATGATCAGTCCTTCCGGCGTCATCACGATCACGACCGATTTCGGTCACCAGGGCCCGTTCGTCGCCACGATGAAAGGGCGGATCCTCACGCGTTGGCCGCAGGCGCGCATTATCGACGTCACGCACGAGGTGCCGGTGTATTGGCCGGGCGAAGCCGGGTTCTGGCTGTCGCGCTCGTACACGTACTTCCCCGAAGGCTCGGTGCACGTTGCGGTCGTGGATCCGGGCGTCGGTACCAAGCGCGACATCATCGCCGTGCTGGTGGACGGACATGTATTCCTGGCGCCGGACAACGGTCTGCTGGCGCCGATCGTTGCGCGCGCCAAGACGGCGACGATTCGTCGTCTCGATCTGGGACGTTTGTCGAAGGCGCTGCGCTTGCCGCTGCCGAGCGCCACTTTCCACGGACGCGACATCTTCGCCCCGATTGCAGCGGAGATCGCAGCCGGCCGCCTGCCGGTGGAGGAGCTGGGGCCGGAGACGACGGAGATCGTTCCATCCTGGATCGACGAGCCGAGCGTGAGCGGCGATCACGTCTCGGGCGTCGTCATCACCATCGATCACTTCGGCAATCTCATCACGAACATCGACGCCGAGCTCATCCAGCGCTTCGTGCGGCCCGTCGTGCGTACGGGCGGCCATGCCTTCAACATCCGTCGTACCTACGGCGATGTGAGCCCAGGGGACTTCCTGGCGCTCATCAATTCGTTCGGCGTGTTGGAGATCGCCCGGGCGGAACAGAGTGCCGCGGAGTCGTTGGGGCTGGGTCGAGGTGCTCCCGTCACCGTGTCGGAGAGCTGATCTCGGGCGTCGGCGCACGTCGTCGCGAGGGCTGACCGGTGCCGCCAGAACTCTGCGTGTCCTTATTGTCAAATGGGCTTGCGCGACCCCATTGAAAACCGCAGCGCATCGTATATAGTCCGCAGGCTTCCAGCCCCGCTGTGATCCGATGTAATTGATTTCATTGGATTTTTCACTTGGGCTTTTCAGGGGATACCGGTTTCTTCCCTTGGAAGAGGCTGCGCAGCTCCTGAAGGCGAGGGGGTCGGATGCCCTAAAGACGACGTTTTCGGGTCTATTTGGTGTCCGTTGGTGGTAGGAGCGCATGGTGGAAAGAGACGACGATCACTTCGATCTCGATGACGATTTCGTCGCGGACAGCGACGAAGAAGACCTAAATTACGATCGGCTGATCGAGACCGCGCGTCGTGCCCGTCCGAGCGCGGGGACGGCGAAGAAGGGTAAAGCGGCGTGGAGCAAGCTCGAAGACGTCCTCGCCGAACGACGGTTGCAGAAAGAGCTGAAAGACTTCTACGAAGACTAGTAGACAGAACGTGCCGCGATGCGGCCGCCTGGTCGCATCGCGGCGGCGATCGCATCGAGGGACCGAGCGATCGTCCGCCTGCCGATTTCTCAATCGCTCACGGGCGCACGCTCGGGGCGCAATCCTCGACGGAACACGACGACATCTAGGCGCCGCCGGCAGCGCCTTCGAGATGTTTGGCGCCGGAATTTGTTTCGCACATGGGGTCTAGTATGACGACCGCTTCTTCCACGCCCGGCTCGTCGCCGTTCGTGGTGCTCAAGTTCGGTGGTACGAGCGTCTCTTCCGTCTCGAACTGGAAGAACATCGTAGGGGTGATTCGGGATCGGCTCGCGGAAGGGCTGCGCCCGGTCGTTATTCATTCGGCCTTGTCCGGCATTACCGACCGCCTCGAGCAGCTGCTCAATCATGCGCTGACGGGCGATTGGCAGCCGATCATGGATCAGATCGAGCAACGCCATCGCGATCTGGCGCGCGACCTTGGCGTCGTGCCGAGCCATGATCTCGAGGAGCAGTTCCGGCGTCTGCGCCAGATCGCATCCGGTATCGCGCTCGTCGGCGAGATCAGCGAGCGTCTGCGTGCGCGCGTGATGGCGCAGGGCGAGCTGATGGCAACGCGTCTCGGTGCTGCGTATCTCGCCTCGCAAGGACTCGATGTCGAGTGGGTCGACGCGCGCACGATTCTCAAAGCCGAGCAGCGCAAGAACGCGACGGTGCGCGCCAGCTACCTGGCGGCGACCTGCGCGTACGATCCGGATCCCGAGCTGCAGCAGCGTTGGTCGCGGCCCGGTACGGTCTGGATCTCGCAAGGCTTCATCGCCAGCGACGAGAACGGCGATACCGTGCTGCTCGGTCGCGGCGGTTCGGACACCTCCGGCGCGTACATCGCGGCGAAGCTGCAAGCGCGCCGCTACGAGACTTGGACCGACGTGCCCGGCATGTTCAGCGCCAATCCGCGCTCGGTGCCGACCGCGCGTCTGCTGCGCGCGCTCGAGTACGACGAGGCGCAGGAAATCGCGAGCGCCGGCGCCAAGGTGCTGCATCCGCGCTGCATCATGCCGGTCAAGCAATACGGCATCCCGCTGTACATCTACGCGACGCAGACGCCGAAGCTCGAAGGCACCGTCATCACCACGCACGGCGGCAACGTCGCTGCGCAGGTGAAGGCGGTCACCATCAAGAAGAACATCACGCTCATCTCGATGGAGACGGTGGGCATGTGGCACTCCGTCGGCTTCCTCGCCGACGCGTTCCAGGTGTTCAAGAACCACGGCCTGTCGATCGACCTCGTCTCCACGTCCGAGACGAGCGTGACGGTCTCGCTCGATCCAGCCGCCAACACGCTCGACCGCGCCGCGCTCGATGCGCTCGTGCTCGACCTGTCGAAGCTCTGCCGCGTGCAGGTGATCGGCCCGTGCGCCGCGGTGAGCTTGGTCGGCCGCAACATCCGCGCGATCCTGCACCGGCTCGGCGATGCGCTCGAGCTGTTCGAAGAGCAGAAGATCTATCTCGTCACGCAGGCGGCGAACGACCTCAACATCACGTTCGTGATCGACGAAGAGCAGGGCGACCGCCTCGTCGGCCGTCTGCACGAGATTGCGATCCGCAAGATGACCGCCGATCGCGTGCTCGGCCCGACCTGGGAAGAGCTCTACGGCGCGCCGGGCCAAGCGAACGACACCTCGCGGCAGTGGTGGTATTCCCGCCGCAACGAGCTGCTCGACATTGCGCGCGAGCGCGGCGCTGCGTTCGTTTACGACCGCAAGACGCTGCAGGAGAAGGCGCGTGCGCTCAAGGCGCTATCGGGCATCGATTCGGTGCTCTATGCGCTCAAGGCGAACTGGCATCCTGAAATCCTGCGCACGTTCGCCGCGGAGGGCCTCGGCTTCGAATGCGTCTCGCAGGCCGAAATCGAGCATCTGCTCAAGACGGTGCCGGACCTCGACCGCAAGCGCGTTCTGTTCACGCCCAACTTCGCGCCGCGCAGCGAATATGCTTGGGCGCTCGAGAACGGCATCACGCTGACGCTCGACAACCTGCATCCGCTGCGCGAATGGGCCGAGCTGTTCCGCGGCCGCGAGGTCTTCGTCCGCATCGATACCGGTTACGGACGCGGTCATCACGACAAGGTGCGCACTGCCGGCGTGCATTCGAAGTTCGGCGTGCCCATGTTCGAGATCGACGAGCTCGAGCAGCTCGCGAAAGCGGCTGGCGCCAAGATCGTCGGCCTGCACGCTCACACGGGCAGCGGCATCTTCACCGTCGACAACTGGAAGCAGGTCGGCGAGGCGCTCGGCGAGCTCGCGAAGCGCTTCAAGGACGTGCGTACGATCGACCTCGGCGGCGGACTTGGCGTGCCCGAGCGTCTCGGCCAGTCGGGTCTGGCGCTCGAAGATCTCGGCGCCGTGCTTGGCGCGCTGAAGACAGCCTATCCGAACATCTCGTTCTGGATCGAGCCTGGCCGTTATCTCGTGGCCGAAGCGGGCGTGCTGCTCGCGACCGTGACGCAGCTCAAGGGCAAGGGCGAAGTTCACTACGTCGGCGTCTCGACCGGCATGAACTCGCTCATCCGTCCCGCGCTTTACGGCGCGCACCACGAGATTCTCAACCTCACGCGGCTCGACGAGCCTGCGACGGAGGTCGTGAACGTGGTCGGTCCGATCTGCGAGACGGGCGATCAGCTGGGCGTCGAGCGGCTGCTACCGCCGACACGCGAAGGCGATGTGTTGCTCATCGCGACGGCTGGCGCCTACGGTCGAGCGATGAGCTCCACGTACAACCTGCGCGAGCCAGCGCAGGAAGTCGTCATCTAACTTGAGGCAGGACAGGGAGCGGCGGAGCTTACGCTTCGTCGCTCCCTTCTTTTTTTGCCGATTGCGCGCCGCCCTGCAGAGCGCGCGGGCGTCTTCAAGGCTTGGCTTTGTGCCGCTCTTCGAGCTCTCGCACGGCATCGGCCAGCGAGAGATTGCGGCTCTTGAGCAGCAGGGCAAGGTGGTAGAGCAGATCCGCCGCCTCGCCGATGAGCCGCGCATCGGGCTGCGTGACGGCAGCAAGCGCCACTTCGACGCCTTCTTCGCCGACTTTCTGCGCAATGCGTGCCGGTCCTTCCGCCCACAGGCGCGCGGTATAGCTGCCGTCAGGCCGATCGCGCACGCGCTGCGCGATCACCGCTTCGAGACGCGCCAGGAAAGCCAATATGCTGGCATCGGTATTCACTTCGCCGAAGCAGCTGCGCGTACCGGTATGACACGTCGGGCCTTCCGGATCGGCGATCACGAGCAGCGCATCGTTATCGCAGTCCGGGTACACGTCGACGACGTTCAGGAAATTTCCGGACGTTTCACCCTTCGTCCACAGCCGATTCTTGCTGCGGCTGAAAAAGGTCACGCGCTTGTCCGCAAGCGTCGCACGCAGCGCGTCCCGATTCATGTAGCCGAGCATCAACACGGCGCCGCTCGAGACGTCCTGAACGACGGCAGGCAGCAGGCCTGCGCCCTTGTCCCAATCGAGCGTGTCTACGTCTTCTAGTTTCATGGGCGGATCTCGATGGCAGCGTCACGGAGGTATTGTTTTAGGACCGGAATCGGCAAGCTGCCGCTGTGAAAGACGCTCGCTGCGAGCGCGCCGTCCACGTTGGCGGCACGGAAGACTTCGAGGAAATGCTCGGGCGCGCCGGCGCCGCCGGAGGCGATCAGCGGCACCTTACAAACCTTTCGCACGGCCGCCAGCTGCTCGATGTCGTAACCGCGCCGTACGCCGTCGCTCGCCATGCAGTTGAGCACGATCTCGCCGGCGCCGCGTTCCTGTACCTCGCGCACCCAATCGAGCGTCGAGCGTGCCGTGTTGCGCGCCCGGTTCGGATCGCCGGTGTACTGATACACCTGGTACGTGCCGTCGATCGTCTGGCTGTCGATGCCGACGACGACGCACTGCGCGCCGAAGCGCTCGCTCAAGCGCGTGATCAGCTCAGGATCGGCGAGGGCAGGAGAGTTGATCGAGACCTTCTCGGCGCCTTCGCCGAGCACCGCTTCCGCATCGGCGACGCTACGAATGCCGCCCGCGACGCAGAACGGAATGTCGAGCACGCGCGCGACACGCCGCACCCAGCTGCGGTCGACCGACCGACCCTCCGGGCTCGCGGTGATGTCGTAGAACACGAGCTCATCGGCGCCTTCGTCGCGATAACGCTGGGCGAGCTCGAGGATATCGCCGACCACGACGTGGTCGCGAAAGCGCACGCCTTTGACGACCTGCCCGTCTCTTACATCGAGGCAGGGGATGATGCGTTTGGCAAGAATGGCCGCAACTCCTCTTGGGAAATTCGATTCTCGAGCATGGCTTTGCCGCTGATGACGGCGGCCACGCCGCAATCGCGCAAAGCGACGAGATCCGCAGCGCTGGCAACGCCGCCGGAGGCTTGCCAGCGAATATCCGGATAGCGCCGCACCGCCTCGCGGTACAGCGCAAGATTCGGCCCCGTGAGCGCACCGTCGCGCGAAATGTCCGTGCAGAGCACGTGCTGTAGCCCTGCTACGCGGAAACGCTCCACCGCGTCCCACAACGACGTCGACGATGTTTCCAACCAACCGTGCGTCGCGAGCCACGGCGTGCCCGCCTCATCGAGACGCACATCGAGCGCGAGCACCAGCCGATCGGGACCGACCTCGCGCAGCCAGCGCTCGACTTCCGCGGGATTCGTGGCGGCAATGCTGCCGACCACGGCGCGTTCCACACCCGTCGCAAGCAGCGCCTGGACGCGCTCGAGCGTGCGCAGTCCGCCGCCGACTTGCAGCTTCACGTCGGACCGACGTGCGAGCGCTTCGACGATCGGACGATTCGGCTGCTCGCCATCTTTCGCGCCGTCGAGATCGACGACATGCACACGGCCTGCTCCGAGGCGTACGTAATGGTCCAGCACGGCCGCCGGTTCGTTCGAGTACACGGTCTCCGCGTCGAAGTCGCCTTTGAAGAGGCGGACGCAGCGGCCGGCTTTGAGATCGATTGCTGGGATGAGTTCCATGATAGGGCAGAGTGGCGCGTACGAGCGTTCTCAAGCGATTCGCAAGAAGTTGCGCAGGATCAGCGAGCCGATGCGCCCCGAGCGCTCGGGATGGAACTGCGTCCCATACACGTGACCGCGCTGGACGACAGCAGAGAACGTCTCGCCGTAGGTGCACTTCGCGAGCGTCGCGTCGCTCACCGGTGCGCAATAGCTGTGCACGAAGTACACGTAGTCGCCCGACTGGATGTCTTCGAACAAGGGCGAGCTCGTCGCGAGCTCGAGCTGGTTCCAGCCCATGTGCGGAATGGGCAGGCCCTCGCAAGAGAGACGCCTCACTCGACCGGGCAGAAGCCCCAGGCATTCGACGTCGCCTTCTTCCGAAGACTCGTACAAGAGCTGCATGCCGACGCAAATGCCGAGCAAGGGCTGGCTGAGGCTGCGAATCACGTCGATGAGATTCGCTTCGCGCAGCCGCGCCATGCAGTCGGCTGCCGCGCCGACTCCCGGCAACATCACGTGCGTCGCCGAGCGCAGCACGTTCGCATCGGTCGTCAGCACGGACTCGATGCCGAGGCGGTCGAGCGCGAATTGCAGGGAAGCGATGTTGGCGCCGCCGCTGTCGATGATCGCAAGTCGTGTCACAGCACACCCTTCGTGCTAGGCAGTTGCGTATCGGAAATGCGGATCGCCTGGCGCAGCGTACGGCCGACGCCCTTGAAACACGCCTCGATCATGTGATGCGTATTCTCTCCGGTGACGCGAATGTTGATCGCGGCACCGAGCGTTTCGGCCAGCGAGCGGAAGAAGTGCGGCACGAGCTCGGTCGGCAGCTGGCCGACTTGATCGCGACCGAACTTGCCCTCGAACACGAAATAGGGGCGACCCGCGAGGTCGATGGCGACCTGTGCAAGCGACTCGTCCATCGGCAGCACGAAGCCGTAGCGATTGATGCCGCGCTTGTCGCCGAGCGCTTGCCGCAAGGCTTGGCCCAAGGCGAGCGCGCAATCCTCGACCGTGTGGTGCTCGTCGATGTGCAGATCGCCCTTGCAGGTCAGCTCGAGCGAAAAGCCGCCGTGCTTGGCGATCTGTTCGAGCATGTGATCGAAGAAGCCGATGCCCGTCGAGACATGAATCGGCGCTTCGCTGTCCAGATCCACTGCGATGCTGATATCGGTTTCCTTCGTCTTGCGCGTCACCCGCGCCGTGCGCTTGACGCGCGTGAGGCGCTCAGCGATCTCGGCCCAGGTGAGCCCGTCGGGTCCGCCGATCCGCAGGCCGGTCACGCCGATATTGCGAGCGAGCTGCAAATCCGTTTCACGATCGCCGATGACGTAGCTCGCCGCTTTGTCGATCGACTCGGTGCGCAGGTACTCATCGAGCAATCCGGTCTTCGGCTTGCGACAGGCGCAATTGTCTGCGGCGAAATGCGGGCAGATGAGCTCGCGTTCGAACTCGATGCCCTGCGATGCAAGGAGCGCACGCAGGAAGTTGTGCGGTTCTTCGAACGTTTCGCGCGGGAAGCTCGGTGTCCCAAGTCCGTCTTGATTGCTCACGAGCACGAACACAAAGCCTGCATCGCGCAGCTTGAGCAGCGCCGGAATCACGCCAGGCAACAACGCCAGCTTCTGCAGCGAGTCGATTTGCTGATCCGGCGGCTCGACGATCAACGTGCCGTCGCGATCGATGAACAGAACCTTCTTACCGCTCATGCCGCGGCCCCCTCCAATCGTTCAAGACCCGCCAGCAGGCGATCGTTCTGCTCGCGCGTGCCGATGGTGATGCGCACGCAGTCGCCGAGCCCCGGTTGTGAACGTACGTCGCGAATGATCAGTCTGGCGCTGACAGCGGCATTCAAGACCTGCGCGGCATCGGCACATTCGACAAGGAGAAAGTTCGTGGCGCTCGGCCAGACGCGGCGAATGCACGCAGTGCGTCCGAGCGCTTCGGCAACGCGGGCGCGTTCCGCCAACACCTCGGCAATGCGCGCTTGCGCCTGCGCCTGATGCGCCGTGTCGGTAAGCCGCAGCACGGCTTCGATCGTTGGTGCGGGCAATGCATAAGGCGTGATGACGCGCGCGAGCAGCGACACGATGTCGGGATGCGCCAGGACCGCACCGCAGCGTGCGCCGGCGAGCGCGTAGGCCTTCGACAGCGTGCGCAGGATGACAAGGTTCGGAAAACGCTCGAGCAGCTGTACCGCGCTGTCGGTCTGCGCAAACTCGATATACGCCTCATCCAATACCACGAGCGCGCGGTCCGTGAGTGCTTCGCAGAGACGCTCGAGGACGCCTCGTTCGATCAAGTTCGCGGTGGGATTGTTCGGCGAGCACACGAAGACGAGCTTGATGCCCTCGCGCCACGTCGCAAGCACGCTGTCGACGTCGAAGGCGAATCCTTGCTCCTTGAGCAACGGCACTTCGACCACACCCGCGCCTTGAACTCGCGCCGACACTTTGTACATGCCGAAAGTGGGCGGGCAGATGAGCACGCTATCGCGCTCGGCGCGGCAGAACGCGCGCACGAGCAGATCGATGCCTTCATCGCTGCCGCGTCCGGCAAGCACGTTTTCCGGCGCCACGCCGTAGAGCTTTGCGAGATGTTCGATGAGCTCGACCGGCTGCGGCTCGGGATAGCGGTTGAGTCCTGCCGTAGTGACATCGCCATCGGCGCGCCACGGCATCTCGTTGGCATGCATGCGCTCGAGCGACGGCTCCCACGCGGCGTGCTGATACGGCTGCAGCGCGAGAATATCGGGACGCGCGAGCTCCAGAATCTTGTTCATGACGATCGGTTCAAGTGGGCAAGGCGCACTTGGACGGCATTGGCATGCGCGTCCAATCCTTCGAGCTCGGCGATCCGCACTGCGGTCGGCCCCAAGTCCTGCAAACCGGCCGGCGTGAGCTCTTGCACGGTGATGCGCTTCATGAAGTCCACGAGGGAGAGACCGCTGTAGGCGCGCGCGAATCCGTAGGTCGGCAGCACGTGATTCGTGCCGCTGCAGTAATCGCCCATCGTCTCCGGCGTCCACGCGCCGAGGAACACCGAGCCCGCATTGCGAATGTGGTCCAACCACTCGCGCGGATTGCGCACTTGCACGATCAGATGCTCCGGCGCGTAGCGGTTGCTGAGCTCGAACGCCGTTTCGAGCGAATCGACAACGAAGAGACGGCTGTGCTCGATCGCAACGCGCAGCGTGCTTTCGCGGCCGAGCCGGCGCATCTGCGCTTCGACTTCTTGCGCCACGTTCTGCGCCAGCGTTTCGCTCGTCGTCACCAAGATCACTTGGGCATCGCCGCTGTGCTCCGCTTGCGCGAGCAGGTCGGCAGCAACGAACGTTGCGTTGGCGGTCTCATCGGCGATGACGAGCACTTCCGAAGGTCCTGCGGGCAAATCGAGCGCCGCACCCTCCGGATCGTTCGCACAAATGAGCTTTGCGGCGGTCACCCACGAATTGCCGGGTCCGAAGACCTTGTCCACCTTCGGCACGCTCTCGGTGCCGTAAGCCATCGCGGCAATCGCCTGTGCTCCGCCGATCTTGAAGACGCGTTCGACCTGACAGAGCTGCGCAGCCACCAGCACCGCGGGATCGGCAGTACCGTCCTTGCGCGGCGGCGTGCACATGATGCGCGTTGTGCAGCCGGCAATGGCGGCAGGCACCGCAGTCATGATGGCGGCGGAGGGGAGTGGCGCCACACCTGCCGGCACGTAGAGGCCCACAGCGTCGATCGGACGGAAGTGACGTTCGCACGTCACGCCCGGAGATGTTTCGACCTTGAGCACCGGCGCACGCTGCACCTCGTGAAAGCGCCGTACGTTGTCGATCGCACGTTGGAGCGCGGCGATGTGCTCTGCGCTGAGCTGGGCGCGTGCTGCCGCGAAGTCCTCGGGCTGTGCTTCGAGCGATGCAAGTCGGACGCCGTCGAAGCGCTCGGTATATTCGTAAAGCGCTGCGTCACCGCGTGCGCGCACTTCGGCGACGATGGCGCGCACTTGCTCTTGCAAGCTCGCGCTATCCGATTGTGCAGGCCGACGCAGCGCGGCGCGTCGTTCGTCCGCGGACAGGGCCGACCAGCGAAGCAGCGGTAAGGTCATGCGAGCATCTTCTCGACGGGCAACACGAGGATCGCGCTCGCGCCAGCGGCCTTCAGGCTCTCGAGCGTTTCCCAGAACACGTTCTCGCGACACACCGCATGCACGGCGACTTTGTCGGTGCTGCCTTCGAGCGGCATGATCGTGGGCGCCTCGCTGCCCGGCAGGAGCTGACGGATTTCCGCCAGCTTCGCGCGCGGCGCGTGCAGCATGATGTACTTGCTTTCCTTGACCTGCTGCACGCCGTCGATGCGCAGCGTCAGACGGCGAATCCATTCCTGCTTCTCGGGGGAAACCGGCACCGGCGTGCGGATGATCGCAGCCTGGCTCTCGAGAATCGTCTCGGCCTCCCACAAGTGATTGGCGGCCAGCGTCGAGCCGGTCGACACCAAGTCGCAGATGAAATCGGCGCGCCCGAGCCGCGGTGCGATCTCGACAGCGCCCGAGAGCGTCACGATCTCGGCTTGCACGTCGTTCTCGCGCAGGTAGCGCGACAGGATGTTCGGGTAGGTCGTCGCGATGCGCTTGCCGCGCAGCGATTGCACGTTGCGATACTCGACGCCTTCCGGCACCGCGATCGACAAACGGCAGCGACCATAATCGAGCGTCATGACCTGCTCGAAGAGCGGCTTGACGCCGCGCGCTTCGAACGCAAGACGCTTTTCCTCGATCACGTTCAAGCCGACGATGCCGAGATCGCACACGTCCTGCTGCACGAGATCGGGGATGTCATCGTCGCGCACGAACAGCACATCGAGCGGCATGTTCTCGCCGTAGCACATGAGCTGATCTTTGCCGCGCGTGTACTTCAGCCCACAACGCACGAGCAGGTCGAGCGAGTTTTCCGTGAGCCGGCCGGATTTCTGAAGCGCGATCTTAAGGCGCGTGGACTTGTCGATCATGATGCGGTGCGCCCGTGGGCTAGGGTAGGTGCGATGGATGGTCTGTCTCTCGAAGCGGGCGTCGTTGCTCAACCAGCCCGCAGTTCCTTGGTACGGGCAGCAACGAGCATGTAGCCGCCGTGACCGTTCGTCAGATAACGCGCGACGCGACCGATGGTCGTGACGCTGACGCCTGTCTGACGGTGAATCTCGCGATACGGCACGCCTTGCTGCAACAAACCGACGACGGCCCAACGATCGGCGAGCGCCTGCAGCTCGGCCGGCGTACACAAATCGCGAAAGAACGCGCGGCATTCCTCCACCGTGCGCAGCGTGAGGATCGCGGTGAACAGCGCCCGTTCCGCCATCGCCTCCTGGCGCGGCGTCAATGCACGATGGCCTTTCATCGGGGAGTATCGAGGGTGCGTATCAATGTACTAGCGTATTAATACGTTAATACAACGCCGCCCTCGAAGCAAGGACGATTCCGTGATGACTGCGGCACGCCACGAGCGGCGTCGAGCTCGCGAGTGACGCGCGTCGCAAGATCGCGACCGCGCTACGTCACTTACGGCCGCGACAATTGCGGAAAGAGCCGGCGCATCATAGACTTCCGCATGCTCATCGAGACCGGCTGAGGGGCAGGCCCTTTGAAGCCGGGGCAACCGTCGAAACTAACCCCTTCGAAAAGGTGCCAACTCCTGCGGCCGGGTCACCGACCGACAGATGAGTTGCTGTGTAACTCCTCGAGCCTCGCCGAGACTCAAGGAGCAGGGCACAGCGAACTCCTCACTACGGGCTCTCCGTAGGGTTTCTGCGATGCGCGCGAACCCTGATCCGACCTCGAACTGTCGGATGCTCACTCGGAGTGCTCTCTGGAATGACTGTCTTGCAAGATGCCGCGGCCGCCAATTCTCCCACAGAGGGAGCGTCGGAGGCTGATGAGCTTGTCGCCCGCGAAGGCATTTGTCGCCTCGAGGACGGGCTCGAGCTTCATTTCGGCGGATCCCTACCTCAGGTCCAAATCGCCTGGCGCCTCGTAGGGCGTGCGGGTGCGCCCGTCGTGGCGGCTCTGGGCGGTATTTCCGCCGGTCGTTACGTCACGAGCACGGCGGGAACCAAGGGTTGGTGGTCCGAGATCGTCGGCGAGGGCCTGGCGCTCGATACGCGTCGCTATCAGATCCTGGGCATCGATTTTCTGGGCGGCAGCGGCGAGACCACTGGCCCGCATGCGGGGCAGACGGATTTCCCGGCCGTGAGCGCTTACGATCAGGCCGAGATTTTGCGCCGGCTCGTCGACCATCTCGAAATCGCACAGCTTCACGCTATCGTCGGTGCGTCTTATGGCGGCATGGTGGCGCTCGCATTCGCCGAACGTTATCCCGCACGCGTCGCTCGCATCGTCTCGATCAGCGCCGCAGACCGTCCGCACCCCATGGCAACCGCGTGGCGCAGCGTCCAGCGCGCGATCGTGCGTTATGCGGCCTCGAAGAATGACGCCACCGAAGGGCTGAGGCTGGCGCGCGCACTCGCCATGGCGACGTATCGCAGCCAACGAGAGTTCGCCGAACGCTTCGCGACCGGACCGACTTTGACCGACGGACGCTACACATTCCCCGTAGAGCGCTATCTGCTCGCCCGCGGCGATGCGTACGCGCGCAGCTACCTGCCCGAAGCGTTCGTCTGCCTCTCCGAGTCCATCGACCTGCATCAGGTCGATCCGAGCCGCATTCGCGTGCCGACGACGCTCGTGGCCGTCGAAGAAGACCAGCTCGTCCCAGTCCAAGATATGCGCACGCTGCGCGAACGTCTGGCGGGACCGGCGCAGCTGTTCGAGATCTCATCGATCTACGGGCACGATGCTTTCCTCAAAGAATCCGAGCCCCTGCGAAACATCTTCGAAACCGTGCTGAATGGAGGCGCACGATGACCGACGCGCGAAAAGCTGCCACAGCCGCAGTACGCGCCGCATTGGAGTCCGATAGTCAGCACGGCGCAGTCGTGCCGCCTATTCACCTGACCTCGACCTACGCGTTCACGGGCTTCGGCGAGAAGCGTTCCTACGACTACACGCGCTCCGGCAATCCGACGCGCGACGCACTCGCCGACGCGATCGCCGAGCTCGAAGGGGCGGTCGGCGGCGTGGTAACGGCTTCCGGCATGGCTGCCGTCTCGCTCGTCACTCACTTGCTCCAGAGCGACGACCTGGTCGTAGCGCCGCATGACTGCTACGGCGGCACTTACCGGCTGTTTGCAGGCCTGGCGCGTCGCCGTGCGCTGCGTGTGGAGTTCGTCGATCAAACGGATGCCGCAGCGCTCGCACAGGCACTCGCGCTCAAGCCCAAGCTCGTCTGGGTGGAAACGCCGAGCAACCCGTTGCTGCGCATCGTCGACATCGCCGCCATTGCCGAGCAGGCGCACGCCATCGGCGCGTTGGTGCTCGTCGACAACACGTTCTTGTCGCCCGTGTGGCAACGCCCGTTGCAGCTCGGTGCGGATCTCGTTTTGCACTCGACCACGAAGTACTTGAACGGCCACAGCGATGTGGTCGGCGGCGCGGTGGTCGCGCGCACGCAAGAGCTGTACGAACAGCTCACGTGGTGGGCCAATTGCATCGGCGTTACCGGTGCGCCGTTCGACAGCTATCTCACGCTACGGGGCTTACGCACGCTCTTTGCGCGCTTGCAGGTACACGGCGAAAACGCGGCTGCCGTGGCCGAGCTCTTGTCCCAGCATCCCGCCGTGAGCCGCGTCTACTACCCGGGCTTGCCGTCTCATCCGCAGCACGCGCTGGCACGCGCGCAGCAGGCTGGGTTCGGGGCAATGGTGAGCTTCGAGCTCAAGGGCGGGCTCGCGAACGTCGCCGCCTTTCTGAAAGGCCTGCGCTACTTCTCGCTCGCAGAATCGCTGGGCGGCGTCGAAAGCCTGGTGGCGCATCCCGCCACGATGACGCATGCCGCCATGGACGCCGAGGCCCGCCGCCGCGCCGGCCTGTCCGACACGCTCCTGCGGCTGTCGGTAGGCATCGAAGCCAAGGACGACCTGTTGGCGGATCTGTCGGAGGGCCTGGAGCGCGCGGCGAGGGCGGCCGAGTAGGCATGCCTTGAGTCGCCAGACGCGCTCTCGCGCCCTCTAGCCAGCCGCCGCTAGACCGGCGCCCGCAACCCCTGGCTATGGCCTCCTATCAGGCCATTTCAGCCCGTTTTCGCCTCCCGAAGCCGTCAGGCAAAAAAAAAGGCCGACCCAAGGGGTCGGCCTGGATGTGGCAACGTAGAACTTCGGTCGTGGCGATGACGGCGGACCGTCACCGACCTTGGGGACTAACCCGACACGAGTCCTGTTTCCACCAAAGACACCTCGACCGCAGGGGTCGAAGACATGGAGATTGGCCCGAAGGCTGAAGCGGCGGGGGAGATCGATCCCGTCGCGGGACAAATGATACCCGCTCTCGCCGGGAATGTGGGCAAGAATTCGGGGTCTAAATAAACCCCAAATAAAAGTCCTTTTAGATCAATAGGTTACAAAACTTATTGCAAAATCCTATTGACAACCGCGTCGCCTGCTGTTCGCGTCGAAACAGGTGCCTTTTCGCCTGCGATATCGGCGGTCAACACACCGTTTGCGACTGCCCACTCGACAGCTTGCTCGACGACTCGCGCTTCCTCTTCGAGTCCGAGCGAATGACGCAAGAGCATCGCTGCACTCAAGATCGTTCCGTACGGATTCGCGATTCCTTTACCAGCGATGTCAGGTGCAGAACCGTGAATCGGCTCGTACAGACCGAGCGTGCCTGCACCGAGCGATGCGCTCGGCAACATACCAAGCGATCCGGCGAGCATCGACGCTTCGTCCGTCAGGATGTCGCCGAACATGTTTTCCGTGAGCAGTACGTCGAAGCTCGACGGCCGACGGATGAGATGCATCGCTGCTGCATCGACGAGCATGTGCTCGAGCTTCACATCCGGAAATTCTTTACGCATCAGCTCTTCGACGGTGCTGCGCCAGAGGCGCGACGTCTCGAGCACATTGGCCTTGTCGATCGAGACGACCGACTTGCGCCGCGCCCGCGCTAGTTTGCCCGCCACGCGCGTCACGCGTTGAATCTCTTCGACGGTGTAGGTGCAGAGGTCGCTTGCGGAGTCGGCGGTGCGCTGTTTCTCGCCGAAGTAGATGCCGCCCGTCAGCTCGCGCACGACGACGATGTCGGTGCCGCGCAGGATCTCGGGTTTGATCGGCGCGCTGTCGATGAGAGCGGGCAGCACCGTGACCGGCCGTAAATTCGCGAACAGATTGAGCGCCTTGCGGATCGCAAGCAGGCCTTGCTCGGGCCGCACCTTCGCATTCGGATCGGACCACTTCGGTCCGCCGACCGCGCCCAGCAACACCGCATCCGCGGTGCCGCAAGCCGAAACGGTTTCAGCCGGCAGCGCCGAGCCGGTCGCATCGATGGCCGCGCCGCCGATGAGATGCGATTCGAACTGAAACTCGTGCTTGAAGCGTTGTGCGACGGCTTCGAGAACGCGTACTGCCTCGGCCGTTACTTCCGGACCGATGCCGTCCCCGCCCAGTACGACGATGCGTGCTTTACGGCTCATGCGTGCTCCTGCTCGTAGCGGCTGATGGCCTCGTCCTGCTTCAACAGGAAGCCGAGCTCGTCGATCCCGTTCACCAGGCAGTAGCGAGCGAACGCCTCGATCGGAAACTTCACCGACTCGCCCGTCGGCAGGTGCACGGTGGCGTTCTCGACATCGATGCGCACGTTCGCTCCCGGGTTGTTCAGCAGCCACTCGTGCGACCGCTCGTCGATCACGACCGGCACGAGACCGTTCTTCAGCGAGTTGTTGCGGAAGATGTCCGCGATCTCGGTGCTGATGACTGCGCGGAAGCCGAAGTCGAGCAACGCCCACGGCGCATGCTCGCGCGAGGAGCCGCAGCCGAAGTTGCGTCCCGCGACCAGAATCGAGCATCCCTGCGCCTCAGGCTTGTTCAGGATGAAGTCCGGCTTCGGTGCGCCGGAGGCGTCGTAGCGCCAGTCCGCGAACGCACGCTGGCCGAGTCCTTCCTTCGTCGTCGTGGTCAGGAAGCGGGCCGGAATGATCTGGTCGGTGTCGATATTCGTGAACGGCAACACGACCGTTCGGGATTCGATCGAGCGTACTGGTTCCATGGCTTAGGAATGCACGACAGACTTGAACTCGGCCAGGAATTCACGCGGATCCGTGACGTGGCCGGCGATAGCGGCGGCAGCCGCAGTAGCAGGGCTCGCGAGGAAGGTGCGCGAGCCTTTGCCTTGGCGGCCCTCGAAATTGCGATTGCTCGTGCTGACGGCGTATTCGCCCTTGCCGACGACATCGCCATTCATGCCGATGCACATCGAGCAGCCGGACTCACGCCATTCGGCGCCGGCCTCGACGAAGATCTTCGCCAAGCCGCGCGCTTCGGCTTCGCGCTTGACTTGCTGCGAGCCGGGCACGACGAGCATGCGTACGCCGCGCGCCACCTTGCGGCCCTTGAGGACGCGCGCGGCGAGCTCGAGATCCGACAGGCGTGCGTTCGTGCAGCTGCCGATGAAGACCACATTGATCGGCTTGCCGAGGAGTCGCTCGCCGGCATTGAGTCCCATGTAGTCGAGCGCCTTGGCGTGGACGGGATCGTTCGCCGCATCCGGCACGATGCCCGAGATCGGAATGACCATGCCCGGATGCGTGCCGTACGTGATCATCGGCTCGAGCGCGTTCGCGTCGATATCGACCTCGCGGTCGAACTTCGCGCCCGGATCGGTGCGCAGCGTGCACCAGCGCTCGACCGCGCGATCCCAGTCCGCGCCCTTGGGAGCGAAACGGCGGCCTTTGAGATACTCGAACGTCGTCTCGTCGGGCGCGACCATGCCGGCACGCGCACCTGCCTCGATCGACATGTTGCAGACGGTCATGCGCTCATCCATCGAGAGCGCTTCGATCGCAGTGCCGCGATACTCAATCACGTGACCGGTGCCACCCGACACGCCGATCTTCCCGATGATCGCGAGAATCAAATCCTTCGCCGTGACGCCTTCCGGCAATCGGCCGCTCACGTTGATGGCGAGCGTCTTCGGTCGACGTTGCAGCAAGCACTGCGTGGCGAGCACGTGACCGACTTCAGTCGTACCGATACCGAAGGCGAGGGCGCCGAACGCGCCATGCGTGGCCGTATGGCTGTCGCCGCAGACGATGGTCTTGCCCGGCTGCGTCGCGCCGAGCTCGGGGCCGATTACGTGAACGATGCCGCGATGATCGGAGTCCAACCCGAGCAGCTCGATGCCGAACTCACGGCAGTTCTTCTCGAGCTCCTTGACCTGGCGCGCCGCCGATTCGACTTTGATCGGCACGCGACCGGAGACTTCGTCCGGATCGGTCGGCGTCGAGTGATCCATCGTCGCCAGCGTGCGATCGGTGCGGCGAACCTTGAGTCCCTTCGAGCGCAGCAGCGAAAAAGCCTGCGGCGAGGTGACTTCGTGGATCAGATGCAGGTCGATGTAGAGCACTGCCGGCGTGTCGGCCGTCTCCGGCACGACCTCGTGCTGCTCCCAAACCTTCTCGAAGAGTGTTTTGGCGTTCATTGTCATCGTGTTGCTGTGCAACGATCACCGCATGAGAGCATGCCTACGCTGCTCGCGGCTTGGTTGACGAATGATCAACGCGGCATCGCGAGCGGCGAAGGCGGCGGAGGGTGGGACCAATGCGTGTCGTCCCTCAGCCGACGGCGGTGGCTCCGGAAGAGGCGGGCGTGTCGCAGCGTTCGAGCCAGCCCCACTTGTCGGCGGTCTTGCCCGTGAACAGGCCGAAGAAGGCCGCCTGCAAAGCTTCGGTGACAGGGCCGCGGCGGCCGCTGCCAATCTGAATTCGATCGACGGAACGAACCGGCGTGATCTCGGCAGCCGTGCCGGTCAAGAAGATCTCGTCGGCGAGATAGAGCATCTCGCGCGGGATCGCCTGCTCGCGCACTTCGAAACCGTGCTCACGCGCGAGCGTCACGACGGTATCGCGGGTGATGCCTTGGAGAATCGAGTTGGAGAGCGCGGGCGTGTAGATCACTCCGTCGCGTACGAGGAAGAGGTTCTCGCCGGCGCCTTCGCTCACGTTGCCGTCCACGCCGAGCCCGATGCCTTCGGCGAAACCGAGGCGCTTGGCTTCCATGCTGATGAGCTGGCTCGACAGATAGTTGCCGGCCGCCTTGCCCATCGCGGGAATCGTGTTCGGTGCCAGACGCTGCCACGAGGAGACGCACACGTCGATGCCGTTCTCGAGGCCCTCGGCACCGAGATACGCACCCCATTCGAATGCGGCGATGACGGTTTCGATCGGTGGCGGATTCTTCGGCGCCACGCCGATTTCGCCGTAGCCGCGGAAGGCGAAGGGGCGAATGTACGCACCGCGCGTCAGCCCGTTCGCGACGATCACTTCCTTGCACGCCGCATTGATCTCTTCCTGCGTGTACGGGATCTCCATGCGATAGATCTTCGCGGAATCGAACAAGCGGCGCGTGTGGTCGCGCAGGCGAAAGATCACCGGCCCTTGGTCGGTGGGGTAGGCGCGCTCACCTTCGAAAACGGTCGAGCCGTAGTGAAGGGCGTGGGCGAGCACATGCACTGTCGCCTTCTCCCACGGAACGAGCTTGCCGTTGAACCAAATGTGTTTGGCGGCAGCGATGGGCATGAGTGAGATCCTCCAACCTGCGATCGGTCGCTGTCAGATTGCCGAGACGACCGATCGCTCGACCGTGCGACGCTCGATGCCGGCTCGTTCGGCGGTCGCGCGCGTGGTCTCGATGCGATTGATGACTTCCAGATAGGCGCGGGCGGCAGCTTCGATGATGTTCGTGCTCACGCCGGTGCCGCGATAGCCGCGGCCGTTGTGCTCGACGGTGAGCAAGGCTTCGCCCTGCGCGTCCTCGCCGACGGAGACGCTGTGCACCTCGAACTTGCGCACTTGCACCTGCGCGCCGGTGGCAGCGTCGATCGCCTTGACGACGGCGTCGACCGGACCTTGCGCTGTCATACGCTGCTCGACTTCGCGACCGTCGGTGTGCTTCAGGCACAAACGCACCGAGGCGTTCGATCCCGTGGTGGTCTCGACTTCGAGCTCGACGAGCGACCACGGACCTTCGGCACCGGATTCGGCGCGCATGACCAGCGCCTCGATGTCGCCGTCGAAGAGCTCCTTCTTCTTGTCGGCGAGCGCTTTGAATTCCTCGAACAAGCGGTTGAGCTCCGCTTCTTCGACCTCGAAGCCGAGCTCCTTCACGCGCTCGCGGAAGGCGTGCCGGCCGCTGTGCTTGCCGAGCACGAGATTCGTGCGCGAGAGACCGACGTCCTGCGGGCGCATGATCTCGTAGGTCGAATGGTGGCGCAGCATGCCGTGCTGATGGATGCCCGACTCGTGCGCGAAGGCGTTCTCGCCGACGATCGCCTTGTTGCGCGGAATGGGCATGCCGGTGATCTGCGAGACCAGCCGGCAGGTCGGATACAGGCGGGTGGTATTGATGCCCGTGTGCACGCCGAAGAAGCTCTCGCGCGTCTTGATCGCCATCGCGACCTCTTCGAGCGAGCAGTTGCCGGCGCGTTCGCCGATACCGTTGATCGTACACTCGATCTGGCGGGCGCCCGCGCGCACCGCCGCAAGACTGTTCGCGACGGCCATGCCGAGGTCGTCATGGCAGTGCACCGAGAGCACGACCTTGTCGATGCCGCGAACGTTCTTCTTCAGATACGAGAACACTTCGTGGAATTCGGCCGGTACGGTGTAGCCGACCGTATCCGGGATGTTCACCGTCGTGGCGCCGGCCTCGACGACCGCTTCGACGACTTCGGCGAGGAACTCGAGCTCGGTACGCGAGGCGTCCTCGGGCGAGAACTCGACGTCCTCGCAGAGCGAACGCGCGATCTTCACGCCTTCGACGGCCGTGCGGATGATCTCGTCCTTCGCCATGTTGAGCTTGTACTGGCGATGGATCGCACTGGTCGCGAGGAACACGTGAATGCGCGGGCGAGGGGAGTCCTTGAGCGCTTCCCAGGCGCGCTCGATGTCCTCGCGATTGCAGCGTGCAAGGCCCGCGATGATTGGGCCTTGCACTTCCTTGGCAATGAGGTTGACCGCTTCCCAATCGCCGCGCGAGGCGATCGGGAAGCCGGCCTCGATCACGTCCACGCCGAGCTCCGCAAGCGCCTTTGCGACTCGCAGCTTCTCGGACTGCGTCATGCTGCATCCGGGCGATTGCTCGCCGTCACGCAACGTGGTGTCGAAAATCAGCACTCGGTTCGGATCGTGGACCATGTCGTTTCTCCTCCAGCGATTGAGCGTTGGACCGCCGTTACGCTGGACTCAATTAGGAGCGGGCCTCCTCCAACCACGGCATACGCGCACGCAGCTTCGCGCCCACCTTCTCGATCGGATGCTTGAGGTCCTTCTTCATGAGCTGCGTGTACTTCTTGCGTCCCTTCTTGTTCTCGTTGATCCACTGACGGGCGAACTTGCCGTTCTGGATCTCCTTGAGAATCTTCTTCATCTCGCGCTTCGTGGCGGCGTTGACCACACGCGGACCGCGCGTCAGATCGCCGTACTTGGCGGTCTCGCTGATGAACTGATGCATCTTCGACAGACCGCCTTCGTGCAGCAAGTCGACGATCAGCTTCAGTTCGTGCAGGCACTCATAGTACGCCACTTCGGGCTGATAGCCCGCCTCGACGAGCGTCTCGAAGCCCTTGACCACGAGCTCCGTCGCACCGCCGCAGAGCACGGCCTGCTCGCCGAACAGATCCGTCTCGGTCTCCTCCGCGAAGGTCGTCTCGATCACGCCGCCGCGCGTGCCGCCGATGCCGTGCGCGTAGGCGAGGGCGTTCTGCTTCGCCTTGCCGCTCACGTTCTGATAGACGGCGAGCAGACACGGCACGCCGCGACCCTGCTGATACTGCCGACGCACGAGGTCGCCCGGGCCCTTGGGCGCGATGAGGACCACGTCGAGGTCCTTGCGCGGCTTGATCTGCTTGAAGTGAACGTTGAAGCCGTGGGCAAAGAGAATCGTGGCGCCCTGCGCGATATTCCCGATCACGGAGTTGTACAGCTCCTTCTGCGTGAGGTCGGGAGTGAGGAATGCGACCAGCGCGGCGCCTTTCACCGCTTCGGCAGGCTCGGCGACCTTCAGGCCGTCCTTCTTCGCCTTCGCCCAGCTCTCGCCGTTCTTGCGCACGCCGACGACGACGTCAAAGCCGCTGTCTTTGAGGTTCAGCGCATGTGCGCGGCCCTGGCTGCCGTAGCCAAGGATCGCGATCCGTGCGCCCTTGAGGGCTTTCTTGTTGACGTCCTTCTGCGAATAGATCTGCATGTGCGCTCCTGAAGCGTTCTAATGTTTGAAAACGAAGAACCCCGCCTCGGTCCAATGCCGGTGCGGGGTTCGAGTTATCGATGACTGGGCCCTGTTCCGACGTCAGACGTCGTTCTTGCGCTCCAGGCGGGAGAATCCCGATCGGTGCGTGCAGTCTGCGAACGCCATCTGGCCATCGCTCGCCAGCGACGCATGCGAACATGGAGCCAAGGAGTGCAAGAGCGTCTGGAAAATCATACAGATAGCACCATAGTGACGTCGAGTTTGTCAAGGCCGCGCGCCGCTGCGAACGCTAGCGATGCTGCTTTGCGCCGTGCGCAAAGCGCTGCAAGCGCCTGAATGAGCCGCGAAGAATGTAGCCGCTCGTTTGTGCGGCACCCGCCCGATCGAACCGTGCGCGCCGAGCTAGTAGACTTCGCGTCGATACGTCTTCATACGCGTTCGGCGCAGCTGACGTAGCCGAACGAGTACCCTCCAACAACGCAAGCGCCCATTCATGTTCGCACGCGAGGATCGCCCCGGATCCATTCCGATTCATCTCGTCGACGAGGACGAGCTCGATGCATGGCGCAGCCAGCAGCCTGAAAGTACGCGCAATTGGCTGGCCGCGAACGGCTTCAGGGCAGAGCGCCATCGGCTCTTGCTAGTCCCCGATGCGAACGGACGCACGGCTGGGGTCGTGTTCGGCCTCGGTCGCAGCCAGGCGCGCGAGCCGTTCAGTCTCTGGCATGGCGCCGCCTTGGCGGATCGGCTGCCGGACGGCACGTACCATCTCGCGCAATCGCTTCCGCCCGAAGCCGCGCGTCACTTGGCGTTCGGTTGGGCATACGGCCTTTATCGCTTCGAACGCTACCGACGCGCAGCGCCGCGCGAGGTGACGTTGCGTCTGCCGGAAGGCGTCGATGCGGCGGAGATCGAGCGGCTGCGCGCCGCGACGACGCTGACGCGCGATCTCATCAACACGCCGGCCAGCGACATGTCGCCCGAGGCGCTGGCGCAAGTCGCGCTCGATCTCGGACGGCGCCACGGCTGCCGCCAGCGTGTCGTCGTTGGCGACGAACTGCTCGCACAACGCTTACCTGCGATCCACGCCGTCGGCCGTGCATCGGTCGTCGCGCCGCGCTTGGTGGACCTCGAGTGGGGGCATCCGAGCCATCCGAAGGTGACGCTGGTCGGCAAGGGCGTGTGCTTCGACACCGGTGGCCTCGACATCAAGCCGAGCAGCTCGATGCTCCTCATGAAGAAGGACATGGGCGGCGCCGCAGTCACGCTCGGGCTCGCTCACCTCGTGATGGATGCGCAGCTCCCGGTGCGATTGCGCGTGATCATTCCGGCGGTCGAGAACGCGATCGCGGGCAATGCCTATCGGCCCGGCGACGTCATCGGCACGCGCAAAGGTTTGAGCGTTGAGGTCGGCAACACCGACGCCGAGGGCCGGCTGATCCTATGCGATGCGCTCGCGCTCGCGGATGAAGACAAGCCGGATCTGCTCATCGACACCGCTACGCTCACGGGTGCGGCGCGCGTCGCACTGGGTCCGGAGGTGCCTGCGCTCTTCGCGAACGACGATGAAGTCGCCGCTCAGGTGCTGCAGTCCGCCCATGCCGAATCCGATCCGATGTGGCGCCTGCCGCTTTGGTCCGCCTATGACGAAGAGCTCGCCAGCAAAGTGGCCGATCTCAACAACGTGTCGAGCTCTGGATTCGCGGGCGCCATTTTCGGCGCGCTCTTCCTGCGGCGCTTCGTCACCGAGACGCCGCGTTGGCTGCATCTCGACCTGTACGCGTGGAACGGGAAGGAACGCCCCGGACGTCCGGTCGGTGCCGAGCCGCAATGCGTGCGAGCGCTCTACGCTTATCTGAAACAACGCTACGTTCGCTGAGCGCGCGGCTACCCGTGAGCACTCTTCCCGTCGAAGATCCGGCGACGATCGCGCCGAGGGATTTGGCGTTCCTGATCGTCATCAATCTGATCTGGGGACTCAACCTCATCGCCGCGAAGATCGGCGTGCAGCACTTTCCGCCGATTCTCTTCACCGGCTTGCGCTTTCTCTCGGTCGCGCTCCTACTCGTGCCGATGCTGCGAGCCCATCGCGGCCAAATGCACACATTGGTCGCCGCGGCTGCGCTCACCGGGCCGGTCGCGTTTGCGCTGCTCTTCGTCGGGTTGCGCAAGGCGCAGGACGCTTCGACCGTCGCGATCGCCACGCAGCTCGGCGTGCCGTTCTCGACCTTGCTCTCCGTCTGGCTGCTCGGCGAGAAAATCCGCTGGAAGCGCCGTTTGGGCATCGCGCTCGCATTCGGCGGGATCGTCATCATCGGCTTCGATCCGCGCGTGATCGAGTACTGGGAAGGCCTTGCGCTCGTCGTGCTGTCGGCCTTCTTCAGCTCGCTCGGCCTCATCTACGTGAAACGCTTGCGGAACATCCGGCCGCTCGAGCTGCAGGTATGGACGGCTGCCACCGGCGCGCCCGTGCTGCTCATCTTGAGCCTTCTGCTCGAAAGCGGACAGCTCGATGCGATTCGCAGCGCCGGTTGGATGGGGTGGGGCGCGCTCGCCTTTACCGTGCTGATGTCGAGCCTCGTGGCTCACACGGGCTGGTACTACCTGATCGGCCGCTATCCGGTGACGAGCTTGTCGCCGATCACGCTCTTGTCGCCGCTCTTCGGCATCTTCTTCGGCGTGACGTTGCTCAACGATCACCTCACAACGCGCATGCTCGTCGGCGGCGCGATCACGCTGCTCGGCGTGCTCATCGTCGTGGTGCGCGAGAAGAAGCTGATCGATACGGGTACTTAGCGGGCCCGCCTCAAGCGCGTCGGCGCATGAGCGCGTGGATTTCCTGGGCATCGACCTCGCGCGCTTCGCCTCGCGCGAGTCCTGCGAGCGTCCATGGCCCGACGGCCCAACGCACGAGCCGCAAGGTCGGAAAGCCCACCGCCGCCGTCATGCGCCGCACCTGGCGATTACGTCCTTCGCGGATCGCCAACTCGATCCACGAAGTCGGAATCGCTTTGCGAAAGCGAATCGGCGGATCGCGCGGCCACAGCCATTCGGGCTCATCGACCCGCCGCGCGCGTGCCGGCAGCGTCATACCGTCGTTGAGCGCCACGCCGCGACGAAGCTGCGCAAGCGCTTGCTCGGTCACGTCGCCTTCGACCTGCACGAGATAAGTCTTCTCGACCTTCCATTTAGGATCCGCAAGACGCGCCTGCAGCGCGCCCGAATCGGTCAGCAGCAGCAGGCCTTCGCTGTCGTAATCGAGTCGTCCGGCCGGCCGCATGCCCGGCGCGCGCAGATAGTCGCGCAGGGAGGACTTGCCATCCGTGCTCGTGAACTGCGAGAGCACGCGAAAGGGTTTGTTGAAGAGTAGCAGTCGCACTTCGGGTTGCAGATTGCGTGGAAACCGCTCGTTCGTCAGGCCCGCTCGGACAACGCGCGCGCATTACTGCCGGCGCACGCTCCGTCCGTCAACTCCTGCCGCGAGGAGAGCGAGCACGCTGCTAAACTTGCTCTATGACCGCCGTTCCTCTCCGACGCCTCAAGTCCGCACCGCGAGCGGCCAACGCTCGTCGACGCGCCGAGGCTGATGGGCTCTGGCCCTCCGATGGCAAAGTGTTCGACCGCAGCTGCACCGCGTGCCCACGCTTGGCTGCGTTCTTGGAAGAGGGGCGGCGCGCGCATCCCGATTATTACTGCGCACCGGTGGCGCCTTTCGGCGATCCGAACGCGCGTCTCATCATCGTCGGGCTGGCGCCGGGATTCCACGGCGCGAATGCGACCGGTCGACCGTTCACCGGCGATTACGCGGGATTGCTCCTGTATCGCACGCTCCATCGCTTCGGCTTTGCGAGCAAGCCTGAATCGCACCACCGCGACGACGGTTTGAAGCTCATCGACTGCCGCATCACGAACTCCGTGAAATGCGTGCCGCCCGAGAACAAGCCGACGCCGGCGGAGATCCGCACGTGTAATCGCTATCTGACGGCCGAGCTCGAGCGCGAGCCGCCGGGACGTGTCCTGCTCGCGCTGGGCACGATCGCGCACAACGCGGCCCTGGGCGCGCTCAAGCTCAAAGCGAGCGCGTATCGGTTCGCGCATGGCGCCGAGCACGAATTGCCGAACGGTCACGTGCTCATCGACTCGTATCACTGCAGCCGCTACAACACGCAGACCGGACGACTGACGGAAGCGATGTTCGCTGCGGTCTTCGAGCAAGCGAAGAAGCGGCTCGCCCGCAGACCCGCTTAGCTCGCCGGGAACCTGCCGAGCGCCTGCGTTCGACGATAGCCATGCCGTTCGACCCGAAACCGTTTCTTGCCAATGTCAGCCAGCGCCCCGGCGTCTATCGCATGCTCGGGGCGAACGGAGAGGTGCTGTACGTCGGCAAGGCGCGCAACCTCAAGAACCGGCTCACGAGCTATTTCGTCGGCAAGGCGCAAACCGCCAAGACGATGGCGATGCTTGCGCAGGTCGAGAACATCGAGGTGACCGTCACGGCCTCCGAGACCGAGGCGCTCTTGCTCGAGTACAACTTGATCAAGCGCCACCGGCCGCGCTTCAACGTCACGCTCCGCGACGACAAGAGCTTTCCTTACCTGCACATCTCGACGCAGCAGGAATATCCGCGCATCAGCTTCTATCGCGGCAGCCGCAAGCTTCCAGGGCGATTCTTCGGGCCGTATCCGAACGCACGCGCAACGCGCGAGACGCTCTTGCTGCTGCAAAAGCTCTTCTTGCTCAGACCGTGCAGCGACAGCTTCTTCGCCAACCGCTCGCGCCCGTGCCTGCAGTATCAGATCAAACGGTGCTCCGCGCCGTGCGTGCGGCTCATCTCGCCCGAGGACTACCGACGCGATGTGGAAGACGCGATCAAGGTGCTCGAAGGCCGCGGCGCGGAGCTCGTCGCCGAGCTCGCCAAGCGCATGGAGGAAGCCTCCGCCAAGCTCGAGTTCGAGCGCGCCGCGCATTTGCGCGACCAGATCAACGGCATCAAGGCGATTCACTCGACGCAGTCGGTGACGCGCAATGCATCGGAAGACATCGACGCCGTCGCACTCGTCTCGCAGGGCAGCGAGCACTGCGTGTCCATCGTGTTCGTGCGCGGGGGGCGCAATCTCGGCAGCTCCAACTTCTTCCCGCGCCCGGGCTTGGCCGAGGAGGGCGAGCTGCTGAGCGGTTTCCTAGCGCAGTACTACTTGGGACGCGAAGCACCGAGCGAAATACTCATCAGCCAACCGATCGAGGACGCCGATCTGCTCGAACAGACGTTGTCCGAAAAAGCGCAACGCACCGTGCGCATCCGCACCGGCGTACGCGGCGTGCGTGCCCGCTGGCTCGAAATGGCGCGCGCCAATGCCGAGCTCGGGCTCAAGATGCGCCGCGCGACGGAGGCGACGACCGCCGAGCAGCTGCAGGCGCTGCAGGAGACCTTCGGCCTAGCGCGACCGCCGCAACGCATCGAGTGCTTCGACGTGAGCCACACGATGGGCGAGCGCACCGTGGCCTCGTGCGTCGTGTTCGGGCCCGAAGGACCGATCAAGAGCGACTATCGGCGCTTCAACATCGAAGGGCTCGCGCCGGGCGACGATTACGGCGCGCTCCGGCAAGCGCTGTCGCGCCGTTATGCCCGCATCAAGAAGGGCGAGGCGCCGTTGCCCGATCTGTTGCTGATCGACGGCGGCGCCAATCAACTCGCCGAAGCGGTGCGCGTACTGCAGGAGCTCGAAATCACCGGCTTGCGTGTGGCGGGCGTTGCGAAAGGCGCCGATCGCCGCCCGGGACAAGAACGCATCTTCGTGCCGGAACAGGATGTGCCGATCGTGCTGCCGCCCGATTCGCCCGCATTGCTCGTCATCCAGCGCGTGCGCGACGAAGCGCATCGCTTTGCGATCACCGGCCACCGCCAGCGGCGCGCGAAAGCTCGCACGCACTCGATCCTGGAGACGGTGCCGGGACTCGGTCCGCGGCGGCGCCGCGAGCTGCTCAAACAGTTCGGCGGCCTGCAAGGGGTCGCACGCGCGGGCGTCGACGACTTGGCGAAAGTGCGCGGCATCAGCCGTAAGCTCGCACAGGCAATTTACGATACGCTTCACGCATGAGTGCGATGAAGACGGCAGCGCAGGCGAATACGCCCGCACACGGGCGTGACGCGGCGCGAGCGACTACAATTCCGCGCGTGAGCTTCCCGATTGCCAACGTCCTGACGGTTGCGCGGATCGTGATGATCCCGCTCGTCGTCGTGCTCTTCTACCTGCCGTATCGCTGGTCGAATGCCGCCGCCGCGATCGTCTTCATCCTCGCGGCGCTCACCGATTCGCTCGACGGCTACTTGGCGCGCAAGCTCCGCCAGACCTCCGCACTCGGCGCGTTCCTCGATCCGGTCGCCGACAAGCTCATGGTGGCGACGGCGCTGATCCTGCTCGTGAGCTACGACCCGCCGATGCTCAAGTTCATCGAGTTCGATCCGCACATGCTGATCACGCTCACCGCTGCCGTGATCGTCGGACGCGAGATCACCATTTCCGCGTTGCGCGAGTGGATGGCGGAGATCGGCGCGCGCGGCAAAGTCGCCGTCTCGTGGATCGGCAAGTGGAAGACCGGCCTGCAGATGACCGGGTTGTCGATGATGCTGTTCCGCGACGACGTCTGGATCCTGCCTGCCTTCGAAGTCGGCTTGTACTGCCTCGTGGCCGCCGCAGTGCTCACGCTGTGGTCCATGGTGATGTATCTCAGGGCGTCCTGGAGCGACCTGACGCGTTGAACGCGCAAACGGCGCTTTGGCCTGGAAGAGCGCCAGGCTAGGGACGTCGCTTCAAACATCGCCTCCGCGCCCGTAATCAACGATTGCGCTGAACATCGTCTGCGCGCGATCGCGGAAGCGCGACGCTTGCCCCTGCGAGGGATAGTGCTTTGCAGCTGGCAGTAAGAAGATCGTTCTTTTTCGACGTGGCTTCGAGTCCGCCAATGAATGCAACGGCACGCTCGCCAACTGAAGCGTAGGCTGTCCGCCGATCCAACGGTGGCAAAGGAAGTGAGTGGAGGCTAGGGTCGGAATCGAACCGGCGTACACGGCTTTGCAGGCCGCTGCATAACCACTCTGCCACCTAGCCTTAGGCGGTCGTGGAAGGCGAGAGTGTCATCCAGCCCCTAAAGCGCGAACCCCGGGATCAGGCCCGGGGTTCGCTGAAACTGGAGCGGGAAACGAGGCTCGAACTCGCGACCTCAACCTTGGCAAGGTTGCGCTCTACCAACTGAGCTATTCCCGCATACGCCTTCCGGCGCGAGAGCCGCGCCGCAAAGAGACTCGCTATTCTAGGGTTGGCCGTACGACTGTCAAGAACGTCTCGGCCTTTTTGGCGTGGCGTCAGCTGCGTGACGCCGTGCGCAATAGTTTACCTCACAGTGCCCCGCTGCGCGTCAAGTGTGCAAGTGCCGCTTGCAGCATTTGCCACTCGACGCGCACCGGTCATCCGTCAGATCACGCCGAAGGCGAGCATCGCTTCGGCAACACGCCGGAAGCCCACGACGTTCGCGCCGAGGACGTAGTTGCCCGGGCTGCCGAATTCTTCGGCGGCCGCATGGCAGTCCTGATGAATGCGGCTCATGATCTCCTGCAGGCGCTGCTCGGTGTGCTCGAACGTCCACGCATCGCGGCTCGCGTTCTGCTGCATTTCGAGCGCGCTCGTCGCCACGCCGCCTGCATTGGCTGCTTTGCCCGGCCCGAAGGCCACGCCCGCTTCCATGAGCATGCGGATGCCGCCCGGCGTCGTCGGCATGTTCGCGCCTTCCGCCACCGCGATGCAGCCGTTCTTGAGCAGTGCTGCGACCGACTCCTCGTTGAGCTCGTTTTGCGTCGCGCAGGGCAGGGCGACATCGCAGGGGATCGTCCAGAGCGCGCTCGGGGCGAGCACCTTCGCATGGGTGTGCGTTTCGGCGTAACAACGTAGCCGCTTGCGCTCGACTTCCTTCAGCTGGATCAGCGTGTCGAGATTGATGCCATGAGGATCGTAGACGGCGCTCTCCGAATCTGAGCACGCGACCACCTTTGCGCCCAGCATCTGGAGCTTCTGGATCGCGTAGATCGCGACGTTGCCCGAGCCGGAGACGATGCACGTCTTGCCCTCGAGCGACTCGCCGCGCGCCTTGAGCATCTCCGCCAGGAAGTACACGAGACCGTAGCCTGTCGCCTCGCGACGCACGAGCGCGCCGCCCCAATGCGGGCTCTTGCCGGTGATCACGCCCGACTCGTAGCGATTGGTGATGCGCTTGTACTGACCGAACATGTAGCCGATCTCGCGCGTGCCGACGCCGATGTCGCCGGCCGGCACGTCCGTGTATTCGCCGAGATGCCGATAGAGCTCGGTCATGAAGCTCTGGCAGAAGCGCATCACTTCGTTCTCGGAACGGCCTTTCGGATCGAAATCCGCGCCGCCCTTCGCGCCGCCGATCGGCATGCCGGTGAGCGCGTTCTTGAAGACCTGCTCGAAGCCGAGGAACTTCACGATGCCGAGATAGACGGACGGGTGGAAACGGATGCCGCCCTTGTACGGACCGAGCGCGCTGTTGAATCCGACGCGGAAGCCCCGATTGATGTGCACCTCGCCGCGATCGTCCTGCCACGGCACGCGGAAGATGATCTGGCGCTCCGGCTCGCAGATGCGCTCGATGATCTTGTGCTCGGCGTAGTGCGGGTACTTGCGCAGCACCGGCTCCAAGGATTCGACGACTTCGCGGACGGCCTGGTGGAACTCGGTTTCGCCGCGGTTGCGGCGGATGACGTCATTGATGATCTGTTCGATTCGGGCGCGAATGTTCGGCACGGTGGTTTCTCGACAATGGTAATAGCCGGCCGTCCAGGCGATCGCCTGCGCGGCGCTGCGGCAGCGAAATCGGTAAGGCAACCGGGATTGGCGGAGAAGGTGCGGTAAGAGGCGACGCCTCAGGGAATGACCCCGGGCGTGTTCCGCAAGCTACGCCCGGGGATATCGGCCCTGGATGAGCCGTCCCGTCGAGCGCAGCAGAGAGAAGCAGGTGTGGCCAAGCCTCATGATTGCAGGATATGAATTTGCGGCGTGCCGTCAAGGAGTGCGCTGCTTGCAAAGCGAGCCCCGTGAGCTATAACACAATCATGTCACGTGCAAAGCTCGCCGCCATTCATAGCTCGCATTCGGGCAGCGCGATCCTGCGCGTCGTTGCGTCAAGCGACGTCTGGTTCGTTCTCATCTTTCCTTCGCTCGCCCGGCTTTAGCACCGCACGGTGCTGAAGCCGGGGCTCCTGACTGGCCGATCGAGGATCGGCATACGCGTATCGGCAGGAGAGTAATGAGCGATGTACCCCGAATTTCCCATCGAGTGCGAGTGTTCGTACCGTCCGCCTCGGTTCAATCTCGCATTTGCACGTAAGGCGCTGGAGGTCTTGCGACCCGGCCATGATGTCGCGGCCGAAGCGTCGCCGCGCGGCCTGACGCTGTTGGCCGAAACCGAGATGGCGCTCGAAGAGCCGCTTTCGGTCTTGCGCGACATGTACGGAAACAATATCCAAGTCGGCCCGCCGAAAGTCCGCTACCGACAGAACGCGGAACAGCTCGAAGAACCGTACATGGGTTTGCGCATCCGTTGTCGTCCGGCGTACTTCACACGGCTGCGCATCGACCTCGTACGGCGCGGGGCCGACATCAGCGATGCGGAGCTGACGAGTCTGTGCGGGGTGCTGCGCGCCACGGCGCCGCTTGCGGTGCTAGTGGGTTACCCGGCGCACGTGCGAACCGTGACCGAAGGCACCGCGCAGCTCGTAATGTGGCTCAGTCACTATGCGCCGGTGACCAATACGCCGCCTGGGGGAAATGCGGCGTGATCTCTAGCCTGTAGGCTCTAAGCTGTAGGATGTAGATGGGCGCGCATTGCGCGCCTTTACTGTTTTCCCGTAGCCCGCCCACTGTAGCTCAAGCCAAGGACGAGGTACGCGTTTTCTCTCTTGCCGTCGCCTGGAGCCTGTCGTCCGTAGCCAGCTTGTTCGCGGATCGAAGGCGCGGGCTCATCCTTGCCGACCCACACCTTCGATCCGCGATTCTGCAAGCCTCTCTTAGCTCGGCAGTTTGAGCGTGCGCAGATACGGGCGCTGCTCGTTCCAGCCTTGCGGGAAGAGCTTGCGCGCCTCTTCGTTGGAGAGCGACGGCACGATGATCACTTCGTCGCCGCGCTTCCAGTTGACGGGCGTTGCGACCTTGTACGAGTCGGTGAGCTGCAGCGAGTCGACCACGCGCAGGATCTCGTCGAAGTTACGGCCGGTGCTGGCCGGGTAAGTGATCGTCGCGCGGATGACCTTCTGCGGGTCGATGAAGAACACCGAGCGCACGGTGAGCGTCGCGCTCGCCTTCGGATGCAGCATCCCGTAGAGCGTTGCGATCTTGCGATCGGGATCGCCGATCAGCGGGAAGCGGGGACGGGCGCCTTGCGTCGCCTCGATGTCGTCCGCCCAGCGCTCATGGTCCTCGACGCTGTCGACCGACAGACCGATCACTTTCACGTTGCGCTTCTCGAACTCGGGGCGGAGCTTTTCCGTGTAGCCGAGCTCGGTCGTGCAGACGGGGGTGAAGTCCTTCGGATGCGAGAACAGAATGCCCCACGAGTTGCCCAGCCATTCGTGGAATCGAATCGGGCCCTGGGTCGTATTCGCCTCGAAGTCGGGTGCGGTATCGCCAATCTGTAGCGCCATTGTTGGTCTCCTACTCGGTACGCTGCCAGTTGTGATGGAGCAGGCTAACACCTCACAAGATGATGGGAACCAATATCTTGGGCTTGACGATATGCCTGGCAGGAATAGCGCGGCCGCACTGGACGGAGCGCTCGCGGCATAAGAGGATGCGCCCCGGCGGCATGCCGGCCGCCCCATCGGAGCAGCGATGTCCTCGCAAGAACACTCGCGGATTTCGAAGAAGCAGTACGAGACGCTCGCCGATTTCCGTTACCAGTTGCGGCGCTTTCTACGTCATAGCGAGGAGCTCAGCCGACGCCACGGCCTAACGCCTTTGCAGTATCAGCTCATGCTGCAGCTCAAAGGCTACCCGGGCCGCGACATGGCCACGGTAACGGAGCTGGCCGAGCGACTGCAGGCCAAGCATCACGGTGTCGTCGCGCTGGTGACGCGCTGCGAGCAGCAGGGTTTGGTCGAGAGGCGCACTGATGAGGCGGACCGGCGGCGCGTCCTCGTCCGGCTGACCGAGAAGGGCGAACGCAAGCTCGAGCGACTCGTCGAGCTGCACCGCGACGAGTTGCTGGCCGTTCAGAAGCGTTCCTCGCCGCGCAGCGGGCCATTCGTCGTCGTTAGAAGAGCTGACCGTCGGGTCGGTAGGTGAGCTTGCCGTCCACGATGCGCGCCGGCTCGGTGAAGGGATGCTCGAGGCTCTGATTCACGCTCTGAATGTGGATCACCTCGAAGCCGCGCGCCTTGAGGGCGTCTGCGATCAGCGCGCGGTGGCAGCGCCACCAGAGCAGCTCGGCACACATGATCGCCGTGCGCTGCGTGCTCGCGAGCTCGATCAGCGCCGTCAGGCCGCGCTCGAATTCCTCGGTGGCCATGTGGTCCGCATAACCGCGGAAAGCCGCATCGCGCCACGCGTAATTCGGCGAATCCGGACGCGCCGTGCGGCGTCCCCCGAGCTCGGGCAGCCACACGTAGCGCAAGCCTTGAGCCTGCAGCGATGCTTCGAGCGCCGCGCGACCGAATTGCGGATGACGCTTCGATCCCGGGAAACGCCGCACATCGGCGATCGCCTCGATGCCATACGCGGCCAATATCGACAGGAGCTCGGCCAGCTCGTGGCTCGAATGACCGATAGTCCAGATCTTTCGGTTCATGTCGTTCACCGGCAGCGTCTACAGGGACGCTGGCCGTTACGGCAACCGGTCGCTAACGCGCGACCGCGCGGATGATGCTGCCCAGTTCGGCAATGGCCCGGTCCATGGCAGCGTTCCATGGATGGCCGTAATTCAGGCGCAGGAAGTTCTGGAATTCGCGCCGCGCGGAAAACATAGGTCCCGGTGCGACGCTGATGTTCTTCGCGAGCGCGAGACGCTGCACCTCGAGCGCATCGACATTGTCGTCGAGCTGCACCCACATGAAATAGCCGCCGTTCGGCACGGTGATGCGATGGCTGACGGGGAAATGCCTGCGCACACTCGCCAGCATTTCGCGCTGCTGCAACTGAAACGCACGCCGCAAGCGTTCGAAATGCGCTTCGTAAGGTTCGTGGCGCAGCGCGAGCGCCAGCGCGTTCTGAATCGGGATGCTCGTCGCGAGGGAGGTCGTGAACTTGCGTCGCTCGAGCGCTTTGGCGAACCGTCCGGCCGCCACCCAACCGAGGCGGTAACCGGGCGCCAAGCTCTTCGAGAACGAGCTGCAGCTCAGAACGAGTCCGCGCGTGTCGAAGGCCTTCGCCGGTTTCGGCCGCTCCTCGCCGAAGTAGAGCTCGGCGTACACGTCGTCTTCGATGAGCGGGATTTCGTGCTTGGCGAGCAGGGCGACGAGCTCGCGTTTAACGTCGGCCGACATCGTTGCGCCGGTCGGATTTTGCAGCGTCGTCATGAACCAGCACGCCTTGATGTCGTGCTTGGCGATCGCCGCGGCGAGCGCGCCGATATCGACGCCGTCGCTCGGATGCGTCGGAATCTCCACCGCCCGCAAACCCGCTGCCTGCACCGCTTGCAGGCACCCATAAAACGCGGGCGATTCGATCGCCACCGTATCGCCGGGCCGCGTGAGAATCGCCAGTGCGAGGTTCAACGCTTCGAGCGCGCCGCTCGTGATGACGATCTCGTCGATGGAAATCGTGACGCCGTGCGCGAGGTAACGTTGCGCGATCTGGCGCCGCAGATCGTCGTTGCCCGGCGGCAGACTTTCGACGGTATTCCACGGATCCATGTGGCGAGCGCTGCTGCCGAGATAGCGCGCAAGCTTGGACCATGGAAACAGCACTGGGCTCGGAAAAGCCGAGCCGAGCGGCACCACCTGATGCTCGCGGGTGGACTCGAGAATTTCGAAGATCAGCTCGTCGACTTCGACGCGCGTGCTGCGGCTCGAGGGCTTGGCGTGCTCCGGCGCACGATGCGGACGCTGCCACCGGGCGCTCACGTAATACCCGGAGCGCGGGCGTGCTTCGATGAGACCTTCCGCTTCGAGCTCCTCGTACGCACGCATCGTCGTTGCGGGGCTCAAGCCGCGCTCGCGGCAGAGCGTGCGTACCGAGGGCACGCGATCGCCGGGACGCAAAGTCCCTTGGCGGATCAGATCCGCTAGCTCGCGGGCCAGCTCGCGATACCGGGTCACATCAGACGATTACAGACCGTGGGGAGTCAGCACACCGAAGCGCCAGCCGATGAGGAGCAGCACGAACAGCGCAACCGACAGGCTGATGCGAACGGTGAGGGCACGAACCATCTTCTTGTTGTCGCTCGGACCGGCCGTCATGCTGAAGAGCGCCTGCCCAAGGCTGACGATGATGGCAACCAACGTAACGAGGATGAGAACCTTGATCATGCGGATTCCTTGGAATCGCCGGCCGAGGACTTGAGCTCTGCTTCGGCAGCAGCCGCCTGGGCTTGTGCTTCTTCCTTACGGATCGTGTGCACGAGCATGGCCATGGCTGCGCCGATCATCAGCAGCAGCGCGATCATCAAGAATGCCAGGCCGCCGGTCAGCCGGAAGGCTTCTTTGACGCCCAACACGACGCCGATGGGCGTCGTGATGAGAAGGAGGGGTTTTGCTATACGCATGGGATTGCCCCAATCTTCGATGGAGCAGAGCCTACTCCGATCTGTGCTGCATGACAGATGCAGTTGAACACAAAAAAGTTAGCACAGATTGGGTCGGCTGTTCTCGCAAGTAGGACACCGGGCTTTGCTGACGGAATCGCCGGAACGCTAGGCGGTGCTCCACCAATCAGGGCGGGCGCCTTTTCATCTGCGCAGGGGAAGGAAAGAGAAGCAGTGAGGAACCCCACAGCCGAAGCCAGACGAGCCGCTTTGGGACGCGTGCTCAGCACCATCGTGCTCGCAAGCGTCGCGCTTGCGGCTTGTGCGACGGTGCCGCGCGCATCCGACACGACATCACCTGGCCTCCTCGGCATCGAGGCTGCGCATCTCGATCCAGAGCATTGGATCGAACGACGCCCGCGCGCCGAGCGCATGCTGCTCGATCCTAAGCAAATCGCCGCTCGCAACGCCAAGCTATTCGAGCTCGATCCGTCCGTGAACGACCTCGCGCGATTTCCTGCGCAGCTGACGCGAACGCAGGTCGAGCAATGGATTCGTGCGCGTTCGGCGCGGCCGGATCGGCCGATGTTCGATACAGCAGGCACCGCCATCGGCGCAGAGCAGTTGGCACAGCTCTTCGATGCGCTTGCCTTGGACGCGATACCGCCCGTGCAGCGGACGCGTTACGGCTTGGTTGTGCGCCGTGCCGACTTGCGCACGTTCCCCACACGTTTGCGTGTCTTGCCCGCCGCCGAAGAACGCGACATCGATCTCTTCCAGGAGAGCGCCGCCTTTCCGGGCACGCCGGTCGTCATCGCACACACGAGCCGCGACGGTGACTGGCTCTTCGTCGTGACGCCGCATTACCGCGCTTGGATCGAGCGTCAGCACGTCGCCGAAGGCCGTGCCGACGAAGTGCTTGGTTACGCGCGTAGGGCGCCGTACCTCATCGTCACCGGCAGCCAAGTGCGCACGGCGTTCACGCCCGAACGACCCGAAGTATCCGAGTTGACGCTCGACATGGGTGTGCGCCTGCCGCTCGTTACGAGCTGGCCTGCGCACGAGCCGGTCAACGGGCAGCATCCGCACGCGGCGTATATCGTGGAGCTGCCGCTTCGAGACGAGCAGGGCAGGCTCGAGCTCGCGCCGGCGCTGCTGCCGCGAGCTGCCGACGTTGCGCTCGGCTACCTTCCGTTCACGGAAGCCAATCTGATCCGGCAGAGCTTCAAGTTCTTGGGCGAGCGTTATGGGTGGGGTCACGCTTACCACGGCCGCGATTGCAGCGGCTTCGTCGCCGAGGTGTATCGCAGCTTCGGCATCGAGCTGCCGCGCAACACGCGCGATCAGGCGTTGAGCCCTGTCTTCACGCGCATCGAGCTGAGGCCGGACATGAGCCGCGCAGACCGTATCGCGTTGTTGCGCTCGCTAGAGGTCGGCGACCTCATCTACATTCCGGGGCACGTCATGATGGTCATCGGCCGCGAGCGCGGCGAGCCGTATGTCATCCACGATACTGCCGGGATTACCTACCGCGACAGCGAACGATTGGTGCGCGTTCCGCTCAACAGCGTCGTCGTCACGCCGCTCGTTCCGCTCCTCATCGACGAGCAGCGTACGTTCGTCGATGAGATCTACAGCATTCAGCGCCTTCGCTAATGAACACCACTAACCGCTCGAGCTCATGCGGTAGGCAGCGCCTATGGAGTCACGCACTATCGCGCTGGCTGGCGACGGTCGCTGCGCTGTGCCTCTTATCCTGCAGCGCGCTTTCGACAGCGGATCAACCCTGGTCGAACGCACGCCAGCTCGTGCTCGTCGTTGCCGATGACCGGGATTCGAGCCGTGGGCGCTTGTCCACCTACGAGCGTCGCGATGCCGGCTGGATCGCCGTCCAACGCGATGTGCCGGTGACGCTCGGACGGAGCGGGAGCGCGTGGGGCATCGGTCTGCACCCAGCGCAGCAAGGATTGGAGAAGCGGGAAGGCGACGGGCGCAGCCCTGCCGGCGTCTTTCGCATCGGGCAGGCGTTCGGTTATGAGTCCGCAGCCAACACGCGCTTGCACTATCGGCCCATGAGCGAATGGGATTACTGCATCGATGTCGCAAGCTCGCCGCTCTACAACCGCATCGTCGATGCGCGTACGGTCGGGGAGGAAGCGATTCGCGGTTCGACCGAGCCCATGCGCCGCGATCTGCATTTCAATGGCGATCGGCGTTACGAGCTCGGCTTTGTCATCGAGCACAATGCAGCAGGCAAGCCGGGGCTCGGCAGCTGCATCTTCGCGCATGTGTGGGAAGCGCCCGACCGCGCCACGGCCGGGTGCACGGCGATGGCTGCAGAGGCGATGCGCGAACTACTGGCGTGGCTCGACGCGAAGAACGAGCCGATCTTCGTGCTATTGCCCGCGCAGGAACTGGAACGGTTACGCGAGCAGTGGGACCTGCCGGACAGCGGGGACGAATAGACTCGTCCCCGCAGCCGTTCGATCAAGCGGCGTTGACGGCCTTGTCCGCCGGCGCCGAGCTGCGAATGAGATGGTCGAACGCGCTCAGCGCCGCCTTCGCACCTTCGCCCATAGCGATCACGATCTGCTTGTAGGGCACGGTGGTCGCATCGCCCGCCGCGAACACGCCGGGAAGCGAGGTTTGTCCGCGCGCATCCACTTCGATCTCGCCGCGCGGACTGAGCGCAATCGTATCCTTGAGCCAATCGGTGTTCGGCAACAGACCGATTTGTACGAACACCCCTTCCAGATCGATGCGATGCAGCTCGCCGGTGCCGCGGTCCTTGTACGTGAGACCGCTGACCTTGCCGTTCTCGCCGTGCACCTCCGTCGTCTGCGCCGACAGGATGATGCGCACGTTCGGCAGGCTACGCAGCTTGTTCTGCAACACGGCATCGGCGCGCAGACGGCTGTCGAACTCGATCAGCGTGACGTGAGCGACGATGCCGGCAAGATCGATGGCTGCTTCGACGCCCGAGTTGCCGCCGCCGATGACTGCGACGCGCTTGCCCTTGAACAGGGGACCGTCGCAGTGCGGGCAGTAGGCGACGCCGCGGCCGCGATACTCGCGCTCGCCGGGAACGTTCATCTCGCGCCAGCGTGCACCCGTGGCCAGGATGACCGTCCGGCTGCGCAGTGCCGCGCCGCTCGCCAGCTGCACCGTGAACAGGCCGTCGGCGTCGGCCGGCAGCAGTTTCTCGGCGCGCTGCACGTTCATGATGTCGACGTCGTAGGCACGGACGTGCTCCTCGAGCGCCACCGCCATCTTCGGACCTTCGGTCTCCTTCACGGAGATGAAGTTCTCGATGGCGAGCGTATCGAGCACCTGGCCGCCGAAGCGTTCGGCCACCACGCCCGTGCGAATGCCTTTGCGTGCCGCGTAGATCGCAGCAGCCGCGCCCGCCGGTCCGCCGCCCACGACGAGCACATCGAAAGGCTCTTTCGCATTGAGCTGTTCGGCTTGGCGCGCGCTCGCGTTCGTGTCGAGCTTCGCGAGAATCTCTTCGATCGTCGTGCGGCCCTGACCGAAGACTTCACCGTTCAGATACACGGTGGGCACGGCCATGATCTGGCGCTCTTCGACTTCCTTCTGGAAGACGGCGCCGTCGATCATCGTGTGGCTCACGTTCGGATTGAGCACGGCCATGAGATTCAGAGCCTGCACCACATCCGGACAGTTCTGGCACGACAGCGAGATATAGGTTTCGAACTTGAATTCGCCCTTCAAGTTGCGGATCTGCTCGATGACGCTGTCATCGACTTTCGGCGGATAGCCGCCGACCTGCAGCAGCGCCAGCACGAGCGAGGTGAATTCGTGGCCCATCGGCACGCCGGCGAAGCGAATCTTCATCGCCGAGCCTTTCCGATTGAGCGTGAACGATGGCTTGCGTTCCGCATGCTCCGCGTACTCGAGCGAGATCAGCGGCGAGAGCCCCGCAATCTCCACGAGCAGCTCCTTCATCTCGCGCGCGGTCTCGCTGTCGTCCAGCGAGGCGACGATCTCGATAGGGAGCGTCACGCGTTCGAGATAAGTCTGCAATTGCTGCTTGAGATTCGCGTCGAGCATGGGTTAGTGAATTCCGTAAGTTGAGTGGTTCGGGGGAAGCAGGGCGGCTGCACGCCGCCCTGCCGTTTCACCTGCGACCGATCGGTTAGATCTTGCCGACGAGGTCAAGCGAGGGCTGGAGCGTCTTCGCGCCAGGAGTCCACTTGGCAGGGCAGACCTCGCCCGGATGCGCCGCGATGTACTGAGCGGCCTGCACCTTGCGCAGCAGCTCCTTCGCGTCGCGGCCGATGCCGTTGTCGTGGATCTCGTAGGCCTTGATGACGCCTTCCGGATTCACGATGAACGTGCCGCGCAGCGCGAGGCCTTCTTCCTCGATCAGCACGCCGAAGTTGCGCGAGATCTGCTGCGTCGGATCGCCGAGCATCGGGTACTTGATCTTGCGGATCGTCTCCGAAGCGTCGTGCCAGGCCTTGTGCGTGAAGTGGGTGTCGGTCGACACGCTGTACACCTCAACGCCCAGCTTCTGCAGCTCCGGGTAGACGTCGGCCAGGTCGCCGAGCTCGGTCGGGCAGACGAACGTGAAGTCGGCGGGGTAGAAGAAGAAGATCGACCACTTGCCCTTCACGTCGGCGTCCGTCACGGGCACGAACTTGCCGTTGTGGAAAGCGGTCGTCTTGAACGGCTTGATAACGGTATTGATCAAGGAACTCATCTAGCTGACTCTCCTTAAGGAACAGCAGAACGAATGACGCTGCTCATGCAGCGAGCGGGGGTAAATATAGCGGCGCACCTCCGGTAGGACCAGTCGATAGTTTCGACCTTGGTCATAGACCGCGCCTATCGCTCGCGGGCCGCCGATAGCGCCGTCTCGGACCGGGACCGCCGTGATCGACGCATCCCTAGCTACGGTCCATCCACGATATCCCGCCCGTCATACAACCCGTACGCTGGGTCTACGTTTCCCACCGGAGTACCTGTCGATGGAGCTCATCCTTTCCTGGCTGATCTTGTCCGTGGCGGTCTGGGTAACCGACGCGATCCTGCCTGGCTTTCACGTGAAGGGACCGAAGAGCGCCATCCTAGTGGCCGCGACATTCGGCATCCTGAATTTCCTGCTCGGCTGGTTGCTGTTCGGCGTTTTCACGATCCTCACGCTGGGCGTGGCATGGCTGCTTGCCTTCGTCACCCGCTGGATCATCAATGCGATCCTGCTCGTGCTGACCGACAAGCTCACCGATCACCTCAAGATCGACAGCTTCGGGTGGGCGCTGGCCGGCGCCGCCGTCATGTCTGCGGTCGGCACCTTGGGCGAGTGGCTCGTTCACAAGTTGTTCTGACCTCTCGCCGAACTCACCGCTCGCGACTAAGTCCGGGAACGACCGCTGCAGCGGCCTCATCTAGCTGGGACGGCGCCTTGGCTGCCTCGGAATTCCAGAGCACCGCGACGCCGATGATCGCGGCCACCATCGACGCAGCAAAGATTGCAACCTTGGCGGCAGCGAAATCGGCGGCGTCGGGAAACGCTTCGCTCGCAATGAACAAGGACATCGTAAATCCGATGCCGGCCATCGCGCCGGCCCCGGCGAGTTGCCGCCATGAGTAGTCGCTCGGTTTCATCGCCCAGCCGAGCTTGACCGCGAGGTAGCAGGCGAGCGTCATGCCCGCAGGTTTGCCGACGATCAGACCCAGCATGATCGCGGCGAGCAGCGATCCGTGCTCCGTGAGATCGGTCGAGGCAATCGGGACGTCCGAGTTCGCGAGCGCAAACAACGGCAGGACGAGATAGCTCGAACGCGGCGCCATTTGGCGCAGAAGCCGGTCGGCGGGCGATTCGAGTCGATCGTGAATCGCATCGAGCGCGCGCAGGGCAGGGACGGACGGTCCCTGCCTCAAGACCTCCTTGTTATGGCGCGACTCGGCGACGAAGACGGCGTTGGCTTGTGCGATGAGCCCACTCAAGTTCGGTGGCGGCAGCGTTGGGATGAACAATGCCAGCAGCACGCCCGCAAGCGTCGAATGCAACCCGCCGGCGAAAACGCACCCCCAGAGCGCCAGCCCGAGCAGGATGTACGGCCACCACCGGTAGACATGCCCGCAGTTCATCAGCGCGAGCAGCGCGACGATCCCGAGGGCACAAAACAACCAGAAGTAATGCAGCTCGGCGGAATAAAAGACCGCGACCACGAGAATGGCACCGATGTCATCGACAATCGCTGCGGCGGTGAGAAAGATGCGCAACTCGATCGGCACGCGCCGCCCCATCATCGCGATGAGCGCGATCGCAAACGCCGTGTCGGTCGACATCGGCACGCCCCAGCCGCGCTCCCAGGGGCCGTCAGGGATGACCAGCCGATAGAGCAGCGCCGGCACCGCAAGCCCGCCGATCGCCGCCGCAACAGGCAAAGCAGCCGCTCGCCGATCTGCGAGGTGCCCGACCGTCAGCTCGCGTTTGATCTCCAGGCCGACGACCAGAAAGAAAATCGTGAGCAGGCCATCGTTGATCCACTCGCGCAGCGGCATCTGCAGTGCGGTGCCGTGAATCATGATGCCCCAATCCATCTCCCAAAGCGCCGCGAAGCGCTCCGCGAGAGGCGAGTTGCTCAGTACCAGGGCGAGAACGGTCGCGAGCAACAGCAACAATCCGGCTGATGGCGCCCAGCGCGCGAACTCCAACGCAGCAACCTGCACGCGATGACCGAGCGAGCCTACGAGGGCATCTTTGAACGAGATGCTGTCCCACGCGCCTTCGTACCTGCGCCCGTTGATGAAGAAGGTAGGCGACACGTACGCGCCGCTTTCACGCGCGCTGGCGATGTCCTCGTCGACGCGTCGTCTGGCGCGCTCGCTGACCTCGGGGCTGACCTCGTGAAGATTCTCATCGCGCGCGATTGCGTTCAGCTCCGCGTCCGTGAGGGCGTCGCCGCGCTCCATGAGCAAGACGTGAATGCGCCAGAACTGCTCCGGCGTTTGGGCGCGCTCCACGATTTCCGCTGCTTTGCGCGCCCGCTCGAGGCCGGTGATCGGACGGTGACGGAAGACGTATCGCAAACGATCCCCGAACTCGTTGCGAATCTCCGCAATACGATCGTTGGCCGCGTGACAGTAGGGGCACACGTAGCTGCCGTATTCGACGAGCGTAATCGGCGCGTCATCCGGACCCAGGATGTGATCGCGTTGCTCTTCGACGGGCGCTTGCAAGTGGTACGTCATCGAAGGTCCGGCTTGCCCGCAGGCTACGAACGTAGGTCGCAGTCTACAGGCAAGAACGCCCGCGTCGAGATAGCGCGCGCCTCTCCTGCGCAGGGGCAGCGTTGGGCGGAGGCATCTTCCGATGCCTAGCCTTGAAAAAGCTTCATGGCTCGCCAGGTGCCGACGCAAGCGATCCAGTCATGTTCACTGCGACGCTGCAGTAGCCTGATGCTCCGACTCCCCTGAGATGAGAGGCACGACTACAGCAGCGCGCTCAATGCGTCTCGATTGCGTCTAGGCGACGCTGGGGTAAACATTCGCAGCCCTTCTCCGGCGAGAACGAGCTGCCGACTGTCTGACCCAAGCACGGAGCAAAGGACCCATGGCACACATCCATCAGCAAGCCGCAGCAGTCCTGCTGGGCGGCGTCGTAGCGACGAGCATCATGTTCGCCGCCGGCGCCGGGGCCAGTACGCAGGCAGCAAAGAACGCCTTCGATGAAGCGCGCGCAGTGTGCGAGCGCGATGCTGGCGCGCTCTGGAAGCGTTCGCTCTGCGGCCCATTGCTCGTGGTCGACCCTGCCTCCCGCAGCGTGTGGGCGAATCAAGCGGATGCCGAAGGCGTCTTGAAAGCAGAAGAGGGTGTATTCGTCGGCGCGTTGCCCGATGGCGTTCCCGTGGCCAACACGGCGGTCGAGTGGTCTGGCACGCGTTGGAGCATGGTCACGCTGCCGCTACCGAAAGATCCCGTCGCGCGGCGCGTCTTGCTCACGCACGAGTCGTGGCACCGCATCCAAGAAGAGCTCGGCCTCCCGGCGCGCGATGCGATCTGTAATCACCTTGCCACGGAACGAGGGCGCCTGTTGCTGCGGCTCGAAATGCGGGCGCTGGCGCGCGCATTGCGCGCGGACGGCGAAGCACGCTGGGCCGCGGCACGCGATGCGCTGCTCTTCAGGCGGCAACGGCACGAAGAGTTCGACACCGCCGCCGCAGCAGAGCGCGAGCTCGATCGGCATGAAGCGTTGGCGGAGTACACCGGCGTGCGTCTCGGTGCCGGCAGCGACGCACATGCATATGCGGCAGCAAGTCTCGATCGCTTCGACGGCGCAGCGAGCTACGTGCGTTCGTACGCTTATGCGACCGGCCCTGCATACGGCCTCTTGCTCGACGAGCGACGCCCACGCTGGAAGAACGAGCTGACAACGCAGACACCGGCCGACCTGCTCGCCGCCGAGTTGGAGCTGCCGGCCAACGTTTCCGCCGAGACGGTGGCGCAAGCAGCAGCCCGATACGACGGCGAGGCTGTTCGTGCGGAAGAAGCCGATCGCGCCGAGCGCGAGCGCCAGCGCATCGCCGAGCTGACTGCTGCCTTCACGAGCGGCGCGCGCGTCGTGCTGCCGCTGCGCCGGATGCAGATCGAGTTCAATCCGAGCCGCATTACGCCGCTCGAAGGCATCGGCAATGTCTACGAAGTGATCACCGTGCGCGATGAATGGGGCGAGCTGCGCGCCAGCGAAGGCGCGCTCGTGAGCGTCGACTTCAAGCAAGTCGTCGTGCGCGGGCCCGCCAGCGATGGATTATCCGGTCCGGGCTGGACCTTGACGTTGCGAGCGCCCTTTAAGCTCGTCGAGCACGAGGGCGCGCTGACCGCGCAAGCAGAAGAGTAGGGCGCGTTCGAGAAGACTCGAACGCATCCTAGAGCCGCGCGAGAAACAGCAGCGGACGAGTGATAACAACAGGGGGCCACAAGGCCCCCTGTTCGCACGATCAAGTCAGATCGTCGACACGCGTCGTTGGCCCGTTGACCTTGCAGGACTCGATGCCTTTGTCCCGAGCCTGAGAGGTGGTGTACAGCTCGCTGCGCCCGGTCACCTCGCCGTTACCCGCGACGAGCACGAAATAGTGCTGACCGTTGCTGGCCGTCTTGCGCTCATAGCGATCGTCGTTGGGCGAATTCTTCTGCACGGACTTGATGCCGTTCTCCGCGCCCGCCTTCGCTTGATAGAGCTCGCTCGTGAGGATGACTTCGCCGTTACCTGCTTTCAGATTGAACATGTACTGCGCACCGCCAGCACCAGCGCGCTTGATCTCGTATTTCCCCGCCATCGTCTAGACCTCGTGGTTGTTTGTCTCCCCGCCGCAGCATAGGCGAGCAACGCGCAAAAGAAACTATGCAATGCAGCCGCAGAGCAACTATTCACGCGCTGGATATCGCACAAACCATCAAGAAAAACGCGGGCTTAGGACGTCGGACGAGATTGCTGCAATCTGAAGACGAATCGCAGCGAAGGATGAGGACCAGCGAAAATCAACTGGTGCCCGGGACCGGACTCGAACCGGTACGGAGTCGCCTCCGAGGGATTTTCGTACCACTACAGCTTTCGCTGCTGAGCAGGCTCATTTGTGGTCTGGACTTTCTCTTCGCCGTGACTCGTCGTCAGCGTTAGGCGAGGGCCGTCAAGTCTCTACACTTTCCTCGTGCGATTGTGGCGGCAGCCGTAGCGGTCAGGATTACGACCGACGACGAACTCGGCTGCCCATCGCTTCGAGGCTTAGCTCGGGATTGCAGGCGCGCCTGAGCGCGGTGCTGTTCCCCCGAATTTGACCCTATTCACGCCGCCCGTTTCCGCAGCGGGTGCTCAAATCGCGTTAAGTCCCTTGCGTCTACCAATTTCGCCACCCGGGCAGGGAAGCGGGCGCGATTGTAGCAGGCACGCCGTCGACTTCGCCGCTCGTCCGTGACCTTACGCCCAAGTGCTACACTGCGCGCGCCCGAGACCCCGAGGGCATCGAACACACGGGACTTCGCACGACCGCACCACGAATGTCGCAACCGTCTTCCGACTCGACCGCGCCGCTGCTTCGGGCGAGCGCAGTGCATCTCTGGCGCGGCGACAAGCATTTGCTTCGCGGCGTGAATCTCACGCTCCAGCGCGGCGAGCTGCTGCAGATTGTGGGACCGAACGGCGTCGGCAAGACGAGCTTGCTGCGTTGCCTGGCAGGGCTGCTGCCGATGGAGTCGGGCGAGGTGCACTGGGAAGGACGACCGATCAGCGAGTGTCGCGACGTCTACCAGCGTGCCCTTGCGTATCTCGCGCATGCGAATGCCCTCAAGAACGACCTGACAGCGCTGGAGAATCTCCGCTTCTCCGTGGGCCTGCGCTGCACGGTCACCGACGAGATGCTGCTCGATACGCTCGCACGCGTGCAGATCGCACACTGCGCCGATCTGCCGGCGCGCGCGTTGTCGGCGGGGCAAAAACGTCGGCTCGCCATTGCCCGCGTCCTGCTCACGAACGCCACGCTCTGGATCCTCGATGAGCCGATCACGAATCTCGACGTGGCGGGCATCGAGCTGTTCGAGCGTTGCGTTGCCGAGCATCTCGAGCGAGGCGGGGCAGTCCTCACGGCGGCTCATCAGCTGTTGCTCACCGGGCGGCCGAACGTACGCACATTGGAGCTTGCGGCATGAGCGCGCCTGGTTTGCTCGGCATCATGCGACTCATCGTCGCGCGCGACCTCAAGTTGGCCGTGCGCCATTGGGATCAGGTCGTCCAGCCGCTCATCTTCTTCGTGATCGTCACGACGCTCTTTCCGCTCGCGATCAGCCCGGCGCTCGATGAGCTCCGCCGCATCGCTCCAGGCGTCGTGTGGGTGGCGGCGATGCTCGCGTCGCTCCTCTCGCTCGAATCCTTGTTCCGGCCCGATGTCGAGGACGGCACGATGGAGCAGTGGGCCTTGTCCGCGCAGCCGCTGTCGATCTTGCTGCTCGCGAAGACGTTCACGCACTGGCTGCTCTCCGGCCTGCCGCTCGTGCTGATGTCGCCGGTCGTCGGGACAGCGCTCGGCCTGCCCGCATCCGTGTGGCCCGTTCTGGCGCTTTCGCTCGCGCTCGGCACGGGCAGCCTCAGTATTCTCGGCGCGATCGGCGCGGCGCTCACCGTCGCGGTTCGCCGCGGCAACGTGCTGCTCGCACTGCTCGTGTTGCCGCTCGAGATGCCGGTGCTGATCTTCGGCGCGCGAGCGGTGGACTTGGCGATGCAGGGTGAAAGCGTCGTCGGTCCGCTAAACTTGATGGCAGCGCTGTTGCTGCTGTTCGCGAGCCTGGGACCGATCGCGATGGCGGCGGCGATGCGCATCAGCGTAGAAACGTAAACGGGTGCAGCTTACCGGCGGGGGTTCGGTACAATCGGTCCACGTGCATCCCTTCGATTCGAACTCACGATCTCGATTCATTGCCGCAAGCTCAGAGCAGCGCGCGGCGCCTCCTGCCGAGCGCCATTCACTTTCCGCCCATTGACCGCCTAGCAGTATGTGGCTCTGGTTTCACAAGTTGAGCTCGCCGCCGCACGCGTTCCGTACGGCAGGCCGCCTGCGTCCCTGGTTCTTCTGGCCGGCCGTGCTGCTGATCGCGATTGGCACTTTCGGCGGCTTGGTGCTGGCGCCGGAGGACTATCAGCAAAAGGATGCATTCCGCATTCTGTACGTCCATGTGCCGAGCGCATCGCTGTCATTGATGGTCTATGTCGCGATGGCCGTCGGAGCAGCGATCGGACTTATATGGCGTATGAAGCTCGCGCATGCATTTGCGGCCGCGTGCGCGCCGATCGGCGCTTGGTTCACGGTGCTCACGCTCGCGACCGGCTCGATTTACGGCAAGCCCATGTGGGGCACGTGGTGGGAATGGGATCCGCGGCTTACTTCGGAGCTGATCCTGCTGTTCCTGTACCTCGGGTACATGGCGCTGCGCGCCTCGTTCGACGATACGCAGCGGGCCGACCGCGCCAGCGCCATCCTGGCGATCGTCGGTGTCGTCAATGTCCCGATCGTGAAGTACTCCGTCGTCTGGTGGAACAGCCTGCATCAAGGGCCCAGCATCTCGAAGTTGAGCGCGCCCTCGATTCACGGCTCGATGCTCTGGCCGCTCTTGGTCATGATGCTCGGATTTGTGCTCTACTTCGCCGCCGTGATGTGCGACAGAATCCGCAGCGAGATTCTGCGGCGCGAGCGCAACGCGAGCTGGCTGTCGGAAATTGACGCGGAGACATAGACTTGCAGGACTTTCTTTACATGAGCGGTTACGGACCGTACGTCTGGTCCTGTTTCCTGCTCACGTTCGCGGTCCTTATTTATAACGCTTGGCAGGCGCGGATGACGCTGGGCGAGGAGATCGTCAAAGCGCAACGGCGCGCCCGCACTCAGACGGGTAGCGACACATGACGCCGCGTCGTCGCCGCCTGATCCTCGTTGGGCTGATGCTGCTCGGCGTCGCCGGGGCGGTCGTGCTCGCGTTGACCGCCTTCCAGGAAAACCTTCTTTATTACTACACGCCCACCCAGGTCTCGGCCGGCGAAGCGCCGCGCGATCGCGTGTTCCGCGTCGGCGGCATGGTGACCGCCGGAAGCTTCAAACGCGAGCCGGGCAGCCTCGAAGCGCGCTTCGTCCTCACGGACTACGAGAACGACATCGTCGTGAGCTACACCGGCGTGCTGCCGGACTTGTTCCGCGAGGGGCAGGGCATCGTCGCGCGCGGCAAGCTCGGGGCGGATGGCGTGTTCGTTGCGGAAGAAGTGCTCGCCAAGCACGACGAGAACTACATGCCGCCCGACGTCGCCGATACGCTGCGCAAGCAAGGCGACAAGCGGGTCACCACACCGATCGCCACGTCCACCGTCGAGAACGAAGCGCCGTGACCTCATGGCGCGCCGCGAGGATTCATGATCGCTGAGCTAGGCCATTTCGCGCTCATCCTGGCGTTCTGCTTGGCACTGCCCCAGGCGTTCTTCGGCCTCGTCGGTGCCGCCTATAATAAGACGCACTGGATGGACGCCTCGACCAAGGCGGCTACCGGACAATTCGTGTTCGCCGCCATGGCCTTTGCGTGCTTGGCGTACGCGTTCTACGTCAACGATTTTTCGGTCCTCTACGTCGCACAGAACTCGAACTCCGCGCTGCCGACGTTCTACCGCTTCGCCGCCGTGTGGGGCGCGCATGAAGGCTCGCTCTTGCTGTGGTTGCTCGCGCAGGCGCTTTGGACGCTGTCCGTCGTCGCTTTCAGCCGCAGCCTGCCGCAGGTAATCACCAGCCGTGTCGTCGGCGTGCTCGGCGTGATCAGCGCGGGCTTCGCGCTGTTCATCCTGACGACTTCCAATCCGTTCGAGCGCTTGTGGCCGGCCGCAACGGACGGACGCGATCTCAACCCGCTCTTGCAAGATCCCGCGCTCGCGCTGCATCCGCCGATGCTCTACATCGGCTATGTCGGCATGTCGGTACCGTTTGCATTCGCCGTCGCCGCGATGCTGGCCGGCAAGCTCGATTCGCTATGGGCCCGCTGGGTGCGACCGTGGGCGACCATCGCGTGGATGTTCCTCACCATCGGAATCGCGCTCGGGAGCTGGTGGGCGTACTACGAGCTCGGCTGGGGCGGCTGGTGGTTCTGGGATCCGGTCGAGAACGCGTCGTTCATGCCGTGGCTGATCGGTACGGCGCTCATTCATTCGCTGGCCGTCACCGAGAAGCGCGGCTTGTTCAAGAGCTGGACGCTGCTGCTGTCGATCACCGCCTTCTCCTTGTCGCTGCTCGGCACATTCCTCGTGCGCTCGGGCGTCATCGAGTCGGTGCACGCCTTCGCGAGCGATCCGAGCCGCGGCTTGTTCATCCTGGTATTCCTCGGGCTGTGCATCGGCACGGCGCTGGGTTTGTACGGTTGGCGTGCGCAGCACTTCACCTCGCAGGCAGGCTTTGCGCTCGTCTCGCGCGAGAGCTTTCTGCTCTTCAACAACATCCTCCTGGTCGTGGCGACCGTGCTGATCTTGCTCGGCACGCTGTACCCGATGTTCGTCGACGCGCTCGGACTGGGGAAAATTTCGGTCGGCGCACCCTGGTTCAACGTCGCCTTCTTGATTCCGATGCTGCCGCTCGCGTTCCTGCTGGCTCCGGGCATGCATGCCTCGTGGAAGCGCGCTTCCTTCGGCCGGACGAAACGCCTCTTGATCGCGTTGCTCGTGCTCGCGCTCCTGCTCGGCACCACGATCCCGATTGCCGTGTACGGATGGCGCTCGGTGCTGAGCAGCGTCGGTATCGTCGTGGCGCTCTGGATCGCGTTCGCGTCCCTCATCGAGCCCATCGACAGGCTTCGTAAAGGGCACAGCTTGTCGGCGAGCGTGCTGGGTATGAGCCTTGCGCACTTCGGCTTGGCGCTTTTCATCCTCGGCGCGACCGTCGTCGAGTCGTACAAAAAGGAAGCCGACATCAGCCTCGCGCCCGGACAGAGCGCGGAACACGCCGGCTTCGTGTTCACGATGAACGAGTTGCGCAATGTCGAAGGCCCGAACTACCGCGCGGTCGAGGCCGAGATCGTCGTGACTCGCGACGGCCAGCAGGTCGCCGTCGTGTATCCGCAGAAGCGCGTCTATCGAGTGCAGCAGAATCCGATGACCGAGGCCGGCATCGACGGCACATGGAATCGCGATCTATTCGTGGCGATGGGCGATCCTCTCGGCGAGGGCGCGTGGAGCCTGCGGCTGCAGTACAAGCCGATGGTGCGATTCATCTGGCTCGGCGCCTTCATCACCGCGTTGGGCGGCCTCGTCGCCGCATGCGACCGTCGCTATCGTCAGCGCGTCGCAGCGGAGGCGACTCAGCCGGTCGCGGCCGACGCAAAGCCTGCTTGAGGTCAGATGCATGTGGCGTTACTTGATTCCCGCCGGTGTGTTTGCCGTGCTCGTCGGCTTCTTCGTCGTCGGGCTACACACCGATAAACAGACTCTGCCGTCGCCGCTCATCGGCAAGCCGGCGCCGCGCTTCGAGTTGCCGCGCCTCGAGGATCCGACGGAGCTCGTTTCGAGCGAGCAATTCGCGGGCCGCAAGTATCTCGTCAACGTCTGGGGGCCGTGGTGCGAGGGTTGTCAGCAGGAGCATCCTGCATTGCTCGAGATCGCTCGGCGCGGGCAGATTCCCATCGTCGGGCTCACGGTCCCGCAAGGGGCGCTCGCTGACCTGCAAGGCAATCCGTTGCCGCTGGAGCAAGTGCTGAGCGAAATTCAGCTCGGGCTGCGGTGGCTGAGCGAGCTCGGCAATCCCTATGACATCTGCCTGTTCGATCAGATGTGGAAGGTTGCAATCGATTTCGGCGTGTACGGCGCACCGGAAACCTTCCTGATCGACGAGCGCGGATTCGTCGTGCACAAACACACCGGTCCGCTCACGATCGCGGATTGGGAACGGGATTTCGTACCGAAGCTCGGTCGCGAAGGAGGCGTCGACGGATGAGAGCGTTGCTTTGCACGGCGATCTTGGTCGCATTCGCATCGCCCGCATTTGCCATCGATCCCGGCCCCGCGTTCGACGATCCGGAACTGCAGGCGCGCTACGAGCGCCTCACGCGCGAGCTGCGCTGCTTGCAATGTCGGAGCGAGACGATCGCAGACTCCAATGCTTCGCTGGCCGCGGATTTGCGCCGACAGTTGCGTGACCTGATCGCAGCGGGCAAGACCGATGAAGAGATCTTCCAATACATGACGGACCGCTACGGCGATTACGTGCTGTATAAGCCGCCCGTGAAACGCCGCACGCTGCTGCTGTGGATGGCGCCCGTGCTCTTCCTCATCAGCGGCATCACCGCCGCTGCTGTGGTCATCGCGCGCAAATCGCGCTTGCCGGAAGACGATCCTTCCGACCCTGGTCTGGGTGACTCGTGACTGCATTCGTGATCGTCTGTGCCGCGATGCTCGCGGCAGCGCTCTCGTGGATCCTCGTTCCGCTCTGGCGCACTCGAACCGAAGAGAGCACGAACCGCACCGAGCGCGGCGTTGCCACCGCAATCGTCGCGGTCTTGCTGCCGCTGCTTGCCGTCACCTTGTACGCGACGCTGAGCAACTGGAGCTGGGATCCCGCCAAGCGCCAATCGGCGCAGGTAAGCGAAGTCGACCAAGTCTTGCGGCAGATCGAAGCGCGCGCGAAGGAACGTCCTGACGACTTCGAGAGCTGGCTGTTGCTCGGGCGTGCGTATGTGGAAGTGGGGCGACCCGCCGATGCGGTCGCTGCCTTCGAGCGTGCCAATGCATTGACCGGCGGCGGCAATCCCGACGCGCTCGTCGGACTCGCCGAAGCGCTGGTGCTCAGCGATCGCTCTGCACTCGGCGGACGCGCTGGCGAGCTTCTCGAGGAGGCGCTCGGCATTGCGCCGAATCACCCGAAAGCATTGTTTTACAGCGCCATGGCCGCCATGCAGGAAGGCAAGCTGGAGCTCAGCCGGGACCGCCTGCAGCTGCTCGTGGCGCAGAATCCGCCGCCGGAAGTGCGCTCGATCCTGCAGCGGCAGATCGACGATCTCAACGAGCAACTCGGCGTTGCGGGAGCTCCGTCGCAGTCGGCAGGCGCGGGGACGGGCCGCACGATCGATGTGTCGATCACCATCGCGCCGCATATTCAGCAGCAGCTCGACACGGAGCTTCCCTTGTTCGTGCTCGCACGCGATCCGGCAGGCGGCCCGCCGCTTGCCGTGCAACGCCTGAGCTCGGCCGACTTGCCGCGCACCGTGCGCCTGAGCGAGCGCGATGCCATGATGCCGTCGCGGACGCTGGCCTCCGTGCCGCGCGTCGAAGTCGTAGCGCGACTGTCGCGTTCCGGCAGTCCGCAAGCCCAAAGCGGCGATTTCTTCGGGCAGGCCGAGCTCGACTTTGGCAAAGGGAGCACGTCTTTGAATATCATCATCGACCAGGTCGTCCCGTAAACTGCCGGAAGGATCCACACTTGCTGAACGCTGCCACAGCCGTGCTTAGCTGCTCTTTGGCCCGAGCGCTTTCGTCTCCCTCGACCTCGCTCACTTGCGTGTGCCGCTGATGCCTGCTCCGAACAAGAAAACCTTTGCCGGCCTGCCGTCGATGGTGCCGGCGTATGCCAAGGTGGTGCTCAGCAAGAAGCCGTACATCGCGCCCGAAGGCGCGCCCGTCGGTCCGGTCGAGCTCGTCGTGGAGAAGGTGCGGCTGTCGCCTGCGCATCTGCGCCGCTACGCGGAGGTGTGCGCTGCGCCGCTCGATCGCGGTTTGCCGCCGGCGTATCTGCATGTGGTGGCCATGCCGCTGCACATGCAGCTCTTCGTCGCGGACAACTTTCCCGTCAAAGTGCTCGGCCTGATCCATCTGCGCAACACGATCCGCGTGCTCGGCCGCGCGGAGGTCGACAAGCCGCTCAAGCTGTCGGTGCACTTCGACACGATGCGCGTGACCGACGTCGGGCAGGAATACGATTTCACGACGCGCTATGAGCAGGACGGTCGGCTCGTGTGGGAAGAGGTGAGCACGATGTTCGCGCGCGGGACGGCACCGGCGAAGGAAGGGACGAAACAACGTCCCGTCATCGAGCGCTCGGCGCATCCGGAGAGCGGCGTCGAGGTCACTACCATCGATGTCGCGGAGAACACCGGCTGGCGCTATGCGCGCGTCTCCGGCGACTTCAATCCGATTCACCTCACCGCGAAGACCGCCAGCATGTTCGGCTTCAAGCAAGCCGTCGCGCACGGCATGTGGTCGCTCGGCCGCTGCTTGGGCGCAGCAGCGGCGCAGCTGCCCGAAGGGAATATCCAGATCGACACGCAGTTCAAGCTGCCGGTCTATCTGCCGTCGCAGGCGCTCGCACGCACCTGGGCGGTCGACGGCGGCGTGGATATTTCGATGGCTACACCGCGTGGCGACCGGCTGCACCTCGCCATGCAAGTGAGACGAATCTGATGGATCTGCTCGAAGGCATTCAATCGCGCGCTTCCGCGGTCAAGCTCGGAGAGCCCGCGCCCACGCGCGAGCATCTCGACATCATCCTGCGCGCCGGTCTGCGTGCGCCCGACCACGGCCGCTTGAAGCCGTGGCGCTTCGTCGTCCTCGAAGGCGATGCGCGCAGTAAGTTGGGCGACGCCATGGCGGCGCTGTTACAAGGCAAGATGCCGAACGCCACGCAAGCGCAGCTCGATGCGGAACGCGGCAAGGTCTTGCGCGCGCCGACGATCGTGGTCGTCGCAGCACGCATTGCGCCCGGGAAGATTCCCGAGATCGAGCAAGTGGCCGCCGTGGCAGCTGGCGTGCAGAACATGTTCCTTGCTGCCAACGCGCTCGGCTATGGCGCGATGTGGAAGACGGGCGCAGCTGCGTACGATGCGGCGGTCAAGACGGCGCTCGGCTTGCAGCCCGAGGATCACATCGTCGCGTTCCTCTATCTCGGCACGACGGTCACGCCCGGAAAAGTCGTGCCGCCCGTGCTCGAAGACGCCATCATCTCGCGCTGAGCGTCGCGGGCACGATCGGGCCGCGCCGCTTCAGCGCTCCACGCGATACTGAATGCCCGCGCGGGATTCCTCCGTGCCGCTCTGCGCTTGCGCTGCGAGCTCCTCGGTCAAACGATAGCGGAGCGTCACGACTTCGCCCGGCTCGAAGAGGCCGACGCCGTAGCTCAGGAACAAGCGCGGCGAGAGATACTGGCCGATGGTGAATGCCGAGCCGCCGATCATCTCTTCGTCCTTGATGCCGATCTCGTCGATGCCGAAACGCTTGCCGAGATTCTTGGCGAGCAAGCCGCCGGCAGCCGTACCGAGCGAACGCGCTGCGGTCTGTAACGCGTCGCCTTCGCCTTCGCCGATTTGATCGAGCGGTTTGCCGGCCACCAAGTAGGAGAGTGCGTTGGCCTGACCCATCTCGGGCTCGGAGAACACCGTCAGCACCGGACTCTTCGCCGTACCGCCGACGCGCAATCCGGCCGTCACCGTTCCCACTTGGCGCACGGCAACGATGCGCAGATTCGGGTTGTCGAGCGGCGTGTTGGCGAAGAGCAGGCTTCCTTGCTGAATCGTCAGATCCTGTCCGTACGCCTTGTACGTGCCGCCCACGCGAATCTCGCCCGAAGCGACCGTCGGTTCACCCGGACGTTCGCGCACGGCCAGCTGGCCCCTGACGTTCGCAACCAGTCCGAAGCCCGCAAGCTCGACTTTCTCGCCGAGCGCCACGGTGACATCCGCATACACCGGCAATGACTGTTCGGCTTGTTCTTGAGCTTCTTCGTCGACGATCACGACATCGGAGGAAATCGCCGCGCCGCCACCACCGCCGCCCGGCAACTCCTGCAGGTCGATGGTTGCCGTGGGCACGGTGACCTTGCCTTTCACCGTGATGCGCTCCGGTACGTGCTCGATCGACAAGTCAGGCTCGATGAACACGCGCGCACCCGGCATGTCTGCCGCGAGGAACTGTCGACCTTCGATGGTCACGGTCGAAGGTCCATCGATGCGTGCAACTCCCGATACCGTGAGCTGACCGTCGCCCGAACGAACGCGCCCTTCGAGGCCGAAGGCTTGTTCTTCGCGGGGTACGATAGCGAAGTTCCCCTCGCGCAGCTGCAAGCCAAGCTCCGGCACATCGGCAGCAAGATCGACGAGCTTGAGCGCGCCTGCGATCCGTGGTTGCTCCAATGCGCCGCTCACTTCGGCTCGCAAATCCAGCGCGCCCGACACGTCGGCAAGCTGCGGAACGAAGAGCTCGACGACAGCGATGCTCGGCAGCTGCGCGGCCAACGTGCCTTGCACGCTTGCTTCGGGCTGACCGAGTCCTTGCAGCTCGACCTCGGCGTTCAAGCTACCGGTGTCGTTGAGCTTACCGACGAGCCGCGCTTGCGCGCGCTCGCCGGCGAAGTCGGCGGCGACATCGAGATCGGCCACGCGAAGCAGCAATGCGTTGTCGTCGACATCGGATACATTGCTCGCGAGCTCGATGCGCGGTGCGGCAAGCTGCGCGCGCCCGCTCAGCTCGCCTTCGGCTGTACGTGCCACCGTGCCTTCGCCGCGCAGCGTTCCGCTCACCGCGAATGCCGAATCCTTGCCGAGGAACGCGTTGGCGAGATCGAGCGGCACATCGGCGAGCGAGTACTGTGCCGCGAGCGAGCCGTCGGCGCGCATCGCACCTTCGAGACACAAGCGAATGTCGCCGTCCGCAAGACAAGCCGACGACACGCGCGTTTCGTCCGGGCTGTAACTGAGCGTGACGGGTTCCTGCAGCACGAGCCGCGCCGCATCCTTGATATCGAGGACGAGCGCCTGAATCGTGCCGTTCCAAACTTCTTCGACGAGCCCGCCTTCGAGCTCGAGCTCGGCCGCCAGCGGCGCGCCTCGCATTTGCAACGCGAGCGAGTGGGCCTCGCGATTTCCGGAGGCGGTGGCATCGAGGCGCGCAATGTCGAAGCCCGGCACGACGGCATCGCGCAAGCGCACTTCCACGAAACCGTCCGGCGCCGTCGGATTCGTCACGTCCATGTTCAATTGCAGCGATGCGGCACGCATTTCACCGAAGGCAAGCGCGCGGCCGCGAACCTGACCATCGATGGTGAGATTCGGCCAGCGTCCAAGCGCGGAAACCGTGCCGTGCAGGGCGCCGCTCGCGTCAGGTAGCCAATCGCTCAAAGACGGAATGTCGATACGCGCCAACGCATCCGTGCCTTCGCCGACTTTGGCCTGCAACTGGATGCGGCTCGCCCCAGAGCGCAGATCGGCAGTGCCGGACAAGCTCTTGTCCGACGCCAGCGTCATGTCGGCAACACCGGCCACCGCACGGCCTCGCAAGCGCCCAGTGAGATCGCGCAGGCGCACCTTCGCTGCGGGACCTTCGTCCTCGATGGCGCCTTCGGTCGCCAATGCAAAGCTCAGCTCGCCCGGCCATTCGGGGGCGAAATCGCCTGGATTGAAACGCCGTGCATCCACATCGATCTTCCAGCCGATGCGCGGCTCGAGCTCGATGGTGCCGGTGGCGGCCAGTCGTCCGTCCCGTTGCACCACATCGAGCTGTCGCAGCGCCACGGAAGAGGGCGAGCCGAGCACATCGAGCTCGATGCGCGCGAGCCGATCGGGCGGACCGAGATCGAGCTCACCCACCGCACGATACGATTCTGCGCTGCCGTCGAAGACAAGCGTGCCTTGCGTTTGCAGCACCTGTCCGAGCCATTCTTGCGGCAGCGTGAGCGAGGACCACTTGGCCTCGATCTTGGCGTTGGCAGGTTCCGCATTCGGCATGACCCACCCGGCAGCATCGAAGGTCCCGCCACCGAGAAGCGCTTTGGCCAACACGTCGATTCGCTCGTCGACGCGTTCGTAGGCGAGTTGCTCAAAGCGCAGCGGTACGCCGTTGAGCACGATCTCGCCTTGAACCGTGCCGCGTTGGAGCGTGCCCGAACCCTGCAGCGTGGCGGCAAGGCTTTCCCAATCCGATTCCGGCAGCAGGGACTTGCGCGGGTCGAAAGCGGGTACATCGAGCGCGAACTTCCAAGGCCATTGCGTCTGCTGCACCAGACCGATATTGACGGTTGCGCGAAGCGGGGCCGCCAGTGCGAGCGTGGCTGCGACTTCGTCGTTCGGTGCGCGCACTTCGAGCGTACCGCGATATCTTGTCTCGCCGACCTGCCAGTCGAACTGTCCGTTGCCTTCGCCGCGGTAAGCAGCACGCCTGCTTGCTGAACCCGCGAATTGCACTTGACCGTCCGGCGAGCGCACATCGAGTCGTTTGACGGTCACGTCCCTGCCGATCCAACTCGCATCGAGCGCGAGCGAATCGAGCTTGACGAGCATCGCATCCGCACGCCGCACGACCGCATCGCGCAGCATGAAGCGCTCGACGATGAGATCGATGGGCGCTTGCATGTCGAAGGGTTCGCTCGGCTCCGGCGGCGCGGCTGGCACCGAGGGCTCGCTGAGCAGAACGTCGAGACCGTCGATATCGGCCTGTGTGACGTGAACGCGCATGCCGATGAGCTCGAGCAGCGCGAGGTCGATCGCAATCGCCTCGACGGTCGCTTCGACTCCGAGCGCGGCATCGGCGAAACGCACCCCGTGCAACTTCAAGGGACCGGCAATCGTGCCCTCGACGCGCTCGATCGCGAGCTTGCCGTCCATCGCGTTCTGCACGAGGCGCAGCGCCGTGCGCGTGCCCGAGGCGGTATTCAGAACCCAGAGAAGGGCGACCAGCACCAGTACGAGCAGGGCGCCGATCGTGCCGAAGATCCAGTTCAACCAGCGCCGCGTCATAGGTCAGGTCCAATCACGACGTGCACGCGCACGTCCTCTTCGAGCTCGCTCACGACGGGTACGGCGACATCCAAGCGCACGAGCCCGACAGGAGAACGCCAACGCAAGCCGATCCCCGCGCCGACGTTCACATCGAAGTCGGTCGAGTACGCATCGCCGGCATCCACGAAGATCGCGGCGCCCCAGTTCTCGACGAAGTAGTGCTCGTACTCCGCGCTCGCGACGGCGAGATACTTGCCGCCGATCACGAACCCTTGGTCGTTGGTTTCGCCGATCGCCTGATAGTCGAAGCCGCGGACCGATCGATCGCCGCCTGCAAAGAAGCGCAGCTCGGGCGGCAAGGCATCGAAGTCATCGACGATCATCGCTCCTGCGGCGGCTCGCAGGAGCAACCGTCCGCGCGAGCCGGCCGGACGAATCCATTTGCCTTCGGCGCGGATCTGCGCCAGCGACGTATCGGACAAGAGCTGTTCCGCCGCCACCCGTACGCCGTAAAGAATCGACAGCCCGCGGCGTGGAAACAGCAAGTCGTCTGCGCGCTTGCGCGTCAGCAAACCTTCCGCATAGAGCAAGCTCGTCGAGTGCGTCTCGTCGGCGATCTCGAAGTCGCCGTGCAGGTACTGCAGGCCGAGCGTCCTGGTGAAATCGTTCCAGTTCTCGGTCATTTGCGTGCCCGACAACCGCGCCATGCGCGAGCGGCTCGTACCCGTTTCTTCGTCGCGATAGCCGCCGCTGAACGTATACATCCGTCGCTTCTCGGGGATCGGAATGCGATAGCTGGCCGCCACCTGCTGCAGGCGCTGCGAATACTCGATCAGGCCGCCGAGCTTGTGACCGCGGTCGTTCACCCAGCGGCGGTCGATGCCCAATCGCACGCCCGGACCGGAATCCGTGCTCATGTACAGATCGGCCGTGTAAACGGTCCGTTTGGCCGGGATCACGAGCGCCTCGATCGGCACGCGACCGTCGGCGCGTTTCTCCAGGTCCGGCTGCACGGACACGGTCGAGAAGTAATCGGCGTCGACGAGGCGCTGCTGCAGCGTGAGCAGTGCTTCGGCCGAGTAGGGCGTATCCGTATCCCAGGTCACGTACCGCTGCAAGAAGCCTTCTGAGAACTGCGAGTCGGAGAAATGGACATCGCCGAAGCGATAGCGCTCGTGGCTGTCCCAACGCAGACGAATGTCCGCCGAGCGCGCCGCGCGGCGCACTTCGACGCGATGCTCGGTCAGCTCGGTGTCGAAGAAGCCCAGCGCTTGCAGCTGTGTGTCGATGGCGGTCTTGCTGCTCTCGTAGAGCGCGTGGTCGAGACGGTCTCCGATCTTCGGCTCGAACTCATCGAGCGCCGCCTTGAGTTGCGGCAGCTCGCTTGCGCCTCCGTCGATACGGATCTCGGCGCTGCGCACGATGACGGGCTCGCCGGGCGTAACCCTGAAGGTCGCCACGAACGTCTCGGCGGTCTTCTCGATCAGCTCCGCATCGACCTTGGCTTCGTAGTAGCCGTAAGGCTGCAAGGCCTTCTCGATCTGCTCCGGCGCGCGGTCGAAGAAGCGGCGCACCTGTGTCGGCGTGGCGCCGCGGTCCGCAAACTTGCGCAAGTCGAGACCGTTCAAGACCGCCTCGCGCAGCGTCTCGTTCAGTCCTTCGATTTCGACGGTCACGGTCGCGGCATGGCTGGTTGCGACCGCGACCCACGCACAGAGCAGGGCACGCACGCTCCATCCGAGTGAGACGATGAGCGCGCGACACTTCACTAGCCCGCCCGTGCTTATCGAGAAATGAGCTTCATGTGCGTTTGACGCTTTCGCGCAAAGGAGTGTTCCCAATGGGCCGCCTCACTCAACCTACGTCACCAGCCGCGAGCGCGCATCGGGCGCACGCACGCGATCTTCATTGCCTCGTCACACCCACGGAAACAGGATCGATGCCGACAGCATCGAGAGCGCTCGCAGCTCACCTATGCGTTGTTCTTGGTGCGAAAGTATGGGCTCTTGGTGGGTGGCGGGCAACGTTGGGCTCTGGCCCCAAGCCGGAACCCCAGCCTGCAGCTTGACGGCTGTAGGCGGGTGGGAGGAAGCGTTCTGCCTAGCCGCCCGAGTTTTCCTTGAGGCATCGTGCCTCGCGCATCGAAGAAGGCCTTGCCGAGTTCTGACACGAAGCGTCCGCGACGCGTTGGAGCGCGCCGGCGCGCCTCTGCCTACAGGCTACAGGCTAAGGACAAAGAAGGACGCCGCCCAGCAAGAAGACGCGCAACGCGTTTCTAAGCAGACCCGAGCGCTCGGCTATACCAACTTTCCCGCCTCAATCGTCACCGCCTCATACCAGCCGCGGACTTTGAAGACGTGCTCTTGTTCCTGCTGCTCGGCTTCGCGGAAGCGCGCTGCCATCGATGACTGTCCCATGCTCTCGGCGAGCGCGATGAGGATTTCCCAGCCGGCTTCATCGACCAGCTCGGCCGAAAGCAGCACATTGAGCGTCTGTGCCAGGTCCGTGCGTGGATCGGCGACCGCTTGCAGAAAACCCATGGTTTGGACACCGACCAAGTCCGCGCACGGCGTCTGCGCCGTCGGGTCGGCCCCGAGCTGCTCGATACATTCGATGAGCATCAAGGCGTGCTCGGCTTCCTGCTCGCGAATCTGGACGAGCTCGGCCACGTCCACATCCGGCAACTCACTGGCGAATGTGGTGAACTTCACGATCGCTGCATCGTAGAGACGCGTGCCGCCGCGCTCGTACGCAAGCCGTTCACCCAGCTTGTCGATGAACGCTTGCGGTCGGCGGCCCTTCATCATCTTGATGCCGCTCTTCACCGCGCCCTTCATCGTGCCCGGCGGTGGAACGGATCCGAGCGGATCGGCTTCGCGGATGTAGTCGGCCCGCATCTCCGCAATGCCTTGCCCATTGGTGTCGATGTCTGCGCCCTCTACGTCGAGCTCGGTGTTATCGAGCATCTCCTTCGCCTGCTGTGGCGCCATTTGCATGCCGGTTCTGTTCGTACCGAGGCGTGTCGAATCGATCGAGTCGCGCATGATCAGCTCCCTTCCTGCTCAAAGATTGACGATCTTGCGTGTCAGCTCGGTGCCCGGCCGCCACACGTAACCTTCAGAGACGATTTCGCTGGGCGAGCCTTCGGAATTGAGCTGATTGCGATAGTCGATCGAGCTCTGCGGTTCTTCCTCGAGCGAAACGTAGTCGGGACCGCTTGCCCTCAGATCGACTTCGTTCGCGAGCGTCTCGCGCACGAACTCGCGCTGGCTCTCGAAGGGGAAGGGCTCAGGCAGGCGCTCGCCCACGATCTCGACCGGGTCGCGCCGTTCGTACTGCTTGAATAGCTCGCTGACGAGGTGCAAGTGACCCAGCTCGTAATCCAGCATGCGCTCCCAGAGCGCCTTGATGCGCGGATTCGTCTCGGCTTGCACGCAGCTGTAGTAGTTGTAGGTTTCGTTCGCTTCGTGCAGCAGCCACTGTTCGAGCAAAGTCTGGGTCGGGTCGAGCAGCGACTCGTACTGCGTGACATGCTGCTCTTCGATCGAAGCGATCTCCGCGTAGAGCTGACGCGCCACAGGATCCGCAAACAACGGTCCCACGTGCATGTAGTAGTCATGCGTCTGATGCTCCGCCGCGACGAGCGTCATTGCATTGAGCTTCGTGATCGGCGCCGCCGTGCGGCGATCGAATGGACGGCGTAAGTCGTTCTCAGGCGAGCGATGCTCGACGACCGTCGGCCGTCCGGGTGCCACGTCGGTGTAGCTCTGCAGGATGTTGTTGGCATCCTTGCCCTCGATCCGATCCAGCAATGCCGCATAGCGGTACATGTGATCGAAATCTTCGAGCAGACCGTAGCGATAGGTCTGCGCGAGATACGGGTCGGGCTCCTGCTGCGCCAGCGCAGCGGTGATCTCGATCGCCACTTGTTCGTAGCCGATGGTCGTCTCGAGCGGAGAGTGATCGGCCCCGAGCAGCCAGTTCACCAACGTCTGCTGGTGATGCTCCACTCGTCTGACTTGAGCAAGCGGCAGACGCAGCTCGCCGTTCATCCGCGCTGCCGCGTGCTGAAACCGCACCGCCTCGGACTCGATGCCGTGCATCAGAATGACACGCACGCGCGTGAACGCGTCGTCGTCCAACTTACTGATCGGTTTCCCGGCGAGCTCGCGCCAAGTGAATCGTTGTCGCTCGAGCGGCGTGCCGCGATCGTCGAAGAGGGCGAACGTCATGGTGGGTCTCCGGCCGAGGTGATGAGTGGGAGGCGTCAAACGCAACGACTCGCAACTCGATCGGTTCCATGACGAACGGCACTCTTGCGTTGCTAGTCCTCCTGCATAAGCGCGCACGCCTAAAGATCATCGCAACGACGCAAGCGCCGTCAGAGATTCGAAGGGAGCTTGTAGCAGAACTTCGTCGCGCCGCGAGTGCTACAGCCAGGCGAGATAGATCGCGAGATAAAGCAGGAGCGCAGAACCGGCCAGACAGACGGCGAGCACACACATCGCGATGCCCCAACGCGTCTCGAACCAGACGGCATCGACCATCTCAGGCGGACGGGGTGAGGCAGGCTGTTCGGTGGATTCCATGTGCACGCGTCGCGTAACAAAGGAAGCGGCAGCATGCGCATGGCGCGTCGCCGTGACAAGCCAGAGTGCTTCGACGTTAGGTCCGAACATTCCGCCGTCGCGGAGCAGCGACCGGATGACGAAGGACGACCGCCTTTCCCGCAGGCGAGCCCGGGGAATGCTTCCTAAGCCGGCACGTAGCAGGTCTCTTTGATCTCTTCCATCACGACGTAGCTGCGTGTCTCGGCCGAGGCCGGCAATCGCTGCAGGATCTCGCCCAAGAGCCGTCGATAGTCGTTCATCTCCGCAAGGCGCGCCTTGACCAAGTAATCGAAGTCGCCCGAAACGAGGTGACATTCCAAAACGTCTGGAATGCCTTGCAGCTCTTTCTTCACCTTCTCGAACACCTCGTCCGACTTCACTGCGAGCTTGATCTCCAGGAAGACGAGCAGCTTCTTGCCGAGCGCCTGCGGCGCGACGTGCGCGTGATACCCCGTGATCACGCCGTTACGTTCGAGTCGCCGTACACGCTCGGCGCAGGGCGTGGACGACAGGCCGACTTCCTGCGCCAGGTCGGTGATCGAGATCCGGCCGTTGCGCTGGAGGATGTCGAGGATCTTGCGGTCGATACGATCGAACTGCTGCATAGGAAACCCTCATTTCCGCTGAGCATCGCGGTTACAGCAGTGATTTTCACTAGCAACAGGCCGAAATGACAGCCGGTGCTGGTGGAAAACCCTATTTCGGGCCCTACTTTTGGCAAAAGTCGCTCACCGCACCTTCCTAGACTGGATGCGGCATCCAATTGGGCAGCAGGAGAGGGGATTGTCATGCACGTGGTCGTTCTAGGCGGCGGCGTCATCGGCATCACCAGCGCGTGGTATCTCGCGCAACGCGGCGCCCGCGTCACCGTGCTCGACCGCCAGCCCGGTCCCGGCTTGGAAACGAGCTTCGCCAACGCAGGCCAAATCTCACCCGGTTACTCGACGCCTTGGGCAGCGCCCGGCATTCCTCTCAAGGCATTGCGCTGGCTGTTCCAACGTCATGCACCGTTGCACATTCGCTGGGACGGCAGCTTCTATCAGCTGCGCTGGTTAGCAGCGATGCTCGCCAACTGCTCGGCCGCGCGCTATGCGACGAACAAGGAACGCATGCTGCGCTTGGCGGAGTACAGCCGCGACTGCTTGCGGGCGCTGCGCGCCGAGATCGGCATCGAGTACGAACAGCGTGCGGCCGGTACGCTGCAGCTCTTCCGCACACATGCGCAGCTTGCTGCCGCGACACGAGATACCGCCGTGCTCGACAAGCTCGGCATTCCCTATGAGCTCTTGGACGCAAGCGAGCTTGCGCGTGTGGAGCCGGCGCTCGAGCGCGTGCGGCACAAGCTGACCGGCGGGTTGCGGCTTCCCAACGATGAAACGGGAGATTGCTATCTGTTCACGCGCCGCCTGGCGGACGCGGCACGCAGCCGTGGCGTGGAGTTCCGTTTCGATTGCCCTGTGGAGGCGATCGAGGCACGCAACGGGCACGTCACCGGCGTGCGCTTGCGCGACGGCGTGTTGACGGCAGATGCGTACATCGTGGCCTGCGGCAGCTACTCGCGTGCTTTGCTCGCGCCGCTCGGCATCGATCTGCCTGTCTATCCAGTGAAGGGATACTCGCTGACGATGCCGATCGTAGATGAACAGGCCGCACCGGTCTCCACGGTCCTCGATGAAACGTACAAGATCGCAATCACGCGCTTCGATCAGCGCATTCGCGTCGGCGGCATGGCCGAGCTGGCAGGATTCGATCTCAGCCTACCTGCGGCTCGGCGCGAAACCCTCGAACGGGTGACGAACGATCTGTTCCCCGGCGGCGGAGACATCGCAGTTGCACAGATATGGACGGGGCTGCGCCCCATGACGCCCGACAGCACGCCGATCGTCGGCGCGACCGAGTATCGCAATCTCTACCTCAACACCGGCCATGGCACGTTAGGCTGGACGATGGCCTGCGGGTCCGGCCAGCTTATCGCCGATCTCGCGACCGGGCTCACGCCTGCGATCCGCACCGACGGATTGGATCTTTCGCGCTATCGACGTACGAGCACCCGCCGCACGCCGGTCATTCGCCACCGCGAGGGCACGGTATGACGCGTCCATCGAACGTGGTCATCGACCTCGATGCGCTGCGCGAGAACTACAAGCTCGCACGGCGGATTCATGGCGGCCGCGCGCTCGCCGTGATCAAGGCGAACGCCTACGGGCACGGCGCGCTCGAATGCGCGCGTGCGCTCGCAGATCACGTCGACGGTTTTGCGGTCGCGTTTCTCGACGAAGCGGTACCGCTGCGCGCTGCCGGCATACGTCAGCCGATCCTCATTCTCGAAGGCGTCTTCAACGATGCCGAAATGCGCCTTGCCTGCGAGCTCGACTTGTGGCTCGTCGTGCATCACGAGGAACAGATCGCGATCATCGAGCGCAGCGACATCCCGCGCGCCAGCCTGCGCGTCTGGCTCAAGCTCGATACCGGAATGCGGCGCGCCGGATTCGATTGCGCGGTGGCCGAGGCAGCCTATCGTCGTTTGATGGCCACGGGAAAAGTCGGCGCGATCACCCTCATGACGCACTTTGCTTGCGCCGACGATCCGCACAGCGCGTTGACGCGCGAGCAGATTCAACGGTTCGATCGTGCGACGGCTCACCTCGAAGGCGAGCGAAGCCTGTGTAATTCCGCCGGCCTGTTGTGGTGGCCGAAAGCACGACGCGATTGGGCAAGGCCGGGCCTGATGTTGTACGGGATCGCGCCGGAAGGAAACGTGCTGCCGAACCTGCGTCCCGTCATGACGTTCAACAGTCGCATTTTCGCGGTGCGCACGGTGCAAACCGGCGAAGCGCTCGGTTACGGCGCCACGTATATTGCGCCTCGACCCATGCGTGTCGGACTCGTGTGCGCGGGCTATGCCGACGGCTATCCGCAAACCGCACCGTCCGGCACGCCGGTCGCCGTCGCGGGAAGGCGCACATGCATCGTGGGGCGCGTCTCCATGGACATGTTGATGGTCGATCTCACGGACATCCCGCAAGCACGCGAAGGCAGCGAGGTCGAGCTGTGGGGCCGGACGGTGCCGGTCGCTGAAGTCGCGAAAGCGTCGGGTCGCATCGCTTACGAGCTCGTCTGCAACGTCAAGCGCGTGCAATTCCAGTATAGCGATTCTCTCGCGACGACCGTCCACGACGTTGCCGCGCTTGCCGCCTGCGGCGCCCACCGTTAGTCCCTTCCACGATCTCCACAATTCATGTCGAGGAGAAGTTGCCGCGCCCGTATCGGGCGCGGTATACGTTCATGCGCAAGGCATCGGCAAAGTCTTGGGGGACGTACCGGCTCGATCCGTTCGGCACGCTTCAGACTGCGCCGATCCTGAGAACAAGAACGATCGCTTCGCTCGGCGAGCCATCGAGCGAACCTTGCATCGCACCGGCTCACACCATTTGCCGCGGAGACCAACAACATGACGCGCTTGACTCGACGCAGCCTCATCACCGCCTCGGTCGGAGCAGGCATTGCCTTACCGTCGCTCGTCCATGCCATCGAAGGCTGTGGGGAACAGCCCAACACCGCACCGGCCTTGCAGCCGCCACTGTTGCTGACCGACTGGGCCTGGCTCGCACACTATCGCGAAGCGAACGCCAAGCTCATCGCCAGCGGCGAGCCCGTCACCACGGTGTTCCTGGGCGACTCGATCACGGAAGGCTGGGCGCGCACCGACACGGAGTTCTTCTCGAAGGGCAATGTCGGCCGAGGAATCAGCGCACAGACGACACCGCAACTGCTCGTGCGCATGCATGCGGACGTCATCGACCTCAAGCCCAAGGTCGTACACATCATGGCGGGCACGAACGACATCGCCCAGAACACAGGCCCCATGCGTCCCGAGGACACGCACAACAACCTGATGGCGATGTGCGAGATCGCCCAGGCACACGGCATTCGCATCGTGCTCGGCTCGGTGCCGCCGGCGACGCGGTATTGGTGGCGACCCGAAATCCAACCGAAAGCGGCCGTGCTCGCGCTCAACGATTGGATTCGTGCGTATGCCGAAAAGATCGGCGCCGTCTATGCGGACTACGCTGCCGTGCTCACCGATGAACAGGGCAACGTCAAGCGCGAGCTGGCGCCGGACGAGGTCCATCCGACCCCGGCCGGCTACGCCGCAATGCGGACGGTGGCGGAAGCTGCGATCAAGAAGGCGCTGGCGTGAGCCCGCGGGCCTACGGCACATCCGGTGTGCCGTAGGCTGCCTTCGCGTCGCGTGCGGAACGAATCGGCGGGAGCGCGCGCGCGACGAAGAATGCGGTCGGCCAGCCGACCAACACGATGTGGCCGAACGCCGTGATGTGGATGCCGTCCAAGGGATAAATGCCGCGCCCGATGGCCGAGAGCGGCAAGATCACATAGTTCATCGCCGCGAGGAACGCGACGCCATAAAGTCCGCCGAGCACGAACCAATGGCGCGGAAGCCATCTCACGCGAGATGCGATCAAGTACAAGAGCGCCGCGGCGGCGAAGCAAATGAAGAAGTGCAGGGCGACACCCAGCACGACCATTTCCAAACCGCCATCGTGCGCCGCTCTGCCGAACAAGCCGCTTGCCACGCCTTTCCACGGTCGCATCCACGAGCCGCCGTCCATGACCGTGCGCACCGTCGCGTAGATGAAATCGGCCAGTCCTGCGCTGAAGCCTCCGAGAACGATCCCCCGAGCGGCGGAACTGAAGTAGGCGGGCACAGTCTTCTCTGCGTGCACTGTCATGGTTAGATCCCTTAGGTGAAGCGTGGCCTGCACTACAGCCGACAGAGTGGTCTGGGTCCATAGCCACTTTCGGCGTTCGGCAGCGACCACTTTGCCGGCGCGTGCATACGGGGACTGCTGGTCGCGCGCGAAGTCCCGCTATCCATGTCGGGTTATCCGTGTGCGATGGAACGCTCGCTCCCGCTAGAATGCAGGACTTGCAACGACGAGGTGCTGGCGCATGACGGCGCTCCCTGCGATCTTCGTCGGGCATGGCAGCCCGATGAACACGCTCGAATCGAACGCATATACGCTCGCCTGGCAACGCCTGGCGCACGCGTTGCCGCGACCCAAGGCGATTCTCGCGATCTCCGCGCACTGGTACATCGCAGCCACGGCAGCGACTGCAATGCCGCGGCCGCGCACGATTCACGATTTCTACGGGTTTCCGGATGAGCTCTTCGCGTTCCAGTATCTGGCGCCCGGCTCGCCGGAGCTCGCACACACCATCGTCGAGCTCGCCAAACCCGACTGGCTCGGGCTCGACCACGATCAGTGGGGGCTCGATCACGGCACGTGGAGCATCCTTGCGCACATGTACCCGCAAGCCGATGTACCGGTCGTCCAGTTGTCGATCAACGCCACGAAACCGCTGCAGTATCACCTCGATCTGGGCGCTCGCTTGAACGCGCTGCGCGAACAGGGCGTGCTCATCCTCGCAAGCGGCAATGTCGTCCACAATCTGCGGCGCCTCGATTGGCAACGCCACGACAGCGGGGAAGAGTGGGCGCAGCGTTTCGACGATGCGGCCACGGCGCTGCTCGAAGAACGCCCGGGCGATATCGCGAAACTGACCGAGCATCCGGATTTCCGCCTCGCTGCACCGACGCCGGATCACTTCCTGCCGTTGCTCTACATCGCCGGCATCGCCGCCGCCGACGGTTTGCCCGCACGCGCCTGGCTGCGCGGTTGCACGCTCGGCTCGATCTCCATGAGCTGCTACGGCGTCGGCCTCGAGCACATCGACTGTCTCGCAGCGCACGAGGGTGCGAGCGTTCCTGCCGATGTTCCTGGCGACCAGACGAACCTCTGACAATCATTGGGACTCCAACGCGAGCAGCGCACAATGAGCCGATCACTCAACGCCTCGACCCGACGACGTAAGACCGAAGCGAAGACGCAGGTGCGCACGATCCTCGTTGCCATCGCAGATCCGTTGGCCAAAGAGCTGTGGGTCGTCGATCGCGCGGCGCAACTCGCCAAGGCGCTCGGCGCGCGGCTCATCTTGTTTCATGCGGCATTCGACAGCTCGCTGAGCGGCTCGCGGCTGTTTGCCTCGCAACGTCTCGCGAAGGCACGCGGCCTCTATGTCGCCGAGCGGATGCAGGCACTCGAGCGTCGCGCCAAGGCGCTCAAGAGGGCGGGTATCGCGACGACTGTGAGCGTCGTATGGGAGGATCCTCCGCACGAAGCGATCATACGCGGCGCGATCCGAGAGAAAGCCGATCTAGTCGTGGCCGGCGCCCACGAACATCGACCGGACGTGCGGCCGTTCCTGCGCCTGACGGATTGGGAGCTCATGCGCCTCTGCCCGCGACCGGTCCTCATCGTGCATCCCGCCTCGTCGGCCCGCGATACGGGTGCGGTGCTCGCGGCATTGGACCCTACGCATGCCTACGACAAGCCCGCGCACCTCGACGTGTCCGTCGTCACGTGGGCCAGCACGCTGGCAGCAGCGCTGCAGACTCCGTGTCACGCGGTGCATGTCGTTGCGCCGGGCGCTTATCCGCTCGGTGCGACGCAGCGCGAGCGCAAGCGTCACGATCAACAAATGGAATCGAAGCTCAAGCAAGTCGTCCGGCGCGCTCACGCCGACGTCGCGGCGATTCACATCGAGCACGGGCGCGTAGCGGACGCCTTGACCGAATTCGCCACCAAGCTGCCGGCGCCGATGCTCGCGATGGGCATCATCAGCCGCCGCTGGCTGCAACGATTCGTCGTAGGCGACACCGCCGAGAGCGTGATTCGCAACGTGCCATGCGATCTGCTGGTCGTCAAACCCGCTGAGTTCCGCTTACAGCTTGGCCGCACACGCAAGGAAGCGATCGTGCTGCCTGCGACCGAGCGGCCTAGAAAGAGTCGCGCAGCGCGGCAACGCGCCTGACGCCATCAGTTCTCGCCGACGTACGTGTAGTGCCAAGGCTCATTCGGTACGGCGAGAGGGCCGCGAAAGGGCGCACCCGAGGCGACCACGGCAGCATGCAATTTCTCGCGCCAGCCGCCGCGCTCCCAAACGCTCTCCACGGTCGTAACTTCCGGGCCGGCAACGACCGCACCGTTCCTTACGATCTGAAAGTCGATCGCGCGTAGCTGGCCATGAGCTGATAGACCCGGCGCCGCTAACGGCGCCGGCGTATGCGGTATCCAGCCTCTCAGGAACTGCTCGAAGCGTTCGCGCGATTGCGGGGTCGCGTGATTCGGATAGTTGCGCCGCGCAAGCTCTCGCTCGGCGGCACGCCATAGCTCGCGAGCGGTTCGTCCCACTCTGGGATTTTCGTTCCAACGCTCGAGCTGCACTGCAAGAGTACGAACCTCCAGATTCGTGTACAGGCTGTAGCCAGGATTGCGCCGCTCGAACTCGTCTGTGACGGCTTGCACCGCCATGAGCAGGCGCTCGTACTCCGCGGACGCCTTGAAAGACCCGACTTGCCGTGCGGTCCATGTCCAACGTCCAGGCAGCTCCGCGCCTGCACGTATGTACGCGCGCAACGCAAGCAGCTTGCGTTCTTCATCGCCGACTCTCTGCAGCGCCCGCTGCGCAACAGGCGGCAACGTTTCGATCAGCGCGGACATATGCGAGCCAAGCGAGGCCGGTACGCGCGGCTCATGTTCGCTCGCCTGCACCGAGAGCATCGCGAGCACCAGCATCAGAGAAAGCGCAGCGATCGTTCTCCGCCCGATCGTGCCGAGGCGAGAACGCCTCATCGGCGATCCTGTCGCTGTTGCAGGACAACGTGTCCTCGATTCGCCGGGCCGAGATGACAAGCCGCACATATGGATCGAACGCGGTTCATATGAATCCCGTATCGCTTACGACCTTCTCCGAATGGTCGCCCGCACGTCGAAGGGAAACACTGCAATCGCTTGCTCGAAACCAACCGTAAGGAGACACCGCGATGAATATTACCCGTTGGGAGCCGTTCCGCGAGATCGAGGACATGTTTCGCCAGTACTCGCCGATGTTCGCGCGCACACTGCGTCGCAACGGCGAAGAACGCTTCGAGTGGACGCCGGCGGCTGACATCAAGGAAACGGAAAAGGAATACGTGATCAAAGCCGAGCTGCCCGAAGTGAAGAAGGAAGACCTATCCGTCACGTTCGACAACGGCACGCTCACGATCTCGGGTCAACGCCGTCACGAGAAGGAGCAGGAGAACGAGAACGAAATCCGCGTCGAGCGGTTCTACGGCAGCTTCTCCCGCACGTTCTCTCTGCCTGACGACATCGATCCGAAGGGCATTCAAGCGGAAACGAAGGACGGCGTCTTGCGCGTGCGCATCCCGAAGACGCAGAGCGCCAAGAGCAACCCCGTCAAGATCGAGGTGAAGTAGGTCAGCGTAACGAGCGACGCGCGACAGGGCAGGGCGACGACACGGACCCATGACGGCCATGTAGACGTTGCACCGTGCATGGATCCACGCGCCCTGCGCGACTTATCGGCCGCATCGGAGATCGGAGGGACGAGCAATGAGAGTCGGAGAAATCTGTCGGCGCGCCGCTGTCGCGATCAGCAACGAGGTGGACATCGTCGATGCGGCCAAGCTCATGCGCGAGAAACACGTGGGCTTTCTTGTCGTGGTCAAGCATGCCGACAAGCTACGCCGCCCGATCGGTGTCCTCACCGACCGAGACATCGTCCTGCAAGTGACTGCGCGCGACATCAATCCCCGCGCCGTTACGGTAGAAGACGTGATGACGCGGCAGCCATTGACGGCAAGCGAGGGCGATGACCTGGGCGAGGTGCTCCAAGCGATGCGTCTCGCAGGTATTCGTCGCGTACCCGTCGTCGATGCCCGCGGCTCTCTCCTCGGCGTGGTCGCCATCGACGATGCCGTCGACCACGTGACGAGCCTGCTCACCGACATCACCGGCTCCATTACGAACGAACAGCGACGCGAATGGCGGGTTCGGCCAGCGACCGATTCACCGCCTGCCTAGCGTTTCGGACGTTCAGCACGAAGCCCTGCAAAGGTGGCGCCGCGCGCACGGACTGCGTTGTCATCTATCATCGAGCCTTCTGACGTCGCGGCCTGGTCCGCGACCCACGGAGGAACCACGATGATGCTCCTTGCGAGGCTGCTCGTTCTGTTCGCTGCCATCGCATCGTGTCCGTCCTTCGCCGCCGGCACGACGCAACAAACACTGACAGTCTTTGCCGCCGCCTCGCTGACCGACTCTCTACAAGCGGTGAGCGACGCCTATACCGCCGCCACCGGCGTCCCCGTGAGGCTGTCGTTTGCGGCGAGCTCGGCGCTTGCCAAGCAGATCGAATCCGGCGCGCGCGCCGATCTGGTCATGCTCGCCGATCGTGACTGGATGGACTATCTCCAGGAGCGCAATCTCATCCGGCCCGAGACCCGTAGCGACATTCTCGGCAATCGCCTGGTCCTCATAGCACCCCGAAACAGATCGGTGTCGATCGACTTGGCGCGCAGCAGCACCCTGATCGAAGCACTGGGCCCCAGCGGCCGGCTTGCGCTGGCGGCGGACTTTGTTCCGGCGGGCCGCTACGGCAAGGCTGCGCTCGTCTCGCTTGGCGTATGGGACCGCATCGAGAAGAGGCTCGCGCTTGCCGAGAACGTACGCACCGCTCTCATGTACGTGGCGCGCGGGGAAACACCCCTCGGCATCGTCTATGCGACCGATGCGCGCATCGATAATCGCGTGCGCGTCGTCGCGGAGCTTCCTGAGAACCTGCACGATCCCATTACGTATCCCGCTGCGCTCACTCGCAGAGCGAGCCCTGCCGCCGCGAAGTACATTGAATATCTGCGCTCGCCGGCCGCCCGAACGATCTTCGAAAGCGCGGGGTTCTCCGTGCTCGTCGAATCGCAGAGCAGCAGAGGAGGGCAGACGCCCTGAGATTGTGAGGCGGTGCCCTCGAACCCGCTCTGCGTGTGAGTTTCCTCATCGGCCTCCGTGAATCTCCTATCCGAGTGCCAGCCGCATGAGCGGTAGCATCGAGACAGCTGCAACGGTATTCGGATCTCCGGAGGCATCATGTACAAGAACATTCTCGTGCCGGTCGACGGAAGCGAACCGTCCGAGCTGGCGTTGCGCGAAGCAATCAGGCTCTCGAAGAGCCTCGGCGCGACATTGCACGTGATGCACGTCGTCGACGAGTTCTTCCTGACGCCAATGGATACCTCCTATCTCTCGTCCGTCTACTACAGCGATCTCACGGCGGCCTTGCGCAAAGCCGGCCAGCAGATCCTCGATCGCGCCGACACGATCGCACGCCAGGAAGGCGCGACTTACAAGACAGCGCTCGTCGAAACGTTTGGCCGACGCGTCGCCCAGATCATCGTCGAACAAGCGAAGGAGACCTCGGCCGACCTCATCGTCATGGGCACGCACGGACGACGCGGCCTGCGGCGGCTCGTCATGGGCAGCGACGCCGAAGGCGTGCTACGCACGACGACGGTGCCTGTCCTGATGGTGCGGGGTACTGAGAGCGCGAGCTGATCTTCATCGGATGATGCGTGAACGCTCTAGGTCGCGCTCATTCTGCAAGCTTCTTCACCATGAAAGCCGCACTGGCAGGGCACAGGGCAGAGAACTCGGCAGAGGATCGAATGGCCGGCGGCGCGTCGTTTCTATCCGCTCGCACGTAACCTCGCGCTGCGAAAAACGCTTCGGCCGTAGTGGTCAGCAGATACAACGAACGCACGCCGCGCGAGCGAGCGTGCGTCTCCGCATGCGCCAATAGCCGCGATCCCAGGCCGCTCGACCGAGCGCTCGGAGCTACGACGAGCGAGCGAAGCAGAGCATAAGGCGGCGAGAGCTCGAGCCCCACAATGCCGACGGGCGCCTGCGGCTCGCCCGCTTGAAAGAAATCGTCCACCCGCTCTGCAGTAATGTCCTCGGTTGGAAGCCCTGCCTGTCGAAGCAGCGCGATCACACTTGGGAGTGACGGACGGGCAGTAATGGCCAACATCTTCGGATTCCTGCTCAAGGGTCGATTATTGGAGTCCGCTGGCCAGCCTCGTCAACAGCCAAAACAGGGGAGTGGATACGTTCCAGACCCGTCGCCTCCCTTTCGAATGGCCGCGACGAGACTACGACGAGTGCCCCATCTGGCCCTCTTTGTCTTTACAACGACTTGCATTATCTTCAAGAAGCAACAATCAATACGGTCTGAAGCGCACGCCCGTTTGCCCGCAAGGAACTGGCACGAGCCGATAACAAGCCAACAAATCGCTCTACAGGGAAGCCGTCATGGCGATCATCCTCATCGTTTCCGTTGGGGTCATTGGGTACTTGTGGCTTCAAGAGAGGAGGCGGGCCGATAGGCTACAGAAGAAGCTGACGGAAGCTCACGCCGCGGCATCCAGTGCCAACGACCAGGTCCAGATCGCTCAACGTGAAATCAGCGCGTTGCGCGAACAGCTCGAACGACTGCGACCTTACCTGGTTGTCGAAGACGCCAAGGCCGAAGCCGCCAGAATACGCTTGGAGGCGGCCCGAGAGGCGGAACAGATCAAAGCCGAAGCAAAAGCATTGCTCAACGAATCGCGCGAGCAAGCGCGCGAACGAGTCGAGAAGGCCAACGAAAAACTAGAAACCGCGGGAGTGCAGGCACAGGAGATCATCGCCCAGGCTCAGCGCCGCGTTCAAGAGATTGCTGGAGACGCCTACAAAGCGTTGAAGCACGCCGATCACATAAAAGGCGTCCTGGACGCCATGCGCAACAAGATTGAAGGTTACGGCGACCGATACCTTGAGCCGACCTACAGCCTTCTCGATGAGCTCGCCGACGCATACGCGTTCGCTGACGCAGGCCGCCAACTCAAGCTGGCGCGCCAGCGCTCTCAGCTTCTGGTCGACCAAGGTCGCGCTGCGACTTGCGGCTACGTAGATCCCGATCGCCGCAAGATGGCTATTGCCTTCGTCCTGGATGCTTTCAACGGAAAGGTCGATTCCATCCTGTCGCGCGTCAGATCCGACAACATCGGCACCCTGAGGCAACAGATACGAGATGCCTTCTCCCTCGTGAACTATAACGGCGCGGCATTTCGAGATACTCGTATTAGTCAGGAATACCTGGAAGCCCGCCTCGATGAGCTCAAGTGGGCCGTTGCTGTTGTCGCCCTACGCGACAAGGAACGAGAGGAGCAGCGTCAGATCAAAGCGAGAATCCGAGAAGAAGAGCGGGCGCAACGAGAATTCGAACGCGCCAAGCGAGAAGCCGAAAAAGAAGAGGCGGCGGTCAGAAAGGCCATGGAACGCATGCAAGGACTGATCGCCCGGGCAAGTGAAGAACAGCGAGCGAAGTACGAAAGCCAGCTCGCCGAACTGACCGCGCGACTACAGGAAGCCGAAGCGAAGAGCCAGCGCGCGAAATCCATGGCGCAGCAAACCAAGTCCGGTCACGTCTACATCGTGTCGAACATCGGCTCGTTCGGCGAAAACGTCTACAAGATCGGCATGACGCGCCGACTCGACCCACTCGATCGCGTGCGCGAGCTTGGCGACGCAAGCGTTCCTTTCGGTTTCGATGTGCATGCCATGATCTATGCCGATGACGCGCCCAAGCTGGAACGCGAGCTGCATCGCAAGTTTCTGCTCAACCAAGTCAATAAAGTCAACCATCGGAAGGAGTTCTTCCGCGTCACGATTACGGAGATCGAAGAGACCATCGAGGCTCTGGGAATCCAGTGCGCTTGGACGATGGCGGCCCAGGCCGCCGAGTATCGCGAGAGCCTCAGCATCGAAGAGCGCATCAAGAGCGATCCAAGAGCCCGACAGCAGTGGCTCGAACATCAGATGCTCCTGGATCCCGTCACGGAAGACACTGCAGTGGAAACCGAATCCGATACTGAAACGGCTTGAGTTCGCGGTAGGCGACGAGATCAATCGCGCGAAAGCAGATGGATGGACGCCAAGTGAACTGCCGACTCCAGACTGGTTTGGATGTCACGATGCAACGTGACCCCGCGTAGTGCCGTCTTGGCTTGGCGCAACAGCAGCAGGACGCCGACGTGTCCGCTGAGTAAGCATTACGAGCTGATTAGATAAATCGACTCGCTTCACACTTCTGTAGCCATGTCGATCCGCGAGCAGGTGGTCGGCGGTAAACTGTCTATTTGCCTACGCGCAAGTGTGGGTCGGAAAGACATTCGCAAGAGAAATTGTCGGGGAGACGCATGGAAATCTTCTTGATAATGCTCGCCCTGGTGGGCAGCGTTTTCTGGTGGAACTATCGCCGCTTCAAGCGGATGCGTGCCCAGTCTTTCGATTGGTACGCGCAGACCTATCCGCAGCACATCCAGGACGGGCAAGCGCGCTGTCGTGAATGCAAGAATTCGCGAATTCACACGCGCAAGGTAGACAACTACAGCTTGCGCGAGCACTTCTGCCCGAACTGCGGTGTCACGCTGTACTATTCGCCGCTCCCGGAATAATCCTTCGCGTGTTCTCTTGCGTACGAAGGGCTCGAACTCAGGGCGCATACCGTTTGTAGCGCACGATGCCAGGCGAGGCGGGTCGCCTGCCTGCTGCGCCAGAGCGCCGTTCTAATGATTAGACCGGGTGGCTTAAGTCGCCTTCGGTCTACCGCTCACCGGGGTCACTTGGATTGTACAAGTCTCGTATTTACCCGACACTCCGGGTCTCCGGGCTAGGGTTCAAGCAGCCGTTGGCAGCGGCTCATTAG
>CALLKK010000022.1 GCA_938008435.1 uncultured Steroidobacter sp. | reverse complement strand
GTTTTGACTTCTTCATGGACTCTCCCTTCGCTAGGAGAGTCTAGCTCCAACTGTCTACAATTAGGGGAAGCTTACGCTATCGCGCCGCGGAGGCGAAAGTAAGGCCGTGGTTCAACTTGTTTATCTCGATCGTCATCGCCGGCATTCTCTTCAGTCAGTGGTGACGAACGAAACCTCTTAGCTTTTAGCCATAAGAAGGCGCTTCCTTCGGCGATTGCCGATTTATTCAACCGAACGGTTGACCATGCTGGCGATCGGCGTATAGTTAACCGCATGGTTAAGGAAAGTGCCGAGACGCTTGATCTTGTCTTCCGAGCCCTAGCTGACCCCACGCGTCGGCGTATGCTGCGAAGCCTTGCGGCGCGCGAGCGTACGGTGAGTGAGTTGGCCGCCCCGTTTCGGATGTCGCTTGCGGCGGTGTCGAAGCACGTTCGTGCGCTCGAGGAAGCGGGGCTCGTGCGACGTACCGTGCGCGGTCGAACGCACTATTGCCGGCTGAATCCCAAGCCGCTGAGCGCTGCGCACGAGTGGCTCGGCTTCTACGAACGCTTCTGGAATGAGCGTCTCGATGCGCTGGAGGAACTGCTCCGGCATCCGGACCGGGAGGATGACTGATGGGCGAGCTCGGTAAAGTGACTGCACCCGGAACGTTGCGCATCGAGCGGCGTCTGCCCGGTTCGATCGAGGAAGTGTGGACCTATCTCACGGACTCGAAGAAGCGCGGCAAGTGGCTCGCTCCGGGTGAGATGGAGCTCAAGGTCGGCGGCCGCGTCGAGCTCAAGTTCCAGCATGCCGATCTGTCGCCGCATGTCGAGTCGCCGCCTGAGAAGTACAAGGATCTTGAAAACGGCGACACCGTGCATGGCCGCATTACGCAGCTCGATCCGCCGCACTTGCTCAGCTTCACTTGGGGCGAAGCTTCCGACTCTTCGGAGGTGACCTTTCAGTTGAAAGCGGAAGGCGCCGACGTGTTGCTCACGGTCACGCAGCGCCGCCTCAGCGACCGCGGCGAAATGTGCAACGTCGCAAGCGGTTGGCACACGCACCTCGACATCCTGCTCGACAACCTTCACGGCCGCACGCCGCGGGTTTTTTGGTCCGCACACTCCGAGGTACAGCAGGAGTACGAGCGCGTCTTGCCGAGAGAGAAGGCGATCGTTCGCGTGAGCCGCGACTTCGCTGCGCCGGCGGAACGTGTCTTCGACGCGTGGATCGAGCCGGGCGTGGTGTCGAAGTGGCTGTTCAAGACGCCGAACGGCACGATCGTGCGCGCAGAGATCGACGCGCGAGCTGGAGGAAGCTACTCGATCGTCGACCGTCGCGAAGAAGGCGACGTCGAGCATCGCGGTACCTATCTCGAATTCGATCGACCCAGGCGGCTCGTGTTCACTGTGCAGGTGCCGAAGTATTCGGAGGAAGTGGACTGCGTCGCCATCGACATCGTGCCGACGAGCACGGGGTGCAATCTCGTGCTCACCCACGAGCTCTCGCCGGAGTGGCTGGAGCAGACGCGGCACGGATGGGAGACATTGTTCGACGCGCTGGCGCAGGCGCTGCGCGTGTAGGGCAGCGCTCGCGCGTATCCGTGGGGTTCCGCTGCGGCGTATCGAGCAGCGGGCATTCTTCGCGACCGCTGCCTTGTTGGTTCTTAGTTCTCGAAGTAATCCACTGCGCCGACTTCCGCAACTTGCGGATCGTTGAAGGCCATCAGGGCCTTGTGCGCAGGATGCACCTGGTATTCGCGCAGCTCTTCGAGCGAGTTGAAGCGCATCGCGAGCATGACGTTCCAGCTGCGCGCACTGCGGAGCACGTCGCGGCCCACTTCGAGATCGCGCATCGTGGGGATGCTCTCGGGCAGAGCGCGCGTCATCCGAATGAATTCGTCGATGTGCGCGTCGCTCGTGCCCGGCTTGTACTTGATGAAGACGAAATGTCTCAGCATGCGACTTCGCTCAGAGCAGGGCGGCCGACTCGTGCGCCGGGAGGAATGAGCGACGGAGCGGCATTGAGGCGTTCCGCAGCGAAGCCCGCCGCCACCTTGTAGCGGTGCATGAATTCGTCGCGCTCGGCCTTCGGGATCACCTCGTCGATGTTCTCGAACACGCCGCCGCAGCGCTCATCGAGCAGATTGAGAATGCCGAAAGGACCGGCGCCGCGATTGCGCAGGATCAGCGGCGAGATTTCCGGGCACAGCTTCTCGTCGTATGCCGCGAGCGCTTCGGCATTGACGCCGTGCTCGAGCATCATGGCGCCGAGCACGCGTGCGTCGACGATCGCCTGGCTCGCGCCGTTGGAGCCGGTCGGGTACATCACGTGCGCGGCGTCGCCGAGCAGCACGACATTGCCGTCGCGCCAGGTGTCGACGGGCTCGCGATCGACCATCGGATACACGAACACTTCCGATGCGCCGCGAATCATCGCGGGGATGTCGATCCACTCGTAGTTCCACTGCGTGAAGTGATGGATGAACTCCTCGTGCTTCACCTTGCGGTTCCAGTCGCTCTCGGGCCAGCTGCCCGGGTTGTCGACGGTGATCTCGGCGATCCAGTTGATGTCGGCGAGCCCGGTGTCCGGGTCCGGCGCCGAAATCGGATAGAACACGACGCGCTTGCGGTGCGTGCCCAATCCCACGAACGAGGCGCCGGTGCGAATGGGTTTGGCGCGCGTGACGCCGCGCCACATGATCGCGCCGCCCCAATGAATCGGCGGCTGCGCCGGATGCATTTGCTGGCGCACGGCCGAATGCAGCCCGTCGGCGGCGATCAGCAGGCGGCCTGCCGTTTCCCAGCGCTCGCCGTCGCGGTTCTGCAAGAGCGCGGTGACGCCTTTGCCGTCCGGGTGATTGCGATAGCCGGTGACCTTGACGCCAGTGGTGATTGCCTGCGGTCCGATCCGCTCCAGCACCGCGCGATAGAGCAGCATCTGCAGCTTGCCGCGATGGACGGAGTACTGCGGCCAGTTGTAGCCGGCGCGCAAACCGCGCGGCTCGGTGTACACGTCCTTGCCGTTGAGACCGACCAGCGCCCATTCGAGCGTCTCGACGCCGATGGTGGAGAGTGCTTCCGGGCCGATGCCCATTTCGTAGAGCTCGCGCACGGCGTTGGGCTGCAGGTTGATGCCCACGCCCAGCGGCTTGAGCTCCGGGACGGTTTCAAAGATGTGGCACGGGACTCCGATCCGGTGGAGCGTGAGCGCGGTGGCGAGGCCGCCGATGCCGGCGCCCGCGATGAGGACTGGACGCTCGCTCATTGCGCCTCACGACGGTAGCCGCCGTTCCTGCCGTGGTGCTCGTTGGTATTCGTGATGTCGTGTGTCGCCGGTCCTTCGAGGGCGATGCCGTCGGCGACGGCGCGGCCCCAGGCCGGCTCGGCGGTGTGGGTCATGGAGCGAATCCAGTATCGAGTGTCGCGAAAGGTGCGAATAGTACTTGTATACGATCCCGGGTCACAGGCCGGAGGGGCGCGTTATACGACATATTCTCTTTGGGCCCTGGGGACTGGGCCCTGGGCGCTGGCCAGAGAAGGGCGCGGGTCGCGCCCTCAAGACTACGGGCTACGGGCTACCGCCGGGCGCTGGGCTCTGGGCTCTGGGCGCTGGCCAGAGAAGGCGCGGGTCGTGCTCTCAAGACTGCGGGCTACAGGATATGGGCTACAGGCTACGGGCTACAGACTTCGGGCTACCGCCGGGCGCTGGGCACTGGGCTCTGGGTGCTGGTCAGAGAAGGGTGCGGGTCGTGCTCTCAAGACTGCGGGCTACAGGCTACGGGCTACGGGCTACAGACTTCGGGCTACAGGCTACGGGCTACAGACTTCGGGCTACTGCCGGGCCTGCTGGGCACTGGGCTCTGGCCGGAACAAGGCGCGCACTGCGCGCTTTGTCCTCCTGCCTCCAGCCTTCCGCTTCCAGCCTCCGGCCCCCTCGGCGCGCCTCAATACGCCGCATCCAGTCCGATCAGAATGTAGTGCTCCTTCGTCTGGTGCCCGACGAACGGTGGGCCGCTCGTGTCCTTGGAGAGCAGATCGACGTTGGCCTCGAGCACGCCTTTGAGGTTGCGCATGAAGTAGTACGAAGCGCCGACGGTCACCGAATTGATCGCGATGCCTTTGAAGATCGTGTCGGTGTCGTCGAAGTCGCCGGCATCCGCGTAGTTGTAGAGTAGCGAGAACGCCCAGCGTTCGTTGCGGATGTAGTCGATGCCCGCGAAGCCGCCGAACCACTCGTAGTCCTTGCCGGGTGTCTCATCGAGGAAGTCATCCCAGCGATTCCACAGCGCCTGCGCGTACCAATGCACGTTGCCGGCGAGGTTTCCGGAGAGATCGAGCCCGACGATCCGTTTGTCCGTGTTGCGCACGCTGGTCGATTGACCGGCTTCGCCGCTCGCGCCGCGCTGTTCGCCGGTGAGTCCGAACACGCCGACGCCCACAGGGCCGATGTCGAAACCGACGCGGCCGAAGATCGACTTGCGTGAGTCGTTGTCGAACAGTCGATCGGGTCGACGATAGCCAGGACTGTCGATCGGGAAGTTCTGCTCGATGCCGCTGCCGTTGACGAAGCCGACGGCGATGTCGAGCGGACCGGCACTGCGATCCAGGATGATGCCGCGATCGTAGGTCACGCCAGCAGCTCGATAAGCATAGAAGTCCTGAAACGTGAGCCGTACTTCGCGCGGGAACATCAGGTCGGATACTTGGAATTGCCCGAGCTGCGCACCGATGCCGGTGCCGAATACGTCATCGTGTCGAAACCACGCGTCCTCGATGAGCGCTTCGTTGTTGCTGCCTTTCTCGGCAAAGATTCCGTAGAAGTAGAACGTGATGTGCTCGGAGAGCGGCGCGCTCGAGAGCAGCTTGATGAGATAGGGCGCCTGAAAGTCGAAACTCGTATCCGCCGTGCGTGCGCCGGTGGAGACGTCGATGTCGGCGCCTTCGTCTCGTCCTTGCACGAAAACCTGTGCACGGATGGCGAGCGGCAACGACTTCGGCAGTGCAAGGCGTGAGTCGCCGAGATCCATCATGGTGTCGCGCCACTGCGGCAGTCGGTAATTCATGGCCGCAAACTGTTCGCCGAACGCATTGAGGCGCGGGAAGGCTTGATGGCAGGCAACGCAGCTGATGTTGTACTGCCGTGCGAAGGCGGGCATGGCGCTCGCCCGAATCGTGAACATGCCTTGTATGGCGATCAGTAGGCAGATGCAAATGAGCGAACGCGAGCGCATGAGACGACCTCCAAGTCAGCGGTGAGCGTTGCCGACCGCAGATTACTCCTCGTGCTGACGGATGAGTCCTGCGTCAAGCACATTCCCTTATTCGCTACGTAGGCGCTGCATTCTTTGGCTGTAGACTCTAGGCCATAGGCTGTGGCCAAGCGCTTGCGTGACGCGTGCAGAGGCGTCGCTGGAGCCACGCAAAGTGTCCTCTTTTGTCCGTCGCGCCGAACGAATCGCTCGCTCGGGAATGTAAATCGGAAAACTTTGCTCGCGTTCGCGGGCGCTCGCTCGATGGTTTTTACAGCCGAGTGAACCGGCGAACAAAAGGTGAGATCATCAAGCCGGATCGCGAAGCGAGCAGACGACGATATGAAACGACCGGAAGGACAAGGGCCCAACTCTTCACAGTCCGATGTGAACCAAAGCGCTGCGCCCGCACCGGAGCCCGCGACGCACAGCGAAGTGCAAACCAAGCTCGACTTGGCGCGTCAGTTCATCGACATGGGCGATCCCGATAGCGCGCGGCACATGCTGAGCGAAGTGCTCGAGGAAGGCGACGCCACGCTGAAGCGGGAAGCGCAGCGGCTGATGGATTTGCTTCCCTAGATACCGAGCGGAAGCGGGCTCGCTTCTGGAGAGGATACAAGTGCTGAGCCTGGCCACGATGGCCAGGCTCAGCGTAGACAACGTCGGAAATATAAAGAGAGCGGAGAGCTGCCGCTCGCGAGGCGCGCAGCGCGTTACTTCTTCGCGGGCACCAATCTCACGATCTGACCCATCTTGCCGTAGCGCTCGATGGCGACATAGATGTAGCCGTCGGGTCCGGTGTGGATGTCGCGGATACGGCCGAAGTTGGGAATCAAGACTTCCTGCTTCACCGCGCGATCTCCTTTGATCTCCACGCGACGCAGCTCCTGCGAGGTCAGCGAGCCGAGCAGCATGTGATTGCGCCAGCGCGGGAAGCGCTTGCCCGTGTAGAACGCGATGACCGACGGCGAGATCGACGGCGTCCAGTAGGCGGCTGGGTCTTCCATGCCCGGGCGCGAAGTTTCATTGCTGATGATCGAGCCGTCGTCATCGACGCCATGCGTCACGACCGGCCAGCCGTAGTTCGCGCCCTTCTTGATCAGGTTGAGCTCGTCGCCGCCCCTCGGGCCATGCTCCGTCGACCACAGGAATCCGGTGCGTGGATCGCGCGCCAAACCTTGCGGGTTGCGATGTCCGTACGACCAGATCGCGCCGAGCGCGCCGTCTTGCTGCGCGAACGGATTGTCGTTCGGCGTGCTGCCGTCGTCGTTGACGCGAAAGATCTTGCCGAACGGATTCGAGGTGAGCTGCGCGGCGTCGCGTTGGCCGCGATCGCCGATCGAGAACATGAGCTTGCCGTCCACGAACAGCAGCCGTGAGCCGAAGTGGATGTTGGACTCGATGTAGTCGGCCGGCGTCGGCGCCCAGACGTCCTCCTGATCGACCCAGCGTCCGTCCTTGATGCGGCCGCGCACGACGCGCGTCATCGAGGTGCCGAGCTCGCTGCCGGGCTCCGAGTACGACACATAGATCCAGCCGTTGCGCTTGTAGTTCGGATGCAGTGCCAATCCCATCATGCCGCCGTCCTGCCGAGCCCACACTTCCGGAAATCCGGCGACGGGCTCCGACACGGAATCCTTGCTCACGAAGCGCAAGTTGCCGGGGCGTTCTGCGACCAGGATTCGCCCGTCAGGCAGGAACGCAAATGACCACGGCACTTCGAGGCCGTTCGCGACGATCTCGACGGAGAACTTCTCGAGCTCGGATTCGAAGACCTTGTTCTCGAAGCTGGCGATCGATTGCTGCGCCTGCGTTTCGAAGAAGTCCCGAATCGTCGTGATGAGATTCGCGAGCGAGGCGATCTGCTCATCGCTCAATGCGCCCTTGAACGCTGGCATGCCGTTGGCGACGATGCCGTTCTTGATCACTTCCTCGATCTCATCGCGGGTCTGTGCGTGCCGCAATGAGCCGCGCGACAGGGCAGGTGCGCGCGCGCCGACGAAGCCTTCGCCGTGACACGAGGTGCAGTACTGGGTGGCGACGGCATACGCCTGTTCGTCGAATGGCCAACCGGCAGCACCGCAGGAGCACGCGAACATCAGCGCGCAAGAAGCAAAGAGGACTTTCTTGAACATAGAGTCGTGATTGTTGTTTCGAGAAACATCCGCACAGTCCAGCAACGGCGCTCCCAGCCGTGACGATGCCTCGACGGACCTGCGGTGATTTCAAGAGGAGCTGCGTTGTGGTGCTCGCCCAACACGCACTGGTGAGTGGTAAGGCGCTCGCGGTGCGTTTTAGCAGATACGACTTCGAACAAGTGTGAAGAAAACGACAATGCCGCAATCTTAGCAACCGCGACCGCGGGATTTGTCCTAGCCTCAAAGGTTCTTTTCATTCGGCGGCCGGTATCGTCCGGCTGGTCGGTTCCTTGGCGGAGCCTCTGCGTCGTGGTGCGAGTGAGACCTCGCTACGCCTGATGTCTTTTTCTTGGCGAGCGGTCGCGAGTGGAAATATCGAGAGAAGAGCGTCCGCCGTCGACCCGCGGCGGACGCGAGAAGTCAGGTTACCTTTCGGTGCGCAGAACGAACGACCGATCCGTCGGTCGCATCGTGGGTCGATCGATCCGAAGCTGGATCCGCACCGAGCGAGTTAGCGCGCCGGATAGACCGGCGTGATCAGATTCGGGGTGTGTTCGTACTTGCTGCGGCTGGCCCACAGGATGCCGCGCTTCAAGATCGTCATCGCCTCGGGCACGTCGAACACTTCGGGCTGATGGCCGAGCGAGGTGTAGAACACGCGGCCCTTGCCGAAGACCTTCTTCCACACCACCGGCATGGTGGCGCCATCGACCCAGTAGTCGTGCTTGCCGTCGAACGTGGTCGTCGCCAGCACCTTGTTGTTCGGGTCGACGTGCATGTAGTACTGCTCGGAAACGACGTCGAAGTCTTCCAGGCCGTACGTGATCGGATCTTCGTGATCGATGATGTTCACGCGGTACTTCACGCCGTCGTTGCCCGGGTGCGAGACCCATTGGCCGCCGATCATGTACTCGTACGCTTGCGACTCGTGGAATGCGTCGGCAAGGCCGCCGTGCCAACCCGCGATGCCGGCGCCGTTCTTGACGGCGGTCAGCAGGCCCTTGACCTGCGCCGGGGTGATTTTTTCCTGAGTGAAGATCTGCACGATCAGGTCCACTTCGCTCATGTACTTCTCATCGGTGTACGGCTCGAGGTTCGGCGAGACCCGCACTTCGAAACCTTCCGACTGCAGCCACGGCACGATGATGTCGCGGAAACGCTCCGGCGCGTGGCCGTCCCAACCGCCGTAGATGAACAGCGCTTTGCGGGGTTGGTCGGCGGCGAAGCTGGAGGCTGAAAAGATCAGGGCGAGGAGAGAGAACCAGACAATTTCGCGCAGTCTCTTCAAGTGATTCATTTTGTTTCCTCGTCAGTAACTTCACTTTCTCACGGCTACATCGCGCCGGACTGGGCGAAAGCCATTCCACCAGCGAATGCCGGCGAGGGCGAACGATAGCACTCGCAACACATTAGCCCAAAGCCTGACGGGCGGGCATCAAGAACGGTCAAATCGGCGTGCCGGCAGGCGTGCTTGCGTGGGACGCGCAGCTTTTTCGAGGGAGGGGAGAACGGTTGCAGCCGCAAAATGACCAGCGGCGCTTTGAGGAAGACAGCCGACGCGCATTGCGCGCGTCGGCTGCCGTGCATGAGTCGCGCGACTTACTTCACCATGCCGTGCATCTTGAGCCAGCTCACGAAGGCGTTGAACCAGCCGGTGCTCGTCGTTTCCTTCTGGTACATGCCGAAGCCGTGGCCGCCCTGCTCATAGAGGTGGAACTCCACGGGGCGCTTCGCGGCTCGCCAGCTGTCGATGAGGCCATAGCCGGCGTTCGCGAAGAACGGATCGTCCGCAGCCAGCGCGATGAAGAGCGGCGGCGCATCGGCCGGCACTTCCATCGGCATGAGCGGCCCGTAGATGTTGCCGATGAAGGCGGGCTTCGCATCGGGCACGGCCGTGGTGGTCGCCATCGTCAGCATCGCGCCGGCCGAGAAGCCGATCATGCCGATGCGGTTCGGGTCGATGTTCCACTCGGCAGCGCGCTTGCGAATCAGCGCGAACGCCGCGCGAGCGTCGTCGAGCTGCGGCTTCATGCCGGCCAGCATGTCGCGCGGCTCAGGACGACGCGGGGGCGGAGACGCATCGCCGCCGCCGGAGAACATCTGCTGCATGGACCGCTCGAACTCGCCCATGTCGGCCGGCGTCTGGATCAGGCGGTACTTGAGCACGAACGCCGCGACGCCTTCGCGCGCCAGCGCACGCGCCACGTCCCAGCCTTCGTTCTCCATGGACAAGGTGCGGAAGCCGCCGCCCGGTGCAACGATCACCGCCGCGCCGCTCGCCTTGCCGGGATCCGGGAAGAACGGCGTCAGCGTCGCGATCGTCACGTTGCGCGCGAAGTGGCTGCCGTACTGCTTGTGCCACGCCTCCTGGTTCTTCGCATCCGGCAGCGGACCCGTGCCGAGCTCGATCGCGTTGGGCTGCGGCGGAATCGGAATGGGCGTCATCTTGTCGTCCTGCGCGTGAGCTGCCGATGCAAGCAGCGCCGCCAACGCGAAGCCGGCCGACATCAAACGCAAGGGGGCTGACCCCGCAATCGTTCGCTTTGTCCAGAAGCTTTGCATTTCTTCTCTCTCTTGTGCAGGTCTGGGATGGTGGCAAATCAAACCATATCGCGCCGTCGATTGAGAAGCGTCGCGGCGCCGTGCCACTGAAACAAAATGCAAACCTGCCGGGTATTGCTGGCGTCAGATAGCCAGATTCGTATGAACCGATGCATGTCACGCTAAGTTGCGCAGACGCTTCGCTGTTGCGTATCCGACGCGTGGGCAATGCCGAGTCGAAATGCACATCGCCGATATGAACAAGAAGTTCGTTGCCCTGTGCGTGCTCCTGATCGCGCTCGCTGGATGCGCGAAGCGCGACTCGTTCGCACCTGGGTACGACTACAAGATCGATCTCACTGCAATCGACAACGACGAGCTGCTCGTCGAGCTCTCCTTTCATGGCCATTCGGACGATGCCAGCCGTTTCTGCTTGCCCAAGATCGTGCCCGGCATCTATGACGCGCTCGACTATGGGAAGTTCGTCGATGGCCTCGCGGCGTTCGATTCAAGAGGGCGGGCGCTCGCGGTCAGTCAGCTCGATCCGAATTGTTGGGAGATAGCGGGAGTGCAGGGCGGCGTCACGCTCAAGTACAACGTGAACGATGGGTGGGAGCGCTTCGACTTCGAAGGTATCCGGCCCTATCGCTCGTCCGAGAGTCACTTCGATCGATCGGTGGTCATCCTGAATGCGAACTCCGTGTTCGAATACTTCGTGCAGAACGAGCATCTGCCGTTCAGGATCAGCGTGATGAAGCCGGAGAGATTCTTCGGCGCGACGAGCCTGACGAAGACGAAATCGGCCAAGAACGAGGATCGATATCTCGCGCCGAACTATCGGGCGTTGGTGGATAGCCCCATGCTGTATGCACCGGCGGATGCCGTGACCTTGAAGTTGCCCGGAATCAGGGTGGAGGTGGCGGCTTATTCGACGTCGGGTAAGCAAATCGCCGCCGAGCTGGCTCGGCATATCGAGCCGCTCGTGAAGAATCAGATCGAGTATCTGAACGGCAAGCTCGCGACCGACACGTACACCTTCATCATCTACCATGCGGAGAACCAGGAAGACGGCCGGAGCTTCGCCGACGGCTTGGAGCACAACCAGTCGACGCTCGTCCTGATCTATGCGCCGTTGGACATGGAGGTTCTGAAAAGCCATGTCTTCAACTTGGTGAGTCATGAGTTCTTTCACACGCTGATCCCGTTGGGGCTGCGCTCTCACGAGCTCGCCAATTTCGATTTCAATCATCCGCGCTTCTCCAAGCACCTCTGGCTATACGAGGGCATGACGGAGTACTTCACCGTGCACATGCCCGTGAAGCAGAAGATGGTGACGCTGGCTGAATTCATCCGCACGATCGAAAGCAAGATCGCCGCGATGAGAAGGTTCGACAATTCGGTGCCCTTCACCGAACTGAGCAAGAACGTGCTGAGCCGGTCCGATCAATACATGAACGTCTACTTCAAGGGCGCGCTCATCAATCTCTGCTTGGATATCGAGCTCAGGCGGCTGAGCGATGGGGCTTATGGCGTTCAGGATCTGGTCCTGGATCTGGCGAAGAAATACGGCAGGGACAAGCCGTTCAACGACGATGAGCTATTCGACGAGATCCACGAGATCACGGGGCATCCAGAGGTCAGAGAGTTCATCGCGCGCTACATCGAGGGCGAAGAAGAGCTGCCGCTCGAGGAGGCATTGCAGTACGTCGGTCTCGATCTCGATATCGAAACGGGACGGATCGCAGAGATCGAGGGCATGTCCGAAGCGCAACGGCGCTTGCGGATGTCCTGGATCGATCAGTAAGCAGTGCGCCCGCGGATTTCGGAAAAGACGAGCGGTGTTCTGCCTGCCGGTGGCATTGTTCGATCGTCGTAGGCGCTGACTCGAGCTAAGCGTTGATAAATAACTTCGCCAGTTTCGCTACGGATGCGCTGTATTGATGCGAAGCGGCGCTGTTAGGCTTCTCCTGCGCTCCTTCCTGTAGCGCTACCGCGTAACTCAAAGGGATTTTGTATCTATGATCAAGTTGATTCAGCTCGACGGGTTTCAGCTGCGTTGCGACATCCTCGAAAAGCCTGGAGCTCCGGCGCTTCTCTTGCTCAATCCGCTCGCCGCAAGCCTAGAAGTGTGGGATGGCCAAATGGCCGATTTCAGTCGAGAGTTTACGATCGTACGATTCGATGCTCGCGGTCACGGGCAATCGCAGCCCGGGCCGTTGCGCGAGCTCACGATGGAGCAACTTTCTCAGGATGCGCTGGCCGTGCTCGATGCGTTTGGAATCAAGCGGGCGCATATCTGCGGGTTGTCGATCGGCGGCATGATGGCGATGCAAATTGCAACGCGCTATCCGGAACGCGTTGCCAGTCTCGTCTTGTGTTGCACGACGCCTTACATGTCGACCGCGGCGATGCGAGAACGGATCGAGATTGCAGCGACACGCGGCGTTGTCGCGCTTGTGGATGGCATCCTCGAGCGCTGGCTCACGGAGCGATTTCGGACGGCAGAACCGAAGGAAGTCGCTCGTCTTCGTGAAATGTTGCTGCAAACGAGCGCGGCGGGATTCATCGCCAGTGCGGCGGCCATTCGCGATATGGATCAGCGCGAGACGATTCGGGCGATCCAGGCGCCGACGCTCGTCGTTGCGGGCGCTCATGATCCGGGTATGCCGCCGGCTCAAGCGGAGCAGATTCTCAGTGCGATTTCCGGCTCCCGTCTCACCATCCTGGATGCAGGACACTTGCCGAACGTTGAACAGCGCGAGGCATTCAATTCCACCGTGTTGGAGTTTCTGAGGTCGGTTGAGGGGCGCGGGCAAACGCAGCTCTCTTGAGCTCCGGATCGTTCGGGTCGCTGTCTCGATGGCTTGGGACCTATCGCCGATGTCGCGCGTATAGTGCTCTCAGATACTCATCGAGCTACGCGCGTCGACAGCGGCGCAGCGCGAGTCGGATGGGCAATCGGTCCAGGCGATGGCCGATGAATGGACGAGCGGCGATCGACGCTTGCCATAGGTGTTCTGCTCCGAGCCAGCGCGATCGCAGAGTGTCGGCTTTGTCTTGTGATGCGCTGCGGAAACTTCCGCGCACGGGCACGAGAGCGGCAATGGGGCCGCACGGTGGTGGTGCGTCGGTCGGGAGGAACCAACATGCAAACGTTCGTCATTCTTCGTCGCAGCCCTTGGCGTACTCCTCAAGAGCTGGAGGCCGCGGCGGCGCGATCCACGGAAGTCGGCAACGAGATGAGCAACGACGTGCGCTGGATTCGTTCGTACGTCGTGAACTGCGAAGACGGCCAGCTCGGCACGGTCTGCATCTATCAGGCCTCGAGTCCCGAGGCGATTCGCGAGCACGCGCGTCGGGCCGGGCTCAAGGCCGACGAGATTCTGCCGGTAGGCAACACGGTTGTCGTGCGCGCCGACCCGTAACCCCCGCGGACGGGGCGTCTTGACGTTCCTTTGAAGTTGCCGGCGGCGCCGGCCGAAAGCGCTTCAGTGACTGGCACCCTCCTTCGTGCGGCGAAGGAGGGTGCCAGCGCTGGCCTCGTTTCGTGCGAGGGCTTCGAGTCTCTCGCGCCCGTGCTATTCTCGCCTCCACAGAACAACTCTAATCTAATTGTCTTGGGATTCCCGGCCTTGAAAGCGTCGAAAGCTATCGTCTTCCTATCTCTCATGGGCATGGCGTGGTCTGCGTTGGCCGCCAGCGATGGTGCGCCGGCTGCAAAGCCACAGAATCGTCCCGTCGATCCCGCGTTGGCGTTCCCGCCGAAGATGCAGGTGTTCCCGCTCTACGGCGACGCGCCGATCCCGAACTCGAAGCCCGCTCCCGACGAGGAGACCGGGGCGGATCAGGGATTCATCAGGAACGTCTCGCGTCCGCAGATTCAGGTTTACTTGCCCGCGAAGCTGCGCGCGACCGGCGCGAGCGTCGTGATCCTGCCCGGCGGCGGTTACGGCGGCCTCACGTTCAATTGGGAAGGCGTGCAGCAGGCGGAGTTCTTCACCGATCACGGTATCGCCGCGTTCGTGGTCAAGTATCGGATCCCGAGCGACAAGACGATGGTCGACAAGTCGATCGGCCCGCTTCAGGACGCGCAGCAAGCGATGCGCTTCGTGCGTCAGCGCGCGAAGGAATGGGATCTCGATCCGAACCGCGTAGGCGTCATCGGCTTCTCCGCCGGCGGGCATTTGGCCTCGACGCTCGCGACGCGCTTCGACAAGGCCTATGTGCCGAATCCGGATCAGATCGATCTGCGCCCCGATTTCGCGATCGTGGTGTATCCCGTGATCAGCATGCAGAGCGACATCACGCACCAGGGATCGCGCGATGCGCTCTTGGGACCGTCGCCGAGCGACGAGTTGGTGCGCGCGTTCTCGAACGAGCTTCAGGTGAAGGCGCAGACGCCGCCGACGTTGATCCTGCATGCGACCGACGATCAGCTCGTCGATGTGAGCAACAGCATTCGCTACTACGAAGCACTGCGCCAGGCAGGCGTTCCTGTCGAGATGCGCTTGTTCGAGAAAGGCCAGCACGGCTTTTTCATGATGCCGCGGACCCGTTGGCAGTCGGCCATTCTCGAGTGGCTGTCGACCGGGGGATGGCTGCATCCGAGACGTTAGGCTCGAGGCTGTAGGCGGCAGGAAGAGATTTCTTGATCGGGGAGCTACCCGCTCGTCGCTTGTGTTCGCCGGTCGCGCAGCGCACGCTGCGTGCCGGCAAACGGAAGGGACCGATACGGTGAGGTTAGAGCGTCTTTGACTCTGTCTCACCGCTCGGTACGTCATTGCGTAGCCATGGCTGATTGGCACAACGCCACAACTCGGGGAGAAAAAACATGAACACAGCGACGATCGGCAATACTGAGGGTAAGAACACCGCGGGGCGGGCGGCGTGGGTCTGCCTCATCATCGCGTGGGTGGCATTCATCGTGCCGATTCCGTTTGCGGGTGTCTTTGTCGGCTGGCCCCTCAATCTCGTGGCTTTTGTTCTTGCGATCGTCGCTATGGTTCAGCGCGGGGCGCGCGCCGGTTTGTGGCAGCTTCTCGCATCCTTGATCGTCTCTCCCATCATCTATTTCGCCGGTCTCGCGTGGGTTACGACCATGATGGTCGATGCAAGCCAATCGTCGGTCTGGTAGGAGCCGGTAACGGGATTCTGGGCTCTGGCCGGAGAAGGGGCGCGCGGCGGCGCGCCCCTTGAGACTACGGGCTACAGACTACGGGCTACAGACTACGGGCTGCGGTCGGGAAAGCGGGCTCCGCGCGCTTTCCCTCCAGCCTTCTGCCTACGGAATGCTGGCCGGTTTCCTGCTGGAATTCACCGGTCGGCTATGGATCGAGAGCGTTCCCGGCGATACGGTGCACGTGCGGTCGATCGTCATCGGCGTCGTCACGGAGAATCGATCATGCTGCTCAAGGTCCTCGCTCAGTGCGCGATGAATTTCATGTGCCGTATGGTGCCCGTCGCCATGTTGTCCATCGCCGTGTATTTCGCTGTCTATCTGGCGCAGAGGGCGTAGCCACTCAGGCGATGGCGGCGGACGTCTGCTCTCGGCAGAACGGCTTGGCTACGGGCTGCGACTAGAAGGCGGCACGCGGAGCGCGCTTTTCATCTCTGCCAGTACCCAGCGCCCGCTTTTCAGCCTATGGCGCCCGCTCGGCGGGCTCCAAAACCATCAGCCCCGCCGCCGTATTCGAGATGGGAATGTGATAGTTGCGGTGCACTTCGCGCGCATGCTCGCCGAGTGCGCCGCGTGCTGCGATCCACATCAGCAGCTCGACGCCTTGCGTGCCTGCCAACTCGACCAGGTCGACGCTCGTGTAACGCGTCAGTGCCTCGGGATCGTTGGCGAGGTGGTCCATGCATTCGAGGTCGAACTGCTTGTTGATGAAGCCGGCGCGTTCGCCGTCGAGCTGATGCGACAGTCCGCCGGAGCCGACGACGAGCACTTTCAGGTCCGCGTCCCACGATGCGATCGCGCGGCCGACCGATTGGCCGAGGCGATAGCAGCGCTTGGGCGAGGGCAGTGGATGCTGCACGGTGTTGATGCAGATCGGGACGGCTTTGATTGCGCGTCCGCCCACGCCCGGCCAGAGAAGCTGTAGCGGAATCGCGAAAGCGTGATCGACGAGCATCTCCTGGCACGTGGTGAGATCGAACTCGTCGTTGACGAGCGATTCGATCAAGTGTCCGGAGAGGTTCGGTTCGCCCGGTGTCGGCGGAAACGGCGGCAGGCCCCAGCCTTCGTCTTCGTTGCGATATTCGTCCGCCGCGCCGATCGCGAACGTCGGCAGCTTGTCGAGGAAGAAGTTGAGCCCGTGATCGTTGTAGAACATCACGACGATATCGGGCTTCACGCGATCCAGCCACGCGTGTACCGCGCGGTATCCGTCGAAGAACGGCTTCCAGTACGGCTCCTGCTGCAACGCCGGGTTGACGGTCGCCTTACCGATCAGCGGAACATGGGAAGTCAGTACGCTGCCGACGATGCGCGCCATATCAGTGTCTCGCGGACAGGAGCTTTTGATTGAATGCCTCGACGCTCATTCCTGTCTGCTGCGCGCCGATGTCCTGCATGTTGAGGCCGAAGATGCCTGCGAACTTGGCGAGGTAGTAGATGTTGCCGCCCGCCTCGAGGAGCTTCAGCACGTTGCGCTCCTTGACGGCCTGAATCTGCTCGGGCGTCAGACCGAACTTGCGGCAATACGCTTCCTCGTCCTTGAGGAACTCCGCGCGATTCGCCGCGCTGTTGAACGAGAAGCACATCCGATTGAGCGCATAGCCTTTGCGCGCCTCTTCGGTGTCGAAGAGGATCGTGCCCGGAATCGAGGGATGACGAGTCATTGCGTTCGTCCGTGCTCAGAAGGGCAGGCCGACGTAGTTCTCCGCCAGGCTCGCGAGCGCCGCTTCGGATGAGAGCAAGTACTCGAGCTCGGTGCGCTGCAATCCTTGTTCGTAGCTCGTCGCGTCGGGGAAGGTGTGCAGCATCACGGTCATCCACCACGAGAAGCGCTGTGCTTTCCACACACGCGCCAGTGCTCGCTGCGAGTACGCATCGAGGCCGCGATCGTCGCCTTTCTTATAGTGATCGACGAGCGCGTGATAGAGGTAATAGATGTCCGAGGCCGCGCTGTTCAGTCCGCGTGCGCCGGTGGGCGGCACGATGTGCGCCGCATCGCCTGCCAGGAACAGCTTGCCCCAGCGCATCGGTTCGGCGACGAACGAGCGCAGCGGCGCGATCGATTTCTCGATCGACGGGCCAGTGATCAAACGTTCAGCGACTTCGGTCGGCAGCCGACGCTTGAGCTCTTCCCAGAACGCATCGTCCGGCCAGTCTTCCACCTTGTCCGAGAGCGGCACTTGGATGTAGTAGCGGCTCAAGACCTGCGAACGCAGGGAGCACAGCGCGAAGCCGCGCGGATGCTTGCAGTAGATGAGCTCGGGCCAGACGGGTTTGGTGCGCGACAGCACGCCGAGCCAGCCGATCGGGTAGACGCGCTCGTGTTCCTTGAGCACGTCTTTCGGAATCGACTTGCGGCTGACGCCATGAAAGCCGTCCGCGCCGATCACGTACTCGCAGTCGATCCGCACGATCTCGTCGCCTTTGCGATACGTGACGTAAGGCGATGAAGTGAGATCGTGCAGCCTCACATCCTCGACGTTGTGGATCACGACGCCATTCATGCGGTCGCGCGCTTCGTACAAGTCGCGCGTGAGCTCGGTCTGGCCGTACACGATCACGGACGAGCCGCCTGAGTGCTTGTGCAGATCGATGCGATCCATGCGGTTGTCGTGTGCGATGTAGAACCCGTTGTGGATCTCGCCCTCGCGATCCATGCGGTCGCCGCATTTCGCCTCGCGCATCAGCGCCGCGAATCCGTGTTCGAGCACGCCCGCACGGATGCGTGCGAGCACGTACTCGCGGCTGTGTTTTTCGAGCACGATGGTGTCGATGTTCTGGAGGTGCAGCAGCTGCGAGAGCAGCAGACCCGAAGGGCCGCCGCCGATGATGCAGACCTGCGTCTTCATGTGCTGAGTCGTCATGCGTTCGTCCTGCCATGAGGGTTTGGCTTGGTCGGTATCAGCCTAGGAGGACGATGTGCGGTTCTCCATGGACATTTCCCTTGAGGAATTGGACTTTTCACCGGGCTCCGGGCCCTGGGCGCTTGCCAGAGCAGGCGTGCGTCGCACGCCGTTTGAGCGGAAGCAGGTGCCGCTGCTGTTACAAAGCCTGCAAATCGCGCTCGATGGTCCCGTCAATGCTGCGCCTCGCGCTGGATTCGCAGGGATTGGCGCCGCACATCGCGAACCTCGGCGTGTGGCGTGCTCATTTGCTGGAGCGTGTGCAACGCCAAGCCGAGGCGAGTGGTGATCCGAGGCTATGGGAGCTGCATGAATCGTTGCGTGCTCTTGCGATGCCGGAGGGGTTGGGGACGAGCCGGACCACGCCGAGACACCGGCCGCGCCGGCGGCGAACGATGCACCCTGACGAAACAGTCAGTTCTGCGTCGATGACGTGGACGCAGTAGCGGGCCGCACGAGCGGGGGATCCTTCGAGATCTCGAAGAACACGGTCGTGCGCCGCGATGGACAGCACATCGGATCGGACTCTTCGTAGCGTACGTACTCGGCAATCAGCTCGGTGCCGCTTTGCAATGAGAGCGTGCCGAGGGCGCCGTCGATGCGACTGTCCATCGGCACGGGCGAAAGCGTGCCGGCAAACACCCCGCGTACGAACACGAACGCCTGGTATTGCAGCGGTCGGCACATGCCGTCGTAAGCTGCCGCGCCGCGCACGATGACCACATCCCAGCCGCCTTCGAACGAGCCGATCAGATCCCACCCGCGCGCATGCACGCGCCGATCTTCATCGAGCTGAGGCGGCCGCACGAGCTCGCGGCAGCGAGGATCGTCGTTGGCTTCGATGTCTGGTGCGGCAGGGATCTCGCGGCCAGGTTCGTTCCACGCGGCAGGATGCTCGGTATCCAACCATGAAGCGGGCGCGCCATGCAGCGTCGTGACGCAGCCGGTCATGCCCAGCACGCCGGCGATCAGGGATGAAAGACGAATCGACTTCGCTTGCATGACCGCTCCAATGCATCCCAACGGTTCACAGGCGAGCCTATCAGTGTATGGACGGCAAGTCGCGTCGTCAGCCGGTTTTCGTGTTGATCGATCACCCGAGATGCATGATCGGCCCGTGACAGCGGTTCGTTTGTGCCTGTTGACGAGTTGCTCTATTCTTGCAATCGAATCGCTTCCCCGCAGCAACGAGCTTCCCGGCCGAGGGTGCCCCGGACCGGCGAGCGCTCATCGAGAGCAGAACAACTAGAAGAACGATATGTGCTCCGTCGTCGACAAGCCGATGCTGCTCGTGCGAATGATGTGCGGAGGGCTCTGCCCGTGAGTCGGCCGACGGTTTTTGTCTACGCGGAAGTCAGCGCCGACGGCAAGACGACGCACAAGCGCGGCTGTTCGAGCAAACCGATGATGGTGTACGAGGACGACGCCGTGCGCCGGTATCGTCACGAGCTGCGCGCGGCCGCAGGTGCGATCATGGTCGGCAGCAATACGGTGCGGCTCGATGATCCCTCGCTGACGGTGCGGCACGTCGAGGGACCGGATCCGTTGCGCGTCGTCCCGGCGAGCATGGGGATGCTTCCGCTCGATGCGACCATCCTGCGCGACGGCAGACCCACATTGATCGCCGTGAGCGAGAAAGCGCCGGAGCCGAATGTCGCGGCGCTCGCGCGCACAGGCGCCGAGGTCGTCACGCTGGGTAGCGATCGTGTGGATCTCGCGCGCCTGTTCGAGCTGCTCGGCGCGCGCGGTATTCGCTCGATCATGGTAGAAGGCGGCGCCACGCTGCTCGCGGAATTGTTTCGCAGCCGTTTGGTGGATCGTCTCATCGTGCAGCATCTGCCTGTCGTATTCGGCGGCGACGATGTGCCCGCGATGGTCGGCGGCCGCGCGATCGATGCAGTCGAAGAAGCGGTGAAGCTGCGTCTCGTCGACGCAAAGAGAGTCGGCGGTCACGCCGTCATCGAGTACGAAGTGCTGTGAGCGCGGAGGGGCGTCGATGGGCTGGTTCATGAAGGAAGCGCACGCCCGGGTCGTGCTCGTCGGGTTGAGCCCGGAAGTGTCCAAAGCGCTCAAGCCGATCCTGCTCAAGTCGGGTGTCGACGATCCTGGTCGCGTCGAGCTCCACGAAGTCAAGAACATTGCCGAGTGCAAGGAGCTGCTCGAAGCGATGTCCGGCAGGGGCGCTCCGGGCAACAACAAGAAGAAGCGTTCCGAAGGCATCACGGGGATCTGCATCGATTTCGAGCGCTGCGGTGCGGACGAGTCGGTCGCCTTCATTGCCGAAGTGCGCACGACGCATCCGCTCATCGCCTTCTGTCTGGTCGGTACGAAGAAATACCTCACGAGCTTCCCGGGGCTGCATGCCAACTGGAAGGAGCGCTTTCGTCATTACTTCCAGTTGTGGACGGACCAGAAGGAGGGCGACTTCGCGCAGAACGCTGGCGCGCTGCGCGACCTGCTCATCGCGGATGTCGTCAAGTGCACGGCACTCGGCCAATACCAGACGACGCCGGGTGCGCTGGTCCGGTTGAAGGCCGCCAGTCCTTACGGGTTCTGGATCCAATTGGTCGTCGTCGGCTTGACCGCCCTCCTTGCCGGTGCGGTCGGGCCGATCGTCAATCGCATGATCGAGCGACACGATCGGGCGCAGAAGCAGGAAGCAGCGGTCGAGGCGCCGCGCGCGACGGACGTGCCGGGCGCAATGCCCGAACGCTAGGCTGCTTCTCCGCATTCGCAATTGTTGACAGCCGCGCGCGGCGCTCACGCTATCATGCGTGACTCTGCACTGGGTTTGACGAGCTCATCGTGTCCATGCGTGCGCGCTTTCCTTTCTTGCTGTTGCTTCTCGGTTTCGGTGCGGCGCTTCATGCCGAGCCGGCTCAAGTCACCGTTTACGCCGATCGCACGATCGGCGAGCTGCGTCCCATCTGGAGCTATTTTGGCTACGACGAGGCGCTGACGACGCTCACCAAGGAAGGCCGGCACTTGCTCAAGAAGCTCAACGATTTGAGCGACGAGCCCATTCGCATTCGCGTGCATCACTTGCTCACGAGCGGTGACGGGACGCTCGCGCTCAAGTGGTCGAGCACGAACGTGTACACCGAAGACGCGCAGGGCAATCCCAAGTACGACTGGCGCATCCTCGATGCGATCATGGATGAGCTCACGCAGCCGGGCGTCGAACCGTTCGTGCAGGCCGGCTTCATGCCGCAAGCCTTGTCGTCGCGGCCGGAGCCTTACACGCCGGAGCTCGTCAAGACCGGCATGCCCGGCGACATGGTGACCGGCGGCGCGTTCTATCCGCCGAAGGATTACCGCAAGTGGGAGGCGCTCATCGAGGCGTGGGTGCGTCACAGCGCCGAGCGCTACGGTGAGGAGCGCGCCTCGTCATGGCTTTGGGAGCTGTGGAACGAGCCCGAGTCGCCTTACTGGCGCGGCACGAAAGAAGAGTATTTCAAGCTCTACGATCACTTTGCGGCGGCGGTAAAGCGCGTGCTGCCGCGTGCGCGCGTGGGCGGTCCGCATGTGACGGATCCGGGTTGGATGAACGGCGATGAGTTCATGCGCGCGTTCCTCGAGCATTGCCGCTCGGGGAAGAACTCGGCGACCGGCGGCATCGGTGCGCCGCTCGACTTCATTGCCTTCCACGCGAAGGGCACGACGCGTGTGGACGAACAGGGCCGCGTCGAGATGAACCTGCGCAATCAGCTCAAGACGATCGACACCTACGGGCGCATTATCGCGAGCTTCCCCGAGTTCGCGCATCTGCCGATCTACATCGGCGAGTCGGATCCCGAAGGGTGCGCCGCGTGTCCCGCCACGCACGATCCGGCGCGCGGCTATCGCCTCACGGCACAGTTCGCGGCGTACACGGCCGCTTCCTTCATGCGCAAGCAGGATCTGCTCGCGCGGACCGGCGGGGATCTGCAGGGCGCGGTGTCGTGGGCGTACACGTTCTCGGAGCAGCCGTGGTTCAACGGATTGCGAGCGCTGACCACGAACGAAGTCGCGTTGCCCGTGTTCAATGCATTCGAGATGTTCTTCCGGCTCGGTCGCGAGCGCGTTGCTGTCGATGCGTCCGCGATGATTCCGGTCGACAGAATCATCGCGGACAGCGTGCGTAGCGAGCCCGATATCGGCGCCGTCGCCACCATCGACCGCGCACGTTCGCGACTGACCGTGCTGCTGTGGAGCTATCACGACGTGGCTGGCGGAGCGGACGAGCGGCATGTGCAGGTGACGCTCAAGGGATTGCCGGCGAATGCGGATCTGCGTGCCGTCGAGTACGCGGTCGACGAAGTGTCCGGCAATGCCTATACGGCGTGGCTTGCGATGGGCTCGCCGCAGCAGCCGACTGCCGCGCAGATCGCAAAGCTCCATGAGGCCGCGACGATGCAGCCCGTGTCTCACACGCTCGAGAAAGCGGCCGACGGCACCGCGAAGCTCAACGTCTCGTTGTCGCGGCAGGCGGTCAAGCTCTTCGAAATCGCGTTGCCTGCCAAGTAGGGCGTGGAAAGGCAGAGCGCCGCGCTCGGCACGGCGCTCTTGCTCTCTATTCGTTCAACGCTTCCGCCAGATCGTGGAGGAAGTTCGTCACGGCAATCTGCTTGTTGTAGCGGTTGATGGCTTTGTTGAGCGCATCGACATCGGTGTTCAGGCGCGCGACTTCGGCCCTGTAGACGTATCTCGGCGTGTTGTCGGCGCCCTCCAGCAACGGTTCCGCCCTCGCGAAGAGCGCATCCTGAATGCAGCTCGCGCCCTTCGGCATCTTCGAGCAGCGCAGCTCCTGCGCGTCGTTTTCGAAGAGGTGCAGCGCCTCGTACCAGCGATCGTTCGCGGCCGCTTCGGCAGGCGTGAAGCTATCGCGAATTAGAATCGAGGGCAGGGCGCCCCAATCCTTGAGGCAGTCGCGATAACGCCAGAGCTCATTGTTGAGTGCCGATACATCCATGTCCTGGCTGAACGACGGTAATTCGAAGTGCTTGCATTGCGAGCGAAGGTGTTTCCTCACCGCGCGCAGCGCGACTTGGCGATCCTGCTCGATGCGCGCGATTCCTTCCGGCGAGAACATTTGCCGGGTGAGCAGGATGTTCTCGGCACGCACTCTCTGTTCGCTGTCGTCCCAATCAGGATGCACTAGCTTGGCTTTGTCGATGTCCTTCAAGGCCGCGTCGGCATTGCCCAATTCGAGGTGAGACATTGCGCGCATCACGAGCGCCACGAAGTGATCGGGGTTGTCTTGCAGCACTGCGCTCGTCACCGCGATGGCGTCTTTGTGGCGGCCGAGGTTCCGCAACGCGTGCGCACGATTGATCTTGAGCTGCGGCTCGTTGGGATTGTCTGCGGCAGCCTGTGCGAAGATGCGCTCTGCGCGCGCATGCTCATTCAGGTCGGCATGGACGAGGCCTTTGATCGTCAGCGCGGTCGCGTTGTCCGGCGCCAGCTTGGCGGCAGAATTCGCCGCGGCGAGCGCTTCCTTCTTCTTGCCTGCGCGTGCCAGCAGTCGCGCGTGTACTTGGTGGGCTTTCATGTTCTCGCGATCGAGCGCGACGGCGCGCTCGCTGTAGCGCAGACCCATCTCCGTGGTCGGCGCAGTCGTCGCGGCGACTAGCACGATGTCGACATCGTCGGGTTCATGGCCGAGGTACGTCTTGGCGTCGTCGAACGCGAGATCGTCGAGATCGAGTTGCTGGTATCCGAGCGCTCGGAATCTCAGCGCGGTGAGCAAGACGCCGTCTTTGGAGCGAGCAAGGTCGTGTCCGCCCAGGATCATCGAATATTCCGTAACTGCCGCTTCGCTGTTGCCGCGTGCACTGAGCACGATGCCGTAGAACAACCTGCCTTCGCGCGACTCCTTGGCCGCTTGGGCGCAAAGTGCAACGGTATCTGCGTCGATAATCTCGGTTCCCTCGTTTTCGACGCGAGCGATGCGCTCATAGCATTGCATGGTCGCGGACGATGAATCGGCGAAGACGACCGGCGAGCTCGAGATGAACAAGAGTGTGGCTGCAACGGCAGCGGTTTTGTGAAAGGACATGTTGTCGACTTGTGAGATCCCGGACTCCCGGGCTGAGTGGAGAACATGCCGAAGCGAGCGGCGCATGTCGCTCGACGGAGTCACACCGTGGGAATGACAGCGTTGCCTTCTTTAAGGATCGCGTCCCTGATGGTGGTGTAAGTGCGGGGCCGCTGACCTGAAGAGGGCGGCGGTCACCGTGAGTCTTGGTAAAGTTGGGTTGCGACACCTTAACTTCACTGAGAACAACACGATGACCACCACCAAGACCAATATCGCACTTGCTGAGCTTGCCGAGAAGGGTGCCGACGCCGATCTGCTGAAGCAGATGATCCAGTTCGTTGCGCAGCGGATGATGGAGATGGACGCCGAGAGTTTGTGTGCAGCGGGCTATGGGGAGCGAAGCCCGGAGCGCCTGAACAGCCGCAATGGTTACCGCGAACGGCTATGGGAGACGCGCGCCGGCTCGGTTGAGCTGAAGATCCCGAAGCTGCGCAAAGGCAGCTATTTTCCGGGTTTTCTGGAGCCGCGCCGCACGGCCGAGAAGGCCCTCGCCGCCGTAATCCAGGAAGCGTACGTGCAAGGCGTCTCCACTCGCTCGGTCGATGAGCTGGTGAAGGCGATGGGCATGAGCGGGATCAGCAAGAGCCAAGTCTCCCGGCTATGCGCCGAGATCGATGAGCGCGTGCATGCGTTTCTGGAGCGGCCGATCGAGGGCGACTGGCCGTATCTGTGGATCGATGCGACCTACCTGAAGGTGCGGGAGGCCGGCCGCATCGTCTCGGTGGCGGTGATAATCGCCGTCGCTGTGAACACCGATGGCGTGCGCGAAGTGCTCGGCATGGCGATCGGGCCGTCGGAAGCTGAGCCGTTCTGGACGGCCTTTCTGCGCTCGCTCACCCGCCGTGGGCTGCGTGGAGTGAAGCTCGTCATCTCCGACGCTCACGGAGGCTTGAAAGCGGCGGCGGCGAAGGTGCTGAAGGCCACCTGGCAGCGCTGCCGCGTGCATTTTCTGCGCAATGCCCTGGCACACGCCGGCAAGGGTCAGCGGCAGGTCGTGCTGGCGATGATCAACACGGTATTTGCGCAGCAGACACAGGAAGCGGCGATCGCGCAGTGGCGCTCGGTCGCCGATCAGTTACGCACGAAGTTCCCCAGACTCTCTGCGCTCATGGACGATGCCGAGACCGACGTGCTCGCCTTCATGAGCTTCCCGAAATCCCATCGAGTGCAGATCCACAGCACAAATCCGCTGGAGCGGCTCAATGCCGAGATCAAGCGACGCACAAACGTCGTGGGCATCTTTCCGAATGATGCGGCCATCACTCGCCTCGTGGGCGCGCTGCTGCTCGAGCAGAACGACGAGTGGCAATTGCAACGGCGCTATCTGCCGCTTGAAGGTCTGCAGTCGCTCGCGGAGAATCAGACCGCTCGGTTGTCGGCTGTCGTCAACTGAGCAGGAGCCCAACCAAGCCAAGACTCGCGGTTCTTACACCACGTCCGGGGACGCGATCGCGTGCTAGAAACGACAACGCGGACTGCGTACCATGGCGGCGTTGTTGAGACGAAGATCGTCGATCATTTCGTCGCG
>CALLKK010000021.1 GCA_938008435.1 uncultured Steroidobacter sp. | reverse complement strand
AGCATGTCGAGCGCTTCGCCGCCGCGGCATTCGCCGACGATGATGCGGTCGGGACGCATACGTAACGCATTGCGGACGAGATCGCGAATCGTCACTTCGCCGCGTCCCTCGACGTTGGCGGGACGCGCTTCGAGCGAGAGCACATGAGGCTGCGCGAGGCGCAGCTCGGCCGCATCCTCGATGGTGATGATGCGTTCGTTCGGCGAGATCCATTCCGAGAGCGCATTCAGGAACGTCGTCTTGCCCGAGCCGGTGCCGCCCGAGACGATGATGTTCTTGCGATAGCGCACGCATTGCTTCAAGAACTCGGCCATGTTGGCCGTCAGCGCCCCCATGGCGACGAGACGCTCCATCGAAAAGCGCTGCCGCGCGAACTTGCGGATGGTGAGGATCGGTCCGATCAACGAAAGCGGCGGAATGATCGCGTTGACGCGCGAGCCGTCCGGCAGACGCCCATCGACCATCGGCACGCCTTCGTCGATGCGCCGGCCGAGCGGTGTGACGATCCGTTCGATGACGCGCATGAGCGAGTCGGCATTGATAAAGCGCGCCGGCACCTGCGTGATGAGCCCTTGGCGCTCGACGTAGATGCGCTCCGGTCCATTGACCATGATCTCGGAGACGGAGTCGTCGGCGAGGTACGGCTCGATCGGACCGTAGCCCATGATTTCGGCGATCATCTCCTGCACGAACGTCTCGCGGTCGACATTTGCCGGCAGCTCGATATCGCCGTTGGCGATGATCGTCTCGAGCGCGCTGCGGGCCTCGCGCCGCAGATCCGCGCCTTGCAGATTGTTGAGTGCCGTGCGCCGAAACAGATCGAGCTCGCGCAGCACCAGCTCGTGCAGGGTCTCCTTGAGCGATTGCAGCGGATCGTTCTGCTGCATCGGCACCGGCCGCGCAGAGTCATCGCGTCTTGCGTCGTCTTCGTGCCTCTCGTGGGGCGCTACGCTTGGTGCCGGCTCTTTTTTCTCGGCGGCATCGACCTCGACCACTCTGACTTCGCATTCGCCGATCGCCAGGACATCGCCCGCCGCGAGCGGCGCTTGGCTTGCGATCACGACCCCGTTGCGCCGAATGGGGTCGGCAGCGCCCAGATCGAGCACGTAGCTGCCGCTGCGGTGGATGCGCAGGCAGGCGTGACTGCTTGCGACCGAGTGATGCTTCAAGCGGATATCGGCGGTAAAGCCGCGACCGACGACATAGTCGCCCGCGCGCTTCAGAGCGCGTCGCAGCGGCGGCTCACCCGGCACGTGCACAGCGATCTCGATCATCGTGGCTAGTCCATGAGCTTCGGCTTGAGCGCTTCGTCCGAGCGGCGCTTGAGATCCTCGAAGCGTTGGATGCCGCTCTCGATCGCTTCGTCGTCGACTCGCAGAATCTTGGGTGTCACGAGCACGACGAGCTCGGTTTCGCCGCGGCGAAACTGGCGCGACTTGAACAGCTCGCCGATGATCGGCAGCGAGCCGAGCCCCGGCACCTTGACGACGGTCTTTGCGTCCTCGGAGTTGAACAGCCCGGCGACGATCATGGTGTCGCCGCTCTGCACGTTCATTTCCGTGTTCGTCTTGCGCGTGGCGAAGCCGGGAATACCGAGCACGGAAATCGCTTTGTCGACACTGCTCACCTCGACGCCGACCTTGGTGCGAATGAGACCTTCTTCGTTGGCGCGCGGCTCGACGTTGAGGATGATGCCGAACTGCTTGAAGACGACATTGAGCGCGCCGTCCTGATTTTGCACGGGGATCGGCACTTCGCCGCCCACGAGAAAGTCCGCCTGCCCGCCGTTGATGCACGTGAGTGTCGGCTCGGCAAGCAGCCGCGCATCGCCCTTGTTGACCAGCAAGTTGACCACCGACTCGACGACGGTGGTCATCGCGAAGTAGTGATTGTTGCTGCCGAGCTCGAGCGGCAGGCCGCCGAGCCCATCGATCGTATCCGGCAGCAAACGGAAGTGCTCGTTCGTCACGAGCTCATCGAGCGCACCGAAGATCGGTCCTTCGGCCATGTCGGCCCAATCGATACCGATGTCGCGCAGCGCCGTCTTTTTCACTTCGATGAGCTTCGCCTTGATCAGAATCGTCGGTTCGGCTTGCAGTGCCGGCGGCTGCGGCGCAGGCGCCGGCGTCGGTGCAGCAAGGACGTGTACGAGATAAGCGATCGTCGTGCCGTCGCGTCCCCAGATGCGCAGATCCGTGATGCCTTCACGTTTGCCGATGAGCAGGATCTCTTCGGTGTCGTCGAACACCTTGACGTCGATCAGCGTGCCGTCGCCTGCCGCGACGCGTTTGGGCGCGGGATAGCGCAGCAGAAAGCTTTGGCCCACAGGCAACGTCAGCGCGCTCACCGGCGCCGACGGCAACACTTCTCCTGCCGCGTGGCAGATGGGCAGCGCGAGCAACAACAACGATGCCAACCACCTCGTGACCGTCATGTGCATGCGCTCCTGGCGAGGCGCTTCGCCGGCACGAGGCCACCTTCCCTGATCTCGCCTCATCGTCACACTCCGCCGAGAATGATTTCGACCTTGCGCCGCGCGAGAGAGGTGCGCGTCGTCGGTTCGCCGAACAGCAAGTGCTGCTTGGTGATGCGCGAGAGCGTCAGGGGCGCTTCGTCCAGCGGTCGACGCAGCGTGATCGTCAGCTTCCCAGCATCCTGCGCAAGCGTGATCTTGGCGGCATCCTGCGGCGTCACCAGCACTGTCACCGTGCGGTAATGGCGCTGACCTTGCACCTCGGGATGATGCTCGTTGGTCAGCGTGCGCATGCCCGTGGCGATCACTTGAACGTTCGCGAGCAGCGGCAACGTCGTCGTCTCGTTACCGTGCGTCGTCGTGAAGAAAAGGTCGATGCGATCGCCCGGTGCCAACATGCCGGCGATGGAGGACTCTTCGTCCACCGGGAACGTGAGCGCGCGCATGCCGTCGGCAAGTTGCGCAGAAAAGCCCGCGCTCGGATCCTTGGCCATGTGAGCCAGCAAGACAGGCTCGCCGCTGCGCAACGGCCGCGCGAGCACGCGTCCTGCAAACTCGCCCCAACGCTCGGCGCGAATCGCCTCTTCGTGCAAGAAGGCATTCGGCACTTCGCGAACGGCCACCGTTTGTGCCGAGAGAATCGTGCCGGGCCGCAAATCTTGCGCTGCGACGATCACCTTTACGGTCGAATACTGCGCATCGAGCTCGGCGCGGCGTTCCGCAAGGCTTTCATCGATGTATTCGTTCGCGAAATACGCAGCCGCGCCGCCCGCTGCCAGCGCGCCGCCCAGCATCAAGATCGTGACGATCGTTCCATTCATCGCGCCTCCTTGCGCTTGATCCCTCTCAGAACGGCAGCATCAGTGCCCAGGTGAACTCTTCGTGATGCTCGCGTAGCAACTCGAGCATGGCACCCCCGCCGCGCCACACCACCATCAGCCCCAACAAGACCGCGAGGTACTCGGTTGCCCCCCAGCCCGATTGTCTGCGCCAAGCACGCACGCTCATGACCTTCTCCATACGATGACGATGAGCGTTTTGCCGGAGCCCGCTCGATCGGGCACGAACGTGAGCAGCGCATGCTCCGCGCCGCGTTGCGCTTCGAGCAAGTGTCCGCCGCGCGTTTGCCGTGTCGGCTGCTCGCGCGCAAGGTGCCACCCGTCACGCAGCAGGGCGTGGCGAAACGCCGCCGCTTCGACGTGCGGCGCTCGCACGCTTTCCAGCTGAATCTGTTCGGCCTCGATCCCGGCGTCTTCGTACTCCTGTACTGCTACGAGGCGCGGCCCGCGCGGAACGGGAAACTGCGTGACCATGCGCGGTGCCACGCGAGCTGGATTGACGCTGGTCGTGATCGTGCCGAGCGTCACGCCGTGAACGCGCTGCGCCTGGATCGTGATGTAGTGCTCGCCGCTCAGCAGGCTGAGCACCTGCCATTGGCCTTGCCACGAACGCATGCTGTCGACGTTGCCGCTGCGACGCACGAGCTCTTCGTAGTGGCGCAAGACTTCCTCCGGCGCGAGCGGCGAACGGAATGATTGCACCGTCATCGGCAAGCCATTGAAGCGCATGCTGCGCGCAATCCATTGCGCTTCGCCGTGCGGCGGCGGGCCGAGCTGCGGCAGCCGCCGCGTCGCACGATCGATGTCGCCGGCGGCGGCAATCAGCGCGAACAGCAATGCGAACACCGCGAATGCCAAGCGCATGGTTCGCCTCAGCGCCGCTCGAGATAACGACTCGGCACGTCACGCGAGCTCGGCTGGAGCACCGGATCCCACGCGTATTGTCCTTCGCCGTACAGCGGCCGACCGCGACCCAAGGCCAATGCACCGAACACGCGGCCGGGTTGCTCGAGGGTCTCGACGAGCTCGTCGGTGGTCACGTAATCGACACGGCGGCGAAACTCCGCTTCTGCGGCCGGTGCCCACGTGTCGCTCAGAATGCCGCCCTTTACTTCATGAACGAGCGGGTTCGGTTGGGGCCGCTCGCGGTCGCGTCGTCCAAGCGATGGCGCGTGCGCCGCCAACTCGGCGAGGACGGGACGTACCGAGACCGTGACCTGCGCAGTCGCAAAGGCGCGCCGATCGAAGTCGAGATCCGCGACGCCGAGGATCTGTGCGCCGCTCGCCACGGGACCGGTACCGTAGGCCAAGCCAGGCACGAGGAAATGGCCTACTTCCACCGGCGCGGGACGTTGGTCGGCATCGAAAGCAACGGCGCCCGCGGAACGATCATGGTCAAGCAAGCGCTCGCGGCGTTGATCCGTCCACAGACGGTTTTCGGTGATGCCGCGCGCATGCAAATCGGAGACATCGAGCAAGACGACGCGCGGATCACCGAATACACGGTCGCGCATCTCGAGCGCAATATCTTCGGGGTTCTTGACGTTGTGTGCACCGTCGCTGCGCCACACCGTACGCTCCCACGCCGAGTAGCGTGCGGCGTCGAAGGTCTTGTGCTTGATGTCGAGCTGCTTGCCGAGGAGCGGGACGCCAAGCAGAAACGGCATCAGCGCGAGCAGCGCCACGATCGTTTCGGCCAGCGCATGACCGAGCATCCGCTTGCGCACATGGAGTCGGATGGCCATTCGCATCAGAGCGCGCCTCCGAAAGAGGCCGGTGCAAGACGCGCCTCCCAGAACGGATTGAAAAGATTGGCGAGCTCCTCGTGCTCGGGCGCGAGCGCGGGAAAGTGCTCGCCGCGAGGCCGTTTGAACTCGACGCGCGCCACGGCGACGGCAGACAAAGGCAAGCCCGAAGGAGACAGACCGAGCAGATCGGCTGTGGCCACTTGCGTTTGTCGCTTCGTGGCGAGCGCGATCAGCTGCAGCGAGTGCTGACCGGGCGCACCGGCGACGTTGTAGTAGGCGGGCACACCGGCGTAATCGGGCTCGAATTCGCGGGCGGATGCCGTGCTGATGTGCGGTCCGAGCCGCCGCCACCGACTCCAACCGAGCAAGCGTCGCGTGCGGTATTCGAGTTGATCGCTTGCCTGCCAGTCCGCACCGTCAGAATCTTGGTGATGGGCCGTCGCGCCAAGCTTGCGCAGGCGAAACAGAATGCCCGACTCTTGCCAACCACGCTCGCCGGGAATCCAGCGCGCAAGATGCTGATCGGCGCGCAAGCTGGCATCGATGAGCTCGTTGACGCTGTTGTGATCGTCGCTTGCCGTGTAGCGCTGTACGAAGGTCGGCACCTGCGCGAGCTGCGGCAGAAGCTGCGCTTCGAGCAGCGTGCGCAGCTCCTGCGGCATGCGTCCGAGCTCGCCGCGATCGTTGAGGCGGATGGCGGAGTCATAGCTTGCCGCCGTTGCCTGCATCAGCTCGGTCAGGTTGTTGAGCGCCAGCGATGCCTGTGCTTCCGCCTGCGCTGCGCGGAACGTCGCATTCCAAGCATCGATGGCGGGAATCGCGATTTCTGCCGATTGTTCGGCGAGATACCTCACTTGCTCCGCGACGCGCTCGGCCGCGTCGATGTAGGGCGCCACGGCGGGCAACCATTGGGTCACGCGATCGACATAGTCGATCGAATCGTGAACGTATCTCACCCAGCTCACATACGAGACCAAGTGACCGACGGCGGCGTGATTGGCCACCATCGCGCGATTCGTATAGGCCATGAAGTTGAGGTGCCGCGCCGTCCAGACCGCACCGCTGTACGCCGCCGCATCTGCGGCGTTCACGAGCTGCGAGCGCTCGGTGACTTGTTGGGCCGTATTGAAGAAGAGCACGAGCGCGGCGCTCGCGATCAACACGCCGATGAGCGCGACGGGCGCAATCTGTCCGCGTTGCCGGTGTGCGCAAACCATGGCGGATCGATCCCGAGCGTGCGGCGATAAAGCGGCGAGCGCTGCGTCGTGCCCCTGCTTAGTTCGACGCGTTGGTCTGTTGGTTGTACGTGGCGAGGCTGTCGGCCTGCTGCGCACGGCTTTGCGCCGTCGCTGCCGAGCTCTGCGCGTTCGCGATGTCCTGGCTGCCCGACTGACCAGCCATCTCGCGGCTCAGGCCCGCCATCTGGTTCTGCAGAACATCACCGAACGCGGCGAACAGACCGATGCCGGCGACCGCAACGAGCGCGGTGATGATGATGTACTCGCTCATTCCTTGACCGAATTGACGGCGGTTCGTCTTGAAAGCTTGTGAACGCATAACTCCTCCTCTTCCTTGCTGTGGCGATGCGCAAAGGCGCGCTGCAAACGAACGATACGAACTCGGGCAGAGATGCTTTGCGCGAATAAGTGGAGGAAGCGGCCAGAAATGGCCGCAGCACGTGCACGTGCGATGAGCGGGGAAGAGACGTAGAAAACCCCTGGCGGGCATCCCGCCAGGGGTTCGGAGTCAATGGGCCTGCACCTGACTCGCGGAGCCGGCGCGCTCGGCGAATCAAGTCGTGAGAACCAGATGCGCGTTGTTCGTATTCATGTCGAGACTGTGCGATGCAAGCCGCCCAACTCCCAACACCCGGCCCGCAGGCCGGGGCGCGCATGGTACTCGCCGTGACAGCGTAGTCAAGCGTGGGTGGCCTCAGCGAGCCGCCTTCTTGTAACCGGCGGGAATCTCGAACTTGGACGCATCGACCGACGCGGTGCTCACCGACACGAGCTCCGTGCTGACGCTCATGATCGGCAGCAAGCCGCCCGGCATGGTCGCAACCGGCACCGCTGCAGGCTGAGGCTCGGCCTCCTTCTTCTTCCTCCCGAGCACACCGCCCAGCGCGCCACCCAAGGCTTCACCGAGGCTCGGTGGGGCCGCGCCGCCGTCTGCCTGCGCTTGCTGCACGCTCGTGCACTGGGCACCGCCGATGCCGAGCCCGAAGCTCGAGCGGACCGGATATCCGTCCATTTCGCGCATTTTCGCGGCAACTTCGCTCCAGATGCCCTCATAACGGCCGAAGAAGGATTGCACCCGTTCGGCAAAATCGCGCGACGTAGCGGTACCGAGGCCGAGCTTTTCCGCGTAGGCGGCGTAATAGGCCTGCGCCTCGGCCGAAGCTTCGAACTCGGGGGCCACCCACTGGTCGAGCACCAGGCCGAAATCGCAGACCTCGCCGGTTTTGCGGTTCTTGCAGGACTGCGTGGCGACGATGCTGATGCGCTCGGCCCCGTAGCCGGCGATCTGGCTGCGCTCGCCGCTACGAATCACTTCTGCCTTCGGCTCGCCCCATTCGCATTCCGACTCATCGACGCCGGAGGCGGCACGCTGCTGCGAGGCCTGGCCCTGCTCCATCTGCTCCATGGTCTTCTGCAGCGCGGCGCGTTGCTCGGCGAACGTCGTTTCGGTGTACGTCTTCTTCCGATGGTCGAGCGAAAAGATTTTGTCTTCGTCGAGCCGAACGATTTCGGTAGTCGCTTCGGCGCCGCGCGCGAACGCGCGCACGAGCCCGGATTCGAACTTGAGCTCGCTGTCAGAGCGCGCCTTCGTGCCGGAGATCGAGGTCACCGTGCGGCCGTTCATGTTCATCATCTTCATCATCCCGGCGCCGGTGACGCTCATGCGCTCCTCGATGGTGACATCGGCAAGCGCATGTGTGCTGGCGAGCGCCGCGGCTCCGATCACGACAAGAGTCGAACGGCGCGCTGTGTAACTGCGGAGCATGGGTGTTCCTCCACTGTTCTTCTGATGTGTGGGCGAGGGGCGCGATGCTACCAGCGCAAGTGCAGCGAGGGCAGCGGCCGTTTGGTCGATGACCCTTGGAGCAGCTCGCGCAGCTCAGCGGCGTGGCGCGCGGCAAAGCGACGCGCCTCGATCTCGAAACGATTGTCGAGATAACCGCGGCGCATCAACTCCACGAGGTAGCGGGGCACCGTCAATGCGCCGGTTTGCCACTGGTTCACCACGTGAAAGTACTCGTGCAGCAATAGCTCGGGATCGTTCCAGAACGCCTGCGCTGATCCGCTCAAGAGAATGAGATTCTTGCGCGTCGTCGCGCACGCGCCGCCATGACATGTCGCATACAGCGAATGCTCGAACACACGCACGTGTTCGACCGCTTGGCCGAAAAATGCGCGGAGCGCGGCGAGCACATGCTGCGGCGGCGTGACCGGCTCGCCGAGCCAGAAGCGAAGCAACGCGACCCTCATCGCGAGGCCTCATACCACGCGCGCCACACAAAGTCGAAATGTGCTGGGTACCCAGCACGAACCTAAAGCGCTAGTCGGAACTCATAGTTCGCGGGCGCGGCCCGAACAATCTGCGCCAGAAGCTGCGCCGCGGCGCAGGTGCTGGCTGGGGCTCGGGAATCTCGAAAACAGAAAAGGAGTTCTTGTGCGCGACGGCATACGCGGCCCATCCATACGCCATCGTGCCGTCTTCGTCGACGATGACGCCGCGACCGACATCAGCCAACGCGGCGGCACCATAGCATTGCAGCAGCAGATCGACGTTGGACCGTCCGGCGCTGCTGTAGAAATGAAAGGCGCGCGTCGCCGCACGCATGACGGCTTGAACATTGGTGTCGCGGGATGATCGGCCTTTCTCGAGGTCATAGTCGAGCGGGGCGCTCGGATCCAGACCGAGGTTCGTCGGCAGCGGCTTCCAAGGCGTGTCGGCGAGCGGCGGTCCGACGGTACACACGATATCGTCCGAGAGCCGATATGCCGTGGGGAGCGAAAAGTCCTCAGGCAGCTCGCACTTCAATCCGAGCGTTTCCAACCGCGCGACCCAGGCACGCTCGAGATCCTCGTGGTACTCGCGCAGATACACGTACAGGCTGAAGCTCATCGCTCTCCCTCGCTGCTTGACACACCATGCTCGTGTAGATGCTGCAGCGTAGCAGGAAACAGGGAGAGGCGGTGCGCGCACAAGCGCGGGAGTCCGCTGGAAATAGCGATTCCCCCAAGCAACCGCTACTTACCGATGCAGAACGTCGAGAAGATGCGACCCAGCAAATCGTCCGAGGTGAACTCGCCCGTGATCTCGCCTAGACATTGTTGAGCCTGACGCAGCTCCTCGGCCATGAGCTCGCCGGCGCGTCGTTCGGTGAGCTGACGTTCGGCTTCCGCCAAGTGCTCATTCGCGCGCGTCAGCGCATCGAGATGCCGCCGGCGTGCCGAGAGTGTACCTGCATGCACGCCCTGATAGCCGACGCACTCTTTGAGATGAGCGCGCAACAGATCGATGCCCTCGCCCGTTGCCACGGAGAGATGGACGCGCGGCGGCTCGCTTTGTTCGTAACGCGGCCGCTCATGCGTCAGATCGATCTTGTTGAACACGAGCGTCACGGGCACGTTCTGCGGAAGTGCCGCCAGCTCTTCTTGCAAGATGACTTGTGTGGGTTGAGTGCTGGCATCGACGATGTAGAGGATGCGATCGGCTTCATTCATCGCCGCGCGCGCGCGACGAATGCCTTCCGCTTCAACCACATCGGCTTGCTCGCGTAAGCCCGCCGTGTCGAGCACGTGCAGCGGCAACCCGTCCAAATGAATGCGCTCGCGCAGCACATCGCGCGTCGTGCCCGGAATGTCGGTCACGATGGCGGCGCTGTAGCCGGCGAGCTTGTTGAGCAGGCTCGACTTGCCGGCATTCGGGCGGCCGGCAATCACGACGGTCATGCCTTCGCGCAGCAGCGCCCCTTGCCGCGCGTTCGCCATGATCTGGGTGCAGAGCTCGCGGGCGCGTTCGAGGCGTGCGCGCAAGGCCTCATCGGCCAAGAAATCGATCTCTTCTTCCGGAAAATCGATCGCCGCTTCGACGTGCATGCGCGTTTCGATGACCGCTTCGGTCAACGAACGGACGGCATCGGAGAACTCCCCGCGCATGGAGCGCATCGCCGCGCGGGCCGCTTCCGCAGAGCCGCTGTCGATGAGATCGGCGATCGCCTCGGCTTGGGCGAGGTCGATCTTGTCGTTGAGAAAGGCGCGTCGGCTGAATTCGCCGGGCTCGGCCAAGCGCGCGCCGAGCTCGATCGCTCGCGCCAGCAGCAGGTCCATCACGACCGGGCCGCCGTGCGCGTGCAGCTCGAGGACGTCCTCGCCGGTGAACGATGCGGGCTTCTGGAAGTAGAGCGCGATCCCCGTGTCGATGGGTTCGCCGTCGCCGCCGAGAAAAGGGCGCAGCGTCGCAATGCGCGGGACGGGCAGGCGGCCGAGCATGGCGGTGGCGATGCTCGGTACGAGCGGACCGGACAAGCGCAACACGCCGATGCCGCCCCGGCCCGGCGGTGTTGCAATGGCAACGATCGTGCGGCTCGAGCTCGGGTCGATCATCCGGCTAGTGTGTCGCGCCACGCGCGGCGCGCCAAGCGCCGCACGCTCAGGACTTCTTCTGCTCGGCAGCGACCAGCTTGTTGATGCGCCACTGCTGCGCGATCGACAGCAACGTGTTCGTGAGCCAGTAGAGCACGAGACCTGCCGGGAACCACGCCATCATGATCGCCATGAGGAGCGGCATGAGCATGAAGATCTTCGCCTGCAGCGGGTCGGCGCTGGGCATCGGTTGCAGCTTGAACTGTGCGAACATCGCCGCCGCCATCAGAATCGGCAGGATGAAGTATGGATCGCGCGAGGACAGATCCGTGATCCAGCCGAGGAACGGCGCCTGACGCATCTCGGCGCTCTCGAGCAGCACCCAGTAGAACGCGAGGAAGAACGGAATCTGAATCAGGATCGGCAAGCAGCCCGCGAGCGGATTGATCTTCTCGCGCTTGTAGAGCTCCATCATCTGCCGGCCCAGCTGCTCGCGGTCGTCCTTGTAGCGTTCTTGAATGGCTTTGATGCGCGGGGCGAGGTTGCGCATCTTCGCCATCGAGCGACCGCTCGCGGCAGTCAGCTTGTAGAAGGCCAGCTTGATGAGGAAGGTCACGATCACGATCGCCCAACCCCAATTGCCGACGACGCTATGTACCTTCTGGAGCAGCCAGAACAAGGGTTCGGCGATGACGGTGAGCTTGCCGTAGTCGGCGACGAGCTCGAGGCGCGGACCGGCAAGAGCAAGCTGCTTCTGCAGCTTCGGTCCGACGAACAAAGTTTCTTCGAAGCGTGCCGTGCCGCCCGCCGGAACGCTTTGCAGCGGCCCGCGATAGGTGAGCGTGAAATCGTTGTCTTCGTTGACACGCAGCGTGTACTCGTGCGGCTGCGTCACGGGCGGCACCGCCGCAGCGACGAAATGATGTTGCATCGCTGCGATCCAGCCGCCGGTAATGCTTTGCTTGAACTCGCGGGTATCCGCGTCTTCGACGTCGAGGCGGTGATATGCCTTGCCGTCGTAAATCGCCGGACCGCGATAGGCGTAGGTTTCGACTTTGAAATACGAGCGTTCGAGGTGCTCGTAGTGACGCAGCAGCTGCACGTACGAAGCCGCTTGCCAATCCTCGCCCGACTCGTTCGTGACCTCGTAAGCAAGGTCGATCTGATAGCTGCCGGGACGGAAGGTATAGGTCTTGGTCACCGTGATGCCTTGACCGTCCGTCCAAGTAAGCGGCACGACGAGCTCTTTCGCACCAGGCTCGAGCGTGTACTCGCGCGCGGCGCTCTGGAAGATCGCTTCGTGCGTCGGTTCGGCGGCGCGCCCGACAGCGCGCAGGCCCGAGCGGGCGACGAACACGCCGGGCGGGGTGTCATCGAGCAGACGCACCGGAACGCTCGGATCTTTCTTGTCCTGCCAATACTTCAGCAGGTCCGCGCGCACCAGCTCGCCGCCGCGCGTGCTGATGTCGAGCGAGAGCACGTCGGTGGTCACGCGAATCTTCTCGACGGGCGCACTCGTCGGCGCAGCGCCAGGCGCTCGAGATTCGGAAGCGGTAGCGGCGCCGTTGCTCGCCGCCGGCAGCTCGGGCAATGAGGAATCAGCACGCCGCTCGGTTACCGCCGATGTCGAGGCGGGCGCGGGTGCAGGCGCGTAGTCGCGTTGCCACGCGAGGTAATTGAGCCACAGCACGAGCGCGAGCGCGGCCCACACGAAGACGCGTTGGTTATCCATGCGCGGAATTCAGCTCGGAGGTGGAGGGGACGGGGTCGTAACCGCCCGGATTCCAAGGATGGCAGCGGAGGATGCGGCGCGCCGTCAGCAGCGTGCCGCGCAGAGCACCGTGCTGATCGATCGCCTGTTCGGCATAGCAGGAGCAGCTCGGATAGAAGCGGCAGCTCGGACCCAACAAGGGACTGACCGCCAAGCGGTAGCCGCGAATTAGTGCCTTCAGGACGCTGCGCATTTCTTGATCACCGCGTGCCAGTGTTTTTTCAGGCTCTCCATCATCGCCGCGTTCGGTGCGTTGCGCACACCGGCGCGTGCGTTCACCACGATATCGACGGCCGGCAAGAGATGCTGGTGCTGGCGAAACGATTCGCGGACCACGCGCTTTACGCGATTGCGCCGCACGGCGTTGCCGACCAGGCGAGCCGGAACCGAGAGCCCGAGGCGCGCGTGCGGGCCGCCGTTCGGTCGCACGAGGACGGAGAATAGATTGTCGGTGAAACGGCGCGCGTCACGATAGACGCGATCGAACTCGGATCGTTTCCGAAGTCGTTGTGCCGGTTTGAATGATCGAGCAGGAGCTTGCAAGCCGGACGGCGACGCTGACGCAGGCCGAGGCGAAGATCGCCTCAGACCGCGAGGCGCTTGCGCCCCTTCGCACGACGACGCGCGAGGACCTGACGGCCAGCGCGAGTCTTCATGCGCGCACGGAAGCCGTGGGTGCGTTTGCGATGCAGGTTGCTCGGTTGATAAGTGCGCTTCATGCTGAACTCGCCGCGAAATTTGCGCTAAAACAAGCACATGGTGGGCCGTAAAGAAGGCCGGCAAGGGTACGCAGCGCCTCTCTGAGTGTCAAGCATGCCGGCCACACCTGCATTCATCGCGTGCATCCCTGGGTCCTGTGGATAACCCGCCGGAGGTCGGTATAGACTGCCCGTTCTCTCGCGGCGCCTGTGCGCAGAAAAAGCTTCACTCACGACTCGTTGTTACCAGGGGACGATCACCGTGCAGGGTTCGTTATGGCGTCACTGTCTCGCTCAATTGGAGGCAGAGCTGCCGGAGCAACAATTCAACACGTGGATTCGACCGCTGCAGGCCGTGGAGGACGGCCGGACGTTGCGCTTGCTCGCGCCCAATCGGTTTGTCGTGGATTGGGTGAATGAGAACGTCGTGGGACGCATTTCGGAGCTCGTCGACTCGGCAGCCACCGATGGGGCGCCGGCGATCGTGCTCGAGGTCGGCTCCCGCTCGGCAGCGGCGGCCCCAACCCCTGCTGCGACGCCTGCGCGTAGCCCCGCGAAGGAGCCGCCGACGGTGCTCGGCAGCCGCCTGAATCCGGATTTCACTTTCGCCACGTTCGTCGAGGGCAAGAGCAATCAGCTCGCCCGTGCCGCGGCCATGCAGGTCGCAGAAAACCCTGGGCGGGCCTACAACCCGCTGTTCATCTACGGTGGCGTCGGCCTGGGCAAGACACACCTGATGCACGCGGTCGGCAACATGGTGAAGAGCCGCAACGAGCGGGCACGGGTCGCTTACGTGCACTCCGAGCGCTTCGTGGGCGATATGGTCAAGGCCCTGCAGCACAACACGATCAACGAGTTCAAGACGGCCTATCGCTCGCTCGATGCCTTGCTGATCGACGACATTCAGTTCTTCGCCGGGAAGGACCGTTCGCAGGAAGAGTTCTTCCACACCTTCAACGCGCTGTTCGAAGGGCAGCAGCAGATCATCCTGACGTGCGATCGCTATCCGAAGGAAGTCGAAGGCCTCGAAGAACGACTGAAATCCCGTTTCGGCTGGGGTCTGACGGTGGCGATCGAGCCGCCCGAGCTCGAGACCTGCGTGGCGATTCTCATGAGCAAGGCAGCGGTCAGCGGCGTCGATTTGCCGGAGGAAGTCGCGTTCTTCATCGCCAAGCGCATCCGCTCGAACGTGCGCGAGCTCGAAGGGGCGCTGCGGCGCGTGATCGCGAACTCGCAGTTCACGGGGCGGCCCATTACGATGGAGTTCGCGAAGGATGCGCTGCGCGATTTGCTGGCCTTGCAAGACCGGCTGGTGACGATCGAGAACATCCAGAAGACCGTCGCCGAGTACTACAAGATCCGTGTCGCAGATCTGCTCTCGAAACGTCGGAGCCGATCGATCGCACGGCCGCGCCAAGTGGCGATGGCCCTCGCGAAGGAGCTGACCAGCCACAGCTTGCCGGAAATCGGCGATGCGTTCGGCGGGCGCGACCACACGACGGTGCTGCACGCATGCCGGGTCATCAAGGAGTTACGCGAGTCGAATACCCGTACCAGCGAGGACTACTCAAACCTGTTGAGAATCCTAGCGGGTTGATGTGGATAACTTGTTGAGAGAAACGCGAGCAAAGTTATGCACAGGTACTAGACAGAAATGCTACAGGATCGAGACAGCCGATCCCCGTCGTTTCAGTCTAGCGTATCTCATTGATTTAAAAGGATATTAGTCAGTTATCCACAGCAACGGCGGCGCTCTGTAATCATCATCGTTTTCTAAATATCTATCTGATTTTCTAGAACTGGCACGGTGGATAAACAATGAAGTTCAGCTGCGAGCGGGAATCGATCCTCGGTCTATTGCAGTCCGTCATCGGCGTCGTAGAGCGGCGTCAGACCATGCCCGTGCTTGCCAACGTGCTGTTGGTCGTCAAGGGTGACCAGGTATCGCTGACCGCTACGGATCTCGAAGTCGAGCTCGTAGCGAAAGGAACGGCGAACGTGCAGGAAGGCGGCGAGATCACCGTGCCAGGCCGCAAGCTGCTCGACATCGTCAAGGCGCTCCCGGACGGCGCGCAGGTCACGTTCGCTGTCGACGGCGAACGGGCCACGGTCCGTTCCGGCAAGAGCCGCTTCACGCTGTCGACGCTGCCGGCTACCGAATTCCCGACGGTCGAGGACATCAAGGCTCAGCAAAGTCTCAAGGTCCCGCAGACGGCGCTCAAGCGCCTGATCGAGAAGACCGACTTCTCGATGGCGCAGCAGGATGTCCGCTACTACTTGAACGGCATGCTGCTGGAGTCGGACGGCAAAAGCCTGCGTACGGTGGCAACCGATGGCCATCGGCTCGCATACTGCGAAACCACGCTCGATTCGGCGGCGGGCAGCATTCAGCAGGTGATCGTGCCGCGCAAAGGTGTGCTCGAGCTGCGTCGGTTGCTCACGGGTGAAGACGAAGTCGAGCTCGTCATTGGCACGAATCACGTGCGCGTCCAGATCGGCAATATCCGCTTTACCTCTAAGTTGATCGATGGCCGCTTCCCGGAATACGGCCGTGTCATTCCGGCCAATCCGGCCAAGCGCGTCGGCGCGGACCGGGAAGTGCTGCGGGCGGCGCTGCAGCGCGCGGCGATTCTTTCCAACGAGAAGTATCGTGGCATTCGGCTGTCGTTGAAGCCGGGCGTGCTGACGCTGCAAGCCCACAACCCGGAACAGGAAGAAGCCGAGGAAGAAATCGACGTCACCTACGATGGTGAGGAGATGGAGATCGGCTTCAACGTGAATTACCTGCTTGAGGCGCTTGCGGTCATCGAAGGCCCGCAGGTCGAGCTCGGGCTGACCGACGCCAACAACAGCTGCCTCATGACGGCGCCGTCCATGCCGCAAGCGAAGTACGTCGTGATGCCGATGAGGCTGTGACACGACGGCGCCGCGCATCCACACTCCATTAGCGTTGGGTCGCGAGGCGCGGTGCCGTGCTCAAATCGCTTTCGATCGAGAATTTTCGCTGCATCCCATCGGCCACGCTGGAGCTGCACAGCCGTGGCACCGGGATCGTGGGTCCCAACGGGGCCGGTAAGACCAGTCTGCTAGAGGCCGTGTACTTTCTGGCGCACGGCCGCTCTTTCCGTACCTCCCAACGAGCCAAGTTAGTGGGACCGGTGGCGCCGTTCGTTCGGGTCGTCGGTGCGCTGAGCGAAGAAGGACGCACCGTGACGGCGGGCGTGGAGTACTCGCAGTCCCGAACGGAGGCGCGGCTTGGGGGTGCCAATGTCAGCAGCATGTCCGCCATTGCCGAGCGTTTGCCGGTCCAGATCATCGATCCAGGCGTTCACCGGTTGGTGGAAGAGGGTTCGGCACGACGTCGGCAGCTCCTCGACTGGGGAGTGTTTCACGTGGAACATGGCTTCCTCGGACCCTGGCGGCGTTACCAGCGTGCTTTGAAGCAACGAAACGCCGCGCTCCGGGTGTCGCCTGGGCAGGCACGGGCCTGGGACCACGAGCTCGATACCTGTGCGCGGGAGATTCATGAGCTACGACGTCGCTACGTCACGGAGCTGGCACCCGCCTTTGCGCAACTCGCCACCGAACTGGTCGGCCGACCGTGCGAGCTCGGCTATCAACCAGGTTGGGATCACGAGCGCACGCTCCTGTCGGCCCTCGATGAGGCGTGGCTTCGCGATCAGCGCGTAAAGACGACCACGGTGGGAGCGCACCGGGCGGATCTCATCTTCCGAGTGGACGGGGAGGTGGCGCGGGATCGGATTTCCCGTGGCCAACAGAAGCTGATCGCGTCCTCTCTGGTCCTGGCGCAATTGATTCTTGCCGCCCCACGCATCCCCCATCGCCCCTGCCTTCTGTTGGATGACCCCGCCGCCGAGCTGGATGTGGATAGTTTGGGGAAAATCCTCGCGGTCATCGAACGCATTCCCGCCCAATTGATCGTCACCTCGCTGAGCCCGGCCGGGCTAAGGGGCATCGAAATCGGCGCCATGTTCCACGTGGAACAAGGTCGTTTCACGGCGATGCTATAATTCCGCACCGCCCATCCTAGGCCCGCCCATGACAGACAACGAAGTCTACGATTCAAGCAAAATCAAGGTGTTGAAAGGCCTCGACGCGGTGCGTAAGCGGCCGGGCATGTACATCGGTGATACCGATGACGGTACGGGGCTGCACCACATGGTCTTCGAGGTCGTCGACAACTCGATCGACGAGGCACTCGCCGGCTACTGCACGGACATCACGATCACGGTCCATGCCGACCAGTCCGTCACCGTGGCCGACAACGGCCGTGGAATTCCTGTGGATATCCATCCGGAGGAGGGCCGCTCGGCTGCCGAGGTCATCATGACCGTGTTGCATGCGGGCGGAAAGTTTGACGACTCGTCCTACAAGGTCTCGGGCGGTCTTCACGGCGTGGGCGTGTCCGTTGTCAACGCCCTGTCCGAGTACCTGCTCCTGACGATCCATCGCGGCGGGCGCCGCTATCAGCAGGAATACCGGATGGGCGAGCCGCAGGCGCCCCTGGCCGACGTCGGTCCCACCGATAAGCGCGGCACGATCATTCGCTTCAAGCCGAGCGCCTCGATCTTCACGAACATCGACTTCGACTACAACGTGCTGTCGAAGCGTGTTCGTGAGCTGTCGTTCCTGAATTCGGGGGTGCGGATCGAGCTCATCGACGAGCGCGAAGACAAACGGGAGGTCTTCCAGTACGAGGGCGGCATCCGCGAGTTCGTGCGCTTCCTGAACCGCAATCACGTCCCGATTCACGACACGATCATCTACTTCCGCACCCAGCAAGGCCCGATCGCGGTCGAGCTCGGCCTGCAGTGGAACGACTCCTACCAGGAGAACATGTACTGCTATACCAACAACATCCCGCAGAAGGATGGCGGTACGCATCTCGCTGGTTTCCGCAGCGCCTTGACCCGCACGCTCAACAACTACATCGAGCGTGAAGTTGCCTCCAAGGACAAAGTGGCCACGACGGGCGACGATGCTCGCGAAGGGCTCACGGCGATCCTGTCGGTCAAGATGCCGGATCCGAAGTTCTCCTCGCAGACCAAGGACAAGTTGGTGTCCTCGGAGATCAAGGGCATCGTGGAGTCGGCGGTCAGCGAGAAGCTCGAAGAGTTCTTGCTCGAGCATCCTCAGCAGGCGAAGGCTATCGCGCAGAAGGTCATCGAAGCCGCCCGCGCCCGCGAAGCTGCCCGCAAAGCGCGCGAAATGACGCGCCGAAAAGGCGCATTGGATCTGGCCGGTCTGCCCGGCAAGCTGGCCGACTGCCAGGAGAAGGATCCAGCGCTCTCCGAAATGTTCTTGGTGGAGGGCGATTCCGCAGGCGGCTCGGCCAAGCAGGGCAGAGACCGCCGTACGCAGGCGATCCTGCCGCTCAAGGGCAAGATCCTGAACGTCGAAAAGGCGCGGTTCGACAAGATGCTGTCGTCGGCCGAGGTGGGCACGCTCATCACGGCGCTCGGTACCGGCATCGGAGCCGACGACTTCGACATCTCCAAGCTCCGCTACCACCGTATCATCGTGATGACGGACGCGGACGTCGACGGCTCGCACATCCGCACGCTGCTCCTGACGTTCTTCTATCGTCAGATGCCCGAGCTCATCGAGCGCGGGCACATCTACATCGCCCAACCGCCGCTCTACAAGCTCAAGAAGGGCAAGGTGGAGCACTACGTGAAGGACGATGCGGAACTGAACGCGATCCTGCTCAAGCAGGCGCTCGAAGATGCCGAGCTCCATCACGATCCCAGCCAGCCGCCGATGACGGGTTCGGCGCTCGAAACCCTCGCGCGGCACTGGATGGACGTGGCGGCGATGATCAAGCGGTCCTCGCGACGCTACGACCAGCGCATTCTCGAGCAGCTGCTCTACGTCCCCGAGGTGACGCTCGCGAATCACGACGATTTCGCGTGGCTGACCGAGTGGGGCGCGGCGCTCGAGCGCCAGCTCAATGCCGCCAACGACGTGGGCCGTCGTTATCGCATTCGTGTGGTGGAAGGCGAGGGCGGCGAGCCGCCGCGGCTGCTCGTCTCGAAGACCGAGCACGGCACGACCAGCGAGAAGCACATTCATCGCGAGTTCTTCGAGTCGGCCGAGTACCGGCGCATCGCCGAGCTCGGCAAGATGCTCGTCGGCTTGCTGCAGCCGGGCGCCTACGTCGCCAAGGGCGACCAGAAGCAGGAAGTGGCCTCGTTCAAGCAAGCGATCGACTGGTTGCTCGAACAAGCCCGTCGCGGCCAAGTGATCCAGCGCTACAAAGGTCTGGGCGAGATGAATCCCGAGCAGCTGTGGGAGACGACCATCAATCCGGCCACGCGTCGTCTCGTGCAGGTGCGCATCGAGGACGCGCTTGCTGCGAACGACATCTTCGCCACCTTGATGGGCGATCAGGTCGAGCCGCGGCGTGAGTTCATCGAGAAGAACGCCCTGTCCGTGGCAAACCTCGACATCTAGTCGATATCTACGGCTGGATAATTCAGTAGATCTTGACGATCAGGGCGCAGGTATGCGCCCTTGATCTGTCAACGTTGAGTTCTTCTGATCGTTGTCCGGGGCGTGCCGAGCCCGGCTCATGCTCTCGACCTGCGCTTCGATCCACGCACGCACCTCCTCGTTGAGCTCGCGCGGATCGCGTCCGGCTGCTTCGATCGGCGGACCGATGCGCACGGTGATCTTGCCGGGACGTTTGAGCCAACCGCGCCGCGGCCAGAATTCTCCTGCGTTGTGCGCGACGGGCACGATCTTGCAGCCTGCGCGCGAGGCGAGCAGTGCGCCGCTGATGCCGTATTTGCGCTTCTCGCCCGGCGCAACGCGCGTGCCCTCCGGAAAGATCAAGATCCACAAGCCCTCTTTCAGCCGCTGCGTTCCCTGCTCCACGACTTGATTGACCGCCGTGCCGCCGGCCTTGCGATTGATCGCGATGGGCTTCAAGCGCTTGAGCGCCCAGCCCACCATCGGAATCCACATGAGCTCGCGTTTGAGCACCCAGGCCTGCGGCGGAAAGATGCTTGCCTGTGCGATCGTCTCCCAGGCCGAGGAGTGCTTCCACATCGAGACGTGCGCGCCTTCGGGCAGATGCTCGAGGCCCTCGACCGTGTGCGACAGGCCGCAGAGCTTCTCGAGCATCCAAAGCTGTGTTCGCGACCACGAACGCGCGATCCCGTAGAGCTGAACCGAGGGCAGCAACGCCGCGACGAGCACGACGATCGCGTAGCAGAACGTGCTCGCGAACAGGAAAGTCGTGAACAGAATCGAGCGAACGAGCTGCACGGTTATCCGGGTAGCTTCGATAGATCCGCGGCGCGCATGAACAGATCGCGAATGGACTTGACGAGCCCGAGCCGGTTCGCGCGCAGCGTAGGACACTCGGCCATGACCATCACGTCATCGAAGAAGCGATCCACGTCGTCCTTGAGCGCTGCCAGCTGCGTCAACGCCTGCCCGTACTCGCGCCGCTCGAAATGCGGTTCGACCTGTTGCTTGATCAACCTAACGTGTTCGTAAAGCTGCCTCTCGGCCGGCTCGATCAGCCGGTCAGCTGCAACCTCCAGGCCTTCGGCCGGCGCCTTCTTGAGAATGTTCGCGATGCGCTTGTTGGCCGCTGCCAGCGCCGCACTCTGCGGCAGCTTCACGAAGCTCTTGAGCGCGGCGAGCCTCGCTTCGATGTCGAGCGGGGCGGTCGGATTGGTCGCGACCACCGCATCGAACATTTCCGTGGAAATGTCGGCGTCACTTTCGAGCACGAGCCCACGCAGTCGCTCGACGAAATACGTCCAGACATCTTCCTCGACGCCTTCCTGCTTGACGGGTTGGGCTGCCACCGCGGCCGATACGAGGCTGCGCAGGTCCACATCGAGGCGCGCTTCCAGAATGATGCGCAACACCCCGAGCGCCGCGCGGCGCAGACCGTATGGGTCGCGCGTGCCCGTCGGCTTTTGACCGATCGCGAAGATGCCGGCGATCAGATCGAGCTTGTCGGCCAGCGCCAGCGCTCGGCCCGTGCCCGTTGCAGGCAGTCGATCGCCGGCAAAGCGCGGCAGGTACTGCTCTTCGAGCGCCGTGCACACTTCGGCCGGTTCGCCGTCGTGCTGCGCGTAGTACTTGCCCATCGTGCCTTGCAGCTCGGGGAATTCGCCGACCATGTTCGTCAGCAGGTCGCATTTCGCGAACTCGGCTGCGCGGCGAGTGAGCTGCGCATCGGCACCGATGAGGTCTGCAATCTGCGCTGCCAGACTGGCGATGCGTTCGCTGCGATCGAACAGCGAGCCGAGCTGCGTTTGGAACGTCACGGCACGCAGCGCTTCGCGACGATTCGCGAGCGTTTGCTGCCGATCGGTGTCCCAGAAGAAAGCAGCGTCTGCAAGGCGCGGACGGACCACGCGCTCATTGCCGTCGCGCACTTTGTCAGGATCGCGGCTCTCGATGTTCGCCACCGCGATGAACACATTCATCAGCCGGCCGCTCGCATCGCGCACGGGGAAGTAGCGCTGATGGTCCTGCAGCGTCGCGATCGGCACCTCGGGGGGCAACGAGAGATAACGCTCGTCGAAGCGACCCGCGAGCGGCACCGGCCATTCGACCAGGGCAGTGACTTCATCGAGCAGCGCTTCGTCGATCACCGCTTCGCCGCCGAGCGACTGCGCCAGCGCGGTCACGCTGCCACGAATGCGTTCGCGGCGCGCGGCCACATCGGCCACCACGAAACCTTTTTCGAGCAGCGTACTCGCGTAGCTCGCCGGCGAGCGCAGCGGCAGCTCGCGCGGCGCATGGAAGCGATGACCACGCGTCGCTTTGCCGGCGCGAATTCCCAAGATCTCGGCCTCGACGACCGTGGAACCAAAGAGCATCACCACCCAGTGCACCGGACGGACGAATTCTTCTTCACCCGCACCCCAACGCATGCGGCGCGCAATCGGCAGGGTTCGCAGCGATGCCGCCACGATCGCGGGCAGCAAGGTCGGTGTCTGCTCCCCCGGCTTGCGGCCCACGAACTGCAGGACCTTGCCTTTCGGGCCGTCGACTTGTTCGAGCGCATCGACGGTCGTGCCGCAGGAGGCCGCAAAACCGAGCGCAGCTTTCGTCGGTTGACCGTTGGCATCGAAAGCCTGTGCCACGCTCGGGCCGAGCCGGCGAATTTCTTGATCGGGCTGACGATCCGCGAGGCCCGCTACATAGACCGCCATGCGCCGTGGCGTGGCGAACCAGCGCACCTCACCGTGCGGCAGCGAAGCGGCGCTCAGCTCGCGCTTGATGCCGTCCGCGAACGCCTCTGCCATCGTAAAGAGCGACTTCGGAGGCAGCTCCTCGGTGCCGATCTCGACTAAGAAGTCCCGTTTTGGCATCTGTCTCGAGGTAGTTCGTTGGTTCCAGAGGATCGCGCCGGCTCAGCGGGCCGACTGCAGCATGGGGAATCCGAGTGCCTCGCGCGTGTTGTAGTACGTCTGCGCGACTTCCTTGGCGAGCGCGCGCACCCGCAGGATGTAGCGCTGACGCTCGGTCACCGAGATCGCCTTGCGCGCATCGAGCAAGTTGAAGGTGTGCGAGGTTTTCAGCATCTGCTCGTACGCGGGCAGCGCGAGGCCGTTGGCGAGCAGCTCGCGACAAGCGTTTTCGTGCTCGTCGAAGTGGCGGAATAGAAGCGCCGTGTCCGCGAGCTCGAAGTTGTACTTCGATTGCTCGACTTCGTTCTGGTGATAGACATCGCCATAGGTCACGCGGCCGGCCGGGCCTTCGGCCCACAGGATGTCGTAGATGCTCTCGACGCCCTGGAGATACATGGCGAGGCGCTCCAAGCCGTAGGTGATCTCACCCATGACCGGACGGCAGTCGAGCCCGCCGACTTGCTGGAAGTAGGTGAACTGCGTGACCTCCATGCCGTTCAGCCAGACTTCCCAGCCGAGGCCCCAGGCGCCGAGCGTCGGCGACTCCCAGTTGTCCTCCACGAACCGGATGTCGTGCGTGAGCGGATCGAAGCCGAGGTAGGCGAGCGAACCCAGGTAACGGTCGATGATGTCCGCCGGCGAAGGCTTCAGGACGACCTGGAACTGATAGTAGTGCTGCAGGCGGAAGGGATTGTCGCCATAGCGCCCGTCGGTCGGTCGGCGCGACGGCTGCACGTAGGCCGCGTTCCAAGGTTCGGGGCCGACGGCACGCAGCAGGGTTGCGGTGTGGAACGTGCCCGCGCCCATCTCCATGTCATAGGGCTGCAGGATGACGCAGCCCTGCGCCGCCCAGTACGTCTGCAGCGCAAAGATCAGATCCTGAAAGGTTCGCGGCGGTTCCACGGTTTTTCGCGCGCACATGGCGAGTTCACGAGCAGGTCAAAAGAGCGCGCGAGTATAGCTTGCTGAATAACGTTCGTACGCCCCGCTCAAGTGCACCACTTCGGTGCGATCTTCACACCGTTGCGCACTATACTGGTGCAGGCAATTGCGGCGTGCTCCGGCGACGGCGTGGATTTTCCAGCAGTTGCGCCATCTCGGTGCGATGGCATGGTTCCTGCAATTTTGCGAGGCAGATTTTCCAGAACCCTTAGGCCCGCAGCGGCGAGCGGCCCGAGGCTACCAATTCGCCGTCCACCGGAGGAGACCTCATGACCACGCCCGCTGAAGTTCTCAGCATCATCAAGGAAAAGGAAGTCAAATTCGTCGATCTTCGCTTTACTGACACGCGCGGTAAGGAACAGCACGTCACGGTCCCGGCCCACACGGTCGATGAGAGCTTGTTCGAAGACGGAAAGATGTTCGACGGCTCGTCGATCGCCGGCTGGAAGGGCATCAACGAGTCCGACATGGTGCTCATGCCCGACCCGACCACGGCCGTGATCGATCCGTTCTTCGAAGAAAAGACCCTGCTGCTCCGCTGCGATGTGCTCGAGCCCTCCACGATGCAGGGCTACGACCGCGATCCGCGCTCCGTGGCGCGTCGCGCCGAGGCCTACCTGAAGTCGACCGGCATCGGCGACAAGGCGCTGTTCGGCCCCGAGAACGAGTTCTTCATCTTCGACAACGTCCGCTACGGCACGTCGATGGGTGGCTCCTTCTTCGAGATCGACTCGGTCGAAGCGGCCTGGAGCTCGGGCAAGAATTTCGAGGACGGTAACAAGGCTCACCGTCCTGGCGTCAAAGGCGGCTACTTCCCGGTCCCGCCCGTTGACTCGTTCCAAGACATTCGTTCGGCCATGTGCCTTGCGCTCGAAGAGCTGGGCCTGAAGGTCGAGGTGCACCACCACGAAGTGGCGACCGCCGGTCAATGCGAAATCGGCGTGAACGCCAATACGCTGGTGAAGAAGGCCGACGAGGTGCAATTGCTCAAGTACGCCGTGCACAACGTCGCGCACGCCTACGGCAAGACCGCGACGTTCATGCCGAAGCCGATCGTCGGCGACAACGGCAACGGTATGCACGTGCACCAGTCGATTTCGAAGGACGGCAAGCCGCTCTTCGCGGGCGACAAGTACGCCGGCCTTTCGGATCTCGCGCTCTACTACATCGGCGGCATCATCAAGCACGCCAAGGCGCTGAACGCGTTCACCAACGCCAGCACCAACAGCTACAAGCGTCTGGTGCCGGGCTTCGAAGCGCCCGTGATGCTCGCCTACTCGGCGCGTAACCGTTCGGCGTCGATTCGTATTCCGTGGGTCTCGAATCCGAAGGCGCGCCGCATCGAAGTGCGCTTCCCGGACTCGACCGCCAACCCGTATCTCGCGTTTGCGGCGATGCTGATGGCGGGCCTGGACGGCATCATCAACAAGATCCATCCGGGCGAGGCGGCCGACAAAGATCTCTACGATCTGCCGCCCGAGGAAGCGAAGAACATTCCGGAAGTGTGCTACTCGCTCGAACAGGCGCTGCAGTCGCTCGATGCCGATCGCGCCTTCTTGAAGGCGGGCGGTGTGTTCACGGACGACATGATCGACGCCTACATCGCGCTCAAGATGCAGGAAGTCACCAAGGTGCGTATGTCGACGCACCCGCTCGAGTTCGAGTTGTATTACAGCGTGTAACCGTGGCGGCGGTGGGTCCTCCGGCCCACCGCCACTCCCACGTGTTCACCCGGTGACGGTGTTCGCAGTGCGCCGTCACCGCTTTTGTCAGGCGGAGGCGAAGCGGATATGCTCTGCTGTCATGCGCACAGTGCTTGTACTGATAGCGATGCTCACGGCAGCCGCGTTCGCCAACGCGCAAAGCAGTGCGCAAACCGTATGGAAATGGGTCGACGAGCATGGCGTGACGCACTATTCGGATCGGCCAGTGCCCGGCGCCACGAAGGTAGAGCTTTCCGGCGGCAAGGTCGGGACGACACCGCCGAGTTATTCGCCGCCCCCTCCCCCCTCGACGACGCGGCGCACGCGCGAAACCCCCGAGAGTGCCTACCGAGCCGTCACGATCGTGACGCCGGCCAATGGCGATGCGATCGTCAACACGGGCGGTCAGGTTCCCGTTCAAGTTTCGATCGATCCTGGCTTGCAGCCCGGTCATCGGCTCGAGCTGTATCTCGACGGTGCGAAGGTGCAAGGTCACTCGGGCGAAACGAGCTTCACGCTGACCGAGGTGTATCGCGGCGAGCATTCGCTGGTGGCCGTGATCACCGATGCGAGCGGCCAGCGCTTGCGCGAGAGCGAACGCGTGGTCTTCTACGTGGTCCAGCGTTCGATCGCCAAGCCGCCCGTCGGGCCTGCACTGCGCAATCCGCTTCCCTCGCGGCGCAGCAACGCGCTGCCGAAACAACAACCCTCGTTCGCCGAGCTCAACGGCGATCGTCTGGTGCAGCCGGTCGATCCGCGCACCAATCGTCCGGCGAAGTCCGCATCCTAATCGCGCTTGAGCGTTTGACACGCTCGTCTGCCGATTCGCCTCGGCCGCGCTGCCTGATGGAGCGATCCTGATGGCTGTCGCTGCTTTCGCGCTGCGGGACTACGCGATGATCGACGCGAATCGCATCCTCGACAGCCTGAGCACGAGCGTGCTGATCGTCGACGAGCAGCATGGGGTCGTGTACCTCAACGTCGCCGCCGAGGCGCTGTTCGGCGTCAGTCGCAATCAGGCGCGCGGGCGTCCCCTGCGCGAGCTGGTGGCCGATGCCACGAATCTCGAGGCGATCATGGCGCGCGCCGTCGAAACCTGGCGTCCCTTCTCGCGCCGCGAGCTCCTGCTCCGCCCGATCTACGGCGAAGGCGAGCTGACGGTCGATTGCACGGTCGCGCCCTTCGAGGATGCGCCGGGAAAGGCGGTCATCATCGAGATCAGCGATACGACCCAGCATCAGCGCATCTCGCGCGAAGCGGCGCTGCTCACGCAGATCGACGGCAGCCGCCTGATGATTCGTCAATTGGCGCACGAGATCAAAAATCCCTTGGGCGGCCTGCGCGGCGCCGCGCAGCTGCTCGCGCGCCAGCTGTCCGACGCGTCGATGCGCGAGTACACCTCGATCATCATCAGCGAAGCCGATCGGCTCGTGACGCTCGTCGACTCGCTGCTCGGGCCCGGGCATGCGCCGCGCAAGGAGCCCATCAATGTTCACGAGCTCCTGCAGCATGTCTATCACCTGCTCGCCGCCGATGCGCCGTCGGTGATCATCGACCGCGATTACGACCCGAGCCTGCCCCCGCTCAAGCTCGATCGCAATCTCATCATTCAGGCGATGCTCAATATCGGCCGCAATGCGCTGCAAGCGATTGCGCAAGCGCACACGAGCGGCGGGCGGCTGATCCTGCGCACACGTGCGCTGACAAACGTGAACATCGGCACACGCCGCCATCGCGTGGTGGCGTGCGTGCAATTCGAAGACAACGGGCCGGGCGTGCCCGAGCATCTGCGCGAGACGCTCTTCTATCCGCTCGTCACCGGCCGCCAAGACGGCACCGGTCTCGGCCTTGCGATCGCGCAAGATCTCGTCGCGCGCCATGACGGCTTGATCGAATTCGAAAGCCGACCTGGTCGCACCGTTTTCACGATCCTCTTGCCTTTCAACGCAGCAGACAGCAGTGAAACCGCTTAACGTCTGGCTCGTCGACGACGACGCCTCAATGCGATGGGTTCTCGAGAAGGCCTTGCGTCAAGGCGGGATGTCACCGACCGCCTTCGATCAGGCAGACACGGCGCTCGCAGCGCTAAGGCGCGATCGGCCCGATGTGCTGATCACCGACGTGCGCATGCCGGGACGCAGCGGACTCGATCTGTTGAGCGAGATCCGCGACAGCCAACCTGAGCTGCCCGTCATCGTGATGACCGCGCATTCGGACTTGGACAGTGCCGTCGCGGCCTATCAAGGCGGCGCATTCGAATATCTGCCGAAGCCTTTCGACATCGATCAGGCCGTCGATCTGGTGCGGCGTGCGGCCAAACAAAAGGTACGCACGGACGACAACGTGAGCGAGGCACGGCGCATTCCGGAGATGCTGGGTCAGGCGCCGGCGATGCAGGAAGTCTTCCGCGCGATCGGTCGACTGTCGCGTTCGAGCATGACGGTGCTGATCACGGGCGAATCCGGTACGGGTAAAGAGCTCGTTGCTCGCGCGTTGCATCGGCACAGCCCGCGCGCGAACAAGGCTTTCATCGCGCTCAACACTTCGGCGTTCACGGCGGATCTGCTCGAATCGGAGCTGTTCGGCCACGAGAAGGGTTCGTTCACCGGCGCCGATCAGCTGCGACGCGGTCGCTTCGAGCAGGCCGACGGCGGCACGCTGTTTCTCGATGAGATCGGCGACATGTCGCCGCAGCTGCAGACGCGATTGTTGCGCGTGCTCGCAGAGGGCGAGTTCTATCGCGTCGGCGGCCAAGTGCCGGTGCGCGTCGATGTGCGCGTGATTGCCGCCACGCACCAGGACCTGGAAGCGCGCGTCAAACAGAACCTGTTCCGCGAGGATCTGCTGCATCGCTTGAACGTGATTCGCATCGAAGTGCCGCCGCTGCGCGCCCGCCGCGAAGACATTCCGGAGCTGCTCAATCACTATCTCGCCGCGGCGGCGGTCGAGCTCGGCGTCGAGCCGAAGACGCTCACGCCGGAAGCATTGGCGGTGCTCACGAATTTCGATTGGCCGGGCAATGTGCGTCAGCTCGTCAATGCCTGCCGTCGTTTGACCGTGACGGCGCCGGGCCGCGAGATCAAAGCCGAAGACATTCCGGCGGACCTCGGCGGCTCGCCGAATCCCGCGACATTGCAGGACGAATGGACGCGCCAGCTGAGCGCATGGGCGGAGAAGCGGCTCAACGCAGGTCAGATTCCGTTGTTGGACGATGCCGTGCCGCAGTTCGAGCGCACGCTGATTCGCGCCGCGCTGCGTAAGGCGGAGGGCGGACGTCAGGAAGCGGCGCGGCTGCTCGGCTGGGGACGCAATACGCTGACGCGCAAGCTCAAAGAGCTTGATATGGACGACGAATAGCGAAGCGCCCGTTCAGCAGGCGCGCGTCGGTGTCGCCGCGGCCGCATGCGCCGTGGAGGTGCCGACCAGCTCGGCGATCGAGCGCAGCCCATGACGGGCCAGATAGTCAGCGATGCCCGCATTGATCTTCTTGCAGACGAGCGGATCGTAGAAGAGCGCCGTGCCGACGCCGACCGCCGAGGCGCCCGCAATGATGAACTCGAGCGCATCGGTCGCCGAGCAAATCCCACCTTGCCCGATGATCGGCACGTTGTGTTTGCGCGCTACCTCGTAGACCTGATGCACTTTGAGCAGCGCGATCGGTTTGATGGCAGGACCCGATAGCCCGCCCTGCACGTTGCCGATCACGGGCCGACGCGTTTCGACGTCGATCGCCATGCCCATGACCGTGTTGATGACGGACAGCGCATCCGTACCGGCCTCGATGCAAAGGCGCGCGTTTTCGCGAATGTCCGTCTGATTGGGCGAGAGCTTGGTGATGAGCGGCTTCTTCGTGGCCGCACGACATGCCGCCACGACGCGCGCCGACATTTCGGGATAATTGCCGAACTGCACGCCGCCTTCCTTGACGTTCGGGCACGAGATATTGATCTCGATCGCAGCGACGGGCGAGTCGTCGAAACGGCGCGTCACCTCGACGTAATCCTCGATCGTCGAGCCGCAGACGTTGGCGATGAAGCGCGTTTCGCTGAAGTCGAGCGTCGGCAGGATCTTGGTGACGACGTGATCGACGCCGGGATTTTGCAGACCGATCGCATTGAGCATGCCCATCGGCGTCTCGTAGACGCGATGCGGCGGATTGCCGAGGCGCGGCTCGCGCGTCGTACCTTTGAGGACGATCGCACCGGCATCGCGGTTCGAGAAACCTTCGACGCGCGTATATTCCTCGCCGAAGCCGACGCAGCCGGACAACAGCACGATGGGCGAATCGAGGCGTAGGCCGCAGAAGTCGACGGCAAGCGTGGGCGCAGAATCGGAAGTCGTCAGCATGGGGCCGGTAGTCTAGCGCAGGCTCCCCGAATCCCCGAAGTCGAGTTGCTGGATGTTCAACGTCGTCCTCTATCAGCCCGAAATCCCACCGAACACGGGCAACATCATTCGGCTGTGCGCCAACTCCGGCGCCACGCTGCATCTCATCCGTCCGCTCGGCTTCGACTTGAGCGAGAAGGCGGTCCGCCGCGCCGGCATGGATTACGCCGAGCTCGCGTGCGTGCGTGTGTGGGATGCGCTGGAAGAGTGCTTGCAGGCGCTCGAACGACCGCGTTGGTTTGCCGTATCGACGCGCGGCAGCGTGCGTTACGACACTGTGGCGTTTGCGCGCGGCGATACGTTCGTGTTCGGTCCGGAGACGCGCGGGCTGCCGCAGGCGATCATCGACGCATGTCCGCAACAGCAGCGACTCAAGATTCCGATGATTCCGGGCAATCGCAGCCTCAATCTCTCGAATGCGGCTGCGGTCGTCGTATACGAAGCGTGGCGTCAGCTCGGTTTCGCCGGCAGCTAGCGCTCAGGCGTTCTCGGGTTTGAGCGCGCGCGACATCAGCTCGCGCACGGCTTCTTTGGGCGGCAGGCTTTCGTAGATCACGCGGTAAATCTGCTCGCTGATCGGCATTTCGACATTGAGACGGCGCGCCACCTCACGCACGGCGCGCGCCGCGAACACGCCTTCCACGACCTGACCGATGGCGCGCTGTGCGCCATCCATGCTGCTGCCGCGGGCGAGCTCGAGACCGAAGCGACGATTACGCGATTGATCGTCCGTGCACGTCAGGACGAGATCGCCGAGCCCGGCGAGTCCCATGAACGTTTCTTTCCGCGCGCCGAGGGCCACGCCGAGACGCGTCATTTCCACGAGCCCGCGCGTAATGAGCGCAATGCGCGTGTTCGCGCCGAAGCCGAGCCCATCGGACATGCCTGCGCCGATGGCGAGCACGTTCTTGGTCGCACCGCCGACTTCGACGCCGATGATGTCCTCGGACGTGTAGGCGCGGAAATTCAGCCCGGAGAGGCTCTGCGCGAGCGTGGCCGCAAAGCCGGGGTCTTCGGAGGCGACCGTCATGGCGGTCGGCAAACCGGCGCCGACTTCGTTCGCAAACGTCGGGCCCGAGATCACCGCAAGCGGCACGTTGGGACCGAGCACCTGCCGCGCCACTTCGTGCGGCAGCAGGCCGGTGGTCAGCTCAAAGCCCTTGGTTGCCCAGGCGACGCGTGCGTCCTTGCGCAGGTGCGGCTTGGTCGCTTCGAGCATGCCGCGCAGCGCGTGGCTCGGTACCGCGAACAGCACATCGCGGGTCTCGCGCAGCGCTGTCGCGAGATCGGCCTCGATCTCGAGCGCATCGGGAAACGGCGCATCCGGCAGGTAACGCGCGTTGCGACGCTGCGTCTTGAGCTCCGCGAGATGCGCACGGTCGCGGCCCCACAGGACCGTGCGCCGCGCGGCGCGCGCGAACTGGATCGCGAGCGCCGTGCCCCAGGAGCCCGCACCGAGCACCGCGATCTGCGTGGAGGCGCTGTTCTCGGGGGACGCCTCGCCCATGGCAGATCAGTTGGCGGGTTGGGGATTCGCTTGCGCCGCGGCTTGCTCTTGCTGTGCGCGTGCCGCCGCCTGCGCGAACAAGGCCTCGAAATTGACCGGCGGCAGCAGGAACGGCGGGAAGCCGCCCTTCAGGAGTAGATCCGAGACCACCTGACGCGCGTACGGCAGCAGGTAGTTCGGGCAGAAGATCGCCAGCAGACGCTGCAGATCCTGCGGCGGCACATTGCGCACACCGAAGGCGCCGGCCTGCTGCAGCTCGATCAGCCAGAACGTCTTATTTGCGACCTGCGCTTCGACACGCACGGTGAGCACCACTTCCTTCAGGTCGTTGCCGAGCTCGTTGACCGTCGTGTTCAGGTTCAGATTGATCGTCGGATTGCCGCCGTTCGGGTCGACGCGCGGGCCCTGCGGCGCTTCGAACGACACGTCCTTCAGATAAACGGCTTGAGGTACGAACTGGGGCGCGTTCGGATCGGCGGCCTGGCCGTTCGGAGCCTGTGCTTCATCAACCATACTGTGTCCTCTGTCGTTCGTTTCGTGTCGGTTCAATCGAGCTGGACGATCGGTTCGCGAATTCGACGATCGCCGCCGAGACGCTCGCCCTAATTGTTCGGCGCGAGCAGCTTATCCAATTCGCCGGCGCGATCCAGAGCCGCCAAGTCGTCGTATCCCCCTACATGGCGATCGCCGACGAAAATCTGCGGCACCGTCCGCCGTCCGCCGCTCCTCTCTACCATGATGTCGCGCTGCTGCGGATCCTCATCGACCTTGATTTCCCGTACGGCAACGCCTTTGCGCGCGAGCAAGCTGCGCGCGCGCTGACAATACCCGCACCATGTCGTCGAGTACATGACGACTTCAGGTGAGTTGCTCATGCTTTACCCTTCTTGCCTTCGCCTTTGACGAGCGGCAGGTTCTCCTGCCGCCAAGCGGTCAGCCCGCCGCGCAGGGTCACGACCTTCGTGAACCCCTGCCCTCTCAACGCGCGAGCGGCGGCGGCGGAGGCAAAGCCGTTTTCGCAATAGACAAGTACGGGTTTTTCTTTGTATTTCTTGAGCTGATCGGCGTGCGAAGCGAGCTCGCTGGCGGGGATGTTGCGAGCGTCGATGATGTGTCCGGCCGCATAATCGGCAGCGGAACGCACGTCGACCACGACGGCCCCCTTGTTCGCAAGCAGCACCGCTTCGTTGACGGAGACGACATTCGAGCCGCGCGCACGCTGTCTGATCTCGACGATGACGACCAATACGAACAAGATCGCCGCGGCTGCAACCAAAAAGGGATGATTTGTGGTGTACTCGAACAGCCGATTCATGGTGTCTGTCTTAAAGAATGAGCCCCACGCTCCAAGCCGCGGATCGCTCTGAGCGCAATGTCCGGATCCTGCCGTCCGCGAGGGCGGACGCAAAAAAGGCGCAAAGTATAGCAGTGCGCCCGGACGGCTCGCCCGCATGAGGACCCATCATGCTCGGTAAGTTCTGGCGAGGGGTGCTCGTGTGCCTGCTGCTCGGCAGTCCGATCGCAGCCGTGCAGGCGGCGGGCGCGGATGCCAAAGCCAAAGAAGCCGAGCTCAAGCAGGTGCGAGCGCGGATCGAGGCGATCCGCAAGGCGATCCACGCGGACGCCGAGCGCCGCGATGCGCTCGCCGGCGAGCTCAAGCAGGCCGACATCGCCGTGCAGAACGCACGTGAGCGACTAGCCGACGTGCGCGCGCAGCGCACGGCTGCGGAGAACAAGCTCGCCGAGTTACGCCGCGAGCAGGCCGAGACCGAGCGGGCGATCGCGGCCGAACGTACCGCGCTCTCCGCCGAGCTCGCCGCGGCGTACATGAACGGTCGTCAGGAGCAGCTCAAGCTCCTTTTGAATCAACAAGATCCCGCACGGCTCGGGCGCATGATGGCCTATTACGGTTACTTCGGGCGGGCGCGCGCCGAGCGGATCGATCGCATCGGCGACAGGCTCGAGCACCTGGAGCTGCTGAACGAGCGGATCTCCGCGGAGGCCGCGCGATTGCGCGCGCTCGAGGAAGAGTCCGAGCGCACCGTCAATCAGCTTGCGAGCGCGCGGCAGCAACGCGCCCAAACGCTCGCGAAGGTGCAGGCGACGCTCAAGAGCCGCAATCAGGAGCTCGCCAAGCTGCAGCGCGATGCACGTGCGCTCGAGGATCTGGTCGCGCAGCTGCGCCGCGCCATCGACGAGTTCCCCGAGCTTGCCGAGCAACCATTCGAGAAAGTAAAGGGCAAGCTCCCCTGGCCGATCGCGGGCAGGGTGCTGGCCAAATTCGGGGACTTGCGCGCCGGCGGCCCGCTCAAATGGCAGGGCATCGTGATCGGAGCCGACCGGGGCGCCCAGGTGCGCGCGCCGTTCTACGGGCGGGTCGTGTATGCTGACTGGCTGCCGGGCCTTGGGCTCTTGATCGTGCTCGATCACGGCAACGGCTACATGAGCCTGTACGGCAACAACGAGCAGCTCTACCGCCGCGTCGGCGAGCGGGTGGCGCCCGGCGATCTGCTGGCCGCAGTCGGCGATGCAGCAGGCGTCGGCAAGCCGGGGCTGTATTTCGAGATTCGCAAGGGCCGCCAACCCGTCGATCCGTCCGCCTGGCTCGTGCGCCGGTAAGACCGCCGGTCTGCCAAAACTGCGGGCGAGTTCAAGGACGCTCCCCGCATGGAAATTCATGATTCGCCTTACTTCGGGGTACTACGACCGGATAGGGGACATGGGGCGTACATCGGATGAGGAGACGATAGAGGCGGAAAGCCTGTCGACGTCGCTCGATCCGTACGGACAGCTTTTCAAGATGCTGATGCCGCGGGCGGCCAGCATCGCCATCTACGACCGTATGGCCGTACCGCTTTGGCTTTCGGACGGCTACGACGGTCACAATCTCGCCCAGCTCGTCGAAGAAGCGCTCAACGCCGCTCAGCAAGGTTTGACCGACCCCAACGAGCGCGACGGTTTCGCGCGCACCTGGGACGGCGAGACTTCCTACGTTTTCATCTTGCGCGACCGCGACACTTTGTTGGGCGCGCTCGCCATCTCGTGTCAGGACGGTCCCAACGGCGCGCGACCGTTCACGATGGTGCAGGGCTTGTTGCGCCCAGCCGTCCAAGTGCTGGGACGCGAGCTCGCGCATCAGTACAACATCGACGATCTGCGCCGCGATCTTTCGGCACGCGACGGCGATCTCGCGCTGCTGCTCGGTAGCGATGCTGCGGGTGACGAGACTGGCGAGCAGGATTTCGCGCACTTGCTGCACAACGTTGCGACGCATCTCGAGTGCAGCTACGGCGCGCTGCTCGTGCCCGACAAGAAGATCGCCGAGACGTATGCGTCCGACGCGCTCGGTCGTAATACGCGCGAGCGCCTCGAGAGCGCACAGCGCAATCTGCTCGCGTGGACGCAGGTCCAGCGCCGCAGCCTGCTGCTCAACAAGGCGCCGGCAAACAGTCCCGTTGGCCAGCTTGCTTGCAAGCTGCTTGCCTGCCCGATTCGCCACGGCGCGCATGAGGTCGAGGGCCTGTTGCTGCTCGTGCGACCCGCAGCGGCGGCCGATTTCGCCAATCGCGAGCTGCGCATCGCGGAGATGCTGGCACGGCGCCTTGCCTCCGTGCTGCAGAACTCTTTTGACCCATCAACAGGACTGCTGACGCGGCCTGCGTTCGAGCAGCGCGCCCTCGCTACGCTCGCGGCAGGCGCAGCGGATGCGCAGCACTGCGTTGCGTATCTCGACGTCGATCGGCTGCACGTGCTCAACGAGCAACACGGCATGCATGTCGGCGATGAGGCGATTCGCCGCATCGCCGATGTATTGAGCGCGCGCCTATCCGCCGACCGTATCGGCGCGCGGCTTGCGGGCGATCGCTTCGCCGTGTTCTTGCCGCACACCGCGCTCGAATCGGCGTGCGCTTTTGCCGAAGAGCTGTGCCGCGCCGTTGCGAACACCGCGTTGCGGCACGACGGCGCGCAGATCGACCTGTCGGTCAGCATCGGCGTTGCGGCAGTTCCGAACACGAAACTGCCTTTGACGCACGCACTTGCTGCTGCCGAAAGCGCTTGCAAGGCTGCGAAGGAGCGCGGGCGCGCGCGCGTCGAGACGTATGGGTCGTGCGAGCAGGCGACCGAGCCGGAACCGCCGCAACCGCAGCGCGTGCGCGTAGCGCCGAAGCGCCACGACGACGCCACGAGCATCGAGAGCCTGCGCGAAGCGGTCGAGAACGATCGCTTCCGCATGGATGCGCAGCCGATCGTGCAGTTGTCGACGAAGGGGGCGGCACGTCATTTCGAGCTGCTGCTGCGCATGGTCGATCAAGGCGCCGAGGATATTGCCCCGGATACCTTCCTCGCCGCCGCAGAGCGCCATCAGCTCGCATCGCGCATCGATCGCTGGGTCGTTCACTACGTGCTCGAGCTGCTCTCGCCGGCAGCGCCGGCGCTCGAAGCGCTCGGTGCGCATTTTGCGATCAATATCTGCGGTCAGTCGCTCGACGACGAAACGTTCGCGGACTATCTCGAGAGCAAGCTGCGCGAGTACGAGCTGCCGACGCAGCTGCTGTCCTTCGAGATTTCCGAGTCAGCCGCAGTCGCGAGCATCGTGCGCGCCGAGATGTTGATTCGCCGGCTCAAGGATCTCGGCTACGGCATTGCGCTCGATGACTTCGGACACGGCCTGTCCTCGCTCGGCTATCTCAAGTCCTTGCCGGTATCGCACCTCAAGATAGACGGTGCGCTCGTGCGCGGCCTTGCGGCGGGCAACGATCGCTCGCCGGCGATGATCAAGGCCATCGTCGAGCTGGCGCAGAAGACGAACCTCACCACCACGGCGAAGTGCGTGGAGAGCGAGGCCATCCTGTTTGCCGTCGAGGAGCTCGGCGTCGATTACGGCCAAGGCTTCGCCATCGGCCGGCCGCGGCCGCTCGAAATCGTGCTTCAAGAGCTGCTGCGCGCAGCTCCCGGCAGCGAGCGCAAGTCAGGGCCGCGCCTGGCGCGGCTCGGCGGATTGTGACGTAGTTCTCGTCAGAGTTTTTCTGCAGCCGTCGCCGCATTGGATGCACCCGGGGACTGCTCTATTCTGAGCAGGCAGCATTCATTGGTCTTCATTGCCCATGCCCCGAATGTCAGCCTCGTTCCGCTCCGTCGTGGCGCTTGCCGCAGGCATGCTGCTCGGCTTTGGCGTCTCCGTCGGTCCGGCAGTCAAAGCGGAACGCACGGCGCCCGAGCGTGCGAATGCGAAAACGGCAACTGCACTGCCTTTCGAGGACGCAGAGCTGTTTGCCGAAGTGCTCGAGCGCATTCGCGCGGAGTACGTCGATGAAGTCTCCCAGCAGAAGCTCATCGAGGCCGCCATCCGCGGCATGTTGAGCGATCTCGATCCGCATTCGGCATATCTGGATCGCGCGCAGTTCGACGAGGTGCGCATCAGCACCTCTGGAGAGTATTCGGGCGTCGGCATCGAAGTCACGCTCCAACGCGGCAGCGTACGCGTCGTGACGCCGATCGAAGGTACGCCGGCCGAGCGCGCCGGCATCAAAGCCGGCGATCGGATCCTCGCCATCGATCGCGTGCCGGTCGATCCCGAGCGGCTCGACGATGCGATCGATCGAATGCGCGGTGTTGTAGGCACGTCCGTGACGCTCGAGATCGAGCGCGACGGCGTGGCCGAGCCGCTCGAATTTCATCTCAAGCGCGAAAGCGTGCAGGTGCAAAGCGTGCGCAAGGCGCTGCTGCCGGGGCGCGTCGGTTATGTGCGCATCTCGCAGTTCAGCGAACGCACGCCGCGCGCCGTCGAACGTGCGATCGAATCGCTGCGCAAGGAAGCTGGCACGCTCGATGGGCTCGTGCTCGATCTGCGCAACAATCCGGGCGGCGTGCTCGAAGCGGCGGTCGGCGTCGCCGATCTCTTCCTCGATGAAGGGCTCATCGTGAGCGCCGTCGGCCGCGCGGCCGATGCGGAATTCGCCATGGAGGCGGCGCCCGGCGACGTCATGGCGGGTGCGCCCATCGTCGTTCTGGTGAACGCAGGCTCGGCATCCGCTTCCGAGATCGTAGCCGGTGCGCTGCGCGATCATCGGCGCGCCACGCTGGTCGGACAGAAAACCTACGGCAAAGGCTCGGTGCAAACCATCATGCCGTTGTCGAACGGGCAGGCGCTCAAGCTCACGACCTCGCGCTATTTCACGCCATCCGGCGAGTCGATTCACAACAAGGGCATCGTCCCCGACCGTACCATCGCGACGGAAGAGCTCGAAGCCGCGCATGGCGCCGAGAGCGCCTTGTACGGCAGCCTGGCGCACGATTACGAGCTGCGTGTCGCGCTGGACGTGCTCGCCGGCGCGGCCGTACAGCAATCCCGCTTGCACTGAGCGGCGTCGGCTCCGTGCTTACGCGCCGACTTCTGGTGAGCGCACGCTGACTGCACACTGCAAGCGTCATGTCGGGCCCTTCAGTGACAGCAGTACCGTCGACGGCAACGCGTGCGTTGCTCGGTCTGCACTTGGTCGTGCTGTCGATCGGCGTCCTGCAGTTTGCCTTTGCGCCGAATCTCGTCGAGCGGCCGCTGCTTGCGGCCGGTGCGCTCGCCACCTCCGCGATCGTGCTGCTTCTCGTGCGCGTGGTGCCGGCATTGCGTCGCCGCGCGCATGCGCCGCATGCCATCGAAATCGCGGCGATGACCGCGATGATCAATCTGCTGGCATTGGCCAGCGGCGCCGCACACAGCGCATTGCTCGCGCTCGATGTCGTACCGCTCGCGGCGCTCGGTATTGCGTTCACTCGCGCTGGGGTCGTCATGATCGGAACGCTCGTGCTCGCAGTACTGGTGCTAATGCTCGGGGCCGTCACACCGCAGCTCGACATCAGGAGCACCGAGTTCGGCATGCGCTTGCTGAGCCTGCTGGCACCTGGTGCGGCGCTCGGCCTGATCCTCGCGACGTTGACCGAGAGCGTGCAAGAGGCCACGCAACGCATTCGTGCGCTGGCCGTTTCGGACGCGCTCACGGGGCTCATGAATCTGCGCACGTTCGAGCACGTGCTGCAGCAGGAACATCGCAAGGCCGAACGATTCGGTCGCAGCTATTCGATCCTGATCGTCGACGTCGACAACCTGGCGCGCGTCAACGAAACGCTCGGCCACGACGCCGGCAACATGATGTTGAACGCCGTGGCGTCGGCGATTGCGCGCTCGGTACGCGGCTCGGATGTCGTCGCCCGCTTGGGCGGCGATGAGTTCGTCGTGCTCTGTCTGCAGGCCTCGCCCGACATCGGCGCCGCGATCGCTCAGCGTATCCGCAACAACGTGTATGCCGGCACCGTCTCAATTGCCAATCGGCTGCTACGTGCCAATGTCAGTGTCGGTGTCGCGAGCTTTCCTGCCGATGGACTCTCCGCGAAAGAGCTGCTGATCCTCGCCGAGCGACGCATGCAGCAGGATCGCGAGCGGCACGGCGATTCGTCGGATCTTTGAGCCGTCGAGCGGCGCACTCCTCTGATCCGCGCCAACGTTGCAATTCACGCGCCGGGCCCCATGTTTGCCGCGGATGGGCGTTTCAATAACATGTCGCTGAACGTGGATCGCATCGATCCCAGAGGAGCTCGCGCATGACGGCGTTCTTTCTGCGCGCTGCGATTGCAGCATTGGGCCTGTGGCTCGCCGCAAGGATTTTCTCGGGCCTCGTATTCGACAGCGCGGTGACGTTGCTGGCCGCCGCGGTGCTGCTCGGCATCGTCAACGCCATCGTCCGTCCCATCGCGGTCATCCTGACCCTTCCCCTGACGCTGATCACGCTCGGCTTGTTCTTGCTGGTCATCAATGCCGGCATGCTCGGGCTCGTCGCGTTGATGCTGCCTGGATTTTCGATCAGCGGCTTCTGGACCGCCATCGGCGCAGCACTCATCGTCAGCCTCGTGTCGTGGGCAGCCTCAGGGCTGCTCAACGACAAGGGCAAGATCGAAGTAATACGGCTACGCTGACGGTGCCGATCAAACCGGCTGCGACGCCCCGCGTTGTCCGACGCGATAGAGCCAGTAGCCGACGATCGCGAGCACGATGAGCCCGACGCCCTGACCGAAGTGGAACGCTTCGGGCAGCGCGAGGACATCGGCACGTTTGCTGAGCACGATAGCTAGCGCAATCGCGATACCCATCAGCGCTTCGCCGGTGATCAAGCCCGCGGAGAACAGAATGCCCGGCCGATGCACGCGATCGCGCACCGTATCGTCCTGCGTGCCGACGATGCCGTGACGCCGCTCGACGAAATGCGCGAGTAAGCCGCCCAAGAAGATCGGCACCATCAGCTCGAGCGGCAGATAGATGCCGATCGCAGCCGCGAGCACCGGCACGCGGAAGCTCGAATTGCGCGCTTTCAGCCAGCTGTCGATCGCAATCACGATCGCGCCGACCACGGCACCCGCACCGATCATGTCCCACGGCAGCTTGCCGCCGAACAAGCCTTTCGCAACCGAGGCCATCAACGTGGCCTGCGGCGCTTGCAAGGAGCCTGGACGCGTCGGATCGCCGATGCCGTATGCCTCGGCGAGCAGATTGAGCACCGGCGCCATGACGAGAGCGCAGGAGAATGCGCCGATGCCGAGCATCAGCTGCTGTTTCCAGGGCGTGGCGCCGACGATGTAGCCGGCCTTGAGATCCTGCAGGTTGTCGCCGCCTACCGCAGCTGCGCAGCAAACCACCGCACCGATCATGATGGCCGCGACGGCGCCGATCTGCGAGTCCCGGCCCAAGAGCAGCATCAGGACGAACGATGCGAACAGAATCGTCGCAATGGTGATGCCCGACACCGGATTGTTCGACGAGCCGACCAAACCGGCGAGATAAGCGGACACCGACACGAACAGAAAGCCGGCCACGATCATGATGATCGTCATCGGCAGGCTCACCGCCCAGCTCTGCACGATGGCCTGATACAAGCCGAACAGCGGCAACACGAACAGCACGAGCGAGATCAACATCCATTTCATCGGCAGATCGCGCTCGGTATCCGCCACCACGGCACCGGTGCCCTTGCGAGCGGCGGCGATACCGCTCTTGATGCCCGCGAGCAGCGAGTTGCGCAGCGAGAACAGCGTCCAGATGCCGCCGATCAACATCGTGCCGACGCCGATATAGCGAATGCGATCGCCGCGAATGATGGCTGCCGCTTCCGCCGCCGTCGCGCCGACGACCTTGGCTGCGACTTCAGGATCGGTGTCGAGCATGAAGGCGTGATAGAACGGAATCGCGACGTTGTAGGCGAAGATGCTGCCGGAGACGACGACGATGCCGATGTTGAGTCCGACGATATAGCCGACGCCGAGCAACGCCGGCGACAAGCCCGTTCCCATGTAGCCGAGATATTTGCCGAAGAAGCTCGCGCCTGCGGCATTGTCGGGAATCAGGCGCAGACCGCTTTCGGCGGCGAGCTTGACCAAGCCGCCGATGCCGGCGGACATGCCGAGAATCTTCAATCCCGGACCGGGATTCTCGCCTGCCTTCAGCACTTCGGCGGCGGCCTTGCCTTCCGGGAACGGCAGCGGATTCTCGACGATCATCGAGCGGCGCAGCGGCACGGAGAACAACACGCCGAGCAAACCGCCGAGACCCGCGATCGCCAACACCCACGAGTACTTGAAGCTATCCCAGTAATCGAGAATGACGAGCGCCGGAATCGTGAAGATCACACCGGCGGCGATGGAGGAGCCGGCCGACGCACCGGTCTGCACGATGTTGTTCTCGAGAATGTGTCCGCCACCGAAGAGCCGCAGCACGCCCATGGAAAGGACGGCCGCCGGAATTGCCGTTGCGATCGTCAAACCCGCGAACAACCCGAGATAGGTGTTGGCGGCGGCCAGCACGGTTGCCAGAACGATGGCGAGGATGACGGCGCGCAGCGAGAGCTGCGGAGGTTGCGGTGTGGACATACGTGTTCCCGTAGTCGAGCGACCCGTTTGTTGTTACTGGTTGTTACCCGAGCTCGTGCTCGTCGAGCGCGCGTGCGGCTACCAGCCGCACGCCTTGCCCTTGTTCTGTTCTTCCAGCCAGCTCGTGAGCGGCGCGAAGTAATCGAGGATCGCCGAAGCGTCCATCGTGCGCGTGCCGGTGAGCTTCTCCAGCGTGTCCTGCCACGGCTGGCTCTGGCCCGCCGCCAGCATCTCGCGGAAACGCCGGCCGGCCTCGGCATTGCCGAACACCGAGCACTCGTGCAGCGGCCCTTGATGACCGGCCGCTTCGCACAACGCGCGGTGGAACTGGAACTGCAGAATGTACGACAAGAAGTAGCGCGTGTACGGCGTGTTCGCCGGAATGTGGTACTTCGCGCCGGGATCGAAGTCCTCTTCGCTGCGCGGCACGGGCGCCGCGACGCCTTGATACTTCTCGCGAAGCTCCCACCACGCGGCGTTGTAGCGCTCGGGCTTAACTTCACCCGAGAACACCTGCCAGCGCCATTCATCGATGAGCTTGCCGAACGGCAGGAAGGCGATCTTGTCGAGCGCGAGCTTCATCTGCTGATTGATCGTCGCCTCGCGGCTCGGTTTGACCGGGCCGATGAGGCCGATCCGATGCAGGTACGCCGGCGTCATCGAGAGATTGACGGTATCGCCGATCGCCTCGTGAAAGCCGTCGTGCGCGCCGCCGCGGAATAGGTGCGGCTGGTCTTTGTACATGAGGTAGTAATAGACGTGCCCGAGCTCGTGGTAGACGGTCATGAGCTCGTCCTGCGTCGGCTCGATGCATTGCTTGATGCGCACGTCTTCGCCGCCGTCCATGTGCCAGGCGCTCGCGTGGCATTGCACGTCGCGATCGCGCGGCTTCACCAGCATGGAGCGTTCCCAGAAGCTGTCGGGCAACTTGGGGAAGCCGAGCGAAACGTAGAAGCTCTCGGCGGAGCGCGTGATCCGCACGGCGTCGTAGTTCTGCTTCTTGAGCGCCGCGGTGACATCGAGGTCGAGCACGCCCGGATATGGCTCGACGAGCGGATAGATCTCGCTCCATTGTTGCGCCCACATATTGCCGAGCAGATGCGCTGGGATCGGCTTGTTGTCGGGCACGCGCGCTTTGCCGTAGACGTTCTGCAGCTTGTCGCGCACGTAACAATGCAGCGCGCTGTAGAGCGGTTTGACCTGATCCCAGAGCCGCGCCGTCTCCTGCGTGAACTCCTCGGGCGACATGTCGTACTGCGAGCGCCACATCACGCCGAGATCGGCAAAGCCGAGCTCGCGTGCGCCTTCGTTCGCAAGCTCGACGAATTTCACGTACTCGGGCCGCATCGGCCGTGCAGTCGAATGCCAGCCGGTCCAGGCATCGAGCAACGTATCGTAATCACGGCTCTCGGCCAGGATCTGCGTCAGCTCGGTTTGGTCTTTGCACGAATCGGGACCTTGTGGGCAGTACTTCGCTGCGCCGTACATGCCTTCGAGCTTGGAGGTGACGGCCGCCAATTCCGCACGCTTCTGCGGATCTTTAGGGGCCGGCGCCGCGACACCGAGCTTCAAGAGCTTGAGCGCGCGCGCCGTGGCGGGATCCATCGTCTTGCCCTCGAAGGCTTGCGCCTGTTCGACGGTGCGCGTGAAGTACTCTAGATAGCGCTCGTTCGCCCGCGCGTTGAGGAATTCCGTGTCCCAATTGATGTACGTCGCATAGGTCCAGGCAGCCGCCGCAAACTCGCGCTCTTGTTCGGCGAGCTCGCGATTGACGCGTGCGACGAAGGCTTCCGGCGATTCACGTTCCGTGACCGCGCGTTCCTGTTGCATGCATCCGCTGCCGAGAGCGGCGCACAGCAACAACGCGACTCGAGCGCTTCTACGTCGCATCGGATTCTCCTGTTACTGGATGTCACCCATCAGTTTCTTGACCGGCTTGCTCAACAGCAGCAGCACGATGCCGGCGCCGGTCGCGAAGTACACGAATTGCATGAACTGGCCGGGCATCGCGCTCAAGTTGTCCGCTTCGAACATGCCCGCAAGGAGCCCGGCCGAAAGGTTGCCGACGGAAGTTGCGAGGAACCACACGCCCATCATCTGCGACACATAGCGCGAGGGCGCGAGCTTCGTCACGTAGCTCAAGCCCACCGGGCTCAGGCAGAGCTCGCCGTAGGTATGCAGCAGGTACGTGAGCGCGAGCAGATACGGCATCGCTTGTCCGCCCTGCGAGACGATGTTGGCGGCGATCACCATGAACACGAAACCGAGCCCGAGCAGGATGAGCGCAAGGCCGAACTTGGCGGGCGCGGACGGGTCGAGATTGCGCTTGGCGAGGGCGACCCACAGCATCGAGAACGGCGTGGCGAAGACCAGGATGTAGATCGAGTTGAGCGACTGGAACCACGCCGTCGGGATCTCGAAGTTGAACGCATCGATCGTGCGATCGACATAGCGCTCGGCGAACAGATTGAGCGAAGCGCCGGTCTGTTCGAAGCCCGCCCAGAACAAGGCGCAGCCGACGAACAAGAACAGGATCACGAGCATGCGCTTCTTCTCGGTGAGATCGAGTCCCGCGAAGAGGAACATGTAGACGAAATAGAACGCCGCGATGCCGATCAGCACGCCGCCGGTGCCGCGCGCGAGCGTGAGCGGATTGACCTCGAGAATGCCGAAGAAGGCGAGCAGGTACACGATGACGATGGCCGCGACGAGCGCAGCCACCGCATACCAATTGCGTCGTTGCAATGCCGGATCGTTCTCGCCGCGCGCGGCCGAGATGTGCGTGCCCGCTGTGCCGAGATGATGTTGAAAGGCGCGGTACTGCGCGAGACCGAGCGCCATCAAGATGCCGCCGGCGGCGAATGCCGCCGTCCAGCCGAAGCGCACGGCGAGGAACCCGGTGACGATCGGCCCCAGGAATCCGCCCAGGTTGATGCCCATGTAGAAGATGGTGAATCCGGCGTCGCGTCGTCCGCCGCCTTCGGGGTACAGGTCGGCCACCATCGCGCTGACATTGGGCTTGAGCAGGCCCACGCCGCAGACGATGACGATGAGACCCAGATAAAAGAGGCTCGGCGTGCCGCTGAAGGCGAGCACCAAGTTGCCGAGGGCGATGAGGATGCCGCCGTACCAAACGGCCCGGCGCGCACCGATCAGACGATCGGCAATCCAGCCGCCCGGCAGACACAGGATGTAGGAAGCCGAGATGTACAGACCGTAGATCGCGTTGGCGGTGCGATCGTCGAGGCCGAATCCGCCGCGTGTTGCGTCCGCAAGGAACAGCACCAGCAACGCGCGCATGCCGTAGTAGGTGAAACGCTCCCACATCTCCGTGAAGAAGAGCGTCATCATGCCGCGCGGCAGACCGAAGGCTTGCGGACGTTGCGTCGAATCGCTCGCGACCGGTGTGTTCATCTAAGCGCTCGCCACCCTGGAACGCGCCCTGTGGACGCGATCGTGCTCTTGTAGGTCGGACGTACGAAGACGTCGCGAGACGCGAGTCTCCATCATCTGTGCTGAATCGGGCAAGGCGGCCGCAATGTATACAGGCGCCGCCCTACGCATGAGGTGGGCTTGCGGCCCTAGGCCGCCTCGCTGGCAGTGGCGCGATTTCGAAGCAGCACGCGCGAGAGGATGATGCCGAACTCGTACAGGAAGTACATCGGCACCGCCATGAAGCATTGCGAGATCACATCCGGCGGCGTCAAGAACGCAGCGACGACGAAGATGCCGAGCAGCACGTAGCTGCGATTCTTCGCCATCGTTTCGACGCGCACGAGCCCCGTCGCCGCGAGCAGCACGGTCGCAACCGGGATTTCGAACGCCACGCCGAACGCGAAGAAGAGGAGCAGCACGAAATTCAGGTAATTTCCCATGTCGGTCATCATCACGACGACAGGCGGCGCCGTCACGGTCAGGAAGCCGAACATCAAGGGAAAGACGACGAAATACGCGAATGCGGCGCCCGCGTAGAAGAGCACGATGCTCGAGAGCAAAAGCGGCAGCGCGAAGCGTTTCTCGTGCTTGTAAAGGCCCGGCGCAACGAATGCCCACGCCTGGTACAGCACGTACGGCATGGCGATGAAGAGCGCCGCCATGAACGCGAGCTTGAGCGGCACGAGCACGGGCGCAACGGGACTTGTCGCGATGATCTGCGCGCCCTGCGGCAGCTTTTCGATGAGCGGCAGCGCGATGAACGTGAAGATCTCGTTCTGAAAGACCGCGCAAGGAATGAACAGCACCACGACCGCCAGAACCGCGCGCAGCAGCCGCTCGCGCAACTCCATCAGATGAGAGAGCAGCGTCCCTTCGGCGAGTTGTTCGCGCTCATGGTCGCTCATTGCGACGATCGAGAGGTGGGCGTGTCGGACGCATCGGGTGTGTAGCCGGCGGACGGTGTGCCCGATTCGTCATGCGATGTGTTGTCGAAGGAAGCAGGATCGGTGGTCGAGGCCTCGCGCGCTGCGGCCGGATCGGCGGACGGACGGCTCGCGCTCGGAGCGTGCATGGGCCGCGAGCGCGCCATTTCCTCGAGCGTGACTTCCTGCTCGAGTTGCGTACGCAACTGCCGCGCCATTGCACGCGCGCGTCCTGTCCAGTGACCGACCTTGGCAGCCAGGCCCGGTAGCTTCTCCGGACCGAGCACGAGCAAGGCAATCCCTAAGATCAGGACGATCTCGCTGAAACCGACCTCGAACATGCGGAAGGAAGGCTAGACGCTCGATGACTTGCTGCCCGGCTTGCTCGAGCTGGCATCGAACGTCGCGTCTTGGCCGCTCTGCGAGAGCTGCTTCGTCTCTTCCTCATCGCCCTCGTTCATTGCTTTCCTGAAGCCGCGCACGGCGCTGCCGAGGTCCGATCCGATCGTGCGCAGGCGCTTGGCGCCGAAGATGAGTAGCGCGATCAGGAGGATGACCACGAGCTCTTTGAAACTAAGCATGCCTGTTCTCCAGACTGTGAGCCGTCGGATGATACGCCAATTGAAGGGGGCGCGTGCGCGCGTCCGGCGCGCGCTGTGCACGCTTTGGCCTACACGTTGCGCGCGTCGGCGACGGGTTTGACTTGCAGCCAGAACGTGACCGGCCCGTCGTTGATCAATGAGACCTGCATGTCGGCGCCGAATTCCCCGGTCGCGACTTTCCCGTGCACACGCCTGGCTGCGGCGACGAAATAATCGAAAAGCCGACGGCCTTGCTCGGGCGATGCCGCAGGGCTGAATCCGGGGCGCGTCCCCTTCGAAGTGTCAGCGGCGAGCGTGAATTGCGAGACGAGCAGCAGCTCGCCCCCGATGTCGGTCACGCTACGGTTCATTTTGCCGTCGCCGTCGGGAAAGACCCGGTAGGACAGGATCCGCTCGAGCAGGCGATCCGCCTGCGCCTCCGTGTCGTGGCGCTCGACCGCCACCAGCACCAGCAGCCCGCGCCCGATGGCGCCGACCGTGCGGCCTTCGACGGTCACGCTTGCCTGAGAAACCCGCTGGAGTAAGCCAATCATCGTCAGTGCCTAGCAAGATCCCACTTTGCTTGTAAATTCAGGGAAATAGCGTGTCCTCATCCCACAGCTTTGGATAAGCAGCTTGTCTTCGCTTCACGAGCGTAACCCGCAAGCCGGTATTGACCGTTCGTGGGAAGACACCGTCGCTTGTTGGGTCAAGGGTGCACCAAAGTGGGATAAAGGCATCGTCTACCGGCGCAAGAGAGCTTTAGCCTTCGCCTCCGCGTCCTGCGCCTCGATGTTCTTGCCGCGCGCCCGATAGGTTTCCGCGATCAGCTGCCACGCCTGCGCTTGGGTGCGCGGGGCTTGGACGGACATCGATACGGCCTTGCGCGCCAGGTTCTCCGCCTGGACGTAGTTGCCTTCCGCCTGGCGGACCTTCGCCAGTTCGATCCACAGCAGCGGGTTGTCCGGTTCGATGCGCAGCGCACGTTCGATCGAGCCGGCGGCTACGGCGTAGTTCTTTACGGCCAGCTGGGCCTGAGCTTGCTGGACGAGCGCCTGCGAAGCGGCTCCGAGCGTCGGCTCGCGCGGCGGGGGCGCCGGCAGCGGCTGCGATTCCTCGACCGTCGTCGGCGGGGAGCCTGGCTGGGTTTCGACCTGCGAGCCGCGCTCGTCCGAGGGCGTCGGTTGCGGCGGCGCCGGGGGCTCGTACGGCGAGGGCACGGCGCAGCCGGCGAAATACAGGCTCGCAAGGAGCCAACCGAGTCGTCTGATTCGGGTTCGCATCGCGTTCTCGTTCATGAGTTCGTTGCTGACGGATCAACGCGTCAGGTTGCGCCACCATTCGCGGGCGCGCTCGCCGAGCGATTCGATCACGCCGGGTTCTGCGCAGCCTGCGGCCGGCGCTAACTCTACGTTCGGCGGCAGGGCGACGGAAATGATGTCCTCGCCGCAACCCGGCTTCGCCGCGAGGCCCGTCTGGAATTCGATCCACCGCTCTTCAAGTCCTTCCGGCGCCGGTGCGCTCCACGAAGTCGTCTCGAGCGTATTCATGATCTTTGCCCAGATCGGCAGGGCGCCGGACGAGCCGGTGAAGCCCGTCGGTGAGTTGTCGTCGTGGCCGACCCAGACGACGGCAAGGTGACTGCCGGAAAAACCCGCGAACCAACTATCGCGATAGTCGGAAGACGTCCCCGACTTGCCGGCCACGACGATGCTTCGCGGCAGATAGGCGCGCGCGCCGCGCCCGCTGCCGTGCTCGATCACTTGCACGAGCATTTGATTGAGCTGATAGACCGGCGCCGGATCGGCCACCTGTGTGACCTCGAGGCCGAACGCCTTGAGCGGCTTGCCTTGCTCATCGAGCACCGCGCGCACGGCGCGCAGACGCGTGTTGAAGCCGCCGTTCGCCAGCGCGTTGTAGAGCTGCGCGACTTCGAGCGGCGAGACGTCGATGGCGCCGAGCAGGATCGACGGCAGCTCCGGCACCTCGCGTTCGAGGCCGAGCTTCTGAAACTCGCGCGCAACTTCCGGCAGACCCACGTCGAGACCGAGGCGTACCGTCGCGAGATTGAGCGATTGCGCCAATGCCCGCACCAGCGGCACGGGTCCGTAGACTTCTTGCGTGATGTTCTGCGGCCGCCAGACCTGTTTGTTGGAGAGCTTTACCTCGACCGGCGCATCCTCGACGATCGAGGCGGCGTGATAACGACCCGTTTCGAGCGCGGCGAGATAGATAACAGGCTTGACGAGCGAGCCGATCGAGCGCTTGGCATCGAGCGCGCGATTGAAGCCTTCGAAGCTCGCGTCGCGTCCGCCGACGACGGCGATCACTTCGCCGTTGTGCGGGCGCGTGATCACGACGACGCCTTGCAGCGGCTGGGTGGTCTTTTGATTACGCACCTTTTCAAGCCGCTCGAGTTCTGCGGCGAGAATCTTCTCCGCCTCGCTCTGCGCATGCGGATTGAGCGTCGAGAAAATCTTGAGTCCCGCTTCGGTGAGATCTTCCTCGCGGTAATCGCGGCGCAGCGTGCGGCGCACGAGATCCAAGAACGCCGGGTAATAGCCGGCTGCTTGCGTCTTCGCGTTCACGATGCCGAGCGGGCGCTGCTTGGCGCGCTCGGCGGCTTGCTGATCGATGACGCCGTGCTCGGCCATGAGATCGAGCACGAGATTGCGCCGCGTGCGAGCACGCTCCGGATGGCGGCGCGGATCGTAGTACGACGGACCGCGCACGATCGCGACGAGCAACGCGATCTCGTGCAGCTGCAGCTCGGCCGCGGGCTTGCCGAAATAAAACTGGCTCGCAAGGCCGAAGCCGTGGATCGCGCGGCGCCCATCCTGCCCGAGATAAATCTCGTTGATGTACGCATTCATCAAGTCCTGCTTCTCGAAATGCAGCTCGAGAAGCACGGCCATGACCGCTTCCTCGATCTTGCGGCCGAACGTGCGGCGGCTGTCGAGGAAGTAGCTCTTGACGAGCTGTTGCGTGAGCGTGGAGCCGCCTTGCTGAATCGACCCCGCGCGCAGATTGACGAAGGCAGCGCGCGCGATCGCGCCGAAGTCGAGGCCGTGATGCGAATCGAACTTGCGGTCTTCGACGACTTTCAGCGCTGCCGGCAGGAGCGGCGGCACTTCTTCGGGCCGCACGATGATGCGGTCCTCGCCGTGGATCGGAAAGATGCTGCCGATGAGGAGCGGATCGAGCCTGAAGATCGGCACGTCCTCGCCGCGTGCGTTGCGAATGCTCTGAATGCCGCGGTTCGAGGCGACGATCGTGAGCTGCTCGGGCTCCTGGAGCGCGTCCCAGAACTGAAAGCGACGATTGATGAGCTCGATCTGTCCGCCGCGGCGACGATAGCTGCCCGGCTGCTTGAGTTCATCGACGCGTCGATAGCCGAGCTGCCGCAGCTCGAGCTCGATCGCATCGGCGGTGAGCGGGCTGCCGACATAGAGCTCGGTCGGCTCGGCATAGACCTGCGCCGGCAAGCTCCAGCGCCGTCCTTCGAACTGCGCCGTGATCGTGCGGTCGAGCAAGAACACCCAGACGAGCAGAGCGATGAGCGCAATACCGAAGACGAGCGCGAGCCCGCTCAGGATGCGTTTGCGGTATTTCTTGAGTGTTTTCGACAGTCGCATTCGATTCAGCGGCAATACTGCAAGCTCGAGACCGACGGCGCGCGTGTCCTAACGCCTGCACACCGGGGCATGGCCCGCGGAAAAGCGCTACTTGCGCCAGAAAGTTCCGGACACGAGCACGAGCAGCGGAAAAACCTCGAGGCGGCCGAGCAGCATCGCGAGCACGCAAATCCACTTGCCCGTATCCGTCAGCGAGGTGAAGTTGGTAACCACGTCCGCCAGCCCGGTCCCGGCGTTCGTCATGCAGGCAGCGATCGCGGAGAAGGCCGTCACCTGATCGACGCCCGTGGCGAGCATCGCGATCATCAGCACGCTGAACGCCATGACGTATACGGCGAAGAATCCCCAGACCGCATCGATCACCCGCTTGTTCATCGGTTTGGCACCGAGCTTGACCGGCAGTTCCGCATTCGGATGCACGAGCTGGGTAATCTCGCGTTGACCCTGCTTGAGGAGCAGCAGCCAGCGCACCATCTTCATGCCGCCGGAGGTCGACCCGGCGCAGCCGCCTACGCAGGCCGACAGGATCAAGATGAGCGGCAGCGCGCCCGGCCAATGCGTGAAGTCGTCGGTCACGAAGCCCGACGTCGTCTGCATCGAGACGGCGTGAAAGAGCGCAAGGCGCAGCGCATGCCCAGGTTCCTGCGCATAGCGCGTGAGCCACAGCACGAGCGTGTAGCCGACGATCGCCACGATGAGCACACGCACGTAGGCGCGAAACTCAGGATCGCGGAAGTAGCTCGAGAGTCGCCGATGACGCCAGGCGAAAAAGTGCAGGGAGAAGTTCACCGCGCCGATGAACATGAAGACCACGGCGACACATTCGATGAGCGGGCTGTCGAAGTACGCCAGGCTCTGATCGCGCGTCGAGTTGCCGCCCGTCGAGACCGTGGCGAATGAATGCGTGATGGCATCGAACGCCGACATGCCTGCCGCCCAATAGGCGAACGCGCACGCGACGGTGATTGCGAGATAAATGAGCCAGAGCGCCTTCGCCGTTTCGGTGATGCGCGGCGTGAGCTTCGAGTCCTTGACCGGTCCCGGCGTTTCGGCGCGCAGCAGCTGCATGCCGCCGACGCCCAGCATCGGCAGCAGCGCCACCGCCAACACGATGATGCCGATGCCGCCGAGCCACTCGATCTGGCTGCGGTAGTAGAGGACCGAGATCGGCAACGCTTCGAGCCGCGGAAAGATGATGGCGCCGGTGGTGGTGAATCCCGAGACGGCTTCGAAGATCGCATCCGTGAGCGTCATGTCTAGCCGCTGCGAGAGCAGGAGCGGCGCGGCGCCCGCCACGCCGAGCACGATCCAGAACAGGGCCACTACGAGAAAGCCGTCGCGCAGGCGCAGCTCGCGCTGATGCTTGCGCACCGGCCACCACACGAGCGCGCCGAGGATGGCCAGCGCGACGAATGCATCGAGAAACGGTTGCCAATTGCCGTCGCGGAAGTACAGCCCCACTGCCATCGGCGGCAGCATCGTGAGGCTGAAGAGCATCAGCAGCAGGCCGAAGATGCGCTGAACGACGCGAAGGTTCATGGGCAGCTAACAGGCCGACAATCGCTCGCCAGCAAGCCGGCTCATCGCCGCTTCCTCTTCGGAATGTCGAACAGCCGTTCGACGGCCTCGATGTGACGGCGGTCGGTGAGAAAGAGAATCACGTGATCGCCGCGCTGGATCACGGTGTCGTGATGCGCGATGAGCACCTCGTCGCCGCGCACGACCGCGCCGATCGTGGTGCCCTCGGGCAGATCGATGTCTTCGATGCGCTTGCCGATGACGAGGCTGTCGCCTTCGGTGCCGTGCGCGATCGCCTCGAGCGCTTCGGCAGCGCCGCGCCGCAACGAGTGCACGCGCACCACGTCGCCGCGGCGCACATGAGCCAAGAGCGAGCCAATCGTGACCTGCTGCGGCGAGAGCGCGATGTCGATCGAGCCGCTCTCGACGAGCTCGGCGTACGCAGGGCGATTGATGAGCGCCATGACCTTGTGACAGCCGAGGCGCTTGGCGAGCATCGCCGAAAGGATGTTCGCCTCTTCGGCATTCGTCACTGCGACGAAGACGTCGGCGCTGTCGATGTTCTCTTCGAGCAGCAGCTCTTCGTCGGCGGCATCGCCGCTCAGCACGATGGTGTTGCTGAGCTGCTCGGAGATGCGCCGTGCGCGGCGCGGATCGCGCTCGATCACCTTGACCTGATGCTCGAGCTCGAGTCGCTGCGCGAGACGAAAGCCGATGTTGCCGCCGCCTGCGATGACGACACGGCGCACCGGCTCTTCGAGCCGCTGCATCTCGCGCATGACGAGCCGGATGTCTTCGGTGGCCGAGATGAAGAACACCTCATCGCCATGCTCGATGGTCGTCGTGCCTTCGGGCTTGACGCTCTGACCGCCGCGATAGATCGCGGCGACCCGCGCATCGTGACCCTTGATGTGCGAGGCGAGCTGCTTGAGCTGCTGCCCGACGAGCGCGCCGCCGCGCAGTGCGCGCACGCCGACGAGACGCACGCGGCCGTCGGCGAAGTCGAGCACCTGCAGCGCGCCGGGATGCTCGATCAGGCGCACGACGTGCTCGGTGACGAGCTGTTCCGGGCTGATAGTCACATCGACCGCGAACGCACGGTCTTCGTCGGCGAAGAGCTTCGAATGACGCGTGTAATCGGAAGAGCGAATGCGCGCGATGCGCGTTGCATTCTTGTTGAAGAGCGTGGCGACGATCTGGCAGGCGACGATGTTGACCTCGTCGCTGTTGGTGAGCGCGATCACGATGTCGGCATCGCGCGCGCCGCAGGCGTCGAGCGTGCTCGGATAGGCGCCGTTGCCGACGACGGTGCGAATGTCGAGCCGATCCTGCAGATCGCGCAGCAGCTCGTCGTTGACGTCGACGACCGTCACCTCGTTCGCCTCTTCGCGCGCAAGGTGATAGGCCGCGGTACGCCCGACCTGGCCGGCGCCGAGGATGATGATTCTCATGGCGAGCGCTGAATACCGTGCGGCGAGCTTACGCGCGCGCAGAGAGTCGGACGGCAATGCTCTTCTTCACGCCGGAGCACGGCGGTCGACGTGCGAGCATTTGCGCTCATATGAACTCCAGATTCGCGTGCGCGAGCATGAGCCACTTCTTGCCCTGACGTTCGAAGTTCACTTCGACATGCGTGTGAGCGCCTTGACCCTCGAGGGAGAGAATGACGCCTTCGCCGAACTTGGCGTGACGCACGCGTTGTCCGAGCCGGATCCCGGTGCCCGAGAATTCTTCGTCCATCATGCGATGGCGCGGCGTGTACACCGGGCGCGAGATCTGCAGTCGCGGTCGGATCTCCTCGATGAGCTCGCTCGGAATCTCCTTGATGAAGCGCGACGGTGTGCCGTACGTGTCGACGCCGTGCATGCGCCGTTGCTCGGCGTAGGTGAGATAGAGCTGACGCATCGCGCGCGTCGTGCCGACGTAGCAAAGGCGCCGCTCCTCTTCGAGCCCTTCGAGATCGGTCGCAGAACGAATGTGCGGGAACAGGCCGTCCTCCATGCCGCAGAGGAAGACTACCGGAAACTCGAGTCCCTTGGCCGAGTGCAGCGTCATCATCTGCACGCTGTCCTCCCACGCATCGGCCTGTTGCTCGCCCGATTCGAGCACCGCGTGCGCGAGGAAGCTCGCAAGCGGCGGCAAATCGGCGTGCTCCTCGGGCTCGAAGCCGCGCGCGGCGCTGACGAGCTCCTTCAAGTTCTCGACCCGCGCTTCGCCGCGTTCGCCGCGATCCTGCTGGTAATAAGGAATCAAGCCGCTCGCCTGAATCACGTGATCGACTTGCTCGTGCAGCGGCAACGCGCGCGTTTCCTTGTCGAGCCGCTCGATCAGGGCCATGAAGGCGTGCAAGCTCTGGCCCGCGCGGGCGCCGAGCTCGGCGATGCACGCGCCCGCCGCTTCCCACATCGTGCAGGCGTTCGCGCGCGCGTAATTGCGCACGATGTCCATCGTCTTCACGCCGATGCCGCGCGGCGGCAGATTCACGACGCGCTCGAACGAGGGATCGTCGTTGCGGCTGAAGATGAGGCGCAGGTAAGCGAGCGCGTCCTTGATTTCGGCGCGCTCGAAGAAGCGCAGGCCGCCGTACACGCGATAGGGAATGCGCGCCGCGAGCAGCGCCTCTTCGAAGGCGCGGGACTGCGCATTGGAGCGATACAGAATGGCGCAATCGCTGCGTCGCCCGCCCTGCGCTACCCAGTCGCGAATGCGGCCGACGACGAAGTCGGCTTCGTCGCGTTCATTGAACGCCGCATAGAGCTTGATCGGATCGCCCTGCTCGCCGCTCGTCCAGAGATTCTTGCCGAGCCGTCCGTTGTTGTTGCTGATGAGCGCGTTCGCCGCCGCGAGGATATTGCCGGTCGAGCGATAGTTCTGCTCGAGCCGAAAGAGCTGCGCATTCGGATAGTCGCGCCGGAACTGCTGCAGGTTCTCGACGCGCGCGCCGCGCCAGCGATAAATCGACTGATCGTCGTCACCGACGGCGAACGGCATGCCTTGTGGCCCTGCAAGGAGCTTCAGCCACTGGTATTGAATCGTGTTGGTGTCCTGGAACTCGTCGATCAGGACGTGGCGGAAGCGCGCGCGGTAATGCGCAAGCAGCTCCGGATTGTCGCGCCAGAGCTCATATGCGCGCAGCAACAGCTCCGCGAAGTCGAGCGTGCCGCTGCGCTCGCATTGCTCCTGATACGCCTCGTACAGGCGAATGAGCTGACGGCGGGTCGGATCGCCTTCGTCCTTCAAGTCGCGCGGCCGCAAGCCTTCGTCCTTGCGCGCGTTGATGAACCACATGATCTCCTTCGGCACCCAACGCGCTTCGTCCAGATTGAGCGTGCGCAGGAGCTTGCGGATGGCGCGCCCCTGATCCTCGGCGTCCATGATCTGAAATGCCTGCGGGAGATTCGCTTCGCGCCAATGAAGCCGCAGCAAGCGATGCGCGATGCCGTGGAACGTGCCGATCCAAAGCGGTGCGCGCGTCAAACCGAGCAGCGACTCGATGCGTCCGCGCATCTCGCCGGCGGCCTTGTTCGTGAACGTGACGGCGAGGATGCTGTGCGGCGAGACGTTCTCGACGTGCACGAGCCAGGCGATGCGGTGAGTGAGCACGCGAGTCTTGCCGCTGCCCGCACCCGCCAGGACGAGCGTCGGCGCAAGCGGCGCGGTCACGGCCGCACGCTGCGCATCGTTGAGGCCGTTCAGAATAGGCGAAAGATCCATCACTCAATTGTAACCTACCGGCCGCCCGGCTCCGGGCGTCAGCGGCCGCTCAGGGGCCGCAGGCTCACGGCGGCCGCAATTCGGTATGCTGTGCGCCTCTCGTATTCCGCCGCAGGATCAGCTTCTCGAGGGAATTACATGCCATCTCCGCGCGTCGTCTCGGGCGTCGTGGCGCTCGGTATCCTGCTGACCGGCTGTACGCGTGATCCGGAAGCGCCGCCTGGCGCATCGCTCGATTTGCACGTGCCGGAGGCAGGCAGCGCAGCCGAGGTACTGCCGACCGAATCCAGCCTCGCGATCAAGCGCGGCATCATCACCATCGCCGAGGACGGCAGCGCGGCCTTTCACGCGTGCGGGGCCAAAGAGGCGTCGCAGGCGACGCTGTGGGTGCTCGATCAATCGCCCGAGGGGCTGGCGCAAACGCTCCTTGACGAGCAGCAAGCCACGCCCGTGTCGTTGTATGTCGAGGCCTATGGCGAGCGAGCGCCGGCGGATGAGGTGCCTGCCGCGCAGGACTTCGCCGGCGTGTTCGTGCTCGAAGAAATTCTCTACGCCGGGGTGCCCGAGGATCTGCGGAGCTGCGAGGCAGCCGATCCGACGTACGTCGTGCTCGCGCGCGGCAACGAGCCGTTCTGGTCGGTCGAAGTGCACGAGGCGCATGCCATCTGGCGCGAACCTGAGACGCCCGACGGCCTGCGTTTCGCGGCACCGGAGGCGATCAATGCGGAAGGTGCGGTGCGCTACAGCGCGCGCGGCAACGGACATGAGCTCGAGCTCATGGTGCACGCGCAGCCGTGCCGCGATTCGATGTCGGGTGAGTACTTCGCTTATTCGGCCAAGGCCATCCTGGACGGACGCGAAGTCAACGGCTGCGCCCGGGTCGGGAGATGAGATTCGACGTATAACGGCTCGGGCGCGACCGTTCGAAGCGGCGCAGAATGAGCCCGATGCCGAGCACCAGGACCGGCATCGTCAGCGAGCCGCCCTGGTCGGGCAGCCATAGCTTGAACACTTCGAGCGCGAGGGCGCCGCCGACCGCGACCACGAGCGTCGCGTGGATGGCGAGACCCGCCTGCCTCAGCAGCCACATGAGCGCAGTGAAGAAAAAGAGTCTCCCGAAAAGGCTGCTCCAATCGATGAGCATCGCTGCGCTCCAGCCGTGTTCGACCCACACTTTGAACGGCCAGAAATCGAACGCCGCAGCAGTGCTCGCAAACTCGAACGGCGCGAGCTCCTCGACGACGATCACGAACGCAAGCCCGATGAGCAATGCCGCGTGCTGCACGGCAGGCGCGAGCCGATCCATCAGCACGAGCACGGGAAGCAGCAGCACGAGTGCCAACAGCTCGTCGGCGACGAAGGTTTGATTGGCGACGAGCAAGCGTCCCACGAGCACTGCTGCGATCACGAGCAGCAGCACTTCCAGCCGCCGCGAACGGCTCACGAGCCCATCGACCGCACGGCTGACGATGAGCCAGCATACGAGATAGATGCCGACCGACGGCGCATCCCAGCGCGGCGCAAAGAGCGGCTGCAACGCAGTCTTGAGCTTGGCGAGATCGAACTGCGGCAAGAACGGCGTCAAGCGAAACAGCATCCATGCGCTCAAGACGAGCGCCGCACCTGGATCGCGGCTCGGCCGTCCCGTGCGGGCCGGCAGATGCATGAGGCCGGCGATCCCCTGCCAGGCGAGCCCGCCGAGCGCACCGAGCAGCGTGCCGATCGTATTGAGCGCGAGATCCTTCAGGCTCGGCACGCGCGGCGAGATGTACACCTGCGCGAGCTCGATCGAAAACGACAGCAGCGCGCCGCACGCGACCGTGATGACGAAAGCGGCGTAGCGGCGTAAGTGCGTATCGAGCCACAGGTACAGACAGAACCCCAGCGGCAGATACAAGAGCACGTTTGCGATGTGATCGCCGCGCCCGGCACGCGCCCACGACAGTCGCGTGAGAGCATCGAGCACGCCGCCGTCGATCGCATCGGGTTTGAAATTGAACGGGTACAGCGAGCCGTACGCGATGAGCGCGATGACTGCCAGCAGGAGTGCCGGAATCAGCGATCGCGTACGAGGCATCGGTACGCCGGCGATTCGAGACCAGGAGCTGGAGGGTGAGACAAGAGCACTGGCTCGATCCGTCCTATGGCTACAGCCCCTCCAGCCGGAACAGGAAGTAATGGTCGATCAAGAGCCCCGCGAAGATGAACGCGAGGTACTTGATCGAGAAGGTGAACGTGCGCATCGGCAGACGCGCATCGGAGCGCATCTTGAGCTCGAGCGCCCGATAGAGGAAGGCGGCGCCGAACACGAGCGCAAAGCCGAGATAGATGAGCCCGCTCATGCCCGTAAGGTACGGCAGCAACGTCACGATCACGAGCAGGATCGTATAGAGCAGGATGTGCAGGCGCGTGAACTCCGTGCTGTACGCGACCGGCAGCATCGGAATGCCGGCCTTGGCATACTCGTCGCGCCGTGCGATCGCCAGCGCCCAGAAATGCGGCGGCGTCCAGGTGAAGATGATGAGAAAGAGCAACAGCGAATGCGGATCGACACTGCCGGTGACGGCGGTCCATCCGAGCACGGGCGGTGCCGCGCCCGCCGCGCCGCCGATGACGATGTTCTGCGGCGTCGCGTGTTTGAGCCACACGGTGTAGATGACCGCATAGCCGATCAGCGAAAAGAACGTGAGCACCGCGGTGAGCACGTTGACGCCGCCGACCAGCAGCACCATCGACAGAACGCCGAGCAGCGTCGCGTAGGCAAGCGCTTGGCGTTCGGTGACGTGACCAGTGGGCAGCGGCCGGTAACGTGTGCGCGCCATCTGCGCATCGAAGCGCCGGTCGATCACGTGATTGATGGCGGCGGCGCAAGATGCCGCAAGCGCGATCCCGAGCGAGCCGAACACGAGCGCATCGAGCGGCGGCCACCCCGGCGTCGCAAGAAACATGCCCGCGATCGCGGTGAACATGATGAGCATCACCACGCGCGGCTTGCCGAGCTCGTAGAAGTCGCGCCACGAAGCGCGTTGAGGCTGTGCCGGAGGGTTTTCCACGGTCACCGAGGACATGTAGGTGCGGGCTTCGAACGATTCTACCTGACCCTACGCCAACGCCGAGCGCGTGCTGAGCTCGGCATTGCACGCTTTCAGCAGACGCACGACCGCAATGACGAGCAGCGCTGCCACGCCGTTGTGCGCCGTCGCAAGTCCGAGCGGCAACCCGCGCACGACCATGAGCGGCCCGACGATGAGCTGTGCAATGAGCAACACCCCGAGCAGCGCTGCACCCGTGCGCACCGCGCCCGTGCCGTGCCGGAAGGCAGCGACACTCACCCAGCCGAGCACGAGCGCAGCGACGATCGCGCCCAAGCGATGCGTGAAATGTATGGCGACGCGCGCGGGATGATCGAGCACGCCGCCTTCGTAATCGATGCCGAGGCCGCGCCAGAGCACGAAGGCGTCCTCGTAGTTCATCTCGGGCCACCACGCGTTCTGACATTGCGGGAAGTCAGGACAGGCGAGCGCGGCGTAGTTGCTGCTGGTCCAGCCGCCGAGCGAGATCTGCAACACGAGCGCCGCGAGACCGACGAGCGTGAGATTGCGCAGCCGCTGCGAACGATTGACCTCGCGCGAGGTGGCCATGCGCTGCGAGGAGGTTTTCGGTTTGTAGGCGAGCCAGGCGAGCAGGGCCATCGTGGACAGTCCGCCCAAGAGGTGCAGCACGACGATGAGCGGCTTGAGCAGGAGCGTCACCGTCCACATGCCGAGCAGACCCTGCAAGATGACGAGCGCGACGAGCGCGAGCGGCAGCACGACCGGCTGCTCCGGATCTTTGCGATTGGCGATCGCAATGCCTGCGAGCACGAGGATGGTCAGGCCGAGCGTCGAGGCGAAATAGCGATGCACCATCTCCTTGATCGCTTTCGAATAGTCGAAAGGACGATCGGGAAATGCGCTCGAGATCGCTTCGAGATTGCGCGCAGCGGCATCGACGGTCAGATGACCGTAGCAGCCGGGCCAATCGGGACAGCCGAGCCCTGCCGCGCTCAAGCGCACCCAGGCGCCGAGAACGACGACGACGAAAGCAAGACAAGCGCCGAACAACGCAAGACGACGGAATACAACGAGAGTGCGCATGATCGAGGCAAGCTAACCAAGAAAAGACGCGGAAAGCAAAGGCCGACCGTAAGCTCAGCCGATGTGCGAGAGCTTGAGGAGCTTCTTCATGTCGGTCAGCAGGCCTTTCGGCTCGGCATCCCGCGCATAGCTCATCATCAAATTGCCGAGCGGATCGACGATGTAGATGCGCCCTGCTTCATCGAGCGGCTCGGGCGTCGCTTCGGCGAAGACCTCGCGCAGCGCCGCGGCGGACTCATCGAGGAGCGCAACGAGCAATCCCTCGTGATGGGTCGCAAGGTACTCCCGATCGCAGCATTCGCCCGTGACCAGGAACAGCCGCTGCACGCGCGTCATGTCATCGTTCAACGCGAGTCGGCTCTGGCGGATGAGTGTAAGCGCTTCGCGGCAGCGCTCATCGCAGGCGCCGTTGCCGATGTAGACGAGCGTCCATTTGCCGCGCAGCGTGGCGGCTGGCAATGTCGTCCCGTCCGGCGTGACGAGCGCGGCCTCGGGAAGCGGCCGCGGCGGCTGAATGAGATCGCCGCGATTGGTGCCGCCGCCGGGACGCCAACCGTCGAGCCCGTAATAGAGCACGAAGGCGATCGCGAGCGGCGCGAAGAACAGGCCGACAAGTACCCAGATCTGCGAACGTGTTTTCGCCGCGGGCGAGCCAGGCTGTTGAGCCGCTTGTCGTTGATCGTCGGGAATCGCCATGAAGCTTCTCTCGAATCGTGATGCGTGACGTCGTATCGACGTTCACTGATCGTGCCCACGACGCAGGCTCAGCACCACGTAGAGCACGACCGCAACGAAGGCGAATGCAAACCACTGCACGGCATAGCCGACGTGGCGCTCGGGGCTGAGCTGCGTGAGCCGTTGCCATTGTCGCTGATATCCGTCCGGAGCGGCCGCATCGAGCAGGACGATATGCTTGCCGACCCGTGTGCCGAGCGCTCGTTCGATCATCTCCCGCGTCGGAAAGTTCAGCAATAGCGGCCACTTGTCCGCAGGCTCGGCGGCCGGATCGCCGACCCGAAGCCCCGGTCGCGGCAGCTCATCGAGCGTGCCGGATACCTCGCGGGGATTCTCATCGACGCCGATGTCCGGTTGGTCCGTTTGCCGATTGACCAGGGGAATCCAGCCACGGTCGACGAGCACCACGCCGCCGCCCTCGAGCTCGAACGGCGTGAGCACGCGATAGCCGGGCCGTCCCTCGGCGGACGGCATGTTGTCGAGCAGGATCTGCCGTTCGGCGCGGTAGCGGCCGCGGGCGCGCACCTTTTGATAGCGAGGCAGCGCGTCGAGATTCGCGCGCTCGAGCGTGACAGTCGATTCCTGACCCTGCGCGTAGGCAGCTTCGATCTGCCGCTTTTCATCCGCGCGGCGCAACTGCCAGAAGCCGAGATTGACGAACAGAACGACGCCGACGACGACGAGGACGGTGCCGACGACGGAGGGGGAAAAACGACGATTTGCGAAGCGGATGGTCAAGATATACTGCGTTCGAACCGCGAGCGGCGCATCGTCACGCGCTCGTGCGTGTCCTCCGCCCAAGCTCGCTGCGCCCTTGCCGATCAATGAAGCTGCTCATCATCGCCTGTCTCCTTGGCATCGTCGCGAGCTTGGGCTCGGGTCTGTTCCACCTCGTCAACGACAAGGGCGAGTCGAAGAAGATGGCGAACGCGCTGACGATCCGGATCGCGCTATCCGTCGCGCTCTTTGTCCTGCTGTTCCTTGCTTGGTCGCAAGGCTGGATCCAACCCCACGGGCTCGGTCGCTGAAGCGACCGCAAATGCGGAAGCGATGACGGCGGACGGCGCAGCATGACGCCGTCCGCCCTCGGTTCGTTACAGCCAGTAGACGAAGATGAACAGGCCGAGCCACACCACGTCGACGAAGTGCCAGTACCAGGCCACGCCTTCGAAGGCGAAGTGATGCGTCGGCGTGAAGTGTCCGCGCACGCAGCGCAGCCAGATCACCACCAGCATGATCGCGCCCACGGTCACGTGGAAGCCGTGGAAGCCCGTCAGCATGAAGAACGTCGAACCGTAGATGCCCGAGCCGAGCGTCAGGTTGAGGTGCTGATACGCCTCGATGTACTCGTGCGCCTGCAGATAAACGAACAGGAAGCCGAGCAGGAACGTGAGCGCGAGGAAGATGTTGAGCACCGTACGGTTGCCGGCCTTGAGCGCGTGATGCGCGATCGTGATCGTCACGCCCGAGGTCAACAGGATCGCCGTATTGATTGCCGGCAGACCGAACGCGGGGATGACGCCGAACTCGCCGCCGAGCTGCTCAGGGCCGTTGGTCGGCCAGGAGGCCTCGTACTGCGGCCAGAGGAGCTCCTTGGTGAAGATCTTCACGCCCTCGCCGCCGAGCCACGGCACCGAGTACTGCCGCGCGTACCAGAGCGCGCCGAAGAACGCGGCGAAGAACATGACCTCGGAGAAGATGAACCACATCATTCCCATGCGGAACGAGCGGTCGACGGCCGCGTTGTAGAGGCGGCTTTCGCTCTCCTTGATCACGTTGCCGAACCAGCCGGCGAACATGATCGCCAGCAGGACGAGTCCGAGCGGGAAGACGATCGAGCCTGCGCTCGAGTCGTTGATCAGCATCGCCGCACCGGAAACTGTCGTGAACAGCGCGAGGGAGCCGACGATCGGCCACGGACTGGAGTGCGGGACGTAATACTTGTCGGACGGCGCGTGTGTCGTATCTGCGTGGGCCATGAAACGGTCCTGATTCTTAAGAGTTACTGGTCGCGGATGAGTCGTGCGGTCGGCAACGAAGCGCTCGCTGCCGGCGCGCGAAATCAACCGCTGCCTTGCTTAGCATCATACATTGCGTAACCGAGCGTCACCCGGTCGATGTTCGCCGGCAGCTTCGGATCGACGATGAACCGCACGGTGAACTGCCGGCTCTCCTCCGCCGCGAATGCCTGCGGCGTAAAGCAAAAACATTCCGTCTTCTGGAAGTAACGGGTCGCTTGGAACGGCGTGATGCTCGGCACCGCCTGCGCCACGATCGGTTGCGAGCGCAGGTTGCGGGCCTCGAAGTGCGCCTCGTAGAGCTTGCCCGGCTGCACTTGCATCGAACCCACGGCCGGGCGGAACTCCCAATTGCCGTAGGTGGGCGCGGTCGAGACGAACTCCACGGTGATCGAGCGATTCTCGTCGGGCGCTTCGACCACTTCGGCCGCTTCGACGAGCCGCGAGCGATTGCCGTAGCCCGTGACGTCGCAGAGGACGTCGTACAGCGGCACCAACGCAAATCCGAAGGCAAAGCTGCCGCCTGCGAACAGCCAGAGGCGGCTCGCCAGACTGCGGTGATTGCGCTTCAGCTGATCGTTCACGACGTTAGCGACCCGCGGCGAGCGCTCCGCGCGGCAGGCAGACGGCCTTGCATGCCTGTCTGCTCAGCGTGCTGCGGTTATCGCTCGCCACGGCCTCCTTCAATTGCTCTTCATCACGCTCATCGCGATGAAACCGACGTAGAACGCGAGCGCCACGAGCGCCAGCCAGATGGCTGTACGGCGAATGCGGCGCTTGCGATCGAGGTCGTTCAAGACTTCCGACACGGTCCGTTACTTCACTTCCGGAGCGACTTCGAAGCTGTGGTACGGCGGCGGCGAGCTCAGCGTCCACTCGAGACCGTGAGGCGCTGCGCTGTCCCACACCTTGTCCGTCGCCTTGGCGCCGCCGCGGATCGCCTGGAAGATCACCACGGCGAAGAGCAGCTGCGACAGACCGAAGCCGAACGCGCCGATGGAAGAAATCATGTTCCAGTCGGCGAACTGCGTGTTGTAGTCCGGGATACGACGCGGCATGCCGGCCAGACCCAAGAAGTGCTGCGGGAAGAACAGCACGTTCACGAAGATCGCCGACAGCCAGAAGTGCCATTTCGCGAGCGTCATGTTGTACATGTGGCCGGTCCACTTCGGCAGCCAGTAGTACACGCCCGCCATGAGCGCGAACACGGCGCCGGGCACGAGCACGTAGTGGAAGTGCGCCACCACGAAGTACGTGTCGTGATACTGGAAGTCGGCCGGCACTATCGCGAGCATCAAGCCCGAGAACCCGCCGATCGTGAACAGGAACACGAAGGCGAGCGCAAAGAGCATCGGCGGCTCGAACGAGAGCGAGCCCTTGTAGATCGTCGCGGTCCAGTTGAAGACCTTCACGCCCGTCGGCACCGCGATCAGCATCGTCGCGAGCATGAAGAACATCTGACCCGCGAGCGGCATGCCGACCGTGAACATGTGGTGCGCCCACACGATGAACGACAGGAACGCGATCGAGGCGGTCGCGTACACCATCGCGTCGTAGCCGAACAGGCGCTTGCGCGCGAACGTCGGGATGATCTCGGAGATCACGCCGAACGCCGGCAGGATCATGATGTACACCTCGGGGTGACCGAAGAACCAGAAGATGTGCTGGTACATCACCGGGTCACCGCCGCCGGCGGCCGAGAAGAAGCTCGTGCCGAAGTAGTGGTCGGTCAGGAGCATCGTCACCGCACCGGCGAGCACGGGCATCACGGCGATCAGCAGGTACGCGGTGATGAGCCACGTCCACGCGAACAGCGGCATCTTGAGCAGCGTCATGCCCGGTGCGCGCATGTTCATGATGGTCACGATGACGTTGATCGCGCCCATGATGGACGAGGCGCCCATCAAGTGGATCGCGAAGATCGACAGCGGGAACGCATTACCCGTCTGCAGCGACAGCGGCGGATAAAGCGTCCAGCCGCTCGCCGGCGCGCCGCCCTCGACGAACAGCGTCGACAGCAGCAGCGTGAAGGAGAACGGCAGGATCCAGAAGCTGAAGTTGTTCATGCGCGGCAGCGCCATGTCGGGCGCGCCGATCTGCAGCGGGATCATCCAGTTCGCCAAGCCGACGAAGGCGGGCATGACCGCGCCGAAGATCATGACCAGCGCGTGCATCGTCGTCATCGAGTTGAAGAACTGCGGATTGACGAGCTGCAGACCCGGCTGGAACAACTCGGCGCGAATGACGAGCGCCATCAGACCGCCGACGAAGAACATCGTCAGGCTGAACAACAAGTACATCGTGCCGATGTCCTTGTGGTTCGTCGCCAAAAGCCAGCGGCGCCAGCCCTTCTCGGGGCCGTGATGATCGTGATGATGGGTGTCGCTGTGCCCAGCGTGCGTGTCAACGGTGCTCATGAACTCTTACTCCGCGCGCGCGACGGTGGCGACCGCCGCATTCTCGGTCTGCGAATCAACTGCTGCGACCTCGGATTCGGCCGCGCCGTTCGCTTGCTGCTGCGCCTGCAACCAGGCTTCGAATTCTTCCTTCGTCTTCACTTCGACGACCACGGGCATGAAGCCATGGTCGTAGCCGCAGAGCTCCGCGCACTGCCCGCGATAGACGCCAGGCTCCTCCGCGCGGAACCACATTTCATTCACGAAACCGGGGTACGCATCCTTCTTCAGGCCGAACTGCGGCACCCACCAGGCGTGAATGACGTCGTTCGAGGTCAGCAGCAAGCGGACCTTCGTGTCGACGGGGACGACGAGACGGTTGTCCACTTCGAGGAGGTAGTTGTCGACGGTGCGCGGATCGATGCCGGAGTTGAGTCGACGCGCATCGTCGCTGTCGCGGGCGAGGCGCGAGAAGAAGCTCACGCCCTTATCGAGATAGTCGTAATGCCACTGCCACTGATAGGCGGTGACCTTCACGGTGAGCTCGGAGTCGCGCATATCCTCGATCTTGATGAGCGTCTCGGCCGCCGGAATGGCCATGCCGACGAGGATCGCGATCGGGATGACGGTCCAGACCACTTCGACCTTGGTGCTGTGATCCCAGGTGGCGGGTACCGCGCCCTTCGAGCGCCGGAACTTCACGATCGAATAGATCATGACGCTGAAGACGACGACCGCGATGACCGCGCACACCCCGAGGATGAGCATGTGCAGGCCATGGATTTCGCGGCTGAGCTCGGTCACGCCGACCGGCATGTTCAGTTCCCATGCTGCCAATGCCGCTCCGGTCGGCAAGCACGCTGCAGCGGCGGCCGCAACGTATCTGGAGATCTTCAACATTTGCGCCATTGCTCCCGAATATCACAGTGCCGCAACGCCCCACGAACGAGCGTCGCAGCGTCTTAATCGCAGGTCAGGGTTGGTGCTGCCCGCAGTTTGTCGCCGCACTCCGGTCAGAGCGCGGGCGATTCGTTTACATTTCCCACCAGTTGCTTGAGTTGCACCGCCAGACCGCGGCGCTCGTCCTCCGTGAGAAACCGGCCCACTTCACAGGCGCGGCCATGCGACTCGACGACGAGTCGACTGGGATGGAGCGCCGCCAGCGGGGCGTGGAGTGTAACCCTCGCCCAATGCCGAGGAAATACTGCGAAACGATGATTCCCCTCTTCACGGTGCTCGATCCTCACCTGGTCGTGCGTGATCGTGATCGTTTCCGCAACCATGCCGGAGCGCATGGAGGCCCGCACGGCCCATGAAAGGGCCACGATTTCCAGCGCGGCGAAGGCGAGAATCGGCCAGAAACCGTAGCGGGCAGTGAAGAAGATCGCGACCGCGAAGGTGCCGACGGCCACGGCAAAGATGAAGCGTCGTGCGCTCGCCGGGGTCAGCGATCGATGAGGCCGGATGACCAGCACGCGTGCGCCGTCGCGTTCCTCGGCGATCGTGCCGGCAGGGGCGGAGGCTGCGTAGGCGACGGGCATGGTGTGCAGACGCTATCTAGGGCGACAGGAAGCGGTCGGATCGTAGCGAAGTTCCCCCTGCGCACCAAACCTTGCCGGGAACGGGTCGCGGCCAGAATCGCCGGTTGGATGGCGGCCAGGCTCTGGGAGAGGGGCGCATCGATCCCCGTCAGAGCTATTAATAAAAGTAAGTACTATCCGGATCCCGGACGAGGCCGGCTTGGTGTCTCGTTAAATTTTTCTAATTCTTCCTCGCAGCTCGGACAGGGGAATCGCGACCTCCCCTGGCGTGCCCCGCCCCGCTCTGGGCTGGCCTTTCCAGGCGTGCCCGTAGACCACTTCTAATGAGATCGGTAGCCGCCCGTCTCGTCGGTTCTCGTCCAGAAGTCGCGCCACTTCATCGAGCTTGCGCGGGCCGAACAGCCCCCGGGGGCGACCGTGCGTCGCATTGATCGAGCCGGTGCGGCGGAGCTCCGTCAGGAGGGTGCGGGCGTCGGGGTAGGTCGCCGTCAGTCGCTCGGTGTCCAACACGGGGTCGGCAAAGCCGGCGCGCATCAGCGCATCGCCGATGTCGTGCATGTCGAGAAAGCGGTGAACGTGCGTCCGATCGTCCACGTGGCGGAACGCGTCCCGCAGCTCGCGCAAGGTGTCCGGGCCGAGCGTCGTGAACATGAACAAGCCGTCCGGGCGCAGCACGCGCGCGGTCTCCTCAAGCACGGCGTCGAGGTCGTCGCACCAGGCGAGCATCAGGTTGCTGAAGACGAGGTCGATGCTCGCTTCTTTGAGGGCAAGCCGATGGGCGTCGCAGGCGATCCGATCGAAGCGGCGGAAGAAGGATTGTTCGCGCGCGGCCGCGGCGAGCATGCGCGGCGACAGGTCGAGGGCGATGACTTGGGCCTTGGGATAGCGATTCTTCAGCGCTCGCGTGGAGCCGCCGCTTGCCGCGCCCAGATCGAGCACGCGCGCCGGTTCGAGCTTGACGAGGTCGAGCCGCTCGAGCAGGCGGGTGCGGATCTCGGTCTGAACCCCGGCAGCGTCGGCGTAGGTGCGACTCGCGCGATCGAACGCACGGCGCACCGCGCGCGGATCGAGCGTGTATTCATCGAGCGGCACGCGCGAGCGCATGTGATTTGGCGGATTGATGCAAGGGACCGAGGGGCTCGCTCGGGAGCCCAGCGTCCCAAGCGAGCGCGTTTATGACGCTTCGGCGAGCGTCTCGCAACCGTGCTGCGCCACCGACATCTCGCAGGTGGCAAGCGGCTCGGGCTGGATGCCGAGGCGTTCGAACAGCTGGCGATCGGCCGTCTGGTCCGGGTTGCCGGTGGTCAGGAGCTTCTCGCCGTAGAAGATCGAGTTGGCGCCGGCGAGGAAGCAGAGCGCCTGCGTTTCCTCGCTCATTTCGGTGCGGCCCGCGGAGAGGCGCACGTGCGAGCGCGGCATCAGCAGGCGGGCAACCGCGATGACGCGCACGAACTCGATCGGATCGACTTTCTCGGCACCGTGCAGCGGCGTGCCCGGCACTTGCACGAGCTGATTGATCGGCACGCTTTGCGGATGCTCGGGCAGCGTGGCGAGCGTGTGCAGGAGCTGCGCCCGGTCGAGCTCGCTTTCGCCCATGCCGAGGATGCCGCCGCAGCAAACCTTGATGCCGGCCGAGCGCACTGCTTCGAGCGTTTCGAGCCGGTCCTGATAGGTGCGCGTGGTGATGATCTTGGAGTAGTGCGCCTCGGACGTATCGAGGTTGTGGTTGTAGTAATCGAGGCCCGCCTCCTTGAGCTCGCGCGCCTGCTCCGGGGTCAGCATGCCGAGCGTCGCGCAGGTTTCCATGCCGAGCGCCTTCACGCCTTTGATCATTTCGGCGATCTGCGCGAGCTGCTTGGGTCTCGGGCTGCGATAGGCTGCGCCCATGCAGAAACGCGTCGCGCCGTTCTCCTTGGCGATGCGTGCCTTCTCCAGCACTTCCTCGACGTCCATGAGCGGCTCGGGCTTCAAGCCCGTGTTGAAGCGCACGCTCTGCGAGCAGTACGCGCAATCTTCCGGGCACGCACCCGTCTTGATCGACAGCAGCGTGCTGATCTGCACCTGGTTGGGATCGAAGTACTGCCGATGCACGCGCTGCGCGTGATAGATAAGGTCGGCGAACGGCAGCGCGAACAGCGCGCGCACCTCCTCCAAGGTCCAATCGTTGCGTACCTCGCCGAGGCGCGAGAGATCGAGCGTGTCGGTGTGAGTCATTTGGTCCGCGAGCTCCAGAAAATTGCCGGATCCGATTCAGCGCCGGGCAAGCATGATCGCGGCAGGAGGGTCTGCAGGGAGTATTCGCAGGTGCTTTTCCGCTGTCAACCAGACGCGTCGGAAATGGTCGACAAGCTGCGCGGGCGCCTCGCCGCCGTGTTGTGGCCCGCCTGCTGCGTGCTGTGCCGCGGTCCTGGCTCGGCCGGGCGCGATCTATGCGCGGCCTGCGAGCGGGATCTGCGTATCAACGCCTTCTGCTGTCGTGTGTGCGCCCAACCGCTCCTGCGCGATCGCGCCGGCGCGGGTGTGTGCGGTCGGTGCTTGAGCAAACCGTCGACGATCGCTACGAGCTTCGTGCCGTTTCGCTACGGCTACCCGCTCGATCGAATGATTCAGCGGCTCAAGTACGGCGGCGACCTCACCATCGCGCGTGTGCTCGGCGAGCTGTTCGCGGAGCACCGTGCACGTGCTGGCGACACATTGCCCGAGGTCATCATTCCCGTGCCGCTCGGCGCACGCCGGTATCGCCGCCGCGGATTCAATCAAGCGTTCGAGCTCGCTCGCTACAGCGCACGACGCTGCAAGATTCCGCTGCGCGCCGACCTCGTCGAACGGTGGCGCGAGACCGACGAGCAAGCAGGACTGCCGCGCCGTCAACGCCGCCGCAATGTCCGCGGCGCCTTTCGCCTGGCGCAACCGTTACCCGCAGCGCACGTGGCGATCTTCGACGACGTGGTGACCACGGGCAGCACGGTCAACGAGCTCGCTCGACTGTTACGACGCGCCGGTGCCACGACGATCGAAGTGTGGGCGATCGCGCGGGCAGGAAGATAGGAGGCTGGAGGTAGGAGGCCGGGGGCCGGTTCAGCCTCATCGCCACAAATACTCCAGCGCGATGCCAATGAAGATCGCCATGCCGAAGTAATTGTTGTTGAGGAAAGCACGAAAGCACTTCTCGGGGATACGGTCGCGGATCAGGAGCTGCTCGTAGAACGCGAAGATGGCCGCGGCGGCGAGGCCGATGCGATACCACGTGCCGAGCTCGAGATCGCGGCCGACGAGCCACAGCGTAAAGAGCGACATGAGCTGCATGACCCCGATGATGAAGCGATCGGCGTCGCCGAACAGCAGCGCGCTCGAGCGAATGCCGAGCTTGCGATCGTCCTCGCGGTCGACCATCGCGTACATCGTGTCGTAGACCATCGTCCAGAGCAGCCCGGCGATGAACAGCAGCCATGCGATGCGCGGCACCTCGCCCGTTTGCGCCGCGAAGGCCATCGGCACCGACCAGGTAAAGGCGATACCGAGATAGAACTGCGGAATCGGAAAGAAGCGCTTGAAGAACGGATAGGTCATCGTGAGGAATGCGCCCACGAGTGCCAACAGCTGCGTGATGGGATTCAGCATGAGCACGAGACCGAGCGCGATGAGGCCGAGCGCAATGCACAGCCCAACGGCTTCGATGGGTTCGAGCTGGCCGGTGACGAGCGGCCGATCGCGCGTGCGTTTGACGTGGCCGTCGAAATTGCGATCGGCGAAATCGTTGATGGCGCAGCCCGCCGAACGCGTGAGCACGACGCCGAGCACGAAGATCACGAAGACGCGCTGATCCGGGTGACCGTTCGAGGCCAGCCACAACGCCCACATCACAGGCCAGAGCAGCAGCCAGATACCGATCGGTTTGTTGAGGCGCGTGAGCTGTACGTAGGCGCGCGTCTTGGCGCCGATGCGCGGCAGCGTCTCGGTGAAAAGCGGCGTCGACGAGATCCGATGGCCGAGCCAGCGCAGTCGGGTGCGAAGTGTTGCCTGGGCGTTCATCGAAAAGCGTGTACAGGCGATCTAGCCGTTAGTGCGTGATCGAGACCATCTGATTCGTAACCGGTTCGCGCAACCGTCTCGATCATGTCTTTCGTTCTTCCCTACAGTCTACAGCGTACAGCCTACAACCCCTCATTCACACCTTTCCGAAGCGCTCGCCCTGACCGATCCAACGTCGCAGCAATGGCGGGATGCACTGCGGGTGCTCGTGCAGCATGATCTCGGCAGCCTTCTGCACGTGCGGCAGCAGATCGGCATCGCGCATCAAGTCGGCCACGCGCATCTGCATCAAGCCCGTTTGCTTGGTGCCGAGCAGCTCGCCCGGGCCGCGTAGCTCCAAATCGCGCCGTGAGATCTCGAATCCGTCGTTGGTGGCGCGCATGACCGCGAGGCGTTCGCGCGCAACTTTCGTAAGCGGCGGTCGATAGAGCAGCACGCAGGTGCTCTCCGCACTGCCGCGTCCGACGCGGCCGCGTAGCTGGTGCAGCTGCGCAAGACCCATGCGTTCGGCATTCTCGATGACCATCACGCTCGCGTTCGGCACATCGACGCCGACTTCGATCACTGTGGTCGCGACGAGCACGTCGATCTCGCCTTCCTTGAAGCGCGTCATCACCGATTCTTTCTCGCGCGGCTTCATGCGCCCGTGTACGAGCCCCACTTTGAGCTCCTTGAGCGCTTCGGCGAGCGCCGCGGCAGTGTCTTCGGCAGCTTGCGCATTTAGCTGATCCGATTCTTCGATCAGCGGGCACACCCAATACGCTTGGCGCCGCTGCCGGCACGCATCGCGAATGCGCACGACGACTTCGTCGCGACGCGTCTCGGGCAGCGCAACCGTTTTCACCGGCGTGCGCCCGGGCGGCAGCTCGTCGATGATCGACACATCGAGATCGGCATACGCCGTCATCGCCAGGGTGCGCGGGATCGGCGTGGCGGTCATGATGAGTTGATGCGGGAAGCGGCCGTCGGCAAGACCCTTCTCGCGCAGCATGAGGCGTTGATGCACGCCGAAGCGATGCTGTTCGTCGATGATCACGAGCCCCAAGCGATGAAAGCGCACGCCTTCCTGAAAGAGCGCGTGCGTGCCGATCGCAATGCGCGCTTCGCCAGAGGCGAGCGCTGCGAGCGCCTGCGCGCGCGCGGCGCCGGTGCGCTTGCCCGACAAGAACACGATCGGAATGTCGAAGTCGGCCAGCCAGCGCGCGAAGTTGCGGGCGTGCTGTTCGGCAAGCAGCTCGGTCGGCGCCATGAGCGCCACTTGAAAGCCTGCGGCCACCGCGCGCACGGCGGCCATCGCCGCCACCAGCGTCTTGCCGCTGCCGACATCGCCTTGCACGAGCCGCAGCATGGGGCTCGGTTTGCACAGATCGGCTTCGATGTCGCGCCACGCGCGCAGCTGTGCGCCCGTCGGGCGAAACGGTAGCGAGGCGAGAAAGCGCTCGACGAGCCCGTCGCGATCCGGCCCGAACGGCCAACCAGGATCGGCTTGGATTTCTTCGCGCAGCAATCGCAGGCTCAGGTGATGCGCGAGCAGCTCTTCGAACGCGAGCCGTCGCTGCGCGGGATGACGTCCGCTCGCAAGCAAGCTTACGTCAGCATCGGGCGGCGGACGATGCACGTATTCGAGCGCTTCGCGCAGCGTCGGCAGCGACAGCGCTTCGAGCAATGCAGCGGGAATCCAATCGGTCACGTTGTGCGCGGCGAGATGACGCAACGCCTGCGCCGTCAGTTGCCGCAAGCGTCCTTGCTGGACGCCTTCAGTGAGCGGATAGACGGGCGTCAGCGTCGATTCGGTCGCGCCCGCAGTGTCCGCCGCGATGCGTCGGTATTCGGGATGAATGATTTCCCAGCCCGTGGGGCCGCGGCGCACTTCGCCGTAGCAGCGCAGACGTGTGCCGCGCGCGAATGCCTGCTGCTGCGCGCTCGAGAAATGAAAGAAGCGCAGCGTGAGCGAACCGGTGCCGTCGCCGATGCGCACGAGCAGCTGACGGCGCCCGCGGAAGGCGACCTCCGCGAGCAGCACCTCGCCTTCGATCACCGCGCGTTCGCCGCCGCGCAGCGCGCCGATCGGCACGATCTGCGTCCGATCCTCGTAGCGCAGCGGCAGGAGAAAGAGCAGATCCTGAATGGTCGTGACGCCGAGCCGCTCGAGCCGCTCGGCGAGCGCTTCGCCCACGCCGCGCAGGCTCGTCACCGGGCGCAGCTCGGCACCGAAACTCGAACGGGAAGCGTCGGCTCGGACCACGGTCGTGCGATGCGCTGTCCTGCTGGAGGGAGAGGTCATGTTGCCGTCCTTGGCAGCTTAGCGAGATCTTGGCCGCGCCGGCACGGATCGGCGAACCATCGCTGCAAGTTGCAACGGCACGCGCGGATCCGCTGCGGCGCCGAGCGCTCAGCCGAGCTCCACGATGCAATCCATCTCGACGCTCGCGCCTTTCGGCAACGCCGCGACTTGGATGGCGGCGCGCGCCGGATACGGCTCCTTGAAGTACTCGGCCATGATCTGGTTGAGCAGCGCGAAGTGCGCCAGATCGGTCAGGAACACGTTGAGCTTGACCACATCGGACAGCTCGCCCCCCGCGGCTCTGACGATCGCCTGCAGGTTCTCGAAGACACGTCGGATTTGCGCCTCCATCGAGCCTTGTACGAGCTCGCCGGTAGCCGGGTCGAGCGGAATCTGACCGGAGACATACACCGTGTTACCGCACTTGACGGCTTGCGAATACGCGCCGATCGCCTTCGGCGCATCGGGAGTAGAGATGATCTGTCGCGACATGAGTGAGTGACTCGTGTTTGATTGAGAGCAATTAGCTCGTTCGGATCGAGAGCATACCGTGTCCGCGCGGGCTGAGCGCTCGCACGAGCACGCCGCTGCGCTTACGCGAGGACGCGCGTCACGCGCAGCACTTCGGGCATGCGGCGTAAGTTCTTGATGACGTGCGCCAGGTGCTTGCGGTCGCGCACCTGCAGATCGAAGATCAGCGTCGAGGAGTCGCCGTCGCGATCGTCTACCGCCACGTGGTCGATATTCGTCTCGGTGCTCGCGATATTCGAGGCGATCGCGGCGAGCACGCCCATGCGGTTGGTGACGTCGATGCGAATTTCGACGTTGAACAAGCGATCGACATTCGGCTGCCAGGTGACCGAGATCCACTTGTCGGGCTGCTTGCGGTAATTGCGCAGGTTGCCGCACGCCTCGCGATGGATGACGACGCCGCGTCCGCTCGAGAGGTAGCCCATGATCGGATCGTTCGGAATCGGGAAGCAGCAGCGCGCGTAGGTCACCACCATGCCTTCGGTACCGGCAATGGCGAGCGCACCCGGCTTGGCGACCTCTTCGGCCGGCGTCGATTCATCGGGCGGCAGCAGGCGACGCGCAACGAGCGGCGCGAGCCGTTCGCCCAAGCCGATCTTCTCGAACAGCTCCTCGGGCGTCTTGAGATTGATCTCCGCAGCCGCCGCCTGCAGGCGTTCTTCCGGAATCTTCTTCAGGCTGAGCGATAGATCGGCGAGCGCTTGATTGAGCAGGCGCTTGCCGAGCTCGACGGCCTCGGAGTGCTTCAGGCTCTTCAAGTAATGGCGAATCGCCGTGCGCGCCTTCGCCGTGACCACGAAGTTGACCCACGCCGGATTCGGCGTCGCACCTTTCGCGGTGATGATCTCGACGGTCTGACCGTTGCGCAGCGGCGTGCGCAGCGGCACGAGCCGGCGGTCGACTTTCGCCGCCACGCAATGATTGCCGATGTCCGTGTGCACGGAATAGGCGAAGTCGACGGCCGTCGCGTTGCGCGGCAAGCGTCGAATCTCGCCGCGCGGCGTGAACACGTAGACCTTGTCCGGGAACAGGTCGAGCTTGACGTTCTCCAGGAATTCTTCGGAGCTGCCGCTATGCGGCATCTCCATGAGCTGCTGCAGCCACTCGCTCGCGCGATCGCGGTACGCGCGGCCCTGTTCGTCGCCCGTCTTGTATTGCCAGTGCGCGGCAATGCCCGATTCGGCCACGCGATGCATTTCCTCGGTGCGGATCTGCACTTCGATCGGCATGCCGTTCGGGCCGAAAAGCGTCGTGTGGAGCGATTGATAACCGTTGATGCGCGGGATGGCGATGTAGTCCTTGAAGCGTCCGGGCATGGGCCGATACAGGCCATGCACGATGCCGAGGACGCGGTAACACGTATCGACCGTATCGACGATGATGCGAAAGCCGAACACATCGACGATCGAGGACAGCGGCACGCGTTTGCGGCGCATCTTCTGATAGATGCTGTAGAGGTGCTTCTCGCGTCCTTCGACGCGCCCTTGCACGCCTGCCTTCTCGAGCGCCTGGCGCAAGTTCTGCGCGATCTTGCCGACGAACTGCTTCTGGTTGCCGCGCGCCTTCTTGAGCGCTTTTTCGATGATCTTGTAGCGCCCCGGGTAGAGCGCCTTGAAGCCCAGGTCTTCGAGCTCGGTCTTGATCGAATGAATGCCGAGGCGGTTGGCGATCGGCGCGTAGATTTCCAGCGTCTCGCGCGCGATCGTGCGCCGCTTGGCGGGCGGCACCGCGCCGAGCGTGCGCATGTTGTGCGTGCGGTCGGCGAGCTTGACCATGATGACGCGGATGTCGCGCACCATGGCGAGCAGCATCTTGCGGAAGCTTTCCGCCTGTGCTTCGGCGCGGCTGCGGAACTGCAGGTGGTCGAGCTTGGAGACGCCGTCGACGAGCTCGGCCACGTCGGCGCCGAAACGCTCGGCGATCTCGTCCTTGGCGGTGGGCGTGTCCTCGATGACGTCGTGGAGGATGGCCGCCACGATGGTCGGCGCGTCGAGATGCAGATCCGCGAGGATCTGCGCAACGGCGACCGGATGGGCGATGTACGGCTCGCCGCTCAGGCGCTTCTGGCCTTCGTGGGCTTGTGCGCCGAACTCGTATGCGTCCCGCACACGGTCGACCTGTGCGGGCGGCAGGTAGGTTTCGAGCTTATTGAGGAGCTGATTGACCCCTATGGACCGTCTTCCAGTGGGAAGGAAGCCCAGAATGGAAGACGCGTAGTCCATAGCGGATCATGACTTGAGGGCGATTGAGGGCGCTTCAATCTCCAAGCCCAAGATGCGGGGCGCGGATTTCACCGGACATGGCCGGCATCTCCACTTCCGGCAGCGGCTCGGGTGCGGCAGGCCGCTCGCTCTCCTCCAGGATTTCCGGGCCGATGTGGCCGGCCGCGATCTCGCGCAGCGCGACAACCGTCGGCTTGTCGTTTTCCCACTCGACGGTCGGCTCGGCACCGTTCGCGAGCTTGCGGGCCCGTTTGGCCGCCACCAGCACCAGCTGGAACAGGTTCGGGACGTTCTGCAAACAGTCTTCGACAGTGATGCGAGCCATGAAAACCTCGAAAAAGCGCCAAATTCGTTCAGGTGATGGATCAGTATAACGTGCTTCCCGCCATTCGGATGAGACGCCATCGGCGGGGGACCGGCTCCGGGCGCCCTGGCATTGGTCGAAACCCCGCAGCCGGGGATCGGGCGGGGCGCGGCTCCTATGCGGGCCGCTCGCGCACAGCGCAAGGCTCCGTTACCATTGCGCGCCCGCCGCGGCGCATTCCAAGACACCGCGCGCCGGCTTGAATTAGAAGTGGAGACGGGAATGAAGTTTCGACCGACCTTGGCCGCGCTCGGCATCGGCCTGATGGCTGCCTGCGCGACACTTTCCGCCCATGCGGACGGCGATCCGAAGCGCGGCGAAGTGCTCGCCTACACTTGCCACGGGTGCCACAGCGTTCCCAAGTACAAGAACGCCTATCCGAACTACAGCGTACCGAAGCTGGGCGGCCAGAACGAGAAGTACCTCATCAGCGCGCTCAACGCCTACGCCAACGGCGAACGTCCGCATCAGACGATGCACGCGCAGGCCGCGACGCTGTCCGATCAGGACCGCGCCGACATCGCCGCGTACTTCCACGCTCAGGGCATTCAGACCAGCAATCAGGTGGTCGGCACGCCGCCGCCGGCGACGCAGACCTGCGTGGCTTGCCACGGCCCCGACGGCGCCAAGACCGTGATGGACGAGTACCCGATCCTCGCCGGTCAGTACGCCGATTACATCGTGCAGGCGCTCAAGGACTACAAGAGCGGCCGGCGCAAGAACCCGGTGATGGCCGGTATCGTCAGCGCCGTGGACGAGAAGGACTTCCAAGCGCTCGCCGATTTCTTCTCCAAGCAGAAGGGCATCTGCAGCGCGAAAGACATTCGCGACGCGGGCAAGTGCCCGTAACGGCCGGGTGACCGTCGCCGCTTTTGCGGCGACGGTCCGCACGATCCGGCTCTTCAGCAAGGACTCAAGCGTTCGACTCGAGCGAGCTCGAATCAGCGCCGCACCGCATCCACGAGGGCCGATCGCCGACCGTGCTTCCCGAGCGCTTCACCGCTTTTCGCATTCATGAGGAGCAGGGGCGCATCGTGGCGCGCCTCGAAGCGATCTCGCACGCCGATCTCGCCGACGGCGATCTGCTCGTCAAAGTCCGCTACTCGACGATCAACTACAAGGACGCGCTGGCCGCGACCGGCCAGGGCAAGATCCTGCGCCGCTTTCCGCTCGTCGGCGGCATCGATCTCGCCGGCGAGGTCGTCGAATGCGCCACGGATGCCTTTCGTCCCGGCGAGCGCGTGCTCGTCACCGGTTGCGGCCTGTCGGAGACGCACGACGGCGGCTACGCCCAATACGCGCGCATCAAGAGCGAATGGGCCGTGCCGATTCCCGCCTCGCTGACCGACTTCGAGTGCATGGCGATCGGCACGGCAGGATTCACTGCGGCGCTCGCCATTCATCGCATGGAAGAGAACGGCCAGAAGCCCGAGACGGGCGAAATCGCCGTGACGGGTGCCACGGGCGGCGTGGGCAGCCTTGCGATCGATATGCTGGCCGGGCGCGGGTTCCGCGCGGTGGCGATCACCGGCAAGCCGGAAGCCGCGGATTACTTGCGGGCGCTCGGCGCGAGCGAAGTGCTCGATCGGCGCTCGCTCGTGCTCGGCGAGCGGCCGCTCGAGTCGAGCCGTTGGGGCGGCGCGATCGACGCTGTCGGCGGCCAGCTGCTCGATTGGCTGATCCGCTCGACCGCCTTTCACGGCAATGTCACGAGCATCGGTATGGCGTCGAGCACCGAGCTTCATACCAGCGTGCTGCCGTTCATTCTGCGCGGCGTCAACTTGCTCGGCATCCATTCGGTGCACGTGCCGCATGCGGTGCGCTTGCGCGTGTGGGAGCGATTGGCCACCGACCTGCGCCCGCGTCATTTGCACAAGATCGTTTCGCGCACCATCGATCTGGCCGAGCTGCCGCATGCATTTGCCGCGTATCTCAATGCGCGTGTGGTTGGCCGCACCGTGGTGCGTATCGCGTAAGCCATGGATCCATTGACGACTCTGCAATCCGGCGCCGCCGAGCTCGGCGTCGAGCTCGACACGCAAACGGCCGAGAAGCTGCTGCGCCTGCTCGATGAGCTCGACGTATGGAACGAGCGCATGAATTTGACGGCGATCCGCGAACGATCGCAGCAGATCACCAAGCATTTGCTCGATAGCCTCTCGGTCCATCGCTTTCTGGCGGGCACGCGCATCGTCGATGTCGGTACGGGCGCGGGCTTTCCCGGTCTGCCGCTTGCGATCGTCGCACCGCATCTGTCGTTCACGTTGATCGATTCGACCGCGAAGAAGCTGCGTTTCATCGATCATGTCGCGGAGCTGCTCGATGTTCGCAACGTCACGACCGTGCACACGCGCGCGGAAACGTTTCGACCGAAGGAACGTTTCGATCGCGTGCTCTCGCGCGCCGTCGGTCCGGTCGGCACCTTCGTCAAGTGGGCCGGGCACTTATGCGTCGGCGGCGGGCGACTGCTCGCCATGAAAGGGCGCTATCCGACCGATGAGCTCGGTGCGCTGCCGAGCGGTTGGAAGCTCGCGGCCGTGCATCGGCTGACCGTGCCCGGTCTGGACGAGGAGCGGCATCTTGTGGAAATCTGCCGTTCGCACGATCGCATCTAGCGCGATCGTGCAGGCCACTGGCGACACGCAACAGGCTACAGCCGAACATGTCGATGACCGAGCATCCCATCTTCGCTTGGCTGACGAGCTCGATCATGAAACGTGGTCTGTTTGCTTGCGCGTTCGTTCCAGCTGTCGCCTGTAGCCTGTAGTCTGTGGCCTCTTAATCCATGCACCGCATCCTTGCAGTCACGAATCAAAAAGGCGGCGTCGGCAAGACGACGACCAGCGTGAATCTCGCGGCGTCGTTCGCGGCGACGAAGCGTCGTGTCCTGTTGATCGATCTCGATCCGCAGGGCAATGCGACGATGGGGTGCGGCGTCGACAAGCGCACGCTGACGCGCTCGACCACGGACGTATTGCTCGGCGAGTGCACGGCGGCCGAGGCGATCGTCGGCGTGGACTATTCCGATTTCAAGCTGATGCCCGCCAATCAGGATCTGGTCGCCGCGGAAGTCGAGCTGATGGGCAAGCCGGGTTGCGAGATGCGCCTGCGCGATGCGCTCGCGCCGATTCGCGATCAATTCGATCTCATCCTGATCGACTGTCCGCCTGCGCTCAACATGCTGACGGTCAATGCGCTCGTCGCGGCGGAAGGCGTGATCATTCCGATGCAGTGCGAGTACTACGCGCTCGAAGGCTTGAGCGCGCTCGTCAGCACCATCGAACAGATCAAGGCCGGGCCGAATCCGCAACTGGAAATCGGCGGGATCCTGCGCACCATGTTCGACCCGCGCAACAACCTGGCGAACGAAGTCTCGGCGCAATTGGTCGAGCACTTCCAAGACCGCGTGTTTCGGACCATCATTCCCCGCAACGTGCGGCTGGCCGAAGCGCCCAGTCACGGCAAGCCGGCGCTGCATTACGATCGCGATTCGCGCGGCGCGCTTGCCTATCTAGCGCTCGCCGGCGAGATGATCCGCCGCTCCGAAGGCGACGGACCGCTGGCGACGGCGAGCGCCGCTGGATCGGGCTGACGGCGGCAGGCGGTAGACTGTAGCCGGAGCGGCCGGAGAAGAGCGAAGCGAGGTTCGATCTCCGAGACGTCTTGGCGGCAGCACCGACTTGTGAGCTTAATGCTGCGCGGACGTTCTCTTTTCTGGCCACAGCCTACAGCCTAGAGCCTACAGTCTTAATCTCGAATGGCCACCAAACGACCAAGTCTCGGACGTGGATTGGGCGCGCTGCTCGGCCAGCCCGTGCCGCAAGGGGAGACCGAGAACGTCACGCCGCTGCGTCCGGGCGATGAGCTCGTCAAGCTGCCGATCGATTTGCTGCAGCGGGGCAAGTATCAGCCGCGCATCGACATGCGGCAGGAAACGCTGCAGGAGCTGGCCGATTCCATCAAGGCGCAAGGCGTGGTGCAGCCGATCGTCGTGCGGCCGATCTCCGAAGCGAGCGCCGGTCAGCCGCGACGCTACGAAATCATTGCGGGCGAACGTCGCTGGCGTGCGGCGCAATTGGCCGGTTTGCATGAAGTCCCGGCCGTCGTGCGCCACGTGCCCGACAGCGCCGCGATCGCGATGGCGCTCATCGAGAACATCCAGCGCGAGAACTTAAATCCGCTGGAAGAAGCACGCGCCCTCGAGCGCCTCATCAACGAGTTCGATATGACTCATGCGACCGCGGCGGAAGCCGTCGGCCGCTCGCGCGCGGCGGTTTCGAATCTGCTGCGCCTGCTCGAGCTGTGCGAGGAGGCCAAGGAGCTGGTCGAGCGGCGCGAAATCGAAATGGGCCATGCCCGCGCGCTGCTCGCGCTCGAGAACAAGCGCCAGCAGGCCGAGGTCGCGGCCCTGGTGGCGAAGAAGAAGCTCTCGGTGCGAGAAACCGAGGCGCTCGTCAAACGGCTTTTGGCCCAGCCCGATGCGTCGGCAGAAGCGGCCACGCGCGCGGATCCGAACATCCGCCAGCTCGAAAGCGAGCTCAGCGAAAAGCTCGGCGCCAAGGTTCAGGTGCAGCATTCTCCGTCGGGCAAGGGCAAGCTCGTCATCAGCTATCACACCCTCGACGAGCTCGACGGCATCCTGGCGCACATCCGCTAGCGGCGCCCAGACGGTTGGCCGATCGCGCGGCCGGGATCGGACATAAGGCGCCGCATCAATGTCGCTCTCCGATCCGCGCGAAGGTGCGCGCCGACATGCCGTCGTCGGGGATTTCTGGGCGGCGGAGCGTGTTGGCTGCCTCGAGGCGCGCTGCGCTCGTCAGCGCTGTCAGCTCAGCAAACTCGTGCAGCGGCGCCGTCGCCGCCCGAATCTGCTTGTCAATGCGCGAGTTAGCGCACGTGACTTCGGTTGAAGCACTGCAAAACGCTGCGTATAATGCGCCGCCTTTGCCGGCCGGGCAGCGAAAATTCGGCTGGATATTCCAGGATTTACGCAATGCCACACGTCGCCGAACGTTCGGCCAGCGCGGTGGCATTTTTGTTGTCTAGCGGCGGTGGGCGCGAGCCTTCATGAGCGCTAACCCGATTGCGGTCGCTGCGCGCAAGTCGCTGCAGCTCCTCGTGTGGCAGCTCGCCTGCATCGTGCTCGCGAGCGTGGTCACCGGGATCGCGGCGGGTGTGCGTCCGGGCGCGTCGGTCCTGGTCGGCGGCGGCATCGGTCTGGTGTGGACCGCATACATGGCATTCACGCTGGTGAAGCACAGCGTGGATTTCGGTGCGCGCTTGAGCGCGGCAAGTTTCTTCAAGGGTTGGTTGTTCAAGATCGCGATGACCGCAGCGTTGCTGGTGATCGCGTTGCGCGCCGAGGGGCTACTGCCGCCCGCAGTGCTCGGCGGATTGTTCGCGGCCATGGCCGCGTATTGGGTTTGGTTTGCTTTTGGCCTCGATCGGCGCTGGTCACGGGCGCGCGGTTGAGGCGAGGGTGAGATGCGTTGCCGACGGTTTCGTCGGCGTAGTGTGCGGATCGCTGGTCGATCCCTAACTGGGGTACGAGAAGCATGCGGCTCGGGTTGATGGCAAGTGAAAGCGGCGGTGAACACGGTTTCTCCGAGTACATCGCGCACCATTTGCAGCACCTCGCGAGCAAGAAGCAAACGGCGCTGTTCGACGCCTCCATCTACCACTGGGACACGCTCTTCTTCGCGCTGCTCTGCGCCGCGCTCGCTCTGTTGTTCCTCCGCAAGGCTGCCAAGCGCGCCACCTCCGGCGTGCCCGGCAAGTTCCAGTGCGCCGTCGAGATGCTCGTCGAGATGGTGAACGAGCAGGCGCGCGCCATGGTGCACGGCAAGCTCACGTACATCGCGCCGCTCGCGCTGACGGTGTTCGTCTGGGTCGCGTTCATGAACGCGATCGACCTGCTCCCCGTCGACTGGCTGCCGAGCATCGCCGCGGCCGCCGACATTCACTATCTGCGCCCGCTGCCGACGGCGGACCTCAACACCACCTTCGGTCTCGCGCTCGGCGTGCTGCTCCTGTCGTTCTACTACAGCATCAAGATCAAGGGCCTGGGCGGCTTCCTCCACGAGTTCACCTGCGCGCCGTTCGGCATGGTCAAGATCTCGCTCAATCCGCTCACCTGGATCGGCGCGATCCTGCTCGGCATCGCCAACGTCGGCATGAACATCGTCGAGTACGGCGGCCGCACCTTCTCGCACGGCATGCGCTTGTTCGGCAACATGTACGCGGGCGAGCTCATCTTCTTCTTGATCGCCGGCCTGGGCGGAAGCCTCACCGTGTTCGGTATCGCGATGCATCTCGTGACCGGTACCGCGTGGGCGATCTTCCACATCCTGATCGTGCTGCTGCAGGCGTTCATCTTCATGATGCTCACGCTTGCCTACTTGGGTCAGGCGCACGCGCATCACTAACAGAAAGGTTTTTGCTCTCGTTCAAGTTCAACTCGGAGAACTCTCATGACCGATATCGCTTTCGTCGCTCTCGCCTGCGGTCTCATCATCGGCATCGGCGCACTCGGTGCCTGTATCGGCGTGGGCATCATGGCGGGCAAGTACATCGAAGCCTCGGCGCGTCAGCCCGAGCTCATGAACACGCTGCAGACGAAGGTCTTCCTGTTGCTCGGCCTGATCGACGCGTCCTTCATCATCGGTCTCGGCATCGCGTTGTGGTTCGCGACGGCCAATCCGTTCGCGAGCTGATTCGAGCGGGCTCGACACCCGCGGGGCGACGGACGTCGCCCGCGCGCAATGGCTGGTTAGCTGGGCTTACGTTCCATGAATCTAAACGCAACACTTTTCATTCAGACGATCGTATTTCTGATCCTCGGCTGGGTCACGATGAAGTTCATCTGGCCGCCTTTGATCGCTGCGATCGAAGAGCGTCAGCGCAAGATCGCCGAAGGACTCGCCTCCGCCGAGAAAGGCGAGAAGAGCCTCGCCGAGGCGCATGCGGCCGCGAATGAAATAGTGAAGGAAGCGCGGGTTCAGGCAACGAAGATCATCGACCAGGCGAACCGGCGTTCCAACGAGATCGTCGAGGAAGCGCGCGGTGCGGCGCTTGCCGAGGGTCAGCGGCTCATCAGCGAAGCGCGCGAAGAAGTGGCGCTCGAGACGAGCCGCGCTCGCCAGCAGCTGAGCAAGGAAGTGGCGGCGCTGGCCGTCGCCGGCGCAAGCCGCCTGCTCGGTCGCGAGATCGACGCCAAGGCGCACGCGGACATCCTCGAACAACTAGCGGCGGAGATCGAGCGCGGTTAAGCCGCGGCTCGCGACACTATGGCCGAGAAAGCCACCATCGCCCGTCCCTACGCGAAAGCGGCCTTCGAGTTCGCGCAGGAGCACAAGAGCTTCGATCTCTGGTCGACGCTGCTCGCGACCGGCTCGGCGGTTGTCTCCGATCCGCGGGTCGCCAAGCTCCTGACCAATCCGCGCGTCAAGCCCGAAGATCTCGTTGAGCTCATCGCGGAGGCTGCCGCCGGCAGTCTCGATGAGCATGGCCGTAACTTCCTGCTGACGCTTGCGCAAAACCGCCGCCTCGGTCTCCTGCCGCAGATCGCGGAGCAGTTCGAGGCGTTGCGCGCCGAAATCGAGAACGTCGCGGACGTGCGCATCATCTCCGCCGTACCGTTGAACGAAGAGCAGCAGCGGCGTTTCGCGAGCGCGCTCAAGACGCGTTTGAAGCGCGATGTGCGTCTGCACTGCGAGGTCGATCCGTCGCTCGTCGGCGGAGCCATCGTGCGTGCCGGCGATTTCGTCATCGATGGGTCGCTGCGGGCGCGGCTCGAGCGGCTGGCGAGCGCGATGACGCAATGAACATGAGGCTGGAGGAATGAGGCTGGAGGCTGGGGCTAGCGAAACCTTTCTGGCTCCAGCCCCCAGCCTCCGGTCCCCAGCCGGACTCTGATTTAACCGAGGACTGTGGCAATGGCCATCAAGGCATCTGAAATCAGCGATCTGATCAAGGCGCGCATCGAGAAGTTCTCGAGCGCCGTCGAAGAGCGCAATGTCGGCACGGTCGTCACCGTGACGGACGGTATCGTGCGCATCCACGGTCTCGCCGACGTCAAGTACGGCGAAATGCTCGAGTTCCCCGGCGGCAGCTACGGCCTCGCGCTCAACCTGGAGCAGGACTCGGTCGGCGCGGTGGTGCTGGGCGAGTACAAGCACATCGTCGAAGGCGACATCGTCAAGACGACCGGCCGCATCCTCGAAGTGCCCGTCGGTGAAGGGCTGCTCGGCCGCGTCGTCGACGCGCTCGGTAACCCGATCGACGGCAAAGGTCCGATCAACTACGCGCGCATGGCGCCGGTCGAGCGCGTCGCTCCCGGCGTGGTGTACCGCAAGTCCGTGAATCAGCCGGTGCAGACCGGTTACAAGGCGATCGACTCGATGGTGCCGATCGGCCGCGGTCAGCGCGAGCTCATCATCGGCGACCGTCAGACCGGTAAGACCGCGCTCGCGATCGACACGATCATCAATCAGAAGTCGAGCGGCATTAAGTGTATCTACGTCGCGATCGGCCAGAAGCAGAGCTCGATCGCCGCAGTCGTGCGTAAGCTCGAAGAGCACGACGCGATGAAGCACACGATCGTCGTGGCCGCGTCCGCGTCGACGCCCGCCTCGATGCAGTACCTCGCGCCGTACGCCGGTTGCGCGATGGGCGAGTACTTCATGGATCAGGGCGAAGATGCGCTCATCATCTACGACGACCTGACCAAGCAGGCGTGGGCGTATCGTCAGATCTCGCTGCTCCTGCGCCGTCCGCCGGGCCGCGAAGCGTATCCGGGCGACGTGTTCTACCTGCACTCGCGTCTGCTCGAGCGCTCGGCGCGCGTGAACGAGGCCTACGTCGAGAAGATGACGAACGGCCGCGTCAAGGGTAAGACCGGCTCGCTCACGGGTCTGCCGATCATCGAAACTCAGGCCGGCGACGTGACGGCGTTCGTGCCGACGAACGTGATCTCGATCACCGACGGTCAGATCTTCCTCGAGAGCGATCTGTTCAACGCCGGTATCCGTCCCGCGATGAACGCCGGTATCTCGGTGTCCCGCGTCGGTGGCGCCGCGCAGACGAAGATCATCTCGAAGCTGGGCGGCGGTATTCGTCTTGCCCTCGCGCAGTACCGCGAGCTCGCGGCGTTCTCGCAGTTCGCCTCCGACCTCGACGAAGCGACCCGTCGTCAGCTCGAGCGCGGTCAGCGCGTCACCGAGCTGATGAAGCAGAAGCAGTACTCGCCGATGTCGGTCGCCGAAATGGCGCTGTCCATCTACGCCGTCAACAACGGCTACATGGACAAGGTCGATCGCCAGAAGATCAGCGCGTTCGAAGCCGGCCTGCAGGCTTTCGCGAAGACGAACTACAAGGCCGCGCTCGATGCGATCAACGCGAACCCCGTTCTCAACGAGGAGAACGAAGCGGCGCTCAAGAAGATCTGCGAAGAGTTCGCAGCGACTGGAACGTACTAAACGGAGGCCACGGGCGACGGACCACGGGCGACGGCCAGACAAGAATCTTCTTGCTCTAGCCCGTAGCCCGTAGCCCGAAGCCAGCGAAGCTCACATGCCCGGCGTAAAAGAGATCCGCATCAAGATCGCGAGCTTCAAGAGCACGCAGAAGATCACCAAGGCGATGGAAATGGTCGCCGCGAGCAAGATGCGCAAAGCGCAGGATCGCATGCGCGCGACGCGTCCTTACTCGGAGAAGATCCGTCGCGTGATCGGTCACTTGCGGCACGCGAATCCGGATTTCCGCCATCCGTACCTGGTCGAGCGCGAGCCGAAGTCGGTCGGCTTCATCATCATCACGACCGATCGCGGTCTTGCCGGCGGCCTCAACGTCAACCTGTTCAAGACCGCGCTGGCGCAGCTGCGCGAGTGGCAGGACCGCGGCGCTGAAGTGTCGCTGTGCTTGATCGGCGCGAAGGGCGTGCAGTTCTTCCGCCGCCTCGGCAACGTCAAGACGCTCGCGACCGTGACGCACCTCGGCGATCGCCCGCACGTGGCCGATCTGATCGGCACCGTGAAGGTGATGCTCGACCTCTACAAGGAAGGCAAGATCGATCGCCTGTTCCTCGTGCACAACGTCTTCGTGAACACGATGAGCCAGAAGCCGGTGGTGCGCCAGCTCCTGCCGGTCGTCACCGAAGACGAAGACAAGCTGCAGAAGCACTGGGATTACATCTACGAGCCTTCGGCCGCCGATCTCCTCGATGGTTTGCTCATGCGCTACATCGAGTCGCAGGTCTATCAGGGTGCGGTCGAGAACGTCGCGTGCGAAATGGCCGCGCGCATGGTCGCGATGAAGGCCGCGACCGACAACGCCGGCAAGCTCATCGAAGAGCTGCAGTTGATCTACAACAAGGCCCGTCAGGCGGCGATCACGAAGGAAATCAGCGAGATCGTCGGCGGCGCGGCGGCCGTGTAGCGCAAGTCGGCAGTACCGGATTGAATGGCATATACAAGCAATATTGGTTAAGGGGGCGAGGGACTCCGGCAAAAGCGCCCGGAGCTTTCAGCCCACAGCCTCGAGGTTGAGCAAATGTCTACCGCAGCAGCAACCGGCAAGATCGTGCAAATCATCGGCGCCGTTATCGACGTCGAGTTTCCGCGTGACCAGATTCCGAAGGTCTACGAGGCGCTCAAGCTCGAGGACGTCGATCTGACGCTCGAAGTGCAGCAGCAGCTCGGCGACGGCATCGTCCGCACGATCGCGATGGGCGTTTCGGAAGGCTTGCAGCGCGGCATGAAGGTGCGCGCGACGGGCGCGCCGATTTCGGTGCCCGTGGGCAAGGCCACGCTCGGCCGCATCATGGACGTGCTCGGCACCCCGCAGGACGAGAAAGGTCCGGTGCAGGCGGAGCAGTATTGGCCGATTCACCGTCCGGCGCCGTCGTACGACGAGCAAGCGGGCGGTCAGGAGCTGCTCGTCACGGGCATCAAGGTTATCGACCTGCTCATTCCGTTCGCGAAGGGCGGCAAGATCGGTCTGTTCGGCGGCGCCGGCGTCGGCAAGACCGTCAACATGCTCGAGCTCATCAACAACATCGCCAAGCAGCACTCGGGTCTGTCGGTGTTCGCCGGCGTGGGTGAGCGTACCCGCGAAGGCAACGACTTCTATCACGAGATGATCGAGGCCGGCGTTATCGACATCAACAACCTGTCGAACTCGAAGGTGGCGATGGTGTACGGCCAGATGAACGAGCCGCCGGGCAACCGTCTGCGCGTCGCGCTCACCGGCCTAACCATGGCCGAGTACTTCCGCGACGAGAAGACCGAGGGCGGCAAGGGCCGTGACGTGCTGCTCTTCATCGACAACATCTACCGTTACACGCTCGCCGGTACCGAAGTGTCCGCGTTGCTCGGCCGTATGCCCTCGGCGGTGGGTTATCAGCCGACGCTCGCCGAAGAAATGGGCGTGCTGCAGGAGCGCATCACCTCGACGAAGACCGGCTCGATTACCTCGATTCAGGCCGTGTACGTCCCGGCGGACGACTTGACCGACCCGTCGCCGGCGACGACGTTCGCGCACCTCGATGCGACCGTGGTGCTGTCGCGTCAGATCGCCGCGCTTGGTATCTATCCGGCGGTGGATCCGCTCGAGTCGACGAGCCGTCAGCTCGACCCGCTCATCGTCGGCGAGGAGCACTACTCCGTCGCCCGCGGCGTGCAGGCCGTGCTGCAGCGTTACAAGGAGCTGCAGGACATCATCGCGATTCTCGGTATGGACGAGCTCTCGGAAGAGGACAAGCGCATCGTGGCGCGCGCGCGCAAGATTCAGCGCTTCCTCTCGCAGCCGTTCAACGTCGCGAAGGTGTTCACAGGTCAGGACGGCAAGATCGTTCCGCTCAAGGAGACGATCCGCGGCTTCAAGGGCATCTTGAACGGCGACTACGACCACCTGCCCGAGCAGGCCTTCTACATGGTCGGCGGCATCGACGAGGCGGTCGAGAAGGCGAAGACGTTGCAGTAATACTGCGGCGACCGTCGGGCGCAGCGACGAAACCGCTTCGTCGCCGCGCCGTTCGGTCCCCGACGATTGCAGCGAACCGGATCACACAGAAGGTAAGCCATGGCATCCACCATCCACGTCGACATCGTCAGCGCCGAAGGCGAGATCTTCTCGGGCGAGGCGTCGATGGTGTTCGCGCCGGCGGTCATGGGCGAGATCGGCATTGCGCCTCGCCATGCGCCGCTTCTCACCACGCTCAACCCCGGTGAAGTGCGCGTTCAGACGCCTGCGGGCGAGGAGCACTTCTTCTTCGTCTCGGGCGGTGCGCTCGAGATTCAGCCGCATGTGGTTACCGTGCTCGCGGATACCGCGCTGCGTGCGCACGATCTCGACGAAGCGGCTGCATTGCAGGCCAAGCAGCGCGCCGAGGAAGCGTTGCGCGACCGCACCGGCAAGATCGAGTTGGCCGAAGCGCAGGCCGAGCTTGCGCGCGCCATGGCGCAGATCCGCGCCATCGAGAAGCTGCGCAAGATCAAGCAATAGGGCTCTGGGCTCTGGGCACTGGGCTCTGGCCAGATGAATGCGTCCTTCGTGACGCATTTTTCCCCGCGCGCATTTGTTCACCAATCCTCAGTCGGTTTAGAGTGACTGGCGTATGACGCTCACCGACAAGACCTCTTCTAGCCAGACCCTAGAGCCCAGCGCCTCGCGCCTCGCGCGCGCCCCGCTCTCCGTCGTCATTCTCGCGGCCGGTCAGGGCAAGCGCATGAAGTCCGACCTGCCGAAAGTGCTGCAGCCGCTCGCCGGCCGGCCGATTCTCGCGCACGTGCTGCAAGCGGCGAAAACGCTCGGTGCGCACACCATCCACGTCGTATATGGGCATGGCGGCGAGCGCGTTCGCGAAGCCTTCGCGGCCGAGACCGTCAATTGGGTGCTGCAGGCCGAGCAGCTCGGTACCGGACACGCTGTTGCCCAAGCGATGCCGGCCATCCCCGACGATCACGATGTCCTCGTGCTGTACGGCGACGTCCCGCTCGTGCAGCCTGCCACGCTCGAGCAAGTGGCCGCTCAGTGCAGCGAGCGCTCGATCGGATTGCTGACCGCCATTCTGCGTGACCCAAGTGGTTACGGGCGCGTGGTGCGTGACGGCGCAGGCAATGTCGTGCGCATCGTCGAAGACAAGGACGCGAACACGAAGGAGCGTGCGATCAACGAAATCAACACCGGGCTGATGGCGTTGCGCGCCAAGGCGCTGCGCCGTTGGCTCGCGGCCTTGCGCAACGACAACGCACAAGGCGAGTACTACCTCACGGACGTGATCTTGATGGCGGTGCGCGACGGTTTGAAAGTTAACACCGTAGTGGCGCCGACCGAAGTGGAGGTGCTCGGGGTGAACGACAAAGTGCAGCTCGCGCAGCTCGAAAGCGCGCATCGCTTGCAGAAGGCCACCGAGCTCATGCTCAACGGCGTGACCGTCGTCGATCCCGCACGCATCGATATTCGCGGCGAAGTCACGACCGGGCGCGATGTTTATATCGACGTCAACGTCGTGCTGATCGGCAAGGTCGAGCTCGCCGATCGCGTGCGCATCGGACCCAACTGCATCCTCAAAGACTGCCGCATCGGCGCCGACACCGAGATCCATCCGAACTCGATCATCGATCGCTCGACCGTCGGACCGCGCAATTCGATCGGACCGTTCGCGCGCATCCGGCCTGACAGCGTTTTGCACGAAGATGTGCACATCGGCAACTTCGTCGAGGTGAAGAAGAGCGAGATCGGCGCCGGCAGCAAGGCCAATCACCTCACGTACCTGGGCGATGCAGTCCTCGGCCGCAAGATCAACGTCGGCGCCGGCACCATCACCTGCAATTACGACGGCGTGAACAAGTCGCGCACGGAAATCGGCGACGGTGCGTTCATCGGCTCCGGGTCGATGCTCGTCGCCCCGGTCAAGATCGGGGCCGAGGCCACGATCGGCGCGGGTTCCACGATCACCAAAGACGCCCCGGACGGCAAGCTCACCTTGGCGCGCGCCCGCCAGGTCACCGTCGATGGGTGGCGGCGCCCGACGAAAAAGAGTTGAACGGGCGACCCGGCCTTTCTGACGCCGGGCACTTCACACCGTCGCCATCCGCCGTCAGCGGTCGCCGCACCCAATGTGGCCTGAAGTCGCAAGTGTGCGCTTGGCCATGCTTCCGGGTCCCTGAAATGCGTAGAATGCCCGCGCGTGGGCGTTCCCCGTACGCCCGCTTACGGCAAAGATCTCAAGGACATTCACATGTGCGGCATTGTCGGCGCCATCGCTGATCGCAACATCGTTCCGGTCTTGATCGAGGGCCTGAGGCGACTCGAGTACCGCGGTTATGACTCCGCCGGCGTTGCCGTGCTCAACGCAAGCGGCCACCTGCGCCGCCTGCGCACCGTGGGTAAGGTCAAGGCGCTGCAGGACGCCATGGCCGAAACGCCGCTCGAGGGCGCTGTCGGCATCGCGCACACCCGTTGGGCGACCCATGGCGTGCCGTCCGAGCGCAATGCCCATCCGCACATCTCGCGCGACGGTATCGCGATCGTTCACAACGGCATCATCGAGAATCACGAGGATCTGCGCGAGGAGCTCACCAAGCTCGGCTACACCTTCTCCTCGGAAACCGACACCGAGGTGATCGCGCACCGCATCCACTATCACAAGCAGAAGCTCGGCGACCTGTTCCGCTCGGTGCGTGCAACTGTCGCGGAGCTCGAAGGCGCCTATGCGCTCGCGGTGCTGTCGGAAGATGCGCCCGACACGATCGTGATCGCCCGCGTCGGCTGCCCGGTCGTCATCGGCCTCGGCGAAGGCGAAAACTTCGTCGCCTCTGACGTCTCCGCGCTGTTGCCCGTCACGCGTCGCTTCGTCTTCCTCGAAGAAGGCGACGTCGCCGAGATCAAGCGCACCAGCATTCGCATCCTCGACACCGAAGGCAATCGCGCTCAGCGCGCCGTGCGCGAAAGCGAGCTGTCCGCCGATGCGGCCGAGAAGGGCGATTTCGAGCATTACATGCTCAAGGAAATCTACGAGCAGCCGCGCGCCATTGCGCAAACGCTCGAAGAGCGCGTCGCCGGCGGCAGGCTCCTCGAAGCCGCCTTCGGCCCGATGGCGACGGAGATCTTCCGCCGCGCCGAAGCCGTGCAGATCGTGGCGTGCGGTACCAGCTATCACGCCGGCGCCGTGGCGAAGTACTACATCGAACAGATCGCGCGCCTGCCTTGCTGGGTCGAGATCGCGAGCGAATATCGCTATCGCAATCCCGTCGTGCCGAAGAACACGTTGTTCGTCACGATCTCGCAGTCGGGCGAAACGGCAGACACGCTCGCCGCGCTGCGCATGGCCAAGCAGCTCGGTTATCTATCGACGCTTGCCATCTGCAACGTCCCCGAAAGCTCGCTCGTGCGCGAATCCGAGCTCGTGCTGCTCACGCGCGCGGGTCCGGAAATCGGTGTCGCATCGACGAAGGCGTTCACCACGCAGCTCGTTGCGCTCGGCATGCTCGTCGTCGCGCTCACGAAATGTCATGGCATCGATGCCGAGCGCGAGCGTGGGCTCGTGCAACGGCTGATCGAAATTCCGTCGCTGATCGAAAAGACGCTGCATCTCGATACGACGATCAAAGAGCTCGCCAAGCGCTTTGCCGACAAGCATCACGCGCTGTTCCTCGGGCGCGGTCAGATGCACCCCGTGGCGATGGAAGGCGCGCTCAAGCTCAAGGAAATTTCCTATATCCACGCCGAAGCGTATCCCGCCGGCGAGCTCAAGCACGGCCCGCTCGCGCTTGTCGATGCCGATATGCCCGTTATCGCCGTTGCGCCGAACAACGACCTGCTCGAGAAGCTCAAGTCGAACCTGCAGGAAGTGCGCGCCCGCGGCGGCGAGCTCTACGTGTTCGCCGATCCGGATGCCGGGCTCGAATCATCCGAAGGCGTCACGGTCATCACGATGCCGAAGCACGTCAGCCACTTCCAGGCTCCCGCGATCTACACGATCCCGCTGCAGCTGCTGGCTTACCACTGCGCGATTCTGAAAGGCACGGACGTCGATCAGCCGAGAAATTTGGCGAAGAGCGTCACGGTGGAGTGAACGCGCTGGTGAAGGACATAGCCTTGTGCGCCGAAAACAAAGTCGTTTCCTGAAGAACAAAGTCTTTTCCTCGAAAACATAGTCGCTTCCTCAAAAACAAAGTCGTTGCGCGAGGGATGCTGTGTTCTAAGAGGAGGCAGGAAACGCAAGGCTGGCTATGCGACTGTGGAGGACAGGGGGCAATGGTTGAGCCAGAACAGCAGGCACGCCTGAAGATTGATAGCGTGCTGGAAGATGCGGGCTGGATACTGCAGGACCGGAACCAGTTCGACCGCAATGCAGGCTGCGGGGTTGCAGTCCGTGAATTCTCCCTTCCGGCGGGTCCCTGCGACTATCTACTGTTCGTCGACGGCAAGGCGGCTGGTGTCATCGAGGCCAAGAAAGCCGGCGTGACCCTCAGCGGTGTGGCGGACCAGTCGGCCAAGTACATGGTCGATCTGCCGGTCCATCTCGCGCGCTGGCACGACACGCTCGTCTTTGCTTACGAGAGCACCGGCGAGGAAACCTTCTTCTGCGACTGGCGCGACCCCAAGCCGCGTTCGCGCCGAGTGTTCGCATTCCACCGGCCGGAGACCCTCCGTGAGTGGTTGCTGCAATCCAAGACCCTTCGCGCGCGCCTGCAGACTTTGCCTCCCCTGGACACGCATGGTTTGCGTGACTGCCAAGTCGAGGCCATCCAGGGCTTGGAGCAATCCCTGGCGCAGGACAAGCCGCGGGCACTGATTCAACTAGCGACCGGCGCTGGCAAGACCTTCACGGCATGTACTTTCTCGTGGCGGCTGCTCAAGTACGCTGGCGCCAGGCGCATCCTGTTCCTGGTCGATCGCAACAACTTGGGGGAGCAGACCCTCAAGGAATACCAGAACTTTCAGCCGCACGGTGCGGCCAATCGCTTTACTGACACCTACATCGTTCAGCACTTGCGCGGCGGTAGCATCGATCGCGATGCCAAAGTGGTGATCTCGACGATCCAGCGCATGTACTCATTGCTGCGCGGCAAAGAGCTGGATGAAGAGGACGAAGAGCGATCCGGCTTCGAGAGCTGGATCGGTGCTGAAGACGAAGTCTTGCCGCTGTCCTATAACCCAGATGTTCCGATCGAGACGTTCGACTTCATCGTCACCGACGAATGTCATCGTTCCATCTATGGGCTGTGGCGGCAGGTCTTGGAGTATTTCGATGCATTCCTGATCGGTCTCACTGCCACGCCGTCCAAGCACACGCTGGGCTTTTTCAATCAGAACCTGGTGGCCGAGTATCCGTACGAGCGTTCGGTGGCGGACGGCGTCAACGTGGGTTACGAGATTTATCGCATTCGAACTCGCGTGACCGAGCAGGGCGGCAAGATCGAGGTGGACGAAGCCGGCTTCCAGGTGCCGGTACGCGACCGGCGTACTCGCAAGGTGCGCTACGAGAGTCTCGACAACGATCTCGAGTACACGGCGCAGGAGCTCGACCGCTCGGTGGTCAATCCCAATCAGATCCGCGCCGTGCTGCAAGCGTACAAGGATCGGGTGTTCACCGAGCTGTTCCCGGAGCGCAGCGGCAAGTGGCTGCCGAAGACGCTGATCTTCGCGAAGGACGACAACCACGCCGAGGAGATCGTCCACGCAGTGCGTGAAGTGTTCGGCGAGGGCAATGATTTCGCCAAGAAGATCACCTATCGCAACACCGGAGAGGATCCGAAGGAGTTGATCAAGGCGTTTCGTGTCGATCCGATGCCGCGTGTGGCCGTCACCGTGGACATGATCGCTACCGGCACGGACATCAAACCGGTGGAAGTGCTCATCTTCATGCGTGACGTGAAGTCCGAGAGCTACTACGAGCAGATGAAGGGGCGCGGCGTCCGCACGATTCCCGACGCAGACTTACGCCAAGTAACGCCGGACGCGCAGACCAAGACGCGCTTCATTCTGATCGACGCGGTCGGTGTAACCGAATCCAAGAAGAACGCCAGCCAGCCGCTGGAACGCAAGCGTACCGTCGGCTTCGACGCACTGCTGGAGCAGATCGCGATGGGACGGCGCGATGAGGACGCCGTGTCCTCGTTGGCAGCGCGCCTGGCGGCGCTCGATCGCAAGCTGGACGACGAAGCCAGGCAGCGTGTGTCGGAAGCTTGCGGCTTCACGCCGCGACAACTCGCAGGACGGCTGTTGGATGCCATCGATCCAGACCTGCAGAAGGCGGCGATCATCGATCGCTACGGCGATGTCGCTACGCCGGAGCAGGAACAGCAGGTCATCGAAAAGCTAATCGATGAAGCATGCCAAGCCTTCGACAAGCCGGCACTGCGCCAGCTCTTGAAAGACATCAAGCAGAAGACCGATATCGTCATCGACGAGGTGACGACCGACGAGGTCATTCACACGGGTTTCGACCTGCAGCGTGCCGAGCAGACGATCAAGAGCTTCAAGGAGTTCATCCAGCAGCACCGCGACGAGCTGACGGCGCTGCAAATCATCTACAATCAGCCGCTGGGCAAACAGAAACTGACCTATGCCGCTATCCGCGAGTTGGTGCAGCGGCTCACGGACCCACCGCTCTATCTGACCTGCGCGACTGTCTGGCAAGCATACAAGCGTCTGGAGGCGGCCAAAGTTCGCGGTGCACCTGTCGACGAGCAACTCACGGAAGTCGTGAGCCTCGTGCGCTTTGCG
>CALLKK010000020.1 GCA_938008435.1 uncultured Steroidobacter sp. | reverse complement strand
GCCAGTTCGTGGTGATCAACGGGCAGAACACCCGCCGGCCCGACGTTGTGGTGTTCATCAACGGCCTGCCGCTGGCGGTGATCGAGCTCAAGGCGCCGGGCAGCGAGAACGCCACACTGGCAGGTGCCTTCAACCAGCTGCAGACGTACAAGCAGCAGGTCCCCCAGCTGTTCCACACCAACGCGCTGCTGGTCACTTCGGATGGCATCTCTGCCCGGGTGGGCTCGCTGTCGGCGGACCTGGAACGGTTCATGCCGTGGCGCACGACGGACGGCACGGAGGTCGCGCCCAAGGGGGCACCGGAACTGACGACCCTGATCGAAGGTGTGTTTGAGCACCGCCGGCTGCTCGATCTGCTCCGCGACTTTACGGTCTTCGGTGAGACCGGCTCAGGGTTGGTCAAGATCATCGCTGGCTATCATCAATTCCATGCCGTGCGGCATGCGGTGGATTCCACGATTCGCGCCTCGATGCCCTTGGACGGCGTGGCCGAAGATCCTGCCAGCCATGGCTTGCCTAGCGTCAAGACGCAAAAGCGCGGCGACAGGCGCGCAGGTGTCATCTGGCACACCCAGGGGTCAGGCAAGAGCCTGTTGATGGCGTTCTATGCGGGCTGTCTCATCAAGCACCCGGCGATGGCCAATCCGACGCTCCTGGTGCTGACCGACCGCAACGACTTGGACGACCAGCTTTTCGGCACCTTTTCGATGTGTCGCGACCTGATCCGGCAGACGCCCGTGCAAGCGGAGAGTCGGGAACATCTGCAGGAGCTATTGGATCGCGCTTCGGGGGGCGTGATCTTCACGACTTTGCAGAAGTTCGGCGAGATCGAGAAGCCGCTCACCACACGCCGTAACGTTGTCGTCATCGCGGACGAGGCTCACCGCAGCCAGTACGGTTTCAAGGCCAAGGTGGATAGCAAGACCGGCCAAATCTCCTACGGCTTCGCCAAGTACATGCGCGATGCCTTGCCGAATGCCTCCTTCATCGGCTTCACCGGCACTCCCATCGAGGCGGACGACGTCAACACCCCGGCTGTGTTCGGCAACTACATCGACATCTACGACATCAGCCGCGCGGTGGAAGATGGCGCGACCGTGCCGATCTACTACGAATCGCGCCTGGCTCGCATCGAGCTCGACGACGATGAGAAACCGAAGATCGACGTCGAGATCGAGGAAATACTGGAAGACGAGGAAGAGCCAACTCGTGAACGCGCCAAGCAGAAGTGGGCCACCATCGAGGCGCTGGTCGGCGCAGACAAACGCCTCAAGCTTGTGGCGGCCGATATCGTGCAACACTTTGAAAACCGCGTCGCGGCGCTCGATGGCAAGGCGATGGTCGTGTGCATGAGCCGCCGCATCTGCGTGGCGCTCTACGACGAGCTCGTCAAGCTGCGACCAGACTGGCACAGTCCGGATGACAACGCGGGGGTGGTCAAGATCGTGATGACAGGCTCCGCGAGCGATCCGAAGGAATGGCAGCCGCACATCGGCAACAAGGCCCGACGTGATCTTCTCGCCAAACGTGCTCGCGACCCGAAGGACCCGCTCAAGCTGGTGATCGTGCGTGACATGTGGCTGACCGGCTTCGACGCGCCGTGCATGCATACCATGTATGTAGACAAGCCAATGCGTGGTCACGGCCTGATGCAGGCTATCGCACGCGTCAATCGCGTGTTCCGCGACAAGCCGGCGGGACTGATCGTCGACTACATCGGCATTGCGCAGAACCTGAAGTCTGCACTGGCGCAGTATTCGCCGCGCGACCGCGAGAACACCGGCATCGACGAGGCCGAGGCCATCGCGGTGATGATGGAGAAGTACGAAGTCGTGCGCGACATGTTCCACGGCTTCGACTACCTCACTGCGCTGAACGGCACGCCGCAGGAACGTCTCGCGATGATGGCGGGCGCCATCGAATGGATTCTGGACATGCAGCAGCGGTTGGCGGCCAGAGAGACCTCCAAGGAAGGCAAGAAGAACGCCCATCGTCGTTTCCAGGACGCCGTGCTCGCCTTATCGAAAGCGTACGCTTTGGCCTCTGCCTCGGACGAGGCTCGGCAGATCCGCGAAGAAGTCGGCTTCTTCCAGGCGATTCGCGCTGCGCTGGTCAAGAGCAGCGCCGGCACTGGAAGCACCCAGCAGGAGCGTGAGCTGGCCATCCAGCAGATCGTGAGCCGTGCCGTAGTCTCGACCGAGATCGTGGATATCCTCGCCGCTGCGGGTATCAAGAGCCCGGATATTTCCATCCTCTCGGACGAGTTCCTCGCCGAGGTGCAGCAGATGGAAAAGAAGAACCTGGCGTTAGAGGCGCTGCGCAAGCTGATCAACGACAGCATTCGTTCGCGCAGTAAGGCGAACGTGGTGCAGACCAAGGCCTTTTCAGAGCGGTTGGAGGACGCTGTTGCGCGCTACCACGCCAACGCCATCACGACCGTCGAGGTACTTCAGGAGCTGATCCAGCTGGCCAAGGATATCCGCGCAGCACGCCAGCGGGGCGAGGAATCGGGTCTCTCAGATGAAGAGATTGCGTTCTACGACGCCTTGGCGGAGAACGAGAGCGCGGTGCAGGTGATGGGCGATGACAAGCTCAAGGTCATCGCGCACGAGTTGCTGGTGAGTTTGCGCGGAAACGTGACCGTCGACTGGGCGCATCGGGAATCTGCCCGCGCCCGGATGCGGGTGCTCGTGAAACGCATTCTGCGCAAGTATGGCTACCCGCCTGATCTTCAGGATGCGGCAGTTCAGACGGTGCTGCGGCAGGCGGAGGCGTTGTCGTCAGTTTGGGCGGTGTCGTTTGGGGCAGCGACGATTTGATCCACATCCTCGAGCCGCGTCAGCTCATGTCCATCTCTTGAACGACCACGGACGCGAGGTTCTAGCCTATTTACGCTGATAGTCATTGGTCGTCTTCAGCGCGGCTTGTGCGGGCTGCTCACGCACCGGGTCCACAGTTCTCGACCGTACTTCAGTTAATGTAAGCCCTGTACGTCCGCGCGTTGCGTAGGGTCGAGCCATGTTTCTATCGCGCCGGCGTCAAGAACTCGCATTCCGGTCCTTTCGCCTTAACCAGCCGCTCGTCCAGCGTCGCGAGCGGGAGTTTCAGTGCTTCCGCGACCGCAACGTACCACGCGTCATAGCTCGTCATGTTGTGACGAAGCTCCCAGATGCGTTCTCCGAACGGGTCGAAGGAGAAAAGCTCTATCTGGAGCTGCAGTAAATCTTCGTAGGCCGCATTCGCTTCTGCGGTCGTAATTTCTTTTGCTCGTTCAAGCCGGCGCAGGATGTTCGCGGTTTCGACGCGCACTAGCTTCGGTGCGTGCAGAGACCCCGCGGCGATGATTTCCTCCGCCCACGCGCCGTGTTCGCCGGAATCGACGAGTGCGGCGACTAGGACGGAGGCGTCGACGACTGCGCTCACCGCCGATCAGCGTCGCGTTCTTTGACGATCTTCGCGGTGGAGATGCGAGTCTGCGACGCACGCTTTCTCTTCCGCACCTGCGCGAGCCATGCGTCCACAGAGGGGCGGGCGGCTAGGCGCTCGAGCTCACCCTTCAAGTACTCCTGCATGGACTTTCCCTGGAGTGCAGCTCGAGCGGCCAGCTCGTCGCGCACCTTTTCCGGCACGTCGCGGATTGTGATCTGGATGCCCATGCTGGCATTTTGCAAGCAGAGAATGCAGTCAGCAAGCCGACGTAAGCACGTATCTGTGGTGAGCCGACCCACCAACTCGTGCGTCGGCGTACTCGCAAACCGATCGCCTAGGGCCTGAGGTGGTTTCGTCGCCCGCCGGCGCGGATCCTGCCACCGCTCGCGCCGCCAACAGCCTCGCAACCATCGAACTGACAAACTGCGGTGGCCGCGTGTTCTTCGCGATGACTGCATAGACCGCAGGCACGACGACCAACGTCAGCAGCAGCGAGACGATGCGGAAGACGATGACTACGCCGATGGGTTTGCGCGCTTCGGCGCGGGGCCGAGGGCGATGAGCAGGGGATGGCGCCGATGGCGGCGCAGAGGCTGGTCATCATGACGGGTGCAGGTGCCTGGCCCGATAGCATAGAGGCCAAAGTGTTCTCACCAGCAGCCGTCAGCACTCGCTAACGCGTCCGCTCGATGAATTTCATTTCAAACTATTAACAGCACGCCCGTTCATTCACAGCTATCAACAATACTTTCGGATAAGGTTGTGGATAACGGCGGGATAAGCGCAAAAACATAAACAGCGACAAGCAGTTCCGTATGTTGGTCATTATTTGATCACTGCCTGTCGATGCGGAATAGATGGCGAGAGTCAAGGCCTTCGTCGACCGTAAACGCATGGAGCGAGCGCGCGCATGATCATTTCGTTTGAAGAACATCATTACGAGTCGCTGGTCGATATTTGGTATCGCGCGGCGCTCGCGACTCATCACTTCGTGGCGAGAAGCGATCTCGAATTCTTTCGCGAGATCGTGCAGAACGGCGCTTTGCGTGAACTCGAGTTATGGATCGAGTGCGAGGACGCTGCGAAGCCGCGCGGGTTCATTGGTCTGTTCGATACGAAGATCGAAGCGCTGTTTATCGCACCGGAGTTTCACGGGCAGGGTATTGGGCGCAGCCTCGTGCAACATGCCGAGCAATTGAAAGGACCGAAGCTGCAAGTCGACGTGAATGAACAGAACACCGGCGCACGCGCGTTCTATCGCCGGCTTGGATTCGAACAGGTCGGACGTTCAGCGCTCGATCCGACCAGCAGGCCGTATCCGATTCTTCATCTCGCCCGCGGCTGACTCGTGTCGTTCAGCGAAAGCGAATGCACTGCGTTCGGTGAAAGCCTTGATCGCTATCGATCTTCGTGAAGGTCGCACGCTTGATTCGACCGAGTGAGAGGCATCGCGGATTCCACAGTTCTCAACAACACCTTCGGATAAGGTCGCGGATAACGGCGAAGTCTTCGCGCGACAAGTACTTCGAGAACTTGGTTACTTCTTGATCAGCCTGCGTGAGCGACGCTCGCTCCGCGCGTGTCAAGTCTTGGCCGTCGCATTGGTTCCACGCGCTGAACGCACATCGCTGCAACGGCCATGCACTCAGCCCGCGCGCTGTCATGTGTGCTAGCGCAAGACATTGCCACCAGATGCATGGTGTCGCATCGCAAAGAACCGGGCGTGCGGTGCGTATCGCGGCGGTGTGGCGTTTTCTCGCCGACGTGATCTAGCGGCTCGGTGTCGTTGCCGGGTCCGACAGGCAAATGTGAAGGGCGTCGTCTTTTCTTGCGATCACGTGATGTACGTCGCATCCCATTGGTTGGTAGTGACAACCATCCGACACTCGTTTCACGCGATCGACTTCTCGCGATTTTCCACTAAGCAACCGCAGTAGTGTCGTTTCCGGGTACTGAGGATTGCTCGGAAATTCACGCGACTTGTATCAATCACGCCGCGCGAAGCATACGCGTGCTACGAGATGAATTCGGATCATTCGGGGAGGCGACGTGTCGGTCAATGAGTTGCATAGAACGCAGAACCTTCGACTAAGGCGTCATGTGAAGATCGCGCTGGGTGCGCTGGCCGCGAACTGCATTTTGCCCGGCATCGTCTACGCAGACTGCACCAACACCTCTGGAAACGTCGTCTGTTCCGACACGACCAGCGGCAGTTACAGCGCCGTCGGCTCCGATGGCACATTGAATGCCGAAGTGTCGGGGACTTGGACGGCAAGCGGTTCTTCGACCGGCATCTTCTACAGCGCACAGAATTCGAACCAGTACGTCACCGTCAATCACAACGGGGTGCTCACGTGGGACAACGCCATCTACGGCGGCTCCGGCGGCGGATCTCGCGCGGCATTCAATTTGAACTTCACAACCGGCAGCGTCGGGCGGGAGATCACTTATAACTCCAGTGCGGACTCGCAGGTGATCGTGAACGTCAACCCAGAGTTGGCGGGCGGGCGCTGGCTGATCGGCGTTGCGGCCTACACGCCCGCGGGCACGGGTACGATCAGGGTCAACAACGGCGGCTTGATCGCCATTACCTCGAATCTGACGAATCCCGCTGCGGGCGGGACCGAAGGTATCGGCGCTCTCGGTCGTGACGTCAGCGTCGTCAATACGGGCACGATCACCGTTATTTCTCAAGGTGTCGGCGAGGCGTTCGGCGCGGCACTCAGCTACACCTCGGCGGGCGGCAGCGGGCCGCGTCGTTTGCACGTGAACAACAGTGGCACGATCCATGTGAATGCTGCGATTCGCGACGAGGCGACCTGGGCCGCTGCACTCTTGTACGAACCGAATGACGTAGCGCTCGAAAGTATCGAGCTGCAGAACTCCGGTCTGCTGAAGTTGGAAGGCGGACTGGGCGGAGCGGTTAGGGCGACGGTCCTGTTCAGCGGCGGCACGCAGCAGAATACGTTTTCCGTTGCCAACTTGGCGAGCGGCGAAATTCTCTCGGAGGACGAGAATCCGATTGCGATTCACCTCACGGGGCAGAGCCGCCTCAACATGGACAGCCAAGGGCGAATCGTCGGCGCGATCAATGGCGGAACGTCGAACGATTCGATCACGCTCGGTGAAGGCAGCGAGACGCTCGGTGCCATTAGTCTGTTCACTGGGAATGACGAGCTCACGAGCGCGGGCCGTCTCGTGGGCGATGTGACGCTGGGCGCGGGATCGGATCGGTTTCAGCTCACGGGTGGCGAATTTACGGGCGTCATCTACGGCGATAGCGCTGCTCCCGCGGCTGAGGATGGGGACGATGTGTTCACTTGGTCGGGCGGTGCGTTCACTGGTGCGGTCTATCTTGGCGATGGCTCGGATACGGCGACGATTTCCGCGGCGGGTTACGACGGTACTCAGCTGCTCGATGGCGGCGACGATGTCTCGACGGCAGATGGTTGGATCGACGCCCTGACACTCTCGGGTCTTACGACGACCGTGGCAGGCGCGAACGTCATCAATTGGGAGAAGATCACGCTGGAGAACAGCACGATCGCAATCTCCGATGGCGCGCTGACCACCGGATCGGACGAGAACATGGGGCTGTTCATCGGTTCGGGCAGTACGCTCGATGCGGGCGGTGCGCTGGCGCTCACGGGCAACTTGCACGTGGCGTCGGGCGCGACGTTCAAGGCGGTAGGCGGCGGTCTCTTCACGGTCAGCGGCACGCTCGCGAACGATGGTGTGATCACGGCGCGCGACGGTATCGCCGGCGACACGATCCGCGTCGGCGGCTTGTACAGCAGTGCGGGTGGCCTGCTCGAGTTCGACACGGTGCTCGGCGACGATGCATCGCCGACGGACAAGCTGTACTTGGACGGTGGCAGCGACGGTCAAACGCAGGTTCGCATTATTAATGCCGGCGGCACCGGCGCGGCGACAGTCGAAGGCATCAAGGTCATCGATGTCACGGGCGTGTCGAACGGTACGTTTACCTTGCTGGGCGACTACGTTCACGAAGGCGAGCAGGCGATCGTCGCCGGTGCGTACGCGTACAAACTGCAGAAGGGTGGAGCGTCATCGCCGAATGACGGCGACTGGTACTTGCGTTCGAACCGCCTTGCCGTCGATCCGACGCCGGAACCTGAGCCCGAGCCTACGCCTGAACCCGAGCCTACGCCTGAGCCCGGGCCTACGCCTGAACCCGCGCCTACGCCTGAACCCGGGCCTACGCCTGAACCCGCGCCTACGCCTGAACCCGAGCCTACGCCTGAACCCGGTCCCGGTCCGGAGCCCGAACCCGAGCCTGAGCCGACTCCGAATCCAGATCCAACTCAGAATCCGGAACCGCCGACTGCGCCGAAACCGGTGCCGCCGACTGCGCCGCTCTATCAGGCGGGCGCGCCGGTCTATGAAACCTATCCGCAGTTGCTGTCCGGCCTGCTGCAGATCTCGACGCTGCAGGAACGGGTCGGCAATCGATACTGGTCCGGCAGCGCGGCGCCGTCGGCCAACCTCATCGAACGCGAAGGAGTATGGGCGCGCATCGAGGGCGGGTACAGCCACCTCGAACCGCGGCGTTCGACGTCGGATGCCGAGTATGAATACGACCGTTATCGTCTGCAGATCGGCGCCGATGGCGTACTGACGGAAGACGAGAGTAGCAAGGTCGTCGTCGGTTTGAGCGCGCACTACACGCGCGGCGACGGCGACGTGCGCTCGCCGCACGACGCGGCGACCGGCAGCGGCAAGATCAGGTCGGAGGGTTACGGCATCGGCATGACGCTGACCAAATACGATGCGAGGGGCTACTACGTCGATGCCGGCATGCACATTTCCTGGATGGAGACCGATCTCGGATACGGCGGCCGCCAGGGCAATCTGGTCGCGGACAACGATGCCTTCGCCTTCACGATGTCGTTCGAGACAGGGTGTCGCCATGCACTGGACGCCAAGTGGTCGCTCACGCCGCAGGCGCAGATCGTCTACACCGACATCGACTTCGACACCTTCACGGACCCGTTCGGCTCGCGCGTCAGCTTGGTCGACGGCGAGAAGCTCGACGGCCGCCTCGGCGTGACGTTGGATTACGAACACGCCTGGGAGGGCAGGAACGCGCAGTTCAATCGCGCTCACTTCTACGGTATCGCGAACTTGTACTACGCCTTCGTGGACGAGATCGAAATCGACGTGTCGGGCAAGTCGTTCATCAGCACACGCGATCCGCTGTGGGGCGGCCTCGGCTTCGGCGGCTCGCTGAACTGGGGCGGCGATCGCTATTCGCTCTACGGCGAAGGCCTCGTCACGACCAGCTTGGACAACTTCGGCGACAGCTACTCGCTGATGGGGACGCTCGGCTTCCGCATCCGCTGGTAGCGGCGCGACCCTCACTCGCACATCCCTCCCTTCTCCTTCCAGGGAGAAGGGGCGGGGATGTGGGTAGCGAGGCCCGCGCTCGGAGAAGGGGCGCGGGCGAGTCTGCTGCTTCTCTCAACTACCCGAGCGCGTGATATTCCACAGTTCTCGACAACGCTTCCGGATAAGGCGGTGGACAACGGCGGGAAAAGCGCGAAAACTCAAATCGCCACAAGCACTCCCGAACATTGATTACTTCTTGATCAGCGCGCTTCGAGATGCATTCGAGCGCAAGCGAGACTTGCGCGCGCGTCGAGTTTGTTTATGCGGCGCTCGACCTCTTTGCCCCGAACCCGCCAACTTGGTTGTGATCTTCGCTTGAAACTCGCGTGCTGCGGCGCGATGGGTCGCGCCGCGCCAGATCCAAGAAGAAGCGGCCGAGGGTTTGTCCCCCCGGACCGTCCTCCGGTTCGAGATCCACCCGCGTGTCGAAGTCCCAGCCGGTCACGAGAATGCAGCTGCGCGCGGCGCTCATTGCCCGGTGGATCAGGTGGTAGTAGTCGGCGGCATCGATCACGACCGAGGCCGCCTCGCATGCCTCGATCCGCCAACAGTTGCACCCCGGCACGAGGATCGGTTCGAGGGCGCCGGTCTGCGCCTAGAGGGGCTGGGAAATGACCGTACTCACCGTCTTGTCCTACTATGTGCGCCCCGCGCGGCGGCGCCGGCTCAGTGCGGCGCATGCGCGGGGCAGTGTCGCCGTCGACGAAACGGTCCTGATCTTGCGCATACGGTTCGGCCACGCAGCGAGCTCAGATCCGGAAGTCGAATGCCGTGGTCGAAATTCCGTAGGCGGGCGAGGGTTCATCCGTCCGCCGATCTCCCTTGAGTTGGTCCCGAGCAGAATGTCCGCTATCGAGTTGCCGCCGTCCGATCAGGTGTTCATGGCCCGCGCGCTGGAGCTGGCGCGCCACGCGGAGCGGGAGGGAGAGGTGCCTGTCGGGGCGGTGGTCGTCAAGGATGGGGTGATCGTGGGCGAAGGATGGAATCGGCCGATCGGTACGCACGATCCGACGGCGCACGCGGAGATCGTCGCGCTGCGCGCGGCGGCGCGGGCGCTCGGCACTTACCGGCTGCTCGATACGACGCTCTACGTGACCTTGGAGCCGTGCGCGATGTGCGCGGGTGCGATGGTGCACGCGCGCGTGAAGCGTTTGGTTTTTGCTGCGACCGATCCGCGCGCCGGGGCGGCGGGGAGCATCTTCAACATCGTTCATCACGAAGCGCTGAATCATCGTCTCTCCGTCGCCTCGGGCATCCTGGCGGAGGAGTGCAGCGCGCTGTTGCGCGGGTTTTTTCTAGCCCGGCGCTGAAGAAGGCGCTGCGCGCGATCTTCCGCGCACGTATTAATAGGCATGCTGGAAAGAAAAAGGCCGGGCTGATTTCAGCCCGGCCTTTCTTGCTCGGAACGTGTCCGTGAGCGTTCGCGCTTAGAAGTTGAGGTCGCGATCGCCTTGCTCGTCCTTGATGCGGGTGGGCAGGCCCATGTGGTTGAGCAAATTCAGGAACGGCTTGGCGGGCAGCTCTTCCACGTTGACCATCTTCTTGACGTCCCATTCGCCGCGCGCGATCAGGCGTGCCGCCGCCACGGGCGGAACGCCCGCGGTGTACGAGATCGCCTGGCTGCCCACTTCGCGGTACGCCGCTTCGTGGTCGCTGATGTTGTAGATGAACACCTCGCGCTCCTTGCCGTCCTTCTTGCCCTTCACGAGGTCGCCGATGCAGGTCTTGCCGGTGTAGTTCGGCGCGAGCGAGGCGGGATCCGGCAACACGGCCTTGACGACCTTGAGCGGGACGACGGTCTGGCCGTCGTGGGTGCGGATCGGCTGCTCGGACAAGAGCCCGAGGTTCTTCAGCACCGTGAACACGTTGATGTAGTGGTCGCTGAAGCCCATCCAGAAGCGCACGTGCGGCGCGCCCATGTTCTTCGAGAGCGAGTGGATCTCGTCGTGACCCGTGAGGTACGTGGTGCGAGTGCCGACGACGGGCAGATCCCAATCGCGGCGGACTTCGAACATCTTGTTCTGGGTCCATTGATTGTTCTGCCAGGTCCACACCACGCCGGTGAACTCGCGGAAGTTCACTTCCGGATCGAAGTTCGTCGCGAAGTAGCGGCCGTGGTTGCCCGCGTTCACGTCGATGATGTCGATCGAGTCGATCTGGTCGAAGTAGTCCTCGCGCGCGAGCGCGGCGTACGCGTTCACGACGCCGGGGTCGAAGCCGACGCCCAGGATGGCCGTGACGCCCTTCGCGGCGCACTCGTCGCGGCGCTTCCATTCATAGTTGCCGTACCACGGCGGTGTCTCGCAGATCTTCAACGGATCTTCGTGGATCGCCGTGTCCATGTAGGCCGCGCCGGTTTCCAAGCAGGCCGTCAGGACGTGCATGTTGACGAACGAGGGCCCGACGTTGATGACGATGCCGGCACCTGTCTTCTTGATCAGCGCCGCGGTTGCGGCCGAATCCATCGCGTTGAGCTGATGGGCCTCGAGCTTGCCGGGCACCTTGCAGCTGCCCTTTTCGCGGATCGAATCGAGAATGGCATTGCACTTCGATAGCGTGCGCGACGCGATGTGCAGATCGCCGAGCTCGTCATTGTGCTGTGCGCACTTGTGGGCCACGACCTGTGCGACGCCACCGGCGCCGATGATCAAGACGTTCTTTTTCATTTCCCGTGTGAGCCTCCTTCGGCTGTGACCAACGAAACGGCAGTCTCACGAGAGACTCGCCACGTAATCCTCGTAACCGAATTCACGCTGCAAGCGCAGAGTGCCGTCGAGCTCGCGCACGACGATGGACGGCATGCGAACGCCGTTGAACCAGTTCTTCTTCACGATCGTGTAGCCGGCCGCGTCCTGGATGGAGAGGCGGTCGCCGACCTTGAGCGGGCGGTCGAAGTTGAACTCGCCGAAGATGTCGCCGGCAAGGCACGACTTACCGCAGATGAGATAAGTGTGCGGGCCGACGTTCGACGAGATCTCGGCGCTCTCGCGGTAGACGAGCAGATCGAGCATGTGCGCCTCGATCGAGCTGTCGACGATCGCGAGGTTCTTGCCGTTGAACATCGTGTCGAGCACGGTCACTTCGAGCGTGGTCGTGTTCGTGATGGCGGCCTCGCCGGGTTCGAGGTAGACCTGAACGCCGTGGCGTTTGGAGAACTCGGCAAGGCGCGCGCAGAAGGCTTCGAGCGGATAGTTCTCGCCCGTGAAATGAATGCCGCCGCCGAGGCTAACCCACTGGACTTTCTCGAGCAGCGGCCCGAAGCGCTCTTCGACTTGCTCGAGCAGGCGGTCGAAGAGGTCGAAATCCTCGTTCTCGCAGTTGTTGTGGATCATGAAGCCCGTGATGCGGTCGAGCACGCGCTCGACCTTGGCGACGTCCCATTCGCCGAGGCGGCTGAACGGGCGGGCCGGATCGGCGAGATCGAACGAGGAGCTGCTGACGCGCGGATTCAGGCGCAGGCCGCGGGGCAGCTTCTCGGTGCGATCGGCGAAGCGCTCGAGCTGGCCGATCGAGTTGAAGATGATCTTGTCGGCGTTGGCGACGACGGCGTCGATCTCGTGATCGGCGTACGCCACGCTGTAGGCGTGCGTTTCGCCGCCGAACTTCTCGCGGCCGAGCTTGACCTCGTAGAGCGAGGAGGAGGTCGTGCCGTCCATGTACTCCCGCATCAGGTCGAAGACCGACCAGGAGGCGAAGCACTTGAGGGCGAGCAGCACCTTGGCGCCCGAGCGTTCGCGGACCGTGCGGATCTTCTCGAGATTCGCGCGCAGCTTGGCCTTGTCGATGAGGTAGTACGGCGTCTGGAACATTTCGCGTGGGATGTCTGCTGCGATAGCGGTCCGGTGGGCGCGTGAGATCGGCCCGTGTTCAACGTTCTGCACCGGAGTGCAAGCCACCGGGCACTACGAGTGCCCAAACCTGCGTCACTGCTGCGCTTCCGTGCGCGAGACCGAGCGATGCGGTCGTGGCCGAGCCGGGCTCGGCGGGGCGCGCATTCTAGCTTGCTTTGTTGGCGGGGGCGACCCCAGTTTGACCCTTGCTGACGACGTGCGGCGGATGCGCGCTCAACCGGTGCGGGAATGGATGAGCCGGCGATTCGCCGGCCGCAGCGAGCGCACAAGCAGCCGGCAGCGATGCGCCGCGGCGCGGCGGTTTGGAGGCTCCGGTGCCGGATCGCGGCACGCCGCGCGGCGCGCGAAGCCGCCGGGCGCGAGCGCGCCCGGCATCCCAAGGACACACACCAACCCAGGCACGCCGGGACACACACCAACTTGTGGACACGCACCTATCTCCCGGCCCGTCCGTCGGCCGAAGATGGAGGACATGCACCGACTCCGAGCGGAGAGCCGCCCGTCCGGAAATTCCGGGACACACACCGATTGCCGGAAGCAGCCGTTTCGGCGAGTCCAGTAACACGGTAAGTACCGCGCTTCGGTACTTCTTCTTGCCGGAGCGGTGGCCGGCCGCCTTGATGACGCACGGCTCGAGCGCGGCCGCTAGAGCGCTCTCTGCAGATAGAGGCGCGCGCCGCGCGACTGAATGTGAAGAAGATGCGGGAGGCGCCTGGTCAGGCGTACAAGCGCTCGGCTTGCCGGAGCCCGCGAACCCACGCTTGGCCAAGCGTACGGGCGTGCAGCCGCAATCGATCGAGTTTTCCGAGGGCGCGGCCGAAGACATTTCCGTGGGGGCGCATGGCGCGGTCCCACGCGCCTTCATTGATGCCCAGTCTCTTGATGATCGGAGGCTGGCGCCTGTCGATCGCGCCGGGCTTGTCACTTCTAATCAGCCGACCGCTCCAATCGACGAGCGCCAGGTATTCCTTGAGGCTGAACGGAATCTGCGGTCTCGTTTCTCTCAAGGAGCGAAATGGCTGCAGCGGCACGCCGGGCGTGGTGTGCCGTCGAGCCGCTATGGGCCGTATGGCTCGGATACGGTCGTAGATTGAGGTGAACTCCGAGTCCTCCGGCGTCGCGGCGACACCCGCGCGTACTGGGTTGAGATCGACGTACGCCATCGCAGTGAGAAGGCCGGCCTCATCGAGCAATGCCTGCGATCGGAAGCGGGCTTGCCAGAATTTCCCGTCGCACTCGTCTTCCGCATTCGCGCGGCGAGCGAGGTATTCGTTTAGGCATTTCATGAACCAGCTGAGATCGAACAACCGGCCTCGCCAGGTCTCGATGAGCGCCTCGACAACCTGGGCTTCGGATGCCGACGCAGTGCCATCCAGCCACCGCTGCACGAGGGGCGGTGCATTGAACAGACGCGTCCATCGCTGGACGACTTCGCGCGGGGAGAGCGCCTCTGCGCGCTTGCGGTCGACGTGCACAACCAAGTGATAGTGGTTGCTCATAACGGCATAAGCGCAAACGTCGATCGTGAAGACGGTCGCGAGCTCCGCGAGGCGTTTGAGCAGCCAGGTCTTGCGATGAGAGTAGTCGCGGCCCGCGTACTCATCGAATCCGCACAGCCATGCGCGACGCACGCATCGCGTGACCACGTGGTAGTACGGAGTGTCCGCCAAGGACACGAGGGTTTTTCTCGCGTAGGTCATGACGCCGTTCTCGCTTGCCGAGACAGCGCCTATCTACATCTGCGCTAGGGATCCGATGCCGCGTATTTCTAGTCGGTTCTCCGAGAAACGCCCATGAAATCGTTTGTTGGGACACACACCCAATATTCGTTGCCTCTGCGGGCCAATCGGGAAATCGTTTGTTGGGACACACACCCAATATTCGTTGCCTCTGCGGGCCAATCGGTGTGTGTCCTCGACATCTCGAAATGATGTGTGCGGTCGAGCAGCGCGAAATCGGTGTGTGTCCAGAATCGGCGAGGCTCACAGCGCCGCCCGCGTGCGGTAGTTGGAGAACATCGAGAACACCCACGGACGCGTCGCGAGGAGCAGGGCGACGCTGGTCTTGTCCTTGGGCGGCAGCTTGACGTCGAGCGCCGCGAGCTCAGCGAAATCCTCGGCGAGCTTGTCGATCTTGCGCAAGAGAATCTGCATGGATGCCTGCGACAGCTCCGCGGAATGAAACGCGAGCGCTTCGTTCTTCTCTGCAAAGTCGCTTTGTAAGAATTCCGCACGTACCTGCCGCTCATAGAGCTTGCGCACGGGGCCGTTAGGGCGCCACGCGATCGGCAGGCGTGCATGCACGACGATCTTGTTGCCTCGCTCGATGCTGAGAAGTCCAGCCGCAGCAAGCTCCGAGACGAGATTGCGCGCCGCGCGCGCGCTCAGGCCGAGTCGAGGCGACACCTCTACTATGGAGCGTCCGTTGAGTAATAGATAGAAACATGCGAGCAGGGACGGTTTATTTGCGAGAATACGTTCCTGCTCGAGCGTCAGACTCGACGGTGCGGCGCTGGCAGATCGCTCGTTCTCGCCCGCCGCAAGCCGAGCGAGATCGGCGATCGTCATATCTAGCGCGCGGCAGACCCTTTCTAGGCGACCGAGGGAAAAGGTCTCTTCCGAGAACAAGCGCTTGACTGACGATTCGCTGAGGCCGAGGGTCTGGCCGAGACGGCGATAGGTCACGCCCCGAGCGCGCAAGCAGCGCTTCAGCGTTTCCAACATTTGCTTGGTTTCGTTCATGCGTCGGCTCTCCAGCTCGGGTAGTGACCTCTATGGTACTGAATTTCAGTACCTCAAATATTCAGCGTTGCCAGAGGCTCCGGCGACCTCGATCATTACCTCCGCTTGCAGTTGCAAGCGGCGAACACTAAGCATTCACGAAGGGGTACAAATGAAGCACTTGGCGTTGGCTTGTGCACTGGCCGCTCCCTTGGCGGCAGGCGCAGCGGACAACGTGGGCCATTGGTATGTGGCACCGCAGATCGGCGGTATCTCCGTCGACAACGATCGTCCGCTTGAAGACAAGGATTGGTTGTATGGATTGGCGATCGGCAAGCATCTGACCGACGCGTTGAGCCTGGAGCTCAATCTGAATGGGTCGCGGCTCAATGTGGTTGGTGGTCCCGGGCATCACAGCCTCTACGGTGCATCCCTCGATCTGCTGGGTGTTGCGAATCGCGGCGGCGTCGTGTCGCCGTACATCAGCTTCGGTGCAGGCGTTGCGCCGACCGATCGGAGCCCCGGCAACGACGCGCTCGATGCCATGGGGCAGGTGGGTGTCGGTCTTCTCTGGAATCTCTGGTCGAGCCCGAGCGGCTCGGGCACGTTCGCTCTGCGTCCGGATCTGAAGGTGCGCTGGAGCGAAGCGGGTTCGGAAGGCACGCTGCGCGATTACATCGGCACGCTCGGCTTCCAATTCTCCTTTGGTGAGCCGAAGCGCGCTCCTGAACCGGCACCTGTGGCTGCACCTCCGCCGGCCCCGACTCCGCCTCCGCCGCCCCCGCCGCCGGCGCCGACCGACAGCGACGGCGATGGCGTCCTGGATCAGGTCGACCGTTGCCCCGATACGCCCACTGGCGTTGCAGTCGACGCGTACGGTTGCCCGCGGCAAGGCTCGATCACGCTGGAAGGCGTTGGGTTCGAGCTGAACTCCGCGACGCTGACGGTGGACTCGCGTCAAGTGCTCGATGCAGTGGCGGCGGATCTGAAGAAGTACCCGCGCCTGAAGATCGAGCTGCAAGGGCATACGGACAGCACGGGTTCCGACGCCTACAACCTGCAGCTGTCGCAGAAGCGTGCCGATGCGGTGCGTGCGTATCTGATCGAGCAGGGCGTTGCTCCTTCGCAGCTGACGGCGAAGGGTTACGGCGAATCGCAGCCGATCGCCGATAACTCGACTCCGGAAGGTCGTGCCGCAAACCGCCGCGTTGTCATGAAGGTTCTGGAGAACCCCGGCAACGTGAAGGTGGAAGGCGAAGGGCAGTAATTCATCCCCCTCTGCTGAGCCTGGCCCGGTACCGATCATCGGTACCGGGCCTTTTCTTTTTCAGACCCCGCCGTTGCGGAAGAACCGGGACACACACCCTTTCGGTGGCGTTGGGACACACACCGATGCGAGTTGTTGAGCCGTCGAGCACAAGCACAGTCTTAGGTACGGGTCGTCCTAAGGCGTGATTGATGCGTGTCCCACATTGGAGCGCTCAATCGGCGTGTGTCCCCGGTTCGTCCCCGATTCGCTGATTCGTTGCGGGGCGGTGGGGAGTTGGTGTGTGTCCTCTATTGGCGCTCGCTTGGCGCGTTTGGAGAGACCGGCTTAGTTGGTGTGTGTCCTTGACTGGATTGGTGCGTGTCCCCGATTGGGGGCGATGGTTGTGAGGAACGGGAACGAGCGTGTCGCGTGGCTTGCGCGGTCTGCCTCCACGGGTAGATCGCGGGTTTTCGAGTATTCGCTTGCGGTCGTGGATGCCCTTATGATCGGGCAATTACGTGCGCTTCGGAGGTTGGGTCTTGTATACAGGGCTCAAGAAGGCGGTGCTCGTGATGCCCGCTGTGTTGCTCGCGGTAGGTTGCTCGGGGAAACAGGACGTGCCGCCGGTTGAAGTGCCCAAGGCGCAGATCGGTTCGTTCGGGCTCGATTTGGATGCGGGTGATCCGTCCGTCAAACCCGGCGACGATTTCTTCGCGTACGCCAACGGCAAGTGGATCGCGGCATTCGAGATCCCGCCCGACAAGTCTTCTTACGGTGTCTTCACCAAGATCACCGACGAGACCGAGCTGCAAGTGCGCGGTCTCATCGAGGCGGCAGGTGCTGCCAATGCGCCGGCCGGATCGGTCCAGCAGAAGGTGGGCGACTACTACGCGAGCTTCCTGGACGAGGAGGCGATCGAAGCCGCCGGGCTCGATCCCGTCGCACCGAATCTCGAGCGCATCAAGAACGCGCGCGACAAGAAAGAGATTGCGACGCTCTTCGGGTCGGTCGGCTATCGCAGTCTGTTCGGCATCAGCGTCATGCCCGACTTCAAGCAGCCGGATCGTTATGCGTTGTACATCTCGCAAGCCGGCCTCGGTCTGCCGAACCGCGACTACTATTTGAAGGACGACGAGAAGCTCAAGGACGTACGCGAGAAGTACGTTGCGTACATCGAGCAGATGCTGACGCTCGGCGGCGTGGACGGTGCCGGACAGAAAGCCAAGGCGATCATGGCGTTCGAGACTGCGCTCGCGAAAGCCTATTGGCCGATCGAACGTACGCGCGATGCGGAAGCGAACTACAACCCGCACACGAAGTCGGAGCTCGTTGCCTACGCGCCGGGCTTCGATTGGCAGGCGTTCTTCGAAGCGCTCGAGATTCCGACGCGGGAGCGTTTCATCGTGCGGCAGACTACGGCGATCCGCGATGCGGCGCGTCTTTTCAAGGACATTCCGCTCGACACGCTCAAGTCCTATCTCACGTTCCACTATCTGAGCGATCACGCGACGTACTTGCCGAAGCGCTTCGACGATGCGCGCTTTGCGTTCTACGGGCAGGTACTGCGCGGTCAGCAGGCGCAGCGCGAGCGCTGGAAGCGCGCGGTCGATCACACGAACACCGGGCTCGGCGAGCTCGTCGGGCAGATGTACGTGGAGAAGTACTTCCCGCCCGAGTCGAAGCAGAAGATGGAGACGCTCGTTGCCAATCTGCAAGCGGCACTCAAGGAGCGGCTCGCTCAGCTCGAGTGGCTCGGCGACGAAACGCGCAAGCGTGCGCTCGAGAAGCTGAGCACGTTCGTGCCCAAGATCGGTTATCCCAACAAATGGAAGGATTACTCCGATCTCGAAGTGCGTCGTGACGATCTGATCGGCAATGTGATGCGCGCGCAGCTCTGGGAGTGGCGGCGCGATATCGCACGTCTCGACGAGCCCGTCGATCGCGACGAGTGGTTCATGAACCCGCAGACCGTCAACGCCTATTACAACCCGCTCAACAACGAGATCGTGTTTCCGGCCGCGATCCTGCAGCCGCCGTTCTTCGATCCACATGCGGACGACGCGGTGAACTACGGTGCCATCGGTGCGGTCATCGGCCACGAGATCGGTCACGGTTTCGACGATCAGGGACGCAAGTTCGCCGCTGACGGCAGCCTCACCGATTGGTGGACCGAGGCTGATTCGGCCGCGTTCGGCGAGCGCGCCAAGAAGCTGATCGTGCAGTACTCGCAGTTCGAGGCTCTGCCCGGCCTGAAGGTCAACGGTGCGATCACGATCGGCGAGAACATCGGCGATCTCGGCGGGCTCAACATGGCCCTGCATGCCTACAAACTGTCGCTCGGCGGCAAGGAGCCGCCGGTCATCGACGGGCTCACCGGCGTGCAGCGCTTCTTCTTGTCGTGGGCGCAGGTGTGGCGCTCCAAGTACCGCGACGAAGCGATTCGCATGCAAGTCTTGTCCGATCCGCACAGCCCGGCGCCGTTCCGGGTGAACGGCGCCGTGCGCAACATGGACGAGTGGTACGAGGCGTTCGACGTGCAGCCGACGGACAAGCTCTATCTGCCGCCCGAGGAGCGCGTGCGCATTTGGTGATCGCAGCGGCGCTCGACGTTTCGCTCAGCCGGCAGCGAGCGCGAAGTCGAGCGCCGCACGCACCGCCGCCACTTGCGCGGCGGTGCATTGCTCGGGCGTGGCGCGCGCACTGTCGGGGTACACCTCCGTGGTCGTCGTGAAGCGCGCATCCGTCACGCCGGCGCACAGCCCAAGCCGTTTCATCTCATATTGAATGACGCCGGGCGCCACGACGGGCGAGCCGATGATGCGGCCTTGCGCATCGGCGGGCGCGATGTGCGTGACGCGGCTGACCGCCTCGATGATCGCCCGCTGAAACTCGAGTTGCGGATTCTCCGTATCGGCCACCAGATAGAACCCATCGGGGATCGTGCCGGGCTCGAACGGCTGTCCGTCGCGAGCGGCAAGGGCGGGTCGAAACTCGGTCTCGTCCGAGTCCGTCGTCTCGTGCAAGTCGATGTGCACCAGGAATCGGCCGAGCAGCGGACGCACCAAGCGCATGAGCGCAGCTGACTCGCCGGCTGGACTGTTCTCGCGAAACGAACGATTGGGATCGATAGCGTGCGGGTTCCAACGATGAATACGCTCGTAGGCCCACGGGCTCACGCACGGCGCAACCAGTAAGTTGATTCGCGCCGTATAGTGCTCGGCGCATTCGTCCAGGAACCGCAGCGCGCCATGCACGCCGCTCGTTTCATAGCCATGTACGCCGCCGGTGACGAGCGCGACCGGTCGATCATCGCGCCAAGGACGAGTGCGAAGTGCGTACAGACGGTAATGATCCGGCGGATATTCGAGCGCTCCGTATTCCTCGACGTCGAAGCGGGCGGACAACCGCTCGATTACTTTCACGACATCGAGGTAGCTGCGCTGTTTGACTTGGCGCGAGAGCCACTCTGTGCGTTCGGCGTCGCCCCAGGGCACTCCGGGACGGCCGATCGGGTAGGGAGCGCGCGTGCTGCCCATGATCGCTCGCATCGTCAGTTGTATCGGTGCTTACTCTACCGCACGTTGTCCGTGGGCGCAGGCAAGACAAACTTGCACGGGTATGTAGATCTCACTCGTCGCGCAGGGCTACGGCGCATTCTGGTTGCTGCGTCCTGCGCGGCTCGGCATGATCGCCCGTATGGTGCCGCTCACACTCCTTCAACACGCCAAAGAGGCCGCACAGCTCTGGTTCGAGCGCGATGCCTTCCAGCACGCGGGCGCGCTCGGATTTTGCACGCTGTTCTCGCTGGCGCCGCTCGTCATCATCTTGGTCGCCATCGTCGGCGCCGTGTTCGGCGAGCAGGCAGCGAGCGGGGAGATCTCGGCGGCGATCACCGACTTGGTCGGTGCACAAGCGGCCGCGGCCGTCGAAGAAGCCGTGCGGCGTTCGCAGCTCAAGGAGTCGGGACTCTTGCCGACGGTGCTCGGCATCGGGGCACTGGTGTTCGGTGCCACGACCGTGTTTGCGCAGATGCAAAGCTCGCTCAATCAGTTCTGGGGCGTGCGCGCCAAGCCGAGCCGCAGCGGGTTGCTCACCTTCTTGATGGTGCGGCTGCTCTCGCTCAGCATGGTTCTGATTATCGGCTTTCTGCTGCTCACGTCTTTCGTGATGAGCGTCGCCATCACGGGCATCATCGAGTACTCCAAGCAGCTCATCCCGATCCCGCCCTTCGTGATCGCGCTCATCGATCTTGTCGTCTCGTTGGGCGTCACGACGCTCTTGTTCGGGATGATCTTCAAGGTGCTGCCGGATGTCAGCCTGCAATGGCGCGATGTCTGGCGCGGCGCGCTGATCACGGCCGTGCTGTTCGCGATCGGCAAGTACCTCATCTCTTTCTATCTCACGCACGTCGCGCCCGCCTCGACGTACGGGGCCGCAGGCTCGCTCATTCTCGTGCTGCTCTGGGTGTATTACTCCTCGCTCATTCTGTTCTTCGGCACATGTTTGACGGTCGTATCGATCGTCCGGCGCGACGGCCGGGTCACGCCCAAGAAGACGGCCGTGCGCATGAGCTTGGTCGCGCAGGAAGACTAGCTCGCTTGTCTTAGACGAGTCGGCTGCCGACATTGACATTCCCGGGCGGCCTGACCATTCTCCAATCCAACAAGACCGAAGTTCTCCGGCGCGAGGCACGAACTGTAACAAGCCCGCGCAAGCGAGGCGCAATCTCTGGAGCTCGAACGCAGCGTACATTTGTGGCGCAGCAGCTTCGGGCTCGTGCATCGCGACCGGCGTGAGCGGATTCATCCGTCGGTCTCGATGCAGATCCGATATAGACGATTGATCGTGGGGGATCGTAGATGAGTGGCTTGAGTCGACGCCGCGTGTTGCAAGGGGCAGCCGCCGCCATGGCCATCGGCGCGCTGCCGACGATGCGTGCCCATGGCGCCAATGCGGCGAGGACGCGCGGCGAGAACGCGTTGACGCTCTGGTATCGGCAGCCTGCGGCGCGTTGGGTCGAGGCATTGCCGGTCGGTAACGGTCGGCTCGGCGCGATGGTATTCGGCGGCACGAATCGCGAGCGCCTGCAGCTCAACGAAGACACGTTGTGGGCCGGCGGACCCTACGACCCCGTCAATCCGACGGCGCGCGAAGCGTTGCCGGAAGTGCGTCGGCTGGTGTTCGCGGGCGAATACCGCAAGGCGAGCGAGCTCGTCGACGAAAAGGTCATGGCGCGGCCGCTGCGGCAGCTGCCTTATCAGACCGTCGGCGACCTGCGCCTGGAGTTTCCGAACATCGGTGCGGTCGAAGATTACCGCCGCAGCCTCGATCTCGACGGGGCGCTCTGCGTCACGCGCTTTACTTCCGGCGGCGTGACCTACGAACGCGAGACCTTCGCGAGTCGCGTCGATGACGTGATCGTGCTGCGCTTGAGCGCGAGCCGACGCGGCAAGATTGACGTCGATCTACGTTTTCATTGGCCGCTGCCGGCCAAGCCTCGTCGCTTTGGCGCGCCGGAGACAGCAGATCCAGACGGTCTCGGGCTCGGCAATTTCGTGGTCGATGCGCCGCCGCCTGACGGGCTTGCGATTGCGGTCCAAGGCGATGATCTCATCATGGCGGGCCGCAATGCGGCGGCGGAGGGCATCGAGGGCAAGCTGCGCTACGAGGCTCGCGCTCGCATCATCGCCAAGCGCGGCACGCGCGAGGCAGAAGCGCATGTCGTGAAGATTCGCGGCGCTGACGAAGTGATCGTGCTGCTGTCGATGGCGACGAGCTATCGCAACTTTGCCGACGTGAGCGGCGATCCGACCGCGCGTAACAAAGCCGCTCTCGATGCCGCAGCCAAGCGTTCCTACTCAGCGCTGCTCGCGCGCCATCAGGCCGACTATCGACGTCAGTTCCGACGCGTGAGCATCGATCTCGGCACTTCGGCGGCGGAGCTGCCGACCGACGAGCGCGTGCGTAATTCGCCGAACACGCACGATCCGGCGCTCGCGGCACTGTATTTCCAGTACGGGCGTTATCTGTTGATTTCGAGCTCGCAGCCGGGATCGCAGCCGGCCAATCTGCAGGGCATCTGGAACGACTTGCTCGATCCGCCGTGGGGCAGCAAGTACACGATCAACATCAATACGGAGATGAATTACTGGCCGGCGGAGCCCACGGCACTGCCCGAAACGGTCGAGCCGCTGATTGCCTTCGTGCGCGATCTGTCGATCACCGGCGGGCGTACGGCGCGCTCGATGTATGGCGCGCGCGGTTGGGTCGCGCATCACAATACCGACCTGTGGCGTGCGACGGCGCCCATCGACGGCGCGAAATGGGGCATGTGGCCGACGGGCGGCGCGTGGCTGTGTCTGCATCTGTGGGACCACTACGACTACAACCGCGACCGTGCCTATCTCGAGAGCGTCTATCCGTTGATGAAGGGCGCTTGCGAGTTCTTCCTCGATACGCTCGTCGAGCATCCGAACGGGCGCTGGCTCGTCACGAATCCATCCTTGTCGCCTGAGAACGAGCATTCCCCGGATGTGTCGATCGCCGCAGGCCCTGCGATGGACAACCAGATCCTGCGCGACTTGTTCGACAACACGGCGCGCGCGGCGGAGATTCTCGGACGCGACGCCGAGTTCGTGCGGGAGTTGCGAGCGGCGCGTGCGCGTTTGCCGGAAGATCAGATCGGTGCGCAAGGGCAATTGCAGGAGTGGCTTGAGGATTGGGACGCAAAGGTGCCGGACATTCATCATCGGCACGTCTCGCACCTTTACGGTTTGTATCCGTCCGGCCAGATCAGCGTGGATCACACGCCTGAGCTGGCGCAGGCGGCGCGGCGCACGCTCGAGATCCGCGGCGATGAAGCGACCGGATGGGGCATCGGCTGGCGTTTGAATCTGTGGGCGCGTTTGCGCGATGCCGAACGCGCGCATCGGATCTTGAAGCTTCTCTTGGGGCCCGAGCGCACGTATCCGAATCTGTTCGATGCGCATCCGCCGTTCCAGATCGACGGCAACTTCGGCGGCACCGCAGGCATTGTCGAGATGCTGCTGCAGAGCTTGAAGACGAAGGAAGGCGGCGACGATGTGTTGCTTCTACCGGCGCTGCCGCAAGCATGGCCGAGCGGCCGCATCGCAGGTCTGCGCGCGCGCGGCGGGCTCACGGTCGACATCGAATGGCGCGACGGCAAGCTCGTCGCTGCGCGCCTTGCAACGCCGATCGGCGGTCGCTGGCAAGTTCGCTATGGGGATCTGAGTCTCGATGTGGAAATGCCGGCGGGCGCGAAGCGGCGCGTGCAAGTTCGCGACGGCAAGCTGATCGCGACCTAATTTGTTAACGCCGCCGTACGGACGTGCAGGTAGGTGAGCGCTGCCCGCTCGCTTGCGGGCGGCGCCGCAGCCGCATCAAGAACGCTCGGCGGTCGCCACCACGCGCATCAGCATCCACACCGGTCCGCGCGCCTCGATCGTTTGCCCGTTGCTGTCCTCGACCGGTATACCGCCGACATGCAGCTGCACGAGCGTTCGCTGTGGGTCGGCGCCTGCATAGAGCGCAATGCCATCGCTCTTCAGCATGAGCTCGGGCGCGATGGCGGAAACGTCGGCAATGCCGTTTTCGCGGAAGTGGTTGATCAGACGCAGGGCGTCGATGCCCAACGCAGCACGCTGGTCTTCGCTCGGCTCCGTGACGCGCCATTCGACATCGATCGCGATCAAGCGCTGCGTATTCGCGTCGTGAACGAGGCGCAGCGTCGCCGGCGCAGCGCTTGGTTCGAGCGAGGCGAGCCGGAAGCGCAAGATTGCTCCGCCGTTCGTATCGCTCGAACGATCGATCGCGACGTTGGGTAAGTCGGCGGCGAGCGCCTGCGTCGCTTCGTCGGGCATCATGCCGAAGCGCACGCCGCGAAAACCATGCAACGCACGCGGCGTTTCCGGGCCGGACACGAACAAACCGGTCGGCAGCCGATACACGTCGGGTGCCGTCACGTTCGACGCAAATGACACGCGCAGCCACGCGGGACCGGGCGGCGCAGGACGATGCTCGGGCGGCTGTCGGTTACCTTGCGCATCGCGCGCGCGTTCGACATCGAACGCCACACCGTCCAAGCGAATCTCCACGCCGCCGCCGCGCATGTCGCGCGCCGAAAACAGCACGACGCTGCTTGGGCCGACGACATGCCCGCGCGCGATGCTGAGCGGCTGCCACTCGAAACCGATGAGACTGCTGACGAGCAGCGTGCCCGTCTCGAGCAGCTTGTGGCGGGCTTCGTCGTCAGGGTTACCGTCGAGCAGCCAGAACACGTGGACCGTCACGAGCTGGTGGCTGGTCGCACCGAAGATGTAGTTGATGGTCGCCGGTCCTGGACCCGGTGCAAGCTGCGGCACGACCACGTTCAGGCTCGTCGTGCCTTCGACCGGATCGCGTCCCTCGGTGAGCGAGGTAGCGTGCGGATAGTCGGCCGGGATGCGTGCTTTGACTTCCGCCATCGTCATGCCGAAGCGCACGTTGCCGAAGCCCTGCGTCTCGTAGGGCTTGCCGTGGATCGGGTAGCGCTGCGGTTGGCCCGTCAGCGTGATTTCCGGCGTCTGAGCGAAGCTCGATACGGCACTCAGCAATGCCGCGAGCAGGACGCCGCAAAGTGAAGACGATCGTCTCATTTAAAGCCTCACGAATTTGAGCGAGCCGCCGTCGTTGATGAGCTTGTAGCCCTCGTGGTCGGCCTGCCACAGAATCCTGCCGAGCTCATCGCGCGCGTTTCGGTATTCGCTCGAATTGAGATACGCCGCGGCAGCCTGCGGATCCGTGCTCAGCAAGTTGAGCAACTTCGCCTGCACCTTGTTCTGCGTCTCAATGAGATTCGAGAGGCGCTGCATCAGAACCTGATCCGGCGTCGGCGGAGGCGGCGGCGAGGGCGACGAGCAGACGCCGACGAAGCAGAGCGCATCGTTGACCCAGCCGACATCCACGCTGAAGTCGAAATCGAGCCCGAGGCCGCCGATGCCGATGGCAAGACCGAGATTGATGCTGACTTGCAGCTGATCGCCTTCGAGACCGCCGCCTATGTCGAATTTCGCCGCGAGCGAGCCCGGGCTGTAGAGCGTGGCGCCGCCGCCGATGCTGCCGACGCTGCCGGACAGCCCGGTGTTGAAGCCGACCGACGTGCCGACACCGACGGCTTGGTCGAAGCCCGCAGTGATCTTGCCGTCCTTGTAGCCGTACTTCGTTTCGCTGCGTGCATAGGCAAAGACGCCGATGTTCGCGTCGATGCTGCCGTCGCCGACCGCACCGAGGCTGCCGCTCGCGCCGCCGCCTCCATCCAAGCCCGCCTTGGCTTCGCCGCCGATGGTCAAGCCGGTGCGGCTGAGCTCGAGGCCGCCTTCGGCAGAAGCGCCGGCACCGGCGTAAGCAGTTCCGGGGCCCGATTCGACGCGCACTTCGACGCGTCCGTCCGCGCGCGCTTGAACCTTGATGTTGCCGGCGCCGACCTTGGCGAGCGCTTCGCTGGTGGCGCGCGCGCTCGCCGTCAGATCGACATCGCCGAAGTGAGCCGTGGCGCTTGCGCCAGCGCCCGCACCGGCGCCGACGCCGGTGTAGCCGACCGAAGTCCCCGCGTAAGCGTTGGCGTTCGTCGTGACTTTCGGCGGCGGAGGCAACTCGCCTTGTCCGACGAACTCGAGACCGAAGCTCGTGTCGGCGAATACGAAGAGCTTGCCTTCGGTCGGACGCGCCGCCGTATGCGTGAGGCTGCCGTCGACCAAGCGATAGTTGGCGGCGTCGGGACCGGCGAGGCCGACGATTCTGAAGTGGTATTCGCCGACTTTCAGGTTCGAGCCTTCGCTGTCGAGCTTGTCGTCCGGATTGCCGTTGTACCAAGCCTCGACGATCGGCACGACGTTCGGATACACCGGCGACGTGGAGTTCTGATACCAGTGCACGGTGCCGGCGGAAGAGCCATACAGCCCGAGGCCGCCGACGTACACGCCGCTGTCGACCTTGTAGTTGAGCCATGCAGGCACGACTTCGAGGATGCCCGGCAAGTTGTCGTAGTCAGCAAGCGTGTAGTTGTGCGCCTTGGAGCCGGTGAGGCCGGTGACAACCTGGAAGTACGTGCCGAGCGGCGTCTTGCTATTGAGATCGAGGAAGTTGCCGTCGAAATCGATGAGGCTCATGACCACCTGCAGCCCGGGGCCGCCGAGCACATCGCCAGGCACGAGCGCATCGAAGTTCACTTTGCCGTAGCTGCCCTTGTTCCAGGGATAGCAGCCGCCGCTTTCGCAGGCCGCGAAGTTGCCGTACTGCACGCGCTGCTGATCGACCTGCCAGTGCAGCTCGCGCGGCGTGAGCGACAGCGTGCCGTTCGTCGCGCCGACGATGTCGAGGACGTAGTTGCGTGCCTTGCTGCCGCCGAGCAGTCCGCTCGTGCTCCACACGTAGTCGCCGACTTCTTCGCGGTTGGTGAGCAAGAGCGTGCCCGTGGAGTCGGCCCGCAGGATGCTGGTTGTGGTGGCGTTCGTATCGTTGCGCAGGAAATCGAGGGTGATGCCGACGTCGTCGTCGTTCACGACGCCGGTCAGCGTGCCGAAGTGACCGCCGTAGACGGTCGAGTGCTCGGCAGGCAGCTCGAGCGTGAGCGTGCGCGGCAGGATCTGGATCGTCGCCGTGTTGTTGACGAGTCGCAGGCTGTCGCGCAGCGGCGTGTACTTGAGCTCGAACGAGACGGTATACGTGCCCACGCCGACCGTCGGGTCGACGCTATACGTCACGGGGTCGCGCCGCGAAGCGCTCGAGGTCGTGACCCTGAAATTGCGATCGACGTTGGCGGTGAGCTCGAGCTCGGGCCGCTCGAGCAGCACCTCGACGTAGCGGCGGGTCGCACGATCGTAGTATCGATACGAATAGGCGCCGCCGAGCTCGGTGAGGAACAGAGATTCGCCGTAGATGACGCTCTGCGAGCTCAAGCCGAGGTCGATCGTCAGCGGATCGATCGTCCACGTGCCGACGAGTCTGCTGCTCGGGTCGAGCCGGTAATTGGACAAGCTCGAACCGACGATGCCGTCGACGGACGCGCGCAACGAATACGTGCCGGCGGACAACCAGCCGCCGTTCGACACCTCGATACCGTACGAATCCCAATAGGTGAACGACAGATCGAGTTGGTGACCGGGCAGGAGTCCCGACGAGATTACCTCGGGCGCTCCTATCTGGCCGAACTTCGAGCGCATCGACACCGACTCGATCTTGAGCGTGCGCGGATTGATCGTGAAATGCGCAAGCGCGTTGGCCTGCTGACCGTTGGGACCGCGCAGCACATAGTTGCCGGCACTGGCGCCGGAGAGCAGACCCGCAAGCGCATAATCTCCCGCATCCAGGAGTGGGCGGCGCGAGAGCGTGATCAATGAGTCGTAGCGCAAGTCTCTGGCGTAGAGACTGAGCGAGACGTCGTCGTCATCGAGCACGCCTTCGAGAAGCGGTGTGACTTCGACGATATCGCCATAGGTGAAGGTGCGAGCACCGAACGGGGCGCGATAGATGACTGGCCGCGGCTGGATGCTGAATGTGCCCTGCCGAGACGGCAGCAGACTCGTTTCCACGCCCACGGGGATAAAGCGGTAATTCGATGCATCAGCGCCAGTGATGCCGATCGGCTGCAAGTAGAACGAGCCGACGCTGGTCTTGGCGCCGAAAGACACGGAATCGGTCAACGAGAGGGTGCTCTGCCCATTGAAGTCGAAGTACGGAACGACTTCATCTCCCGGCAAGAGCCCGTACATCGTCGTGAGGTTGGTGATGTTGAAGCTCCGCGCGGGTCCGTATTCCCACGACCTGTCGGCGACTTGCACGGTGACGGGGCGCTGAACGATTTGGACGGAATCGTTGTAGACGACGTCGACGACGTAGTTGCTGGCGTCGCTGCCAGACAATCCGCCGGCGAGGCTCGTCTGATACGTGCCCACGTTCAGGCGTTCCGGAACGTGATCGCGCGCGCCGCTCGGCGTGGCGAGACGTGCATCGGACGGCTTTACATCGTCGCCCGGCAGCACCGTGCGTCCGGCGGCGCGCAGCCAATCGCTTTCCCAGAACCTGGAGAAAAGGTCGTAATTGGAACCTTCTCCGTAGACGATGAGGGAAGCGGACTTTCCGTCCCGATCCTGCACGCCGGTCCAAAGCTCAATCGGGCGCGGCGTGATGTTGAGCGTGATCAAGCTCTGCGAGGAATCGAAGTCGAAGACGTAGTTGTACGCGTCCGCACCTTCGAGCAGGCCGTTGAGCCGCCACTGGTACTGGCCGACGACGTAGGCACCGCCGGAAGAGACGCCGATGACGGGCTCGATCAAGATCGTGCGCAAGTCATCGCCGCTCAGCAGGTTACCGCCGCTCAGTTCGTCCTTGAACGAAAGCCGCAACCAGCGTCCCGTGCCGAACTGCGGGTCGCTCGCTTTGAGCATCGAGCCGTAGACGGCGCTCGTCGGAATTGCGCGGCCGTTCCAGCGCGGCAAGATCAGATCGTTGACGGTGAGTACTCTCGGCTCGATGCGCAGCTGGCTGAAGCCGCCTTGGATCTGGTACTTCGCGGCGTCGATGCCGAGCAGCGAGCTCACCTGCATGGAGTACGTGCCAACATCGAGGCGCGCGCGCGGATCGAGCCCGTTGGCGATCACGGTCGGACCGAGAGAGACGTAATCGCCGGGCAGCACGCCGGACAGCGTTGCGCTCGGCAGCGTGAACGAATCGCCGTACGTGACCGTCAAGCTCGGCAGATCGACATACACCGGGCGGGGCACGTGAGTGTGAACGCCGGGCGTGCCTGTGCTTTGCAGCACGTAGTTGCCGGCGGCCGATCCGCCGATCGACACGACACGCGCGACATACTGACCGGGCAGGCTGCGCGTCGTAAACGCACGGCCTTGCGCATCCGAGATCTCGATTTGATACGTGAGCTCTCCGGTGAGGTGCTCGCTCCAAAGCGTGTCGAACGTGACCGACGGAAGATTGAAGCTCTCCGCGCCGTAGACCGACGTGCTTTGACCGAGGCTCCATGTGAGCGGCCGCGGCGTCACCGTGAGCGTGCCGACGTTCAGCGCCGCACCGAGCACGTAGTTGCCGCTCGAGTCTTGCAGGCTCTTCATCGTGAGCCGGTACGAACCGACTGGCAGCTTCGCACCGAGCGCGTCGCCGCTTTCGATCGCGATTTCGCCCGGGAAGACGCGATTGACGTCCCATGGCATCAGGTTCGCGAACGTGGCGACGTAGGGCAGCGAGCTCGGCGTATCGCCGTATGTATAGGTGTACGAGGGCAGCTGATAGAGCAGCGACCGCGGGTTGATCGTGATCGTGCCCTGATTGCCGGAGTCGGCGAGGGTGTAGTTCGGATTGCTGACGGCCGTAACGCGCTGCTCGTACTGGCCTGCTGGCGTGCGTTCGTTGAGCTCGACTTGCTTGCCATCGCGGAATGCAGCCTGACCCGTTACCCAAACCGAATCGCCGGGTAGCGCACCGTGCAGGGTCGCAAAGCCGAAGCCATGCTGCTCGCCGTAGGTCGAGGTAACGTCGGTGAACGTCCAATTGAGCGGCTTCGGTTGAATGACATGCGTGCCATGCTGATTGCCGCTCGATGCCAGCGTGTAGTTCGCGGCATCGGCACCTGTCAGCGCAGTTACGGCGGTGGCGTAGGAGCCGACCGGCGTGCGATCCGTGAGCGTGGTGACGGACGTGACGACGCCGAACACTTGGTCGTTCGGCAACACGCCATCGAGCAAGCTCGCACCGAAGCTCGTCGCAAGCGTGCCGTAGATGCTGCTGCTCGAACCGACGCTCCAGTTGAGCGGTTTCGGCGTGACGGTGAAGACACCCGACGTATGGCCGTTCGTCGCGAGCACATAGTTGCCGGCGTCCGGACCGGTGAGGCTCGTGACAATTGCCTCGTAGCTGCCGACACGCAGGCGTGCATCGTGCCCGACGGGTGAGCCTGCCTGGCGGAGTCCGATCTGACCGAAAACGACGTCATCGGCCAATACGCCGGTGAAGCCGACGGAGGGCAGGTTGCCGAGCGTGCCGTACACCTGCGAGCCGTTGCCCACGCCGTAGGTGATCGAGCGCGGCGAGATCGTGAGCGATCCAGTCAGCGAGCCGGTGGCATTGAATACGTAGTTGCTGGCCGCGGCGCCCGTGATGCCCGTGACGGTGAAGCTATGCGAGCCGGCAGCAACGCGCGGGCCGAAGCCGAAACCGCCTGTCAGCGACTGCAGCGTGATATTCGCATTGCCGTCCAGTGTCGCAACGGGCGCGATTGCATCGCCGTTCATCACGTTGTTCAGCGTGACGACCGATGTCGGCGAGCCGTATGTATAGGCACCGTTGCTCACGGTCGCAGTGATCGTGCGCGGCGTGATCGCAAGCGACGTGGTCGCGGGCGAGAGATTGAAGAAGTAGCCGCTCGTGGCATTTTCCCAATCGATCTCGAAGTCATCGGTCGCGGCCACCGTGACGGTGTAATTCCCGACGGACGCCATGGCGCCCGGGTCGCCGGTCACGGTCAACGAGCCCGGCTTCAACAGCGTGGATAGATCGTCTGGACTTTCGACGGGCGAGTGCTCGCTCACACGAATGGCAGGAGCCGTCTGGACGCTCGTCGATGCCGAATCGCCATAGACGCGCGTGAAGCTGCCGCCGCCGAGCTCCATGCGCACGATATCGGAGCCCACGACTCGCCCGTAGCGGGTCAGTACATTGTTCTCGTAGAAGCGAAGTAGGCCTTCGCCGCGCAGTCCCGCGGTGAGCTCGTCCGTCCACGTGACGCGATTGCCGCGGATGCTTACGTCGAAACCGCTGATCGAAAGATTGCCGGTCAGCGTGAGGTCGCCGGAAGCCCTGAGGTCTTGGGTCACCGTGATCCACGGAACCCACCACTCGTTAAGAGCGGTGGGAGAAATGTTGACCGTAAGCTGGCTGCTGGCGATGGCTCCGAGGCTGATGCCATCGACAAAGCGATGCGTATTGCCTGCGCCGTCGGCGAGCGTGAAGCTCAAGGGGCCGGTGTCGTTGATGAACTCGGCCCAGGACACATTGATCTCTGCGGCGCCTTCGTCGCGATACGCGTCGATGACGCCGAGCGCAGCGGGTGCGTTGGCGACGATGTTCCAGGTGCCGCCGCCTGTTTCGAACACGCCCTCCAGGGTCACCGAACGGCCGGCAATCAAGTCGAGATTGCCGGCAGGCATATTCGGCGCGGGGCGCGAGACTTGGACGAGCGGCACATCCGACGCGAACCAGGAGAGATCGTTGCTCGCGACCAGGCTGATGTCGACGCCGCTGCTGAGGAGCCCAACGAGCTGATCGCTGTCGAGCACCGTGTCGTGGTCGGGCTCGTAGAGCCAACTGTAGGGTTCGAGCCCTCCGACGGTGATCCAGATGTTCTTCGGATCGATCAAGAGCAAGCCGTCTCGACTGAGCTCGAGCCGATCCAACGCGAGCGACTGAACTTGCTCGGCCGAGGAAATCTCCACTGCGCCGCCGCTTGCCGCACCGGTGGCGCGCAGCGTGCCGTCCATGCGCGTGTTCGTATCGCTCCATAGCACGACGCTGCCGCCACGACCGTCGTCGCCGGTCGCCGAGACGTCGATGACGCTTGCTGCATCGACGCTCGTAGTCGTGCTAGCGGCAAGGGCAGGCGAACCTTCAATCGCGCCGAAGCGCGCCGCATGCGTCGAGTCGGTGCTGCCGGGCTTGCCGCCTTGGAATGCGCCGCCGATGCGAATGCGTCCACCCTCGCTAGGGCCGGTCGCATCGAGCATTGCGCCGTTCAGTGAAACATTCGCGCCCGTGATATCGATCGAGCCACCGCGCTCGGCGCCTTGAGCTGCCGAGACATCGAGCGTGCCGGAGACGTGCACATTGCCGCTACCGCTCGAGAAAACGATGCGGCCGTCGCGCGCTTGAACGCTGTTCGCGTGAATCTCGCCCGGGACATGGACGATGTCGCGCCACGCTTGACGCACCGTGTCCGCCTTCAGCATCACGGTGCCGCCGGGCGCATCGATGCTGCCGCTGTGGCCGATCAGCGCTCCCTCGGCAAGCTCGGTCGGCAGCAGCAATTGGAGGAAGCCGTCGCCGTTCAGGTCGAGCGCCATGCGCTCGCCGGCACCCAAGGCCACTTTGCCGAGCGGTGCACTGATGTAGCCAGCATTCTCGACGCGCGAGCCGAGCAATGCGACGACGCCGCCCGCATCGGTTCGAATGCGGCCGTGATTGGTGATCGAGCCGCCGCGTCCGCTGAACAGCAGGCGCTCGGACATGAAGTCCTCTTCGCTGATGGGAAGCGTCGAGCCGACGAAACCACCGCGCGTGTCGATGAGTCCGGTGGGCGTGATCGCGATGCCGTTCGGATTGACGAGATAGACGCTACCGTTCGCCGACAGGATGCCGGCGAGCGTCGAGATATCGCTGCCCTGGACGATGTTGAGCGTCGCGGCGTTACGGTTCGGCTGCAGGAAATCGACACGCGCGCCTTCGGCGATGCTGAAGTCGTTCCAGCGGATCACGCTGCGATCGGATTGCTGCCGAATCGCGAGCGACCGATCGCTGGTGTTCTCGATGGCGGCTTGGCCGGCGGTGACGACGCCGCCGGTCGGTACCGATTGAGCGTGTGCCAGCTGACCGAGCGAGGCGCCGGCGAGCAGACTGATCCAGCGCGACAGGCATTGCGATCTGCGTTTGAGCGGGCGCTTCAAAACTGCATTCCTCCGCGAACGAAGAACTGCTCGCCATCAAGTCCACCCGGATGCGCGTCGTAATGGCCGTACTCCATGGCGAGATCGAACGAGCGCCAGAAGGCGCGCAGCCCGAGGCCGTAGGCGAGACTGTCGCGGCCATACGGTGTGCCCGGTTGACGGCTCGATAGTCGACCGACGGCCGCGTAAACGAAGGGGGACAAGTGCAGCTCTCTGATGCCGACCGGCCGCACGATTTCTTCGCGTAAGGACCAACCGGCATCGCTCGCGAGGGCACCCGCGCGGAAGCTGGACAGCGCTTGCTCACCTTCGAGACTGAAGAGCTCGGCGCTCGGCATCACGCCATTGAGCGGAATCTGACCGCGCAGCACGAAGCGCGAGCCGAAGCCGCGGGGCAGCGGCAAGTCGTAGACGAGCGTCGTATCGAGCTTGACGAAGTTGGGTGCGGCGCCAGGCCGCGAGAAACCGATGCCGCTCTCGCTGACATCGACTTCACCACGCGCGCCGAACGCATCGATGCCTTGGGACAGCGTGGTATTCCACGCGAGCGCGCCGTTCGCGACCGGCAAGGTCCAATCCGCGCTGAGGCGCAGCACCCGCAGGCGATCTTCGCTCAACACGAAGCCGAAGAAGTCGGGGAACGAGTCCTGCTGATCCATCGCTTCCAAGGCAGTGGTTAATGTCAGCGCCTGGCGACGGCTCAGGATCAGCGGATAAGAAAGTCGCAAGCTGTAGCGCTCGAAGCGGCTTTCGAGTCGCGGGACCCAGATCGCCACCGGCTCCGGAGAGGTGATCGAGCGCGTGTACTCGAGGTTGAGCGAAAATCCATCGGCGCCGATCGGCAGGGTGATGCCGCCGCCGACGATGCGCCGCTCGCCCTTCAAGGTCAGCGCATCGAAGAAGTCGGAGCCGCCGGATAAATAGGTATAGAGCTGCTCGCCGCGGCCGAGCAGCTGATCGAAGGTCAGCCGGAAGGTGTGATCCCATTTGCCGAGCCCCTCGGAGAGGCGGTTGTTCGTCGAATAGCCCGAGCTGAACAGTTGATGGTCGCCGTCGAGGATCAGACGTACGCCGCCGAGTTGGTCGCCTGCATCGAGCGCGCTCCGCAAACGTACGCCAGGCGCGCGTCCCGCCAACGTGACGAGTCGTTCGACGGTATCGACACGCAGCTTGCGCTGGCCGATCAAAGGCTCGAGATGACGTCGCACCGAGCGTCGCGCGCGAGCCGGTACGCCGTCGAGATCGATCGACTCGATGAAGCCGTCGATGACTTGCAGTTTCAGCGTCTCGCCGTCGCCGACCGATTGCGGCGGGAGCGTGACGCGAACCAGTAGATAGCCTTCCTGCCGGTAGAGCTCCTCGATCGCGGCCGCCAGCTGATAAAGCTCCGCTGCGGAAACGCGCTGGGCGCGCAGCGGTGCGACGAGGACATCGGTCGCCTCGCGCAGCTCAGGAAAGCCGTCGACGACGTCTACATCACCGATGGTGACGTACACCGATTCGGCCTCTTCCGGGGCCGTGATCGGGGCGGGCGTAGGAAGCTCGGCGGGCGGCGTGTCCGGCTGTTCGGGCCGAAGATCTCTTGGTGTGACCAAGGGAGCCTGCTGCGCCCAAGCCAGGCTGGGAAGCAAACCGAACAGGCACAGTTTGACAGCGCACGACTTGACCCGTCGCACGAGACGACACGCCCACGTGTGGCAGTAGGGCGCTCGCTTCTTCTTATTAGGCGTGAGCGGCCGCACTTAGCAGTTCTTGTTGGTTCTTAGTGGCCGCGTAGTGTTGCGAATACGCTCCGGCGAAAACAACGAATTGGCTCGCGCTTTGTACATAAAGCGCTCAGGGTTCGGATGAACGCTCGAGCGATCGAAAGGCCGGCAGAGCCGCGAGCGCTTCAAAACGAGAACGAGTTCCGGGCGGTCCGGCGTCCTTCCGATCTCGCGGACGGCACGCGCCGCATTGCCGTCGGCTGCTTCTGCATTCGTCCGTGGGTCGGGACTTTGAGCAGCGTCTTTACGGCGTGCATCGAAAGCGGACGATGCGTTCCGCGAGATGACGTTTCGCATCATCGTAGTCGTGGTGGTGACCTTTGCTCGATCGCCGCTTTCTCATCGAGCACATCGCAAACGAGGCAGCGATCACGATGAGCAATGTCGTATATTCATGCTGCGTTCACGAAGCGATGTCATTCGCCGCGAACAACGCAAGAGCCCATTCTTGGTGCAGCGAAAAGATCGTGCGCACTCTTGTTGTGCATATTCGATAGACAAGTTCGTTCCATCGTGTTGTCTGCTGAAATTCACTCTCAGGAATGAGAGACGAATCGCGCGCGCAAGACGTATGTGCTGGTAACGTCCCCGTGCCGCACGTACTCCTTGGGCTTATGAACGCTTCATCGATCGACATAGACACGCCGAACCAGTGGGCGCGCATGTTGCAGACGCTGCTCAGCCATCTCGATGGGATGGTGTATCGCTGCCGTGACGACGACCAATGGACGATGGAGTTCGTCAGTCAAGGCTGCTTGCGGTTGACGGGCTACCGTCCAGAGCAGCTCCTGTTCAACAGCGCTGTCTCGTACCAAGAGATCACGCATCCAGAGGATCGCGAGCGCGTCGACGGCGCCGTGCGCGAGGCGTTGGCGGCTCGCAAGAACTACGTCGTCGAATATCGCATCGTGCGCGCCGATGGGGCCGTGCGCTGGGTGTCCGAACGCGGTGTCGGCGTCTACGCCGATGACGGCACGCTGCTCGCGCTCGAAGGCATCGTCTTCGACGTCACCGAGCGCAAGGAAGCGGAGATCGCCTCGCGCGAAACCGAGAGGCGCTACAAGTCGCTGTTCGACAACGCGCTCGAAGGCATCTTCCGTACGACCGTCGACGGTCGCTACATGGATGCCAATCCTGCGCTGGCGCGCATCTACGGTTACGACTCGCCGCAGGAGCTCATCGAGAAGCTCTCGGACATTCGCACGCAGCTTTACGTCGAGCCGGGTCGTCGCGAACGCTTCATGGAAGAAGTGCAGCGCACCGGTACGGTGAGCAACTTCGAGTCTCAGGTGTACCGCAAGGACGGAGCGATCATCTGGATCTCGGAAACGGCGCGCGTGATCACGGACGAGGAAGGCAATGTCGTCGGCTATGAGGGCATGGTCGAGGACATCTCCGAGCACAAGCAGCGCGAGCAGGAGCTGATTGCGGCGCGCGAGGCGGCGGAAGCGGCCAACCGTGCGAAGAGTCAATTCCTCGCCAACATGAGCCACGAGATTCGCACGCCGTTGAACGGCGTCATCGGCATGATCGATCTCTTGCTCGATACGCCGCTGGACCGCACGCAGCTCGAATATGCGCAGACGATCCGCTCGAGCGCTCAGTCGCTGCTGACGATCATCAACGACTTGCTCGATTTCTCGAAGATCGAAGCCGGGAAGATGGAGCTCGAGTCGACGGAGTTTCGTGTCCACGACGTGCTCGAAGATGTCGCCACCATGATGGCGGCGGCGGCCAGCGCGAAGGGGCTCGAGCTCATCGTGCACGTGGCGCCGCACACGCCGGCCGAAGTGCGCGGCGATCCGCAGCGGCTGAAGCAGTGCCTCATCAACCTCGTGGGCAATGCGGTCAAGTTCTCCGAGCGCGGCGAGATTCTGATCGGCGTCGAGCCGACGGTGGATCAGAGCGGCGAGCGCACCCTGCATTTCAGCGTCAAGGACGAAGGTGTCGGCATCGATCCGCAGTGCCAGGCACGGCTGTTCGAGCCGTTCGTGCAGGCGGACTCGTCGGTGACGCGCCGCTTCGGCGGGACGGGCCTCGGGCTTTCGATCGTGCGGGCGCTGGTGTCGATGATGGGCGGGCGCATCGGTGTGGAAAGCCAGGTGGGCAAAGGATCATGCTTCTGGTTCGATCTTCCGTGCGAGATCGTCACGGAGTCGCCCGAAGCGAAGGCATGTGCGGGGCAGCGCGTGCTGGTAGTCGACAAGAGCGAAGCGCAGAGAGCAGCGCTGGCGGCGCGCTTGCAGGGAGTGGGCTGTGAGGTGGGCCACGCAAGCACGGTGGCGGAGGCCTTGCAGCGTATGGCCGACTCCGCGGCTGCGAAGATGCCGTATCGCATCGTGCTCACGGGGCTCGAATTGCGCGAGTCGGTGCGACTGGTCGAGGCGCTCGCGTCATATGGAGCCGAGTCGTCGCCGCGAGTCGTGCTGCTGACGGCCATCGACCGGCATGCAAAGCTACAGCGCATCGAGGGCTTGGGGTTTGCAGGTTACCTATCGAAGCCGGTGCGCACACGCGATCTGGTGGCATGCATCAGCGGACGCAGTCCGCGCGAAAGCGTGGCGGTTGATTCGTCCTCCCAAGCGGAAGCGGCTCAAACGGATGCGGCGGCCGATCGGATCAAGCGCGTACTCGTGGTGGAAGACAACCTGGTCAATCAGAAGATCGCGCGTCGTTTCCTCGAACGGCTCGGGTGCGAGGTCACGCTCGCGAGCAACGGCAGGGAAGGCGTGGCCAAGTTCAAGGGCGGCCGCTACGACCTCGTGCTCATGGACCTACAGATGCCGGTAATGGGCGGTCTCGAAGCAGTGCAGCTCATTCGTGCGCTCGAAGGGAACAGGCCGCGCACGCCGGTTATCGCGCTGACAGCGCATGCGATGTCGGTGGAGATGGAGCGCTGCTTGGATGCCGGCATGGACGACTTCCTGACCAAGCCGCTGTTGTTCGAACGCTTGCAGCAGGCCGTGGAGAAGCATCTGCCGCTAAGCCCGGTGTCCGGCGCGACGCAGGGCACGGCGGCGGCTGGGTAGCCGCAACGACTGAAGCGCATCTTAGCGTGGCTGTTAGGCGATCAGCATCGCGTAGCAGCGCGCGTATGGTCGCGCCGCGGCGCAGATCGACCGTCACGATTCGATGCCGCCGGCGGGGCGCTTCTCGCAGCTCAATCGAATTTCAGTGTCTCCACTGCAGCATCGAGGTTCGTCCAGTTGCTGACCGCGACCGTGAGGTCGTGGTTGGCAGGCAGATTCAGAGTCGCGAACTGTCGATTCGCGGGAGTATTGGTCGCCTTGTCGATCGAGAAAGCCTTGACGGTCACGTTGCGGGCAGCGCCGCGATTACCGACGCGTAGCAGCGACAGGTCCGGCGACAGCGTGATGTCGACGTCCGCTGCGGGACCGCCGCCCGCACCGGTGATCGCCAATGCACGTGCCTGGGTGCCTACCATTCGCGACAGCGTCAAGGCGAACGTCTTCTCCGCCGCCGGCGTGAAGCGGATTTGATTCGCATCGGCGCTCACCGCGAGCACGTCGGCTTGACCGGCCTGCGTGGAGACATTCTCGAGCGCCAGCGAACCGCCCTGCGGCAGAATCGAGTGGAAGGAATATTGGCCCGTTGCGTTGCCCACGATGCGACGTGTGAGCGCGGTATCTTCCGGCAGCAGGTAGCAGTGCGGGATCAAGTAGCACGGATGGCTGTCCGGAATCTCTGCCAGTATTTGACCTCCGAAGTTGCCGGTACGCCGCCCCGCGCCGTCGGTGATCTCGAGGTCTGCCGGCGATAGCAAGAAGTCGATGATGAAGCGCCGCAGGCCGAACGGTCCGCTGAACGGCAGGTCGTGGTCTGCGAGCAGGTAGTCGCCAAGGCGCATCATGCCGAGCGTGATGCCGTCCTTGCTGCTGAATTTTTTCGTCGACTCGACGAAATAGTCGTAATGGATCTTGCCATCCTCTTCGAAGAACTTGAGCCGGCAGTTCGGCGAGTCTGAACGGTTGCAATCCCAGCAGTAGAGCTCCACGTCGCGAGGATCCGTCAGCGTCGTCGTGCCCGTGGGGTCGCGCGTCGGCACGCGTCCTTCCGGATACACGAAACGCCACGGCATGATGCAGTGAGAGTCGCTCAGCTTATCGAAGTAACCCGAATCCCAGGCGGCGCCCGACGGGATGAAGAACAAGAGCGGCGCATTGTGGCGATCGCAGCCGCGCAGGAACGTGGCCTCGATCTCGCGATAGGTGCGCAGTACGCGGTCTACGCCTTGGCGGCCCTGATCGTGGAAATGCAGCAGCGACTCGCGGCTCAAGAGCTTGCCGTGCACGGCGGTCAGCAGCTTGTGGATGGAATCCTTCGTGACCGTGATCGTGTCGTTGCGTCCTTGCCAGAAGCGATCCGCCACGAAGCTCGACAGCGAAGTGCAGAAGCCAGTCGCGTAACCGCCGTTGGCTTTACCCTTTAGGAACTTTTTATAGAAGATGAAGTACGCGGTCGTGAGCACCGGATGGCCGAACACCGAATCGAGCAGCTCGTGCCAGACTTCCGCTGCGCCGAAGGTGTCCTCGAACGTGCTCCAATCCGGAATGCCGTCCGAGAAATTATTGAAAGGCAGATTGTGTTGGCCGTACTTGAAGGGGACTTCGAGGATGCGGGGAATCTGTGCCGTGCGCAGGTTCGACACCAATCCGTCTGGATTGCGTACTTGTACGGTAACGCTGCCGCCCGATGATCCCGTGCCGTCGGTGCCGGGCATCACGAACTTGATCTCAGTCGCGCTGACGTCCGTCGCTGGAGCGGCCGCGCCGTTGATCAGTACCGTTGCATCCGGCAGGAATGCGGCGCCCTTGATCGAGACCTCGGCGCCTGGTGCGAGAGCGTTCGGAAGCGTATCCAGTCTCGGTTTCACATAGGCCGTGATGCGATTGCTCTCGTCGCCGTCGGAGCGCTGTACGTAAATCGTCTTCGCGCCGCCGCTCGCATCATCCGGTACGGTGAATTGCACGCTCTCGTCCGGCGCGATGGTATGTGACACGACCTCGCCGTCGAAGAACACTTGGTCCTGCGGTGTGAAGCGTGAGCCGCGCAGCGTCACGGTGTCGCCGGGGAACGCTTGCACGGGTGCAACTTCCGTCACCCAGGGGCGCGTCAGCAGCTCGTCCCACGCGTCTTCGGAGAATTCGAAGAACTCCACATAGCCATCGATACCTGCAGAGAAGCCGTCCTGACCCGTCGGACCAGGTTGTCCCTGCGCGCCGGGATGGCCGTGCTCCGCATCTTTGCAGGTTTCGCCCACGCCGGATCGACCGCCCGCTCCGCCCAAGCCGCCGGCGCCGCCGGCGCCGCCGCGGCCGGGACGTCCGCCTGCGTTCTTGATCTTGAATGCCTTGTTCGTGACGGTGCTGGTGAGCGTGCCTTCCAGCACGCCGATCGTGATCTTGCCGCCATTACCGCCATTGCCGCCGCGTCCACCGGCTCCGCCGCGACCGCCGTTACCACCATCGCCGCCATCGCCCGGATCGCTCGTGCAACGCCAGCCGAAGAACCAGATACGTTCGCCCACTTTGCCGTCGGCGCCATTGCCGCCGCGACCGCCACGCTGGCCGGCGCCGCCGGGACGACCGTCTTCGCCGGTGAAGTCGAGGTTCGGCATGCCGGTCATGTGTTTGACCCACATTTCGAGATTCGGCGCAGGCGCGCCAGGCGCACCGTTGAGACCGGCTGCGCCATCGCGTCCGTTCTCGCCGTCGAGACCGTCGCGCGAGTTCGGCTTCGTGTGCACGCCGGACCAGCTACGCCCGTTGAGGCTCGGATCGTCCTGTCGTGCGGGCGTCGTGCCGCTGGGGCGCCGCCATGTAATCGCCGCGTTGTCGCCGCAGATCATCTTCTCGGCGATGATGTAGAGCGTGCCGACATTCGGCTCGACCACGAGCTCCGTGTTCGTGAGATCGAGCTCGCCGGCAATGATGACGGCCGAGTTCACCGGAATGGTCTTGAGCGTCAGCAGGTGATACTGAGGTGCGACCGTGTCCACCCAGTTGATCGGGTTGCGATCCTTCACCTTGGTGAGGAGCGCCGGATCGACCTTGAGCTGACTTCCGTCGAGACGAATGAATTCGCTAGGCGATGTGCGGAGCAAGTCCGGACGCATACGCGCGACGTCGCGGAGGTTTCGCGCGAGGGCAGCGGTCGGCGTTGCGGAAGCAGTCGTGCCGACGTGCGTGACGGTGGTACCGAACGCGCTGCCGGGTTGCGTACCGAATGCAGAAACCACTGCCGCGCCCCCGAGCGACGTTCCTGTCCCTATGGGTGTGATCGCAGGTCCGGCGCCCGGCTGCGTCGTGCCGCCCGCCGTCGAGGTCACGGCCTTGAGCAGCACCTTCTCCGAATTCTGATTCGTGAGCGTGCGCGCCAGGAGCTTCTGCTTGTCGGCCTTCGTGGCGGCGCGAAACTCGTTCACGATCGACGACCAATCGATCGTCGGCGCCTTCTTGCCAGCCACGAGCACCATGCCTTTCGTGATCACGGTGCGTGTCGTGATCTTGAGCGTCTGCAGATCGGACAGTCGCTCGACGCCGGCTGCGTTCATGATGTCCTTGATGGGCAGCAGCCGCGCGCGGCTCTCGTCCGGAATCAAGCTGACGCGCACGCGGCGCAGGACACTCGATACCGAGGCTTCTATCTGCTGCGCTTTCTGTCGTAGCGAGCTGATATAGGTGGCAGGTACCGCTCCGGTCCGAATCGCTAGATCGGAGATCGTGCCGTCGAACGGCCACTTCTTGCCGTCGGTCCAGGCGCCGATCTTGAAGCCGCCGTCGCCGGCTTTCTGAATGGCGCCGGCGATGGTCTTAGTGGCGACGACCCGATCGCCGATGCTGAGCTCGACCTTGCCGGCCTCATCGCGCGTGAAGCGCACGGTCGTCGCTGTGTTCGCTTCGAGCCGGACGTTGCCCGAATCGAGGCCTTGCCATGAGCCGTTGATGAGCAGAGAGCCTACGAGCTTGCCCTCTGGGCTCATGAACAACGCAATGCCGGGCGATTGCGCTTCGACGATGTTCTGCCGTTCGGGTCCGATCGTGCGCGGCGTGACGGTCGCTTCGATCGTGAAGGAGGAGAGACTGTCGAGGGCCTTGTGCCGCCCGATCTCGATCACGCCGCCGGCCAGCGTGACGGCCGCGCCACCCGCGCGCGGCTTGGCATTGACTGCGCGAGCGATCCGCACGCCCAAGTTCGAGCCGTCGAAGAAGCCGTCTCCATCCGCACGCAATTGAAAGAGCGTCGTACCTGCCTGCATGGCGTGTTTCCTCCGATCGCGCGGACCGCGCATGCCAGAAGAATAGGAAGCCCAGTGCAGCAGGCGCCACTGGACTAAGGTGTATAGAGGATCGACGGACGAAGCGAGCGGCTAGCTCGCGCCAGGGCGCATTCGGCCTCGCGTTGCATGGCACGGTACCCACATTCACGAAATAGATAGAAGCCTCCCTGCACCAGCTTTGATGATTGTGCCCGCTGCACATGATGCCGATACGGCGCACGCTTGGATGAATCAAAGAGAGGCCGGAGTTTCCGGCAACGTAGCGTCTTAAGCCAGGCAGCGCGCCGAATGAATCCCGCTAGTCCGCGAGATATGCACGGTGACAGCGTGAGCAGACCTGACGCAGCGCGGTGAATTGAGTGCGGATCGCTGCCACGTCCTGCGTCGCGATGGCGTCCTGAAGGCGCTGGGATTCGGCGACGAGCTCGCGTGTCAGCGCATCGAAATGGGCACGCTTGGACCAAATTTCTGGCATCGCTTTCGTATCGAGCCGCGATTCGGGACCGGTACCGGCGGGAAACCAATAAGCAATCTCAGGCGCCATCTTGTGGATCGTCTCGGCGGCCGTTGCGATCCGGTTGAGGCCGGGCGCGCGGGTCTTCAGCTGATCGTTGATCGCCTTCGAGGCCCAGCCGATCGTATTGAAGCCATCGCGCCGTGCATCGATGACTTCCTGTGCGTGCGGACGCGGTAGCGGCGTGCTCGCTTGCAGCGGCGCAATCAGAGGGGCGGCGGCCGCAGCGCAGGCGGTGAGTGCGAGGAGCGGACGGACGCGAAGCATGGAACGCAGTTTCATAGCGGTAGTGGCAGTCAGGTTCGAGTGGATACGTGGTCGTCGAGCGTCTGTGCGGCGCTTAGAGCGTCGGAAGACGATCGCGCAGTGAGCCGGTCGATCAGGCGGCTGACGTACTCCGGCGTGCGGGCGTTGCGCGCGAGCAGGGCATAGACCGCCGGCACGACGACGAGCGTCAGCACCATGGAAACGATCACGCCGTAGATGATGACCACGCCGACGGGGTAACGATTCTCGGCACCGGCGCCGTGCGCGAAATAAAGCGGTATTGCACCGCCGGCCGCGCAGAATGTGGTCATCAGCACCGGGCGCAGGCGCGCGGCCGAGGCCTGCACGATGGCGTCGCGGAATTCCACGCCCGCATCGCGCAGCTGATTGGCGAACTCGACGATGAGCACGCCGTTCTTCGCGGCAAGGCCGATCAGCATGACGATTGCGATCTGGCTATAGATGTTGATCGAAACGTCGCTCACGTACATGCCGAGTACCGCCCCGATGATCGCGAGCGGCACGGTCGCCATGATGACGAGCGCGTTGAGATAGCTTTCGAACTGGGCGGCGAGAACGAGCAGCACGACGATGAGCGCCCAGGCGAACGTCCAGTACAGCTCGCTCGTGGACTGGAGGTACTCGCGCGTCGCGCCGTCGTAGTCGAGCGAGGCGCTTTCCGGTAGCTGCTCGGCGACGAGCCGACGCATGAACGCGACCGCATCGCCTTGCGTGGCCTCGTCCGTCAATCGAATCGTGAACGTGATGGCGCGCAGGCGGTTGAAGCGCTTGAACTCCTGGGCGACCGATGTTTCCTCCAGCCAGGCGAGGTTCGAGATCGGAATCAGCTCGCCGGTTCGCTCCGATCTTACGTAGAGGTTGCTCAGGTCGTCCGGCGTGGCACGTTCGGCGCGAGCGCCTTGCACGATGACGTTGTACTCGCGGCCCGCCTCGACGAAGGTCGTGACGATACGCGAGCCCAGCATGGTCTCGAGCGTGTGGCTCAGCGTCTGGAGCGAGACGCCGAGCTCGGCGACTCGATCGCGGTCGATCTTCACGAGCATCTGGGGTTTGCGCTCGCGATAGTCGACATCGACGCGCGCGAAGGCAGGGTTCGCCAGGAGATGCGGCAAGAGCTGCTCGCGCCAGCTGGAAAGGGTCTCGTAGTCGGGGCCCTGCAGCACGAAGCTGGCCTGCTGCGCATTCGCGCCGAAGCCCATCATGCCGCTGACGCGGGAGGTGATCTGCACCTCGGGAATATCGGCAAGCCGCTTCTGAATTGCGGAGGCGATCTCCATGCCCGAGCGCGATCGTTCCGAGAAGTCGACGAGCGAGATATTGACGTTCGCGCGATTGAGCTGCGAGTTGCTGGCAGCGGCCGGGACGGAGGAATACACACGCGCGTAATCCTCGGAACCCGGCATGGTGCGGATGATGTCTTCGACCTGGCGCGTCACGCGATCCATGTACTCGAAGCTCGCACCTTCCGGGCCGACGATGGATGTGAGGATGAAACCGCTGTCCTGAACCGGGGCGCCTTCGGAGCGAAGCTGCGTGAACAGGCCGATGGCGCCTGCCAGCAGCAGCACAGCGGCGGCGATCACCCAGGCGCTGTGCGGCAGTAAGGACACAAGGAGGCGCTCATAGCGCTGCCGCAATGCGAGCGAAGGCAGATTCGATGAGCTGCGCGGCGCGACCATGCATGGCCTCGCGCCTTAGGAGCTTCGAGGACAGCATCGGCACGAGCGAGAGCGCGACGATGCAGGAGATGAAGATCGACGCGGCAAGCGTCAGCCCGAATTCGACGAACAGGCGGCCGATCGTGCCGGTCAGGAACGACAGCGGCAGGAACACCGTGATCAAGACGGCTGTGGTCGCGATAATGGCAAAGCCGACCTCGCGGCTGCCGTAGAGCGCGGCGAGCAGGCCGTCGCGGCCGTTTTCCAGGTGTCGGTGGATGTTTTCCAGCACGACGATCGCGTCGTCGACTACGAGACCGATCGCGAGCACGATGGCAAGCAGCGTCAGCGTATTGAGCGAATAGTCCATCGCGTAAATGAAGATCGCCGACGCAATGATCGATACGGGAATGGTGAGCGCCGGGATCAAGGTGGCGCGCCAATTGCCCATGAAGCCGTAAATGACGACGAGCACGCATCCGAGCGAGAACAGAATGGCGAGCTCGACTTCGCGGAGCGACGCACGGATGAACTCGCCGTTATTGATTAGCACGCGCAGCTCCATGTGCTCAGGCAGCGTCTTCGACAGCGTTTCGGTCAAGACGGCGACGGCTTCGGCGACCTCCAGCGCGTTGGCATCGGATTGCTGCTGAATCGTGAAGTTGACGCCGGGCGCACCGTTAGAGCGGGATGCACTGCGCTCGTTTTCCGGGGCAAGGCGCACCTCGGCGATCTCGCCGAGCCGCACGAAGTAGCCGTCGCTGCCTCGCTGCACGATCAAGTCGCGAAACTGCTCCTCGGTCGTCAGGCGCGTGTCGGTACGCAGCGTGAACTCGCGATCCACGGATTCCAGGCGGCCGGCGGGCAGCTCGAGGTTCTGGGTTCGCAGTGCCGTTTCGATGTCGGCGACCGTAATGCCGCGCGCCGCCATCGCCTGGCGGTCCGGCCAGATGCGCATGGCGGGCCGGCGCTCGCCGACGAGGGCAGCGCGTGCGACGCCGGGAAGGGCGGCATAGCGGTCCAGGATGTTGCGCTCGGCGTAGTCGGTCAGCTCCATGAGCGAGAGCCGATCGCTGCGAAGATTCACGAAGGCAACTTGCGATTCGCCGCCGTCGAACTTGAGGAGTTGAGGTGCGTTCGCTTCCTGCGGCAGTGAGGAGGCAAGCCGCGATAGACGATCGCGCACATCGTTCGCTGCTTCGTCCATGTTGCGGTCGATGGAGAACTCGATGGTGATGCGCGAGTTCTCGTCGGTGCTCGCGGAGACTATTTTCTCGATGCCTTCGATACCGGCGAGCGCATCTTCGATCGGCTGCGTGATGCGCGACTCGATGACCTGCGCCGAGGCGCCGCGGTAGTAGGTCTGGACGCTGACGGAAGGCCGTTCGACGCGCGGCATTTCGCGCACCGACAGTCGCGACAGACACAGCAGACCGACGAAGACGAGGAGCAGGCAGAGGACGGTGGCGAAAACGGGCCTGCGAATCGACAGTTCGGAGAGCGTCACGTGAGCGGCTCCGCGGTGTCGACGGCAACGTCCTTCACCGCCGCGCCGTCACGCAGCTTGAGTGCACCGTCGATGACGACGCGTTCGCCGGGAAGCAAGCCCGAGAGCACTTGCACACGGCCCGGTTCGCGCTGCCCCAGCTCGATCTGGCGGCGCGCGGCGATCGTGCCGTCGACGACAAAGACGTACTGCTTTCCCTGTTCGGGAATCACGGCGCTTTCCAGCACGACCGGCGCGGAGAATCGTTCACGCACCAGCGCAACGGCCATGAACATGCCGGGTGCGAGCGCTCGATCCGCATTGGGAAAGCTTGCGCGAATGCGAATCGAGCGCGTCGAGGCATCGAGACGGGGATCGATGCCATCGACGTGGCCGACAAACGAACGTCCGGGATAGACGGGCGAGCTGGCCACGACTTCGAGCCCGGGCTGCAAGGCGGGCAATGCGAACTCAGGTACGGAAAAGTCGATCTTCACGCGCGAGATGTCGTCGAGCGTCGTGATCGTCGTGCCTGCCGTGACGAAGGCGCCGACGCTCACGCGCCGCAAGCCGACGAACCCGCTGAACGGCGCCTTGATCACGTGATTGGCCAGCCGCGCACGAGCTGCGGCGACACGTGCCTCATCGCGGAGCAGGTTGGCTTCGAGCTGCTGAAGCTGCGACTGGGAGACTGCGGCGGCGACTTCGAGTGCGCGGCTGCGCTCATAGAAGCTCTTGCTGTTCGCGTAGGCCGCTTCGGCCTCCGCGAGCTCGGCGCGCGCTTCGGCGCTGTCGAGCTCGACGAGGGTGGCGCCGCGCTCTACATATGAGCCTTCCTTGAAGTGGATGGCCGTCACGCGGGCTGCGACTTGCGCTGTGATCTCGACGAATTCATTCGCTTGTACCGTGCCCCTGGATTGCACCGTGGCGTCCATGGTCTGCAGCGTGACTTCCGCCGTTCGCACCGACACCGCGGCGGTCATCGTGCGCGACGCGGCGGGGGCTTGGCTCTTGGTTTGGCTCCGGTACTGGTACGCGGCGGCAAGCAAGGCGACGGCGACGAGGCCGGCTATGGCTGTCTTTACGGGTCTCACATTGGTAATGACGCACCGGAGCGCCAAATTCGTCATTTCGAGTGCGGGAGCGCCGATTCATGCACTCGCATCGAACGAGCGGTGAGTCTCACGCACCGCAACGGTGCTGACGTTGAGTCCGGCTGTTCCGTGACGATGCAGTGTGAACGGCGGCCGATTTCTGGCGCTGTTGAGCGCGCCGTGTGACTAAGACGCTAAGTTCGTGCGTCTTCTGGGATAACGACGACGAGATTTCGCACGACGCTGTGATTCCCCGGTTTCAATCCGCTGTTCGGCATCGTTCCTGCATAGGACACGCCGCGGCCATTCACGCACCAATACGAACAGCGTGGCGGTCGACCAGCCGACGGATTGAAAACCACTATCAGGATTTTTTCAGTGCTAGGGGGAACTGCGGGAGAGCTTTCTTGTACGCAGCGTGTCCTGAGGTCGATGCGGATCTTTCGTTAGAGCAATTGAATCGGCGCTTTCGTCCGGCGCTGATGGCCTTCTTCCTGAGACGGCTTGGCAGCCATGCCGAGGCCGAGGACATGATCCAGGAGGTGTTCATTCGACTGGCGACCAAGGAAGCCGCGCAGGTGCAGTCGCCCGAGGCCTATGTCTTTCGCATGGCGGTCAATCTGTTACGTGACCGCAGCCGACGCGAGAAAGTGCGCGTTGCGCACCGATCCGAGGCGCTCGCCGCCGACGATGTCGGGGTCGATTTCCTCGATCCGTTGCGAGTCGTGGCCGGACGTGAGTCGCTCGATAGCTTGGCGGCCGCGCTGAGCGAGCTGCCGGAGCTCACACGGGACATTTTCGTGCTGTATCGGATCGAGAACGTCGACAAGCGCGAGATCGCGCAGGCGTTCGACATCTCGTTGAGCACGCTCGAGCGCCATTTGGCACGCGCCATGGCGCACATCACGTTGAGGGTCAGGGGAGGCGCATGACTTTGGAGTTGGGGGGCTACGAGCACGAACGCGAGGAGGTCGAGCGAATCGAGACTGCGAGCGAGTGGTGTATTCGACTGGCCGAACAGAGCATTTCTGCGAGCGTGCGCCGCGAGTTCGAGGCGTGGCTGGCTGAGCATCCGGCCAATGCACGCGCCTTTGAGCGTGTCGCGAGCGCCTGGCAGTCCTTCGGCATCCAGCCGCTCGATCCAGAGCTGCTCACGATGCGACGGGATGCGCTCGATCGCTTCCATGCCGCCCAGGCCACCACGAAGGCGCGCAATGCTCAGCGCCAGATGATTTTCGGACTCGTCGCGGCGGTCACCCTCGTGGCCATCCTCGTGTCGCTTTGGGTCGGCTTCGCCCCGGACACTTACGAGACGGCGCTGGGCGAGCGACGTGTCGTCGTATTGCAGGACGGCTCGTCCGTCTCGCTCGACTCGCAGACGCGCGTCGAGGTGCGCTACAGCGGCGGCAAGCGTGAGCTGCGCCTGGTACGCGGTCGCGCGAGATTCTCCGTTGCTCACGATGCGCGCCGCCCCTTCACCGTCGACGTCGCCAATCGCAAGGTCGTCGCGACAGGAACGGAGTTCAGCGTCGAGCTCTTGAGCTCGCAGGTTCAAGTGATCCTTTACGAAGGCAGCGTCGAGGTGCTGCGTGAAGCCGCGGCGCGCGGCCAAGAATCGCGGCAACGCACGCAACTCACGCCGGGGCGCGCGCTGATCGCATCCATTCACGGCGACAGCATCGAGCTGCGCGGCGTCGATCGGGCAGCGTCGCTCGCGTGGGAAGCAGGTCAGATTTCCTTCGACGACGAGACGCTGGCGACCGCGGTGGAACGTATGAATCGCTATAGCGTCGTGACCTTGCAGGTCGGCGACGCCGCTGCGGGTCGCATCCGCATCAGCGGCACCTTCACCGCCGGCGATACTGAAGCATTCGTCGAGGGTGTTACGGGCATCTTCCCGGTGCGCGCTACGACGAGCGACGGACGAGTGGTGTTCGTCAGCGGGACATCTCCATAGGGCGGCAATGAAAAGGTGCGGCTTACCTGCAAGGAAGGTCCGCACGCCATCCTCACGGACGCCAGTGCAGCATCGGGCTTTGCTGCCGATTGGTCTTGGTCGGGCCGCGATTCACGCGACCGGCGTCGTTCTACTCTCAATCTCTGCGCTCTTGACGCACGCGGCTGCGCCATCCCGGGACGACGCCGCATGGAAGGCTCCGCGCGCCGAGCTCCTCACATTCGATATTCCCGCGATGCCGCTTGCCGAGGCGCTGCAACGCTTCGCGCAACAGGTGCAGCAACCGTTGTCGTTCGACAGAGCAGCGCTCGGTGACGCGCTCTCCAACGCCGTCAGCGGTCGCATGACTGCCGATGAAGCGCTGCAACGCATGTTGCAGTCCACCGGCATCGGCTATCGGCGCAGCGCGAAAGGTGTGTGGCTCGTCGGTCCGATGCAGGGAAGCTCGCGGGGCGTTTGGGGCCTGGCTTCCCGTTCAGGACGCGCCGGACGCGACATTCCGGCGAACGCAGGCGCGCAGATGGCAGACGGGGAGACGGCGATCGATTCGATCGTCGTCTCCGCATCGCGCACGCCGCTCGACATCGATCGCACCGCAAGCGATGTCAGCGTGATCTCGATCGAGGACGCGGCCGTTCAACAGATCGACGACTTGAAAACCGCGCTCGGACAGCAGCCGGGCGTCACGGTCGTGACGACCGGCGCCGTCGGCGGAGAAACCTATGTGTTCGTACGCGGCGCCTATCCGCATCACACCCTATTGATTGTCGATGGCGTGCGGATGAACGACCGCGCGGCAAACTACAACGCCTTCATGAGTTACGCCGATCTGGGCGGAATCAATCGCATCGAAGTGCTGCGGGGACCGCAGAGCCCGATGTACGGCAGCGCCGCGATCGGCGGTGTCGTCCTGATGAACACGATGCGCGGCTCCGATGAATTGCACGGCAATGTGAAGCTGTCGAGCGGCTCTTTCGATACGTATGCGGTGTCGGGCGCACTGAGCGGCGAACAAGATGCGTTCGATTACAGCTTTGCAGCAAGCGGCTATCGGACGGCGAACGATTGGCCCGGCAACGAATTCGACAGCTCGAGCTATGCCGCGCATTTGGGGACTACGGCGGCGGCAGGCCTGAGGTTCGGTGCAACGTTCCGCGGCCAGCAGGGCGAATACGCGGCGCTCGGTTCACGGATGCGTCCGGAGAAGGGAGTGGCAACGACTTCCAATCAGCTCGCGACGCTCTATGCGAGCTGGGAGAGCGCCGAGATGATCGACTCGCGCGTCGTCGTGGGACTGCACCGCCGCGAATATCTCTGGCGAGGCGATTCGCCGAGCGCGCAGCTCAACGAACGTCTGATTGTCGATTGGCAGACGGCTTGGCGTCACGGGGAGGTCGTGGAAGTCGTTGCCGGCGTCAATCAGGAGCGCTCCGATTACGAGGTGAACGGCTTCCAAACGCGCGAGGAGATCACCGCCGCCTTCATTTCCGGTGTCGTTGCCGTGACCGACGAGGTGACCCTGAACGCAGGAATTCGTTACGACGACTTTGCATCGGTGGGCGATGCCTTGACCTGGCGCACCGGCGTCGCGTGGAACGCTCTGGCGTACACGAAGCTGCGCGCCACTTTCGGTACCGGATTCGCGGCGCCGGGATCGGCGGATCGATACGGCGTACCGGCATGGGGGCAACTGCCGAACCCTGGGCTATTGCCCGAGGTCTCGCGCGGCTGGGACGTGGGGATCGATCACGCACTCGCTGGCGAGCGGCTGAGCTTGACCGTCACCTACTTCGAAAACCGCTTCGAGCGCTTGATCGATTGGGTCGAGCTGGACCCGATCACGCGCGAAGGCATGTTCGTGAACCGTGGACGAGCGCTGACTCAGGGGTATGAGCTTGGCGCGGCGGTCCGCATGGCGCCTGCTTGGCAAGCGCGGTTGGGCTACACCTACCTCGAAAGCTCCGAGACGAGCAGCGGCGAACGCTTGAGCTGGCGGCCGCGTCACTCGCTCGATCTATCGAGCTGGTTCGAGCTGTCGCCGAATTGGCTGATCGGCTTCGGCGTGCGTGGCGTGTGGGATCGAGTCCATGAAGTCGGGCCCATCCGCGATTACACCGTAGTGCGATTGTTCAGTAGCTGGAAGGTGAGCGACCAGCTCTCGATCCGTGCGCGGGTCGAGAATCTGTTCGACGCGACCTACGAAGAGGTCTATGGCTATCGATCGCTGCCGCGCGGCGTTCACGGCAGTGTGGAATGGAAGTTCTGAACGCCTGCGCCAGGCAAGCAGCTCATCTCGCGCCAGACGGCGAATCATGTTTCGCGTTCATGAGGCCGCAGGCGGTCGAACGCTGAAGTCTCGCAAGCCAATCCCCTTCTCGAAGGCAGATCGTGCACTCGCGCTCTAACGCGCATGTCTATGCAACGCTCAGTTGCATGAGCGCGTAGCGTTCGTCATCGCTCGAATCGCTACGTCAAAGATGAATACAGCCCATCGAGCGCGTCGATGACAAAGATTGTTTTGCAGTGCGTCTTAACTAGTAGACGCGCAATTTGATTCGGGCGACGCGCTAACCAACCGCTACTGCTACGCGAAGAGGGCTGACTCGTATGAAACCTGCACTGTTGTATCGCACATCCTCATATCGTTGCACCACGGGAGTGCTCACCGCACTGTCGCTGCTCGCGGCGACGCAGACTCAGGCGCAGGACGCGTCCGTCATGGAGGAGGAGCTGCAGGAGATCGTGGTGTCGGCATCGCGGGCACCGCAAGAGTGGCGTCAGACGTCGAGCAGCGTGAGCGTCCTGTCGCTGGAAGAGATGGCGGTCATGCAGGTGGCGGACCTGAAGTCCTCGCTCGCTCAGGAATCGGGCGTGAGCGTGATTGCGACGGGGGCGGTCGGCGCCGATACATCGATCTACATTCGCGGTGCGTATCCGCATCACACCTTGCTCGTCGTCGACGGTGTGCGGATGAACGACCGGTCGGCGAGCTACGGCGCTTTCATGGGCGGCTCGGGTATGCAAGGCGTCGACCGCATCGAAGTGTTGCGCGGTGCGCAGAGCACGCTGTACGGCAGCGCGGCGATGGGCGGCGTCATCGTCATGAACACCGCGAAGGGCACCAGCGCGCTGCAGGGCGGTGTGGAGCTATCCGGCGGCTCGTTCGATACGCACGTGGTGTCGGGAGCGCTCACGGGCAGCGCCGGTCCGTTCGGTTTCAGCGTCTCGGCCGGACTGTACGAGACGGCGAACGAGCGGGACTTCAACGAATACGACAACACGAGCTATTCGGCGCGTCTCAGCTACGACGTCACGGATTCGCTCGAGATCGGCCTGACGTACCGCAAGCAGGACGCCACCTTCCAGACACCGGGCTCGCTCGTCTACTACTCGCCCGGCACGGCAGAGACGGGCAACGAGCTCGCGACGGCGTACCTCGAGTGGTACATGACCGACACGATCACGACGAAGTTCGTGTTCGGCTACCACGAGCGTGAGTACGACTGGATCGACGACTGGGGCGTCAGCTCGCAGCTCAACGAGCGCAAGATCTACGAGTGGCAGACGGCCTGGGCGCCGACGAGCGGCTTGTCGATCGTCGTCGGTGCGAACTACGAAGAGTCCGAGTATCAGATCAACGACAACCTGAGCGGCGACAAGATCCTCGCCGGCTTCGTCTCGGGCACCTTCGATGTCACGGACACGGTGACCCTGACCGCGGGCGTGCGGTACGACGATTTCGAAACGGTCGGCAGTGCGACTACCTGGCGCACGGGCCTTGCGTGGATGGCGACACCCGATACGAAAGTGCGTGCGACGTACGGCACGGGCTTCTCTGCGCCCGGCTCGTCGGACCGCTACGGCGTACCGGCGTGGAGTCAGCTGCCGAATCCGGATCTGCGTCCAGAGGAATCGACGGGTTGGGACATCGGCGTCGATCGGTCGTTCCTGGGCGGTACGGTGGCAGTGAGCCTGACGTACTTCGAGAACGAGTTCAACGATCTGATCGACTGGGTGTACACGGACTACGCCACGTACACCGGCATGTATCAGAACCGTAGCAGTGCCGAGACGAGCGGTGTGGAGCTCGGGCTGACGGCGCAACCTCTGGACGCTTGGCACGTGCGCTTCGGCTACACCTACATGGAAGGCAAGGACGGCGACACGGGCGAACGTCTGACCCGCCGTCCGCGCAACTCGATCGATGCGTCGACGTGGGTGAACGTGACGGACAACTTCACGTGCGGATTCGGTGTCCGCGGCATGTACGACCGCACGGATTCCGCCGGCCCGATGGACGATTACACGATCGTACGCGCGTTCGCGAGCTATCAACTCGGCAATCTGGCCATCAAGGCGCGCGTCGAGAACCTCCTCGACAAGGAATATCAGGAGGTCTACGGCTACCCGGCGCTGACGCGCGGCTACTACGGCAGCGTCGAGTGGAGATTCTGATGACTCGAGGTAACGAGGGAAAGGCGCGCCGGATTCTCCGGCGCGCGCTTCCGGAGCTGCGCCGGTGCGCGCGGCGAATTGCGATGGCGGCAGCGACGTTGGGCGCGCTTGCTTGCGGATTGAACGCGAGTGCCGCCGAATTCGATCTTTCGCGGGCCACGATCGAGGACATCAACGCGGCGTTCGATGCGGGCGTGCTCAGTGCCGAAAAGCTCGTGAAGCTCTATCTCGCGCGCATCGAGGCGTACGACAAGAAGGGTCCGGCGATCAACGCGATCATCAATGTGAATCCGCGTGCGCTCGAGGATGCGCGTGCATTGGACCGCGAGCGCAGAGAAAAGGGGCCACGCAGTCCGTTGCACGGCATTCCGGTCGTGCTCAAGGACAACATCGATACCGTCGACATGCCGACGACCGGCGGCTCGTTCGTGCTCGACGGAGCGCAGCCGGCCGCGGATGCGCCGGTCGTGCGCCGCCTGCGCGAAGCGGGCGCCATCATCTTTGCGAAAGTGAATCTCGATGATTTCGCGGCCGGCGGTTCGGGATTCAGCTCGGTCTCCGGTCAGACCCGCAATCCCTATAACCCTGAGTACACGCCGCTCGGTTCGTCCGGCGGTTCGGGCGCTGCGCTGGCGGCGTGGTTCGCGCCGCTCTCGCTCGGCACCGATACCGGCGGATCGCTGCGCAGCCCGTCGTCGGTCAACGGCGTGTATGGCTTGAAGCCGACGCTGGGACTGCTCTCGCGCACCGGCGTCATTCCGACGTGCTATTCGTTCGATGCGGTCGGTCCGATGGCGCGCAATGTCACGGATCTGGCAGCGATGCTGGGACCGATGACGGGCGTCGACGAGGAAGACCGCGAGACGAGCAAGAGCATCAGCGTTGCGCATCGCGACTACTCGGTATTCTTGAAGCGCAAGTCGCTCGCGGGCGTGCGCATCGGCGTGATGCGCGAAGGCACCGGCGCGGATCCGGAAGTCGACCGGCTGTTCAACGAGGCGCTGGCGCGACTGAAGAAGCTCGGCGCCGAGATCGTCGATCCCGTGTACTACCCGCCGCAGGTGATCAACGGCGCGATGCGCCGTGCCGTGGTGAAGGTGGTCTGCGATACCGAAAAGGTCGTGTACTTCGACAAGTATCTCGCGCAGCTTCCCGGCGACTATCCGAAGACTCTGCAGGAGCTTGCCACGCTCGGCTTCGCCTTGAAGGAACCGCAGGGCAAGTACGGTCCGCATCCCATCGTCTACGAAGGTCTCATCAAGCGTCTGACGACGGGGCAGGGCATGGATTCGCTCGCCTATCGATCGGCCAAGGAACACGGCATCGAGATGATCCGCACGGGCGTGATGGGCATCTTCGAGGAAAAGAAGCTAGACGTGCTGGTCTATCCGACGCGGCCGCGGCGTCCGCATCGCATCATTCCCGACGAGCCGCTTACCGGACGTGCCATACCGACGCCGCCGGCGAGCTCGCCGTCGATGGGCGTGGGTCTCACGAACATCGGCAATATCACCGGCTTTCCGGATCTGGTGGCGCCTGCAGGTTTGACGTCCGAAGGTCTGCCGGTGTCGATCTCCTTCTTCGGTCCGGCGTTCAGCGAGCCGCTGTTGCTCTCGATTGCGTATGCGTACGAGCAGGCGACGCCGCCGCTGCCGCTGCCCAAGCACACACCGAAGCTGCGCGGTGAGGTCTTCAAGTACTGATGCGTTCCATGCGATTCGTTCAAGTATTGGTGGCGCTGCTTGCCTGTGGCGCGGGTCTGTCGCGAGCCGAGAGCATCGATCTGTCTCAGGCAACGATCGCCGATCTCAATGCGGCTTTCGAATCCGGCGCCTTGAGCTCCGAACAGCTCGTGTCGATGTATCTGGCGCGCATCGAGGCATACGACAGGGGCGGGCCGACGCTGCGCTCGGTGATCAATCTGAATCCGCGAGCGCTCGAGGAAGCGCGTGCCTTGGATCGCGAGCGCAAGGACAAAGGCCCGCGCAGTCCATTGCACGGTATCGCCGTCCTCGTAAAGGATGTCTTCGATACGAAGGATATGCCGACGACCGGCGGCTTCAAGCCGCTCGAGCATTCGCAACCGGATCGCGATGCGTTCGTGATCGAGCGCCTGCGCGCGGCAGGTGCGATCATCCTCGGCAAGCTCAATCTAGCCGATTGGTACGGCAAGAGCGATGGCAGCGGCAGCACGCTCGGCGGGGTCGTGCTCAGTCCATACAACTCAAGAAAGTATCCCGGCGCCTCGAGCTCGGGTTCCGGCGTTGCGGCGGCTGCGTGGCTCAGCACGGTCACGCTCGGTAGCGACACCGGCGGCTCGTTGTTGATCCCGGCGGCGCTCAATTCGGTCGTGGCGATCGCAGCGACGCGCGGCCTCGTCAGCCGCACCGGCATGATGTGGAACTCGCCGATTCAGGAGCGCGCCGGTCCGATGGCGCGCAGTGTCTACGACGCAGCACTGGTGCTCGATGCCATCGCCGGCTATGACCCGGGCGACCTCACGACGATTGCGAGCATCGGACAGATGCCGCCGGCCCCGTATGTCTCGTACGTTGCTGCGGACGGCTTGCGCGGCGCGCGTATCGGCGTGTTGCGCGAAATGGTGCGGTCCGGCGCGATGCACGACGAGGGACGCGCGATGTTCGAGCGCGAGCTTGCGGCGATGCGGGCGGCCGGCGCAGGCATTGTCGATCCGGTGCTCACAGGCATCGACTTGAGCGCAGCGCAAGGGCCGGCGAGCACAGCGGCATACGAGCAGGGCATTGCGGCCAATTACTACTTCTCGACCTTGCCGCCGGGTGCGCCGGTGCGCTCTCTGGATGAGCTGTTGGCGAAAGGCGGCGATCTCGTCGAGCCGACGTTGCGCCAAGTCACGTCGCTGCGTTCGCTCGATCGCTATCCGCCATTCATCGCGGCACGCAAGCAGCAGATCATGCTGCGCGATGCGCTCGTGGCATTGCTGGACAAGTATCAGCTCGATGCACTGGTGCTGCCGTATCGCACCGTCACGGCGCCCGGTATCGGGGAGGCGATCGATGCAGTTGCGCGGCGCGAGATGCGTAACGGCCTGCACGCTTACACCGGTCTACCGTCGATTCTCGTGCCGGGCGGTTACTTCAAAGACGACGGCATGCCGTTTGCCATTCAATTCATGGGGCGCGAGTTCTCGGAACCGACGCTGATCAAGATCGCAAGCGGGTACGAGGCGACGACGCGGCATTGGCGGGCGCCGCCGCTGACGCCGGCGTTGCGAGGAGAGAAGATCGAGATCGCACGATGAAGCTCTCACGGCGCTCACTGCTGCTCGGTATGGGGGCGATGGCATCGGCGGTGCGTGCCGATGTCGCGGCGACGTTCGGTCAGGCGGGCGGCGACGATCCGCTGTTCATGTCGGCCGCGAAGCTCGCGCGCTGGATTCGCGAGAAGCGGATCTCCGCTCGCGAGGCGGTGAGCCTGCACATCGCGCGCATCGAAGCGGTGAATCCGCATATCAACGCCGTTGTTGCGGATTGTTTCGAGCGGGCGCTCGATGAAGCCAAGCGCGCGGACGAGGTCCTTGACAAGGGGCATACGCTCGGTCCGCTCCACGGCGTGCCGATGACGATCAAGGATTTATTCGACACGGAAGGTGTCGTGTCCACGGGCGGCACTCTCGGGCGCAGGAACTTCGTGCCGCGGCAGGACGCCACGGTGGTCGCGCGCGCACGCGCCGCAGGCGCCATCCTGCTCGGCAAGTCGAATACGCCTGAGTTCACGCTCGGCGGCGGATGGAAGGGCACGGACAATCTCGTCTACGGTCTGACTCGCAATCCCTACAACCTGGAGTATCAGCCCGGTGCATCCTCGGGCGGCTCGGCGGCAATCGTTGCCGCAGGCGGCGCGAGCTTCGACATTGGCTCCGACTTCGGCGGTTCGCTACGCGGTCCTGCACATGCATGCGGTCTCGCCTGCATCAAACCGACGCATGGCCGCGTGCCGCGCACGGGGCACATCATCGGCTACGGCGGATTGCTGGATTCATTTCAGCAGATGGGTCCAATCGCGCGCTGGGTAGAAGACCTTGCGGTCGTGCTGCCGATCATTGCCGGACCCGACAATTGGGACGCAGCCATGATGCCGGTCCCTCTCGGCGATGCCGCGCGCGTCGATCTGTCGCGCTTACGTGTCGCGTACTTCGCAACGAACGGGCGCAATGCGCCAACGCCGCAGATTCAAGCGCTGGTGCGCGAGGCGGCAGAATGGTTTCGCGAGCTCGGCTGTTCGGTGCAGGAAGACATGCCGCCGAAGATGTACGAGCTGTCGCAGGCACGTCAGGCATACAGCTCGGCGCCGGGCGCGGCGCCGATGCGGCGTATGCTCGAACGCCACGGCACGCGGCAAGCATCGCCGGGACTCGATCTGTCGGGCGAGGAGCGGCCGACAGCCGAGATGACGGCGGCGGCCGAAGAGCTCGACGCGATCAGGAGCGAACAGCTCGCCTGGTTCGAACAATACGATCTGCTCTTGTGTCCGGCGAATACGCGCGCGGCACTGCCGGTCGACATCGAGACATTGCCGCCGCCACCACCGGGGCCGCGTGTTCCCGGCATCTCCTACCTCGGGGTTTTCAATTCGAACGGCTGGCCGGCTGGCATCGTGCGCGTCGGCACTTCGGACGACGATGCCGGTATGCCGCTCGGCATCCAGGTCGTAGCGCAGCCATGGCGCGACGACGTCGTACTGGCGGCAATGGCTCACATCGAACGCCGCTCCGGCGGCTATCGAAAACCCTCGATCTAGGAGGCCCATGTCCGCTCCCGCAATTTCTCGACGTGCGCTGTTCTCCGGTTCCCTGCTCGCAGCATCGAGTGCCGCCGCACACACCCGCACGTGGACCAACATCGACAGCGGCGACGATCCGGTGTTCATGTCGGCGACGAAGCTCGCGCGCCTGATCCGTGAGAAGCAGATCTCCGTCGCCGAGGTCATCAGGCTGCACATCGCACGCATCGAGGCGACGAGCCCGAAGATCAATGCGGTGGTTGCGACGTGTTTCGAGCGCGTGCTGCAGGAAGCGCGCGAAGCGGACGAGGCGCTCGCGAAGGGCAAGAAGGTCGGACCGCTGCACGGCGTGCCGATGACGATCAAGGACAGCTTCGACGCGGAGGGCATCGTCTCGACCGGTGGGACGATGGGCCGCAAGAGCTTCATACCGGGCAAGGATGCAACTGTGCTCGCGCGTGCTCGCGCGGCCGGTGCGATCCTGCTCGGTAAGACGAATACGCCGGAGTTCACGCTCGGCATCGGTTCGCGCACGACGGACAACTTGGTCTACGGCACGACGCTCAATCCGTACGATCAGGCGTATCAACCCGGCGGTTCATCCGGCGGCTCGGCTGCGAATGTCGCGGCGGGCGGTGCGAGCTTCGACATCGGCTCGGATTGGTACGGTTCGATCCGTGATCCTTCGCATGCGTGCGGCGTCGTCGGTCTCAAGCCGTCGCACGGATTGTGTCCGCGGACTGGGCACATCATCGGCTACGGCGGACTGTATGACTCGTTCCAGCAGGTCGGACCGATCGCACGCTATGCAGAGGACTTGGCGCTCGTGCTGCCCATCATTGCTGGTCCAGACAATTGGGACGCGGCCACGCAGCCGGTACCGCTCGGCGATCCGGCAGCGGTGGATGTTTCGGGCCTACGCGTCGCGTTCTATCCGCACAACGGATTGAATCCGCCAACGCAGGAGATGCAAGAGCTCGTCAAGCGCGTCGCGAAGCTGTTTGAGGAAGCGGGCTGCCGCGTAACGCACGACATGCCGCCGAAGATGAGCGAGCTTGCGGGCGCTCGTTCGGACTTCGCTGGTGCGACCGGCGGCTATCTGACGCGCGTGTTGCTCGAGCGGGCAGGGACGAAGGAGCCGTATCCGCATCTGCCGATGGGCGGGAAGGAGAAGCCCACTGCGGATCTCACGCGCTTCGCGGAGGAGCTCGATGCGGTACGTAGCGAGCAGCTCGCGTGGTTCGAGCGCTACGACATCATCCTGTGCCCGGCGAGCTTGCGTGCCGCGCATCCGCTCGATCGTGAGGTGACGTTGCCGCCGCCACCGCCGCCGGGACCGGACGGCAAGCGTCCTCGCAGTCCGTACTACCTGGGCGTCTACAACACGAACGGCTGGCCGGCGGGCGTCGTGCGAGCCGGCACGTCGCAAGAAGATCCAGGCATGCCGCTCGGCGTGCAGGTCGTCGGGCGTCCGTGGCGCGATGACCAAGTGATTGCTGCGCTGGCGTTCATCGAGCGGCAATTGGGCGGATACCGTCGTCCGGCGCTCTAAGGCTTACATATATATGAGAGCTTCAACGATGCAATCGACCTCCATGTTGGCCACGGATCGGCGCACTTTCCTGCGCGGCGCCGCCGGAGTCTGCGCCTTGGTCGCGGCAAGTCCCACGCTGCTGCACGCGCGGGCTGCAACGGCCGTCAAGGAGTCCGACGAGATCATCTACATGCCGGCGACGCGCCTCGCGCAGCTCCTGCGGGCACGCAAGCTGTCGGCGCGCGAAGTCGTGAATGCATATATCGAGCGACAGATTGCGATCGACGACCGTCTCAACGCCGTCGTCATGCAGTGCTACGACCGTGCACGCGCAGAGGCGGCGGCGCTCGACAAGCGCGCGGCGCGGCGCGACTTCGCCGGCGCCTTACACGGCGTGCCGATGACGATCAAGGATTCCTTCGACACGGAAGGTGTGATCTCGACCGGCGGCACGTACGGTCGGCAACAATACGTGCCGAGCAAGGATGCAACCGTCGTCGCGCGCTTACGCAAGCAGGGTGCGATTCTGCTCGGCAAGACGAACACGCCGGAGTTTACGCTCGGCGGTGTGGGCGGCATCAACACGACCGGCAACATGCTGCATGGCTCGACGCACAATCCGTACGACCTCATGCGTACGGTATCGGGTTCGTCGGGCGGCTCGGCGGCGAACGTTGCGGCGGGCGGCGCCGCGTTCGACATCGGTTCGGATATCGGCGGCTCGTTGCGTTTGCCGGCGCACATGACCGGCACGGTCGTGCTCAAGACCACGGCCGGTCGTGTGCCGCGCACGGGACATATCGTCGATTACGGCGGTGTGCTCGATTCCTGGCAGCAGCTCGGCCCGGTGGCGCGTCGTGTCGATGACCTCGAGCTCCTTGCGAAGATCATCAGCGGCCCGGACTTCAGAGACGCCGCGTGCGCGCCGGTTCCCTGGGCGGACTCGAATGCAGTCGATCTCGCGAAGCTACGTGTAGCGTACTATCCGACGAACGGCCTCGGTCAGGTGCACGAAGACGTACAGCGTACCGTGAACCAGGCGGTCGACTGGCTGCGCGGCGCGGTCGCCAACGTCACGCTTGACTGTCCGAAAGACTTGATCGAGACGCTGCACAAGACGCGGGGCAAGCTCGCCATGGGCGACGGCTGGGCTTGGTATCAGCGGCTCGCCAAGAAGTGGGGCACGAATCATCTGTCGCCAACGATGGCCGAGACGATTGCGGCAACGAAGCCGATTTCCGCTTCCGAGTACGCGGAAGCGGCGGAGAAGGCCGACGAGGCCAAGTCGCGCATGCTCGCGTGGTTCGCCAAGTACGATGTGCTGATCTGCCCGGTCGCCGAGAATGCGGCGACGCCGATCGATTGGGATCCTTCGATCGTGAGCACCGGGAGCATTCTGACGGACGTCGGCGTGTTCAATAGCACGGGATGGCCGGTGGCCGTCGTTCGCTGCGGCTGGTCTGCCGATGGGCGCCTGCCGATCGGGGTACAGATCGTGGCGGCGCCGTGGCGCGAGGACATCGTGCTCGCGGTCGCACGTTATCTAGAGGGCTGCAGCGGCGGGTGGAGCCCGCCGCCAATCTAAGTCGTGTGTTCCGGAGCGGGAAGCACAAGCAAGACCGTAAGCTTCCCCTAATTGTAGACAGTTGGAGCTAGACTCTCCTAGCGAAGGGAGAGTCCATGAAGAAGTCAAAA
>CALLKK010000019.1 GCA_938008435.1 uncultured Steroidobacter sp. | reverse complement strand
TAACAGGCCCCAGGGTGGGTCAATTTTACTTCGGCGTTTCCGGTCCAAGGTGGGTCAAAATTCAATCGGCGTTGACACGAGCGCATCGGGCCGCTCGCGCATATTCCCCGTCCTTCGTTCCCTGCCACCCCCCCCCTTGCGGCATCGTAGCAGGCGCTGATGTCGCCCTCGTCAGACCACGCTGCCTATCGGTCCGAGCGCAATCAGCGCCGACGGACTTCCACTTCGCTCACTGAAACGCGCACCGCCACGTACAGTTGATCGGTGGCGGCGTCTCGCTGATGACTCGCGCCGACACCATCTCAACCAGGATTTCATGGTCATTGGACGCCGTCGCGTCGCAGCGCAGACCGACGAGTTTCAAGGCATCGCCATCCTCGTTGAGGTTCTTTCTGAGCACGTATTCGCCATCGTTGAGAATGGTGGCGCTCCGTAAGGCCGAGAAATTGAATTGCGGCGTCGAACCGTCGGTCGTTCTGCATTTGTCGCCCAGGCGACGAATACGAAAGTCCATATGCAGCGTCCAACCGGGCCGGAGACGGTACGTGGCGATGCGCCAATGGCACTCCGTTCCGATCGGGCCGCTGCGTGCACGAAAACCCAACTTGCCGTTGACGTTGACGATGCCCACCGGGACCGAGCCGTGGAATCCCACGGAATTACCCGAGCAGAGACCGATCGTGAAGTCCGACGGCAAGTGCAAGTAGGTCCGAAGCTCCCACGTGCTGGTCACAGGTAACGGCGTCGGCGCAGGCGGCTGTGCCAGTGTCACGAGGAATTTCTGCGTGAGCGAATAGAACTCTTCTCCCAGGTTGTTCTTCGTTCTGATCGTCAGCTGCATCCGGCATTGACCGTCGCGCTCGAACTCGCCGGGTTGCATGACGACTTCCAGCTTGTGCGGTCCCGTCCACGTGGCGTTCCAAACGCCGCCGCGAAACGAAGGATTCAAGGGCGGCACCGATGGATCTGGCTTGAAGCGACAATAATCCGCGTCGGTGCCCATCGCGTTCGTGACCGAAACCAGCTCGGTGCCGGGCACATCGACGACGGCGAGATGCGGTTGAACCTTGATCGAATAGGGAAGATGACTCGGTGTGATCGAGACGATCTTCGTATCCATCGCCTCGACGGTGATCGCGACAGCGCTTTCCGGAACTTCCAGACTGCGCAGCACCGTCCCAAGAGGCGCCGATCCAGGCGGGCGAATTTGTCTCTCGTTTGGATCCGGCGCGAGCATGAGCCGCAACCGATAGCGGCCCGGCCGAGCATTCCTTTTCGCGAACAGCATCAACGGCAATGCGTTGTCGGAGCGCGAACCCTCTACGATGCTGGCCTCGACATGAAGCTGCTGATTCCCCGTCGGATCGGCGACTTGGACGCCAACCACCTGTCCGAGCTGCGATCCATTGAGCCGGACCGAAACGGTTTGTCCGCCAATCAGAACTTTCGGTGCCGCAGGAGCCGCGCTCGTCACTCTCGGCTCGAGCTGTACCGGCAGGCTCGCACGAGGTTGAGTGGTTGCGGGCACGCGCGTGGAACCGGCAGGGACCTGGGCTAGAGCACTATCGGCGTATGCTAAGACCAACGCTGTACACCAGATCCATTGCGACAACGGTTCACTCGAGCGCATTATCGGTTTCCTCGGCATTGTGTGATCGAACGCAGCGAGATCATTCGGACTCGTTCTGTGAGCTCGTACCAACGCTGACGTCGAGCGTTCGCCAATCCGTTCTCTGGATCACCTCGCCATTGGGACCGAGCGCAATCACGCGCCACCGAAGCCGGGATGCGTTCGCCGTGAGCCAACTCGGCGCAAGATACGCACCGACTCCCTGCTGTACGATCGCCGAATGCTTGATCGCCGCGCCTTCGGCGATTTCGAGCCGATACAACATTGCCGACGGCGCTTGAGACCAACTGAACGTCAAAGGCCGCTCGGCCGGCCATGCCGTACCCGCTCCCGGAGCGAGCAATGTCAGTGAGTGACTGCTGACGGCCGGATCGACTGCATTGCCGACGTAGTAGCGCAGCGGCGGAATCGGAAAGCCTGCGACCGCACCGCTGTGCACGATACCGGTGCCCGCCTCTGCCAACGCGAGATTCGAATCGCCTTCCTTGTCATCCGACGCCTCGATGCGCAGCAACAAGTGATAGAGTCCCTCGATCTCCGTCGGCAGCCGTTTTGGATCCGGTCCCGGCAGGATGAGCTTTCCGGTCGGCGGTAAGAAGACATTGAAGCGCTCGAGCTGCGTGTAACGTCGTTGTAGCGCCCGCTCCTCCGGCGGAAGCGTTGCTTCCGTCAGCAGATCGCGCGACGACGGCGGATCCTCGCCCGGCGCAACGATTTCCCATCGGCCTTTCAGCCTGCCCGAACCGTTGTAGCGAATTTCCGCCTGCACCGGCGGCGCGACTTCGCCTCGTTGCAACGCCGGCGCTGCGCGCTCGACTGCAAACGACAGTCGCACATCGAGCAACGCGAGCGGCACGCGGGCGCCTCCGCCGGCGAGCCGGCAAGTGACGAACACGTATTCGTCCGGTCCGCCGACCGTCGAGACGAAGCGGCGCACATAGTAAAAGGCCGAATGCTCGCCGCGCTCCGCGGCCTGCCAAGCACGCCGCGCCACCGACGGCGGAATCGACATGATGTCCGTGAAGGTCGTGCTATCGGCGTTCAACCGCGACTGATCGAGACGAATCGGCAGCCGCCCGTAAATCGTCGAAGGATCGCATTTGAACCCGATATCCGGCGCTGCCGAAATCAGCTCGCCGCACCACATCGCCTCGACCGGCGTCTGCTGTTGCAGCCCGCCGAATGTGATGAACACGGTCGTTGCGCCTTGCGCATTGACGTTGACTCCATTCGGGTCGCGGCTGATCGCGGCGGCGTTCTGAGCGCCGAACAGCGCTGTTGCAAACGTCACCACAGCAGCCGCGCGGACAAAGCGTCCCGACCACCTGCTCGAGAACCCGCGCCGAGTGCGGAGGATACGCAACAAACTTCTTTGCATGACGAGTCTCATTGCATGCTGAAATTGATGCCGCCGATGACGATGCGCGAGCGGTTGCTGTTGTCGAAGCCGAACACACGATCGCGCCAGGTCAGGTCGTAGTCCGTATAGCGCACGAAGAACTGACCGCCGATTCCGCGACCCTGTGCCGTCGACCAATGCAGTCGATAACTCAAGCCGAGATCTAGACTGGTGCTCTCGTTCTCGCTCGTGCGCGGCTCGTCGTAGCTTTCGGTCAACGCCACGGTTCCGTTGAAGCTCAATGCCTTCGTGATGTTCCACGCGAGTCCGACGCCGTAGTTGCGATTGCGGTCGTACCGCATCGCTTCGACGCTGTAGCTGCGTTCGCGGCTCACATCGAAGGTCACATCGAATCCTCGGAACAGCGACACGGAGAAATTGACCCCGTGGAGCACATGCTCGAAGTCGGCGTTCTGCCGTCCGGGCTGGCGGTTGTCCTGTTCGCTGAGCTCGACGCGATAACCGAGCATCCAGGCATTGCCTTGCCAGCTCAGATTCGCCCCGTGTCTGAAGCTGACCTGATCCGGGACGTGCGATTCGCTGAACCCGGAATTGACCGGCACACCGGTTCCGAACTGATGAACGCGATCGAAGTTGTAGCTGAATACGGGCAGCCAACGCGTAAACGCATTCGCTTCGGCGAAGAGGCTGCTTAATGCCAGCCCCATCGTGGCGTTGCTGCGCCGGGTCTTCGTCGTGAGCACCGAGGGCAAGTCGTCCAGGTTGTCCTCGGTACGGGCGTGCGCGATCTGAACTTGCAACGGACCGAAGAAGCTCGACACTTCGATCACGTTCTGGTCGATATCGGACTGCACCGGCGCGGTGACGGTTCGATACTGGGGATCCACCCGCTCGTGACGAAGAGCAAGCGACAGATTCGCCGCGTGCCGTCCCACGAATCGGTTCTGCACTAGATCGATGTACAAGTCCAGATAGCGTGCGTTTCGCTCTTCGTCGCGGACAGGAACGACATCGAGCCCGAACGCGAGCGCCGGGTCATACGGATTGTGGAAGCGGCTTCGCGCAAATCCCGCATCGAATCTCAATCGTCCCGATGAGGTCGCACCGGCAGCGCGAACGCCCCACGACTGACTGGTCTCGGCATCCGCGATCATGCCTGCATTGAAGGCGGATCTCGGCAACAGCGATCCGTCCACATATTCCACGTCGATGCTGAGCGCTCCCGGACGCGTCGGGATGAGCTGCCACCCCAAACCCGCTGCCAGAATGCGATGATCGCTGCGCGCAAGTCCTGTGATGTTGTCCCAGCCGACGATGCCGGTGCCGCTCAGCGCCGCCAAGCGCGCCGCTCCCCATTGACCAAGCGGCGCACCGAGAATCGCTCCGCGGCTCGAAAAGCCCGGCATGAGATGGCGATGCCGGCTTTGGGACACGTGGCCGAGTTCGAAATAGGCACGTTGATCGTCGAGACGCTCGATGCGCAGGGAGTAATCCGCAAGATCGATGCGCGGCGCGTCGTCACCTCGCTCGCCATAGCGCAAAGCCCGCGGCTGGCTGCTCACGCCTAGCGTGTGCATACGCGCGGAGAAGCGCCAGTCGTTCTTCACGAGCGCGCCGTGCAGGACGAGATTCATCGAAGCATCGTCGTTCGGCGCCGTACCAGATCCATCCGGCTCGAAGTCGTGATCGAGCGTGCTCGTGCCTTGGGCATCCAGTTGCGGAGCGAAATTCGCCTGCCGAAAGCCGCGGTCCGTCAGCACGCGCAGATGCGTGCGCATCGTCTCGCGCCATTCTCCGTTCGGCGTGACGACGAAAACCACCAACTCGTTTTCTCCCGCAGGCAACGGCATCGCACGCGGGTGGTACACGAGGCTTTCCTCGCGCCACTCGAATAGATCCGTGAAATCCGTCGAGCCGATGAGCACAGCGAATCGACCTTCGTTCGGATCGAGTGCGCGACTCGGAATCAATCGCACGACATCGCCGCGCCCGCGCCACTCTGTGCCGCTTTCGAGTTGCACGACGAGTTCCGGGTTGCCCTGTGCAGATGCAACCGAACTGTTGATCGCATAGGCGAACGCCACCGCGCACGCCAGCCTCAACGACAGCGAGCGGCTCATTGGCAGACCCTCTGTTGAGCCGGCAGCCATGGCATGCGATCGGCTTGACGAGAACAGCAGTAACGCACGTCGTCTTGATGGACGCGCGAGCCGGCGGGTGCGCAGTAGTCCGAAAACACAACCCTGCCCGTTCTATTGGGTTTGTTGAAATCGACTTGACGTGCCCAGTTGAGCCCCGCCTGCAGGCGTGACAGCGCCTTGTTCCACTCCGCCACGCAATGGCCATCGTGTCCCAACACGTGATCCAGCGGTCCGACTTGACACGCCATGCCGCGCGGGTGTGCCCAGCAACATTCGTCGTGCTCCCAACTTCCCGCGTTGATTCGGCAATATCCAGCCGCGCAGAGGGCGGCAAGCGGAATGCCCATCTGCGCACCGCCGCATTGCGCACCGAGCGCGCCGAAGCAGTACTCTTCCTTGAGCGAGACGAGCGGTGGAGCGGACGGTTGGAGTCTGACGTTCGGCAGCGCGATGCTTGCCGCTCTGGGATCGATGTGCGGCGGGGCGTTCAGCCCTCCGGCTGCGGCAGCGCCGCAGGCTCTCGACGTCGGAGCGACCGGAAGGCGTATGGCGATCGACTGCTGCGCCGATCCCATTTGATGGGTGACTTGCACGCCGTGATCCAGACGGTGTGCAGTGACGTGCACGAGACCCGTCGGTACACTGCGAAGGGTCGCGATCCCATCGAAGTTGGTCGTTGTCGTTCCGTACTGACTGGGATTCTCCGACGTGCCTGCACATACGGTCGCGCCATCGACTCTTTCGCCCGCCGCCGTGAGCACAGTGACCTGCAAGTCGGCGGCGCTAGCGAACGACACGAACCACGCAGCGACGCTCGCACCTATCGTCAATACCGCTCGGCGGCCGAGTGCGGCCGATATGGAATGATGCCCGCGCATGACTCAAGCTCCGGCTATCAGCGCACGGACAACTGTTTGGAAATGCGCTGCCCGCCGCTCGTCACGACGATCGGCACGGTTTGCTGATTGACCTTCGTCCACACGTGCTGCGAGACAGTTGCAACGACGCGCGTCGGCGAGATCACGCGGTACGGCACCGGCGTGCCAGCGACCTCGACTCGAGTGATTTGATCGGCCGCGAAGCTCTCGCCTTCGATCGTGAGCTCGACACCGCCTCCAGGCATTGCCTTGCTGCTTAAGTTTCGCAAGACAGGTGTGACGACTTGCGACATCCGCCCCGGCGCAAGTTGCACGCCTTGCGAAATCGTGGGAACTGCAGAAGGTGCAGAAGTCGGCGTGCCGCCGGTTGGATTGCCCGTCTGAAGCTGGGGGCTCTGCGGCGATGTCGTGCTCGGAGCGGCAGGTTGCGTCGGCGGCAGCTTTCTGCAGCTTACCCGGAAGAATCGGATATACGATCCTGCCTTGCCGCCCTCCAGCTCCGTCATCGCCATGCTGTCGGGACACTCTACCGGACCGGCCGGCTGACCTCCGGAGCCGCCGTGCGCCGGCTGCCAACTCAACGATCCATGCAAGCCCTGCGTCGCGTTCCAACTGCGGCACGCGAAACTGACTTGGTCGACAAAGTCACCGGCCCTCGCACGAGCAGCCGTGACCACTTGTCCTGCGGGACAACGCATGAACCGAACGTTCCCGCCCGTCTCGTTGCCCAGCCAATTGCCTTGTGTGCGATCTTGGTGCTCGCCATTGGGACCGAGCCGCGCGCATTCGACGCGCATTCCGTCGACGAGCGTGCCCGACCTGATCTCGAGACCGACGACATACTTGCCGTTCGAACAGGAGCTCGGTCCCTTTCCGCTTCCCGCTCCCCCCGTGATGAGAGTGCCCGGCAATGTCGCCACCTCAGTGCCCACAGCCAAACCCGCGTTAAAGGGGGTCGACTTTCCGAGCGGGCTCGACGTCCAGCTATCAGCGGCGAGTGCAGTTCCTGTCGCGAGAAGTGCGGGAAAGGATGCGACGACGGCCCGCGCAAGACTTTTCATCTTCGATACCTCTCATGCGTTCCGACCAACGGCGGCCGATTGGCGGCGCACGCTAGTCAACGAGGGCATCGAAAACCTGAGGAAGGCCTGAGGAATTGCTGAGGAGTTCGTGAGGGAGCGCTAATGCATTGATTTACCTAGCTTTATGCTCAAGCCGCCCGGCAACGGCGTCGCTGTTTCGATTGCACGAAATTCTGCGGCGTCGCCGTGCCGACGTTTACAGGCGTTGGAACTGCCATCCCGGACACCAGCTCATGTCGGGCTGTCTGGCCAACAGCGAGGTTGCACGCGCCAGCGCCTGATGCGCTTCGTCCGTTCGTTGGATCTGGGCAAGATGACACGCGCGGGTAACGAGCTTCGGCGGGAATTCCGCCTGCCAGGCACGCGCACGGCTCAGCACGGATTCGATTTCGCTTGGCGGTGCTCCCTGCGCAAGCATCAACCGGGCAAGCTCGACGGCCAGAACCGCCTGGAGCCGCTTCGCGCCGGAACGCTCGGCATGCGCAAGCGCCGCGCGCACTGATTCGGCTGTAGGGTTCCTTCGTGCCCGCACGGCCCAGCTCAGCGCCAAGAGCCGGTGATCGCCGAGAACCTGCAACCGCGGCAACAGTGCTGCCAAATCGGCGTTCTGCAGTTCGGCACGAATGAGTTCGATCTCGAGCGCCAGTGCTTCGTCCTCCAGTTGCCGCGCATGCGAGAGAGCCGTCTCTGCCAGGGCGTGCGCTTCGTCTGGCGCTGCCACTTTGGTCACTTCGATGAGTTGCAGTGCCGCGCGCACCAAACCCGCCGGATTGCCAAGCTCCTCGTAAATGGCGTACGCCGCACGCAGATCGGCCGATGCTTCATCGAAGCGCTCGAAGTCCAGTTCGAGCGCGCCTCTGGCCGCCAGCGCGTCGGCCTCGCCGAGCCGGTCGCGCATGAGCAAGGCAAATTGCAGCGATTCATCGATTGCAGCGCGCGCGCTGGGCCAGTTGCCGCGTTCGCGCTCGATCTCGCCGAGATGCGCGAGGCTGAACACGAGCAGCTGATGAAGGCCGGTACGGCGCTGCAGGTCCGCTGCACGCTGCTGCAGCGTCGCCGCGGCATCCATATTTCCCAGCTTGCGCTCGATCACCGCAAGGTTCGTGTACACGGCGGACTCGCCGGCGCGCTCGCCCTCGGCGAGATACAGCGCCAGCGCCCGTTCGTAGTACTCACGCGCCTTCGCAAGATCCCGACGATTCTCCGCGAGAATGCCGAGATTTCCGTATGCCGCCGCCAGGTTGGCGCGCCGCTCGATGCTCTCGTACCTCTCCCGCGCTGCCTCGAAGTACTTCTCGGCGTCCGCAAGCCGGCCTTGCCGCCAAGCGAGCAAGCCGAGCCCGACCTCGGCCGAGGCCTCGAGGTTCGTATCGCCATCCTGAATGCCTTGCAATCGTGCGGCATCGTAGGCGCGAGCAGCTTCCGGCCAACGACTGAGCAAACGCAGCGTATTGCCCAGCTCATAGCCGGCCCATCCGTTCGCCGGATCGTTGCTCAGACAGACCTCGAAATAGCGAACGGAATCTTCGAGCTGACCGCCGAGCTGCGCCTGCAGGCCGCGCGCGAATGCTTCATTGACGAACTCGTCCGGACCGATCTTGCGTATCGGCACACCGGCCTTGTAAGCCACATCCATTGCATCCGCCAGAGCGCTCGCCAGATCGGCGGTCACGCTCCCTGCGCCTTGGCCGCGACTCGAACCCGCAACGCGGCGGCCGTCCGCGCGCACCAAGTCGTAGCCGATCGACAGTTGCGTGCGATCGCGGCTGACATGCGCGAAGAGCACGTGATCCACGCCGAACACGTCTCGAAGCACTTGGAGCTGCTCGTGTTGAGGCGCATCGAGCGCGACATTCCTCTGCAACAGCGCCTGACGCACGCGGTTTGCCGAAAGTACGGTCACGTTCGAGCGTTCGCTGAGCGTCTCCGCCAAGAGACTCGACAATCCGAGCTCGGCCCATTCCAGGTCGGGCGCGTTGGCATCGACGGTGAACGGCATGATCGCAATGCGCTCGCGACGTTCTTCGTGCTCAGCGCTGCGATACCAAGTCGCTGCGAAAATTGCAACGACGACAACGAGGACACTCAGCATTGCAGGCAGAATCCAGCGACTGCGCGAACGCACCGATTGCGCAACCGCAGGCGCCTGTGCGGGCGCTTCATGCGCCGACTCGGCGCGCGATGAATCGCTATCGGGCTCGCCGCCGACACGATCGCTCGGCGCGTCGTCCCGAAGCGCTGCAACGAATTGATAACCGCGCCCGTGCAGGGTCTTGATGATGCGCTGCTCTTTCGAATCGTCCCCTAGCGCGCGGCGTACCTCGTATACCGCACGGGTGAGCGTCGACTCCGTGACGTACTTTCCCGCCCAAAGACGATCGAACAGCTCTTCCTTGGCGACGACACGCTCGCGATGCTCGATGAGATACACCAGCAGCTCGAACACGCGCGGCTCGAGAGCAACCGGCTCGCCTCGCACGAGCACCCGATAGCTTGCCGGGTCGACTTCGCACTCTTCGAAACGAAAGGTCGCACCACTGGAAACCGTACTCGATCGCTTGGGTGAGAAAGACGCGTCACCCCGATTCATGGCGTCGGGACTCTAACCCTCGTGGTTCTTGTATACATGTCTGCTCGGTCGATTGTGCCAACATTGCCGAGGCGAATCATCTTCGACGACAAGTGCGATCGGCGATTTCAGTCAGCGCGAACGACACTGAAAGTCCGGCGTTCGCGTGCGAACTCGAGGCACGACTCCCAAGAATCATATCCCTCCGCGGCGGATTTCGCACAAGGTAAGGAGTTGGGACGACGACGAGCGGAATTGGCGCCCCCGGCAGGAATTGAACCTGCGACCTACCGCTTAGGAGGCGGTCGCTCTATCCACTGAGCTACGGGGGCACGCAAGCACGCGCACTGTAAGCGAGAGCGGCGGTCGCGTCGACCGTCGGCTGGGCAAGGGAAGCATTCCGGTATTCGACTGAGACCTGCGCGGAACGACCCCGCACGCCGACGGAGCGCGATCTTCGCGCGCACAAACCCAGGCCAGCAGCGCCCATTGGACACCCACCCTTCGGCGCGCCATTCCCATCATTGCCCATTGGACACCCACCCTTCTGTGCACCCTTATTTGGACACCCACCTTTCCTACCCTCCATCAAGCCTCTCTACCCCCTTCTCTATTGGACACCCGCCTTTCCATCTCCTCGTCTCGGCCCTCGCCCATCACCGTTTATGGGGCATCACGCTTTATGGACACCCACGTTTCCCTTCCTCATTCGTCTCCTGCCCGCTTCGGACCAGTTCGCGACCTAGCGTTCCGCATGCTTCTTTGGACACCCACCCTTCTTGATCGACTGCAGCCTGGCTCCAAGACAGTCGAGACGCACCGACAAGGTGGGTGTCCATTTACCCATCTACCCCCCTCGCAAGCGTGGGTATCCAAACCAGCCACCAAGAAAGTGGGTGTCCAAAAGCAGTCTACGCCCTGATCGATGGCCCTGCGCCGCGCTGGCCGGGTCCTCAGCTTCCCGTCCGCGGCCAGGCCGGAACTCCGCCATCGAAACCGCCCGACGCGACCCACTCCCGCGTGAACGCA
>CALLKK010000018.1 GCA_938008435.1 uncultured Steroidobacter sp. | reverse complement strand
CCCATGCTGTGGCAATAAATGGTTTTACCGCCTGATCGCGACATACATTGCCGATTGCCCGGTCACTCCCACTCGATCGTCGCCGGGGGCTTGCCGGAGATGTCGTACACGACGCGCGAGATGCCGTGGACTTCGTTGACGATGCGATGCGCGACGAGGTCGAGGAACTCGTACGGCAGGCGTGACCAGTGCGCGGTCATGAAATCGACCGTTTCCACCGCGCGCAGCGCGATCACGTAGTCGTACTTGCGGCCGTCGCCCATGACGGCGACGGAGCGCACGGGCAGGAATACTGCGAATGCCTGGCTCGTGCGGTCGTAGAGATCGTGCTTGCGCAGCTCTTCGATGAAGATGTGATCGGCCTGACGCAGCAGATCGGCGTATTGCTTCGTCACCTCGCCGAGGATGCGCACGCCGAGACCCGGGCCCGGGAACGGATGGCGATAGACCATCTCGCGCGGCAAGCCGAGCTCGACGCCGATGCGGCGCACTTCGTCCTTGAACAGCTCGCGCAGCGGCTCGAGGAGCTTCAGGTTCATCTTCTCGGGCAAGCCGCCGACGTTGTGATGGCTCTTGATCACGTGCGCCTTGCCGGTCTTGGCGCCGGCCGATTCGATCACGTCAGGATAGATCGTGCCTTGCGCGAGCCACTTGATGCCTTGGAGCTTGGCCGATTCTTCTTCGAACACTTCGACGAACAGGCGACCGATGATCTTGCGCTTGCGCTCGGGATCGGTCTCGCCCTTGAGCGCGTTGAGGAAGCGCTCTTCGGCGTTGACGCGAATCACGCGCACGCCCATGTGCTTGGCGAACGTCTCCATGACCTGATCGCCTTCGCCGAGGCGCAGCAAGCCGTGATCGACGAACACGCACGTGAGCTGCTCGCCGATCGCGCGATGCAGGAGCGCCGCGACCACCGACGAATCGACGCCGCCCGACAGACCGAGCAGCACGCGGTCTTGACCCACCTGCTCTCGCACGCGGGCAATCAAGTCGTTGATGATGTCGCCCGGCTGCCAGCGTGCTTCGCAGCCGCAGATCTCGCGCACGAAGCGTTCGAGCATCTGCCGGCCCTTGAGCGTGTGCGTGACCTCGGGATGGAACTGCACGGCGTAGAAGCGCCGCGACTCGTCGGCCATCGCCGCGATCGGCACGGTGTTTGTAAAGCCGACCGTGACGAAGCCCGGCGGCAATTGATCGACGCGATCGCCGTGGCTCATCCACACGTCGAACGTGGCGCGTCCTTGGTCATCGCTCTGATCGGCAAGGCCATCGAACAAGCGGCACGGTGCCGAGGCCGTCACGCGCGCATAGCCGAATTCGCGATGCGTACCGGCGGTCACGCGGCCGCCGAGCTGCTGCGCCATCGTCTGCATGCCGTAGCAGATGCCGAGCACCGGCACGCCGAGCTCGAACACGACCGGCGGCGCGAGCGGCGGCGCTTGCTCGGTCACCGATTCGGGGCCGCCCGAGAGAATGATGCCGCGCGCGCCGAACGCGCGAATGGCGTCCTCGCTCATATCGCACGGATGAATCTCGCAGTAGACGCCGATCTCGCGGACTCGGCGCGCAATCAGCTGCGTGTACTGAGCGCCGAAATCGAGAATCAGAATGCGATCGGCATGAATATCGAGCGAGCGGCGAAGATCGGATGACGCCGATGCGGCCGTGTGAGCGTTCAAGCGATCAGGTCTCCAAGTGAGCTGGAGGCGGGAGGCTGGGATCTGGAGCACGGCAACCCGCGTGCACGCGCATCGCTTGCCGCTTCCGCTCCAGTCGCAAGTCTCTTTGCGCCGGTCCAGCGATCGGTTGTCAGACAACGGTTGAGCGACCGACGGCGAGCGCGTAAGCGTTCGGCCGTCGATCGCAAAACTTCAGCCCACGCGATAGTTGGGCGCTTCCTTCGTGATCGTCACGTCGTGGACGTGGCTCTCGCGAACGCCGGCACCCGTGATGCGAACGAACTGGGGTCGTGTGCGCATCTCTTCGATCGTGCGGCAACCCGTGTAGCCCATCGCCGCGCGCAGGCCGCCAGCGAGCTGATGCAGGATCGTGACGAGCGAGCCCTTGTACGGGACGCGTCCTTCGACGCCTTCCGGCACGAGCTTCTCGAGCTCTTCCGTCGCGTCCTGGAAGTAACGGTCTTTCGAGCCGTAGGCCTGCGCCATCGCGCCGAGCGAGCCCATGCCGCGATACGACTTGTACGAGGCGCCTTGATACAGCTCGACGTCGCCGGGCGATTCTTCCGTACCGGCGAACAGGCCGCCGATCATCACGCAGTGCGCGCCGGCCACGATCGCCTTGGCGATGTCGCCGGAGAAACGGATACCGCCGTCGGCGATCAACGGCACGCCCGTGCCCTTGAGGCCGGCCGCGACATTCGCAACCGCAGTGATCTGCGGCACGCCGACGCCCGCGACGACGCGCGTCGTGCAGATCGAGCCGGGACCGATGCCGACTTTGACGCCGTCGACGCCCGCTTCGACGAGCGCACGTGCGGCTTCGGCCGTGACGACGTTGCCGCCGATGACCTGCTGATCCGGCCAGGTGGCTTTGATCTTGCGAATCGTCTGCAACACGTTCGCCGAGTGGCCGTGCGCGGTGTCGACGACGATGACGTCGGCGCGCGCTTCACGCAGCGCTTCGACGCGCGCCATCGTGTCCGCGCCCGTGCCGACCGCCGCGCCGACGCGCAGCGCGCCGCGCTCGTCTTTGGCGGCGCGCGGGAATTCCGTCGCCTTCTGGAAGTCCTTGACCGTGATCATGCCCTTGAGGTTGAACTGGTCGTCCACCACCAGCACCTTCTCGATGCGGTGCTTGTGCAGGAGCGCGAGCACTTCCTCTTTCGGCGCGTTCTCGCGCACGGTGACGAGGCGATCCTGCGGCGTCATGACGGTGGAGACCGGCGCATCCAGCTTCGTCTCGAAGCGCAGGTCGCGATGCGTGACGATGCCCACTGCCTTCGTGCCGACGACCACCGGCACGCCCGAGATGTTCTTCGCGCGCGTCAGCTCCAGCACTTCGCGAATCGTGGTGTCGGGCGTCGTGGTGATGGGGTCGTGAATGACGCCGCTTTCGAACTTCTTCACGCGGTGGACTTCGCGTGCCTGAGCCTCGATGCTCATGTTCTTGTGGATGATGCCGATGCCGCCTTCCTGCGCCATCGTGATGGCGAGCCGCGCTTCCGTGACGGTGTCCATCGCGGCCGAGACGATGGGGAGATTGAGCCGAATGGTCCGAGTGAGCTGGCTGCTCAGATCCGCGTCGCGAGGTAGGAACTCCGAGTAAGCGGGGACCAGGAGCACATCGTCGAAGGTGAGTGCTTCCTCGAGAATACGCATGGTTGGGAGTCCACGATTATCGATGAAAGCACGCCATTCTACGCGGCGGGGGCATTCGACACCAGAGACGGGACGCCGGAAGACGAGCGGCGCGGCGGCGTCCTTCCGACGAATGACGGCCCCGTCTGCGCCCGGGCGCGTCAGGTTCTCCCTGCATGCGTGTCGGCCGTGCGGCCGAGCGCCGCCTGAGGCGAGCGTCCTGGCGCAAGATGGCGAGCAGCAGGGTACTGTCTGTATCCTGCTCGTTCGCGGGCGACGATGCCGCGCCCGCCCTGAGACGCCGATCGAGTCGCCAGCACGCATGTCTGATCTCTTCGCCTCCATCCCGCCGAGCCCGCCCGCTGCCGAGACCCCGCAGCGCGACGTGTATACGCCGTCGCGGCTCAACCGCGAGGCGCGGATGATGCTCGAGCGCGGCTTTCCGGCAGTGTGGATCGAGGGGGAGATCTCCAATCTGTCGCGCCCCTCCTCCGGACATTGGTACTTCTCCCTCAAGGACGAGGGCGCACAGATCCGCTGCGCCATGTTCCGCCAGCGCAATCTGCTCACGCGCTTTACGCCGAAGGACGGCATGCACGTGCAGGGCCGCGGGCGCGTGAGCCTGTACGAGCCGCGCGGCGACTATCAGCTCATCCTCGACTACCTCGAGGAAGCAGGCGAAGGCCTGCTCCGGCGCAAGTTCGAGGAGCTCAAGGCCAAGCTCGCCGCCGAAGGACTGTTCGATCCGGCCCGCAAGCGCCCGCTGCCGAAGCTGCCCAAACGCATCGGCGTCATCACCTCGCCCACCGGCGCCGCCATTCGCGACATCCTGCATATCCTGAAGCGCCGCTTCTGCACGATCCCGGTCCTGCTCTATCCGGTGCAGGTGCAAGGCGCGGCCGCGGCGCCGCAGATCGCGGCGGCGATTCGCTTGGCGAGCCAGCGCGCCGACTGCGACGTGCTCATCCTCGCCCGCGGCGGCGGCTCGCTCGAAGACCTTTGGGCGTTCAACGAGGAGATCGTGGCGCGGGCAATCGCCGACTGCACGATTCCGATCGTGAGCGGCGTCGGCCACGAGATCGACTTTACGATCGCCGACTTCGTCGCGGACGTGCGTGCGCCGACGCCGACCGGTGCCGCGGAGCTCGTCGCGCCCGACTGCGCAGAATGGCTGCGCACGCTCACCATGATCGAGCGCCGGCTCACGGGCACGCTGCGTCGACTGCTCACCGAGCGCATCCAGCGATTCAATTGGCTCAAGCGCCGCCTCGCCCAGCTCGATCCGCGTGCCGAGCTCAGGCAGCGCGCCCAACGTCTCGACGATCTCGAACGCCGGCTCCTGCGCGCCGCCCGGCACACGATTGCCACTCGCCGTAGCACGCTGCTGCATCTCGCCGCGCATCTGCGTCAACGTTCGCCCGCCTTGCGCGTTGCTGCTGCCAAGGGGCGTCTCGAAGTTGCACGCAACGCGCTGACCGCGGCGATCAATACGCAGCTGCTCGAGCTCAAGCGCCGACTCGGCACGGCGGCTGGTATGCTCGATGCGATGAGTCCGCTCGCCACGCTCGATCGCGGCTATGCGATCGTGACGGACGAGCGCGGTCACGTCGTCACCTCGAGCGCAGCCGTCGGCGTCGGCCAGCGCATTCGCGCGCGGCTCGCGCAAGGTGAGATCCAAGCGCGCGTGGAAGCGACGTCGAGCGGCGAGAATCGCCAATTGACGCTGCTCGACGATGAGGACAGCCCGAAAAGCTGAGGTTCGGTCCCGATGATGAAAAAGCTCGTTGCGTTCGCTCTGCTCGCTGCCGCGTCGTGGTCGGCTGCACTCTGCGCCGCTCCCCTGCTCCCGCGCGAAGCGCGCGTGCCGGGCGGTGTCGCACTCGTACCGCTGCCGAGCGAGCTGCAAGCGCCGGTCGCGAACTTCAACGGCAGGCGCGTCGCGGTCGTGCGCGACGAAGATCGCTGGATCGCGGTGGTGGGCCTGTCGCTCGATACGGCACCGGGCGAGCACAAGTTGATCGTGCGCTCGGGCGAACGCTCGATCCAAGTGCCCTTCCAAGTCACCGACAAGCGTTATCGCACGCAGCATCTCACCATCACCGACGAGCGGAAAGTCACGCCGCTCGCGGAAGATCTAAAGCGCATCGAAGCCGAACAGCGGCGCACGCAAGCGGCGCTGCGACGCTTCACGGAAGTTGCGACGCCGACGTTCGCGCTCAGCGTGCCTGTGCCGGCACCGCGTTCGGATTCCTATGGCTCGCGCCGCGTGTTCAACGGTCAGCCGCGCCGGCCGCATTCCGGCATGGACATCGCGGCGCCGAAGGGCACGCCGATTGCCGCGCCTGCGCCGGGCACGGTGGTCGAAGCCGGCGATTTCTTCTTCAACGGCAACACGGTGTTCATCGATCACGGCGCAGGGCTCGTGACGATGTACTGCCATCTGGATCGCATCGATGTGAAACCGGGCGATCGCGTCGAGACGGGCGATGTGATCGGCGTGGTGGGCGCCACGGGACGCGTCACCGGCCCGCATCTGCATTGGGGCGTTTCGCTCAACGGCGCGATGGTGGACCCGGCACTGTTCATCGCCGAGGAATAGCGGCGAGCGCGGCGGATTGCTCGACGCTGCTAATCGGCGCTAGGCAGCAACGCCGAACAGCGATCCCACGGCGGTGGTCGCTGCCATCGCCAACGCACCCCAGAACGTCACGCGGACGACGCCTTTGAGCACCGGCGATCCGCCTGCGCGCGCTGCAACCGCACCTAACAGCGCCAAGGACGCGAGCGAGCTGAGCGCGATCCCCCACATCATCCAAGACAACGGAAACAGCAGGACTGCCAACAGCGGCAGTGCCGCGCCGGTCGCGAACGACGCAGCGGAGGCCATGGCGGCCTGCACGGGCCTTGCCCGCAACGTCTCCGATATGCCGAGCTCGTCGCGTGCATGCGCGCCGAGCGCATCGCGCGCCATGAGCTGAGTGGCGACGCGATCCGCGAGGTCTTCATCCAGACCGCGCTTGATGTAGATGGCGCGCAGCTCCGCGTGCTCGTACTCAGGGTCTGCGGCCAGCTCCTTTTTCTCGAGCGCGAGATCAGCCTTTTCGGTATCCGCTTGCGAGCTGACCGACACGTACTCGCCCGCCGCCATCGACATGGCTCCCGCAACGAGACTGGCGACTCCGGCGACGATGATCGCTTTTTGGGTGGTACCGGTTGCCGCTACGCCAAGGATCAAGCTTGCGGTCGAGACGATGCCATCGTTCGCCCCCAGCACGGCCGCACGCAACCAACCGGAGCGTTGCGTGTGGTGGACTTCGCGGTGTCTTCTCATGCGGTGCTCGCTTTATCGTTCTTGAGGCGACGCGCTCGACCGAGACACCGCCTGCGATCACATGGCGGCAGGCCCGCTGCAAGACGCATCCTCTCTGCGCCAACAAGCCTCTGCGCCAACAAGCCGCGTTCCGGGTATGCCCGGCCGGAGTCGGCAACTAACCACAACGGCCACCCCGGAATGTATCGTGGAATCCTCTAGAGTGTCGCCCTACTGACGCGCGCGGCCATAGGTCGATCGCTGCCGCGTCGATCCGAGTGACTTCAGGGAAGCCCGGCGATCTCCACGACCGCCCTGACCCCGTCCCGCTCCAGCCATTCCTTGTTCAGACAATGAAGCCGATTGTCAGGATCGAAGCGGTTGAGAAAGACCGTAGTCGGAATGTCACCCAGGGCACGCAGGCACAGACGCACGGAGTTGAGCGTGCCGAGACCGGCGTCGGCAACGAGGAGGACGCTGGTCGGGCCGAGGCGTTGGATCAGTTGAAGGTTGTCGGCATCGTGCGCGATGGGCGAGCACAAACCGCCCGCCGTCTCGATGAGCGTGACGTCGGCATCGGCCGGCCAGGGAGTCTCGGCGATCAGCTCATCGAGCGTGATGCGGGGACGACCGAGCGCATCTGCTGCCATCGGCGGCGCCATCGGAATCTCATACCAGCGATGCTTCGGGCAGACCGTGTACGGCTCTTCGCCGGATGCCGCGGCGAGCTGATCGGCGTCGGTGGTGGCATCCGTCGGCTCGAATGATTGCGCGGGTTTACGCGCGGCCACGCGCAGTCCTTGCGCGCGCAGGTGCTTCAACAATTGCACCGAGGTCCAAGTCTTGCCGATCTCCGTACCGGTACCGGCGACAACGATGCGATGCCGTGTCGTCATGGCTACAAGCTGTCAGGCGCGATGGCTGCCAACGCATCGCGCAGGCGTTCGATCATCTCGGGCGTGTGCGCGGCAGACAGCGCGACGCGCAGACGCGACGTTCCGGGCGGAACCGTCGGCGGACGAATCGCGGGCACGTAGAAGCCTTTTTCCAGCAAAGCCGCAGACGCTTCGATTGCCGCCGCTTCCGGACCGATGATGACGGGTACGATCGGCGACGGACGACCGGGGCGAAGCGTCTGCACGTACTTGCGCAAGCGGGCGCGCAGGCGATCGCCTTCGTCGCTCCTGTAGACGCGCAGCGCCGCTCGCGCCGCCGCTGCGTCGGCGGGCGTCACTGCCGTCGTGAAAATGAACGTGCGCGCACGATTGACGAGCAGATCGATCACGGCGCGCGTCGCAGCGACCCAGCCGCCGAGCGCACCGAGCGTCTTCGACAATGTGCCGACGCGAATGTATCCGGGATAGTCGCTCTTGAGATTCGTGCTGAGCACGGCGTGCGCTTCGTCGACGACTAGCAGCGCCTCGTGCTCGCGGCACACGTCGATCAGCGCCTCGAACGGCGCAGTGTCGCCGTCCATCGAGAACACCGCTTCGGTGACGACGATCTTGCGGCCGCTCGTTGCGCGCATGAGATCGCGCAAGTGTTCGGCGTCGTTGTGTCGAAAGACGACCTTGCGCGCTTTCGCGAGACGGCAGCCGTCGATGATCGACGCGTGATTGAGCTCGTCGCTGAAGATCGTCGCCTCGGCGGTGCCGAAGACTTGCAGCACGCCGAGATTGGCCGCGTAGCCGGTCGGGAACACGAGCGCGGCTTCGACGCCCTTCCAGTCGGCGATCTCTTGCTCGAGCAGGTGATGCAGCGAGCGCGTGCCCGTCACCAGCCGCGAGGCGCCCGAGCCCGAGCCGAAAGTTTCGAGGGCTTCGATCGCTGCGCGGCGCACTTCGGGATGCGCGATGAGCCCGAGATAGTCGTTCGAGGCGAAAGTGACGACCTCACGCTCGCCGACCCGCCCGATCGGGCCGTCGCCGTCGAATGCAACGGTGCGCCGCCAGCGATTCGCCGCGCGAACCGCATCGAGCTCGCCGCGAATCCACTCGTCCCACGTGCTCACGCCAGTACCTCGGCAAGTGCCGCTTGCATCGTCGCCACGATGCGTTCGATTTCTTCCGACGTGATCGTAAGCGGCGGCACGAGAATGATGTTGCTGCCGAGCGAGCGCGCCAGCACGCCGCGACGAACCATGGCTGCGCAAGTGCGCCGCGCCAGACGCCGCTCGGCCGAATCGTTGGCGAGATCGATCGCCATCATGAGCCCCGCTTGGCGAATCTCACGCACACCGGCGAGCGGCTGAATGCGCTGCGCAAGCGCGGCGCCGAGCTCGGCTGCACGCGAGCGCACGTTGTCGAGCACGTTCCAGCGTTGGAAGAGCTCGAGGTGCCGCAACGCCACCGCGGCCGCGAGCGCGTTCCCGCCGTACGAATGGCCGTGATAGAACGTCTTCTCGCTCAAGTCGGGACCGAGGAACGCCCGATACACGCGATCGCTCGCCGCCGTCGCCGACATCGGCAAGTAGCCGCCGGTGATCCCCTTGCCCAAGCACATGAGATCGGGGCGCAAACCGCATTGCTCGGACGCGAACAGCGTGCCGGTGCGCCCGAAACCCGTCGCCACTTCGTCGCAGACGAGCAGCACGCCTGTCTTGCTGCACGCCTCGCGCAGCCGCGCAAACTTTGCCGGATCCGCAACGAGCATACCTGCCGCACCTTGCACGAGCGGCTCGACGACCACGGCGGCGAGCTTCTCGGCATGCTGCTCGACCATCTGTGCCGCAATGTCGAGCGCATTCGGATCGCGAAACGATGGCGCACGCAGCACGGGGAAGCGCAGCGGATCGAAGATATCCGTCCCGAAGCCACCGCCGCCGAGCGAGACGCCGCCCATTGTGTCGCCGTGATAGGCGTCGCCGAAGGCGAGATATGTCGTGCGGCCGCGAATGCCCTGATTCGTCCAATACTGGAATGCGATCTTGAGCGCCTGCTCCACCGCCGCCGCACCGTCCGATGCAAAGATGAAATGCGGCTTGTCCATCGGCACCACGCGCGCGAGCGCTTCGGCGAGCTCGATGACGATGCGATTGCCGTTGCCGAGCATCGTCGAATGCGCGATGCGATCGAGCTGCTCGCGCACCGCCTCATCGAGCTCCGGCACACGATGACCGAGCGTAGTCACCCAGAGTGACGAAATCGCATCGAGATAGCGACGCCCGTCGACGTCGATGAGCTCGCGCCCTTCGGCCCGCTCGACGATTACCGGCACGTTCTCGATGTAGCAGGACATCTGCGTGAAGCCGTGCCACACGACGGCGGCATCGCGTTCTGCCCAGGAAAGAGAGGATGGTTGAGACATACGTCTTAGGCTGTAGGCTGTAGGCTCTAGGCTGTAGGCTGTAGCAAGAGGCGCGCGCTGCGCGCCTGCTTTAGATACTTGTGCTGCACCAGCAATGTCCCTGCCGCGGGCTTCCTTGATGCGGCGCAGCCGCCTTGCCGACGCGCAGCGGCGGCCGCCTCGCGCTAGGTGGACGCGTTCAGGAAGTCGCCGATCACCGGCCTGAATCGATCCATATCCACCAGGAACGAATCGTGGCCTTGCAGCGACGGCAAGCGTGCGAATGTGACGTCGCGGCCGCCGGCGCTCAATCCTTCCGCGAGCTCCTCCTGCTGCTCGATCGGGAACAGCAGATCCGTTTCGACGCCGATGACGAGCGCGCGCTCGACCTTGAAGCGTTTCAATGCTTCGGCCACCGAGCCGCCGTGATCGGCGAGATCGAACAAATCCATGGCGCGCGAGAGATACAGGTAACAGTTCGGATCGAACTGCCCGGTGAACTTGACCGCGTGGTTCTCGAGATACGCCTCGACCTCGAAGTCGATGCCGAACGGATCGCCGGGCTTGCGCTCGACGTTGGCGCGCTCGCGTCCGAAACGCACCGCCCATTCCTTGGCCGAGCGGTACGTGATCATGCCGAGCTTGCGCGCCAGGCGCATACCGCTCACCGGCATCGCATCGGGTTCGTAGTTGCCGTCCTTCCACAGCGGATCGCGGCGGATCATCTCGCGTTGCAGCGAGCGCAGCGCGATGGCAAACGGCGAGGAGCGCGCCGAAGCGGAGATCGAAATCATCGTGCGCGCCGCCTCCGGGAAGAGCGCGCAATACGCGAGCACCGTCATGCCGCCAAGCGACGGGCCGATCACGGCCGCAAGCTGCTTCACGCCGAGCGCGGTTGCAACTTCATAGCCGGCGCGTGCGATGTCTTCGACCGTGAGCACCGGGAACGTGAGCCGATACGGCCGGCCCGTTGCCGGATTGATCGATGCGGGCGATGTCGAGCCGAACGGGCTGCCGAGCGAATTGACGCAGATAACGAAGTAGCGACGCGTGTCGATCGGCCGGCCCGGTCCGATCATGTCTTCCCACCAGCCGGGCGACGGATCCTCGGTGGACGAGGCCGCATGCGCCGACGGCGACAGCCCCGTGAAGATGAGGATCGCGTTGTCGCGACAGAACGCGAGATCGCCCCACGTCTCGTAGGCAATCTCGACGTCGTGCAGCGCTCCGCCCCGCCGCATCTCGAACGGGCGATCGAGCTTCAAGATCTTGCGCGCGGCAGTCATGGGTGGGCTCTGAAACTCAAACAGTAGACTCTAGCAGCTGAATCGCGTTCTCGATTCACGCTTTCCGAATTTCGCTTCCCGCGCTCAGCGTCGCGCGCGTCTGATCAGCCGCTGACGCTTGCGCCGCTGACGCGCCGTCAGCACGTTGCGCTTGCCGGCGAACGGATTCTCGTCCGAGCGGAACTCGACGCGCACCGGCGTGCCTTCGAGCCGGAAATGCCGGCGAAAGACATTGCTCAAGTAGCGCCGATAGGCATCCGGCACGTGCTCCACCTGATTGCCGTGCACGACGATGATCGGCGGATTGCGCCCGCCCTGATGCGCATAGCGCAGCTTGATGCGCCGTCCGCGCACGAGCGGCGGCTGATGCTGCTCGACTGCGGCTTCGAGCACGCGCGTAAGCTCCGGCGTCGGCATCTCGCGCATCGCGGCGTCGTAAGCATGGGCCACGGCGCGCATGAGCTCGCCGACGCCGGTGCCGTGCAGCGCCGAGATGAAATGAATCGGTGCGAAATCCAGGAACGGCAGACGCAGATCGAGCCCGGTGCGAATCTCATCGCGCTTGTCGGAGGGAATGTTGTCCCACTTGTTCACCGCGATGACGAGCGCACGTCCGCGCTCGGCCACCATGCCGAACAAGCTCGCGTCCTGCTCCGCGACCGTATCGTGGGCGTCGATCACGCCGATCACGACGTGCGCGGAATCGACCGCCTGCAGCGCCTTGATGACGCTGAATTTTTCGATCGCCTCTTCGATGCGCGAACGGCGGCGCACGCCCGCGGTATCGATCAGCGTGTACTTGCGGCCGTCGCGCTCGAAGGGAACGAACACCGCATCGCGCGTGGTGCCCGGCTGGTCGTACGCAACGAGCCGCTCTTCGCCGAGCAGACGATTGATCAAGGTGGACTTGCCGACGTTGGGACGCCCGATGACCGCGACGCGAATTTCCTTGTCGGCGTCGGCGCGCTCGTCCTGCGGCGGCGCTTCGAAACCCGCCAGCACGCGCTCCATCAGCGCGCGCACGCCGGCGCCGTGCGCAGACGAGATCGCTTGCGGCTCGCCGAGCCCGAGCTCGTAGAACTCAGCGGCCGCGGTTGCAGGGTCCAACCCTTCGGCCTTGTTGGCGACGAGCACGACATCCTTGCCCCGCGTTCGCAAGATCTCGGCGACGAAGCGGTCTGATGGGACGAGCCCTTCGCGCGCATCGACGAGAAACAGCACGCGATGCGCTTCTTCGACGGCGCGCAGGGTCTGCTGCGCCATCAGCTCTTCGACACCTTCCGCGTCGGCGACGAGCCCGCCCGTGTCGACGACGAGATACGGCACCGGCCCGACCTTGCCGAAGCCGTACTTGCGATCGCGCGTAAGACCCGGGACGTCGGCGACCAAAGCATCGCGGGTGCCGGTCAGCACATTGAACAACGTCGACTTACCGACGTTGGGGCGACCGACGAGCGCGATGACCGGCAACATATGGCACTACTGAAACGATGCGCGACTATCGCACGGCTACTGCGCGACGCCCGACTCGGCGCTGACGCGGCTCTTGAACGCAAACACGTGACCGGCGTCCGTCTGCACGAACACGCCCGCTTCGCTCGCCACCGGCGCGTTGGTGATGCGTTCGCCGTCGGTCTTGTGGCGCGCGACGAACTCGCCCGTCGACTTGTCGAGCCAGTGCAAGAAGCCTTCGAAGTCGCCGACGACGATCGCATCGCCGTCGACGGCCGGCGCGGTCAATCCGCGACGCTTGAGCGCATCCTGCTCCCACAGCACGCCGCCGTCGGAGCGGCGCATCGCGACGATCGTGCCGTCCGCGCTCGACAGATAAATCGTGCGCTCGTCCATCGCAAAGCCGCGATAGCTCGAGGCGTCGCGCGCCCACCAGATTTGTCCGGAATCGAGCGCAAGCATCGCCATGCGTCCCTGGAAACCGACCACGAAGATGTCGTTGCCCGACACGCGCGGCGGCGCATCGATGTCGGCCAGACGCTCGAGCTCGGTACGTCCGCTCGGCGCATTGACGACGGTGTCCCACAGCACATCGCCCGTGCGCGGATCGACCGCGAGCACGCGGCCGTTGTCGAACGCGGCGATGATGCGATCGCCGGCCAGCACCGGCGGCGCCGTGCCGCGCAACGTCAAACGCGGCACCGTCTCATCGAGCGACCAACGCGGCGTGCCGTCCGTCGCCGACAATGCTTCGAGCCGGCCGTTGACGGTGCGCACGATCACGAGATCGCGTACCACGAGCGGACGCGCGAGGATTTCGCTCGCCACCGAGCGACGCCAGATCTCCGCGCCGTTCGTTGCCGACAAGGCGATCACATCGCCGTCGTTCGAGCCGAGCACCACGAGACCTTCGTGCACCTCGGGTCCTGCCGAGAGCGGCAGCTTGGTCTTCACGCTCCACAAGCGCCGGCCGTTCTTCGCGGAAAGCGCAACGACCTCGCCTTTGTGCGAAGCGGCGTAGACCACGTCGTCGACCACCGTGGGCCGCAACGCGAGCCGCAGGTACTTGGCGTCGCCGCCGAGCCCCACGCTCCACAGCCGATCGACCTTGCGCGTCGCCTGAAAGTCGACGAGCTCGGCGGGCTGTTCCACGTCTTTGTCGCTGCAACCGACGAGCATGCCGGTCGCGGCCAGCGCCGTGCATGCCACGAGGTGTCGCACGAGCTTGGGAAACGATGCTTTCATCATCGAAGACCTTCTATGGCGTACGCGCGTCGGCGACCGCGCCGCCGGTTTGCTGCAGCTTCATTTCGAGCAGCGACCGATCGGTGAACGCATCCGCGCCCGCCGCGAGCGCCGCGGCGTACTCGGCCCGCGCGCCTTCGCTGTCCCCTTTGGCGTAGAGCGCATCGCCGCGCACCTCGCGCACCTGTGCGGCGAACGCGCCCGCCGACTCGGGCTTGAGCAAGCGCAGCGCCTCGTCGTGATTGCCGAGCTGAATCAGCACGCGCGCAAGACGCAGCCGCGCCACCTGCACGAGCTCATCGTCTTTCGCCTCCGCAACGACCGCGCGCAGCTCGCTGGCCGCTTCTTCGTACTTGCCGGCGTCGACATACGCCTTGGCCTCGAGCAGCCGCGCCTGCCAAACGTACGGCGAACGCTTGAACTCGCTCACGAGACGACTGAAGGAGCTCTTGCGGCTCTCTTCGTTGTCCGCCGCACGATACTCCGCGAACACCGCTGCCGCCTGCTCGGCGCGCCGCGTCTTGTACGACTCCCAAGAGCGCGATCCCACGATCGCGACAAGCGCGAGCACGACGGCTCCGAACATCCAGCGCCAGTTATCGCGCAGCCAATTACGCAGTATCTCTTCCTGCTCGCGATCGGATAGATAGTCAGACATAGCGGTCCGATGATGATGTTGAATGTTTGGTTGTAGCGCTCAGGAAGGCTGCGCTCAGCCTTCTGTCAATCGTTTACGAAGCTCCGCGGCCGCATCGGCCCAGGCGAGCTCCACTTGCGGCGCCTCGATGCGCAGCGACTTCAGGCCCACGACCTGCCGTTCCGCTTCCGAATCGCCGAGCACGAGCGCAAAGCGTGCGCCGCTCTGGTCGGCGCGCTTCATCTGCGACTTGAAGCTGCCGCCGCCGCAATGCGTTTCGATGCGCACGGCCGGCAGCTCGTCGCGTAGCCGCTCCGCGAGCGTCAGTCCGACCGCCTCCGCCTGCGTGCCGGAGATGACGAAGTACACATCCGGCGCTTCCTGCGGCTGTGCACCGTGCTGCACTTCGATCAGCTCGATCAAGCGTTCTTCGCCGAGCGCCCAGCCGATGGCCGGCGTGCTCTTGCCGCCGAGCTGCGCCACCAAGCCGTCGTAACGTCCGCCGGAACAGACGGCGCCTTGCGAGCCGAGCTCGTTGGTCAGCCACTCGAACACGGTGTGCGTGTAGTAGTCGAGGCCGCGCACGAGCCGCGGATTGACGACGTACTTGATGCCCACGGCGTCGAGGTGACGCAGCAGGCCGTTGAAATGCTGCCGCGACGGCTCATCGAGATACTCGGTCAGCACCGGCGCGCCGGCGATGACTTCCTGCATCTCGGGATTCTTGCTGTCGAGGATGCGCAGCGGATTGCCTTCGAGGCGCCGCAGGCTGTCGGCATCGAGCTTCGACTTGTGCGCGCTGAAATAGCGAACGAGCGCCTCGCGATAGACCTTGCGCGACTCGAGCGTGCCGAGCGAATTCAAGTTGAGCTCCAGGCGCTCGATGCCGAGGCGCTTGAGCAGCCGCGCGCTCAACATGATGAGCTCCGCGTCGATGTCCGGACCGGCGTAGCCGAAGGCCTCGACGTCGATCTGATGGAACTGACGGAAGCGTCCGCGCTGCGGTTTCTCGTAACGGAACATCGGGCCCGCGCACCAGACGCGCTGCTTCTGGTTGTGCAACAGGCCGTTCGAGATCATGGCGCGCACGATGCCGGCCGTGGCTTCGGGCCGCAGCGTGAGCGAATCTCCGCCCGGGTCCTGGAAGGTGAACATCTCCTTCTGGACGATGTCGGTGAGCTCGCCGATCGAACGCTTGAAGAGCGCGGTGTGCTCGACGATCGGCACACGAATCTCGCGATAGCCGTAGGTGGCGAAGAGCTCGCGCGCGATGCTTTCGAGGCGCTGCCATGCCGCGACCTGGCTCGGCAACACATCGTTCATGCCGCGCGGCGGCTGAAGAGGTTGTATCGAAGAAGTATCCAATGCCAATCCCGTTTATCTAGAACGCTCTGTCGCGCTGCGCGCCGTGACGCGCGCGACGCATCAGCGCAGCGTGCCGTCGGCCTCGATGGTAAAGCGCACCGCCTCGCGGCCTTCGCGCCGTGGAATCGCAACCGTCTGACCGTTGACCTGCAACTTCACGGCGGACACCGCGCCCAGGATCACCTGAATCGGCGCAATGCCGCTGACGGTCCGCGGCGTCTCAGGCGTGCCGATGCCGAACATCAGCCGGCGCCCTGCTGAATCGTAAATCTCCGTCCACGACTCGCCGGTGAATTCCAAGCGCATCTCGACCGGCGTCGACGCCGTTGCCGGCTGCGTGCTTGCCGTGCCGCTCGGCACGGGCAATTCGACCGTCGCCGTATCGGTCTGCGGCGACGGCAACTCTGCCGTCGGCTGCTCGGCCGGCGCCTGCGGCGCGGCCACCACGCTTTCGTTCGCTTCGAGCGCTGCGGGCTCGCTCGACGCTTCGGTCTCGACCGGCGCCGGCGTAATCGGGGCGCTCGCCACGGGCGTCGGCGGCGTTCCGGGCTTGAAGAACGCATCGAACACGAGGTAACCGAGCACGCCCACCACCGCCAAGACCACGATGGTCCACACGGCCTTCTTCGCGGAGCCGCGCGGCCCGCGCACGGAATCGGCAAGCGCAATCGGCACGGGTTCGGGCTCGACGGGCCGATCCTGCAGCGCCTCGTAGCGCGCGAGGATGTCGTCGGGCGACAGGCCGAGCTGCGTCGCGTACTTGCGCAGGTGCCCGCGCGCGAACACCGGCGCACCGAGCACGCTGAAACGATTCTCTTCGATCGCCTCGACGATCCACGTATCGAGGTGCAGCTCCTCCGCGACTTGCAGCACGCTCAGCTGCGCGCGCTCGCGCGCCTGCTTGAGCAGCGCACCCGGCGTTGCGTCCGCATCGGCGGGCGCAGGTTGCACGCTCTCGGCCTCGCTCATCCGGGATTCCGCTCTGCTTCGATCAATTCCTTGGTCTGTTTCGCGTTCGGAAACTCGACCTTCAGGCGCGTCGCATATTGCTCGGCAGCCTGCGCATTACCCAGCGCCCGCTCGATCTGCACGCCGAGCCACAGCGTGGCGGGCGTCGTGCGTCCGATTTCGAGATAGCGCTCCAAGAAGCCGCGCGCCGACAGATAGTTCTTCTGCTCGTACTCGATTTCAGCGAGCTGCAGCAGCGCCTCGGGGAAGCGTTGCCGCACGCTCAATGCTGCGCGGAAGTGCTGCTCCGCGCGATCGAGCGCGCCGCCGCTGCGCGCGCACGTGCCGGCGTTGTAATACGCGACCTCGCGCGTCTTGTAGAGCGGATTGCTGGCCGCCTGCAGCGCGAGCTTCTCGCCGCGGTCGTAACGATTGCGTTGGCAGAGATACGCGGCGTAATTGTTCTTGTACTCGGCATTGTCCGGCGCGAGCGACACGGCGCGTTGATAGTGAGTGTCGGCCTTGTTCGGCTCGCCGAGCCGGTCGTAGAGCACGCCCGCAACCGAATGCGCGGCTGCATTGCGCGGATCCTGCTCGAGCGCGCGATCGAGCTTTTCCTTGGCAAGGGCCAGGTTGCCCTTGCGCAGATGCTCCACCGCGAGATCGAGGTTGATCTGCGAGGCGCGCTGCATGTTTGCCTGCTTCTGACTCGCGTTGCCGGCGCAGCCAGCCAAGCCAATCGCGAGGGACATGAGCCCGATGATGGTTGTTATTCGTCTCACGATTGCACCGCCACTGAGATGAGCTTGGAACCGAGCCGTACGGTCGTGCGGTCGTTCACCCTGCCGACGAGCTGGCCGCATGCGGCGTCGATGTCGTCGCCGCGCGTGCGCCGCGTCGTGGCCACCACGCCGTTCGCGTTCAAGATATCGCGGAAGCGTTCGATCGCCTCGGGCGTGGAGCGTCGATAGCGGGTCCGTGGAAACGGATTGAACGGAATCAAATTGAGCTTCGCGGGACGGCCCCGCAGCAGTCGCACGAGCTCGTGGGCATGCTCGGGCCGGTCGTTGATGCCGTCGAGCATGACGTATTCAAAAGTGATGCTGCGCGCGTTCTGCTTCTCGACATAGTGCCAGCAAGCGTCGAGGAGCTCGGCGATCGGATGCTTGCGATTGATCGGCACGAGCTCGTCGCGCAGCGCATCGTTCGGTGCATGGAGCGAGACAGCGAGCGCGCAGTTGGTCTCCTCGGCGAGCCGGCGCATCTGCGGCACGAGCCCCGAGGTGCTCACGGTCACGCGGCGCCGCGAAATGTCGAAACCGAGATCGTCCATCAGGATCTCGGCGGCGGGCACGACATTGCGATAGTTGGCGAGCGGCTCGCCCATGCCCATGAAGACGACGTTCGTGATCAGGCGATCGCCGCCCGGCTGGAAACCGAGCTCGCGATTGGCGAGCCAAACCTGGCCGACGATCTCCGCCGCGCTCAGATTGCGGTTGAACCCTTGCTGTGCCGTCGAGCAGAACGAGCAATCCATCGCGCAGCCGATCTGGCTCGAGATGCACAACGTGCCGCGGCCGGGCTCGGGGATGAAGACCATTTCGATGGCCTGCCGGCTGGACTGGAGACCGGCGGCGGAAGGCTGAGGGTCGTAGACGCTTCGCGCCGAGTCCTCCAGCTGCTGGTCACCTTCAGCCGAATCGAGCGCGAGCAGCCACTTGCGGGTACCGTCGGCGGAAACTTGCGTCGTGACGACGCGGGGCACTCTGACCTCGGCGACGTCCTTGAGCTTGGCGCGGAAGGACTTCGCAAGGTCGGTCATTGCGTCGAAGTCGCACTCGTTGCGCTTGTACAGCCACTTCATGAGCTGACGCGCACGGAACGGCTTCTCGCCGAGCTCCGCGACGAACGCTTCGAGCTCGGTCCGCGTCAGACCGAGCAAGTTCGTCTTGTGAGGTATCGCGCTCATGGGACTGTCGCAGGCGGTGCGCCGCTCGGCGGCGGAAGCCAAGATCTTATCGCCTCGTTTCCGCCGCCTCGCTCGCGATTAGCGAGTGCGCGGGCAAATGTCGGCTTCGGCGAAGAAGAACGCGATCTCCTTCTGCGCGTTCTCGAGGCTGTCGGAGCCGTGCACGACGTTCTCCTCGATGCTCTTCGCGAAGTCGGCGCGGATCGTGCCCTTGTCGGCCTTCTTCGGATCCGTCGCGCCCATGATCTCGCGGTTCTTGGCAACGGCGTTCTCGCCTTCGAGCACCTGCACCATCACGGGGCCGGAAATCATGTACTTCACGAGATCCTTGAAGAACGGACGCTCGCGGTGAACCGCATAGAAAGCCTCGGCCTGCGCCTGGGTGAGATGCAGCATGCGCGCCGCGACGATGCGCAGACCCGCCTGCTCGAAGCGACGATAGACCTCGCCGATCAGGTTCTTCTGCACGCCGTCAGGCTTGACGATGGAAAGGGTGCGTTCTAGCGCCATGGACTCTTGGACCTCGATGTAGGGAATGAATTGAAGGCTGCTCGGCCAGTGGCTTGCGTCACGACGCAGGCGCCCGCGACCGGACAATAAAATTCATGTGCAGAAACAAGGGCTTTCGATCGGCCGGCCAAAACGCGAGCACTACCGCGCCGGCAGCCGCGAGCCCTCGGCTCGACACCCCGGTTTTTGCGCGCGCAGTCTACCCGCCGCGTCGCAGAGCGGCAAGAAAACGAGACGGGGCGAGGAGTTAGCGTAGCGGCCCCGCCGGCCACGCGCGGGACGCCCGAAGGAAGTCAGCCGGCCGCGCACGCGGTCGCTGCCGTACGGTTCGTCAGACGGTGAAGCTCTCGCCGCACCCGCACTCCCCTTTGACGTTGGGATTGCGGAAGCGGAAGGCCTCGTTGAGCCCCTGCTTCACGAAATCGATCTCGGTGCCCTTGAGGTAACCGAAGCTGTCGCGATCGACGACCACCTTGACGCCGCGATCTTCGAACACGAGGTCGTTCTCGCCGACCTCGTCGGCGTAGTTCACGATGTACGCGAAGCCGGAGCAGCCGGTCTTCTTCACACCCAGACGCAAGCCAATCCCGTGTCCTCGACGCCCGAGGAAGGTGCGAACCCGGTCGGCAGCAGCGGGAGTGAGGGAAATCGACATGGGTACGTTACAGCTCCTTGTGTCCGATCAGTCCCAGAATTGCGGTCGCAGGGGCCACAGTCAAGGGCGCGGTCATGCTGTTTCTGCATGACTCTATAGACGGCCGCGCCACTCCCTGGCGAGCGCGCGTACCGCATCTTCCAGAACGAGCAGCCTCCCCCACTTTTCGGGCGGAACTTCGAGCGCATCGGCCGCTTCGCGCCAGCTCCATGCGTCCAAGTCCGCAAGGCTTGCACCGGCCAAGCGCTCGGTCAGCCACGAGGCCGCGGCAATCGCATGCGGACAGCCGTACACGCGCTGCTTGAGGTCGATCAGCCGTCCGTCCGCGATACCCCCGCTGAGCTCGATCTCGATGCCCTGCGCCGGCGCGCCGCGGCGTGCCGCGATGACATCCGACGCAGCGGCGAGCGCGCCGACGTTGCGCGGCGTCAGGAAATGACGCTCCACCAGCGCTGAGTAACTCATGGGAACGTTTCAACCTGACGAGCGAGGCGCAAGCTCACGCAACCGCGTGACCTCGCGGGTCACGGCCGCAATCGCCGCATCGATTTCCTGCTCGGTCGTGAAGCGTCCGAGACTGAATCTGAGCGAGCTCTGCGCGAGATGGTCGCTGCGGCCGAGCGCGCGCAGCACATACGACGGTTCGTCGGAGGCCGATGCGCACGCCGAGCCCGTCGAGACGGCGATGTCGCGCAAGGCGAACTGCAGGCTCTCGCCTTCGACGCCATGAAAGCTCACGTTGAGCACGTTGCAGACGCGCTCGTCGGGATGCCCGTTGAGCTCGACATCGGGCAGTTGCGCCAAGCCGCGCCACAGCCGCTCGCGCAGGGCGCCGATCCGCGCCACATCTTCCGCGCGCTCGCGTTCGGCCAGCTCGAAGGCCACGCCCATGCCGACGATCTGATGCGTGGCAAGCGTCCCCGAGCGCAAACCGAGCTCCTGTCCGCCGCCGAATATGATCGGACGCAAGCCGAGCGGCGGGCGGCGGCGGACATAGAGCGCACCGATCCCCTTGGGACCGTAGACCTTGTGCGCGGTAAGCGACATGAGATCGACGTTCATCGCCTGCACGTCGATCGGCAGCTTGCCGACGCTCTGCGCCGCATCGACATGGAATGCGATGCCCTTCTCGCGGCAGAGTCGGCCGACCGCGGCGATGTCCTGAATCACGCCGAGCTCGTTGTTCACGTGCATGAGCGAGACGAGCTGCGTGTCGGGACGTAGCGCCTCGGCCACCTGCTCGGGCCTGACGATGCCGTCGCGACCCGGCTTGAGATACGTCACCTGAAAGCCTTCGGCTTCGAGCTGTTTGAGCGCATCGAGCACCGCCTTGTGCTCGGTGCGCGATGAGACGATGTGCCGGCCGCGATCGGCGTGGAAGCGCGCGACGCCGAAGAGCGCGAGATTGTTCGATTCGGTGGCACCCGAGGTCCACACGATGCACTCCGGACGCGCGCCGATGGCGGCTGCCACTTGCGCCCGCGCCTGTTCGATGCGGGCGCGCGCACGCCGGCCGTATTCGTGGCCGACCGACGACGGATTGCCTTGCAGCGAGGGCTCGCGCAGGCACTCGGCCATCGCCTCCGCGACGCGCGGATCGAGCGGCGTGGTCGCGGCGTAATCGAGATAGATGGGAAGCTTGCTCGTCATCGAACCGCCGTTTTCCCCGCCGGGCGCCGCCGCGCCTGCACGGCCGTCAAGATGCCGCGCAGGATGTTCATCTCGTTCTGATCCAGATTGGCGCGATTGAACAGCCGACGGATCCGGGCCATGAGATGCCCACCGCCGGTGCGATCGCGGAAATCGATGAGCTCCAGCACTTCTTCGAGATGCGCATACAGGCGCGCCATCTCCTCGGCGGTCGCGAGCGGCACTTCGCGCGGCGGCGGCAGGGGCGCACCCGGCCGCATCGCAAGCCACAGCTCGTAGGCGATCACCTGCACCGCCATCGCGACGTTGAGCGAGCTGTATTCGTCATTGGTCGGAATGGTCATGAGCGCGTTACAGCGCGCGAGCTCTTCGTTCGTGAGCCCGTAGCGCTCGGAGCCGAAGACGATGGCGACATGACCCGTCTGCGCATCGCGCACGATGCGCTGTGCGCACTCGCGCGGCTCGAGCAGATCCCACGGAAGATGGCGCTGACGCGCGCTCGTGCCGATGACCAGACCGCAATCGGCGATCGCTTCGTCGAGCGTTGCGCACACGTGCGCATCGGCGAGCACATCATTGGCGCCCGAGGCGCGCGCGCTCGCTTCCAGATGCGGGAACGCCTGCGGACGCACGAGATACAGCTCGCGCAGACCCATGTTCTTCATCGCGCGCGCGCTCGCCCCGATGTTGCCGGGGTGTTTCGTGTCGACGAGAACGATGCGAATGGACATAAGGCAGGCGCGCAATGGGAAAGAAACCAACCGCTCGATGAGGCCGCGCCGGGGCGCAGGATCGACGGGGCAAACGACCGACTCGTACGAGCACCTCGCCTCATACCTCAGCGCCGCGCCACCTCGTCGGCGGGCCTTGCTATTCTAGCGTCCTCCCACCGCTTTGCGGTCCGCTCTTTAATTCGAACTGCCCCCAGGCTTTGTCCGAGGATTTCCACGCATGCAACCGCTATTGAACATCGCCATTCGCGCCGCTCGCCGAGCCGGGGAGATCATCGTCCGCGGCATGAATCGCGGCCCGCGCTTGGACGTGCGCGCGAAAGGCCAGAACGATTTCGTCACCGAGATCGACATGCTGGCGGAACGGGAAATCATCGAAACCGTTCGCAAGCACTATCCCGACCACGCCTTCCTCGCCGAAGAAAGCGGCAAGACCGGGGACGCCGAGTTCGTGTGGATCATCGATCCGCTCGACGGCACGACCAACTACATGCACGGTTTCCCGCAGTTCGCCGTTTCGATCGCCGTACAGCGTCGCGGCCGCATCGAGCACGGCGTCGTCTACGATCCGCTGCGTCAGGAGCTCTTCACCGCCTCGCGGGGCGAAGGCGCACAGCTCGATGGTCGACGCATCCGCGTGAGCGGCCACAACGGGCTCGAGCGCGCGCTGATCGGCACCGGCTTTCCGTATCGCTCCAATCTGCACTGGCTCGACAACTACATGTCGATGTTCAAGGCGGTCACGCAGCAGACGTCCGGCATCCGCCGTCCCGGCGCGGCCGCGCTCGATCTCGCCTACGTCGCGGCCGGCCGTCTCGACGGTTTCTGGGAGCTCGGGCTGTCGCCCTGGGACACGGCTGCAGGCGTGGTGCTCATCACCGAAGCCGGCGGCATGGTCGGCACGCTCACCGGCGGCGAGTACAAGCATGAGGGCCACATCGTGGCCGGCACGCCGAAGGTCTATGCCGCGCTCATCGAAACGCTGCGTCCCTTCGTGCCGCCGGAGCTGCGCGACTGACCGACACCTCTCGCGGTTACAACGGCGTCACGCGATTCCCCGCCCGGTCGCGCACGGGGCGCTGCCGTGCACGAGCGCCTCGATTTTCGGAAAACCGTTCTGTACAGTCGGCCGCGAATAGAAGCGCGCCGACCAAAGAGCGGCTGCGGCAGATTACGGGAGGACGAGTCGCGTGGATCTGTTTAGAACAAAACCGGTGGCTCCTGCCCCGCATGTCGATGCGGGGGAGCCGGTCGAAGGTACTCTCCAAGGGGAAGTCACGCTCAAGCGGGTGCTGACGGCGCGGCACCTCGTCATGCTCGGTGTCGGTGCCATCATCGGCGCCGGTATCTTCGTGTTGACGGGTCAAGCTGCGGCGAATCACGCCGGACCTGCGGTGATGCTGAGCTTCGTCCTCGCGGGCTTTGCGTGCGCATTGGCGGGTCTGTGCTACGCCGAGTTCGCCGCCATGCTGCCGGTCTCGGGCAGCGCGTACTCGTACGCCTACGCCACGCTCGGCGAGGTCGTCGCCTGGTTCATCGGCTGGAACCTGGTTCTCGAATACCTCTTCGCATCGTCGACCGTCGCGGTGGGCTGGTCGGGCTACATGAACAGCCTCCTGGGAACGATCGGTAATTCGCTCGGCGTCCAGCTCGCGTTACCCGATGTCCTGTCGAGCGCACCGCTCGCGTACTCGAACGGACACCTCGAATTCACCGGCGCGATCGCCAACGTGCCGGCGATTGCCATCGTGATCGCCATTTGCGCGCTCTGCTATCGCGGCATCACGCAGTCGGCGCTCGCGAACAGCATCATCGTCGTCGTCAAGCTGGCGGTGATCCTGCTGTTCATCGGCTTCAGCGTGCAACACGTCGATGTCGCGAACTGGGATCCGTTCATCCCGCCGGCGAACGAGCAAGGCCAGTTCGGCATTCAAGGCGTGCTGCGCGCCGCCTCGATCGTGTTCTTCGCCTATATCGGCTTCGATGCCGTCTCCACCGCCGCGCAGGAAACCAAGAATCCGCAGCGCGCGATGCCGATCGGCATCCTCGGCTCGCTCGTCGTGTGCACGCTGCTGTACATGGCGGTGTGCGCCGTGCTGACCGGCATGCTGCCGTACACGGAGCTCGGCACGCCGAAGCCGGTTGCGACCGCCCTCGCCGCGTATCCCGATCTCCTTTGGCTCAAGACGCTCGTCGAGATCGGTGCCGTTGCCGGTCTGAGCTCGGTCATCCTCGTGATGATCATGGGACAGGCGCGCATCTTCTATTCGATGGCGCAGGACGGCTTGATCTCGCCGCGCTTCGGCCGCGTGCATCCCGTCTATCGCACGCCGCACGTGGGCACGGCGTTCATCGGCGTGGTCGCGACGGTGCTCGCCGGCCTGCTGCCGATCGACGTGCTCGGCGATCTCGTCTCCATGGGCACGCTGCTCGCCTTTGCGACCGTCTGCATCGGCGTGCTCGTGCTGCGCTACACGCGACCGGACCTGCCGCGCGCCTTCCGCGTGCCGGGCGCCATCGTCGTGTGCCCGCTCGGCGCACTGACCTGCCTGTACCTCTTCTTCCAGGCTTTCAAGGACAACTGGCAGTGGATGACCGCGTGGATCGTGATCGGCTTCGTGGTGTACTTCGCCTACGGCGCGAAGCGCAGCGTGCTGGCGCGGACCAGCGGCGCCACGGCGCACGGTTGAACGCTACGCTGGCGAGGCCGTTGCGCCTCGCCAGCCCCGCCTTCGTTAACCTTCTTCTTCTGCGGCCGGTCGCCGCAGCTTGAGCGGCCGGGTCGTCCTGAGCTTCTTGCGCAGGCGCATGTTGAGCATCTCGACGGCCACCGAGAAGCCCATCGCGAAGTAGATGTAGCCCTTCGGGATGTGCAGGCCAAGACCCTCGCCGATGAGCGCCACGCCGATCAGGATCAAGAACGACAAGGCCAGCATCTTGATCGTCGGATGACGGTCGACGAAGTCGCCGATCGGGCCGGCCATGAACATCATGACGAGCACGGCGACGACCACTGCGGCGATCATCACCTCGACGTGCTCGGCCATGCCCACGGCCGTGATCACCGAATCGAGCGAGAAGACGATGTCGATCACGGCGATCTGCGTGATGACGCTCAGGAACGTCGCCTTCGCCGCAGCAGCAAGGTGCGGTCCTTCTTCTTCCACGTCTTCCAGGCTGTGATGGATCTCCATCGTGCTCTTCGCGAGCAGGAACAGCCCGCCGCCGATCAGAATGAGATCGCGCCCCGAGAAGCCGCGCCCGAAGAGCTCGAACAGCTCGCTCGACAAGCTCATCACCCACGCGATCGAGATGAGCAGCAGAATGCGCGTGAGCATCGCCAGCGCCAGTCCGACGGTGCGGCCGCGCCCGCGCTGATTCTCGGGAAGACGCCCGACCAGGATGGAGATGAAGATGATGTTGTCGATGCCGAGAACGATCTCGAGCGCCGTCAACGTGGCAAAGGCAAGCCAGACCTGAGGATCGGTCAGCAGCTCCATTTCGCGAGCCCCCTATTCAACCGTTCAGAGCGTCGACACTGACACACTGCGCCACGGCCCACACGAGCGTCAAGACTCGGCGCGGCGCGCCGACAAGAGCGATGCAACGATGCCGATCGCGAGGAAGCCGACGATCACGCCCAGCGAGACGACGTGCGGAATGCTCAGATGATGATGCAGCATCATCTTCACGCCGACAAAGCCCAGAATGAAGACGAGGCTCACCTTCAGGTACTTGAACATGACCATGAGCCCGGCGATCGCGAAATAAAGCGAGCGCAGGCCGAGGATCGCGAAGGCGTTGGACGTGAAGACGATGAAGGGATCCTGCGTCACGGCGAAGATCGCCGGGATCGAATCGACGGCAAACACCACGTCGGCGAAATCGACGAGCAGCAGCGTCACGAAGAGCGGCGTCGCGGCGCGCGCGCCCTTCTCGATCGTGAAGAAGCGGTCGCCGTCCAGCCGATCGGTCACCGGATACACGCGCCGCGCGAGGCGCACGAGCACGCTCTTGCCCGGATCGAACTGCTCCTCTTCGCTCTTCAGCATGCGCGCCGCCGAGATGAGCAGGATCGCGCCGAAAACGTAGAACATCCAATCGAAGGCGTGGATCAGCGCCGAACCCATCGCGATCATCGCGCCGCGCAACACGATGGCGCCGATGATGCCCCAGAAGAGCACGCGATATTGGAACTGCGGCGGGATCTTCATGAAGGTGAAGATCACCGCGATCACGAAGATGTTGTCGACCGACAGCGACCACTCGAGCAGATAGCCGGTGACGTACTGAATGAGCGCCTCCGCGCCGCTCATCGAGCCTTCGCCGACGCGCCACCCCAGCCAATGGTGCTCGTACACGCCGTAGACGAGCGCGCCGAAGGACAGCGCCGTCAGGATCCACACGCACGTCCAGCCGAGCGCCTGACGCACGCTCATCTCGCGCGACTCGCGGTGCAGCACCCCGAGGTCGAGCGCGAGCACCGCGATGAAGATGAAGAAGAACGCGATCCAGATGAGCAGATTCATGAACGGGCTGTAGGCTCTAGGCAGTAGCTCGCTGACGATAGCGCGCCGCTACCGTCAGCGCGGACAGTAGCGGCGCCAACTCTGTACAGACAGCGGACAGGTCATGTGTTGGCGCTGGCACGAGGGAGGCGGCTCTGGTCTCGTCCCTACTGCCTACAGCCTCTTACGGCAGCGCATCCAGCTCCGGGTCGCTCTTCTTCACGACCAGGAGGTCTTGCGGCTTGAGCTTGAAGTCGTAAGCCAGTGCGGCGGCGATGAAGATGGACGAGTAGGTGCCGACGATGACGCCGACGATGATGGCCGCCGAGAAGCCCTTGAGCGTCTCGCCGCCGAAGAGATAGAGCGCGACGACGACGAAGAGCGTCGAAAAGCTCGTCATCACGGTACGCGACAAGGTCTGGTTCACCGCGAGATTGAGCATGTCCTTGGTCGAGATGTTCTTGCGCGTGCCGAGCAGCACCTCGCGGACGCGGTCGAAGATCACGACGCTGTCGTTGATCGAGTAGCCGATGACGGCAAGGATCGCGGCGAGCACCGAGAGGTCGAAGGTCATCTGCGTCGCGGCGAAGAAGCCCAGAATGAGAATCGGGTCGTGGACCGCCGCGAGCACCGTGCCCGTCGCCATCTTCTTCTCGAAGCGGAACGCCACGTAGATGAGGATGCCGATGAACGTGAACAAGAGCGCAAGGCCGCCCTGCTCCGTGAGGTCACGGCCGACTTGCGGACCGACCACCTCGGTGCGCCGCACGACGACCTGCGGCTCGGCGGCACGCAACGCGTCAGCGATGCGTGCACCGACTTTGTTGACGTCCTCGCCTTCCGGCGTCATGACGCGCACCATCAGGTCGCGCGAGCTGCCGAAGGATTGCACCTGCGCATCGGAAAAACCGGCCGCTTCGAGCGCCCCACGCGCCTGATCCAGATTGGCCACGCCCGGGTAGCTGACTTCGACGACCACACCACCGGTGAAGTCGATGCCCAAATTGAGCCCGCGCACGGCCACCAGCACGATCGATGCGATGAGCAGGATGGCGGTTGCGATGTACGTGTAGTGCCGCTTACCGATGAAATCGATATTCGGCGTGCGCTTGAAGAATTCCATCTGCGTTCTGCCTTGCGCTAACCGTCAGACAGGCAACGTCTTGAGCTGCCGGCGCCGACCCCAGATCGCGTCGATGAAGACGCGGCTACAGACGATCGCCGTGAAGAGCGACGTGAAGATGCCGAGCACGAGCGTCACGGCGAAGCCCTTGATCGGGCCCGTACCGAATGCGAACAACGCGATACCGGCGATCAGCGTCGTGATATTCGCGTCGGCGATTGCCGAAAACGCCTTCTCGAAGCCGGCCTGAATGGCCGCGTGCGGCGAGTTGCCGGCGCGCAGCTCCTCGCGGATACGCTCGTAGATGAGGATGTTGGCGTCGGACGCCATACCGATCGTGAGCACGATACCCGCGATGCCCGGCAGCGTCAGCGAGGCCTGCAGGAGCGACATCACGGCAGCCAGCAGGATCACGTTGCAGATCAGCACCAGGTTCGCGACCAGACCGAAGCCGCGGTAATACACGGCCAAGAACGCGAACGTCAGCACCGCGCCGATCACGAGCGCGATCATGCCGGCGCGAATGTTGTCCTGACCGAGCGTCGGACCGACCGTGCGCTGCTCGACGAGGAAGATCGGCGTCGCCAGCGAGCCGGCGCGCAGCAGGAGCGCAAGCTCGTTCGCTTCCGCTGCCATGAGGCCGGTGATCTGGAAGCGATTCGAGAACACGCCCTGAATGGTGGCGACGCTGATGACTTCTTCTTGCGTGCACTGATTACCGGAGCGGGTGCCCTGGCAACGGTCGCCTTCCTCGATGCGCTTGGTCTCCGTGTACACGACGGCCATACGCCGCCCGAGGTTCTCAGTCGTCGCCTTCAGCATCGCTTGGCCTGCGCGCGAGTCGAGCGTCACGTGCACGGCAGGCCGCCCTTCGGAGAAGCCCGAGGTGGCGTCCGTGAGCTGGTCGCCCGAGGCGATGATCTCGCGCTTGAGCAGCACCGGCTGACCCTCGCGCGTCATGTACAGCTTCGAGCCGATCGGTACGCGCTTGGACTGCACCGCCTCATACGGGTTGTTCACTTCGTCGACCAAGCGGAACTCGACCGTGGCCGTCGCACCCAACACGCGAATCGCCTGATTGGGATCCTGCACGCCGGGCAGCTGCACGACGATGCGATCGAGGCCTTGGCGCGCCACGATCGGCTCGGACACGCCGAGCTCGTTGATGCGGTTGCGCAGCGTCGTGACGTTCTGCTCGATAGCGAGATCCTGACGCTGCTTGATGCGGTCCGGCGTGAGCGAGGCGACGAGCTGCGTCGCGCCGTCGACTTGGCTCTCGGTCAGCGTGATGCCGGGATCGTCGCCCTTGATGAGCTTGCGCGCGACATCGACGCTGGCGCCGGGACGCAGCAGCACTTCCACGGTCTCGCCGCGCACGTTGACGGATTGGTACTGCACGCGCTCGCGGCGCAACTGATTGCGAATGTCCTGCGCAAGGCGCTGCAGCGTCTGCTCGATGGCCGCCGGCATGTCGACTTCGTACATGAAGTGCACGCCGCCGCGCAGGTCGAGACCGAGCGCCATCGGCTTCAAACCGAGCCAACGCACCCAACCGGGGCTGCGCGAATCGCTCGTCAACGCGACGATGTACTCGCCCGGAGCGGCGTCCTGGATGGCATCGCGCGCGCGAATCTGCTCATCGACGCTGGCAAAGCGCACGACCAGCCGGTCCGCCTCGATGTAGCTTGCGGTATGGTGGATCTCGCTGGCTTCGAGGAGCCCGAGAATCCGTTCCTCGCCGCCCGCATCCATCGAGCCGCGGTCCTGACGCGAGACCTGGATCGCAGGCTCTTCGCCGAAGATGTTGGGTAACGCAAACAGCAGCCCGACGGCCAGAACGATGCCTACGAGCCAGTAGCGCCAAGCCGGTATCTGGTACATGGAGAGAGATTTTTGTTAGGCGCTCTTCAGGGTGCCCTTCGGAAGGACCTGCGCAACGGTGTGGCGTTGCACTTTGACGCGTACGCCGTCGGCGATCTCGACGGTGATGATCTGCTCGCCGACCTCGGTGACCTTGCCGAGGATGCCGCCGCTCGTGACCACTTCGGCACCGACTTCGAGCGCCGCGATCATGGCGCGATGCTCCTTGGCGCGTTTGGCCTGGGGCCTGATCAGCAGGAAATAGAAAACGACGAAGATCAGGATGAGGGGCAAAAAGCTCGCAATGAAACTCGGCTGCCCAGCTGCGCCTTGCGCCTGCGCCGCCGCGGTCGAAATCAACCAATCCATCTGAAAGGCCCCCTAGAGACTCACAAGCACCAAAAAAGTCGGACGCCGTCGCCGGCCCGAAAACGAGCGGCGCATTATACACATGCGCCGCCGCCCACCCCACGGCAGGTGCCTGCCCGGGCGTTCGGCCTTACACTCCGAGCCGGTCGATCCGGAAACTACCCACATACATGCCTACCAGCGAAATCCTGGTCATCCTGCTGCTGATCCTGCTGAACGCCTTCTTCGCGATGTCGGAAATGGCGTTGGTGGCCTCGAAGAAGGCACGGATCCAGGCGGCGGTCGAACAGGGGAAGACCGGCGCCAAGTCGGCGCTCGCGCTGATGGAAGACCCGACCACCCTGCTCTCTTCCATCCAGATCGGCATCACGCTCATCAGCATCGTCACCGGCCTGTACAGCGGCGCAACCCTCGCACAGCCGCTCGCCACGGCACTGCGCGACGTGGGCCTGCCCGATACATATGCGGATGAGATCGCCTTCGGTCTCGTGGCCATGGCGGTCACGTACTTCTCGCTCATCGTCGGCGAGCTCGTGCCGAAGCGCGTCGCGCTCATTCACGCAGAGAGCCTGGCGATTCGAGTGGCTCCCATCATGCGCGGCTTCGCCAAGGTCATGGCGCCGTTCGTGTGGTTGCTCAGCGTCTCGGTCAACGCGGTGCTCAAGCTCCTGCCGATTTCGGCTGCGCCGCAAGCGGCCGTGACCGAAGACGATGTGCGCGCGCTCATCGCGGAAGGCACCCGCTCGGGCGTGTTCCTCGCCTCCGAGCGCCGTCTCGTCGAAGGCGTGCTGGCCCTCGCCGACCGTAAGGTCGCCTCGATCATGGTTCCGCGTCAGGACATCGTGTGGCTCGACATCGAAGATCCGCTGGAGGCGCTGTGGCAGCAAGCCAAGGAAAGCGGCCATGCGCGCTTTCTCATCGCACAGGGCCGGCTCGACAATCTGCTCGGCGTCATCACGCTCGCGAATCTGAGCGAGGCCGTGCATCGCGGGCGCATCGATCCGGAAAAGGACATCGTGCCGCCGCTGCACATCCCGGAGTCGATCTCGGCGCTGCAGCTGCTCGATCAGTTTCAGCGCTCGAGCACGCACCTTGCGGTCGTGACGGATGAATACGGCGAGATCGAGGGCATCACGACCCCGATCGACATTCTGAAAGCGATTGCCGGCGAGCTGCCCGAGCTCGGCAGCCGCGAACGACCCGAAATCGTCGAGCGACACGACGGCGCCTTGATCGTCGACGGACACCTGCCGATCGAGGAGCTGCAAAGCCGCCTCAATCGGCGCGACATGGTGGGGCGCGACTATCACACGGTCGCAGGATTCGTGTTGGCGCGGCTCGGCCGGATTCCCAAGGCGGGCGATACGCTCACATGGCGTGACCTGCGCATCGAAATCCTCGAAATGGACGGCATGCGCATCGACAAGATCGCGCTCTCGCAGCGCACCGAACCGTAGCGCTGCGCACGCGGCATCGACGGCTCATGCCTCGGTCGCGCCTTCGCGCGGGCGATGCTGTTCGAGCCACTCCCGCCAGAGCGCGAGCGTAACGGCGAGCAACACCGGGCCGATGAACAGGCCCACGAGGCCGAACGCGAGCACGCCGCCCAGCACACCGAAGACGACGAGCAGGAACGGCATGCGCGTCGCGTTGGAGATCACGAGCGGCCGGACGATGTTGTCCACCCAGCTCACGACGAGCAGGCCCCAGAGCAGCAAGCCGATGCCGGCTGCGACCTTACCTGTGAGCAACATCCACACCGACAAACTGCCCCAGACCACGGGCGCGCCGAACGGAATCAGGGCGATGAGGACCGTGATCGCGCCGAGCAGCACCGGCGCCTGCAAGCCGACGAACCAATAGCCGATGCCCGCCACCGCGCCTTGCGCGATCGCGCCGAGGATGAGCGCATAGACGACCGCTTGCGTCGTCGAGCCGACCGCATCGAGATAATCGCTCACGCGCGGTCCGAGAATGCCTTCGAGGATCGACCGCACCTCGCGCAGCACGCGCGGGCCGTCGCGCAACAGGAAGAACATCGACAAGACGGCGAAGAACAGCTTTGCGGCGTTGCGGCCGACGCCGCCGATCACGCGCGAAATCTCCACCGACGATTCTTCGATCAAGACCACGAACTGCTGACGCAGCGCGTGGGGATTTTCCGCCAGCTCGGCGAGCAATTGTTCGGCCCAAGGCCCGACCCAGGGCACGTCGCGCAAGGCTTCAGGCAGCGTCGGCTTGCTCATCAGGAATGCCTGCACCTCGGCATAGGCATTCATCGCTTCGACGCGCAGCATCAGCACGAGCCAGATCGCCGGCACCACGAGCGCCAGCGTGACCAGCACCGTGGTGATCAAGGCCGCGAGCCCCGGTCGGCCACCGACGAGCTTGAGCACGCGCCGGTTGGCCGGCCAGCTCACGTACGCCAGGATGGCGCCCCAGATGAGCGGCACCAGAAACGGCCGCAGCACGCTGAACGTGAGCAGCACGATACCAAGCAGCAATCCCGCCACGAGCACGCGGCGAAACCACGGAGCGGTCGGCAAATCGGCGAGCATGGACGGTGGCTGACTCATAGTCGTTGGACCCGCCCTTGCACGCCGGCGCAAACGCACGCCCGCCGCCGCGCGGCGCGCTCAGTCCTGCTGGTCGCGGCGGCGCGCATAGAAATCGGCGGCGAATGCGCTGAAGCGTTGTTCTTCGATCGCGGCGCGCATCGACTGCATCAAGGCAAGGTAGTAATGCAGATTATGAATCGTCCCGAGCCGGGCCGCCAAAATTTCGCCGCATTTGTCTAGGTGCCTGAGGTACGCACGGCTGTAGTGCGTACAGGTGTAGCACGTGCACGATTCATCGAGCGGACGCGTGTCCGACTCGTAACGGGCGTTGCGGATCTTGATCACGCCCTCCGAGGTGAAGAGATGACCGTTGCGCGCATGGCGCGTCGGCATCACGCAATCGAACATATCGACGCCGCGGCGCACCGCTTCGATGAGGTCCTCCGGCGTGCCGACGCCCATGAGGTAACGCGGCCGATCCGCGGGCAGCTTCGGCTCGAGCGCATCGAGCACGCGCTCGCGTTCTTCCTTCGGCTCGCCCACGGCAAGTCCGCCGATCGCATAACCGTCGAAGCCGATCTCGAGCAGGCCGGCGAGAGAGGCCTCGCGCAGCTGCTCGTACATGCCGCCTTGCACGATGCCGAACAGCGCATTGGGGTTTTCCAGCCGGTCGAACTCCGCGCGGCTGCGCGCCGCCCAGCGCAACGACAGCTCCATCGAGCTGCGCGCTTGCCGTTCGGTGGCCGGGTACGGCGTGCACTCATCGAAGATCATCACGATGTCCGAGTCGAGCGCACGCTGCACCTGCATCGAACGCTCCGGCGTCAACAGCACGAGATCGCCGTTGACCGGCGAGCGAAAGCTCACGCCTTCCTCGGTGATCTTGCGCAATGTCGCCAAACTGAACACTTGGAAGCCGCCCGAGTCGGTCAGGATCGGTCCGCGCCAGTTCATGAAGCCGTGCAGCCCGCCATGCGCGCGAATGACCTCCGTCCCCGGCCGCAGCATGAGATGAAACGTGTTGCCGAGAATGATCTGCGCACCGAGCCCGACGAGCTCCTCCGGAGTCATCGCCTTGACGGTGCCGTACGTGCCGACCGGCATGAACGCGGGCGTCTCTACGACGCCGCGGTCGAACACTAGCCGGCCGCGGCGAGCACGACCGTCGGTGGAGAGAAGCTGGAAACGCATGGGCTGGGGCTGGAAAGCGGAGGCTGGAGCAAGAGGACCTAAGAGCCGTAGCGGCAGGCTAGACAGTGTAGCGGTGAACACAGCAATTTGGGTGCCCTCGACGACCGTGCGCCGCGACGTTCACGTCTTCACGGCTCCAGCCCCCTGCCTCCCGCCTCGATAAACATCGCATCCCCATAACTGAAGAACCGATACCGCTCGCGCACGGCGTGGCGGTACGCGGCCATCACGGCGTCGTAGCCGCCGAAGGCGCACACGAGCATGAGGAGCGTCGATTCGGGCAGGTGGAAATTGGTGAGCAGTGCGTCGACGGCGTGGAACTTGTAACCGGGCCGGATGAACAAGCGCGTCTCGCCGTTGAAGGGCTGCACGCGTCCGTCCTTCACCGCCGACTCCAAGCTGCGCACGACCGTAGTGCCGACGGCGATGACTCGCCCGCCGGCAGCGCGTGTCTCTGCGATCGCTGCGACGGCGCGCTTATCGACGGTGACGCGCTCGGCATGCATGCGATGCTGATCGAGGTCGTCGACGCGCACAGGTTGGAACGTGCCGGCGCCGACGTGCAACGTAACGAATGTGGACCGTACACCCATCGCAGCGCAGCGCTCGAGCATCGCATCGTCGAAGTGCAGTCCTGCCGTAGGCGCCGCCACGGCGCCGGGCTCGCGTGCGTACACCGTCTGGTAACGCGCGGCATCCTCCTCTTCGCTCGGGCGCTCGATGTACGGCGGCAGCGGCATCGCGCCGTAGCGCTCGAAGTAGGCCAACGGCTCCGTGCTGAGCTCGAGCTCGAACAGATCGCCGTGCCGCTGTACGAAGCGCGCCGTCGCGCCGCCCGGCAACGCAACCGGCGCATCGGGCCGCAGCGGCTTGCTGGCGCGAACATGCGCCAAGATCCGGTTATCGGCGAGCACCCGTTCCAAGAGGATCTCGACCTGTCCGCCCGTCGGCTTCGTGCCCATGACGCGCGCCGGGATCACCTTCGTATCGTTGAACACGAGCAGATCGCCCGGCCGCAGCAATGTCGGCAGGTCGACGAATGCCAGATCGCGCACGGCGCCGGTCGGTCCGTGCAAATGCAGCAAGCGGCTGCCCGCGCGCGTCGGCGCCGGCCGCTGCGCGATCAGCTCGTTCGGTAGGTCGTAATGGAAATCGGTGCGTCGCATGGGGCGCGCACGGTATCAGGTGCGCGCGCATGCGGCTATCGGGGCGACGGACCGCGACCAGCGGCCCGACGCTGGTCGCGGTCGCGCCGCCGCGCGTTGCTCAAACCGTCGTCCGCGGGCCGTCGATTCTGCGTCCGGGTGTCCTTGCCGGCGGCGGCAGCGGCACGCTGTTCAAGAACTGCCGCGTCTCGAAGCGACTGCCCTTGGGCGCATCTTCGGGGATCACGACCTCGAACGAGAGCCGCTTCTTGTCGCGCATGACATTGAGCTTCAACTTCTCGCCGCCTTGATACGAGCTCAGGATGCGGAAAGCATGCGACGGGCTCGACGGCACGCGACCGTCGATGTCGAGAATCACGTCGCCCTCTTCCAGTTTCAACCGACTGTCGTCCGGTGCGCGCACGACCAGCAGTCCCTTGTCGGTACCGAAGTAACGGCCGAGCTTCGGCGTCACTGCGACGAGCTCGGTGCTGCCGAACACGCCTCTGGCGCGGAAGAACGCGACATCGGGTTCGATGCCGAACGTCGGCGGCACACCGTCGCCAAGCGACCTTTGAATCACCACAGGGCTGCGCATCGGCCGCGCTGCCAACTCGACTTCGTGCGTCTTGCCGTCGCGCCGGTACTTCAAGCGTACCTTTTGATTGGGCTCGACCTCGCGTATGTAGCTGAGGAGCTTTTCGTGCGGGTCGCGCTCGCCTTCGCGCGCGAGCGAGCGGCCGTCGATCTCGATGATGACATCGCCCGACTTCAGCCCCGCCTCCTCGGCCGCACCGCCCGGGCTCACGCTCAGGATCTCGACGCCGTCCTTGTGCTTATCGCGATCGGGCCCGAGCAGGATGCCGAGCGCGGCGCGCGGAGCTGGAAACACGAGCGGCGGCAGCGCGCCCGGCACCTCGGCGAGCGACATGCTGAGCTCGGCGACTTCACGCGCAGCTTCGTCGAGACGCTTGCGAGCTTCCGCCAGCTTCGCTTCGACGTCCGCGCGCGACTCCGACCTCTCCGCCGCCCAGGACGTGGCACCGAGCGCGACAAGGCACAAGCACGCCGCCAGGCGCGATGCATGCGACATGCACAATCTCATGATTGTCCTCATCTGAATCTGGACACGGTCACTGCTCAGAAGGCCGTGCGGGCCTGCGCGTAACGAACCTGTACGAGCGAGTCCATGAGCTCGACGCGCTCGCGCCACAAACGTTGCACTTGCGCCGGATCGACCGTCGGCCCCGCGTAAGACAACTGGTAATCGAGCCATTGGATGCGCTCTTCCATCGAATCGAGCGTCGCCGCCATATCGACGCGCTCGACGCGCGGGCGCTCGGGTATCGTCTGCAGCAGCGCTTCGAGCGTGCGCGCGCGTTCGATCAAGCTCGCGAGATCGGCCTGTTCAGCGGTGGCTTGCGGCGCCCTCGCGAACGTCTCGGGAGACCGCATCGGCGTTTGCTGCGGACGATCGAGCGCCACGAGCACGGCGACGAGCGCCACGCTCGCCGCGAGCGCGGCCCCTGCGAGCCATCGCACCGTCCTGCGTTGCCGTGCGCGGCGCGGCTGTTCGTGCGCGTGCAGGCGCGAAGCGAGCTGCGCCCACGACACCTTCGGCTCGAGCGGCGGCAACGCGCGCAGCGCTTGCCGCGTCAAGGCGAGCTCTTGCGCGCGTGCGGCGCATGCGGGGCACTCATCGAGATGGCCCAGCCAGCGCACATCGGCGAAGCCATCGCGCATCGACAACAGTTCTTCGGTGGTCGGGTGTTGGAGCGTCATCGCCATCACTCTCCGAGGGCTGCCATGCGCGCAAGCGGCGGCGATGTCTCGCCCGCCTCGTCCGCGCTCGTCGCCGCTTCGGTCGCGCGCACCTGCCACTGCGGCGCGAGCGCTGCACGCAAGCGCGCGTGCGCACGCGCGAGTTGCGACTTGGAGAAGCTGACCGAACGATTGAGGAGCCGCGCGATCTCGGCGTGCGTATAGCCTTCGACGTCGTAGAGCCAGACGACCGTGCGCGTAAGCGGCGGCAAGGACGCGAGCGCGCGTTCGAGCGCATCGCCGAATGCACCATGGCCTTCGTCCGCTTCCGTGTGCGTCTGCGCCAGCGACTCGGCGCTCGCGCCGTCGTCGTCGAGCCAGAGCAGACACCGGTGCCACGGCGATCGCAGATACATGAGGCACTTGCTCACCGCGATGCTGCGCACCCAGCCGGCGAACGAGCCTTCGCCGGTGTATGAGCCGATGCTGCGCAGGATCTCGACGAAGGTGTCTTGGAACAGATCGTCAGCGGCGGCCTCGCGCGGCACGAGGCGGCGAATGAGGGTGTAGACCGGCTGTCGGCATGCTCGGAAGATGGCTTCGTGTGCACGCGCGTCTCCCTCGCTCGCCGCGCGGATCACCTCTCGAGGCACGTTGAGACCGTAGAAGTGCGACATCCTGCTCCTTAGATGCGCGGAGCGCGACAAGGGTCGCAGCTACGCCGCTTCTAGCATCCAGCGCCCCGAGCCCAGCGCCCAAGGCCAAGGTCATCTCAATCCCGTCTCATGCCTTGCGATGACCATCCGCTGGATCTCGCTCGTGCCTTCGTAGATCTCGGTGATCTTGGCGTCGCGGAAACAGCGCTCGACGGGCAGCTCCTTCGAATAGCCCATGCCGGCGTGGATCTGCACGGCGGCATGAGCGCAGAACATCGCGGTCTCGGAGGCCGTGAGCTTGGCGATCGAGCCTTCGAGGGTGTAACGCCGGCCGTCGGACTTCGCCTGCTCCTTCGTCCACGCAGCCCGCAGCGTGAGCAGGCGCGCGGCGTCGAGCCGGCATTTCATGTCGGCGAGCTTCTGCTGAATCATCTGGAAGCTGCCGATCGGCGCCCCGAAGGCTTTGCGTTCCCGGGCATAGGCAAGCGACGCTTCGTACGCCGCACGCGCGATGCCGACCGCCTGCGCCGCAATGCCGATGCGGCCGGCATCGAGAATCCGCATCGCGATCGCAAAGCCCTCGCCTTCGGCGCCGAGGCGGTTTTCGATGGGACAGCGATAGTCGTTGAGCTCGATCTCGCAGGTCGCCGAAGCGCGGATACCGAGCTTGGGCTCGGTCTTGCCGCGGTGGAGCCCCGGCGCGTTGCAATCGACGATGAACGCGCTGATGCCGCGCGCTTTCTTGTCCGGATCGGTGACCGCGAACAGCAAGAGGTAATCCGCCACCGGCCCCGAGGTGATCCACGACTTCTTGCCGTTGATGAGATAGTGCGTGCCGTCCGCCGCGAGCACCGCGCGCGTGCGCATGTTCGCGGCATCGGAGCCCGATTGCGGCTCCGTCAGCCCGTAGGCGCCGATCGCAGCGCCGGAGGCAACGGGACGAACGTACTTCTGCTTTTGCTCTTGCGTGCCGAACTGCAGGATCCCGCCGCAATAGAGCGAGTTGTTGACGGATACGATGGTCGCATGTGCGGCATCGGCCGCTGCGATCTCTTCCAACATCAGCACGTAGCTGATGGCATCGAGCCCGGCGCCGCCGTATTCCTGCGGCACTTCAACGCCCATGAACCCGAGCTCGCCGGCTTTGCGGATCGTCTCGAAGGGAAACTCGCCCGAGGCATCGTACCGAGCGGCAACCGGGGCCACCTCGCGCTGCGCGAACTCGCGGGCAACCGACTGCATCATCTGTTGCTCGTCGCTCAAGCGGAAATCCATGGTGACATCCCTCCTCGCTCGGTAGAGACCGACGATACTGCGCGGGACCTGTATACGGAATCGGCAAGGACCGGGGCTCGCGGGCGGACGCGTTGCGTGCAGCTAGTACCGACGCCGTTCAACACCGTCTATACTTGCGCCCCCTCGCCGGTGTGGCGGAACTGGTAGACGCGCCGGACTCAAAATCCGGTTCTGGCAACAGAGTGTGGGTTCGATTCCCTCCACCGGCACCAATATTTGCGAGCGCGAGGCGGTCGATCGGCGAGCTCGACCGCAGGCGCACGCGCACTGCCGCTCGCCGCAAGAGCGCCGCTCCCTGAAACACGGTTACCCATGAATTTCTGTTCCGCCTGCGGTCAGCCTGTCACGATCAAGGTGCCCGAAGGCGACCATCTGCCGCGCCACGTATGCACGGCCTGCGGGACGATCCACTATCAGAACCCGCGCGTCATCGCGGGCTGCGTCATCGAGACCGAGGGCAAGATCCTGCTGTGCAAGCGGGCGATCGAACCGCGCCTCGGCTACTGGACCGTGCCGGCGGGCTTCATGGAAAACGGCGAGTCGGTACAGCAAGCCGCGGCGCGCGAAGCCGTCGAGGAAGCGCTCGCCCACGTCGAGATCGGCTCGCTCCTTGCCATCGTGAACGTGCTGCATGCGAGTCAGGTTCACATCCTCTTTCGCGCGCGACTCATCGAACCCACCTTCGGCGTCGGCCCGGAGAGTCTCGAGACGCAGCTGTACGACGAGAGCGAAATTCCCTGGCCCGACATCGCGTTCTTGAGCGTGGAGTTCGCGCTGCGCCGCTATCTCGAAGACCGCCGCGACGGCGTCGAGCGCGTGCACTTCCACGACATCGACGCCAGCAGAACGGCACGGCGCGAGTAGGCTCGAACGCACGCGCTGGCGTCATATCGCCATAACGTCGCGTGCCTCGCTAAAGCATCCGCGCTTTGGCACAATTGCCGGCCCGAGCGGCGCCTCGTCCGCACTGGCAATCTCCCGGAGTCCTAGCCGATGGCTTTCGTCGTCACCGAAAACTGTATCAAGTGCAAGTACACCGACTGTGTGGAGGTGTGCCCGGTCGATTGTTTCCATGAAGGACCGAACTTCCTGGCGATCGATCCGGACGAGTGCATCGACTGCACGTTGTGCGAGCCGGAGTGCCCGGCCGAGGCAATCTATAGCGAAGAGGAGCTGCCGCCGGGCCAGGAGCAGTTCAAGCAGCTCAATGCCGAGCTGGCGAAGGTCTGGCCCGTGATTACCAAGAAGAAGCCTGCCCCGCCGGATGCCAAGGAGTGGGAAGGCAAGCCGGACAAGCTGAAGCTGCTCGAGCGCTAAGCGCTCGAGCTCGGTCGTCGAGCATCGGCGCAGCGCTGCTCGACGACCCTGTCCGTTCTCGCCTCAGCCTGCGCCTTCCTTGGCCTGCGCCTTCAACGAATCGAGCTCTTCCCGCATCTGCTGCGGCGGCAGATAACCGCCGATGTAGTCGCCGTTGACCGTGAAGATCGCGGGCGTACCGCGCACGCCGAGCCTTTCGCCGAGCTCGTACTGCTTTGCCACCGGCGTGTCGCACTTCGGCGATTGGACGGGTTCGCCGCGCTTGGCCTTCGTGATCGCATCGCGGCGATCCTTGGCGCACCACACCGCTTCCATCTTGCGCCAGTCGGCCGTATTCGGGCCGGCGCGCGGGAAAGCCATGTAACGCACTTCGACGCCGAGCTTCAGGAGCTCGTCGATCTCGCTGTGAAGCTTACGGCAGTAGCCGCATTCGACGTCGGTGAACACCGTGATGGTGTGAACGGGTTTGCCGCTCGGCGGCGAGAAGACGATCATCTCGCGCTGATCGAGCTTGGCGAGCACGCTGCGGCGCTCGGCAGCGCGCCCCTGCTCCGTCACGTTGACGCGGGTATCGATGTCGTACATGTCGCCGGCGATCAGGTATTTGCCGTCGGCGGTCACGTACGCCGTGTCGCTGCTGATGCGCAGCTCGTAGAGTCCTTTGACCTTCGAGGGACGCACATCCTCGGCAGTCACGCCGAACTTCTCAGCGATGAGGGCACGCGGATCGCTCTTGGCCGGCTCGGCGGCGTGAACAGCAAGGCTCGCCAGAACGAGCACGGCGGACAGAAACAGTCGCTTCATCGAAACTCCAATCAGCGCGCGGCGCGAATGCCGCAATGTTGGACGCGGAATCGAGCCGACGGTTCAGTCCGCCCGGGGCGCCCTGCGGCGAAGTCTAACGCAAGACGAGAGTCGGTTAACGCTGGCGCGACGGGCGGCGGATCGGAGCCGACGCCCGGCTCGAATCAGCCGCGCGGATGATGCTGCGCGTGCAGATCCTTCATGCGCTCGCGCGCAACGTGGGTATAGATCTGGGTGGTCGACAAGTCGCTGTGGCCCAGGAGCATCTGCACGACGCGCAGGTCGGCGCCGTGATTGAGCAGATGCGTCGCGAACGCATGTCGCAGGGTGTGCGGCGAGAGAGTCTTCTGCACGCCCGCCTTCTGCGCGTAGCGCTTGATGATGTGCCAGAACGCCTGACGCGTCATGCGATCGCCGCGGCGCGTCGGGAAAAGATAGTCGGTCTGCCGCTCGAGCAGGATCTCGAGCCGTGGGCCGTTCATGAACTTCTGCAGCCAGTCGAGCGCCTCTTCGCCGAGCGGAATCAGTCGCTCGCGATCGCCCTTGCCGACGATGCGCAGCACACCCTGATTCATGTTCACCTGGCTGATCTTCAGGTTCACGAGCTCGGACACGCGCAAACCCGTGGCGTACAGCACTTCGAGCATGGTGCGATCGCGATGCCCGAGGGGATCGTCGATCTCAGGCGCATTGAGCAGCGCCTCGACCTCCTCCTCGGTGAGCGATTTCGGCAGCGAACGGCCGATCTTCGGCATCGCGATCTGCGCGGTCGGATCCTCCTTCAGCGCGCCGTCGCGCACGAGGAAGCGATAGAAGCGGCGGAAGCTGGAGAGCTGACGCGCGGTCGAGCGCGGGCGTGCGCCCGAGGCGACGCGCCAGGCGATGAAATCGAGCAGGTCGGATCGCTTGGCCTCGATGCTCGACGTACCGCGGGCCTGGAGCCAACGATCGAGCGCAGTAAGATCTGCGCGGTACGCCGACAGGGTGTTCGGCGACAGACCGCGCTCCATCCAGACTGCGTCGAGAAACCGATCGATCGCCGCAATCGAAGGAGACTCCGGCGTGTCGTCGTTGGTCCTCGAGTAAACTGTGGCTTTCGTAACGGTGCTCATCGTAAACAGTAATGCATGGGCAGGTCCGGCAGCGCCGGAGCGAGTCCGTGCGGAGTATCGGCAGTATGCGGAGGGGGTCGGCGAGCGGGCGTGACAGCAATCACAGAACCCCGGCGGGCATTACATAAAGAGAACCAGTTCACAGAAAACAGTCAATTCCACGTTCATCGAACACCGTTTTCGCTGCACAGTATCGCCCGCCCATGATCTCTGCATTGGTGCGCATCGCGCGCGAAATCCTGCACATCCTCTACGGCCTGTACGCCGTGGTCGTGTTCGTGGTCGTCGGACTGCTCGCCTTCCCGTTCGTGCTGCTGCCGCTGCGCATCGAAGCGCGCCGGCAGATCGCGCACATTGCGGCACGCACTTTCTTTCTGGCAGCGGGCATCCGGGTGCGGCTCAATGATGCGCAGCGTTTGCCGGCCGAGCCGTCCGTCGTGGTCGCAAATCACGCCAGCTATCTCGACGGCATCGTGCTCAAAGCCGCCCTGCCCGCGCGCTTCTGTTTCGTCATCAAGAAGGAAGTCAGCCGCGTGCCGCTCGCAGGACTGCTGCTGCGTCGAATCGGCTCGCAGTTCGTCGATCGGTTCAATCGTCATGCCGGCGGCATGGATGCGCGCCGCATCCTCAAGGCGGCCGATTCTGGTCAGGCGCTCGTCTTCTTTCCTGAAGGAACCTTCCTCGAGCAGCCGGGCGTCGGCAAATTTCATACGGGCGCGTTCGCCATCGCCGCGTATACCAAGATGCCCATCGTGCCCGTCTGCATACGGGGCACGCGCGCGATCCTGCCGAGCACACGCTATCTGCCGCGACCGGGGCGCATCGACATCGATGTGCTGCCGTCGATCCCCATGCGGGATGCCGATACGCCGCAAGCCGTGGCGGCGGCACGCGATCTCGCCCGCGCGCGCATCGTTGCCGCATCGGGTGAGCCCGATCTGATCGCCGCAGCAGCGCCGGCGCAATAACGCAGCAACGGCGCGAGGGATCCGCGCGTCATCGCGATGCTGCGGCACGTCGCAACTGGCGACGGCGTGCGCGGCTTTCCTATACTTCCCGCACACGAACAAGGCGAGCGAGGACGCATGAACCTGTTCGAAACGATCGGTCAGCTCGGACACGAACAAGTCGTCTTCTTCCAGCATCAGGAATCCGGGCTTCGTTGTGTGATCGCGATTCACAGCACGCTGCTCGGCCCTGCGTTCGGCGGCATACGCATGTGGCCGTACGCGAGCGAAGAAGATGCGTTGCGCGACGTGCTGCGCCAGTCGCGCGGCATGACTTATAAGGCCGCGATCGCGGGTCTCGACGTCGGCGGCGCCAAAGCGGTGCTGCTCGGCAATCCCGAAACGGACAAGAGCGAAGCGCTGCTGCGCGCGCTCGGCCGCTTCATTCACTCGCTCGGCGGACGCTATATCGCGAGCGAAGACGTCGGCACCAACGCCGATGACATGGAGCTCATCCGCCTCGAAACGCCGTACGTCGTCGGCGTGCCCGAAGCGAACGGCGGCAGCGGCGATCCCTCGCGTTTCACCGCGCTCGGCACGCTGCACGGCATCCGCGCCTGTCTGGAGTTCAAGTACGGCCGCGCCGACTTGAGGCGCGTGAGCTTTGCCGTTCAAGGCGCTGGCCAAGTCGGCTACCACCTCATCAAGCTCTTGCGCCGCGAGGGTGCGAAGGTCTTCGTCACCGACATCGCCGAGGATCGCGTCGAGCACGTCGTCGACGAGTTCGGCGCCGAAGCCGTGCCGATGTCGCAGATCTACGATGTCGACGCGACGGTGTTCTCGCCGTGCGCGCTCGGCGCCGTGATCAACGAGGACACGTTGCCGCGTCTGCGCTGCGAAATCGTGGCCGGCGGCGCCAACAATCAGCTCGAATCCGACGAGCTCGGCACGCAGCTCGAACAGCGCGGCATCCTGTATGCGCCGGACTATGCGATCAACGCGGGCGGCCTGATGAGCAGCGCGCTCGAGCTGCAGGGCTATAGCGAAGCGCGGGCCGAGCGGCGCGTCGCGCGGATCCATGCGATCATCGCGCGCATCTTAAACGTGGCACGCGAGCGCAAGATTCCGACGTGGCAGGCGGCGCAGCAGCTCGCGGAACAACGTCTTGCGTCGATTGCCCGCATCAAACTGCCCTATTTGCCTGCGTCGTCACGATGACGTGCCGACGAGCCATGAAGCTCGCTTGAACGAGCGCGAGGATCAGCCATGAGCCAAGAAGTCTTCATCGTTGCCGCACGCCGCACCCCGATCGGCGCATTTCAAGGCGCACTGAGCGCCGCGACTGCGCCCGAGCTCGGCGCCGCCGCTGCGCGCGCTGCCATCGAATCGAGCGGCCTCGCCGCCGAGCGCATCGACGAGACGATTCTCGGCTGCGTGCTGATGGCAGGCATCGGCCAAGCGCCTGCGCGCCAAGCCGCGCTCGGCGCGGGCGTGCCGCAGCATGTGCCGGCAACGACGATCAACAAGATGTGCGGCTCGGCGCTCAAGGCGGTGATGATGGCGAGCGATCAGATTCGCGCCGGCGCAGCCGATGTCGTGCTCGCAGGCGGCATCGAGTCGATGTCGAATGCCCCTTACCTGCTGCCGAAAGCGCGCAGCGGCTTGCGCATGGGACATGCCGAGCTGCTCGATCACATGTTCTTCGACGGTCTGCAGAGCCCGTTCGACAAACAGCTCATGGGTCATTTCGCCGACGCGACCGCGCGCAAGTACGGCTTCACGCGCGAGCAGCAAGATGCATTTGCCGCAGAGTCAGTGCGCCGCTCGCTGCAAGCCATCGAAGCGGGCGCGTTCCAGACGGAAATCGCGCCGGTGACCATCAAGGAGCGCAAGGGCGAACGCGTCGTCGCCCAGGATGAAACGCCGTTTACCTGCGACATCGCCAAGATCCCGACGTTGAAGCCCGCCTTCAACAAGGACGGCACCGTCACGGCCGCGAGCTCCTCGTCGATCTCCGACGGCGCCGCAACGGTCATCGTCGCAAGCGCGCGCGCCGTGGAAACGCATGGGCTCAAGCCGCTCGCCCGCATCGTTGCATACACGAGCCACGCGCAAGCGCCCGAGTGGTTCACGACGGCGCCGGTCGGCGCGATTCGTTCGGTGCTCGAACGCGCGGGCTGGAATGCTCGCGACGTCGACCTCTACGAAATCAACGAAGCTTTCGCGTGCGTCACCATGGCTGCGATGCACGATCTCGAGCTCGATCATGCGAAGGTGAACGTGAACGGCGGCGCCTGCGCGCTCGGCCATCCGATCGGCGCCACGGGCGCACGCATTCTGACCACGCTCGTACACGCGCTCAGACATCGCGGCCTCAAACGCGGCGTCGCCTCGCTCTGCATCGGCGGCGGCGAAGCGACGGCGATGGCTATTGAGGCACTCTAGGCTGGAGGCGGGAGCAGCAAGGGGCGCGCAAGGGCGCTTTCTGGCCAGAGCCCCAGGCCCCAGCGCCCAGGGCCCAGCTCCCTACATCCCTATCGGGGTATCCGGCGAAATCCCCGCGACCTCATACCCTCGCTTGAAGTCGCGCACGTGCTTCGACATCCAGCGGCGTGCTTCTTCCGCATTCTTCTCGCGCACGGCGGCGATGATGCGCTTCTGCGCATCGACGATGCGTGAGCGTGCTTGCGGCACGCTGTCGATCATGCGTGCGAGCGACGGCGCGAGCGCGCGGGTGAGTGATTGCTTCGCCAACACCAACACCTGATTGCGCGACGCCGTACCGAGGATCTCGAAAAAGCGCGCCACGATCTCCACCGCCTGCGGATCGCCTTTGGGCGAGGCCTTGAATGCTTCGTGCGCCGCGATCATTGCACTGAGATCCGCTTGGCTCCTGCGCGTCGCCGCCAGCGCCGCCACCTCCGGCTCGATCACCATCATCGCCTCCCACACTTCCACGAACGTCACGTCGTGGAGCACGAGCGCATGGCGCATCCCCGAGGCGAGCTGCGCCGCCGCCGGACGACTGACGACCATCCGCTTGGCGCCGGCCGGCCGCTTGATCAAGCCGGCGCTTTCGAGACGGCGCAACGCCTCGCGCACCGTCGAGCGATGCACGCGGAATTGCTGCGCCAGATCGGTTTCCGCAGGCAACGGATCGCCGGCCTTGAGCTCGCGCGCGAGGATCTTGGCCTCGATCGCCGCGGCAACGCGTGTATACGCCGGGTCGCGCTCGACCGGATCGAAGAGCGGCGCGCGCGGCGCATCCTGCCGCGCTGAAGTCGTGCTGCGTCGCACACGTACCTGGGTCATGGATAGCGATTTCCCGCGTTGACTCCCGGTCCGATTGTCGGACAATGGGACAACCTGCACAAGCCGCGCGGACGGCAGCTCGCCCGAGCCGCCCCCTGCGCGCAGGAGCTCGCATGGAAGACTTCGACTTCGGACTCGGCGAAGACATCGATGCCCTGCGGGACACCGTTGCCGCCTTTGCGCGCGAGCACATCGCGCCGCTTGCCGCCGCCATCGATCGCGACAACCGCTTCCCGCGCGAGCTCTGGCCGAAAATGGGCGAGCTCGGTCTGTTCGGCATCACGGTCGAGGAAGCGTACGGCGGCGCAGGTCTCGGCTACCTCGCGCACGTCGTCGCGATGGAGGAAATCAGCCGCGCGTCCGCTTCGGTCGGCCTCTCCTACGGCGCGCACTCGAATCTCTGCGTCAATCAGATCCGCCGCTGGGGTACCGAAGCGCAGAAGCGCAAGTACCTGCCCAAGCTCCTTTCCGGCGAGCACGTCGGCGCGCTCGCCATGAGCGAGCCCGGCGCAGGCTCGGACGTGGTCGGCATGCGCACACGCGCCGAGCGCCGCGGCGATCGCTACGTGCTCAACGGGTCGAAGATGTGGATCACGAACGGTCCCGAAGCGGACATCATCGTGGCCTACGCCACTCTCGATCCGGCGTTGAGCGCACGCGGCATCACCGCCTTCATCGTCGAACGCGGCATGCCGGGATTTCGCACCGCGCAGAAGCTCGACAAGCTCGGCATGCGCGGCTCGGACACTTGCGAGCTCGTCTTCGATAACTGCGAGGTGCCGGTCGAGAACGTGCTGCACAAGGAAGGCCTCGGCGCCCAAGTGCTGATGAGCGGTCTCGATTACGAGCGCGTCGTGCTCGCAGGCGGTCCGCTCGGAATCATGCGCGCATGTCTCGACGTCGTGCTGCCGTACGTGCACGAGCGCAAGCAGTTCAATCGGCCGATCGGCACGTTCCAGCTCATGCAAGCCAAGATCGCGGACATGTACACGAACATGAACGCGGCGCGCGCCTACGTATACGCAGTGGCGTCGGCATGCGATCGCGGCCGCGTCACCCGCTTCGATGCGGCCGGCTGCATTCTGCAGGCCTCGGAGCGCGCCACCATGATGGCGCTCGAGGCGATTCAGGCGTTGGGCGGCAACGGCTACATCAACGAATATCCGACGGGCAGGCTCCTGCGCGATGCCAAGCTCTATGAGATCGGCGCAGGTACGAACGAGATTCGCCGCATGCTCATCGGACGGGAGATTTTCGAGGCGACCGCATGATCATTCCGACGCGAGTCGATCCCAGCTCGGAAAGCTTCCACGTCAATGCGTCGTACATGCGCGCGCTTGCCGAGGAGCTGCGTCAGCGCCTCGAGAACGCCGCGCGCGGCGGCGACGACGAAGCGCGCCGCAAGCACACCGAGCGCGGCAAGCTGCTGCCGCGCGATCGCATCACCGCTCTGCTCGATCCGGGCGCACCCTTCCTCGAGCTCTGTCCGCTCGCCGCCGAAGACATGTACGACGGTAGCGCACCGGGCGCAGGCCTCATCGCCGGCATCGGACGCGTGCACGGTAAGCAGGTGATGGTGATTGCTAACGATGCGACCGTGAAAGGCGGAACGTACTTTCCGATGACGGTGAAGAAGCATCTGCGGGCGCAAGAAGTCGCGCAAGAGAACCGCCTACCCTGCGTGTACCTCGTCGATTCGGGCGGCGCTTTCCTGCCGCTGCAGGACGAGGTGTTTCCCGACCGCGATCACTTCGGACGCATCTTCTACAACCAGGCGCGACTGTCGGCGGCGGGCATCCCGCAAATCGCCGTCGTCATGGGCTCGTGCACGGCGGGGGGCGCTTATGTGCCCGCCATGTGCGATGAGGCCATCATCGTCAAACGTCAGGGCACGATCTTTCTCGGTGGCCCGCCGCTCGTCAAAGCCGCGACCGGAGAAGTCGTCGACGCCGAAACGCTCGGCGGCGGCGACGTGCATACGCGCATCTCGGGTGTCGCCGATCATCTCGCGGAAAACGACGCGCATGCGCTCGAGCTCGCGCGCGACGCCATCAAGCACCTCAACCTGCCTGCGGCAAATTGGCTCGAACGCCGCGAGAGCCGCCCGCCGGCGTACGACCCGAGCGAGCTTTACGGCATCGTGCCGCGCGATACGCGCTATCCCTACGACGTACGCGAAGTGATCGCGCGCATCGTCGATGCCTCCGAGCTTCACGAGTTCAAAGCGCTCTACGGCAAGACGCTCGTCTGCGGTTTTGCGCATATCGACGGCTATCCGGTCGCCATCGTGGCGAACAACGGCATTCTGTTCTCCGAATCGGCGCTCAAGGGCGCGCATTTCATTCAGCTCGCGAATCGCCGCGGCATTCCGCTCGTCTTCCTGCAGAACATCACCGGTTTCATGGTCGGCAAGAAGTTCGAGCACGGCGGCATCGCCAAGGACGGCGCAAAGATGGTGACTGCCGTGGCCTGCGCCACCGTGCCGAAGTTCACCGTCGTCATCGGCGGCTCGTTCGGCGCGGGCAATTACGCGATGTGCGGACGAGCCTACGGACCGCGCATGCTGTGGATGTGGCCGAACGCGCGCATCTCGGTGATGGGCGGCGAGCAAGCCGCGCAAGTGCTCGCGACGGTTCGCGCGGACAATCTCAAGGCGCGCGGCAAACAGTGGTCCGAGGTGGAACGCGAGCAGTTCATGGACGAGATCCGCGCTCAGTACGAGAAGCAAGGTAACCCCTACTACGCCACGGCGCGACTGTGGGACGACGGCGTGATCGATCCGCTCGATACGCGTCGCGTGCTGTCGCTCGGGCTCGCGGCGGCCGCCCACGGTCCTCCGCCTGAGGAAGAGCGATACGGTGTCTTCAGGATGTAGCGTTCGAGACCATCTGAGATGAGCGAGTCACCATGCTTCAAACATCCCTTTCATCCCGCGGCGTGCTCACGCTGACACTGAACCGACCCGAGAAGCACAACGCGCTCGACGCCCCGCTGATTGCGGCATTAGCGGACGCACTTCACGCGGCGCAGCGCGATGCGCAGGTACGCGTCGTCGTGCTGACGGGCGTCGGCGAGAGCTTCTGCGCCGGGGCGGATATCGGCGCCATGCGCGCGCTCCTGCACGCTTCAGAGCGCGAAAACCTCGAAGATGCACGCTTGCTGGCGCGGTGCCTGCGCGCGCTCGACGAAGTCACTCGGCCGGTGATCGCACGCGTGAACGGCAATGTCTTCGGCGGCGGCGTCGGGCTCGTCGCCGCTGCGGATATCGCGATCGGCACGATTACGGCAAAATTCGCGCTCAGCGAGGTGCGCCTCGGGCTGGTGCCCGCCACGATCTCCCCTTACGTGATCCGCGCGGTCGGAGGGCGTCAGGCACGGCGGCTCTTCCTAACGGCAGCGCCCTTCGACGGCGCGCAGGCGGCCGCCATCGGCTTGCTGCACGAAGCGGTCGCACCATCGCAGCTGGATGAAGCCGTCGAGCGCGACATCGACGCCCTGCTGCAGGGCGGGCCGCATGCGCTCGCCGAGGCTAAACGCCTGATCAGGATGGTCGAAACAGAGGGCGACCGGGATCGACTCGAACATCGAACCGCCGAGCTCCTGGCGTGGCTTCGCTTGAGCGAAGAAGCGCAGGAAGGCTTTGCGGCGTTCCTCGAGAAGCGACGGGCCGCCTGGATGAAAGGCAACGAGACATCGGAGTAACGATTCTGTCGACTCTTCTGCGAGCGCAACCGAGCGGCGTCATGGCCGCGCGTGACCGCATCGCGACGTCATCCTAATACTTCCGGACCTGCACGACTCCATGATCCTCACCGACAAGCTGGTCACGATCACGGGCGCCGGCCGCGGCATCGGTCGCGCCACCGCGCTCGCCTTCGCCGAGCGCGGCGCCAATCTGGCGCTGCTCGACCTCAATGCCGAAGCGCTCGATGAAACCCGCCGCCTCTGCGAAGCCCAGGGCCGCCAAGCACGCACCTATATCTGCAACGTCACGCAGGAAGGCGCCGTGATCGCTGCGTTGGATCGAGTCGTCGCCGACTTCGGCCGCCTCGACGTGATGATCAACAACGCCGGCATCACGCGCGATGCGCTGCTGGTCAAATTCCAGGACGGCAAATGCATCAGCAAGATGTCGCTCGAGCAGTGGCAGGCCGTGCTCGACGTGAATCTCACCGGCGTGTTCTTGTGCGGACGCGAAGCCGCCGAGCGCATGATTCAGCTCGGCCACGGCGGCGTTATCGTCAACATCTCGAGCATCTCGCGCGCTGGCAACATCGGCCAATCGAATTACTCGGCAGCCAAGGCTGGCGTCGCGGCGCTCACGGTGGTCTGGGCCAAGGAGCTCGCGCGCTACGGCATTCGCACCGGCGCGATCGCGCCCGGATTCACACGCACGGACATTCTCGAAGCGATGAAACCCGAAATGATCGAGCGCGCCATTTCATCCGTGCCGCTGCGGCGCATGGCCGAGCCCGCGGAAATCGCGCATGCAGCCGTATTCATCGCCGAGAACGATTACTTCTCAGGGCGCGTCATCGAGGTCGACGGCGGTCAGCGCCTCTGAGCCCAGCGTCTCGCGGCGCGCCGGCGCGCGAACCGATGGGGTTCGTCGCGTGTTTGAGCCGAGGTCACATCGCCAAGCGAGGCAACCATGCAACTGAGCGAAGTCAGAGCCATCGTCACCGGCGGCGCTTCTGGGCTGGGTTACGCGACGGCCGCAAGGCTCATCGCCGCGGGCGCGCGCGTGACGCTTTTCGACGTGAATCAAGCGGCGGGTCAGCAAGCGGTCGAGCGGCTCGGCGCCAATGCGCGATTCGATGCTGTCGACGTCACCGACGAGCAGGCCGTCGATGCGGCAGTCGAGCGAGCTCGCGCGGAGATGGGCACGATCAATCTCGCGGTGAACTGCGCAGGCGTCGCGTGGCCGCGGCGCATCGTGAACAAGGAAGGTCCGATGCCAGGCGCTTTCTTCCGCAAGGTCGTCGAGATCAATCTGGTCGGCACCCTGCTCGTCGCCAAAGCGGCCGCAGCCGCGATGCAGAAGAACGAGCCAAACGCGGAGGGTGAACGCGGCCTGATCGTGATGACCGCTTCTGTCGCCGCATTCGACGGTCAGATCGGTCAAGTCGCCTACTCGGCATCGAAAGCCGGCATCGTCGGCATGACCTTGCCGATGGCACGCGACCTCGCCTCGAGCGGCATTCGGGTAATGACGATCGCGCCGGGCATCTTCGCCACGCCCCTCATGGCGTCGCTCCCGCGCGAGGCGCAGGAGTCGCTCGGCAAGCAGGTACCATTCCCGCCCCGCCTCGGCCGTCCTGAAGAATATGCCGCGCTCGTCGCGCATCTCTGCGAGAACGTGATGTTGAACGGCGAATGCATCCGCCTCGACGGCGCGATTCGAATGGCGCCGAGGTGAGGCTGTAGCCTGAGAAGAAGACGCGGCGAGCTTCTCGACAGCACTCCTCGTGCTCACAGCGCACATTTTCCGCCTCTGTCCACGCCGAACTGGACTTATAAGCGGTAGACTTTAGCGAGAACCGCAAGCAACGCGCCGCGAATGCGGCGCTACCTAAGAGCCTACAGCCTCTCGAGACCATCATGACTGAACGCGAAGTCATGGAATACGACGTCGTCATCGTCGGCGCCGGACCGGCCGGCCTGGCGTGCGCGATCCGTTTGAAGCAGCTCAAGCCCGACACCAGCGTCTGCGTGCTGGAAAAGGGCTCGGCCGTCGGTGCGCATTCGCTTTCCGGCGCCGTGATCGAGCCGGGTCCGCTCGATCGGCTCTTGCCGAATTGGCGCGACGAGTATCCGGGCATGAAGGTGCCGGCGCTCGTCGATGACGTACGGCTCATGACGCGCACGAGCTCGTTCAAGCTGCCCGATTGGGCGGTCAAACTCACGCCGCTGCATAACGCGGGCAATTTCATCATCTCGCTCGGACAGCTCACGCCTTGGCTCGCGCAGCAGGCGGAAAATCTCGGCGTGGATGTGTTCGCAGGCTTCGCAGCTGCCGAGGCGCTCATCGAGGACGGGCGCGTCAAGGGCATCCGCATCGGCGACATGGGTTTGAACAAGGATCGCACGCCCGGTCCCAACTACACGCCGGGCGTCGAGATCCATGCGCGCACGACCGTGCTTGCCGAAGGTTCGCGCGGCTCGATCACCAAGCAGCTTCTGCAACGCTTCAACCTACGCGACGGCGTCGATCCGCCGACCTTTGGGCTCGGCTTCAAGGAGCTGTGGCAGCTTCCGCCCGGGCGCGTGCAGCCGGGACGCATCGAGCACTCGTTCGGCTGGCCGCTCGATTCGCGCACTTACGGCGGCAGCTTCCTCTATCACCTGCCCGACGATCGCGTGTACGTCGGCTACGTCGTGGGACTCGACTATCGCGATCCGCGCCTGCACCCGTTCGAAGCGTTTCAGCAGTTCAAGCATCATCCGCGCATCAAGCCGCTGCTCGAAGGCGGCGAAATCCTCGCCGCCGGTGCGCGCACGATTGCGGCAGGCGGCTATCAATCGCTGCCGAAGCTCGAGATGCCGGGCGCAATGCTGATCGGCGATGCGGCCGGCACGCTCAATGTCTTCAAGATCAAGGGCATTCACCAGGCGATTCGCTCGGGCACGCTCGCCGGCGAGCACCTGGCGGAACGCGGCGAGAGTACCGGCTTCGATGCGCGCTGGCGCGCTTCGGAAGGTCATCGCGAGCTGCGCGAGGTCCGCAATTTCAAGCCAGGCTTCAAGCAAGGCTTGTACGTCGCGATGCTCAACGCCGGTCTCGAAGCGCTGCTCAAGGGCAAGACGCCCTGGACGCTGCGCAATCGCGCCGACTGGAGCGCGCTTGCCAAGCTCGACGAATACGTCTCGCCGGATCGCGGCTGGACGGCGCGGACTCTCCCGCCCCGCGACCGGCTCGCCTCGGTGTTCTTCGCCGGCAACGTGCACGATGAATCCCAGCCCGTGCACTTGATCGTGCGCGACCCCTCGATCTGCGTCGACCGCTGCACCAAGGAGTACGGCAATCCGTGCGAGCGGTTCTGTCCCGCAGGCGTCTACGAGATGGTCGAAGATCCGCAAGGCGGACGACGCCTGCAGATCAATGCGGCGAACTGCGTGCATTGCAAAGCCTGCGACATCAAGGATCCTTACGAGATCATCACGTGGACGACGCCGGAAGGCGGCTCCGGTCCGAACTATCAGAATCTTTGACGCGCATCTTGCGCGCGGACGCGAGCGAACTTGGCCACGCATCTCTCTTCCAGCAATTCGGTTGCGGCGCTCTATCGTGCCGAGTGCGCACGGCTCGGCTATCAAGCCGATCCTGCGCAGGAAGGCATCGTCGCCGCGCTGGATGCGCTGCGCGAGCGTCTGCTCGCGCCGGCACCGAAGACCGGATTGCTCAAGGGACTCTTATCGCGCAAGCGCGCGCACGAGCCGCAGCGCGGGCTGTACATCTGGGGCGGCGTGGGCCGCGGCAAGACGTGGCTCATGGATCTCTTCTTTCACAGCCTGCCCTTCAAGAACAAGCAACGCAGCCACTTCCACCGCTTCATGCAGGCGATCCACGAGGAGCTGAAGAAGCATCCAGACTCGGCCGATCCGCTCGAGCTGGTTGCCGACCGAATCGCAGCGCACGCTCGCGTGCTCTGCTTCGATGAGCTCTTCGTCGCGGATATCGCCGATGCGATGCTGCTGGGCAACCTCTTTCGCGCGCTCTTCGCGCGCGGCGTAACGCTCGTTGCGACATCGAACGTCCCGCCGGACGATCTCTACAAAGACGGCCTGCAACGCGCACGCTTCCTGCCGGCGATCGAGCTCATCAAGGCGCACACCGAAGTCATCCACATGGCCTCGGGCACGGACTATCGCTTGCGCATGCTCGAGCGCGCGACGACATGGTTCGACTCGCACGCAAATGACCACGAGCGCGAGATGGAGCGACTCTTCGTCGAGATCGCCGGGCACGCCGGCCGCGACGGCACGACGCTCGAGCTCAATCACCGCCGCGTGCACGTGCGCAAGCAAGCCGACGACGTCATCTGGTTTACGTTCAAGGAGCTCTGCGACGGACCGCGCAGCCAAGCCGACTACATCGAGCTTGCTCGCTGCTACCACACGGTATTCGTGAGCGACGTGCCGATCCTCACGCCCGAGCTCGAGAACCAAGCACGCCGCTTCATCACGCTCGTCGATGAGTTCTACGACCGCGCCGTCAAGCTCGTCGTATCGGCCGCCGCCCCCATCCAAACCCTCTACCGCGGCAGCAAGCTCACGTTCGAGTTCGAACGCACGACGAGCCGGCTCATCGAGATGCAATCGCAGGCGTACTTGGCGAGAGAGCATAAGCCCTAGGGCGCCGGGCTCTGGGCGCTGGCCAGAGCAGGCTACGGGCTACGATCTCAGAAAATCGCACACTCCCTTGACACTAAGGGTCCTTCCGTGACGCGAAGCGCGTGCCTTGACGCGATGCGTCCTCCGTGACGCACCACGTCCTCCTTGCTCAAAGCCACGCATCAAGCCACAGCTTTACGCCTAGCCTCCGCCCTCTCTCGCGCGCGTGCGGCGCGCTCGCGTTCGCCCGCCTGTTCCCACACGCGTGCCTTCAGCTGCCAGTTGAATGGACTGGCCGGCTTGAGCTGCACGCGTTCGGAGACGAGGGCTCGCGCGAGCTTCGTCTTTCCGGCACGTAGCGCAGCTTCGACCAGAGTCAGATGGATGAGATCGCGCTGCGCATTGCTGCCGCCGAAACGATGCGCGATCGTGCGGATCGGCAGCAACAGATCCACACATTCGGCGTATTGCTCGTGCGCGAACGAGACGAGTGCATGGGCCATGGGCAATCCCACCTCGCGCGTCATCATGGCGTTCGTATTCGTGCCGATTGCGCTGGACTCCATCGCGCCGAGCGTCTTGTTGACGAGATCGGACCGTTGCGCGCCCAAGTACGCCATGAGCGCGTGCACATCGTTGAACGCGTAGTAGCCGCCTTCGGCCGACGCTTCCCACGCTTGCGCCAATGCCTGCCAGCGCGCACCGAGGTCGATTCCGCGCAGATGCAGCCGCCAGAGCATTCCCGATGCGTCGATCATCTCGAGCGGCACCTGCGACTGCACCGGGCGAATCCTAGTGTCGTACAGCGACAGCACCTGCGAGATGTCGTCGATGTCGAGGTAATAGAGCGCAAGATGCCACCAATTGTGAAAAGCGAACGCGTTGTCCGGCGCCCAGTCGACTGCGCGCGAGGTGAGCCAGTCGATGCCTTCGCGCACTCGCCCCTGCATTGCCATCACGTGCGCGACGGCATGCACCGCCCACGGATCCTTCGGGTTAAGCTCGACCGCTCGACGGCCGGCATCCTCCGCGCGCGAGTACGCGCCGGTCTCTTCCAAACCGAACGCATACATGCCGAGCACGTAGTTGTAGCCCGGAATGCTCGCGTCCCAGAGCGGCTCGACCTGCGCGACACGGTCGCGCAGCATCGTGGACGCGCCGAGATAGAAATCGCCGAGATGAGCGACCTGAAGGGCCAACAGGTCGTGCGGATAGTCCAAGAGAATGTCGCCATAGCGCCGCACCGAGCCTGCAAAATCGCCTTCGAGCCACGCTCGCGCAGCCGCAGCATGCGCCCGTTCGCGGTCGTTCGCTCGGCGACCGAGGCTTTCGATGGCCTCGACGCTCTCCTTGATCATCGGCACCAGGACTTGTCGGTCGCCGTGACTGCAAGGCCTGCGCGCACACAGTGCGCTGCGGCACAATACGGCTCCTCATCGAGCACCTCCTGAATGACCGCCAGCGGATCCAGAAAGTAACTCGCTGTCAACTCAACAGCTTGCTCGCACGCTTGTAGGGCGCGGACGTTCGCCGTCGACGCGGGCACGCCGCGACAGTCGAATAGGGACATGAGCCTCTCCTCGCTAGTGACTTCCTTCGAGGCTCATGTTTTAGGCCCTCTGCGTGATGACAAAGTGCCTCAAGCCGTGAAAATACGTGAATCGCTCGACCTCGAGGCAGCCGCGCCGCTTGCCCAAGCGTCGACAAGTCAATTTGCGGCAGTCCTTTCACTGCTCCCGTCTCATCCAAGGCATGGAACCGATACAGGCCGACGACAAGCAAGCGCGATGCGGCTATCAGGGACTCCCGAGGAACGGCCTGTCATGACGCAACTGACGCTCCAACTCTTGGGGTCTCTGAGAGTCCTCGATGCGCACGAGTGCGAAATCAAGATCACGTCGCGCAAGAGCCGGGCGCTGCTTGCCTATCTGGCGCTGCGGCCCGGCGAGTCGCACGGGCGCGATCGCCTGGCGACGCTGCTGTGGGAAGAAGCGGACGAGGAGCTGGTACGCACGAGCTTGCGTCAAGCCATCGTCGCGCTGCGCAAAGCCTTGCCGGCAGACTGCCGAAGTGTGCTCGTCACGACGAGCGACAGCATCGGTCTCGATCGCGAGCGCGTTGCGTGCGACGTCGAGCGCTTCCGGCACGCGTTACGGGCAGCGACAAAAGCCGCGCTGCAAGAAGCTGCCGAGGCCTATCGCGGCGATCTCCTCGACGGTTTCGATGCGCGCTCCGGCGCATTCGAGGAATGGCTTGCCAATGAGCGGCGCGAGCTCCGCCGTCAGGCCAGCGAAGCGCTCGCAGCGCTGACGCAGCTATGCATTGCCAATCGAGATATCGACGCCGCCAGCCGAGCGTGCGCCAAGCTGCTCGCGCTCGAGCCGCTCAATGAAAGCGCGCATCGCACCATGATGGAGCTGCATGCCCGTCGCGGCGCGTATGCAGAGGCGCTCCGACAATATCGCATCTGCAAGGACGCGCTGCGCCGCGAGCTCGACATCGCTCCCGAGCCTGCCACCGAGCAGCTCTATCGCGACCTCATGCGCCGGCGTCGCGCAGGAACGGATGGCGTAGCTCAATCCGATACAGACGAGGATGGCAGCGAAGCAGCGGCACCAGCGCAACAAGAAGTGCGCATCGAAGCTCGCCCGCAGCTGCGCGATGCCGTGGTGCTCGTCGCGAGGCTGGAAGGTCTGCTCGAGATCGAGGCGACGCTCGACCCCGAAGATGCGCTGACACTCACGAACGCGTTCCAAGAACGCGTGCACGCCGTCGTCAAAGAGTTCGGCGGCACGACCGACCGGCGCGTCGGCTCGAATGTGCTTGCTGTCTTCGGCGTGCCCAACGCCTACGGCAACGAAGCCGAATGCGCTGTGCGCGCTGCACTCATGCTCAAGGAATCGGTGCGCCACGAACCGTGGCCGGTCGCGGCGCCGCTGTCGCTGCAAATCGGCATCGCGAACGGACAGGTCTTGCCGGCTGCTGCGCTGTTTCCGTTGAGCGGCCGCCCGACCCATCTCGCCCACACGCTCGCAAGCCGCGCGCAAAACGGCGAGATTCTCATTTCCGACGAGCTGCGACAAGCGCTCGGCGAGCGCGTGAGCTGCACGCGTGTCGAGGCAGACGATCTCGCATGCACTGCGTGGTCGCTCGAGCGTTTACGCGCCGCTCGCGAAGGCGCGCTTCCCTTCGTCGGCCGCCGGCCCGAGCTCGCGATGGTGCTCGCGGCGCTCGATCGCTGCCGCACCAGCCGTCACGGACGCTCCATCGTCGTGCGCGGCGAAGCAGGCATCGGCAAGTCTCGCCTCGTCGAAGCAGTCGCCAACGCGGCGCTGGAACGCGGCGTCGAGGTCCACCGGGCACAGATCTTCGACTTCGGACAATCGCCGGGGCGCGGACCGATCACGACGCTGGCATTGGGCCTGATGGGCGCCGATTTGGGCGCGACGAACCTGCAGCGGAGCGCCGCCGTACAGCGAGTGCTCGCGGCGCGCGGCGGCAGCGTGGATCAGGCAATATTCCTCAGCGATCTGATCGATGCGCCGCTCGATCGCGAGCTGGCTGCGCTGGAAGCTGCGATGGATCCTGCGACGCGACAGCGCGGCCGCGCGCTCGCGCTCAGCCAGCTCATCGAGTGGGCTGCGCAACGTGCACCGCTCCTGCTCATCGTCGAAGACGTTCACTGGGCCGATGCCGACGAGCTTGCGCGCTTGGGCGAAATCGCTGCGACGGTCGCGAACTGCCCGATCCTCTTCATCATGACCACGCGTCCCGAAGGCGATCCGATCGGCTCGACTTGGCGTGCACGTGCGCGCGGGTGTCCGGTAACGACGCTCGATCTTGCGCCCCTTGCGCACGACGAAGCCGAAGAGTTGGCCGCCTTCTATCCGGAGTTGCCCGCGGAAACCGTCGCCGCCTGTATCGAACGCGCGGAGGGCTATCCCCTTTTTCTCGATCAGCTGCTGCGCGCTGCGCAAGCGGGAAGCGATGCCTTGCCCGGCTCGGTGCGTACGCTCGTGCTCGCGCGCGCCGACCGGTTGCCGGATCTCGATCATCGCGCGCTGCAGGCCGCGGCGGTGCTCGGTCAGGAGTCGTGCACCGCCGCGCTGCGCCACATGATCGGCGATGCGCAGTACGAGCCGACGGTTCTGATCGATCACGGGTTCGTGCGCCACGACGGGGCGCGACTGCAATTTGCGCACGCGCTCTTTCGCGACGCCATCTACGAGTCGATCCTCAAGTCCCATCGTCGCGAGCTGCATCGCACGGCGGCTGCGTGGCTCGAAGAACGCGACTTGGCGCTCCATGCCGAGCATTTGGCGGCGGCACAGGATGAGGGCGCGGCCGCCGCCTACGCCCGCGCCGCACGCGCCGAGCAACAGGCACTGCGATTCGAGCGCGCGCTGGTACTTGCCCAGAAGGCGGCCGCGCTGACCCGCGAGGCGGCACTCCTCAGCTCGACGAGCGCGCTCGTCGGCGAGCTGCTGCTGCAACTCGGGCGCACGCACGATGCGCTGACGGCCTATCGCGAATCGCTCGACTTCGCTGTCGATCCGGCGGGACGTGGCCGAGCTTGGTTCGGCATCGCCTCGGCGCTTCGCATCCTCGATCGTCACGAAGAGGCGCTCGATGCGCTCGATCGCGCGGAGACTCAGTGGCACGACAGCGTCGATGCACGCACGCACGCGCAGATCGACACGCTGCGGGGCAATCTGCTGTTCCCGCTCGGACGATTCGACGCATGTCTCGCGGCTCACGAACAAGCCTACCGCCATGCGCTTGCTGCCAATTCGCCGCTCGAAGTCGCCCGCGCGTTGGGCGGTCTTGGCGATGCGTACTATCAGCGTGGCCAGATCATCACGGCACGACGACACTTTGCGCAGTGCGTACAGGAAGCGCGCGCCAACAACTTGGCCGGCGTGCTGCTTGCGAATCTGCCGATGCTCGCCATCACGGAAACCTACTACGGTACGCCGAACGCCGGACGCGAGTACTTGAAGGAAGCGCTCGATCTGGCGAGGCGCATCGGCGATACGCGCAACGAAATGGTCGTCTCCGTCTGTTTCTGCGAAGGGTTCCTGCTGCAGGCCCAGTACGAAGATGCTCGTGCACTCGCGACCCGCGCGCTCGATCTTGCCAGGCAACTCGGCGCGCGGCGCTTCCAGGCCGAATGCAGCGGCATCCTCTCGGGTGCGGCATTGGGCCTCGGCGAGCGCGAAACAGCGCTACAACTCGCACAAGAAGGTGTGCAGATCAGCCGCGAAACCGGCATGTCGTACTGCGGTCCCGTGCTGCTCAGCTTGGTCGCGCGCACGACCACGAATGCCGCCGAACGCGCCAAGGCGCTTGCCGAAGGAGAGTCGTTGCTCGCCGCCGGATGCGTGAGCCACTGCTATTTCAATTTCTATCTGCACGCGATCGAAGTGAGCCTCCAGCAATCGAACTGGAGCGAAGCGCGCCGCTATGCCGACGCACTCGAGGCCTATACGGCGGCCGAACCGTTGCCGTTCACGACGCTGCTCATTCAACGCGCGCGTTTGCTCGCCGACCATGGCGAGGGTATCGACATCGCCGCAACGCGCGCCGGGCTCGAGACATTGCGCGAGGATTGGATGCGCATGAACGCACGCGCTTCGCTCTCGGCAATCGATGCCACCCTGGCACAGGTGGCGGCCGCGTAAGCCGCGCTTTCAGCGTCGCACCATACACTCAGTAGTCCACTTGCGCCGTCGTCTTGGCGCGGACCTCATCCAGCGTAACGTCTGGCGCAAGCTCGATGAGCTTGAAACGCGAGCGCCGATCCGTGCGGGCAAACACGGCAAGATCCGTGATGACCATGTCGACGACGCGCGAGCCGGTGAGCGGCAGCTCGCAGCGCGGTTTGAGCTTCGGCGTGCCGTCTTTCGCCGTGTGTTCCATCACGACGACGATGCGTTTGGCGCCTGCGACCAGATCCATCGCGCCGCCCATTCCCTTGACCATCTTGCCGGGTACCATCCAATTGGCGAGATCGCCCTGCTCCGAGACTTCCATCGCGCCGAGAATCGACAAATCGATGTGCCCGCCGCGGATCATCGCGAAGCTGTCCGCCGACGAGAAGTACGACGTTGTCGGCAGCTCCGTGATCGTCTGCTTGCCCGCATTGATGAGGTCGGGATCTTCCTCTCCCTCGTACGGGAACGGCCCCATGCCGAGCATGCCGTTCTCGGACTGGAGCACGACCTTCATGTCGGGCGGAATGTAGTTCGCGACGAGCGTCGGAATGCCGATGCCCAAGTTGACGTAGTAGCCGTCGCGCAGCTCGCGTGCGGCTCGTTGGGCCAGTTGCTCGCGTGTCCAAGGCATCGCTGCTCTCTCAGGCAACGCCGCGCTTGCGCACGGTGCGTTGCTCGATGGCTTTGACGTAGCGCTCTCCCTGGATGATGCGTTTGACGTAGATCCCGGGAGTGTGGATGCAATCGGGATCGAGCTCGCCCGGCTCGACGAGATGCTCGACTTCCGCGACGGTGATGCGCGCAGCCGTGGCCATGACGGGATTGAAATTACGCGCCGTCTTGCGATACACGAGATTGCCCTCGGTATCGCCTTTCCAAGCCTTCACCAATGCGATGTCGGCCGTCAGTCCCGTCTCGAGAATGTAGGTCTGACCGTCGACGACGCGCGTCTCCTTGCCCTCGGCGACGACGGTCCCGGCGCCGGTCTTCGTGTAGAAGCCGTAGATTCCAGCGCCGCCCGCACGAATGCGCTCCGCCAAGGTGCCTTGCGGATTGAACTCGATCTCGAGCTCGCCGGCGAGAAACTGACGTTCGAATTCCCGGTTCTCACCGACATACGAAGAGATCATCTTCTTGATCTGCCGCGTTTCGAGCAGCAGACCCAACCCTTGTCCGTCGACACCGGCGTTGTTCGAGATGACCGTGAGATTGCGCACGCCGGTATCGCGCAGGGCGAGGATGAGATTCTCGGGAATGCCGCACAGCCCGAAGCCGCCGCACATGATGGTCATGCCGTCGGCGACGATGCCGTCGAGCGCCGCTTTCGCGTTCGGGTAGACCTTCGACGCGCCTGCCATGCCTCACCGCCATGAGCTGAGCATTGCTCGGCTCATTCTACAAGCGGTCGCGGCGACCGACGGGTGTATACATATCGCGGTTTTCCGCAGCGCGCCTTCACTATGGGCGCTGGGCTCTGGGCGCTGGGCTTTTGAGAAGTAACGTGCTCTGCGCGCTGCTTGAAGAAAAGACGATGGACGACGGACTACAGGCTACAGGCTACGGCACTCTCCTTGACGTGCAGCGTCTTGGTCGGGCTGTAGGCCGTAGGCCCTAGGCTGTAGCAAGAGGCAACCTCCCTGACACGAAGCGCATTCCCGGCGGAAGTGAAGCGAAGGCTTCCTCGACGCGAAGCGCCCTCCTTCTCACGGAGATCACCGTCCAGCCACGGCCCAGGGCTCAGAGCCCGGCGCCCTGCTCAAGCAGCATCTGCGGTATCCGCGTCGTACCCCAGATTCGGCGCCAGCCAGCGCTGCGCCTCCTCGAGCGAGATACGCTTGCGTGCGGCGTAGCTTCGCACCTGATCGAGATCGATCTTGCCTACCGCGAAGTAACGCGCATCGGGATGCGAGAAATACCAACCGCTCACTGCCGCGGTGGGATACATCGCGTACGAATCGGTGAGGTGAATCTGTGCGTTCTCGTCCGGCTTGAGCAGCTGCCACAGCGTCGCCTTCTCGGTGTGATCCGGACAGGCCGGATAGCCGGGCGCGGGACGAATGCCGCGATATTCTTCCTTGATGAGCTGCTCGTTCGTGAGTCGCTCGTCGGGCGCATAGCCCCAGAACTCGCGCCGCACACGTTCGTGCAGCCGCTCGGCGAATGCTTCCGCGAGCCGATCGGCAAGTGCCTTCAAGAGGATGCTCGAGTAATCGTCGTGCTCCTGCTGGAAGCGCTCGAGATGCGCCTCGATGCCGATACCCGCGGTCACGGCGAACGCACCGATGTAATCCCGGCGACCGGATGCCTTCGGCGCGACGAAGTCCGCCAAGCAGTCGTGCGACTGCCCAGGCGGTTTGCCCTTCTGCTGGCGCAGGAAGTGAAGGCGCGCGAGCACCTGCGTGCGCGACTCGTCCGTGTAGATCTCGACATCGTCGTCATCCACGCTGTTCGCGGGGAACAGACCGAAAACGCCCTTCGCCGTCAGCCAACGCTCGCGAATGATCTGCTTGAGCATGCGCCGCGCATCGGCGTAGAGGTTGCTCGCCTCCTCGCCCACGTTCGGATCCGTGAGGATTTCCGGAAACGTGCCGCGGAACTCCCAGGCATTGAAGAACGGCATCCAGTCGATGTAGCGCGTGAGATCTTCGAGCGAATAGTCCTCGAACACGCGAATGCCGAGCATCCGCGGTACGGGCGGCGTATAGCTGCCCCAGTCGATCTTGAAGCGGTTCGCCCGTGCCTGCCCGAGCGTGAGCTGCGGCATCTTGGTGCGCTTGCCGCGATGCTGCTCGCGCCGCTCGGCATGCTCGGTCTTGATCTTGGCGATGAACTCCGCGCGCGTCTCGGGCGTCACGAGCTGCTGACAGATGCCGACGGAGCGCGAAGCGTCCTTCACGTACACGACCGGACCTTCGTACTCCGGATCGATGCGCACCGAAGTGTGCGCAGGCGATGTCGTCGCACCGCCGATGAGCAGCGGCTTGTTGAGCCCCCTGCGCTGCATCTCGCGCGCGATGTGCACCATCTCATCGAGCGAAGGCGTGATGAGGCCGGACAAGCCGATCATGTCGGCGCCTTCGCGTTCGGCTGTTTCGAGAATGCGCTCGCAGGGCACCATGACGCCGAGATCGATGACCTCGAAGTTGTTGCACTGGAGCACGACGCCCACGATGTTCTTGCCGATGTCGTGCACGTCGCCCTTCACGGTGGCGAGCACGATCTTGCCGTTCGAGCGCGACGCACCGCCGCGCGCCTTTTCTTGCTCGATGTACGGAATGAGGTGCGCTACGGCCTTCTTCATCACGCGCGCCGATTTGACGACCTGCGGCAGGAACATCTTGCCGGCGCCGAACAGATCGCCGACGACGTTCATGCCGTCCATTAGCGGGCCTTCGATGACCTGCAGCGGTCGCTCGTAGCGCTGCCGCGCTTCTTCCGTATCCTCGACGATGAACTCGTCGATGCCTTTGACGAGCGCGTGCTCCAGCCGCTTCTCGACGGGCCACGAACGCCACGCGAGATCTTCCGCCTTCTTTGCGCCCGCCTCGCCCTTGTAGCGCTCGGCGATCTCGAGCAACCGTTCGGTCGCATCGGGACGGCGATTCAGGATCACGTCCTCGACGCGCTCGCGCAGCTCGGAGGGGATCTCCTCGTAGATCGCGAGCTGACCGGCATTGACGATGCCCATCGTCATGCCGGCCTTGATCGCGTGATAGAGGAACACCGAATGCATCGCCTCGCGTACCGGCTCGTTGCCGCGGAATGAGAACGAGACGTTGCTGACGCCGCCGCTCACGTGCGCATGCGCACATGTGCGCTTGATCTCGGCCGTGGCCTCGATGAACGCGCGCGCATAGTCGTTGTGCTCCTCGATACCGGTCGCCACCGCGAAGATATTCGGATCGAAGATGATGTCTTCGGGCGGGAAGCCGATCTTCTCGGTCAACAGCCGATAAGAGCGCTGACAGATCGCCACCTTGCGCTCGACGGTGTCGGCTTGGCCTTGCTCGTCGAAGGCCATCACCACCACGGCGGCGCCGTAGGCGCGCACCTTACGGGCCTGCTCGAGGAACGCCTCTTCGCCTTCTTTCAGGCTGATCGAATTGACGATGCCCTTGCCTTGAATGTGTTTGAGGCCCGCTTCGATGACCGACCACTTGGATGAGTCGATCATGATCGGGACGCGTGCGATGTCCGGCTCGGAAGCGATCAGGTTGAGGAAGCGCACCATCGCCGCTTCCGAGTCGAGCATGCCCTCGTCCATGTTGATGTCGATGACCTGCGCGCCGTTCGCCACCTGCTGGCGCGCCACTTCCAGCGCGGCGTTGTAATCGTCGGCCTCGATGAGACGGCGAAACTTCGCCGAGCCGGTCACGTTGGTGCGCTCGCCGACGTTCACGAACAAGCTATCGGGCCCGATGTTGAGCGGCTCCAGACCTGCAAGCCGGCAGCGCGGCTCGAGCTTCGGCGGTTTGCGCGGCGGTACGCCTGCGACCGCCTCGCGGATGTGGCGGATGTGATCCGGCGTCGTGCCGCAACAGCCGCCGACGATGTTCACGAGACCGCTCGTTGCATACTCGCGCACGAGCTCGGCTGTCTGGCACGGCGCTTCGTCATACTCGCCGAACGCGTTCGGCAAGCCTGCATTGGGGTAGGCACTGACGTAGACATCGGCGATGCGCGAGAGCTCTTCGATGTAGGGCCGCAACTGTCTCGCGCCGAGCGCGCAGTTCAAGCCGATTGCAATCGGCTGTGCGTGCCGGACCGAATTCCAGAACGCCTCGGTCGTCTGCCCCGAGAGCGTGCGTCCCGATGCGTCCGTGATCGTGCCGGAGATGATGATCGGTATGTCGATGCCGGCGGCTTCGTTCTCTTGGCGCACCGCGTAGATCGCCGCCTTCGCATTGAGCGTGTCGAAGATCGTCTCGATGAGGAACAGATCCACACCGCCTTCGATGAGCGCCCGCGCTGCGATCGAATACGTCTCGACGAGCTGATCGAAATCGATGTTGCGGTAAGCAGGATCGTTGACGTTCGGCGAGAGCGACGCCGTGCGGTTGGTCGGACCGATGGCGCCGGCGACGAAACGGACCTCGCCCGTGCGCTCGGCGTATTCGTCCGCGACGCGTCGTGCGAGCCGTGCGCCTTCGAGGTTGATCTCTGCGACGAGATTTTCGGTCCCGTAATCCGCCTGCGACGGGAAATTCGCCGTGAACGTGTTGGTCTCGATGATGTCGGCGCCTGCGTCGAGATAGGCGCGATGGATCGAGCCGATCACATCCGGGCGCGTGAGCACCAGAATGTCGCTATTGCCGCGCAGATCGCAGCGCCAGCCTTTGAAGCGTTCGCCGCGATAGTCCGCTTCGGTAAGACCGTGGCGCTGAATGAGCGTGCCCATGCCGCCGTCGAGGATCAGGATTCGCTCGGTGAGCAGGCGTTTGAAAGCGGCAATGCGTTCGAGTCGGTTCATGACGGCATCCGTGTAAGGCTGCAGGCCGGGAACAACGAGGCAGGACGTCTAGCTGGCGCAGGCGACGGACGAGCCGCTCGGTTGCGGACGTACGCCGAGCGCATGACAGATGGCGTACGTGAGCTCGTAGCGATTGAGCGTGTAGAAGTGGAATTCTTCCACGCCGTGCTGCTGTAGCTGCTGCACCTGCTCGATCGCGACGGCCGCCGCGATCATACGCCGCGTCTCGGGATCTTCATCGAGCCCGTCGAAACGATCGACGAGCCACTGCGGCACCGATGCGCCGCAGCGCTGCGCCATGCGCAGCATTTGCGGAAAGCGAGTGATCGGCAGAATGCCCGGCACGATCGACGCATTGATGCCATGCGCGGCGCAGCGGTCGCGGAAGCGCAGATACAGCGTCGGATCGAAGAAGAACTGCGTGATCGCGCGCGCGGCACCCGCATCGATCTTCGCCTTGAGATTGTCGAGATCGAATGCCTCGCTAGGCGCTTCGGGATGCGTCTCGGGGTAGGCCGCCACCGAGATCTCGAAGTCCGCAACGGACTTGAGCCCTTTGACGAGATCGACGGCAAACGGGAAGCCTCCCGGATGCGGCACGTACTTGCTGCCTGCGCCCTGCGGCGGATCGCCGCGCAACGCGACGATGTGCCGGATGCCGTGCTGCCAGTAATTGCGCGCGATGTCGAGGATCTCCTCCTTCGGTGCGCCCACGCAGGTCAGATGCGGTGCGGCCGTGAGCGAGGTCGTCTCCTGAATGCGCGTCACGATGCCGTGCGTGCGCGTGCGTGTCGAACCGTCGGCGCCATACGTCACGGACACGAAGCGCGGCTTGAGCGGCGATAAGCGCTCGATGGAACACCAGAGCGTCTGCTCCATCACCTCGTCTTTCGGCGGGAAGAATTCGAAAGACACGACCGGCCGCGTACGCAGACGCGACACCGCCTCGCCGATTCGTGCCTTGATGTCCTCGATGGCCATGTTCTGTGCTCCGATGAGCTTGCGTTGTTCGAAGTGTCGGTGCGTGTCCCGATCGCGCTTGCGTCGCCGCGATCGGATCGTGTGCTCGCGCGATCCCGCTGTGCTCCGGTTCATGCCGCGGCGACCGCACGGTCGCCGCGCTCGCCTAATGCAACGATCAGGTGCGCTGAGCCCGTATCGATCGGGTGAATGCGTCGGCACGTAAAGCCATTCGCGGTCATCCACTCGCGCACGGTCTTGATGGGATTGCCGCCTGCGGAGTCCTGCAGCTGATCGAAGTCTTCGATCACGACGAGCCTGCCGCCGCTGCGAACGGCACGCGCGATCTCGGCGAGCGCAGCGAGCGGTCGCTCCGCCGTCGCCAGCATGCGATCGACGGTCACGGTGTCGAACGTCGCTTCCGCAAACGGCAGGTCATACATCGAACCCTTGTGCAGCTCGCAGTGACGCAGGCCTGCGCCGTGAACGTTCGTGCGGGCGAGGCGCAAGGCGTCGGTCGAGATATCGATGCCGACGGCGCGCGTTGCATGCGGCGCGAGCAGCTCGAGCAGATGCCCGCTGCCCGTGCCGACGTCGAGCAGGACGCCCACGGGCACATCGGCGAACTCGCGCAGGACGATGGCAGCGATTTCCTCGGGCAGCGCGGCGTTCGCGCCGCCCACTTCGTTCGTCGCGCGGCGCGCACGCTCGGCAATCACGCGCTCCATACGCTGGCGATCGCGCACGAAGACGCTGTCCTCAGCATTCGCGAGCGACAAGAGCTGCTCGACGATCGCGCTCGCTTCGCCGCTCGCAGGCACGCGGTAATACACCCAGTGCTCCTCGCGGAAGCGCACGAGCAGGCCGGCGCTCGCGAGGACTTTGAGGTGGCGCGAAACGCGCGGCTGACTCTGATCGAGGATCTCGCAGAGCTCCCCCACCGTCAGCTCGGCACGCACCAGTAGCGCAAGCAGCCGGAGCCGCGAAGGCTCACCGGCGGCCCGCAGGGCGGAGACGGCGGAAAGGAATGGAAGCGCCATGGATCAAAATATAAACAAGTCTTTATGTTTCTGCTACGCCCACCAGCGGACAGGCGTCACAAAGCGCATCGATTGAACCCAGCATAGGCCGTCGAGTGCGGCCAGATGGCGCCCAAGGCGGGACGCGGGCGCCGCGACGATCAATTCGGGACACACACCGATTTCCGCCCTGCGGCCAATCAGTGCGTGTCCCGAATTAGGTGCGTGTCCTGGATTGCTGTGCGCTGGATTGCCCTGGATTGAAGCCTGCTCCTAAGAAGCAGCGCTAAGACTGAATCGTAACTTTTTGATAGTTATTGGATAGGACTGGCAGACAGCCTGCCTCAGGAGGCATCGCCTCCTGAGGCAGAGCGGCTATCGAGGGCTTGAGCGCCCTCAGTGACGGAGCCCCGAGCCTTCCGAGGCCTGGGGCGAGAGGAAGTGCTCGACGTCGACGGCGTCGAGCTCGTACGCCCGGTTGCAGAAGTCGCAGCGCACTTCGACCTTGCCGCGCTCGGCCAGAATCGAGCGGAGCTCGTCCCGCCCGAGGGCTCGCAGCATGTCCACGACGCGCTCCTTGGAACAGCGGCAACGGAAGAACACCGGCGCCGACTCGAAGAGACGGACGTCGTCCTCGGCGAACAGCCGCCGCAGGATCGTCTGGTCGCTCAGGCCCTCCATCTCTTGCGGCGTGAGCGTATCGCCCAGCATCTGAACCCGCCGCCAAGCATCGTCGATCTCCGCCGCGCTCGGCGTCGGAACGGCAGACGGACCATCTTTGCGCTGGGCAAGGGAGCCCGCCGGCATCTTCTGCAGCAGCATCCCCGAGGCGCTGTGCTCGTTCGCGTATAGCCACAGGCGCGTCGGCAACTGTTCCGAGCTCTCGAAATAGCCTTCGAGACAGCGATCGAGGCGACCCGCGGTCAACGGCACGATGCCTTGATATCGCTGCGGCAAGTCAGGGCTTTCGATGGTCACGCTCAACGTGCCCTCGCCCGACATCACAGCCAGATCGCGCACGTCCACGGCCTCGCGATAACGCGCCACGGCACGCACGGCGTAATCGCTCGTGCATTGCGCGAGCATGAGGTGTACCGGCCCCTGCCCTTGCAATTGCAGGCTCAACGTACCGTTGAACTTCAGTGTCGCCGCCAACAGGACCGACGCCGCTACGGCCTCGCCGAGCGTGTCGCGAATGGCCGCCGGGTATTCACGATGCTCGAGCACCGCGCGCCATGCGGCATCCAAGTGGACCAAGTGCCCACGAATCGGATAGTGCTCGAAAAGGAATCGGTGTAGGCAATCTCGGTCGCGCATGAAATGAGCCTCGCTCGCGGTGAGCGTGCAAGAGTGGGGCCGCAAGGCGCGAATGCAAGCCTTGCGGCCGGCGACGTACGCGACAGACGAGGAAGCGCCGAGCGCTCCCTACCGCTCAACCGGAGAGCTTCTTCTTGAGCAGCTCGTTGACTTGCGCGGGATTCGCCTTGCCGCCGGTCTGCTTCATCACTTGACCGACGAAGAAGCCGAAGAGCTTGTCCTTGCCGGAGCGGTATTCGGCCAGCTGCTTCGGATTGGCAGCCATGACTTCGTCGATGAACTTTTCGATCGCGCCCGTGTCGGTGATCTGCTTGAGACCCTCGGCTTCGATGATCTCGTCGGCCGTGCGACCTTCGCTCCACATCAGCTCGAACACGTCCTTGGCGATCTTGCCGGAGATCGTCTCATCGACGATGCGAGCCAAGAGCCCGGCGAGCCGCTCGGGATCGATGCGCGACTGCGTGATATCGAGGTTCTCTTTGTTGAGCGCACCCGACAGCTCGCCCATCACCCAATTCGCAGCGAGCTTCGCGTGGCCGCCAAGCTTGTCGACCACCGCCTCGTAGTAATCGCCCATTTCGCGGCTCGCCGTCAGCACGCCGGCATCGTAAGCAGACAGACCGAACTGCTCGACGTAGCGCGCCGCTTTCTCGTCCGGCAGCTCTGGCAGCGTGCTGCGCACCGACTCGATGAATTCGTCGTCGAGCGCAAGCGGCAAGAGATCCGGATCGGGGAAGTAACGATAGTCGTTCGCCTCTTCCTTCGAGCGCAACGCGCGCGTCTCGCCCTTGTCCGGATCGTAGAGCCGCGTTTCCTGGCGGATGGTGCCGCCGTTTTCGAGGATCTCGATCTGCCGCGCGACCTCGTAGTTGATGGCGCGCTCGATGAAGCGGAACGAGTTGAGATTCTTGATCTCGCAGCGGGTGCCGAACTTCTCCTGCCCGACGGGGCGCACGGACACGTTGGCATCGCAGCGGAACGAGCCTTCCTGCATGTTGCCGTCGCAGATCTCGAGATAGCGGACGAGCGTGTGGATCTTCTTCATGTACGCGACCGCCTCTTTCGCCGAGCGCATGTCGGGCTCGGAGACGATCTCGAGCAGCGGCGTGCCTGCGCGATTGAGATCGATGCCGGACAAACCGTGGAAGTCCTCGTGCAGCGACTTGCCCGCGTCCTCTTCGAGATGCGCGCGCGTGATCCCGATCGTCTTGCGCGAACCGTCTTCGAGCACGATCTCGAGCCGCCCGTGCTCGACGATCGGCTTTTCGTACTGGCTGATCTGGTAGCCCTTCGGCAGGTCGGGATAGAAATAGTTCTTGCGCGCAAAGATCGAGCGGCGCGCGATGTTGGCGCCGATGGCAAGGCCGAACTTCACCGCCATGCGCACCGCTTCGCGATTGAGCACCGGCAGCACGCCCGGATAGCCGAGGTCGACGAGATTGGCCTGCGTGTTCGGCGCAGCACCGTAGGCAGTGGACGAGCCCGAGAAGATCTTGCTCTTCGTCGCAAGCTGCGCGTGGATTTCTAGACCGATGACGGTTTCCCAGGAAGGCATAGGCTGTGCGCTGTAGGCTGTGGGCGGTAAGTTCGTGTCAATGCTCCGTGTCGGCTCGTGTCGGCGCCGGCATCAGGCGTAAGCGCTCGGCATCTGCCGGTGCCAATCGGTCTCGCGTTGATAGCCGTGCGCCACGTTCAAGAGCTTGGCCTCGGAGAAATGCGGACCGATGATCTGCAATCCGACAGGCAGCCCGCCCGCGAAGCCGCACGGAATCGACATTGCCGGCAAGCCTGCCAAGTTCGCACCGATCGTATAGATGTCGTTCAAGTACATCGTGATGGGATCGTCGACCTTGGCGCCGATGTCGAACGCCGTCGTCGGCGAGGTCGGACCCATCAGGACATCGACCTCCTTGAACGCACGCGCAAAGTCATCCGCAATGAGGCGGCGGACCTTCTGCGCCTTGAGGTAGTAAGCGTCGTAGTAACCCGCCGAGAGCACGTAAGTGCCGGTCATGATGCGCCGCTTGACCTCGGCGCCGAAACCTTCGCCGCGCGAGCGGGTGTACAAGTCCAGAAGATCCGTCGGGTTCTCGCAGCGATAGCCGAAACGCACGCCGTCGAAACGCGACAGATTCGAGGAGCACTCCGCGGGCGCCACCACGTAATAAGTCGGCACCGACAGCGGCAGGTTCGGCAAGCTCACCTCCACCAGTTTGGCGCCGAGCTTCTCGTAGACGGCGAGCGCTTCGCGCACGAGCTTGGCGCTCTGCTCTTCGAGCCCCTTCTCGAAGAATTCCTTGAGCAAGCCGATCTTAAGACCGGCGAGCGGTTGCTCGAGCGTGGCGAGATAGTCTGGCACCGGCACGTCCACGCTCGTCGAGTCGCGTGGATCGAAGCCCGCCATGACGCCGAGCAGCAACGCCGCGTCCTGCGCCGTGTACGTGAGCGTGCCCGCCTGATCGAGACTGGAGGCGAAGGCGATCATTCCGTAACGCGAGACGCGACCGTACGTCGGCTTGATGCCCGTCAGACCCGTCAACGCCGCCGGCTGCCGGATTGAGCCGCCCGTGTCCGTGGCCGTAGCCGCCGGCGCAAGACGCGCAGCGACTGCCGCTGCCGAGCCACCCGAGGAGCCGCCCGGCACCTTCTTCGTATCCCAGGGATTCTTGACCGGACCGAAATAGCTGGTCTCGTTCGACGAGCCCATCGCGAACTCGTCCATATTGGCCTTGCCGAGCGAGACGGCGCCGGCGCTCGCCAAGCGCTCGACGACCGTCGCGTCGTACGGCGCTACGAAGTTCGCGAGCATGCGCGAGGCGCATGTAGTCAAGACACCGTCAGTGCAGAAGATGTCCTTGTGCGCGATCGGCACGCCGAGCAGCGGCGTGCTCTCCCCCGCCGCGAGCCGCTTGTCGGCGGCCTCGGCCGCCGCCAGCGCCTGCTCGGCCGTGACTGTAATAAATGCGTTGATGTCGGGGTTGAAGCGTGCGATGCGGTCCAAGAAATGCTTGGTCAGCTCGACGCTCGAGAAGCGGCGCGCCCGCAGCCCTGCTGCAAGCTCGGCAAGCGTAAGGTGGTGCAATTCGCTCATGGGCAAGATCGATGGGCTTGAACGGTTTGACGACAGGGCCCGGACGGCGCGGAATCAGCGTTCGACTGAGGCCGCGACCGGCTCGCACCTGGCACTTATTCGATCACCTTCGGGACAAGATACAGGCCCGCCTCCACGGCAGGCGCGTTGCGTTGATACTTCTCGTGCCTGTCCTCTTCGGTGACCACGTCGTCGCGTAGGCGCTGCACTTGATCGGCGAGCGGATGGGCCATCGGCTCGACGTGTGCGGTGTCGGCGGCGTTCAGCTGCTCGACGAAGCTCAGAATCTTCGAGAGGCTGTCGACGTAGGCGGGCAGCTCCGACTCGCTGATCGAGAGGCGTGCGAGCTGTGCGATGTTCTCTACGTCGCGGCGGGTGAGACTCATGCGATTTCGGTCCCGTGTAGCAGAGAAAAAAGCGTTGAAAAAAGCCTGAAAAAAGCGCTGCTAATCATACACCTCCGCTTGTGCAAAGTCCTACCCGTTGTTAGAGTACCGCAACTTTTTTGCCCTCGTCGTTCGCTCTCCACAACAACCATGTTCAAGAATCTGCGCGGGTACTTCTCGAACGACTTGTCGATCGATTTGGGCACCGCGAACACGCTTATCTACGTGCGCGGCAAAGGCATCGTGCTCAACGAGCCTTCGGTCGTCGCCATTCGAGAAGAACCGGGTCGCGCGGGCAAGAAGATCGAGGCGGTCGGTCAGGAAGCGAAGAACATGCTCGGGCGCACGCCCGGGCACATCACGGCGATCCGTCCCATGAAGGACGGCGTCATCGCCGACTTCACCGTCACCGAGAAGATGCTGCAGTACTTCATCGAGAAGGTGCACGGCAATCGGCTCATGCGCCCGAGCCCGCGCGTGCTGATCTGCGTGCCGTACGGCTCGACTCAGGTCGAGCGGCGCGCGATCCAGGAATCCGCGGAAGGCGCCGGCGCTCGCTGGGTGCGCCTGATCGAAGAACCCATGGCCGCTGCCGTCGGCGCGGGCTTGCCGGTGCACGAGGCGCGCGGCTCGATGGTGCTCGACATCGGCGGCGGCACCTCGGAAGTCGCGGTCATCTCCTTGAACGGCATCGTCTATGCCTCTTCAGTGCGCATCGGCGGCGATCGCTTCGACGACGCCATCATTAATTACGTGCGCCGCAACTACGGCATCCTGATCGGCGAGGCGACGGCGGAAAAGATCAAGATCGAGATCGGCTCGGCCTATCCCGGCCAGCAAGTCAAAGAGATCTCGGTCAAGGGCCGTAACCTCTCGGAGGGCGTGCCGCGCAGCTTCACGCTGAACTCGAACGAGATCCTGGAAGCGCTCCAGGAGCCGCTCGCGGGTATCGTGGGCGCCGTCAAGGTAGCGCTCGAGCAAACGCCTCCGGAGCTCGGTGCGGATGTCGCCGAACGCGGCATCGTCCTGACCGGCGGCGGCGCGCTGCTGCGCGACATCGACAAGCTGCTCATGGAAGAAACCGGTCTGCCCGTCGTCGTTTCCGAAGATCCGCTTACCTGCGTTGCTCGCGGCGGCGGCCGCATGCTCGAGCTCATCGACGAGCATGGTCCTGCCCTCTTCAACCTGGAGTAGCCGCTGCAGACGCTGGGACCCGTGCGACTCGACGATCCCGCCGCATTCGTTGGCTCGTTCGCACGGCGCGGCGAAGCGCGTCGCTTCGCCCTCGCCCGCAGCTCACTTCGACACATGATGGTCGGCGCACCGGTTGCGTCGACCATGCCTTCAGACGCTGCGACTTTTAGTCCTTCATGGTCACGCTAAGCGCCGATAGCCGTCCGATCATCGGTCGAGGACCTCCGCTCGGCGCGCGCTTCTTTTTTCTCCTGGTGATCTCGATCGCGGTGATGGTCATGGACCATCGCGGCAATTACCTCGATACCGCGCGCATGTGGATGGGGGTGGCCCTGCACCCGCTCAACGTGTTCGTCGACGCACCGCACGCCGCGTGGAGCTGGCTGACGGAAAGCTTCGCCGACCGAGCACGGCTGCGCAAAGAAAACGCCGAGCTTTCCGAGGAACTGCGGGTCGCGCGCATCAAGCTGCTGCGCTACGAATCGTTGGTGGAAGAGAACCGCCGCCTGCGCGAGCTGCGTGAGGCTTCGCAGGGAATCGGCGAGCGCACGCTGATCGCCGAGATCATGAACGTCGCCGTCGAGGAGTTTCGCCATCGCGTGCGCATCAACAAGGGCGCAAGCCACGGCGTCTTCGAGGGTCAGCCCGTCATCGATGCCTTCGGCATCGTCGGTCAGGTCGTGCGCCTCGACAAGTTCAGCGCGCAGGTCATCCTGATCACGGACGCCGAGCACGCCATCCCCGTGCAGGTCAATCGCAACGGCATCCGCTCGATTGCCATGGGCACCGGCAAGCTGGGCACGCTCAGCCTGCCGTTCATGACCATCGAGTCGGACATCAAAGTCGGCGACCTGCTCGTTTCCTCCGGGCTCGACGGCATTTTCCCCGCCGGTTATCCGGTCGCGACCGTCACCAGAGTCGAGCGCAATCCGCAGGACACCTTTGCGACGGTGGAAGCAAAGCCGCTCGCGCTGCTCGATCGCGATCGCGAGGTCTTGCTCCTGTGGCCGCAGAAGGATGACGCCGCAGCGAGCGCCTCGGCAGGTATACAAGTCGATACGACTGCGGCCGAGCCGGCAGGCGAGTCGCCTGCGCGCAGTCCCGCAGCAGAATAACGGTGAACGAGAGAGCATCGAGCCATGGCGGTCGCTGACGGCCAAAACACAGTGCTGCGAGTCCTCGTCACGGTGCTGCTCGCGCTGATCTTCGCGCTCATCGAGCTGCCCGATGTGGTCTCGCGTGCGCGCCCCGAGCTGCTGCTGCTCGTGGTCATCTACTGGTCGCTGAGCGCGCCGCGCATCGTGGGCCTGACGTTCGCGTGGGCGTGCGGGCTTGCCGTCGACGTGTTGACCGGACCGATCCTCGGACAGCACGCCCTTGCGTTCCTGTTCGTTGCCTTCCTCACGCACAAGTTCCAGCTGCGCATTCGCATCTTCCCGATCTGGCACCAGACGCTCACGGTGTTCATGCTGCTTGCGCTCTATGAGTTCCTCGTCTTCTGGATCGACGGCGTCATCGGACCTGCCATCACGACGTGGACGCGCTGGCTGCCGGTGCTCACGAGCACGGTCTTGTGGCCTGCGCTCGTCGCAGTGCTCGATACGTGGAATCGCAGAAGTCGGTGATTATGGGCTCTGGGCGCTGGGCTCTGGGAAAGAACGATCGAGCAGACCAACGTGCGACAGCCAAGCATCTGATCGGAGCTCGAACCTGAGAATCGTCTAATCCGCTGCAATGCCAACCGTTCGCATCAAAGATCACCATGCCGAGCAGCAGCTCTTCGAGCGGCGTGCGATCGCGGCAGCCGTGATCATGGTGCTCGCGGTCGGCGCGGTGATCGCGCGACTCGTTTGGCTGCAGGTGGTCAAGTACGACTACTTCGTGCAGCTGTCGCAAGGCAATCGGATCAGGATCGAGCCGATCCCGCCGAACCGCGGTCTGATCATGGACCGCAACGGACTCATCCTTGCGACGAACGCGCCTTCGTATCAGCTCGAGCTCACGCGCGAACAGGTACAGGACCTCGACGCCACGTTGAACGGGCTCGCCGCGATGGATCTGATCGATCCGGCCGACATCCCGACGCTGAAGAAGGACATTCGCAGCCGGCGCAGCTTCGAAGCCGTTCCGATCAAGCTGCAGCTCACCGAGGAAGAGCTCGCCCGCTTTGCCGCGCGCCGTCACCAGTTCCCCGGCGTCGAGATTCGCCCGCGCCTCACCCGCTACTACCCGCTCGGCAGCAGCGCCGTGCACGCGATCGGCTACGTCGGCGCGATCAGCGAAGAGGACAAGAAGCGACTCGATCTCGAGCGCTATGCCGGCACGACGCTGACCGGCAAGAGCGGCATCGAGCGCGCTTACGAGCACGAGCTGCACGGCCGCGCCGGCTTCCAGCAGTTGCTCGTCAACGCGCAAGGCAGGCGGGTCGAACGCATCGGCAACGAAATACCCGAGCTCGAACGCAGAGAGCCGCTCGCCGGCAACGATCTGTACCTGACGATCGACCAACGCGTGCAGCAGGTAGCCGAAGAGGCCTTGCGCGGGCATCGCGCCTCCGCGGTGGCGATCGATCCTTCGAATGGCGACGTGCTCGCGTTCGTCAGCACGCCCGGCTTCGATCCGAATCTGTTCGCGCGCGGACTCACGCGCGCCCAATATCTTGCGCTCACCGAGGATCCGAACCGGCCGATGTACGACCGCGCGCTGCGCGGCACCTACCCGCCCGGCTCGACGGTCAAGCCGCTGATGGCGCTCGCCGCGCTCGAATATGGCGTCGTCACGCCGCACGACACGCGTTTCTGCCGCGGCTCTTGGCGCATGCCCGGCGGTCGCGATCGTCTGCGCCGCGACTGGAAACGCGAAGGTCACGGCGCAGTCGACATGCGCAAAGCGATCGCCACCTCGTGCGACGTGTACTTCTGGGACGTCGCGCACGTGATGGGCGTCGACCGCATCCACGATTACCTGGCGCAATTCGGGCTCGGCCAACAGACCGGCATCGACATCGAAGGCGAGCGTGAAGGCATTCTGCCGTCGACCGAATGGAAGCGCCGCGCGTTCAAGAGCCCCGAAGCGAAGATCTGGTATCCCGGCGACACCGTCAGCATCGGCATCGGCCAGGGCTACATGACGGCCACGCCGCTGCAGCTCGCTCACGCGATTGCGACGCTCGCCGCCCACGGCAAGCGCTATCAGCCGCGGCTCGTGCGCGCCATTCGCGACGCGGCGACCGGCGTTACTCGCGAGCTCGAGCCCGTTCGTTTGCCTGATGCGAAAGTGAAGGATCCCTCGTGGTGGGACGTCGCAATCGCAGGCATGGTGGACGTGGCGAACGCGCCGCACGGCACCGCGCGCTACTACATCTATCAGATGGGCAAACCGCCCTATACGATGGCCGGCAAGAGCGGCACCGCGCAGGTGTTCACGGTCGCTGCCACCGAGCGGATGCGCAAAGCCAGCGAGCTCGCCGAGCACTTGCGCGATCACGCCTTGTTCGTGGCGTTCGCGCCCGTGGAGGATCCGAAGATCGCAGTGGCGGTCATCGTGGAGAATGCGCCGCGCGGCGGCTCGGCTTACGCCGGACCGATCGCGCGCAAGATTCTCGATGCCTATCTGCTGACGCCTGAGCAGCTCGCCGAGCAGCAAGCCAAGTATCCACAGCCTTCCGCCGAGCCGGGCCCGAATACGACCGAATGAGCTACGAGTCCCTCGAGACATCGCGCGCGCAGCGCACGCTGACCGGCACCGCCCGGCTGCTGCTGGCGCTTCACTTGGACGGCCCGCTGTTCATCGGGCTATGCCTCGTGGGTGCCGTCGGCACGATCGTGGTGTTCAGCGCATCGGGCAGCAGCGTCGGTTTTCTGAAGGCGCAGGTGCTGCGCTTTCTGCTCGGCCTCGGCGCGATGATCGTGCTCGCCCAAGTGCCGCCGCGCGTCATCCGTACGGCAACGCCGTGGGTCTATCTCGTCGGCCTGATCCTGTTGGTGCTCGTCGCGATCACGGGCGACATCGCCATGGGTGCGCAACGCTGGCTCGATCTCGGCATCGTGCGCTTTCAGCCCTCCGAGATCATGAAGCTCGCCGTGCCGCTCGCTTGCGCGTGGTATCTGCACGAGCGCCCGCTCCCGCCGAGCCTGCCCTCGCTCCTCGTCCTCGCGCTCGGCATCGGCGTGCCGACGCTCCTCATCGCCGAGCAGCCGGACCTCGGCACCTCGCTGCTCGTCGCTGCGGCAGGTGGCATGGTGCTGCTGCTGGCGGGACTGCAGGTGCGCTACATCGCCTCGGTGATCGCGCTGCTCGTACCCGTCGCGTTCGTCGCTTGGCAATTTCTGCTGCACGACTACCAGCGGCAACGCGTGCTCACCTTCCTCGATCCGCAAAGCGATCCGCTCGGCGCCGGCTATCACATCATTCAATCGCAGATCGCGATCGGCTCGGGCGGCATCTTCGGCAAGGGCTATCTGAACGGCAGCCAGGCGCAGCTCGAGTTCCTGCCCGAACGCTCGACCGACTTCGTGTTCGCCGTCATCGGCGAGGAATGGGGATTGATCGGGCTCGTGACCGTGCTGGTGCTTTACTTGTTCGTGATCGGCCGCTCGCTCTACCTTGCGACCACGGCGCACGACACCTTCTCGCGCCTCGCCGCGGGCAGCTTGAGCCTGACGTTCTGCGTGTACGTGTTCGTCAACACCGGCATGGTCACGGGACTGCTGCCGGTCGTCGGCGTGCCGCTGCCGTTCATCAGCTACGGCGGTACCGCGATGGTGACCCTCATGGCAGGTTTCGGTATCCTCATGTCGCTTTGCGCGAAGCGCAAGCTCGTCAGCCGATGAAGATCACGCGCTCGGCGATGGAGGTGCAGTGAGCGATGCGGGTGAAGAAGACCGGAACCTGCGCTCATCGGCCCCATCCAACCTTCAGCGTTTCCGTCACGTTCGCCGGTTCCGTCACTAGAGAGTCCGCCTTGAGAGTCTATCTCGCGCTCCTGGCCATCTGCCTCGTCTCTCCCAGCCTTGCGATTGACATCAACCGTCCGGAAGTGCGTGCCTTCATCGACGAGATGAGCACGACGCACGGCCTTGCGCGTGCCGAGATCGCGACGCTCCTCAAGCAGGCGAAAACACAACAATCGATTCTCGATGCGATCAGCCGGCCGGCCGAGCGCGTCGTACCGTGGCACGAGTACCGCGAGCGCTTTCTCACGGAGAAGCGCATTCAAGAAGGCGTCGATTTCTGGAGCGCCCACGGCGAGCGCCTGAAAGCGCTCGGCGATGCACGGCTCGCTTCGGTGGTGGTCGGCATTCTCGGCGTCGAGACGTCCTTCGGCCGCATCACCGGACGCTATCGCGTGCTCGATGCGCTCGCGACGCTTGCCTTCGATTACCCGCCGCGCGCCCCGTTCTTCCGCGGCGAGCTCGCACAATTCTTCCTGCTCTCGCGCGAGGAACACGTCGACGTCGAAAAGGCGCTCGGTTCCTACGCCGGCGCAATGGGCGCGCCGCAGTTCATTCCGACGAGCTATCGCAAGTTCGCCGTCGACGGCGACGGCGACGGCAAGCGCGATCTGTGGAACAGCTGGGACGACGTCATCGCCTCGATCGCGAACTATCTGCGCGTCCACGGCTGGCGCACGGACGAGCCGATCGTCGTCAACGCCACGCTGCGCAACGACGATCTCGGCGCGTTCGACGTCTCGCAGATCGCGCTCAACGAAACCGTGCAGTCGCTTCGCGACAAAGGCGTCGAGTTCGAAACCACTCTGCCTGCGGATGCGCCGGCGATGCTGGTCGTCGCGCAAGGCAAGAACGGTCCCGAGTACCGGGTCGGGTTCAACAATTTCTACGTCATCACGCGCTACAACCGCAGCACCATGTACGCGATGGCCGTGAACGATCTCGGTAATGCGATCGAGGGATTCATGCTCGATGCGGCCCAGTGAACGAGACGCGCGCCGCGCCGCGCATTCCCTCTGCCGCCTCCTCATCGTTGCCCTGACGCTTGCCGGCTGCGTCAGCGCGCCGCCCAAGCGCCCCGCGCCGTCGCCCACGCCGCCCACGCCGAGCGAGATCGAAAAGATCCCGGATCCGGTGCCACGCTTCGAGCCGCGTTCCGCAAAGGGCAATCCGCCCTTCTACGACGTGCTCGGCAAGCGCTACTTCGTGCTCCAGGACGCCACCGGCTACGTCGAGCGCGGCATTGCCTCCTGGTACGGCCCAGGATTTCACGCCGAGACGACCTCGAACGGTGAACGCTACGACATGTACGCGATGACGGCGGCACACAAGACGCTGCCGCTGCCGACTTACGTGCAGGTCACCAATCTCAAGAACGGCAAGAGCGTCGTCGTACGCGTGAACGATCGCGGCCCCTTCAAGGAAGGCCGCATCATCGACCTGTCTTACACGGCCGCCGCGAAGCTCGACATGCTGCGGGAAGGCACGACGTTCGTCGAAGTGCGTGCGCTCACGCCCAACGGACCGCAGCCGTCGCCGCCCGCTCCTGCCGCCATCTTCGTGCAGGCCGGCGCCTTCAGCAGCGAGGCCAACGCGAAGAATCTGCTCGAACGGCTGCGGACCAACGGGATCAACAACGGCTTCGTACGCCGCGACGAGGTCAACGGCCGCACGTACTTCCGCGTACGCATCGGACCGCTCCCGAGCGTCGAAGAATTCGATCGCGTCGTCGCGCAGCTCAAGTCGCTCGGTGTAGCCGATGCGCGACTGGCCGCCGACTGAGCCTATCCGCCATGCGCCGCTATCGCTAGAATCCGGCGCGCCTTCATTCGGTTGACGAAACATGAGCTCACGACTGTTGTCCTTCATCGTCCTCGGTGTTGCGCTCGCGACCAGCGGCTGCTTCGACTCGGGACCCGCCGCGGACGCAAGCGCGACGTCTCAGTTGCCGCCGCCGATCGCGGGCGTCACGGCCAACACGGATCGCTCGCTCCAGCCGCCGCCGATTCCCGCGCCGCCGCAAGTTCCGGCAAAGGGCTACTACCTCATCGACTATCACACCGGGCAGGTCCTCGCCGCCTACAACGAGAACGAGCGCCTCGAGCCGGCGAGCCTGACCAAGCTGATGACGGCGTACGCCGTGTTCCACGCGCTGCGTGACGGACGCATCAAGCTCGACGACATGGTGCGCATCAGCGCCTACGCGCGCAGCCAGGAAGGCTCGCGCATGTTCGTCGAGGCCGGCTCGCTCGTGAGCGTCGAAGATCTGATCCAGGGCATGATCGTGCAGTCGGGAAACGACGCAACGGTCGCGCTCGCCGAGCACGTCGCGGGTAGCGAACCCGTATTCGTCGACTTGATGAACCGCTATGCGCAGCAACTCGGCATGGTCAACACGCATTTCCAGAACTCGCCGGGCATGCCGGGTCCCGAGCACTACACGACGGCGCGCGACATTGCGACGTTGGCGGTGGCGCTGATTCGCGACTACCCCGAGTACTACAAGTGGTACTCGCAGCGCGAGTTCACCTGGAACAACATTCGCCAGCCGAACCGCAACGGTCTACTCGATCGCGATCCTTCGGTGGATGGCCTCAAGACCGGGCACACGCAATCGGCCGGCTACTGCCTCGTCTCCTCCGCCCAGCGCGACGGCATGCGCCTCATCTCGGTGGTGATGGGCGCGCCGTCGATCCGCGCGCGCGAAGACGCGAGCATTGCGCTGCTCAATTACGGTTTCGGCTTCTACCAAACCCGCAAGCTCTACGGCGCGCGTCAGCCGCTGCTCAGTCTGCGCGTCTGGAAGGGCGACGCCGGCAGCGTGACGTTGAGCGTGCCGAGCGATGTCTACGCGACGGTGCCGCGCGGCCAGGAGAACATGCTGAGCGTGGAAGCCGACGTCGCCGAGCCGCTCATTGCGCCGCTCACACCGGAGAAGCCGGTGGGTCAGCTGCGCGTCATGCTCGGCAATCAGACATTGGCGACGCATCCGCTGCACGTCGAGCAGGAGATCGCCGAGGCCGGTTTCTTCGGCCGCCTCGTCGATCACGTGAAGCTGTGGTTCAACTAGCGCCCGGCCGCAGCGGCGAGCCGAGCTCGCACGACGGTCGGCGCATCGTTCACCTCGAGCGATAGGAGCCAGCATGAGCGATACCCTCTTCAAGTTTCCTTGCGAGTTCCCGCTCAAGGTGATGGGACGCCAGAGCGCCGACTTTCGCAGCCTCGTGCTCGGCATCGTGCAGAAGCACGCCGGTCCGATCGATCCGTCGTGCATCGAAGAACGCCCGAGCAAAGACGGGAGCTACTTGAGCCTGACCTGCACGTTCGAGGCACAAAGCCGCGAGCAGCTCGATGCGCTCTATCGCGAGCTGACCTCGTGCGAGAAGGTGCTGGTGGTTCTGTAGGCTAACGCCGCCGGCCGATTAGCGAGCAGCGATCACTCGGGCGCGCGGGTCCACTGCACGTCGCCGGGTAGTCCGAGCGCACGCAAGAGATGCGGCGCGAACGCCCGCGCCGCGCTGCCGACATCGATTGCGACGCCGAGCGATTGCAGATCGATCACTTCGAGACCGCGGAATCCGCATGGATTGATGCGTTTGAAGGGCGTCAGGTCCATCGCGATGTTGAACGCGAGGCCGTGGTAGCTGCAGCCGCGGCGAATTCGCAGGCCAATGCTCGCGAGCTTGCGGCCGTCGACGTAGACGCCGGGCGCATCGCGTCTTCCTGCGGCGGCGATGCCCCACTCGGCCACCAACGACACCACAGCCTCTTCGAGCGCCATTACGAGTTGGCGCACGCCGATGCCCAGGCGCCGCACGTCGAGCAAGGGATAGACAACGAGCTGTCCGGGGCCGTGATAGGTCACCTGACCGCCGCGATCGATCTGCACGACAGGAATGCCGCCGGGAGCGAGCACGTGCTCGGGCGCGGCATTCATGCCGAGCGTGAATACCGGCGGGTGCTCGAGAAACCAGATTTCATCGCGGGATTCCGCAGAGCGCGTCTCGGTTAGCGCCCGCATGGCGCGCCACGTGGGCTCGTATTCGACGCGGCCCAGCCACTTGAGCATCGGCGCGTCGCTCGCCGCTGCGCGCGTCCGTGCTGCTGCGAGTTCGACGTTCATGTCGCGCACCTCGGCCAGGACGAGCTCCCTTGATGCCCGCTCAGCCTTCCGCTGCGCGCGCCTCGCGCCGCGGGCTCAAGCCCGCGTTGTTGCGTTCCAAGGCACGCTCCGCGCGATAGCTCGAGCGCACCAGCGGACCAGAGACGCATTCGAGGAAGCCGAGCTCGAGCGCCCGCTCGCGATAGCGTGCGAATTCCTCGGGCGTGACCCAGCGCTCGACCGGCAAGTGATTCATCGTCGGCCGCAGATACTGCCCCAACGTGAGAATGTCGACGCCGGCGGCGCGTGCATCGCGCATCGCTTCGTCGATTTCCTCATCCGTTTCGCCGAGGCCGAGCATGAGACTCGTCTTCGTCAACACGTCGGGACGGAATGCCTTCGCATGCGCGAGCACAGCCAGCGTTTGCTCATAGCCGGCGCGCGGATCGCGCACCGGGTGCGTGAGGCGTCGCACCGTCTCCAAGTTCTGAGCAAACACATCGAGACCGCTGCCGACGACGACTTCGACGTCCGCGAGCTTGCCTTGAAAGTCGGGAGTGAGCGCTTCGACGGCCGTCCCGGGATTCAGACGTTTGATCTCGCGGACGCACGCGGCGAAATGCGCTGCGCCGCCGTCGGGCAGGTCGTCGCGATTCACCGAGGTGAGCACCACGTACTTGAGCTTCATGAGCTGAACGGTACGCGCGCTGTTCGCCGGCTCGTCAGGATCCAGCCAGCCGCGCGGATTGCCGGTATCGACGGCGCAGAAACGGCATGCGCGCGTGCACACCGCGCCCATCAGCATCAGCGTCGCCGTGCCGGCGTTCCAGCACTCGCCGATGTTCGGACACTTGGCCTCTTCGCACACCGTCGCGAGCCGATGTTCCTTGACGGTTGCCTTGACCGCATCGAAGCCCGAGCCTGCCGGCATCGGCGCACGCAGCCAGTGAGGCTTGCGGCCGACATTCACGAGCGGCACGGTGCCCGCGGTCGCCTTGATGCCGTCTTTGATGGCCGTAAAGCCCTGCGGCGTGCGGTACTTGTCGCCGCTGCGCGCGCTCGCGCTCGGAACGATGGGAATGCCTTTGAAGGTGCTCACGGGAAAGGTCGCGGTGATCGTTGGCTGACGGGCGCCCACCGGCGCCCCGCGTATGATACGCCCAAAAAAGAAACCCGGCTCGCGGCCGGGTTTCTCGTGGATCGCTGTAGACGGTTTGCGTCTCAGGCGTGCGTACGGATGATCCAAAGGCTCGACAGATCGTTCCACTTCGAGCCTTCCTTGACCGCCTTGAACGCCTGGCGGGCCTGCTCCTTCTGACCCTTCTTGAGGTATGCGATACCGAGGAGGATCTGCGCCTCGTCGACGTCGAGCACACCGCCCTTCTTGATGCCCTTCTCGAGCGCCGCGATCGCCTCGTCATAGCGATCGTAGCTGAGATAGGCATGACCGAGCGCGACGAGCGCCTGGCCCTGCGACGCCTTCTCCGCTTCCTGGGCGAGCTGCGCCAGCGAAGCCTTGTCGGCGCTCGCCTGCTTCTTGGCGCCGCTCAGGAGACGATCGTAGCGGCCCTGCTCGACCTTGTCGTCGCTCTTGAGCACGCCCTTCTGAATGCCGCGCTCGACGACGGCCTCGGCCTCACCCGGCACGCCCGCATCGAGCGCGAGCTGCGCCATCTCGACGAAATCGCCTTTCTCTTTCAAGGCGCCGACGTCGTCCATCAGACGGTAATAGCCGAGCAGCACGCGATCGTCGTTGGTCTTACGACGATAGATGTCGAGCAGGTTCTCCCAATACTCGGCCGTCGGGTAGTAACGCACGATCTGCTTGAGTGCATCGGCCACGCCGTCGCGATTGTTCGCCTTGAAGTGCGAGCTCAAGATGATCTGCAGCCAGTTCTCCTCGGGCTTGCGGCCCGCACGCTCGACCTGCTGCACGACCTTCTGCATGGCCGCCGCCGCGTTCGGGTAGTCCTCGAGGAGGTAGTAGGACTGCGCCAACAGCTGGCCCATGTCCTGCTGATTCGGCCGACGCTCGAGCGACTTCTTCGACCACTCGGCTGCCTTCTTGTAATCCTTGACCTGGAACGAGAGCTGCGCCAGCGTCTTCATGCGATCGTCGCGCTGATCCTCGGGCACGAACCCCGAGTTGAGCTGACGCTCGTAGACGGCGGCAGCCTCGGAGTACTTCTTCTGCTGGATCAGCACGTACGCGAGGAACTCGTCGATCTGATACGCCTCGAACGGCGTCTTCTTCTCGACCGCCTGGGCCTTCTTGATTTCCGCCAAGGCCGGCTCCCACTGCTTGGCCTGCATCAGCTCCTGCGCCTTCTTGAGCGCCACTGCTACAGCCTTGGTGGTGATCTTGTTGGCGGATTCTTCGGCTGCGATCCCGGTTGCGGGAGCGAGCACAGCTGCCATGCCGGTTGCGAGACTCAGGGCAACCGCCGAAGCGAGGGCGAAAGACTTGACGCGATTCATGTGGATCCTAAGTCTCCAGTTGGTCGTGATCGGAAAACTCCCGACAACCGAATAAGTCAATCGTTGTCAGTCGTCGCCCGGCTCGGGGCCGGGCGACCGTCGTCCAGTACTTGGACCGTTTAATCCAGGAACTGTTCGTTACCCACGAATCCGATTCGTTGCATGCCGTTGCGTTGAGCGAGCGCCAACACCTTCGCCACGGTGTCGTAATTGGCGCGTCGATCCGGACGCACGTGCAGCTCGCGCTGCGGGACTCTGGACGCCTCGGACCTGAAGTAACCCTCCAGCTCCTCGAGCTTGACCAGATTGCCGTCCCAAATGATCGAACCGTCCCAGTCGATGTCGAGCCGGATCGGCTCGACCCGCTCCGTCTCGGGCGGCGGTGCCTGCGTGGACCGTGGCATGTCCAGCTTCACCGCGTGCGTCATCACCGGCAGCGTCAGGATGAACAAGATGAGCAACACCAACATGACGTCGATCAACGGCGTCGTATTCATGTCGACCATCGGCTCGCCTTCGCCGCCGCCACCTACTTGCATTGCCATGGCCAGTACCTCTTACATTCCGCTGCCGTGGCCGCCGGGCTCAGTGATGAACCCGACTTTCTGAATGCCGGCGCGCTGCGCCGTCAGGATCACGCGACCGACATTCTCATAACGCGTCGCCTGGTCCGCACGGATGTGCACCTCGGGCTGCGGCACCTGCACCGCTACGCCCTTCAAGCGCTCGAGCAACGTCTCCGTATCCGGAATCAACGATTGATTCCAGAAGACCTGTCCATCCTTGTTGATGGACAGGTTGACGTTTTCCGGCTTCGTCTCGGTGGCGACGTTATGGACCTTCGGCAGCTCGACGGGCACGGTATGTGTGATCACGGGAATCGTGATCATGAACACGATGAGCAGCACCAACATGACGTCGACGAGCGGCGTCGTGTTGATCTCGGACATCGCCCTCCCTTCATCCTCCGCAGCGGGAGGAGCGCCTGGAGCGCCGGGATTCTCGTAAAGACTCATGTACTCACTCCGACGAGCTGCGCTATGAGGTTACTTGCGGGCTGCGGCGCCAGCGGCGGGAGCAGACGACTTGACGTTGACCGCCGTGGTCGAGTCGATGCGCGCGCCGCTCACGAGGTACGCGTGCATGTCGGACGAGAAGTAGCGGAGCTTCTCGACGATGTCCTTGTTGCGGCGGAGCAGCCAGTTGTAGCCGATAACCGCGGGCACCGCCACGGCCAGACCGATGGCCGTCATGATCAGCGCTTCACCGATCGGGCCGGCGGTACGGTCAAGGCTCGCCTGACCTTCCATCGAGATCGCGATGAGCGCGTTATAGATACCCCACACCGTACCGAGCAGTCCGATGAAGGGCGACACCGAACCGGTCGTCGCGAGGAACGACAGACCCGTCTGCAGACGGCTGTTGACGCTCTCGACCGAGCGATAAAGCGACGCCGAGATCCACTCGTGCAGCGGGATCTGATCCGTGAGGCGGCCTTCGTGGTGCTGAGCCGCGCGCACGCCGTCTTCCGCGATCATGCGGAACACATTGTCCTTACCCGTGAGCTTGGAGATGCCTTCGCGCAGATTGCCCGCGGTCCAGAAATTCTTCTCCATCTCCTTGTACGCCTTGCGCATGCGGCGCTGATCCCAGAGCTTCGTGAAGATGATGTACCACGACACGAAGGACATGATCACCAGGATGATCAGAATTCCCCTGATGAGGAAACCGCTCTGTGCCCAGAGCGCCGAAAGACCAAACGGATTCTCTTGTACTTCGGTACCAGTTGTGGGAGCCATGGAGCGATGTCCTCTACGTATATGAGCTATGAGCTAAATAACTTGAATGTCTACTCAGCGTTCCGAGCGCAAATCATCCATCCGTCAAATTGAACGTCACCTTCGTCGCGTACCACATCGCAACGGGCTGGCCATTCTCGGTGCCCGGGATGAAGCGCCACGAACGCTTCGCCTCTCTTACCGCCGCCTCATCGAGGCGCGGGAAGCCACTCGACTTCTGGACTCGAGCTTCACCCACCCGTCCGTTCGGAAGGATGTAGAGCTCCAGAACCACGGTTCCTTCTTCGCCAGCACGGCGCGAAGCAGCCGGGTATTCAGGCTTGGTGGGCGGACGCCGCGGATCGACTCGCGGCTGAGTCGGCGGCGGACCTTTCGGCGCGGGCGCTGCCTGAATGGGCGGCTGCGCAGGCGGCCGTTCGGTAGTGGTCTGAGTGATCGCCGTAGCGGGCGGCGTCTCCATCGGGATGTCGATGGCGATTTCCGGTGGCGGAACGAAGGGAGGCGGAGTCTCGATCTTGGGCGGCGGCGGCGGCGGGGGCTCTTCAACCTTGGGGGCTTCTTCGATCATGCGGGTCTCGATCGGACCCATCACCATCTCCACCACCCGATGCGAGAGACCGGCATTCAGCGCCCAGCCCATCGCCACGTGCATTAGCACAATGACAATGAAGACGAGCGTGCGACGCGAGAAGAAAGAAGTGTCTGCTGGTGCGTAAGGCATGCTTTGCAGCTCAACAATGTAAAGGCAGGGTCTGAGCAGCCCCGCAGAGTTTTAGTGCTTTACCTGTGTATTTCGTTCGATTCAGTATGCTCGTCGCGGCATACAACCCCCGTTTCCCCGGGCCGAACGAGATAACGTCAATTCAAGGATCCGTCGAATACGGATTGACGTTACATTCATCGTAGACCGCAGAAACGCCGCGCAAGGTATAAAGTTTCCACGCGGAAGGCAAGCACTCCGAAACAGAAATCCCTGCCTCGAACGCATGGTTCTGCGTACAGACCGCGCGAACGCCTAGAAGTTCGCACCAATCATGTGCCGATCGAATGAGCGTCATGCATACGTGACATGACGGTCACGAGCATGGTGCTCATCGATCGTGCGACCACGCGGCATTCGGCTCGGCTCGCGAGCGCTTACGAAACTGCAAGAAAAACGCGCCCAATCCCATTGAGAGATCGAGAGCATTATGTGCAGCGCAATGGCGCCGCTTCAGGCGCGGCTGCTCGACAGCGAGAATTCGATCGGGATCAGCACCAACGCGCGGCGCGGCTCGCCATCCTCCACGTAGGGGCGAAACGCAGCGCGCGCAACAGCCTCTTTCGCGGCGTGATCGAGCCGCGCGTGACCGCTCGACGTCTCCACCTCGATGCTGCACGCTTGGCCACGCTCGTCGATCAACACTCGCAGCACGACCAAGCCCTGCTCTTTCAGCCGACGCGACTGCGGCGGATAGCGCGGCACTGGCTCGCGGACGTACTCGACAGCGCTAATCCATTTCGGCGCATTCGCCTCTGCGCGCGCAGGCGGCGGGCTCGCAGGCGCCTGCGCGGTGATTTGACGCGGCGTCGCGGGCGGCACCACCGGCAGCTCCACTTCGACCTGCGGCACGATCGGCATGGCGACTTCGATAGGAACGCTGATCGGCGTGTGGACAGAGGGCGGCGTCCAACGTTGCTCGGGCTCGCGCAATTCCACGAAGCGCGCCGTAATGGGCGCCTCGGACACCTTTCTTATGACAGGCCCAAGACTGACCGCCGCGTACGCAAGCACGCCATGCGCCGCGAGAATGGCGCACGCGACCGCCCCGCGGTACGCGCGTGTTGAGAAATCACCTGAAGACTCGGAAAGCCGCCTCATACGAGGCGCAATCATGCACCGAAAGGGGCCGTGTTGTAAATGCGAACGATTCGCATTATGACCATCGCGGCTATGGTCATACGAATGACTTTTCGTCAGGTGGCGCGTAGCGCGCGATCGAGCTCGCCGAGCTGCTCCGGCGTGCCGACATTGCGCCACGGCCCCTCGTAGAGCTCGCCGCTGACGCGGTCTGCTTCGATCCAGCGGCGCATGATGGGCGCCAACGGAAAGCGCCCTGCCATGCACCCCTCGAAGAACTCAGGTCGCAGCACGCCGATGTTCGCGTAGGTTTGCCGCACTGCACCATCGAGCCGTACACGCCCGTCGATCAGCGTAAAATCCCCGCGCGGGTGGAACGGCGGATTCGGTACGAACACGAAATGCGCGAGATCGCCGCCCCGCAGCTTGTCGAACAGCGACGCGAACGGATAGGCCGTCCAGATATCCCCGCTGACCACGATGAAAGGATCCGGGCCGAGGAGCGGCAAGGCCTGCAGAATGCCGCCGCCTGTTTCGAGCGCCTCCGCACCTTCGTCGCTGTACGCGATGCGCACGCCAAAGCGCGCGCCGTCGCCGAGCCGCTCGCGGATCAGTGCGCCCTTCCAGGCCAAGTTGATGACGATGTCGCGGATGCCGCAGGCCGCGAATGCTTCGATGTGATACTGGATGAGCGGCTTGCCGCCTGCTTCGAGAAGAGGCTTCGGCACGTGGTCGGTCAGCGGCCGCATCCGCTCGCCTCGGCCGGCGGCCAGGATCATCGCGCGCATGTCATTAGCTCGGCTCGGCGCCGCGCTTGGCCATCGCAGGCTCGATGGCCCGCTCGATCCACTTGCCGAGCGCAGCCAGCTCTGGATAGCGCGCGCTCACCCGCTTCACGTACCCGAGCGTGCGCGGAATGTCCTTGAGATAGCCGGGCTTGCCGTCGCGATGCCAGAGGCGCGCGAAGATCCCGATCGCCTTTAAGTGACGCTGCACGCCCATGAGATCGAATGCGCGGCGCAGCGCCGCTTCGTTCGCCGGCAGCGGTACGCCCGCACGCTCGGCAGCGACGAAGAACGAATGCACCCAACCCTCGACGCGTTCGTTCGGCCACGCGATGTAGCAGTCGCGCAGCAGCGAGACGAGGTCGTAGGTCAGCGGCCCGTAGACCGCGTCCTGAAAATCCAGGATTCCGGGATTCGCACCGGCGCCCTGCCCGTCGCACACCATCAAGTTGCGCGAGTGATAATCGCGATGGACGAAGACGCGCGGCTGGGCGAGCGCCTCGGTCACGAGGAAGTCATACACGTTGTCGAGACCCGCCTCCTCGACGTCGAGCCCAAGGTGACGCGCGCAGAACCACTCGGGAAACAGCGCGATCTCCCTACGCAGCAGCGCCTCATCGTAGGGAGGCAGCTGCGCCGCATAGCGTGCGCCGCCCGCTTGTACACGAACGAGCGCCGCGATGGCATCGCCGTAGAGCCGATCGGCATCGCCGCCCGCTTCGAGCTCCGCGAGATAGGTGCGCGATCCCAAGTCGGTATTGAGCAGGAATCCCTCGGCATCGTTGCGTTCGAGAATGCGCGGCGCATTCACGCCGATCGCGGCGAGCATCTCGGCCACTTGGACGTAGGGGCGGAGATCTTCCTTCTCGGGCGGCGCATCCATCGCAATCCACGTGTCATCGCCGCGCGTGACGCGAAAGTAGCGGCGAAAGCTCGCATCTGCCGAAGCAGGCCGTAGCTCGAAATCGCGCGAACCGAACACGCCGGCGAGCCAGCTTTCGAGCTGCTGCAAGCGCGCATCGGGTGCGGCTGCACCTTGCGAGCGAGAAGACACGCGAATGGATGCTCCGTGAAAAATCTTTGGTCGTGACGATACGAACTGCCGTCAGAACGGCATTCGGTCATTATAATCGCGCGTGATGCCAACCTCGGTGCTCAGAATCTCGCGCGCGAATCGAACCAAGCGGACAACGTGGGCCTGCGTCGGCGTCATCACTACGGGATGGCTCTGCGTCAGCGCGCATGCCGACTGCCCGCCTGCTGCCGATCCGCTCGCCGAGCAACCGACGTTCGTGCGCGCAGCCGACGGCAGCGAACCGGTCGAGGTCAACGCCGACAGCGTCAGCGCGACGCTCGGTGAGGGCCTCTACAAGCTCGAAGGCGACGTGCTGATTCGTCAGGGCCAGCGCCAGATCAAGACGCGCGATGCGACGTTCGATCAGCGCTCCGGCGACTTCCGCGTAACGAACGGCATCGAGTATTCCGATCCCAACATGACCGTGAGCGGCGAATCGGCCCGCATCGAGTCCGACGGCGCTGCAGTCTTCGACGGCGCACGCTTCGAGCTGCCGGCGCGCAATGCGCGCGGCTCGGCGAGCCGGATTCGCGCGACGGCCGAGGGTGACGTCTCGCTCGACGATGTCCGCTACACCACCTGTCCGCTCGGACAGGAAGACTGGATCATCAAGGCGTCGGACATTTCGATCAGCCAGCGCAACGCCTTCGGCACGGCGCGCAACGCGCGGCTCGATTTCAAGGGCATTCCGATCCTGTACACGCCCTTCATCTCCTTTCCTGTCGGCTCGGAGCGCAAGACGGGTTTCTTGTTCCCGACGCCCGGCAGCTCGACGCGCAGCGGCGTGTCGCTCTCGGTGCCGTGGTACTGGAACATCGCGCCGAACTACGACGCGACCTTCACGCCCACGTGGTACTCCAAGCGCGGCGCCAAGCTCGATACCGAGTTCCGCTATCTCACCCGTCTCGGCCGCGGCACGCTCGAAGCGGAGTTTCTTCCTGACGATCGCAAGTTCGGCGGCGAGCGCAGCCTCGTGCGCTTCGTCGATCGCTCCGACTTCACCGACAACCTGCGTCTCGACACGGAAGCGACCAACGTCAGCGACAGCGAGTGGTTCGAGGATTTCGGACTCGGACCCGAAGGTACGAGCATCACCTTCCTGGACCGTTATACGAACCTCACCTACCTCGGACGCAATTGGCGGGCATTCCTGCGAGCGCAGAACTTCCAGGTCATCGACGATACGATCGCGCTGTTCGAGCGGCCTTACACCGTGCTGCCGCAGCTCGCATTGAGCGCATCGTTTCCAGATCAGCCGTTCGGCCTGACCGTCGGTGCGGATCTCGAGGTCACGCATTTCCGGCACAACTTCGACCGCGAGCCGTACGGTCTCACGACGGGCTGGCGTATCGACGTGGCCCCCGAAATACGCATGCCGCTGCGCGGCCGCGGCGTGTATCTCGAGCCGGCCGCCGGCTTCCGCTACACGGCTTACAAGCTCGACGGCAACGATCTCGCCGACGAATCACCGTCGCGCTCGGCGCCGATCTACAGCGTCGATGCGGGTCTCATTTTCGAACGGCTCTCCGGCTCGCGCGGACAGCGCCTGCAAACGCTCGAGCCGCGCCTCATGTATCTGTACGTCCCGTATCGGGATCAAAGTCAGCTGCCGAACTTCGACACGAGCGTTGCCGACCTCAACCTCGTGCAGCTGTTCCGCACGAACCGGTACGTCGGTGCGGATCGACTCGCCGATGCCAATCAGTTGTCTGTCGGCGTGACGTCGCGACTGCTCGATGCGCACACCGGCGAAGAATGGCTCTCCGCCACCATCGGCCAGGCGTACTACTTCGACAAGCCGCGCGTACGACTGCCGAACGAGCCGGAAGAGGAATTCGACTCCTCGGACATCATCGCGGAGCTCGACCTGCGTGCGTACGGCGACTGGAACATCGGGATGGGCGTCCAGTGGGACCCCGACAGAACGCACTCGGAAAAAGGTGACGTACACGTGCAGTACCGCCCCGCGCCCGACCGCGTCGCCAACGTCGGCTACCGCTTCCGGCGCGGAAGCCTCGAGCAGGCGGAAGGCTCGTTCGCCTGGCCGCTGCGCGAGAACTTGAGCGCGTACGCGCGGCTCGTATATTCGCTCGAAGACGACCAATCGCTCGACCAGTTCGCGGGCGTCGAGTATCGCTCGTGCTGCTGGCGCTTCCGCCTCGTGGCGCGCCGCTACGTCAGCGACCGCACCGGCGACATCGACACGAGCGTGCTCCTGCAGCTTGAACTGAAGGGGCTCTCCAGTGTCGGAGATGACGCCACGGCTTTCCTGGAACGGTCCATTCGAGGATACTCGCCGCGTTCGAGCACGAGACCTTGAGCATTCAACGCGCGATGCTGCAGTCGCACATAGCGCTACCTCAATAAGTTACACGGCAAAGTTAGACGGATTTCTCCCTCGCCAATGAACCTCCTACGCCTGTTGTCGTTGGTCTTCTGCTTCGCTCTCGTCAGCCAACCGGTCGCCGCGCAGACGCGCGAGCTGTCGAGCAGCGGCGTGCTCCTGGATCGCATTGCCGCCGTGGTGAACGACGGCGTCGTGCTCCGCAGCGACCTCGAGCGCGAGACCGAGCAAGTGATCGCGCGCCTGCGCGAGCAACAGACGGAGCTGCCGCCGCGCAACGTCCTGCGCCGCCAGATCCTCGAGCGGCTCATCATGGAAGAGATTCAGATTCAGCGCGCCGACCGCCTCGGCATTCAGGTCACCGACGAGACGCTCAACGCGACGCTGGCCGATATCGCCCGCCGCAACGGCGTCCCCTTCGATCAGCTGCCGCAAGTGCTCGCCCAGCAAGGAATCGACTATCGCGACTTCCGCGACGGCGTCCGCCGCGAGATGCGCCTGCAGCTCCTGCGCCAACGCGACGTCATCGCCCGCATCAACGTCTCGCCGCGCGAGCTCGAGCAGTTCCTCGCCCGGCAGCAGAACGCCCCGGACCGCAACGCCGAGTACAACGTCTCGCACATCTTGATCTCGGTGCCGGTCTCGGCGAGCCCCGAGCAGATCGAGGCCCGCGCGGCGCGCGCCAACGAGGTTTACGAGAAGGCCAAATCCGGCGCCGACTTCGCCCAGCTCGCCGTCACCTACTCCGACAGCAGCACGAATATCGAGGGTGGCTCGCTCGGCTGGCGCAAGGGCGCGCAGCTGCCGTCCATCGTGAGCGAGCAGATTGCCAAGATGCGCCCCGGCGATGTCTCCGAGCCGATCCGCACGCCGAGCGGCTTTCACATCTTCAAGCTGAACGACATGCGCGGCGGCGTGCAACAGGCGGTGGAATCGCAGGTGCGCGTGCGTCACATCCTCCTGCGCACCAACGAGCTCGAAGACGACGAAACGGTGCGGCAGCGCCTTGCCGACATCCGCGAGCGTGTGCTCAAGGGCGAGGACTTCGCCGCCATCGCCGCGGTCACTTCGCAGGACCCGGGCTCGGCAGCCGAAGGCGGCGATCTCGGCTGGGCCGGTCCCGGCACCTATGTGCCGGAGTTCGAGAAGCAGCTCGAGTCGTTGCAGGACGGCGAGATCAGCGAACCGTTCAAATCGCCGTACGGTTGGCACATCGTGCAGATGATCGGGCGACGCCAGCACGACATCACGGACGACCTGCGCCGGCAGCAGGCCTTCATACAGCTGCGCGAAGCGAAGGCCGAGGAAGAAACCGAGCTGTGGCTGCGGCGCCTGCGCGACGAGGCCTACGTCGAGTACCGCATGTGACGCCGCAGGCAACGGGATGATGGACGGAGCAGCGTGCGCCGCGCGCCTCCCTGATCGCATCTTCCGTTGACGCACCGATCATGCTCCCGCGCATCATCATCACCTCGGGCGAGCCTGCGGGCATTGGGCCCGACCTTTGCATCGCAGCCGCGCAACGCGCATGGGCGTGCGATCTCATCGTCGCCGGCGATGCCGAAGTCATGCGCGAGCGAGCGCGTCTGCTCGGCCAGTCGGTGCAGATCGCGCGCTACGTTCCCAATAGCGAGCGCCGCCAGCATGACCCCGGCACCTTGCGCGTGCTGCACATCGATGCGCCGGCGCCGGTCGCACTCGGGCAGCTGAACACCGCGAACGCGCGCTACGTGCTCGCGCTGCTGGATGCGGCGATCGACGGTTGCGTCTGCGGCGAATTCGATGCCGTCGTCACCGCGCCCGTGCAGAAGAGCGTCATCAACGACGCCGGCATACCCTTCTCCGGACACACCGAATATTTCGCCGAACGTACGGGCGGCGCGGAGCCGGTCATGATGCTCGCGACGGAAGACTTGCGCGTGGCGCTTGCGACGACGCACCTGCCGTTGAGCGCCGTGCCCGCCGCGATCACTCCGGAGCGTCTCGACATCGTGCTGCGCACCCTGTGCGCCGATCTCACCAAACGCTTCGGCATCGCGGCGCCGCGCGTGCTCGTCTGCGGGCTCAATCCGCATGCAGGCGAATCGGGCCATCTCGGCCGCGAAGAGATCGAAGTCATCGCGCCGACCTTGGCGGCGCTGCGCCAGGACGGCTTGCAGCTCATCGGCCCAGTCCCCGCCGACACGGCATTCACCGCTCATATGCTGGCGGGCATCGATGCGGTGCTCGCGATGTATCACGACCAGGGATTGCCGGTCATCAAGTACGCCGGCTTCGATCGTGCGGTCAACGTCACGCTCGGTCTGCCGATCGTGCGCACCTCCGTCGATCACGGCACTGCGTTGAGCTTGGCCGGCACCGGCAAGGCCGATGCCGGCAGTCTCAGCGCCGCGATCGAGATGGCTTTGCGCATGTGCTGCGCCGGCACCGGTACTGCGGCGCGCGTGTGACGATGCACATCGCCCGCAAACGATTCGGCCAGCACTTCCTGCACGACCGCGGCGTCATCGGCCGCATCGTCGCAGCGGTCGCGCCGCGTCCGGACGATGCGTTGGTCGAGATCGGCCCCGGTCTCGGCGCCATCACCTTTCCGCTGCTCGAGCACGTGCGCGAGCTCCATGCCATCGAGATCGATCGCGATGCGATCCGCCACCTCGAGAGTCAGCCGCAGCGTCCCGGTGCGCTGCACGTGCATGAAGCCGATGTGCTCGACTTCGACCTCGCCAGCCTTCGCACCGATACGCGACTTCTGCGCGTCGTCGGCAACCTGCCCTACAACATCTCGACGCCGCTGCTCTTTCGCCTGATCGAGCAGCGCGAGCATCTGCTCGATTTGCACGTGATGCTGCAGAAAGAAGTCGTCCAGCGCATGGCGGCAACGCCCGGTTCCGAGCACTACGGACGCCTGAGCGTGATGCTCGCGCCGTGGCTGCGCGTCGAGCCGTTGTTCGACATCGGGCCCGGCGCATTTCGTCCGCCGCCGAAGGTCGTCTCGAGCTTCGTGCGTTTGACGCCCTACGAGCAACCCGCGGTGCCGCAAGAGCACGCGCGCGAATACGGCATCGTCGTGGCGGCCGCGTTCTCGCAGCGGCGCAAGACGTTACGCAACAGCCTGCGTCCGTTGCTCGAAGAAGCCGATATCGCAGCGGCCGGTCTCGATCCGGGCGCACGCGCGGAAACCGTCACCCCCTTGGGCTACGCCGCGCTCGCCGAGCAGCTGGCCAAGAAGCGCTAGCGCCCATCCGAGCGCCGCACCGGCGGACGATGCGTTCTTCTATATAATCGGCTGGACAGCACGTCCGTGCGGATCGAGGGAGGCGCGATGACCGACTATCGCAATATTCTCCTGGTCGTGGACCTGTCCGAGGACAGCGAAGTCATCGGCAGACGAGCCAAGTCGATCGCGGAGCGCTACGGCGCGCAGATCACGCTCCTTCACGTCGTCGAATACGTGCCAGTCGAGCCCATGGGCGAAGCTCTGCTGCCGACCATTCAGATCGAAAGCGAGCTCGTCGAGCGCGCCCGCACGCGCCTGCGCGAGCTGGCCGTCAAGCTCGGTCTCGAGCATTGTCCGCAGCTCGTCGAAACCGGCGGCATCAAAGTCGAGATCGTCCGCACCGCACAGCGGCTCGGCAGCGATCTCATCGTGCTCGGCAGCCGCGAGCGGCATGGCCTCGCGCTGCTGCTCAATTTCACAGAAGATGCCGTGCTGCACGCCGCGCCATGCGACGTGCTGGCAGTGCGGCTCCACTGAGGGGACGCTCGAGGGCTCCCAATCCACGGGCCCAGCCCCACACGGCGTTCAGGCAAGGACGAGCCGGATCGCTGCTAGAATGCGCCCGCCTCGCGCAGTTCTCTCCTATGTCACAGACACCCAAGACCGGCGAACCCGGGACGGCTCATCTCGATCCCGCGCAGCGCAGCGACGATTCGTCGCGGCATCGCATTCGCGTCGATGTCGTCACCAGCTACCTCAGCGACCAATCGAAACCCGAGGAGCAGCACTACGCGTTCTCGTACACGATCACGATCCGTAACGAGGGCCAAGTGCCCGCGCGTCTCCTGTCGCGTCACTGGCTGATCACGGACGCAAACGGCAAGGTCAAAGAAGTGCACGGCGAAGGCGTCGTCGGCGAGCAGCCGTATCTCCTGCCTGGGCAAGGCTTTCGCTATTCGAGCGGCGCCGTGCTCGAAACGCCCGTCGGTGCGATGCAAGGCAGCTATCAGATGCTCGCCGACGACGGCTCGCTCTTCGACGTGCCGATCGCGCCGTTCACGTTGGCAAGACCCGGCACGCTTCACTAGGTCGGCGCCACGAGCGCACGAGACGGCGACACCGAACGGCATGGCCACCTACGCGATCGGAGACGTGCAAGGATGCGACGACGAGCTGGCGCGGATGCTCGATCTCATCGAGTTCGATCCGGCCGCCGACAAGCTCTGGCTCGTCGGCGATCTCGTCAATCGCGGACCGAAATCGCTCGCCGTTCTGCGCAGGATCAAGGCGCTCGGCGACGCGGCGGTCGTCGTGCTCGGCAATCACGATTTGCACCTGCTCGCGACGGCATACGGCAACGCGCGCCCCAAAGCCAAGGACACGCTGGATGAGATCCTGAGCGCGCCCGACCGCGATGAGCTGCTTGCATGGTTGCGCGAGCGGCCGATGCTGCATCACGACCCTGCGCTCGGATATGTGATGGTCCACGCGGGGCTGGCGCCCGAATGGGATCTCGACACGGCGTGCCGCTGCGCGCGCGAACTCGAAGCCGCGCTCCGCGACGAAGCCCGCGCCAAAGAGCTCTTCGCGAACATGTACGGGAATCGGCCCGATCGCTGGTCCGAGGACCTCGCGGGAGTCGAGCGGCTGCGCTTCATCACCAATTGCCTGACGCGCATGCGCTTCTGCCGCGCCGACGGTTCGCTCGATCTCGAATACAAAGGCACGCTCGCTGCCGCACCGGCGCATCTGATCCCGTGGTTCAGAATGCCGAACCGACGCTCGCGCGGCTTGCGCATCGTCTGCGGCCACTGGTCGGCGCTCGGCTATCACCTCGAGGATGGCGTGCTCGCCATCGACACCGGCTGCGTGTGGGGACAGCGCCTGTGCGCCGTGAGGCTCGATGCGCCAGCCGAGCCGTTCTTCGTGGCGTGCTCGTCGTCGGGCCTGAGCCTCTAAAGGCGCCGTTACATCTCGCGCGGCGACGTCTCGCTAGTTGGCCGGCGCATCGTCGGGCTTGGGCATCGGGATCAGCGCGTCGACCACCAGCGTCGGGCGCACGAGCGGATTGGGACTGGCCGGACACGGCATGCTGTCCTCGACCACGCGCACCGCGAGCTTCGGCAGGATCTTGCGCTTGACCTGATCGAGCAGCTCGCAGTCCCCGCCTTCAAGGCTCGCCGTACCGCGCCCGCGTCCGATCGTCACGCGCTGCCATTGCGCGGGAAATTGTTCAGTGAGCTCGGCCACTTTGGCGCGATCGCCCGAGACGCGCGCGATGAGCTCGCGCTTGCTCTCGCCCTTCTTCAGCTCCTCGAGCGCCTCAGGCGTCGCCTCGACCGGCGCAAGCAGCTGGATCTCCGCTTGCGGAAAACGTACCGGGCCGCGCCCGCAGTCCACCGAGCGCACGCGCACCTGCGCTTTGACGCCCATCTGCCGCAGAATCTGCTCCAGCTTGTTCTCGAGGCTCTCGCACGAGTAGAACGTCGTGAAGCTTTGATAGTAGAAAGTGAATTCCTGCGGCTTCCAGATCGCTTGGACGGGCGCAGCTTCGTCAGCGCGGGTCGCGATCGTGCCGAGCAGGAGGAGCATCCCCGCCGTGACTGTCGTTCGTAGAGTCATTGCGTCACCGTAGCGTTCTGACCTTGCCATTCTCCGAGCGGCACGCGCGAAAACAAGCCGCAGCAACCGCACCGGCCCGGGACGCTGGAGCAAGGCTATACTCCACGCAGGAGAACCACGACATGAGCGCCCTCAAACCCTTCAATTTCCGCGCCTGGATCGATGCACACCGCGAGTATCTCAAGCCGCCGGTGTGCAACAAGCTGGTATTTCGCGACTCCGAGTTCATCATCATGGTCGTCGGCGGTCCCAACTCGCGGACCGACTATCACGACGATCCGGGCGAGGAATTCTTCTATCAAATCGAAGGCGACATGGTCCTGCGGACCATCCAGGATGGCGAGCGCGTCGACATCCCGATCCGCGAAGGCGAAGTCTTTCTGCTGCCGGCCAGAGTGCCGCATTCGCCCCAGCGCTTCGCCAACACCGTCGGCCTCGTCATCGAACGCAAGCGCCGGCCCGACGAACAAGACGGCTTTCTCTGGTACTGCGATCACTGCCAGTACCCGCTCTACGCGGAGTATCTGCACGTGTCGGACATCGAAAAGCAGCTGCCGCCGATCTTCGAGCGATTCTACGGCAACCCCAAGTACAGCACCTGCCCTGCCTGCGGAGCGCCGGCACCGAAGCGTCCATGAGCAAGACCGGGGCCGTTTACGTGGAGATCGGCGCGCAACGCTGGCGCGCCGGGCCGGAGCAGCACGATCTCTCCATTCCGCTCGCATTCGACGGCGCGCAGCCGAGCTTTTTCGGCGCTGCGCCCGCGAGTGCGAAAGTGCTGCGCGCTGGCAGCTTCGTCGGCGACGTGCGCGCAGGCGGGAGCTGCAATTGCGCGAGCTACTCGCTCACGCCCCATTGCAACGGCACCCACACCGAATGCGTCGGCCATATCACCGGCGAGCCGCTCAGCGTGCGCGACGCGTATCGATCGCCGCTGCACGTTGCGCTCCTCGTCACCGTCGACCCGGTGCGCGCAGCCGACACGAGCGAGACGAGCACTCCCGCACCGCGTCCTGACGACCGACTGGTCACGCGCGCTGCGCTCGCGAGCGCAGCGGACAAGTTGCAATTCACCGGCTTCACCGCGCTCGTCGTCCGCACGACGCCCAACGACGAATCGAAATTGCATCGCAACTACGATCGCGCGCCCGCGCCGTTTTTTTCGGCCGAAGCGATGCGCTGGATCGTAGCAGCAGGCATCGAGCATCTCGTGACGGATCTGCCTTCGCTCGATCGCGCCGATGACGAGGGACGGCTCACCGCGCATCGCATCTTCTGGAACGTCGCGCCGGGCTCAGTCGAAACGACGCACGCGACGCGCGTGCACGCGACCGTCACCGAGCTCGCCTACGTGCCGAATACGCTGGCGGACGGTCCGTATCTGCTCAATCTGCAAATCGCTCCGTTCGTCGCCGATGCGGCCCCGAGCCGTCCGGTGTTACTGCCGCTGCGCCCGCTATGACGTTTTCGCCCGATCGGCGCTTTGCCGAGCAACAGGACGCCGAGGATGCGCTCGCACCGTTGCGCAACGAGTTTCTCCTGCCGCACGGTCCGAGCGGCACGCCGGCCACGTATCTCTGCGGCCACTCGCTCGGCCTGCAACCGAAGCGTGTACGCCAGCTGATCGACGAGGAGCTCGATGCCTGGGCGCGCCTCGGCGTAGAAGGCCACTTCGCATCGAAGCGCCCGTGGCTGTCCTACCATGAGCTGCTGACGCCGGCGCTCGCGCGGCTCGCCGGCGCCACGCCGAGCGAAGTCGTGGCGATGAACTCTTTGACGGTAAATCTGCACCTGATGCTCGCGACGTTCTATCGGCCGCAGGGTCGCCGCTGCAAGATTCTCATCGAGCAAGGTGCATTTCCATCCGATCGCTATGCGGTGCGCACTCACCTGCAGCAACGCGGTTACGACGCCGCGGCGACACTGCTCGAAGTAGCGCCGCGCGGCACTGCCCACGTCTTCGGGACGGCCGACATCTGTGCAGCCATCGACGCACACGCCGAAGAAATCGCGCTCGTGCTGCTGCCCGGCGTGCAATACCTGACGGGCGAATACTTCGACATCGCCAGCATCACGGCCTGCGCGCACAAACACGGTTGCGTCGTCGGCCTCGATCTCGCGCATGCGATGGGCAACTTGCCGCTACGCCTTCACGATTGGGACGTCGACTTCGCCGTGTGGTGCGGCTACAAGTATTTGAACGGCGGACCAGGCGCGCTCGGAGGCGTCTTCGTGCACGAACGTTACGCCGATGCGTTCGACCTGCCGCGCTTCGGCGGATGGTGGGGACACGACAAGCGCACGCGCTTTGCGATGCCGGATGCGTTCGTGCCGTTGCCCGGCGCCGAAGGATGGCAGCTCTCGAATCCGCCGATCTTGGCCGCCACGCCGCTCATCGCCTCGCTCGACTTGTTCGACCGTGCCGGCATCGACGCATTGCGCGGTAAGTCCGTGCGGCTTACTGGATATCTCGAATGGCTCATTCGCACGTGGCTGGACGAGCATATCGAGATCCTCACGCCGAGCGATCCCGAACGCCGCGGCTGCCAGCTGTCGCTGCGCTTGAAGCGCTCGCGCGAGGCTGCTCGCAGCGTGTACGAGCGTCTCACGGCCGACGGCTATGTGTGCGATTGGCGTGAACCGGATGTCATCCGCCTCGCGCCCGTGCCGCTTTACAACACGTTCGTGGACGTTTGGGAGTTCGCCGGCGCGCTGCGCCGCTCGTGCGCTTGACGCCGATTGCCTGACAAGAAGATGCGTTCATCGCAAGACGTAACGATCGTTGGCGCGGGGCTCGCCGGAAGCCTCATGGCCGTGCTGCTCGCCAAGCGCGGGCATCGCGTGCAGGTGTTCGAACGTCTCCCCGATATGCGCCGCACGCCGATCCCGGCCGGTCGCTCGATCAATCTCGCGCTTGCAGCGCGCGGCATTCGCGCACTCGAAGCGGCCGGCGTCATGGAAGCCGTGCTGCCGCTGCTGATCCCGATGCGCGGGCGCTTGTTGCACGACCTCGACGGTGCGCTGTCCTTCATCCCGTACGGTCAGCGCGAACACGAAGTCATTTATTCGATCTCGCGACCGGGACTCAACCATGTGCTGCTCGATGCGGCAGAGCAAGCCGGCGCGGTGATTCACTTTCGTCACGCGCTCGTCGACGTCGACTTTGTGGCCGGAACGCTGGTGTTCGCCGACGAGGCCGCTGGTGTGCGCCGGGAACGCCCGCTTGGCAAAGTCATCGGCGCAGACGGCGCCGGCTCGGTGCTGCGACGAGCGGCCGTCGAGCAGCTGCGCATTCCGTGCTCGGAAGAGCTCCTGCCGCATGCGTACAAGGAGCTCACGCTGCCCGCACGCGACGGTGCACGCCATCGCATCGAGAAGAATGCGCTGCACATCTGGCCGCGCGGCGGGTTCATGCTCATTGCCCTGCCCAATGTCGATGGGAGCTTTACGGTCACGCTGTTTCTTGCCGCCGACGGGAACCCGAGCTTTGCAAGCCTGACCGATGCCGCCGCCGTGGACGCATTCTTCGCGGAACAGTTCCCCGATGCATACGAGCTCATGCCCGACCTCGCCAATGAGTTTGCGGCGCGCCCCGTCGGCGTCATGGGCACGATTCGCTGCAAGCGCTGGCATCTCGCCGATGAAGTCGTGCTCCTGGGCGATGCCGCGCACGCGATCACGCCCTTTCACGGCCAAGGCATGAACGCTGCATTCGAAGACTGCCGCGAGCTCGATGAGCTCCTGGCTGGCGCTTCGAGCTGGCGCGAGGCCTTCGCGCAATTCGAGCGGCAGCGCCAACCGAACACCGAAGCGATTGCGGACATGGCGCTCGAAAACTATGTCGAGATGCGCGACACCGTGCGTCACCCCAAGTTCGCGCTCAAGAAGGCATTGTCGCTCGAGCTCGAACGCCGCTTCCCCGACCATTTCGTACCGCGCTACTCGATGGTGATGTTCCACGACGAAATCCCCTATCGAGTCGCGTTCGAGCGCGGCCGCATTCAAGAAGCCATCCTCGATACGCTCACCGAAAACGCGCAGGCGCTGGCCGAGATCGATTTCGTCCGCGCCGAGCAGCTCATCCACCTGCAGCTCGGCCCCGTACCGAAGCAAACACGTTGATGCACCAACGCCGCAAGCGCCGCACGCAACTGTGACGGCGCCGGTACGCGCACTCTGTCTCTTAACCGCCGCTGCCGCTGCGTATAGAAAGGTACGCGTTGGCACTTGCGTTGGATGATCCACATGGTGACGCTCGCATACCGCATCCTCAACGTCTTCACGCGCAACGGCGATCCGCTGTCGGGCAATCCGCTCTGCGTCTTCGAGAACGGCGCTGGGCTCGCTACGGACACGATGCAACGCCTGGCACGTCAGCTCAATCTGTCGGAGACGACGTTCCTGCTGCCTTCGGCGCGCGCCGACGCGCGCGTGCGCATCTTCACGCCGACGTACGAAATGCCCTTCGCCGGCCATCCGACGCTCGGCTCGGCGCACGCTTGCCGAGCGCTGGGGCGCTGCGGCGATCAGGCGACGCTCGAAATGACGGCAGGCGTGATTCCCGTGCGAGCGCAAGGCAATCGCTGGACGCTGCAAGCGAATCCGGCGCAGACCCGTGCGTGCGAAGTCCCGCGCGAAGCATTGGCGGCTGCGTTGGGACTTGCGCCGCACGACATCGCAGCGCCGCCGCTTTGGGTTGCCGCCGGCAAAGAGCAGCTGATCGTGCCGCTCGCGTCGGCCCGAGCCGTAGAGGCTGCCGCGCCCGATGTGGGCAAGCTCGCTGCGCTTGCCCAAGACGAGGAAAACAGGGCGGTCTACGTGTTCGCCAGGACGAGCGCAACGACGGTGCTCAGCCGCTTCTTCTTCACGCAAGGAACGAACATCGTCGAAGATCCCGCCACGGGCTCGGCTGCGGCGAATCTCGGCGGCTGGCTGATTGCGACCGGCAGCACGCTGCCTCAGCGCCTCGAGATCTCGCAGGGCGAGTGCGTGGGACGCCCTTCGACGCTATATCTCGAAGTCGATGCCGAGCAACGCATCTTCGTCAGCGGCGAGGTGATCGAGCTCGGTCGCGGCACATTCACGTTCTGAGCGAGCGCTCCTCGGCTCGTCGCGTTGCACGAAGCACCGATGTGGTGCAGCGCTGCACGCTACGGAACCAACCCTTGCCGTCGCCCATCTATGGGAAGAGATGGTGCGCATGGCGAGTGAACAGCAATGACTCAGCACGCCGACATCGGCCCCACCGGTTCGGGTTATGAAGACATGCCGTTTTCGGTCGTGCTGTTTCGCTATTTGTGGCCGTTTTGGCTCTTCAAGGACGCAACGCGCGGCGATCGGCTCGCCCGCGCGGCAGCCTATCGTCACAATCGCAGTATGCGCATGTACCTGCCTGGGTACATGGTGCGCTGGGTGCTGAGCAGCGCCCTCGCTCTCGCCATGACGGGCGCGGCCGGCAATCTCTCTTCGCACGCATCGTCCTTGGACGTGTTCGTGCTCCTTGCGGCGGCCGGTACGATCGCGCTCGCCTGGAGCCTCTGCGTGCTGCTCGTCATCGGCTACATCTACTTGTATCTCGAGCGGCACGAAGGCTAGCCGCTCGCTGCCGCAGGCAGCGCTTACGCCGAGGGGATGAACTCGTCGTCGCCCTGATGCTCGCGCTCGAATTTCAGGAAGTCGTAGTACCCGCACACACGGCCATACGGATACCGGCGACAGACGTTGGGACGCGCCTCGTACACGGTGCAGCGCCGCTCGTCCGTGTCGAAGAAGCGGCAGATCGACTTGTAGATATGGTCGCGCTGGTGCCGCAGGATCTGCTCGTCGACCTCCTTGGTGCGATAGCGATAAGTGAAACGTTCCTTCGCTTTGCGAAAGCTGATCCCGAAATGCTTCGCGAGGCGAGCAATATCGTGATCGCTCACGGCGATGCGCGAATGGCTGCAGCAATAGCCGGGGCATTCGAGGCAGTTGTAGCGCGGCTTCGGCTTCGTGGACATGACGGACGTGTCGGTGGGAGTCGATTCGGCTAACGCATCAAGACGACGGCCTACAGCACGTGGCTACGTCGCAGCTTCAAGAACGTGAACGGATACGCGTGACGATCGTCGGCGGGATGATACTCGCTCTCGAGCTCGATCCAATCGTCCCACACGACTTCCGGGAAGAACGTGTCGCCCGGCACGCTCGCGTGCACACGCGTCAAGTAGATCTGATCGGTGCGCGGCAAGAGCGCCCGGAACAGCTCGGCGCCACCGATCACCATGACCTCGGCTGCAGAGCCGGCGGCAGCGAGCGCCTCCTCGATGGAAGAGACAACCGTGCAACCTGCCGCGCTGAAATCCGGCCGGCGCGAGATCACGATGTTGGCCCGATCGGGCAACGGACGGCCGATCGACTCGAACGTCTTGCGCCCCATGACGATCGGCTTGCCGAGCGTGATCGCCTTGAAACGCTTCAGATCGTCGGGCAAGCGCCACGGCAGATCATTGTCGCGACCGATGACGCCGTTTTCCGCCGCCGCGACGACGATCGAGATCAGCATATGCGTCACCGCCCGCGCTTACGCTTCGCCGCCTGCTTGGTCTTTTTCGTCGGCTGCTTCGACTTGCTCTTCTTGGTTTTCTTTTTCTTGCTCTTCGCCTTCTGCTTGTCGATGGGCTCCTTATCGAGCATGGTCCCGCGACAGTTCTTGGCGCCGCAGCGGCAGGCGTAGAGCGCCAGATCCGCTGGATCGTCCGTGCTCTCCCACGTCAGCTGATAGTCGTAGCCCAGCTCCTCGCCCGGCTTGATGTCGCGGATCGCATCGATGAACACGCGGCCGCCTTCGATGACGGTCTCGCAATTCGGATCGCAGCGATGATTAATGAAGCGCGCATCGTTGCCGTTGACGCCGGCGTCGATCACCGTGCGATTGCTCGCGATGAAAAGGAAGGTATGCCCGTCGTCCTCGTCCTTGAGCGCGTAGCGCCGATCCGCCTCCGCGTGCGAAATGCGCTCGCCGAGGTACTCGAGAATGCGTGTGCCCTTCTTGATGGGCGCCACCGCATAGACGCCGGTGCCGTGAATCGGCGAGTGCCGCGTCTCGATCAGCGGCGAGGTCGCGTACTTCGATTTGAAGGCCGGTGCCGACTTGCGGGCTTGGCGAGCGCCCTTCTTCGCCGCTCGCGTACGCGTGCTGCTGTCGGATTTCTTGGAAGAGGTCGATTTCTTGGGCATAAGCTTTCGCTTGTGACGTTGGGATGGCAGCGTTGCGGCGAGCCGATATGTCTTATCCGGCGGCGCCAGACTCTATACGGCAACCGGCGCCTTGATGTGTGGATGAGCTTGGTAATCGAGGATTTCGAAATCCTCGTACTCGTATTCGAAGATCGACGGCGGACGACGCTTGATCTGAAGGCGCGGCAACGGGAACGGCGTGCGCGTGAGCTGCAAGTCTGCCTGTTCGAGATGATTCGAGTACAGGTGACAGTCGCCGCCGGTCCAAATGAACTCGCCCGGCTCGAGATCGCATTGCTGCGCGAACATGTGCGTGAGCAACGCGTACGACGCGATATTGAACGGCACGCCCAGGAACACGTCCGCGCTGCGCTGATAGAGCTGGCAGGACAGACGCCCTTGCGCGACCCAGAATTGAAAGAGCGCATGGCACGGAGTGAGCGCCATGAGCTCGAGCTCGCCCACGTTCCAGGCGCTCACCACGATACGGCGCGAATCGGGATTGCGCCGAATGAGATCGACCGTGCGGCTGATCTGATCGATGGTCTTGCCGTCCGGCGCAGGCCACGACCGCCATTGGCGACCGTATACGGGACCGAGCTCGCCGTTCTCGTCGGCCCACTCGTCCCAGATCGTCACGCCGTGATCGCGAAGGTACTTGATGTTGGTGTCGCCGCGCAGGAACCAGAGCAGCTCATAGATGATCGAGCGCACGTGCAGCTTCTTGGTCGTCAGCAGCGGAAATCCCTGCGACAGGTCGAAGCGCATCTGATAGCCGAACACGGACAAGGTCCCGGTGCCCGTACGATCGCTCTTGGACACGCCCCGCTCGCGAATGTGACGCAGGAGATCGAGATACTGCTTCATGAACGAACGCTGACGGATGAATCAAAACCCGCGATCCGGCAGTACGCTTGTGCCATGGACCGAGGCGCTCTTCAAGCGGATGCCCGAGCGCCGCTCGCGGCGCCCGACCTCTCGCCGGTCCCACGATAGTTGCCGCTCGGCTCGTTGCGCCGATATGCGATGACGAGCAGCGCGATGCCACCGAGGATCATCGGAGTCGAGAGGATCTGCCCCATCGTGACCCAGTCCCACAGGATGTAACCGCGGTTGATGTCCGGCAGGCGCACGAATTCGATGAGGAAGCGACAGACGCCGTAGCCGATCAGGAACAGCCCCGAAGGCGCATAGCGCGGGCGGTGCCGCGAGGTGTAGATCCACAGGATGACGAAAACGAGCAGCCCTTCGAGCAGGCCTTGATAGATCTGCGAGGCATGGACCTGAATGACGCAAGGATCGACCTGAAAGCGCTCGCACAAGCGCAGCGCCTCATCCGCCTGCTTGGGATGCAGCAAGGTCGGATCGAGCACGACGCCCCACGGAGCGTCGGTCGGTTTGCCCCAGAGCTCGCCGTTGATGAAATTGCCGATGCGGCCGGCGAAGATGCCGATACCGGGCAGCGGCGCGAGGAAATCGAGCACGTCGGCCACGCGCCGCTGACGCTGCCGCGCAAACAGCGCGACGGCCACGATCACGCCGAGCAGCCCGCCGTGGAACGACATGCCGCCCTTCCAGATCTGGATGATCGTGATGGGATTTTCGATCACCTGCTCGCCGCCGTAGAACAGCAGCCAGCCGACGCGCCCGCCGGCGATCACGCCGATTGCGGCATAAAAGATGAGATCGTCGACGTCGACGGGTCGCCACGTCGAATCGGGCGCACCGGCCCGTCGCCGCGCCAGCAGCCAGGCAACGGCAAACCCAATCACGTACATGAGCCCGTACCAATGGATGGCGAGCGGGCCGAGCGTGACGATGACGGGATCGATTGCCGGATAGGTCAACATGCGGCGCGCATGTTAGCAAGGATGGGGCGCGCGCGGGCTGCCGGGCTCATTCGGCAACCACCCGCACGAACACGGTCTTCAGGTACTTCGTCTCCGGGATCGCCGGGTGGATCGGGTGATCCGGAGCTTGTCCGCCCACTTCGACGATCTGCGCAAAGCGGTTCAGATGCCGGGCTGCGCGCTGCACCGCTTCGACCAGCGCATCCTGGCTCAGGTGATATGAGCACGAGCACGAGACGAGGATGCCGTCGCGATCGAGCAGCTGCATGGCGAGCTGGTTGAGGCGCCGGTAGGCCGCCTCGCCCTTCGGTATGTCTTTCTTGCGCTTGATGAACGCCGGCGGGTCGACCACGACCACGTCGAATTTGCGCCGCTCGGCATGCATGGCCTGCAGCACGTCGAAGGCATCGCCGCGCACGATATTGGGTTTGAAGCCGTTGGCTGCCGCGCTGGCCTCGAGCACGCTCAAGGCGCTCGCCGACGAATCCACGCAGGTCACCTCGGTCGCACCCGCACGCAGTGCTCCAAGCCCCCACGCGCCCACGTAGCTGAACACATCGAGCACACGCGCGCCGCCCACGTACTTGCGCAGCGCCAGGCGATTCGCGGCCTGATCGAAGAACCAACCGGTCTTCTGGCCGCCGGTCAGCGGCACTTGGAACGTCACGCCGCCCTCCTCGACCGTCACCGTTTCGGGTGCCGTGCCGAACGCGGTCTCGACATAGTGCGGCAAGCCCTCTAGATCGCGCGCGCTCGTATCGTTCTTCCATACGAGCGCAGCCGGCGCGAGCACCTGCTCGACCGCGCGCTCGATCTGCGGACGCAGCGCCTCCATCCCTGCCGTGGCAATCTGCCCGACCACGACGTCGCCGAAGCGATCGAGCACGAGTCCCGGCAGCCCGTCGGATTCGCCGAATGCGCAGCGATAAAACGGCGTGTCGTACAGCGCGCGGCGCAGCGACTGCGCCACCTGCAGCCGATGCACGAGCAGCGACTTGCTCGCGGGATAGCGCGCATCGCGGCTCAGAATGCGCGCGCAAATGAGCGAATGCGGATTGACGTAGCCGTATCCCAGGAACTTACCGCGGTCGGAAACGATGCGCGCCTGCGCGCCGGGCTCGAAGGCCTGCAGAGGCGTGCGCTCGGTGTCGACCTCGTTGGAGAAGACCCACAGATGCCCGGCGGAAATCCGGCGATCTTCGCCGCGTTTGAGGCGCAGCTCCGGTAACTGCGAAGTGTCGTGTGAAGTGTCCATCGTTATAGTGGCGGCATTCTACGGAAAACTGCGCCGCCGATGTTGCCGCTCGTACCGCGAGCTGCCGCAGCGTGACGCACTCTTGCACACCGGTGACCCATGTCCCACGTCAACGCCCCCGCCCGTACCAATCGTCTCGCACGCGAGACGAGCCCCTATCTGCTCCAGCACGCCAGCAATCCGGTGGACTGGTATCCCTGGGGCGAGGAGGCCTTGGCCCGCGCCCGCGCGGAGGACAAGCCGATCCTTTTGTCCATCGGCTATTCCGCTTGTCATTGGTGCCACGTGATGGCGCACGAATCCTTCGAGGACGAGCAAGTCGCGGCGGTGATGAACGAGCTGTTCGTGAACGTCAAAGTGGACCGCGAGGAACGCCCCGATCTCGACAAGATCTACCAGCTCGCGCAGCAGCTCATCACGCAGCGCCCCGGCGGCTGGCCGCTCACGATGTTCCTGTCGCCGCACGACCTACGCCCCTTCTTCGGCGGCACCTACTTTCCGAAAGAAGCCCGTTTCGGGCTGCCGGCGTTTCCGGACCTGCTGCGCCGCGTGAGCGAGTACTACCGCTCGCGGCGCGACGCGATCGACCGGCAAAGCGCCGCGCTCGATGAAGCTCTGCACAACATCCTGACCGTATCGCCCGCGGCGACGCCGCTGTCGCCGCAGCCGATCGAAGCGGCTCGGCAACGGCTCGCGGCAGCGTTCGATCCCGATTACGGCGGCTTCGGCCAAGCGCCGAAGTTTCCGCATCCGACGAATCTCGATCTGCTGCTGCGCCTTTGGCGCGCCACGGCAGCCGACGATACGCCGGATCTGCACTCGCTCTACATGGTCACGCTGACGCTCACACGAATGGCTGAAGGCGGCTTGTACGATCAGATCGGCGGCGGATTCGCGCGCTATTCCGTCGACGAGCGCTGGATGATTCCGCACTTCGAGAAGATGCTGTACGACAACGGACAGCTCCTCAAGCTCTACGCGCAAGCCACGCTCGCGACCGGCGAGCCGCTGTTTCGCAGCGTAGCATCGCAAACCGCCGAGTGGATCCGCCGCGAAATGCAGGCGCCCGATGCTGGCTACTGGTCGAGCCTCGACGCCGACTCCGAAGGCGAAGAAGGCCGCTTCTATCTCTGGGACAAGGACGATCTCGCCGCACGCCTCGATCCGCCCACCTTCGACCTCGTCGCGCGCCGCTTCGGCCTCGACCAACCGCCGAACTTCGAAGGCAGATGGCACCTGTGCGTGCATCGCTCCTACGAAGACATCGCGCGCGAAACCGGCCTCGATGCGCACACCGTCGAGCAACGCCTCGCGAGCGCTCGCGCAGCGCTGCTCGCGGCACGCGAGCAACGCGTGCGCCCTGCGCGCGACGAGAAAGTGCTGACGTCGTGGAATGCGCTCGCCGTCAGCGGCATGCTCGTTGCGGCGCGCGCGCTCGACGATGCCGAGCTCGAGCGCTCCGCGCTGCGCGCGCTCGATTTCCTGCAGACGACGCTCTTCCGAGACGGTCGCCTGCTCGCGGCCTACAAGGACGGGCAAGCGCGTTTTGCGGCCTATCTCGACGATCACGCGTTCCTGCTCGATGCGCTCATCGAGGCTCTGCAAACGCGCTGGCGTACGAGCGATTTACGCTTGGCGATTAGGCTCGCCGAGACGCTACTCGAGCGATTCGAAGACCAGACGGACGGCGGCTTTTTCTTCACCGCGGACGATCACGAGCGGCTCATCGTGCGGCCGAAGTCGTTCGCCGACGAGGCTCTTCCGTCGGGCAATGGAATCGCCGCACAGGCACTCATGCGGCTGGGCCTACTGCTCGGCGAGACTCGCTATCTCGATGCGGCCGCACGCACGCTGCAGGCCGGTTGGGCGGCCATCGAGACCTATCCGCACGGGCACGCCAGCATGCTGGTGGCGCTCGATGACTACCTCGATGCGCCTGAGATCGTGATCCTGCGCGGCGAGCAACCCGAGCTCGCCGAATGGCACACGCAGCTCAATCGGCTCTATGCGCCCAAGCGCCTCGTCTTTGCGATCCCGAATGACGCTGCGGATTTGCCCGCCTCGCTCGCAGACAAGCGTCCCGAGCAAGGCACCGTCGGTTATATCTGCCGCGGCACGAGCTGCTCGGCGCCCGTGCGTTCGCTGGCGGCGCTCGCAAAGCTGAGCGTTCCCCGGTAACGGACGCGCCGGGCGTTCAGCGTTTCTTCTTCGTGTTGCCTTTCGATTGTTCGGCCTGCAGCGCGGCCTTCTTGGCGCGCTTCATCGCACGGACCCGTTCGATGCCGGCAAGCTGCTTGGCTTTAGCCGATTCGATGGCGGAAACGAGCGCGCGACGCCCCCATTCCTTGAGCTGCTCCGGATCGTCGATGATCTCTTGCGGCACGCGGTGATGATCCGTCGTCAGATCGAAAGCGTTCGGGTACGGCTTGAACTGTTCCATACCGCGCGACAGGTAATCGTCGATGTTGGACTTGCCCGTGTGCAGGTACAGACATTCGTTGATCACGATACCCAGCAAGCGTTCTTCGACGAAGATCCCGATCCCGCCAAAGATACTGCGATTGGAAACGCGCCCGAGAAACGCCAGGTGCTCGGTCACGTAAGTAGCCAGGCTCGATTTCACCCGCATTCGAGCAACTCTCTCCCCATGGGTTCACGCAACATCGCTGAACGGCGGCGCGAAGGATGCTGAACCGTGCCGCGGACGAGACCCGCGGCTGCGTCACCGCGCAATCCGCCTCAGGCTCGTTATCGCCGGCGCATACGCGCGCAACGACCGAGCTTCTCCTTGCCGTCCAGTGTACATGCCGCCCGCTTCGAGGCAACCGGCCGCATGGACAGTGCTGGTTTAGACGCGCGCAGCCTGCAGATAAGTTGCAATTCTGTCGCGCAGCTCGCCGTGCAGCGCCGCGTCGAACTGCGGCGCGGCGTTCCAATCGTAGGCCCAGGGATTCGCGATACGCAGGTGCTCCGGCTCATCCGCATAGCGCGGATGAACGTGCGCATGCAGGGCCGGCTCCAGGTTGCCGAAGATGGCGTAGTTGATACGCACTGCCCCGGTCGCCTGCAGCACGGCCTCGCCGAGGCACCCCAGATCGCTCAAGAAACGATCCCGCTGCGGCGCTGCGAGCGCATTGAGATGCGGCACGACCGGATCCGGCAACAGCAGACAATAGCCGCGCAAGACTTGCTGGCGCCCCATGACGGCCCATCCAGACGCAAGACGCGCGATCACGCTCGGATCGCGCCCGCTGCGGCACGACTCAACCAGGCGATGGATGAGCGTGGACATCTCAAGGGCTCGGCCGAAAGATGAAATACACCGCGCCGAGCATGCACAACGCCGCCCACAGATAGTCGAGCTTGAGCGGCTGGCGCATGTAGAACACGACGAACGGCACGAACACCGACAGCGTGATCACTTCCTGCAGGATCTTGAGTTGCGGCAGCGTGAGCGCGGTGTAGCCAATGCGGTTGGCGGGCACTTGCAGCAAGTACTCGAACAGCGCGATGCCCCAGCTCGCCAGCGCAGCGACGATCCACGGCTTCTGGTTGAGATGCTTGAGATGGGCGTACCACGCGAACGTCATGAAGACATTCGACAGCGTCAGCAGGATGATCGCGCGAAGAACGGGCGAGCTCATTGGCATGCCACCACGAGGTTGGTGAGCATCAACATGCCGTGCGCCTCAGCACGCGTCAACTCGCTCGAGGCTCGGCGGTTCGGCCTGCCGATCGAGCCGCAGCACGAAGTCGAACGCATCGACCTCAGTACACAGCTCGAAGTCGCGCTCCGGCGCCCAGTCGCAGGCCGGATCGAAGAACTTGCGGGCGCTCGATGCCTGCCGCAATCGCTCCCGGATGCCGCCGACGTCGAACGGCTCGCCGCGCAGCCGCGCCGCCAGCAGCTCGGCACACAGATCGTCTTCGTCGCAGCGCTCGCGCGCTTCGTGCCCCATGCGCACCAAGGTGACCTCTTCCGGCGCGCGTGCCTGGATGTACCGCACGATGGCCGCGGCGTTGACGAGCGAGCCGGTCAATGTCTCGCTCGCACGTGTCGCGTTGACGAGCCCTTGCGTGCCGGCATGCGTCGTGTGAATCAGCGTCCGCCCGCGCACGTCGAAGGCTTCAAGATCGGTCGGCGAATTGCCGCAATCGAAGCCCGGCAAACGCCGCGCATGGCGTTCGCCGACGAGCAGCCAATCGGGATGGAGTCGCTTGAGCGCGCGTGCTTCGTCGACATCGGCAACGGGCACGATGCGCGCCGCGCCGCGTGCCATGGCGTGTGCGGCCAGGGAGAATGCTCGGAAGACGTCGATGACGACGGCGATGCCGCGCGCTGCGCGCGCTCCGACGACGAAATCGGCGATGTGAATGCGCATGCGAGGCTCCTGCGAGCAGCGCCAGACGCGCCAAGCGCCCGCAGACATTGCGCCTGCGAGCTGTCGGGTCGAAGCGCTACGCCGCCGACTTGCGGCCTGCGACCTTGCGTTGCAGGCGCACGACGCGCCGTGCATCCGCCGGAGGCTCGTTCATGACGACGACCTTGGCGCGCTTGAAGAAATTGAAGTCCGTTGCGCTCGCCCAGGTGTAGGCGCCCATCATGCGTCCGACGAGCAGATCGCCGACTTCGAGCTCGGGCAACAAAATGTTCTCGTCGATCACGTCGATCGAGTCGCAGGTTGGGCCGGCCAGCACGCTCGGCATGCGCTCGCCGTCCTGCCGCAGAGCGACGACCGGATACTTCGCGTGATCGAACAGCTGGCCGCTGTACGAGCCGTACAAGCCGTCGTCGAGGTAATACCACCAACGACCGTCGCGCTTGGCCTTGCCCATCACGCTCGAGACGGCGATCGCCGCAGGCGCGCAGATGAAACGGCCCGGCTCGGCGATGACGCGCACGTGCTTCGGCAGACGCGCGAGCGCTTCGCGGATCGGCGCGCAGAACTCGTCGACCGGCATGACCTCGTCGTTGTACGGCACCGGAAAACCGCCGCCGATGTCGAGCACGTCGAGCGCCGGCAAGCCGGCGAGCAGCGCCTCGGCCATCAGATCCGTGCACGCACGAATCGCTTCGACATACTTGGCCGGATCGCTCGTCTGCGAGCCCACGTGGAAGGACAAGCCGCGCACGCGGATGCCGAAGCGGCGCGCGAGCTCGATCAGCCCGAGCACGGCGCTCGGCTCGCAGCCGAACTTCTTCGACAGATCGACGACTGCGTTCGGGCTACGGAAGGAAACGCGCAGCAAGAGCTCGGCACGCTTGCGATAGCGCACGAACTTCTTGATCTCGTCGGGGTTGTCCGCGACGAACGTCGTCACGCCGTAGCGCAGCGCATCGCGGATGTCGCTGTCGCGCTTGATCGGGTGCGTGTGAATGCAGCGCTCGGGCGCAACGCCCTGCGCCTTGACGAGCTCCACCTCGCCCGTGGTCGCAAGATCGAAGAAGGCGCCTTCGTCGCGCAGCGTCGCGACGACCGCAGCGTGCGGCAGCGGCTTCAACGCGTAATGCAGATCGACGCCCGGCAACGCAGCCTTGAGCGCATGGTACTGACGGCGCACCTGCTCGCAGTCGAGAACGAGGAGCGGCGAGCCGAAGCGCGCGACCAACGCACGGATTTCAGCTTCCGTGAGAGTCGTCGAGTCGAAGGCTTGGGCGGGAGAGACTGCTTGAGAATGCTTAGCAGCGCGTGGCAACACCTGTCGGGCACCTCGTCACAAAGCTGCGGACACTTAACCAACCAACAAGAGCGCGTTACCGCACTCTCACCGAGTTCTGGTCGAGCGGCACCTGCAGCTTTCGCGATACTCTGGGTGCTCTCTTACACAGGCGCGCGCAATGTAGCAAAAATGCGCGGCGATGCAAGAACCCAATCACACTTTTGCGCACGTCGTGGGCCCTGGGCTCTGGGCCTTGGGCACAGTTGGAAGCGAGCGCCTTCTAGCTACAACTTACAGCCCAGGACGGAGGACGCTGCGCGTCAAGGAGGCCTCGCTTCGCTGGGCGAGTCAGGACGTGCCGTCAAGGAAGGCCAACTGCAAAGGAGAATGCCGAGCACCGAGGACACCTTCGACAACAAGGCGCACCCAGCGCGATGCTAGCTACAGCTTAGAGCCTACAGACTGCACGCCCACGCCGCGCAGTCTGGCCAGTGCCCAGAGCTCAGCGCCCGTCTTAAACTACGCACGCACACAAAGGCCTGCCATGCCTACATCCGCCGATTCGCAGCGCGATCTTGCCGCCCTCCTACAAAGCCGCGTGCCGTTGATCGTGATCGAAACGCGCGACGAGCCGCGCGCGATCGAGCTCATTCTGTCGCTGGCGCGTTCGCGGGCGCTGAAGCCGCCCCCGCTCGTCTTTCAGTGGACCGTCACCGACGGGCTGCGGCGGCTCGACGTCGATCTCGGCGGCGCGCAGCGACATAACGTGCCGCCGACCGAAGTGCTGAAGTCGATTCGCGCGACGGACAAGGCCGGGCTGTATCTGCTGCTCGACTTTCATCCCTTCCTCGACGATCCGCTCCACGTGCGGTTGCTCAAGGACATCTGTCAGAGCCACGACCGCTGCGCGCGTACGATCGTCATGATCAGCCACGAGATCCCGCTCCCGCGCGAGCTCGAGCACTTCGCCGCGCGCTTCAACATGGCGTTTCCAGGCCGCGACGAGCGTCGCCGGATCGTCGCCAAGGTCGTCGACGAGTGGCGCCAAACGAACGGCAGCTCGGTGCAGACCGATCCCAAGGCGCTCGACCTGCTCGTCGAAAACCTCGCCGGACTTTCGACCAGCGACACCGAACGGCTCGCGCGCAAGGCGATCTTCGACGACGGCGCGCTCCTGCCGAGCGACTTGCCGGCCGTGATGCGGGCGAAGTACGAGCTGCTGAACCGCAGCGGCGTGCTCGCCTACGAATACGACACCGCGCAGTTCGCCGACCTGGGCGGCATGGCGCGGCTCAAAGAGTGGCTTCGGCGGCGCAAGCCTGCCTTCGATGGATCCGCGCCGCAGCTCGAAGCGCCGAAAGGCATGTTGCTGCTCGGCGTGCAGGGCTGCGGCAAGAGCATGGCGGCCAAGGCCGCCGCCGGCATTTTCGGCGTGCCGCTCTTGCGGCTCGACTTCGCCACGATTCACAACAAGTACATCGGCGAGTCCGAGCGCAATCTGCGCGAGTCGCTGGCGACGGCGGACGTGCTCGCGCCCTGCGTGTTGTGGCTCGACGAGATCGAAAAAGGCGTCGCCACGAGCGACAGCGACAGCGGCACCTCGCGGCGCCTGCTCGGCACATTCCTCACGTGGCTTGCCGAGAAGCGCACCAAGGTCTTCGTCGTCGCCACGGCGAACGACATCTCTTCGCTCCCGCCCGAGCTGGTGCGCAAGGGCCGCTTCGACGAGATCTTCTTCGTCGATCTGCCGACCGCACCGGTGCGCGCCGAGATTCTGCGCATCCACGCTGCCAAGCGCGGGCTCGCGCTCAACGATACGCAGGTCGCTCATCTCGCAGCCGCCTGCGAAGGCTTCTCGGGCGCCGAAATCGAGCAAGCGATCGTTTCGGCGGTTTTCACGGCGCACGCCCGCAACGAAACGCCGAACGCTGCGCACGTGCTGCACGAGCTGCGCGCCACCCGTCCGTTGTCGATCGTGATGGCCGAACAGATTGCCGAGCTGCGCGCGTGGGCAAGAGAGAGGACGGTGCCCGCTGAGTAGCGGGAGGCTACGGGCCGGAGGTTGGAGGCAAGAAGCGCGCTGCGCGCGCCGCTAGCGTTTCCTTGTTGAAGCGCAGCAAAGGCTCCCGCACCTCGACGGGTTCCTATCCCCCGTTCTCCTCCCCGAAATCCGCCACCCATGCGGCGATGTCGGGATCGGATGTGACGATGTTCTCGGCGGAGGCGGCACGTCGCAGGCGATCGCGTGCGGCGTCCCATTTCTCGCCGTCGGGCACTTCTTCGACGAGGATGATCTTGGCGCCGGCTTTGTCGAGTGTGCGCAGATTCGCGTACAGCTGGCGTGCGTAATGATCTGGACGCGAGCCGGCGTTGATCCAGGTCATGAACGGATTGGGCTTTGCGGGCGGACGCAGCGCGAGCACTGCGACCTTCTCGCCCTTGCTCGTGAACTCGCTCATCACCTGCTCGAGCCGACGGCTCGGCACCACGTTGACCGGCGTCATCGGCGAGTAATGGCGCGCCGTCGAGCCCGGCACGCGCGGCGCGTGCGGGTTCGGTCCGGCTTGGATCGTCGGACACACCTCGCGCAGCTGCGACAGACTGATGCTGCCGGGTCGCAGCACGCGCGGCACGTCGTCGACGACCGAGACGATCGTCGATTCGAGCCCGACTTTGCAATCGCCGCCGTCAAGGATGATCTTCACTTCGTCGCCGAACTCCTCGCGCACGTGTTCGGCGCGCGTCGGGCTCACGCGACCGTAGCGATTGGCGGACGGTGCGGCGATGCCGCCGCCGAAGGTGTTGAGCAGCTGCTGTGCGACCGGATGATTCGGTACGCGAATCGCCACCGTGTCCTGCCCGCCGGTGATCACGTCGTTGACGGCCGGCGCGCGCTTCGCCACGAGCGTCAGCGGCCCGGGCCAGAACGCTTCGGCGAGCTTCATGCCCTCGGGCGGCATCTCGCGGACCCAACGCTGGAGATATTTCGGGTGATCGATGTGCACGATCACCGGGTGCGTCGCTGGCCGTCCCTTCACTTCGAAGATCTTGCGCACGGCCCGCGGATCGTTCGCATTCGCACCGAGGCCGTACACCGTCTCGGTCGGAAACGCGACGAGCTCGCCGGCCCGCAGCGCCTCGACGGCGTCCAAGATTTGCTGTTGCAACACTCGTGCGATGGCCATGCTCAGATCATATCAGGCACACCCGAGGCGTGAGGCGGACATGTTCGCCGACTGTTGCGTGAGAGAAACACTGAGCGAGGCGCCGCACGGACCCGTCGCGCGGCCCGCCTCACTTCACTCGAGCTTGCTGGCAGCCTGCGGGCTCGACTCCTGGGACGCACCTGGGCCGAAGCGCTTCCAGCCCTCGGCCGTGCGCCTGAGCTCGTACATCGGCCAATACTGATGATCGAGCTTGAGCGTGATGACCTCGGTCGCGCCGTTCCACGTCACCGTGCGCAAGCGCACCGAGCTCGAATCCTCGCGTCCGGCCACGGCGCGGATGAACGCGTCGAGGTCGGGCGTCGGTTGACCGTCGACCTCGACGATGCGCCGCCCCGCCCACAGCTTGTAGCGCGTGGCCGGAGAGCCGTACGAGAAATACGCGACGAATACGCCCGTAGGCTCGATGCCGCGTTGTGCCGAGAGCGCCCGATGCGGCATTTGCAGCACCGCGCCGGCCCAGACGAGCACGCGATCGAGCGCCGCACCGCCAAGCGCCACCGTCGGCACGTCGATCGTCTGCTCCTGTCCGTTACGCAGCACGACGACGCGCACGTTCGGCTTCTGTACGGCGCGCTCGACCTCGCGGAAACGATTCACGATCGTGCCCTCGATCTCGAGGATGAGATCGCCCGTGCGCAGGACGTTGGCCGCCGGCGAGCCGCCCACGAGCCGCGCGACGCTCAGCACCTGTCGACGCTCGGGACTGTGCGCCGTGATGCGCTTGATCCATTCCTGCGAGAGCCCGAGCTTGCTGGCCGCAGCCAGCGGAATCGGCACCAGCTCCGCTTCGAGCGAATGCAGCGGGCGACCTGCACGCACGAGATCGAGCATCTCAACGATGAGCTCGGCGGGAATGCCGCGATTCTCCTGCGCCGTGTCGCGCCCGGCTTCGTATGCGAAGCTCGCCCAGCTCGCCAGCACTTCGCCGTTCTTGTTGACGATGACACCGTCGTACTCGCTCGGACCGTTGACCAAGCTCACCGTCTCGAGATTGGACTCGCGGAACCTGAGCGTGCGCGACAGCGGGTACTGCACGGGGTCGACCGAAGCGACGGTCGCCTGACGCGATTGCACCTTGCCGTCGCCGCGCAAGCCGACGACCCAAACGCTCTCGCCCGGATGGAGCTCGACCGGCTTGAACGTGGCCGCGCGCACCGGCGTCGCGCCGATCAGCTTGGGGTCGTAGGCGACCATCGCAAGATTGTGGAGCGGATGGATGTACTCGACGCGACCTGGAATCTCGATCGTACCGGCGAAGGTCAGACGTACATCGCCGAGCGGCACCGGCACCGTGTTGCGATCGACGGCGACGAGACCGCGCTCGGCATCGACGATGATGCCGGTGCCGTAGTAGTTGCGCTCGGTGATGCCTGACACCGAATACGGCATGTCGAAGTTCACGAGCACGAGCGACGGCGCGAGCCGCGTGACGATCGGATCGTTCGTTTTCGGGAAAGTCGTCGTCGCTGGTTGCGGCGGCTCGGCGACGCCGTCGCCCTGCCACGCCGTACACGGCCATGTGCCGAGCTGATCGTCGCGGCGACAACGCGCTGCCGGGAACCAGCGCCGATCCATGCGGATGACGCGCCATTGCGCCGTGCTCGGATCGTCGATCGTGAAGTAGCGGATCGTGGCGCGCTCGGCGTCCTTCATGTTGCGCACGATCGCCTCGAAGTCATCGAGCTTGGCGATCGGCTGGCCGTTGACCTCCTTGATCACGGCGCCGCGCGGCACGGCTGCGGCACCGAAGACATAGCCCGGATTCGCGACGTAGACGCCGCTGATCGGCACATTGATGTGGCGCGCTTGCTGCCACGACAGCTCGTGCACGACGGCATCGCCGAACTCGAGATACTTGTCGGGCGTGATCTCGTAGAGATCCTGCACGGTGATCTGCCGTTCGAGCACCTCGCCGCCGCGTTCCAGCGTGAGCGAAACCGTCTGCCCCACTCCTTCGTCGAGCACGTCCGCGAGCGCGTTGAAATCGACGCTCAGCTTGCCGTTGATACGTACGAGGATGTCGCCGGGTTGAATGATCTTCTCGGCCGGCGAGCCGCGCTGCACCTCGTCCACGACGAGCATGCCGGTGCCGCGCGGGAATGCCCGCCGCACTTCCTCCTCCGTCTCGGCGCGCAGCCCCAAGCGCCGCAGCTCGTCGAACGGCGTGTACGAGAACACCGTCTGCAGCGTGCCGCGCGTGACCGGCTTGCCGGCTTGAATGAGACGCAGCGCGCGCACGACGCGGTCGAGCGGCAGATAAAAGCTCGATGCCGCCGCAGTGCTGCCGCCTGCGTTGAGCGCCACGACACGCCCTTCGATATCGATGACGGGCGAACCGGAAGAGCCGCCCGAAGTGCTCGAAGCGGCCTGGTAGTAGAACGTGTTGAAGTCGTTGTACTTGCCGACGCCGTAATTCGGCGCCTCGCGATCGAGTCGCGCGAGCGTGCCCGCGAGAATCGAGAGCTGCTCGCCCGCGTCGTTGCCGATCACGCGAATCTCGCGGCCGACCTGCGCGCCGGCCGGATGGAGCTTCAGCTCGGTCGGCTTGATGAAGCGCAGCTTCGAGGGGTCGTAGCGATAGAAGCCGAAGTCGTGCACGGGATCGCGGTACACCGGATAGAGCTTGACCTCCTCGCGGTTGACGAACACGGCCTGCGCCGTGACCGGCCCCGGCGTGACGACGTGACGATTGGTGAGAATCAAGCCGCGCTTGGCGTCGACGACGAAGCCCGTCGCCTGCGTGGACATGTTCCACTCGGTGTCGAACGCGCGCGTGAGATCCACGTGAATGGTGACGACACCGCTCGCGACGCGCTCGATGGTGCGCGTCCAGCGCGAGTCCTCGACTTCCGGCACCGACACCACCGGCGCCGATACCTGCTCGGAGGCGCGCGCGGCGACGGCCGCGCAGAGCACGGTCAGGATCAGTAGGGCTCTATGCATGACAACCTGCAAGTCTGCTCGAACGGGTCAGCCAGCTGCGACGGACGCGGCTCGATGCGGGCTCGCGCATCTGCCGCTCACAGCAGCACGAGCCCCCACACGGTCGCCGCGAGCACCAGCGTGACGAGCACGGCGGCCGACCCCACGTCCTTCGCTCGCCCGGAGAGTACGTGATGTTCGGATCCGATGCGATCCACCGCCGCCTCGATCGCGGTATTGAGCAGTTCCACGATCAGAACGAGCAGCACCGACGCGACGAGGAGCGCCTTCTCGACGCGTGTCTTGCCGAGCCAGAGCCCGAGCGGCAGCAGCACGACGGCGAGGGCCACTTCGAGCCGAAACGCAGCCTCGGACGCGAACGCGCCCCGAAGGCCGGCGAGCGAGTATTTCGTGGCGCGAAGGAGCCGCTCGAGACCGGCAGGCTTCGCGGACTCGGCATCAGGGCCGCTGCGATTCCCGTCGGTCATGGAGTTGTCCTCAAGCGCCTTGCTCGGGCTCCACGTACGCGAGATCGAGCTGCTTGGCGGCGCGCACGTCGTCGAGACGCCGCACCGGCAACGTGTACGGCGCGCCCTTGACCTTGGCGGCATCCTGCTCGGCCTCGCGCTGGATCGCGACCATCGCCGCCACGAACGCGTCGAGATCTTCCTTCGCTTCCGTCTCGGTGGGCTCGATCAGCAAGCACTCCGGCACGAGCAGCGGGAAGTAAGTCGTCGGCGCATGGAAGCCGTAATCGAGCAGCCGCTTCGCGAAGTCCATCGCATTCACGCCGAGCTCCTTTGCCTGGCGCTTGAGCGTGATGATGAACTCGTGGCTGGCGCGGCGCTCCGGATACGCGGCATCGAAGCCCTCGGCACGCAGCCGCGCGAGCAGATAGTTCGCATTCAACGCCGCGAAGTCCGCGACGCGATGCATGCCCTCGCGACCGAGCATGCGCATGTACACGTACGCGCGCAGCAGCACGCCGGCATTGCCCATGAAGGCCGAGAGGCGGCCGATCGTCTGCGGCAGATCGCGCTCGTCGAGCCAACGGTAGCGCTCGCCTTCTTTGGCGGCGATCGGCACCGGCAGGAACGGCAGCAAGCGTTCGCCGACGCCCACCGCGCCCGAGCCCGGGCCGCCGCCGCCATGCGGCGTCGAGAACGTCTTGTGCAGGTTCATGTGGATCACGTCGAATCCCATGTCCCCGGGCCGCACCTTACCCAGAATGGCGTTGAGATTGGCGCCGTCGTAGTACAGCAGCCCGCCAGCCTCGTGCACGAGCCTGGCGACCTCGCGAATGTTGCGTTCGAACACGCCGAGCGTCGACGGATTGGTGAGCATGATGCCCGCCGTCTTCGGCCCGAGCGCCTGCTTGAGCGCGTCGAGGTCGATGTCGCCGTTCGGAAGCGAAGGGATTTCGATCACCGTGCAGCCGCACATCGTGGCCGTCGCGGGATTCGTGCCGTGCGCTGCGTCGGGCACGATGATCTCGGTGCGCTCATGATCGCCGCGCGCGCGGTGATAGGCGCGAATCATCGCCACGCCGGCGAACTCGCCTTGCGCACCCGCCATCGGCGTCAGCGACACGCCTTTCATGCCGGTGACTTCCTTCAGCATCTCCTGCAGCTCGTACAAGCAGGCCAGGAAGCCTTGACTTAAGTTCTCCGGCGCGAGCGGATGGCGCGCGAGAAAGCCCGGCAGCATCGCGAGCTCATTGCACGCCCGCGGGTTGTACTTCATCGTGCAGGAGCCGAGCGGATAGAAGTGCGTGTCGATCGAGAAGTTGAGCTGCGACAGACGCGTGAAATGCCGCACGGCCTGCAGCTCGGAAACCTCGGGCAGCGCCGCCGGCCGCTTGCGCCGCAGATGCTCAGGCACCTTGGCCTCGACCTCGCGAGGATACTGTCCGGCAGCACGGCGCCCGGCGCGCGAGTGCGTGAAGATGAGTGGTTCGTGCATGGCCATACGCGGTGAAGCTGAAAGCGATCCGTGTGTCATGAGTGGCGTGCGCGTCGTAGAGCGAAGCTCCTCGCGGCGTCAGGCGGACTTCAAGAGCTCGGCGAGCGCGCCTGCATAACGCGCGATATCCTCGTCGGTGCGCTTTTCCGTCGCACAGACGAGCAGCGCATGACCGAGCTCGGGATAGTGCCGCGACAAGTCGTAGCCGCCGACGATGCCGCGCTCGGCGAGCGCCGCGAGCAGCGGCGCTACCGGCCGATCCAGACGCAGCACCGCTTCGTGGAAACGCAGCCCATCGAATGCGAGCGTCACGCCGGGAATGCGCGTCAACGCTTCGACGAGCGCCGTCGTCTGCTGCTGCGACGTCGCCGCGACGCGCTCGAGTCCCTCGGCGCCCATGATCGACATGTAGATCGTCGCCGCCGTCACGAGCAGCCCTTGATTGGTACAGATGTTCGACGTCGCCTTGCTGCGGCGAATGTGCTGCTCGCGCGCCTGTAAGGTGAGCGTGTAGCCGGGCTTACCGTCGAGATCGACGGTGCGGCCGATGATGCGGCCGGGCATCTGCCGTACGTGCTCCATGCGCGTCGTCATGAAGCCGAAATAAGGCCCGCCCGAGGACAGCGGCACACCGAGCGGTTGGCCGTCGCCCACCACGATATCGACGCCCTTCGTGCCCCATTCGCCCGGCGGCTTGAGAAGTGCGAGCGACAGCGGATTGACCACTGCGATGACGAGCGCGCCGTTGGCATGCGCCCAGTCGGTGATCGCATCCACATCCTCGAACAGACCGAAGAAATTCGGCTGCTGTATGACGACGGCGGTGATGTCCTGCCCTTCGTATTGCGCGAGCCGTTTCGGATCGAACGTGCCAAGCGCAGGCTCGTACGGCACGACGTCGAACGAGAGACGCTGCCCTTCCGTGATCGTGTGAGCGACCTGCCGGTAGGTTGGGTTGACCGTCGCCGGCACCAGGATGCGCGCGGATTTCGACCGGCGGTGTGCACGCACTGCCATGAGCGCGGCTTCGGCCAAGGCAGAAGCGCCGTCGTACAACGAGGCGTTCGACACCTGCATGCCGGTCAGGCGCGTCATCATCGTCTGATATTCGTAGAGCAGCTGCAGCGTGCCCTGGCTCGCCTCCGCCTGATACGGCGTGTACGCGCTGTAGAACTCGCCGCGCGTCACGATGGCCCACACCGCCGAGGGGATGTGATGGTCGTAGGCGCCCGCGCCGATGAAATTGAGCGGCGTGCCGTCCTGCTGCGCACGCTCATGCATGAGGCGCGCGATTTCCATCTCGTTGAGCGCGGGCGGAATACCGGTGAGCTCGCGCGTGCGCAGCTCGGCGGGAATCTCCTCGAACAACGCCTCGATGCTGGGCGCGCCGATCGTGGCGAGCATCTCGCGCACGTCGGCTTCGGTGTGGGGAATGAAAGGCATATCGCTCTCGGTTAACGAGTGATCTGACGATGCAGTGACAGACGCAATGACCGCGACGCGCGGCGCGTCACACGGTTAGTGCTCCGCTTCCACCACCTTCCCGTACGCTGCGGCATCGAGCAGCGTGTCGAGCTCGGCGGGGTTCGACGGCTTGATCTTGAACAGCCAGCCCTCGCCGTACGGATCCTGATTGACGAGCTCGGGCGAGCCTTTGAGCGCATCGTTCGTCGCGACCACTTCGCCCGAGACGGGCGTGTAGACATCCGATGCCGCCTTGACGGACTCGACCACGGCGGCCGCCGCACCCTTAGTCAGCACCGCGCCCACCTCGGGAACCTCGACGAATACGAGGTCGCCGAGCGCGTTCTGCGCGTGATCCGAGATACCGACCGTAACGGTCCCGTCCGCTTCGGCACGGGCCCATTCGTGCGATTCGAGATATTTGAGATTGGCGGGGATGGCAGACATGTCGGAACCTTCTTGTGCTGAAGTGACGGGATGACGGCGTGACGCGGCGAACGAACGACGCGGTCGCAGCGGCACGCTGTCGCATCAAATGAGCGCTTTGCCGTTCCTCACAAACGGAATCTTGACGATACGCGCCGGCAATCGCTTGCCGCGGATGTCCACTTCGACGCGGTCGGCGGCAGCCGCCGGCACGCGAGCGAAACCGATGGAACGTTCGAGCGTGGGCGAGAACGTGCCGCTCGTCACTTCGCCCTCGCCGCCGCCGGGCACGAATACCTGCTGATGGCTGCGCAGCACGCCGCGTTCTTCGAGCACGAGGCCGACGAGCTTGCGCGCCACGCCGTTTGCCCGCTGCGCTTCGAGCGCCCTGCGCCCGAGAAAATCGCGGTCGACCGGCTCGAACGCCACAGTCCACGTCAAGCCCGATTCGAGCGGCGAGACCGACTCGTCCATGTCGTTGCCGTAGAGATTCATGCCGGCTTCGAGCCGCAGCGTGTCGCGCGCGCCGAGTCCGCACTGGGCAATGCCCTGCTGCTTCAGGCGTTGCCACACATCCGCCGCCTCGCTTGCGGGCATGGCGATCTCCCAACCATCCTCGCCCGTGTAACCGGTGCGCGAGACGAAGTACGGACCGAGCTCGCGACCGAAGAAGGGCTCCAACGTGAGCGCGCTTTGGCCGTGCTCGCCGAGCACTGCGACTGCCCGCTGGCGGGCCTGCGGGCCTTGCACGGCAATCATGGCCAGATCCGTACGAGGAAGAATCTCGACTTGGAAAGCCGCGGCGTGCGACGTGAGCCAGGCAAGATCCTTCTCGCGCGTGCCGGCGTTGACGACGAGGCGATACCACGTGTCGTCGAGGAAGTACGCGATGAGATCGTCGATGACTCCGCCCGACTCATTGAGCATGCAACTGTAGAGAGCCTTGCCGGGCGACTTGAGCTTGGCCACGTCGTTCGCGAGCACGTAGCGCAGGAACTCGCGTGCCCGCGCGCCGCGCACATCGACGCTGAGCATGTGGGACACGTCGAACATGCCCGCGGCGCGCCGCACCGCATGGTGCTCTTCGATCTGGGAACCGTAGTGGACGGGCATGTCCCAGCCGCCGAAGTCGACCATACGGGCGCCGGCGGCGACATGCGTTTCGTAAAGAGGCGTCTTGAAGCCCATCTGGATGCTCCGGCAAGCACACACTGACAGATTTCGTTGGATCGCCTTGCGACCCGCGCCCCTCTGTCCGGTGACCTGAGAGATCGGGTGCGCGCTGCACCTCTCCCCTTCGGTGAGCGCAGCGACGAGGCTGCGCTACTCTCCAGAGCCCTTCGAGCGACGAGCATGCGCTGGACGCGCTGCGTCGCAGAGATACGCCGTTCGTGTGCCTGAGCGTTTCCGGGCGGTTGCGCCTTCGGCGGTGCGGCTGCGGGATCGACCGAGCGCACTCTCTCCGGCCGCATCTTGCGATGGGTGCCGCTATGTTAGCCGAGCGGACGGCGGCTGAATACTGGGACGCCGCCGGGGGCCCCGAACTCGCTACAATGGCGCTCTCCCATTGCAGATTCCCAGCTATGTCGGTCCAGCGTCGTCCCTCCATCCCCGTTCGCATCGGCTCCGTCACCGTCGGCGGCAATGCGCCGATCGTCGTCCAATCGATGACGAACACCGACACGGCGGACGTCGAAAGCACGGTCGCACAGGTGCGTGCGCTGGCGCGCGCCGGCTCGGAGCTCGTGCGCATCACCGTCAACACCGAAGAAGCGGCCGCTGCAGTACCGCACATCCGCGAGCGGCTCGACGGTCAAGGCGTCACCGTGCCGCTCGTCGGGGATTTCCATTTCAACGGACATCGCCTGCTCAAAGCGCATCCTGCATGCGCCGAGGCGCTTGCGAAGTACCGCATCAATCCCGGCAATGTCGGGCGCGGCAGCAAACGCGATCCGCAGTTCGCCGAGATGATCGAGGTAGCCTGCCGCAACGAAAAGCCGATCCGCATCGGCGTCAATTGGGGCAGCCTCGATCAGGATCTGCTCACGCGCATGATGGACGAGAACTCGCGCCGGCCCGAGCCGCTCGATGCGAACGAGGTCATGCGCGAGGCGCTCGTCGCTTCGGCGCTCGACTCCGCCGCGCGCGCGGAAGAACTTGGCCTGCCGCGCGAGCGCATCGTCATCTCCTGCAAGGTCAGTGCCGTGCAGGACCTCATCGCCGTCTATCGCAAGCTCGCCGCGCGCTGCTCGTACGCGCTTCATCTGGGGCTGACCGAAGCCGGCATGGGCTCGAAGGGCATCGTGGCTTCGACGGCCGGCATGGCGGTGCTCCTGCAGGAAGGCATCGGCGACACGATTCGCGTGTCGCTCACGCCCGAGCCCGGCGGCGATCGCACGCAGGAAGTCATCGTCGCGCAGGAGATCCTGCAAACCATGGGGCTGCGCTCCTTCATGCCGATGGTGGTCGCCTGCCCCGGCTGCGGACGCACGACCTCGACGTACTTCCAGGAGCTCGCGCAGAAAATTCAATCGCACATCCGGCACCGGATGCCGGAGTGGCGCAAGCAATACGACGGCGTCGAGGAAATGACCGTGGCCGTGATGGGCTGCGTCGTCAACGGACCCGGCGAGAGCAAGCACGCCAACATCGGCATCAGCCTGCCGGGTACGGGCGAACGGCCGGTCGCTCCCGTCTACATCGACGGCGAGAAAGGACCGACGCTGAAAGGCGAGCGCATCGCGGAAGAGTTCCAGGCGCTGATCGAGGAGTACATCGCCAAGACTTACCAGCGGAGGGCCTCATGAGCGAGCTGACCCAAAAGCGCTGCAAGCCGTGCGAAGGCGGCGTCGAACCGCTGACACGCGCCGAAGCGGAAGCGTTGCGCAAACAACTCGATCCCGCCTGGCAGCTCAGCAACGATGCCAAACGCATCCGCCGCGAATGGAAGTTCCGCAACTTCTACCACACGATGAGCTTCGTGAACGCCGTGGCGCACATCGCCAACACCGAAGATCATCATCCCGACCTCGAAGTCGGCTACGGCTATTGCCGCGTGACGTTCTACACGCACGCCATCGGCGGGCTGTCGGAGAACGATTTCATCTGCGCGGCGAAGATCGACGCGCTGACGCCCGAATGATGCATCGAGCGCGCGACGGCTCGTTCCGCGCCGTTACGCGGCTGCGACGGGGTGCTTGAACGCCTGCTTCGCGAACGCGACGCGCTCTGCCGGCGGCGCATTGAAATCGGCGCGTTGCTCGCAGATCTGCAAGCGACGCAGCAGTCCCTGGCGATTGGCGATCTGGATGGCGAGCCCGGGTCGGGCGTTGAGCTCGAGCACGAGCGGGCCGCGATCGCGATCGAGAACGATGTCCACGCCGATGTAGCCGAGCCCCGTGAGCTCGTAGCAGCGCGCGGCGATGTCGAGCATCGTGTCCCAGTCGGGGACCTTGACGCCGGCGATCGGATTGCCCGTGTCGGGGTGATGTGTGATGACTTCCGTCCCGAGGACGCCGGTCAGCGTCACGCCGGTCGCAAGATCGATCCCCGCGCCCACCGCCCCCTGATGCAAGTTGGCCTTCCCGCCCGACGCGCGCGTCGGCAGTCGCACCATGGCCATGATCGGAATGCCGCGAAAGACAATCACTCGGATGTCCGGCACGCCCTGGTAGCTCAAGCTCTCGAACACCGGGGAGAACTGCACCATGTACTCGACGATCACCACATCCTGCACGCCGCCCAGACTGAACTGGCCGTTGATCGCGTTCGACAGATGATGCGCGAGCGACTCTTCATCGAGCAGCGTCCCGCCGATGGTGCGATAGCGCGAGCCGCTGCGCCCGGCGATGACGACGATGCCGTCGCCAGCGCTGCCGTGCGCGGGCTTGAGCACGAATTGCGGGTGCTCGCGGACGATGTCCGGCAGCAGACGAATATCGTGCTGGGTGCGAATTACGCCGTAGAGCGGCGGCACGGCGATGTTCGCCTGCAGCGCGAGCTGCTTGGTGCGGAGCTTGTCGTCGACCAGCGGATAACGGCTGCGCGGATTGAACCGCAGGATGTACTCGCCATTGCGCATGTTGAGGCCGAGCACGCCCTCCTGTTTGAGCCGCCGCGCACGCCAGAACATCGCTCAAGCGCTCCTTTCGATGCCGCTGCTCATTGCGCGAGGTGCTCCGGCAGCACGCCTTTGAAGCGGCGCAGCTCGAGCAGCCGATACCCGGTGTAGCGTCCGGCGAGCAGCGCTCCGACGATGACGAGCAGCAGCAGCTCCGGGAAGACGAACATCAAGTGCTCGAGCCAGGCGATGCCCATCACGAGGTAGGCAATCGCCGCGACGATGAGGCTGCCGATGCCTTCCTGAATCGCCTCCGACGCGCCGCGCTCTTCCCACACGATCGACATGCGCTCGATCGTCATCGAGATGATCACCATCGGGAACAGCGCGAGCGACAGCCCCGGCTGCAGCCCGAGTTTCTGGCTCACGATGCTGATCGCCACCATGAGCAGCACGACGACCGTCAGCACGCAGGTCAGGCGCGGCACGAGCAACAGGCGCAGCTTCTCGAGATAGAAGCGGATCAAGAGGCCGAGCGCGACGATGATCGCAAAGAGCAGGATGCCCCAGACGAGCCGCGTCTCGCGAAAGGCCAGCGCGATCAGCACCGGCATGAAGGTGCCGAAGGTCTTCACGCCCACGAAATTGCGCAGCAGCACGATCACGAGCGCGCCGATGGGAATCATGAGCAGGACGCTGTAGACCGCCTGCGTCGCGATCGGCAGCGCGAACAGCGAGAAATCCACTGCGTGCGAGCCGCTCTGTTCCGCACGTCGCTCGGCAACCACCATCGCCGGCAGGAGGTTTTCCTGGACGGCGAGCGTCACGTCGAGATTCGAGCCGCCCGTCACTTCGGCGATCGGATCGTCGCCGCGCCACCAGATGAGAAAATCCGGCGGCAACCCTTGCTGCAGAGTCGTCGGATTGAAGTAAAGCCATTGCACGCCGTCGTGCACTTCGAGGATCGACTCTGGCTGGACCGCGCCCGGCGCACTGCGCAGGAATACGCCATGCGCGACTCGCGCCGGAATCTGGGCGCCGGCGAGCAGCATCGTCGCGAGCTGCGCGCGATCGGCCTGCGTGTCGCCGCGCTTTAGGAAAACGCGAACGTATGGATCCTGATCGCCCTGATTGATGCGCCTCAAGAGCTGCACCGTAAAGCTCGCCACGTCGGCCGATTGCCGGCGCACCTCGGCAATGAGCGCTTCGAGCGCCAGCTGCGAAGCCTCGTCGAGCTCGGGCGGTGTCGGAAACGGCGGCGTCGTATCTTCCGCAAGGCGCGTCTCGTCGCGATAGACGACGGCGCGGTAGTACATCGTCTGCGGTCCGGCGGCTTGACGGACCGACCATTGCGCCTCGCGCCCGGCAGGCGCGATATACGTCGTCACGCCGAAGCCGCGGGAGATGAAGTTCTCATCGAGCAGCGAATAGCCGGGCGTCAGGCTCGGGATGCGCAATGTTGCCTTGACGGCGGCGGGACCCGGATCGAAGCGCAGCGCTGCCTCGATCGTCCATGTCTGCGTCTGCTGCTGCGGTCGAACCGGAAAGCCCAGCACCTTGGCCTTGTATGTGAACAGGCCGATGCCGAGCACGGTCAGCAGCGCCGCGAGGATGTAGATGTGCCTATTGTTCATGCACTGCGTTCACGAAACGGCCGTCGCCGAGCCGCCCGAAACCCATCTGCTCTTCGAGCGAACGTTGACGGAGCACGGCCGCGGGCCCTGCGAGTAGCGGCTTGGTTGGTGGTATTCCCGCCGTGAGCTGCCCGCGCCGGCACGCATAGGCCGCGAAGTGTAACGAATACGAGCGCCGGCAAGGAAAGCTATACGCACAGTTGTCACGCGCCGCCGCCCGCCACGCGGCGGCGCCGACCATGGCAGGAGATCCGAGCGAGCGTCACCGTGCGCGCACCGCGCGCGCCAGCTCGGGCAGCTCGCCGCCCGTCCCCATCGCGCGGCTCATGAAGAAGCGCTTGAGCGGTCCGGCCCGATCGACGAGCCCAAGCCCGAGGCGACGCACCGTACCCGGCAGGCTCGCATCCGTCGAGAACAAGCGGTTCAATCCGTCGATGAAGGCAAGCGCGAGCGTGTTCTCGCTCTTGCGCCAACGCTCGTATCTGCGCAGCACGCGCTGCTCGCAGAAAGTCTCTTGCGTCGCCCCGCCGCGCACCGCATCCGCCAGCACCTCGACGAGCGCTGCGCCATCGAGAAAGCCCAGATTGACGCCTTGTCCCGCTAGCGGATGCACGGTGTGCGCGGCATCGCCGACGAGCACGAAACGTTCGGCGCAGTACGAGCGAGCATGCATCACGCGCAAGGGGAACGACGCGCGCCCCGCTGCCAACGTCACCTTGCCGAGCAGGCCGTCGATCGCTGCTTCAAGCTCAGCTTCGACGCTTTCCTCAGGCCCGTTCACGAGCGCAGCCGCATGGGTCGGCTTGGTGCTCCAGACGATCGAGCTGCGACCGTCGGCGAGCGGCAGGAACGCGATCGGTCCCGACGGCAGAAAACGTTGCCACGCCGTTTCCCGATGCGGACGCTCCGTGCGCACGTGCGTCACGAAAGCAGCCTGCTCGTAATCGCGCCCGCTCGTGTCGATACCGGCGAGCTTGCGACTCATCGAGTCCGAACCGTCCGAGCCCACGGCCAGTTGGCTCGTATAGCGGCGGCCGTCGCCGAGCGTGAGCTCGACGCGCTCGGCATTGCAGTCGAGCGCCGCGAGCTCGCCGCGCAAGACCGTCACACGCTCGCGAAACGACGACGATGAGTAGATCGCCCAGAGCAGCCGGCGGTTCTCGACGATATGCCCCAGGTTCGGCTCGCTCGATTCGCTCGCCGAGAAATGCAGCGACGCGGGACCGTGCGGCTTACCCGCCGCATCCCACACCACCATATCGCCGTAGGGCGAGACATGCGCCGCACCGAGCGCGCTCCACGCGCCGAACGATTCGAGGATGCGCTGCGAGGCACGCGAGATGGCCGAGACACGCAGATCGATATCGTCCGGCGGCGGCAGCGTCGGCGGATTCGCTTCGATCAACGCCACGCGCATGCCGGCAAGCGCAGGATGCGCTGCCGCAAGCGCTGCCGTGCAGGCTCCGACGAGCCCGCCGCCGATGACGACGATGCCGAAATCAGTGCGCATGTCTGAGAGGTACGCCGCGTGTCAGACGCGGCACCCGACCTGCCGCGCCCAGGGAGAGTTGCGCCAGCGCATGCTTGGCAGGCGTCACGAGATCGAATGCGAGCAGGCCGAAATCGCGCAACACCTGCACGGGACCGAACGGCTGCGTGAACAAACGCACCAGCCCGTCGGTGAAGCGCACGATGTTGCTGCGATCCGCCTCGCGCCACGCGCGATAGCGTTGCAGCCACAGCCCGTCGCCGACGTCGAGCTCGCCCGACGTCTGCTCGCGCGCCTCCGCGAGGATCTCCGCCAAGCTCGCTGCATCGCGCAGGCCGAGATTGAAGCCCTGCCCTGCGATCGGGTGCAGCGCCTGCGCTGCATTGCCGACGATGGCGAGTCGCTCGGCAATGTGATCGTCCGAGCGCGTCAGCGCGAGCGGATACTTATGTCGCGTACCGACACGCGTGATGCGCCCCAGCCGGAAACCGAACGCCTCTTGCAGCCGCGCGAGGAATTCTTCGTCGGGACACTCCGCCCAACGATCCGCTTCGTCCTTGGCGAACGTCCAGATGAGGCCGCAGCGCCCGTCGGTGATGGGCAGCATCGCAATCGGCCCAGCCGACGTGAAACGCTCGTACGCCACGTGATCGTGGAAACGTTGCGTGTAGACGTTCGCGATGACCGCGACCTGCTCGTAATCCCAGCTCTGCGCGCTCACGCCCGCCGCCGTGCGTAGCGTCGACTGCGCGCCGTCGGCCGCGACGACGAGCTTGGCGCTGACCGATTCGGTCTCGTTGCCATCGCCCGCACGCACGAAGCTCACGCGTTGCGCGCCATCGATGAGCTCCATGCCGGCCAGGCGCGCCGGCGCAATCAGGTGCACCGAGGTCGCCGCCAAGCGCCGCCACAATGCGGCGCCCATGATGCGATTCGTGACGACGTAGCCGAGCGCCTTGAGGCCGAGCTCGTGCGCATCCAGGCGCGCGAAGCCGAAGCGCCCTTGGTCGGAAACATGGATGCGCCGAATCGGCGTCGCCTCGTGCTCGATGAGCTGCCAGACGCCGAGCGCCTCGAACGCGCGGCGGCTGCCGTTCGAGAGCGCGGTGGTGCGATCGTCAAAGCTCGGCTGCCCAGGATCGTCGAACGCGCTCGCCTCGATCAGCGCCACACGCAAGTCGAGCTCGGCGAGCGCAAGCGCCAGCGTCGCACCGACGAGCCCGCCGCCGCCGATGACGACATCGAAGTCCGCCGCGTGAGATGTACCGTTCATGCTCGACCCCGCTCCGGGCTCGCCCTGCCGCTGCGACACGGTGCGAGCACGATCACGCTCCTTGCGCCATCCATTGCTCGATCTCGTCCGGGTCTTTCATGAGCTCTGCAGTGAGCACCTCGTGCCCATCCTTCGTGACGACCACGTCGTCTTCGATGCGCACGCCGATGTTCCACCAGCGCTTGGCGACGCCCTTCGTCCCGGCGGGAATGTAGATGCCGGGCTCGACGGTCAGCGCCATGCCCGGTTCGAGCACGCGCCACTCACCGCCCACCTTGTAGTCGCCCACGTCGTGCACGTCCATGCCGAGCCAATGGCCGGTGCGATGCATGAAGAACGTACGGTACGCGCCGTCGCGGATCAGGTTCGGCACCTTGCCCTTGAGCAACCCGAGCTTGACGAGCCCCTGCGTGATCACCCGCACGGCCGCATCGTGCGGCTCGTTCCAATGATGTCCCGGCCGCACCTTCTCGATCGCCGCATGCTGCGCTTCGAGCACGATCTCGTAGATCGCGCGCTGCTCGGGCGTGAAGCGCCCGTTGACGGGAAAGGTACGGGTGATGTCCGACGCGTAGAGCTCGTACTCGCAGCCGGCGTCGATGAGCAGCAAATCGCCGTCCTTCAGCTCCGCGTCGTTCTCGTGGTAGTGCAGGATGCACGAATTCGCGCCGCCGCCCACGATTGGGTAATAGGAAATGTCCGCCTTGTGGCGATGAAACTCGTGGAGCAGCTCGGCCATCACCTCGTATTCCATGCGCCCCGGGCGCGTGAAACGCATCGCGCGCTTGTGCGCCGCCACGGCGATACGCGCGGCGTGCCGCATGGCATCGAGCTCCGGGTGCGACTTGTACAGCCGCATGTCGTGCAGCAGGTGATCGAGCGCGACGAATTCCTGCGGCGGCTGCACGCCGGTGCGTGCGCGCGCCTTGAGCGAGTTCACCCAGCCGATCACGCGCTGATCGAATTCGGGGTGCAACCCCATCGTGTAATAGACGCGCGAGCAGCTTTCCATTAGCCCGGGGAGAATGTCGTCGATATCGCCGATCGGAAACGCATCGTCGGCGCCGTAGTCGCGTGTCGCCCCTTCGGGACCGGCGCGGCGTCCGTCCCACGTCTCCCGCAGAGGATCGCGATCGCGTACGAACAGAACGTACTCGGCATGCGCACGCCCCGGAATGAGCACGGCGACCGCTTCCGGCTCGGCGAATCCGGTGAGGTAGAAGAAGTCGCTGTCGGGCCGGTAGTGATAGGTCACATCGCTGTTGCGCGACTTGACCGGTGCGGCGGGCAGGATCGCGATGGCGCCGCGGCCCATCATCTTCATGAGTCGCCGGCGCCGGCGAGCGAATTCGTCTTTGCGCATGCGGTGTTGTGATCTGCGCTAATACTTGCTGCGAGCCGTGTACAGCTCGTCGTGGATGAGTTGCACGCCAACGCGCACGTACTCGATCACGTCCGCGTAAGCCTGCTCCTGCTCCTCGTCGTCGGCGCCGAGCGCGACGCTCGCCCGTCCGATCTGCGTCAGATCGCGCAGGATCTCATCGACGTTCGCGGGCAGCTTCTGCTTGGCCGCGGGGCCGCCCGTACCGAATCCATACAGAAAGCCCTGACACCACTGCCCCAACGCGCGTGCTCGCTCCTCGAGCGAGGCTTCGTCGTCGGGCAAGAGCGGCTGGAACTCCATGTCCTGGCCGCGCAGCGCACGCACGGTATCGTCATAGAGCCGCTTGAGCGGCTCGGTGCGTTCAGCGCTTTCCTCGGCATCGGGCACGATCTCCTCGAGCCAGCGCTCGACCCGATAGTCGTTGGAAGCGCACAGCGCGCCGCACAAGCAACCGTGGCTCTCGGCCGCCGGCACCGACGAACGCAGCTCGGTGAGCGCTCGCACGATCTCGGGAAAGGTGACCTGCAACATGCGCTTATGGTAGCACCCGCGCGCCGGCCCGCGCCCGCGCGCTGCGCGTTTGACCGGCTCTTCGCGGCAGCCGCATAATCGCCCGCGAAATCGCTGTCAGCAGGCGATCGTGGGGCTAACGGTCATATGAGCGAGTCGGACACGAAGACGTCGATCGATTTGGAGCTCAAGCAGCTCGAGGCCCGCGTCGATGCGCTCGTCGCGATGGTCGCCCAGCTCCAGGAAGAGAATCGTGCGCTCCGGCAGCGCATGGATTCGATGATGACCGAGCGCGCGACGCTCCTGCAGAAGAATGAGCAGGTCCGCGCCCGCGTCGAAGCGATGATCGGCCGCCTGAAGGCGATGGAGCACGGCACATGAGCGACCGGATGGTGAGGGTCAGCGTCCGCATCCTGGAGAAGGAATATCAGGTCGCATGCCTGCCCGAGGAGCGCACGGCGCTGCTCGATTCGGCGGAGTACTTGAACGCCAAGATGCGCGAGATCCGCGACGCCGGCAATGTGGTCGGGCTCGATCGCATCGCCGTCATCGCCGCCCTGAACATCACGCACGAGCTGCTCAAGCTGCGCTCGCGCGAAGATGTCGACGGATCGGACGTCGGCAATCGAATCCGCGAGCTGCGCGAACGGGTCGAATCGGCGCTCTCACGAGGACGGCAGCTCGATCTGTGAACGAATCGGCGCTGCGCGCGCCGAACTTTTCGAGAAGCCGTTCGTTACTGGAGCGGGGCATGGGGAAAAGTCGAAACGCGACCGCCCTCAGCCTGATAGAATGGATATGGCGCTGCCTGCGGTGTTCGACATGTGTCGGGTTACCTCTCGACCCTAACGTTAACACCCAAGGGATCCGGTCTCGCGGCAGAATTGTGCAAACCCGCTTCGGGCGGGAAGCCTTAACTGCCGTGGCTGCATCCCACCTATTGCTCCGTGTCGAGAGCAATGGCTCATGACGGCACAGGCGGGTGGCGCCTCCTCTCTCCTTCCTCCTTCTCCGATGATCTCCCTCGAGCGTGATCGCGTGCGGCGCGAGATGCGTGCGCAACGTGCAGCACTGACCGCGGCGGCACGCAAGGCAGCGGCCGCAAGCTTCGCCGCCATCGCCATGCGCGCACACCTGCTGCGTCCGGGGCTACGCGTCGCGTTCTACGTCGCCCATCGCAACGAAGCCGATCCGGTCGAGCTCATCGAACGCGCGCGACGGCTTGGTTGCGAAGTCTTCCTACCCGTCATCACCGACTTTCGCTCGAACCGGATGCATTTCGCCCGCTATCCGCGCGGCGGAAAGCTCGTCCCGAACCGCTACGGCATCGCCGAGCCGGCCGGTGCGCGCCTGCAACCGACCCCAGTGCGCACGCTCGATGTGGTCTTTCTCCCGCTCGTTGCCGTCGACGAACGCGGCTGGCGTCTCGGGAGCGGCGCCGGTTATTACGATCGCTGCCTTGCGCATCTGCGCCCGCCGCGACACTGGCGTCGCCCCAAGCTCATCGGGCTCGCATACGAGTTTCAACGTATCGCACACCTCACGCCCGCACCTTGGGACGTGCCGCTCGATGCGGTGCTGACCGAGAAAGACTGCTATCGAATCCCGCGCCAAGAGATCTGAGCCCATGAACTACTGGCTGATGAAGTCCGAGCCCGACACGTTCAGCATCGACGACCTCGCGCGCGCGCGAAATCAAACCACCGGCTGGGACGGAGTTCGCAATTTCCAGGCGCGGAATTTCCTGAAGGAGATGCGCAAAGGGGATCTCGCCTTCTTCTACCACTCGAGTTGCGAAATCCCCGGCATCGCCGGGATCGTGACGATCGTCGGCGAGGCGTATCCGGACCGCACCGCCTTCGATCCGAAGAGCGAGTACTACGATCCGAAGAGCACTCCCGACAATCCGCGCTGGTTCGCCGTCGACGTGAAGCTCATGGACAAGTTCGCCGAGGTCATCTCCCTCGCGACGTTGCGCGAGCACGAAGAGGGCAAGTTGAAAGGAATGACCCTGTTGCGCAAAGGCAATCGCTTGTCGGTCACGCCGGTCACGAAGGCGCAGTGGACGTTCATCGAGTCGCTCGTGCGACGAAAGCGATGAGAAGTCCAACAACAAATTCGCATACACCCCTTGCTTGCCATTTTCGATTTATGTATATACTGCGCCCGGACTAACTCGACATGGAGATCCATTACTATGGCAACTAAGGCAAAGAAGTCGTCCAAGAAGAAGAGCACCAAGAAGAAGGCTGCGAAGAAGAAGTAAAAGCTCTTCTGGATGATGTTATGAAGACTGTGCCCGCGAAAGCGGGCACAGTCGTATCTGGACCTAGGAAATAAGGTGTTTGGCGTGGTCTCCCCGTGAAGAACGAGCCATGAACGTCGATCGAAAGAAGCAATTCGCCGCCGCAGCCGCCCTCTCGTACGTACACGACGATGACGTGATCGGCGTCGGCACGGGTTCCACTGTGAAGTGGTTCATAGAAGAGATGGCTGCGCGCAAGGTGCGCATCCGCGGCGCAGTATCGAGCTCGGAAGCCACGACCAAGCTCCTCGAGCAGCACGGCTTCGACGTGCTCGACCTCAATGAGACGGGTGAGCTGCCCCTCTACGTCGACGGCGCGGACGAATCCGACCATCACCTGCGGCTGATCAAGGGCGGCGGCGCCGCACTCACCCGGGAAAAGATCATCGCCGCCGCGTCGCGGCTGTTCGTGTGCATCGCCGACGACTCCAAGCTCGTCGACGTGCTCGGCCGCTTTCCGCTACCGGTCGAGGTCATTCCGATGGCGCGTTCCTACGTCTCGCGCGAGCTCGTCCGCCTCGGCGGTCGCCCGATCTACCGCGAGGGCGTGATCACCGACAACGGCAACCAGATCGTGGATGTCCACGATCTGAAGATCGTGGATCCCAAAGGACTCGAGAGCGCGATCAACCAGATTCCGGGTGTCGTCACGGTCGGACTGTTCGCGATGCGTCCTGCCGACGTGCTGATCTTGGGCACCGAAGAAGGAACGCGCACGCTCGAGCGACCGAAGAACGCGACAGCGTAGGACGAGATCGGACGGCCCGACGATAAGGAGCGGGAATCGACATCGAGCGTCGGGCCGGCGCGCACGGATGAGCGGCGCGTCGACTCATCAACGCCCCCACCCCAACGCCCCCCTGAACGACAACGCGCGCCGGCACTGTCGGGAGTCGGCGCGATCAGACCGAGCGCCCCGTGGACGCTCGCATCAAAGCGCATCGATCGTCGCTAGCAAGAGCACCCGAGGACGCGCTTCGCTCGGAGCTCTCACGCAAAAGCAAAGTTGTGCGCGATCTCGCCGAGCGGTCGTGCCGCTATCCGTTCTTGTTCGAATGAGCTTTCGTCGGTTCGGAGTCGTTCCATCCCTACCCGATACCGAGTCGGCCTGACGTAGCCCGCATCCGCTGTCCAGCGAATCGCCCTGTCGGCGGCCATCGCCATGACGCCGCCGCGAAGCCGAGCTCGCTGCCGCCGCGACGTTCGCATCGGTCGGCGGAATCGGTCGCCACAGGGATGAAAAACCAAAAGGGCCCGGCACATGCCGAGCCCTTTCGCTTCTGTCGGGAGCCGAGGATGCCTCCGCCCATCCATGGGCTCCGCCCCTATCGGACCATCGAGTTTGCAGTGCGACCTCGATGTTCATTCGCTCCCTTGTTGTCGAACCCGGTTCTCATCTCAGTCCGAAAACGAGCCGGGACCCCGAAATGAAAAAGGCCCGGCGTTTTGCCGGGCCTTTTGTTTGGCTGGGGGACTAGGATTCGAACCTAGGTTGACGGAGTCAGAGTCCGTAGTCCTACCGCTAGACGATCCCCCAAAACCTGTCGGTGATCGACCACTGACGGCTGACAGTCCTATAAATACTCTCGATCCTGACCGCCAAATGTCAATGGGTCGACCGCAGTCTCGACGATTAGCGCTTCGAGAACTGCGTGCCGCGTCGCGCCTTGCGGAGGCCGACCTTCTTGCGCTCGACTTCGCGCGCATCGCGCGTCACGTAGCCCGCATCGCGCAGCGGCTTGCGGAGGGTTTCATCGTACTCGATGAGCGCGCGGGTCAGACCGTGACGGATGGCGCCCGCCTGGCCCGTGATGCCGCCGCCCTGCACGGTGACCGACACGTCGAACTTGTCCACCATGTTCACGAGCTCGAGCGGCTGGCGCACGATCATGCGCGCCGTCTTACGACCGAAGAAATCGTCGAGCGGACGGTCGTTGATCGTGATATTGCCCGTGCCGGGACGCAGGAACACGCGAGCCGTGGCCGTCTTGCGTCGACCGGTGCCGTAATTGAAGGAAGTCGCCATGAGAAGAGTGCCTGTCGGTAAACGTTAGCGGTACGTTAGATCTCGAGCGGCTTCGGCTGCTGCGCGGTGTGGGGATGCTCGGCACCCGCGAACACGTGCAGCTTCTTGAACATTTTGCGCCCGAGCGGGTTCTTCGGCAGCATGCCCTTGACCGCGTACTCGATCGCACGCTCCGGATGCGTCTGGAGCAGCTTCTCGAGGCTCGTCGACTTGAGATTGCCGATGTAACCGGTGTGACGATGATAGAACTTGTCCGTCAGCTTACGGCCGGTGACACGGATCTTGCCCGCATTGATCACGACGATGTGATCGCCGGTATCGACGTGCGGGGTGAACGAAGCCTTGTGCTTGCCGCGAAGACGGAAAGCAATCTGGCTGGCAAGCCGACCCAACGTCTTGCCAGTCGCATCGACGACGTACCAATCACGCCGCACCGTAGCCGCGTTGGCGAAAACGGTTCTCATTGAATTCTCCGGGGAAAATCGTTTTGCCCTGGGGGCTAAAAGGCCGGCAAGTCTAAAGGACGAGACCGGGCTTTGCAAACCCATCCTGGGGCATCTTGGCGGATGGCCCGGCGGCACCCGGGCGCACACCCCCTTCCCTGGGGCCCCGCCCCGGTACAGCACATATATAATGAGCCGCCATGAGCCAATCCACCGCTTCGGCCGTCCGTTCGTTCGGACCTGCCGACCGCTTGTTGATCGCCCTCGACCAGGCGGTCCGCACCGTGGTCGCAGAGCACCATTCCTCCCGGCCCTACCCGGCTGAGGGAATCCCCGACTCACTCGAAAATCCGCGCGACCGAGCCCATGCTGCGGCGCTGATGCGCATCAATCATTCCGGCGAAGTGGCCGCTCAGGCTCTCTATCAGGGACAAGCCTTCGTTGCGAAGTCGCCCGCAACCAGGGAATCGCTGCTGGAAGCGGCCCGCGAGGAAACCGATCATCTCGCCTGGTGCGCGCAGCGGGTGCGCGAGCTCGACGGCAGACTGAGCTTGCTCAATCCGCTGTGGTACGCAGGTTCGTTTGCCATCGGCGCATTGGCCGGACTCGCCGGCGATAAGACGAGCTTAGGTTTCGTTGCCGAAACCGAGCGTCAGGTCGTCGAGCATCTCGAAGGTCATCTGCGCCAGCTCGCGAAAGACGATGCACGCACGCGCGCGATCATCGAGCAGATGTCGACCGACGAAGAGCGTCACGGTCGCAACGCACTACGCGCAGGCGGCGAAGAATTGCCGTTTTTCGCGCGAGCGCTCATGAAGCTCACGGCACGCGTGATGACACGCACTGCGTACTGGATCTGAAGGGACCTGCTCGACCGGCATGGGGCAAACTTGCGGTTGAGCCGGTATGTGTATTAAATGGCGCGCGAAGGGGACCCGCGTGGCCACGTAGTACCACAACAACGTATTACACAAGAACCTACGAGGTGAGTATGGAAGAGGGCGCAAGGCCGTTGAGCGACATTCCGGCGATCAATCGGTTTCTGAGCTACTGCCGGATTCGCACCGTGCCTTCCAAGACGGTGGTCATCCATGCCGGCGACTTGCCCGATGTTCTCTACTACATCGTCAGCGGCTCGGTCGAAGTGATGATCGAGGACGAGGAAGGCAACGAGATGGTGCTTGCCTACCTCAACAAGGGACAGTTCTTCGGCGAGATGGGCCTCTTCTACGAACAGCCCACGCGCAGCGCCTGGGTGCGTACGCGCCAGCAATGTGAGCTCGCTGAAATGACCTATCCCCGCTTCCGCCAGCTCGCTGCCGAAAGCCCAGGCCTCGTTTTCGAGCTTGCCACGCAGCTCGCCACGCGCCTGGATCGCACCAATCGCAAGCTCGGCGACCTCGCGTTCGTCGACGTTACCGGCCGTGTGGCGCACGCGATCATGGATCTGTGCAACGAGCCGGATGCGATGACGCATCCCGAGGGCATGCAGATCAAGGTCAGCCGCCAGGAGCTGTCGCGTCTCGTCGGCTGCTCGCGCGAGATGGCCGGACGCGTGCTCAAGGTGCTCGAAGATCAGGGATTGCTGCGCGCGACCGGCAAGACGATCGTCGTTTTCGGCGCGCGGCCCAAGATGAAGACCAAGCCGCCGCTTGCCGCAGCCGCCGGCCGCGCTATCGCGCCGAGCCGTCGCGTCGAGAGCGACGACTTCGACGACGAGGACTGAGCACGAGCGTAGTTGCTCGCTCCTTTCTCTCCTTCATTCCGACCGCCAGTAATGTCAGGCTCTCCGGTCTGACCTTACGGGCGGTTTCGTATCAGCCCGTCGAACCCGCGGCAGCGATCGCGCGCTTCATTGCGGCGATCGTCGCAGCATAGTCCTTCGTGCCGAAGATGCCGGAGCCCGAAACGAACGTATCGGCACCGGCACGCGCGATCTCGCCGATGTTGTCGACCTTCACGCCGCCGTCGATCTCGAGGCGGATCTCGCGCCCGCTTGCGAGGATGCGCTCCTTCGCCGCACGTAGCTTCGGCAACGCCGAAGGGATGAACTTCTGCGCAGCGAAACCCGGGTTCACCGACATGATGAGCACCATGTCGACCTTGTCCATGACGTGATCGAGCCACGTGAGCGGCGTGGCCGGATTGAACACGAGCCCGGCCTTGCAGCCGTGCTCGCGAATCAAGCCGAGCGTGCGATCGACGTGCTCGCTTGCTTCGGGATGGAACGTGATCCAGGTTGCGCCCGCTTTGGCGAAGTCGGGAATCAGCCGGTCGACCGGCTTGACCATCAGATGCACGTCGATCGGCGCGGTCACGCCGTGAGTGCGCAGCGCCTCGCAGACGAGCGGCCCGACCGTGAGGTTGGGCACGTAGTGGTTGTCCATGACGTCGAAATGAATCGCATCGGCGCCCGCAGCGATGACGTTGTCGACCTCCTCTCCGAGCTTCGCGAAGTTCGCCGAGAGGATGGAAGCGGCGATCCAAGGTGTAGGCATAAGGGCTACCGTGAATGATCAGTCGATCGCGCGACTGTCGGCAGTCGCCGCGCGCCTGTCAACCCGTGCTATTACGCCTCGGGCCCACGCCAGCCGCACGGCGGCGCGAGCTTGAAGCCCTGTCGACCCGCTGCGACAATCCGCGGCATGTTGCCGCGCGCCGCGCATGGCGCCTGACTCTGGCGTACCCGTTGCACGAGAGCTCTCAACCGATGCCTGCGAACGACTCCCCGCCGCTGTTCGAATCCAACCTTCGCGGGCTGAAGCTGATCCACCGCGGCAAGGTGCGCGACATCTACGAAGTGGATGAGCGCCATATGCTGATCGTGACCACCGATCGGTTGAGCGCATTCGATGTCGTGCTGCCGGACCCGATTCCCGGCAAGGGCCGCATTCTGACGCGCATCTCGCAATTCTGGTTCGACAAGACGCGCCACATCGTCCCGAATCACACGACGGACTATCCGTTGGAGCGTGTCGTCACCGACCCGGACGAACGCGCCATCATCGCCGATCGCAGCATGGTCGTGCGCCGCTTGCGCGCTCTGCCGATCGAGGCCGTGGTGCGCGGCTATCTCATCGGCTCCGGCTGGCGCGACTATCAGGCGACCGGTCAGGTCTGCGGCATCGCCCTGCCCCCGGGCTTGAGACAAGCCGAGCAGCTGCCGGAGCCGCTGTTCACGCCGGCGACGAAAGCCGAAGTCGGCGCGCACGACGAGAACATCGACTTCGAACGCGTCGTCGCGCTCGTCGGGCGCGACATCGCGGAGCAAGTGCGCACGACCGCACTCGCGCTGTATCGCTTCGCGGCCGATTACGCACGTGCACGCGGCATCATAATCGCCGACACCAAATTCGAGTTCGGGCTCGATGAGTCCGGGCAACTCACCTTGATCGACGAGGCGCTCACGCCGGATTCGTCGCGGTTCTGGCCGGTCGATACGTACCGCGTCGGCACGAGCCCGCCCAGCTTCGACAAGCAGTTCGTGCGGGAATACTTAGAAACGTTGAGCTGGGACAAGCAGCCTCCCGGCCCGACCCTGCCGCGCGATATCATCGAACGAACCTCGGCCAAGTACGCAGAAGCGCTCGAACGGCTCACGGCGTCCTGAGGAGCCCATCGCGGCGCTTGGCGACCTGGAGAGGCTTCGAGTGAACTTGGGACGCACATTGCTGTCCCGCCCGTCCATCTCGTTGAAGGGTCGCGCCCATGAGCACCTTGAGCATCGCTAAGGACGGTGTCGTGCCGGTGAAGGGCCCGACGCATGTCGCCGCGCGAATCACGCTCTATTACCTGGCCTTCGGCGTCCTCTGGATCTTCCTTTCCGATCGCCTGGTCGAAGCGCTGGATGTCTCGCCCGCACACCTGACCCAGCTGCAAACAATCAAGGGCTGGCTCTTCGTCCTCTGCTCGGCGGGGATGCTCTACGCACTGCTGCGCCGCTATCAGCGCCGTGACGAAGCCGCGATGCGCAGCCTGCTCGCCTCGCGCGCCGAGGTGCAGCGCATGAACGCCGAGCTCGAAGCCCGCGTCGCCGCCCGCACTCAGCAGCTCGAAGTGGCGAACCGCGAGCTCGAATCCTTCGCCTACGCCGTCTCGCACGATCTACGTGCGCCGCTCCGCAGTCTGTCCGGCTTCAGCCAGATCCTCTACGACTCCGCACCGGCCGAGCTCGACGAGCAATCGCGGCACTACCTGCGTCGCATCCAAGAGGCGAGCCAACGGATGTCGCAGCTCATCGAGGACTTGCTCGGGCTCTCGCGCATCACGCGCGCGGAGCTCAATGCGCGGCCGACGAGCCTCTCGCAGATCGCCGCCGATGCCGCCGCCGTAATGCGCGAGCGCTATCCAAATCGGTCCGTCGAGCTCGATGTCGCGCCCGACATGCACGTGCACGCCGATCCACGCCTCCTGCGCATCGCGCTCGAGAACCTGCTCGACAACGCGTGGAAGTACACCGCACATACCGAACAGGCCCGCGTCACGGTCGGCGTACAGCGGCAAGCCGAAGGGCCGGTCTACTTCGTGCGCGACAACGGCGTGGGTTTCGACATGCGCTACGCGAGCAAGCTGTTCGCGCCCTTCCAGCGCTTGCACACCGAATCGGAGTTTCCCGGCACGGGCATCGGGCTCGTGACGGTGCAACGTATCGTGGCGCGACACGGCGGTCGCATCTGGGCCGAGTCGCGCCCGAACGAAGGCGCGACCTTTTACTTCACGCTCTCGCCCGACGTGGGTCTCGACGCCGCTGCCGATCGGCCGACTGCTTAGCACGAGCCGAACAAACGCCGCCCCCATTGGTCTGCGATGGATAGACATTCGGCACGCCGTCCAAACGCGCATCTTGCCGCGACGCCTGGCCCATGTCAGGCTCGACACGCATGCTGCAACCGCTTCTGACGCGCTTCGAGCACTGGCTCTTCGAACCGCCTGAGTCGTTGATCGGGCGGCCGCTGTGGACCCTCGCGCACGTGCTGCGCTACCCGTATGCCCTCATACGCGACGTGGTGCGCGGCCATCTGACATTGCGCGCGATGAGCCTCGTCTACACGACGCTGCTCTCCATCGTGCCGCTGCTTGCGCTGTCCTTCTCCGTGCTGAAGGGCCTCGGCTATCACGAAGATCTCGAGCCCGTGCTGTTCAGCTTCCTCGAGCCGCTCGGCACCGAACGCGCCTATGAGATCACCGCGCGCGTCATGGATCTCGTCAACAATGTGCGCGGCACGGTGCTCGGCTCGATCGGCTTCGTGTTCCTGCTCTACACCGTCATCTCGATGGTGCAGAAGGTCGAGGAAAGCTTCAATTTCATCTGGCACGTCGAACGCCCGCGCAGTCTCGCGCGGCGCTTCAGCGAGTACTTGAGCGTCATCGTCGTCGGCCCCGCCGCAATCGTCGCTGCTTTCGGTTTGCTCGCCGCGCTCGGGAACACCAACCTCATGCGGACGCTGGCGAGCTACGAGCCGTTTGGCACGATCTTGGTCGTGCTCGGCGTGCTGACGCCGTATCTGATCGTCACCGGCGTCTTCGCCTTCATGTACGGCTTCATCCCCAACTGCTCGGTGCGCGTCCGCGCCGCAGTGGTGGGCGGATTGTTCGCCGGTGCGCTCTGGGCCGCTGTCGGAATGATCTTCGCGTCGTTCATCGCGGGCTCGACGCGCACGGTGGTGATCTACGCGAGCTTTGCGATTGCCGTCGTGGCGCTCATCTGGCTGTACGTATCGTGGCTCGTGCTGCTGCTCGGCGCGCAGCTAGCGTTCTACGTGCAAAACCCGCAATACCTGCGACCCGGTCACGCTGACGTTCAGCTGAGCTCGAGCCTGCGCGAACGCGTCGCGCTGTCGATCATGTATCTGATCGTCTCGACCTATCACCAAGGGCGCGAGCGCTGGAGCATCAACGCGCTCGCCGATCATCTCGGCCTACCCGGCGCCGCGCTCGGACCGATCGTGACCGCGCTCGAGCGCAGAGGGCTGCTGCTCCTTGCCGACGACGATACGTGGGTACCGGGCCGCGATCCGGCCACGATCGAGCTCACCGATGTACTGGCGGCGGTCAGGGAGCACGCCGACGGTCCGCGTTTGGGCCGCATCCGCGATATCGCGCCCGCGGTTGCCGCCGCGCGCGCAGCAGAGCGAGCGCTCGAAGACTCGCTCAAGGGCAAGACCGTCAAGGATCTCTTGGAGCAGAAGTAGGGCTACGCTCGCGCGAACGCGCTGAACTGCGCGCGACTCATTCGCCCGCGATCGTCATACGCTCGATCAGCACCGAGCCGGTGCGAATTCCGCCGCGCGCGTCGACATCGTTGCCCACCGCGACGATGTCGCGGTACATGTCCTTCAGATTGCCGGCGATGGTGATCTCGTGCACCGGATAGGCAATCGCGCCGTTCTCGACCCAGAAACCGGCCGCGCCGCGCGAATAATCGCCTGTCACGCCGTTGACGCCCTGCCCCATGAGCTCGGTCACGATGAGACCGCGGTTCATCTTGCGCACGAGCGCATCGAAGCCCTCGTTGCCTGGTGCGACGATCAGGTTGTGCACGCCGCCGGCATTGCCCGTCGTCTTCAGGCCGAGCTTGCGCGCCGAGTACGTGCTGAGCACGTATCCCGTCAACACGCCTTGATCGACGAGCTCGCGATCGCGCGTCGCCACGCCCTCGCTATCGAACGGCGCGCTCGCCAGGCCCTTGCGGATGTGCGGACGCTCGGAAATCTGCAGCCACGCGGGAAAGATCTGCTGCCCGGCTGCGCCGAGCAGGAACGACGCGCGGCGGTACTGGCTGCCGCCGCGAATCGCACCCAAGAAATGGCCGAACAGCCCGCGCGCGAGCTCGGGCACGAACAGCACCGGCGCCGTCAGCGTGGCGAGCTTGCGCGCATTCAAACGCCGCAGCGCGCGTTCGGCCGCGAGCCGACCGACCCGCTCTCCGTCCTCGAGCTCGCGCCAATCGCGCACCGAGCTATACCAGTAGTCGCGCTGCATCTCGCCGTTTTCCTGCGCGACGACGACACAGCTCAAGCTATGCAGGCTGGTCGCATAGCCGCCGAGAAACCCGAGCGTGTTGCCGAAGACACGCAGCCCATGATGCGTCGACAACGTGGCGCCTTCCGAATTGCCGATGCGCTTGTCGAAGGCGAGTGCCGCCGCTTCGCACGCGACCGCAAGATCGCGCGCCTGGTCCGGCTCGATCGACCACGGATGGCATAGATCGAGATCGGGCGGATCCTTGGCGATGGTGTCGGGATCGGGCAATCCGGCGCAGTCGTCTTCGGCCGTGAAGCCCGCGATGCTGTAGGCCTTGGCAACGGTGTCGCGAATCGCGCGCTCGGAGAGATCGGCCGTGCTGGCCGAGCCCTTGCGCTTGCCGCGATAGATCGTCACGCCCATGCCGCGATCACGCTGATACTCGAGCGTTTCGACCTCGCCGAGGCGCGCCGTCACCGACAAACCGGTATCAACGCTGACGCCTACTTCGGCCTCGCTCGCGCCCAAACGTTTGGCTTCTTCGAGGGCCAAGACGACGAGCCGCTCGAGATCTTCCTGCGAGTGACTGAGCTGATGGTTGGAGCCTGAGCTGCGCGTGGGTGTGTGCATGCGGCCATTCTAGCGCCGATCGCGCCAGGTGACTTGCAACAAACCGCGCGCGACTTTCACCGACCGGTACGTGCGCAAAGACCGCGCAAGCGCGCCGGCTGCCGCTACAATCGCCGCATGACCGACGAGGAAGATTACGAACGCCCCAGCAAGAGCGAGCGCAAGCGCCAAAGCGACGAGTTGCAGGCGCTGGGCGAACGGCTGATCGAGCTGCCGCAGGCGGAGCTCGACGCCCTGCCGCTGCCGGAAGCGCTGCGCGATGCCGTGATGCTGGCACGGCGCATCACGGCGCACGGCGGCCTGTATCGCCAGAAGCAGTACATAGGCAAGCTGATGCGCAAGATCGACGCCGAGCCGATCCGCGCTGCCCTCGAGGCGAAACGCCTGCGCGAGCGTGCCGAAGCACTGCGCTTTCGCCGTATCGAGCAATGGCGCGATCGGCTCCTGCGCGATGGGCCGAGCGCCCTCGACGCCTTGAGCCAGGAGGTTAGCCAGCCGCTCGACCGACGAGCGCTCACGCAGCTGCTGGAGCGTGCCCGCATCGAACGGCAGAACGGCTCGCCGCCGCATGCATCGCGTGAGCTGTTTCGCGTCCTGCGCGAGGCCCTGTCCGGCTAAACACCCCATCCCTGCCGCGTATCGGCTACAATTCACGAATGAACCCGCTCGTCGGCATCATCATGGGCTCGAAGTCCGACTGGGACACGCTGCAGCGCGCGGCGGAAATGCTCGAGCGCCTCGGCGTCCCATTCGAGACGCGCGTCGTCTCCGCGCATCGCACGCCCGACCTGCTGTTCGAGTACGCGAGCTCGGCGCGTGCGCGCGGCCTCGAAGTCATCATCGCAGGCGCCGGCGGTGCAGCGCACCTGCCCGGCATGGTGGCCGCCAAGACGTCGTTGCCCGTGCTCGGCGTCCCTGTCCAATCGAAAGCGCTCAACGGGCTCGACTCGCTGCTTTCGATCGTACAGATGCCGGCGGGCATCCCGGTCGGCACGCTGGCAATCGGCCAAGCCGGCGCGACCAATGCGGCCCTGCTCGCGGCCGCCATCCTCGCCAACAAGTACGATCACATTCGCGTTGCGCTCGACGCCTTCCGAACCGAGCAAACGCAAGCAGTTCTCGCACATCCCGATCCGAGCGAATCGTCCTCCGCACATTCATGAAGATCGGCATCATCGGCGCCGGCCAGCTTGGCAGAATGCTGGCTTTGGCGGGCTATCCCCTTGGGCTTCGTTTCGTGTTCCTCGACCAGAGCGCGGATGCACCCGGCGCTCAAGTCGGCCGCATCATCTGCGGCGCGTTCGACGATCGTGCACGCCTGGCCGAGCTCGCCGACGCGGTGGACGTGGTGACGTTCGATGTGGAGAACGTGCCGGTCGAGGCGGTCAGCGAGATCGCAGCGCGTAAGCCTTTTCTGCCGCCGGTTGCGGCGCTCGGCGCGTCGCAGGATCGATTGGATGAGAAGAATTGCTTTGCTCGGCTGAAGATTCCGACGCCGCCCTATGCGCCGGTCGACAGCTTCGACGACCTGGAGAAGGCTGCGCGCGACATCGGCATTCCCGGCGTATTGAAAACCCGCCGCCTCGGCTATGACGGACGCGGCCAATATCTGATTCGCAAGGCGTCGGATCTCGAGACGGCCTGGCAGACGCTCGGCGCGGTGCCGCTTATCTACGAGGGTTTCGTCGATTTCAGCCGCGAAGTGTCGCTGATCGCCGTGCGCAGCACGCGCGGCGAAACGCGCTTTTATCCGCTCTCCGCAAACACGCACGCCAACGGCATCCTGCGTTATTCGATCGCGCCGTATCGGCACTCTGCGCTCCAGACGCAGGCGGAACGCTACCTGACGCGCCTGCTCAAGCACCTCGACTACGCGGGCGTGCTGACAGTGGAATTCTTCGTCAAACGCGGCCAGCTGATCGCCAATGAGATGGCGCCGCGCGTGCACAACTCCGGCCACTGGACCATCGAGGGCGCGCAGACCAGCCAATTCGAAAATCACGTGCGGGCGATCCTCGGTTTACCGCTCGGTAGCACCGAGCCGGTAGGACATTCCGCCATGGTGAACTTCATCGGCAGCATCCCCGAGCTCGGGAACATTCTGCGCGTGCCGGGCGTACACTTTCACAGCTACGGTAAAGAACCTAGGCCCAATCGAAAGCTGGGGCATTGCACGATCGTCGCCGCATCGGCGGCGCGCCGGGATCGCGCGTTGAAACAGCTTTTGCGACTGAAGCTCGCCTGAGCCCGCCTCCCCCGCCGAGGCAACCGTGCGCTCGGGGATACGGCGGCCGGGCAGCGTCATCCGTCGCAGCCAGTCGCCGGAAGGATGTCAACGGCCCAAAGGCCAGCGCCATCGAATGCCGTTTCCTGGCCTGATATGCAGGCACGATGCCGTCTGGGTGCGCTTTTGAATACCCAAGGCTTTGCCCGTAAACTGGCTCGCGCCGCCGGGCATGGAAATGAGCATTCTGCACGTGCAGGGCGCGCGCACACCGGGTAGCGTTCGCCGACGCACACGAGATAGGCAGGTCCCAGAGGTACGCGACAAGACATGTATCTCGAGCTGTTCAAACTGCAAGAGCTCCCGTTCCGGCTCACCCCGGACCCGGCGTTTCTGTACCTGTCCAAACATCACGCCCGGGCCAAAGCCTACATGGAGTCGACGATCTGGTTCACGGACGGATTCGTCGTCATCACAGGCGAGATCGGCTCCGGCAAGACCACGCTGATCGAGACGTTCCTCAAAGAGCTCGAAAAGGACGTCGTCGTCGCGCAGATCAACCAGACGCAGGTTTCCGCCACCGAATTCCTGCAGTCGCTTCTCGTGCAGTTCGGCTTCCAGCCGTTCCGCATGAAGAAGGCAGAGCTCCTCGCCACGCTCAACGAATTCCTGATCGAACAGTACGCCAACGGTCGCCGCGTGCTGCTCATCGTCGACGAGGCGCAGAATCTCTCGAACAAGGTGCTCGAGGAGATCCGACTGCTATCCGGCGTCGAAACGACGAAGGAAAAGGTGCTGCGCATCATCCTCGCCGGACAGCCCGAGCTCAACGACAAGCTGAACTCGCCGAGCCTCGTGCAGCTCGCGCAGCGTATTCGTCTGCGCTTCCACCTGACTGCGCTGTCGAAGAGCGACATGCAGGCCTATATCGAGCACCGGCTCGAAGTCGCCGGTTCGCAAGGCCGCACGATCTTCCAGCCTGATACCTTCCCGATCATCTATCGCTACACGGGCGGCATTCCGCGTCTCATCAATACGCTGTGCGATACCTCGATGATGGCGGCGTATGCGCGCGATCGCGACATCGTCACGCTCGAAGACGTGCGCGCCGCGATCGACGAGCTGCAATGGGTCGAGTACACCGAGCGTTCGGTGCGCCTGCACGTGCCGCCGGGCTTGGGACGCAGCGAGCCCGTCGCGGAACGCCCGGCGGACAAGCGCGTGGTGCTCGGTCGCATTCTCGTCGGCTACAACGGCCAGACGATTGCCGAGCGCGAGCTCACGCCCGGACGCTTCATCATCGGGCGCACGCCCGACAACGATCTGCAGATCGACAGCAAGTACATCAGCCGCCATCACGCGCAGATCATCACGACGCTGCACACCTGCGTGCTCGAGGACTTGAACAGCACCAACGGCATCTACGTGCGCTCGAAGCGCGTGCGCCGACGCATGCTCAACGACGGCGACGTCGTGCAGATCGGGCAGCACGAGATCATGTACTTCGACGAGCGCCTGACGCGCACGCGAGTGATTGCGGATGCGGGTGAGGACGATGCTGTGCCGCTGCCCGAGGGCTACATGCAGGGAGACGCTGGAGCGGCCGCTACGGTCACCGAAGCCGACGGAATCGAGCCCGTACCTGCCGCCGCAGAAACGCGCAGCGCCGGCGCCAGCTGAGCGGAGATCTCTTGCCGCGCGCCGCTCCAACGGCGCGCAGCGTCAATCGTCGAGCGATTTACGGTTGTACTCGGCCTGCCGCGTGCGGTAATCGCGCCGGCGCAGCCAGACGACCAACCCACCCATCAGACTGAGCGCGCCCACGATCATGAAAATGCTGGGCAAGGGCTCGGTGTCCACGAACCATGCGGCCGTCAGCCCGCCGACGCCGATCAGCATGTAGAGATAAGGCAGGAATTCGTAGATCGGTCGGGCGAGCCACATCGTATCGTTCAAGCGAGCCGCGGGAGTGCGCGGCCATCGTAGCAATAGCCTGGGACGGACGCGACTTTAGCCTGCCTGCGTGCCGCCGACTGTGAGTCCGTCCACGCGCAGCGTCGGCTGGCCGACTCCGACCGGCACGTCCTGCCCTTCCTTGCCGCAAGTGCCGACGCCCTCGTCGAGCTTGAGGTCGTTGCCGACCATCGATACCCGCCGCAGCACGTCAGGGCCGTTGCCGATGAGCGTGGCGCCGCGCACCGGCGCGGTGATGCGCCCGTCTTCGATCAGATAGGCCTCGCTCGCCGAGAACACGAACTTGCCCGAGGTGATGTCGACCTGACCGCCGCCGAAGTTCTTGCAGTACAGGCCCTTCTTCACCGAGCCGATGATCTCTTCGGGGGCGTACTTGCCCGCGAGCATGTACGTGTTGGTCATGCGCGGCAGCGTCATGTGCGCGAACGACTCGCGCCGGCCGTTGCCCGTGGGTTTGACGCCCATGAGCCGCGCATTGAGCTTGTCCTGCATGTAGCCGCGCAGGATGCCGTTCTCGATCAGCGTCGTGCACTGCGTCGGCGTGCCTTCATCGTCGATGTTGAGCGAGCCGCGGCGCGAGCCCAGCGTGCCGTCGTCGACGACGGTGCACTGCTCGGATGCGACTTGCTCGCCGATCCGCCCCGTGAACGCGGACGTTCCTTTGCGGTTGAAATCGCCTTCGAGCCCGTGCCCGACCGCTTCGTGCAGCAGCACGCCCGGCCAGCCCGGCCCGAGCACGACGGTCATGGTTCCGGCCGGCGCAGGACGCGCATCCAGATTGACGACGGCGCTGCGCACCGCTTCGGCCACGAGCTCCTTCCAACGGTCGTTCTCGAGGAAACGGGCAAAACCGTAGCGGCCGCCGCTGCCGCAATAGCCCTGCTCGCGCCGGCCATTCTGCTCGACGATCACGGAAACGTTCATGCGCACCAGCGGCCGCACGTCGGCGCCGATGGTGCCGTCGCTCGCCATCACGAGGATCACTTCATGACAGCCGGCAAGGCTTGCCATCACTTGCGTGACGCGCGGATCGAGACGGCGCGCTTCGGCATCGATGCGCTCGAGCAGACGCACCTTGTCCGCATCGCTCAATCCTTCGAGCGGATCGATCGGCGCGTAGAGCCGATGACCGGTCGATGCGCGCCACGCCTGCACGGAGGCATTGCCGCCGCTGCGCGCGATCGCACGCGCGGCTGCGGAGGCCTGCGTCAAGGCCGGCAGAACGATCTCGTCGGAATACGCAAATCCGGTCTTCTCGCCCGACAGCGCGCGCACGCCGACGCCCTGCTCGATGCTGTGCGATCCGTCTTTGACGATGCCGTCTTCGAGCGACCAGGACTCCTCGCGCGTCAACGCGAAATAGAAATCCGCGTAATCGACGCTGTAGCCCATGACGCTGCCGAGCACATTCGCGATGCGATCTTCGTCGAGACCGGACGGATGCAGAATCGACTGACGCGCCACTTCGAGCGCCTCGACGCCGGTTGCCTGCTGCGGCAGTTCGAGATGGAGCATTTCGCGGGTGATCGGATGGGTGGACATAGCGGGCGCCAAAGACCTCTCAGACGGCGATCCGGAAACGGCGATGGGCGAGCGAGGGGAAACGCTCGCGGACCTGTTGTTGCAACGTGAGGTCGATTTCGCCGACTGCAACCCCTGCCCCGACTTCCTCCACGCACGCGAGCACGTGGCCCCAAGGATCGACGATCATGGAGTGTCCGTAGGTTTCGCGCCCACTCGCATGCACGCCACTTTGCGCGGGCGCGATCACGTAGCATAGATTCTCGATCGCGCGCGCACGAATGAGCGTTTCCCAATGGGCGCGGCCGGTGGCTGCGGTGAACGCCGCCGGCACGCACAGAATCTGCGCACCTTCGGCCAGCAAGTGGCGGAACAGCTCGGGAAAACGCACGTCGTAGCACACAGCCAGGCCGACGCGTCCGAACGGCGTCTCGACGACGACCGGCTTGCTGCCGGCCGCGATGGTGGCCGACTCGCGATAGCGTTCCTCGCGATCCGGCAGATCGACGTCGAACAGATGAATCTTGTCGTAGCGCGCGACAAAGCGTCCGGCATCGTCGAAGACGAGACTGGCGGCCGCGACCCTGTCTGGCCGCGTTTCCGAGCGGATCGGCGCCGTGCCGCCGATGATCCACATACCGAGCTCGCGCGCGGTGCGGCTCAAGAAATCCTGAATCGGTCCCTCGCCAAGCGTTTCTGCAACCGCCAGTTTGTCGGCTTCGCGTCGACCCATGATCGCGAAGTTCTCCGGCAGCACGGCGAGCTGCGCGCCTTCGGCGCGTGCGCGCTCGAGCAGCGTGCGTGCCGCTGCGAGATTCGCCGCGACGTCGGCGCCGGAATTCATTTGAATTGCTGCCGTCTTGGGCAACGCTCGGGATTCGCTCATTCGCTCGCTCCACTGGCACGAGCGGACGCATCCTTCGCGGCGGAAGCATCCACTCGCTCGACATTCGGATTGTCCCACGGCCCGGTGATGCGGTAGTAGCCGCGCGTCATGCCTTTGAGCGGCTCCTTGAAGACCTGAGAGAACAAGAGCAGCGCCGCCCCCACCGCGGGCCCGCCCGCGATCGCCCCGGCCACCGGGAGCGATGCGCCCAAATTGCCCGTAACGACCGCGGTTTGATCGTAGTCGCGCGCTCCGAAGCCCGTTCGGCCGGCGATACCGATTTCGGCAGCCGGGCCGCGCAGCAGCAGATTCGACGTGTAGGCATTTCCCTCCAGCACGTCGAAATCGCCCTGAATCGTATCGAAAGCAAGCCCCTTGTCGGTCAAATCGCTGAAATCGAGCGCCAGCCGGCGCGGCAGCGCAGCGACGCTGAACAGCCCGAGCATGCGGCCCGCGCCGGGCTGAAGGTTCACGATCTGGCCGTTCTCTGCGCGAACTGAAATCGTGCCCGAAGCGCGTTCGAGGAGCCTGCCATCGAAACCGCCGGCCCAATTGAGCTGCGCTCGCAGCTCGCCGCGCTGCGCTTCCATGAACGGCGTGTAGTCGAGCGCGACGAGCGTTGCTGCGACATCGGAGCTGCGCGCCGTGAGAGTAAGGCGCGAGCGCGGGCCTTGCGGCGACATCAGCCACTCGCCCCAACCTTCTGCTTCGAGCGCGCCGCTCGAGATCTTCAAGCGTTCGAGGTTGAGCCCCGACGCGACACGCGTTGCGGTGAGATCGACGGTGCCGAGCTTGCGCCCGTCCATGTGCATGTCGTCGACATGCACCTCGAGCGCGGGCACTTGACGCGGATCGATGGTTTGTGCGCCTGACGATCCGTCATTTCGCTCACGCGGTCCTTTCGCGAGCACGAGCCGTTCCATGGTCGCGCGCAGCGGCATGCTGCCCGTGAAAGATTCGGGTAGGAAGACTTGCCCCACCGCCTCGGGACCATCGACATCGATGCGCCAGCCGTTCGTCGTCGCCTGCAACACGCCGCGCAGATCCGACCAGCGATAGCCGAACAGCTCGAACGAGCCGACGCGCACATTGGCCGCCTGTAAGTAATCGATCAGCCGCCGTTTGTTGTTGCGCCGCTCCGGCCCCTTGAGCGCGAGCCAATCGTCGAGCACGAAACGCTCGATCGAGCCTTCGATGCGCAGACCGCGATGACTCGGCACGGCCGCAGGCTGCCCGTCCGCGCGCACGCCGCCGCGATCGAGAATCCAACCGCCGTCGTCGCGCCTGAAGCTCAGCAGCGCACGCACGTCGCCGAGCGCACCGCGCACGACGGCGCGATTGCGCGGCTCGAGCGAGATGACGAGATCGAGCTGGCGCGGCTCGCCGAGGCGTTTACCGAGCGGCGCCGGTAGCCCGAGCGCGAAGTCGCGCAGATCGGCCGTGAGCTGGAAGCGCCGATCCTCTTGCGCTTCATCGTCCGCCCGCGCCGTGAGCTTCGTCGTAAGGCGCCATGCCGCTTCGCCATCGATGTCGATCGATGCGGGCACGTCGAGCAACGTTTTCAGCCACGCCGCATCCGCACGGCCGTGCGCGACGAGCTCGGATGAGCGCGCATCGAGCCGCATCGCTTCGACTGCCACAGGACCGGACAGCCAGCGCCCGTGTAGCTCGGCGCGCGTCAGCAGGCTGTTGTGCACGCTCAAGCTGCCCGAGAGCGCACGCACCGGCGCTTCGATGTCGCCGTGCTTGAGCGTCGCATTGGCGATCTTGGCGTTGACCTGCACATCGCGACGTTCCATGCGTTTGATCGGCAGGAAGAGCCGAACATCCGCCGTCACGGCCCCCTCGCCTTCGAGCTTGGCGAGCTGCTCGCCCAACATGGTGGACGCAAGTGGGCTTGCGAGCAGGAAGGAGAACGCGTCGGTCAGCGTGCCTTGCGTTGCGGCGCGCACGCGCAACTCGACGTCCTTGAGATCTTTGATCTCCGCCGTAGCGCCGTTCGTCGTGAGGCCGCCGACGCGCCCGGTATCGACGCGTACATTCATGCTCTGGTTGTGAAAGCTCACTTCGCCGGCCACGTCGGTGAGCGGCAGCCACGCGTCGTGATAGAGGAGCGTGGCGTTTTCAACCTCGGCACGGGCAGTGAAAGTGCCCTCATCGTTCCGGAACGGAAACAGACGAACGGGCCCGTTCATCTCGAAGCTCGCCGACTTGATGCGTCCATCGACGAATGCATTGTCGAACCAGGCGAGCGTCTTCTTGCTGAGCTTGTGTCCGGGGACGTACTTGCCGGTGGCGGCGAGATTCAAGTCTTCGCTGCGCGCTGCGATCTCGAGCACGGGCATGCCGCCATCGCGCGGCACGCGCACGGTCAGCACCGCGTTCGCGCGACCGTCCTCCCCCGCAACCTGCAGATTGTCGCTGTGCACTTCGATGCGCTCGGCATCGACGTTCCAGCTCACATCGCCATCGAGCGTAGCGGCCGTGAGCACATGTCGGAACATCCGCGGCAGCTCGAAGGTCACCTCGCGCCCGACGACATGCAGCTCTCCTTGCGTGTGATCGGCACGCAGCGTGCCGCTGATGCCGGTCACCCCAGGGATGCGCGCCACGGGATCGAAGCCGACGTCGGCAAGCTTCGCTTCGATCGTGTACGCCGGCGTTGCGTCCGCAGCGCGTTCGAACGTAACGGCAATATTTTCTAGAACGCCTCGCGCACGCAGCGCACGCAGCTTCGCGAGGAACGGGCTCTCGGGCAGATAGGCGAGCAGCGGCCAGATATTGCCCAGCACGAGCCGATCGACTGCGAGGCGTCCGCGCTGCGCCGCTTCGGTGCGCGACCAAGTTCCTTCGATGCGTGCGCTTTGCCACGGCGAGCCCGCACGGGACAGATCGAGGTCCGCGATGCTCACGTGCCAGTCTTGTCCGTCGCGCTGCGCACGCGCCTGAAACGCGATGCGCTCGTAGCTCACGATCTCGGTCGTCGGTTCGGCGCTCTGCGCCGGCAGCTGCGGGTCGCTCTGCGGCTCGGCGCTCATGCGTGCCGTGCTCACGACAGGCGGGACATACGGCTGCGCGCGATCGTCTTCGTGCACGGGCATCGGTTCGGGTCCCGGCAACGGCGTGACCCAGAGCGGCAGCACCGCCGATACGCGCGCGAAATCGACGCGCGCCGACAGCTCCGTCAGCTCGGCGCCGCGCAGCGAACCCGCCAACTCGAGCAAGCCGTGGCCGGTTTCGGGCACGGGCCACTCGTCGGGAAACACGTCGGCCCAGCCGGCCAAGTCGAGATCCTCGCCAGCGATCGAGAAAGTTGATACGACGGCATGCGGATCTTTCAGCACGCCCGTTGCCGTGGCGGCAAATCGCAGCGCCCCGCCGAGCGAGTCGGGCAACCGCGCGTCGCCCTGCAAGCGGATCGAGTCGATATCGCGCGTCAGATCGAAGCTGATGCCGGACATGGACCACGGGCCGCGTCCCGTGACCTCGTCGGTAAAGGTCACGCGCGCATTGCGCACGCGGAATTGCCCGGTCGGCAGCTGCTCGATCGCAATGGGCTTCGCGCTCGTGCGCTCGGGCAGCGCAGACTGCCCCAAGAGCTGAATCCGCCGCTCGCGCGTGCGAATCAGGCCGATCTCCGGAGAGCTCAGCGAAAAGCGGCCCGCGCTCAGCTGGCGGTTGCGCAGCGAGTTCCACAGATCGAAGGCGACGCTGCCGCGCTCGGCGGTCGCGAGCACCTGCGTTCGATCCGGCGTGCGCACGACCGCATCTTCGAAAATGAGCTCGGGGCCGAAGAGCCGCAGGCGCGCGCTCAGCGAACGAAATTCGATGACGACACCGGTGCGCTCGCTCAGCCAGTCCTGGACTTGCACGCGGTACTCGGGCACGCGCCCGACGATGATGCCGAAGACGCCGAGCAATGCCGCCAGGAGCAGCACGATCGTGACCGCGGTGACCACGAGCAGCTTCGCCACGCGCCGCCAGCGAGCGGCGCCCGCAGGCGTGCCCGCCTCTGCCGGCGAGGCTTGGGAGGGGCTGCCTCTGCGGGAAATCGCGCGCACTTTCGCTTACTCGTTTCGAACCTTTCGCTCGGCACGCGCAGCAGACGCGTCGCAACGAGCGCTGAACCTGTCACGCGGTGCGATGCTCACATCAGCACCACGTCGTATTGATCCTGCTGATACAACGCCTCGGTCTGCAGACGGATCGGCTTGCCCGTGTGCACTTCGAGCTCCGCCAGCGCAGCGGACTCTTCGTCGAGGAGCCGCTCGATGACGTCTTGATGCGCAAGCACCATCAGCTCCTGGAACTCGAACTGACGGGCCTGACGCAAGATCTCGCGGAAGATCTCGTAGCACACCGTCTCCGTCGTCTTGACGAAACCGCGGCCCTCGCAGGTAGGACACGGCGCGCACAGCATGTGTTCCAAGCTCTCGCGCGTGCGCTTGCGCGTCATCTCGACCAGGCCGAGCGGCGAGACCGAGGAGATGTGATTCTTGGCATGGTCGGAAGCGAGCGCTTTCTCGAGCGCCTGCAGCACCTGGCGGCGGTGCTCCTCCTCTTCCATGTCGATGAAATCGATGATGATGATTCCGCCCAAGTTGCGCAGCCGCAATTGCCGCGCGATCGCCACGGCCGCCTCGAGATTGGTGCGGAAGATCGTCTCCTCGAGCGTGCGGTGACCGACATAGGCGCCCGTATTGACGTCGATCGTCGTCATCGATTCGGTCTGATCGAAGATGAGATAGCCGCCCGACTTGAGCGGCACCTTGCGCTCGAGCGAGCGCTTGATCTCATCCTCGATGCCGTAGAGATCGAAGATCGGCCGATTGCTGCGGTACAGCTCAATGCGCTCGACGTGATCCGGCATGAACGTGCGCGCAAATTCCTGCATGCGCTGGAACGTCTCGGGATGATCGACGCTCACCCTGTCGACGCCGCTCGAGACGATGTCGCGCAGCACCCGCAACGGCAGGGCGAGATCTTCGTAAACGAGATTGCCGGGACGCGTATGCGCAGCCTTCTCGCTCAGCACCGCCCAGAGCTTCTGCAAGAACATCATGTCCGCGCGCAGCGCATCTGGTGAGGCGCCTTCAGCGGCCGTGCGCACGATATAGCCGCCCGGCTCGTCCGGGCGCACGAACATCATCGCCGCCTCGCGCAAGCGTTGCCGTTCCGCCTCATCTTCGATGCGCGCCGAGATGCCGATCCCGCGCCCTTTGGGCATGTACACGAGATAACGCGACGGCAGCGTGATGAACGTGGTCAGACGCGCACCCTTCGTGCCGAGCGGATCTTTGAGCACCTGCACGAGGATTTCGCTGCCTTCCGAGACGAGCGATTGGATGTCGGCGGCCTTGCCCTCGTCGACGGGATGATCCGGCTGACCGTTCTCCCCGACCGCCGGATGCACGATGTCGGAAGCGTGCAGGAACGCAGTGCGCTCGAGCCCGATGTCGACGAACGCGGCCTGCATGCCCGGCAGCACGCGCGAGACGCGACCTTTGTAGATATTGCTGATCAAGCCGCGGCGGTTGGCACGCTCGAGAAAAATTTCCTGGAGAACGCCGTTCTCGACGAGGGCCGCACGGACCTCGCGAGGGCTCACATTGACGAGAATTTCGGCAGTCATTGCACCGTCGCGCCGTCGAGGCGCCAACCGATCGAGCGCAGCAGCTCGCCCGTTTCGAACAAAGGCAGCCCCATGATTCCGGAGAAGCTGCCCGTGATGCGCTCGATGAACAGCGCTGCAAGCCCTTGCACCGCATACGCGCCGGCCTTGTCGCGGGGCTCTCCCGTGCGCCAATAAGCCTGGATCTCCTCCGGCTCGAGCTTGCGGAACGAAACCTCGCTGACGCTGAGCTGGGTGGCGCAACCGCCCTCGTGACAGAGCGCGACCGCCGTGAACACCCGATGCGTCCGCGCCGACAGCCGCGCCAGCATGCGCACGCCGTCCTGCTCGTCGCGCGGCTTGCCCATGATCTCGTCATCGAGCGCGACCGACGTATCGGCTCCCAGCACCGGCAAGCGTTCCTCCGGCGCCAAGCGCTGCCACAAGGTGCGCGCCTTGGTTTCGGCCAGGCGGGTGACGTACGCGCCGGGCGATTCGCCCGGGGCGATCGCCTCGTCGATATCGACCGGACGCACGCTGTGGGGAACCCCCACTTGGCGCAGCAGAGCGCTCCTGCGCGGCGATGCGGAAGCTAGATAGATCAAAGGCTTGGAAAAACTTTCCATAACCCGAAGCATACAGGTCCGCGCGCGCCGATTGTATTGTTCGGTTAACAAAAACAAGGCGTAACGCGCAGGCTTGTCGGGTACGAGCCTTCGGGCGATGGCCTCAGTGCTGCCAGGATTAGCGAGCGAGCGCTGAACTCGTGCTGAACTTGCGTTGGAGCGCCACCCCGACGGGCAAGGCGCTGAGGGCTAACGAACCGAAGCGGACGGCTGCTCGGCTCGATGCGGCAGGAAGGCGCCGTGCACGCGGCGGCTGGCGCGGATCCAGCGGACCGCCGAGCGCGGCTCGTCGAAGAGCTGCATCTGCAGGCCGGGGGCCACCGGCTCGCTGATGACGATCAACATCCGCGCGGCCGCCGCCAGCGGCCCCGGGCTCATGACGCCTGCCCACAGGCGTCGCTCGGAACCGGCGGCACGCGCCAGGAAGTCGCGCAGACGCTGGATTTCCGAATAATCCCAATCGCCGTGCGCCTCACGCAGGTCGACGATCGCGTCCATATCCGGCCGGTACAGCGGGTCAGAGCCGATCCGCCGCATCAGCGCGATCAAGCCTTGGGCGCGCATCTCGCCCCACACCCTCACGTGTATCAGCCGTTTGCCGGCGTCGATCACGTATTTCGATTCCACGGTCGAGTCCCCCGTCGCGGTCGGCATGCCGCCGCGACCTGCTTGCCGACTATCATAGCCAAGTTCGGGCCAAGCGCACTTCCCGCCGCATCGCCCGGGCACATTCGTGATCCAGTCTCTAGTCCGCTAGGCGCCTCACCCGCTACGCTCGCCCCCCGTTTGCAAATGCCTATCCACCGCGTGCGGCGGTGATAGCGCTATCGCAGCGGTTGGAACACAAGATCAAGACAAGCGTCAGCGACGATGCGCCACGGTAACGAGATGAGGAGCTTGAGGGGGCTAGATCGGCAGCCGCTCTCGTTTCCGCGTATTCCGGGCTACCGGTTCCTACAAACCATCGCGACCTCGCCGAAGTCGGAGATCTACGTCGCGCACTCGCTCGAGCTCGGCCACAACGTGGCGGTGAAGGTCCTGCGCACCGGCCCGCTGTCGACGGCCGATGCCGGCGAGGAGGAGCGCTTCGAGCGCGAGCGCGAGCTGCTCACGCGCATCCGGCATCCCGCGATCGTGGATATCTACGATTGGGGCCACGGCGAGGATTTCCGCTACATCGTCACCGAGTACTTTCCGGGCGGCAGCCTCGAGCTGCGCATCCGCAATCTCATGACGGTGAGCGACAGCATCGACATCTTCGTGCAGATCGCCGGTGCGCTCGTGGCGGTGCATTCGGCCGGACTCTGCCACCGCGATCTGAAACCCGCCAACGTCATGATGCGCGCCGACGGACGCATCGTGCTCATCGACTTCGGCCTCGCCAAGCCGATGGAGAACGCCACGCAGGTCACGCTCGCCGGCGAGATACGCGGCTCGCCCTATTACATCAGCCCCGAACAGGCCGAAGGCGCGCCCGTCGACCAGCGCAGCGACCTCTACAGCCTCGGGGTGATCTTCTACGAAATGTTGACTGGTCAACGTCCCTTCCGCGGCAATACCGTCATGGCGATCCTCCATGCGCATCGCCACGATCCGATCCCGACGCTTCCGCCGGAGCACGCGCGTTTTCAAAGCTTGATCGACGGCCTGCTTGCGAAGAATCCGAACGAGCGCTTCCCCACCGCCGCAGCCGCGCTCGCGACGCTGGCGAAAATGAAAGTCTGAGCGCTCGCGCAACGATGCGCTGCGCTACGGAGCGCGCGAGTGCCGCGCGGGCCTCCGGTCAGGCCCGGTGATACGGATGCCCTTTGATGATCGTGACGGCGCGATACAGCGCTTCGGCGACGACGATGCGCGCCATGGCATGCGGCAACGTGAGCGGCGAGAGCGACCAGCGAAAATCGGCGCGCGCGTCGAGCTCGGGCGGAATGCCGTCGGGTCCGCCGATCAGAAATGCCACGTCGCGGCCGTCGCGGGCACGCGTTTCGAGGAATTTCGCGAGCTGCTCGCTGGTAAGCGGCTGCCCCGTCACTTGCAGCGCCACGAGATAGGCATTGGCAGGTAGCGCCGCGCTCATACGCTCGCGTTCCTTGGCAAGCGCTTGTTTGACGTCGCCGCCGCTGCGCTGGCCGAGCGGGATTTCCTTGAGCTCGAAGCGGTACTCGCCTTTCAGCCGCGCCGCGTACTCCGCGACGCCCTCGTTGACCCAGCTCGGCAGGCGCGTGCCGGCTGCAATGAGAACGAGCCGCACGGCGCGATGACTTCAACCGTTGGCGGCGGCCGCCTCGCGCCGCGTGGGGCTCACGTCCCAGAGGCTCTCGAGCCGATAGAACTCGCGCACGCGCGGCAGCATGATGTGCACGATCACATCCTGCAGGTCGACGAGTACCCATTCGCCGTCGCGCTCGCCTTCCACGCCCATCGGCCGAAAGCCCGCCTTCTTGGCGTGCTCGACCACGCGATCGGCGATCGAGCGCACGTGTCGATCGGAATTACCGCTCGCGATGATCATCGTGTCGGCGATGTCCGTGAGCTTGCGCACGTCGAGCACCTTCACGTTCACCGCTTTCATCTCGTCGAGCGCGTGCTCGACGACCTTGAGCAGGTCGCTTGTCGCCTTCGTCTTCGCTTTGGCCTTGGCGGCCGCGGCTACGCCTGTCTTCTTCGCCGTCGCCGTCTTCTTCGCAGCGGCGGAGCGAGTCTTGCCCGCTGTCTTGGCCGGCGTCTTGGCCTTGGTCGTCGAGCGGGTGGTCCGTGAAGTCTTCGCGCGTTTGGCGGCCATGCTTACCTCAATTGCAGGTGAATGTGCGCCTGTCGTCCGGCTGGCGGCGAGCTGACGTCGTAGGGCCCGAGAGCAAGAGCGTCTTGAGACGAGACAGTGCGAGGCTCGCGGGCGCTCTTGCCGCAGAACACGTGCGAGCTCATGAACGCTTGTAGCAACCTGTCTCCTCGATGATGGCCCGCACCGCATCCGGCATCAGATAGCGCGGATCGCGTCCTGCGGCGATCATCTTGCGCAGCTCCGTCGATGAGATTTCGAGCTGCGTGACTGCATGAATGTAGATGCACCCGGCGCGCGACTCGTGCAGATCGCCGATGCGTCCCGTGCCGCGATCGACGAGCAGCTCGCCGAGCGGTCCCATGCTCGGTGCCCGCCAACCGGGCCGATGCGCGACGACCAGATGGGCGAGCTCCAATAGTTCGCGCCACTGATGCCACTTTGGCAAGCCGAGAAATGCGTCCATGCCGACGATCAGGCACAGCGAACGGTCGGGAAAATCCGCACGCAACGTGCGCATCGTATCGACCGAATACGACAATCCCTCGCGGCGGATCTCCCGATCGTCGACGACGAAACCGGGCTGATCGCGCGTGGCCGCCTGCACCATCGCCAGGCGCTGCTCGGCAGTCGCAACGGTCGCCTCGCGATGCGGCGGATTGCCCGCCGGCATGAAGCGCATTTCGCTCAGGCGCAGCGCCTGCAGCAGCTCGAAGGCCGTACGCAAGTGTCCGAAATGAATCGGATCGAAAGTGCCGCCGAAAATGCCGATGGGCTTCATGACTCTCGCTATGGCAACAGCTCGACGGATCAGGCCGCACGCCCCAAACGGGCGCCCGCAAAGCGCGCAACCAGCGCCTCCAGCTCGATCCACGGATCGCTGCGAAGCGCACCTTTGATGGCGCGGTCCACGTTGGCCGCATCCATGAGAAGCCCTCTCACGTCGGTGGCCGTCAAACGATTCAACGCAAGCTTCATTGCCGCCTGCCGCGGCCGCCAAACATACAAAGCGTTCATCGCCATGTCGGCGCTCCGGCCGTTGCGCATGAGCGCCTGCGCCCGCGCAATCCACTGCAAGTCCTTGTTGAGCGCCCAGAGCACAAGCGTCGGCTCGACGCCTTCGCCATGCAAGCCCTCGAGGATGCGCAGCGCCCGGGCGATCTGTCCTCGCATGGCCGCCTCGCCGAGCTGCAGCACGTCGAAACGGGCGCTGTCGGCAACGGCATCGACGACCGCCTCTGCGGTGATCGTGCCCTGCGGCATGAGCAGCGCGAGCTTTTCGACTTCCTGATGCGCGGCGAGCAAGTTGCCTTCGACGCGCTCGGCCAGAAGTGCGGCTGCCGCCGGATCGGCCTTCAGACCGTGCCGCGCGAGCCGCTCGCGAATCCACGCCGGCAGCCGAGCGAGCTCGACCGGCCAGACCTGCACGACCACGCCGTGCTTGTCTATCGCATTCACCCAACGCGAATTCAGCGTGCGACCGTCGAGCTTACCGGTGATGACGAGCACGAGCGTATCGGGCGAAGGATCGGCTGCGAGCGAGACGAGCACGTCGGCGCCTTGCTCGCCGGGCGCACCGCTCAGCCGGATCTCGAGGATCTTGCGCTCGGCGAACAGCGAGAGCGCGCGGCTGCCGCTCAACAATGCCTGCCAGTCGAAACCGCGCTCGACGACGTGCAGCTCGCGTTCGGTGAAACCTTGTGCGCGCGCCTTCGCGCGAATCGCATCCGCCGCCTCGTTGACGAGCAGCGGCTCGTCGCCGGAGACGAGATAGATGTGTCCGACGCCTTTGGCGAGCGCGGTGTTGAGATTGTCGCCGGAGATCTTCACTGACGAGCGGCGGCAGCGTCGAGAGAGGCTGCTGGACGAGAAATGAGCGGCTTCGACACTCTGACGTAAACGTCGTTGTTTCGGTGCCTGGATTATGGCGGATCGGGGCGACGGCTGCCAGCGCCGCGGCCCCCGCCAGGCTCGCACCCGAGGCGGCCGCGGCCTGGCCGGCGCACTTCACAGAATGCCGCCGTCCGGGCTAGCCTTCGCTCTACGATGTTCAACGCTTTGCGTCATCCCTCCCGTTGGCTACGCGCCGTGCTCGTGGCGCTTGCCATGGGCTTTGCGTTGAACACGATCGCGCAAGCGACGCATACGCACGATCCGGCCAGCCCGTTCGCGCAACATGCCGCGCACTGCGACCATTGCGTACAGTTCGGCCATATGGCCGATGCGCCGCGGCACGAGCATGCGCCACGGCTGTTCGTAGCCACGCTCGGCGCAACGCTTCCCGAAAGCGAACGCCTCGTCGAGAGCTCCCCCGCTCTTTGCGCCCGCCCGCGCGCGCCACCCGCTCCGTAAGCCGCTGACACATAGGCTCGCCTCGCGCGAGCACGCGCCGCTCATCTGCGGCTCATCGTCCGTTGGCACTTCGGAGCATTTCATCCATGTGCAATCGATACTTTCTCGGCGTCGCCGTCTGCGCGACGCTCTTTGCTCATTCGGTGCGAGCGCAAGAGAGCTCGTTCGAAGAAATCATCGTCACATCCACCGCACTGCGCGAAACGGCGCGCGACATCGCGCAGCCGGCATTCGTACTGAGCGGCGATGACCTGCACCGCCAGGTCGCCTCGTCGCTGGGCGAGTCCATCGCCTCGCAGCTCGGCGTCAGCGCCACCTATTTCGGACCGAGCGCGAGCCGTCCGATCATCCGCGGACTCGGCGGCGAGCGTGTGCTCATGCTCCAGGATGGGATGAGCGCGCTCGACGTCTCCAGCTTGAGCCAGGACCACGCCGTTGCCGTCGAATCGGTGCTTGCCGATCAGATCGAGATTCTCAAAGGCCCGGCCACGCTGCTCTTCGGCAGCGGCGCCGTCGGCGGCGTCGTCAACGTCGTCGACGGGCGCATTCCGACACGCTTCACCAAGGAGGCCGATCGCGGCGTGCTCGAACTGCGCGCCGACACGGCTGCGGACGAGCGCACCGGCGTGGCACGGCTCGAGCTCGGCAGCGAGCGCGTGCGCATCCACGTCGACGGCTTCAAGCGCGACACGGACGACGTGGCAATTCCGGGCTATGCGTTCTCGGCTGCTGAGCGTGCCGAGCATCTCGCAGAGCATCCGGACGAAGCCTTTGTCCGCGGCAAGATCGAGAACTCGGCGAGCGAATCCTCAGGCGGCGCCTTTGGCATCAGCGCCGGCAGCGAGAGCAGCTTCGTCGGTGTCGCAGTCAGCCGTTACGACACGACTTACGGCGTACCCGCAGCTCATCATGCGCATGGCGATGAGGCCGACGAGACGCACGAGCCGGACGAGCACCACCTGCGCATCGACATGCGCCAGGACCGCTACGACCTGAAGGCCGAGCGCGCACTGCGCACGGGCGCGCTCGAGCGCCTGCGCATCCGCGCTGCTTATAACGATTATGCGCATCGCGAGCTCGAGGGCGCTGCAATCGGCACGGTCTTTCGTCAGACGGGTTACGACGTGCGCCTGAACTTGGATCACAGCGAGCTCGCTGGTTGGCGCGGCACGATCGGCGCGCAATACGTGCACACGGACTTCGATGCCGAAGGGGCAGAAGCATTCGTGCCGCCTTCCATCCTCGATCAGCGCGCGCTGTTTGCATTCGAGGAACGTCGCTTCGGCGCAGTGACACTCGAGCTCGGCGCACGCATCGAGCAGCAGCGCCTTACGCCGCAGGGCCTGCCGCGCTATGACGAGACGGCTTACAGCTTTTCGGCCGGTGCCGTGTGGAACCTTCCCGACGATTACTCCTTGGCGGCGAATCTCACCCGCTCGCAGCGGCATCCGCAGAGCGTCGAGCTCTATGCGAACGGGCCGCATCTTGCGGTCGCGCGCTTCGAGATCGGCACCGAATCGTTGCGCAAGGAAACGGCACGGACGCTCGATCTGACGCTGCATCGGCATAGCGAGGATGGCGTGCATTGGTCGCTCGGCGCGTTCTGGAACGACTTCGCCGATTACATCTACGCGTACGACACCCGCGAGGAGCTCGACGAGCTGCCGGTGTTTCGCTTCGGCCAGCAGGATGCGACGTTCTACGGCTTCGAGGGCGAGCTCACCTTTCCGCTCTTACATGGTGCGGATACGCGGCTGGAGCTGCGTGTTGCGAGCGATTACGTCCGCGGACGCCTCGATACCGGCGAGGACTTGCCGCAAATCCCGCCGCTTCGCTATGGCCTCGAGCTGCACTTCGAGCACAGAGCCTTGCATGTCGGCCTGCAGGCGTATCGTCACGCGCGTCAGGACAAGACGGCTGCGAACGAGCGCGAAACCGCCGGTTACACGCTGCTCGCGCTCGATGCGAGCTATCGCCTGCCGCTTCGCGCCGGATCGCTGCTCATGTTCTTGCGCGGCACGAACCTGCTCGATGAGGAAGCGCGGCGCCACGCATCGCCCCTCAAAGAGCTCGCGCCGCTGCCGGGACGCTCGCTGCACGCGGGCATCCGCGTCGAGCTCTGAGGCGTCGCGGCTGGGACAGTGGACGGGCGGCACGCCGTCGCGGACAATCAGGGCCATGCGTTTCGATCTCGTCGATCTCAAGCTGTTCCTCAATGTCGTGGAAGCCGGCAGCATCACGGCCGGCGCCGAGCGCATGCATCTTGCCGTCGCGGCGGCGAGCACGCGCATCCGCAACATGGAAATCGAGCTTGGGACGCGCTTGCTCAATCGCGAGCGCCAAGGCGTTCATCCGACGCCCGCCGGGCAGACTCTCGTGCATCACGCGCGCCTGATCCTGCAGCAGGCCGAGCGCATGCGCGGCGATCTGAGCGAATACGCGGACGGCCTCAAGGGGCACATCCGCCTCATGTCGAACACCAACGCCCTGACCGAATTCCTGCCCGGTCCGTTGAGCGAATTCCTCGCATCGCATCCGCAGGTGAACATCGATATCGAGGAGCGCTTGAGCGATGAGATCGTCGCCGCCGTCGCCGACGGCAAGGCCGACGTCGGCATCGTCGCGGGCACCGAAGACGTCACGGGGCTCGAGGTCTTTCCCTTCCGAGTCGATCGCTTCGTCATCATCACCGCGCTCAATCACAAGCTCGCCGGCATCGACAAGATGGCGTTTGCCGATGCGCTCGATGCGGACTTCGTCGGGCTGGATCGCACCAGCTCGCTGCAGCGATTCCTGTCCGAGAAGGCCGATCGCATCGGCCGGCGCCTCAAGCTGCGCGTGCAGCTGCGCAGCTTCGATGCCGTGTGCCGACTGGTCGAGTGCAATGTCGGCATCGGTGTCGTGCCCGAGACCAATGCGACGCGCAACATGAAGACGATGGCCTTGCACCGTATCGACCTGACGGACGATTGGGCCGTGCGGAACCTGTCGATCTGCGTGCGCAAGCTGAGCGATCTGCCCGTCTACACCCAGGATCTCGTGCGCCACCTTGCCGAGAGCTGACCTGCGACGCGCCGAGCCCGGCGTTCCCTCGCATCGCGCGGTGCTCGCCATCGCGCTGCCGATCATTCTCTCGAACGTCTCGACGCCGCTCATCGGCGTCGTCGATACCGCGGTCGTCGGACGCCTGCCCGATCCTGCCTATATCGGCGCCGTGGCGCTCGGCGCGCTCGTTTTCACCGTTGCGTTCTGGGCGTTCGGCTTTCTGCGCATGGGGACGACGGGACTGGCGGCCCAAGCCACGGGCGCACAGGATCAAGATGAAGTCCTGGCCTGCCTCGGCCGCGCATTGCTTCTCGCGGGCGTCATCGGCGCGGCGCTCATCGTCTTTCAATGGCCGATTCGCGAGTGCGCGTTCGCGCTGCTCGATGCGACGCCGACGGTCGAAGCGCTCGCACGCGCGTATTTCGACGTGCGCATCTGGGCTGCGCCCGCAACGCTTGCGAACTACGCCCTGCTCGGCTGGTTCATCGGGCTCGGCCGCACCGACATCGGGCTTGTGCTGCAGCTCGTGCTCAATCTCGCCAACATGGCGCTCGATGCGCTCTTCGTGCTGGTGTTCGGCTGGGACGTGCGCGGTGTGGCGCTCGGTACGTTGGCGGTCGAATGTCTCGCTGCCGTCGTCGGGATCGTGTTGGCTCTACGCCATGCGCGCGGCTTGCACGCACGCTGGCGGCGCGAGCGCCTCTTCGCAGCCGGCCAGCTCAAGCGCACGATCGCGGTGAACCGCGACATCATGATCCGATCGCTCGCGCTCATCGCGGTGTTCGCGTGGTTCGTCGCGCAGGGCGCACGACAAGGCGACGTGACGCTCGCTGCGAATGCCGTGCTGATGCAGCTCATCGCGGTGAGCGCATACTTCCTGGACGGATTCGCGTTCGCCGCAGAAGCGCTGGTTGGACGCGCGGTGGGTGCGGCGCATCGTGCGGGCCTCATGGCCGCCGCGCGCATCAGCACACTTTGGGCGGCCGGCTTCGCCGCACTTGCAGCGCTCGTCATTGCGCTGTTCGGTGCCGCCATCATCGACGCGCTGACGGTCGATCCGACGACGCGCACCGCTGCGCGCGCTTATCTTCCGTGGGTCGTAGCCGCGCCGATCCTCGGCGTGTGGGCGTTTCAGCTCGACGGCATCTTCATCGGCGCCACGCGCACCGCGGAAATGCGCAATGCCATGCTCGCCTCGCTCGCCATCTTCGGCATCGGCTGGTGGCTGCTCACGCCGTGGGGCAATCACGGCCTCTGGGCGGCCTTACACGTGCACTATCTGGCGCGCATCGGCACGCTCGCGTATTTCGTGCCGCGGCTCGTGAGAAGCTGCGAGCGCGGCGGCGCCCCTTAGCGCCGCCGCACAATTTGCACGAAGAGATCAGTCGAGCGCCTGATAGACAAGCTCGGTCACCTTCTCGCGAATGTCGGTGCGATTCGGGATCAGCTGCACCATGAAGACGATCGTGAGCCCTGCGGCAGGATCGATGCGATAGAGCGAACCGTACGCTCCGCCCCAGCCGAATCCGCCCGGCGCTTCCATGCCGTTCGCGCCGTAGCGCTCCACGGTCTGAAAACCGAGACCGAAGCCCGCGCCGTTGCTCGAGTGCAGCTCGCCGACTTGATTGGTGCGCATGAGCGCGACCGCGCGCGGTCCGAGAATGCGCTTGCCGTCGAGCGTGCCGCCGTTGCGGATCATTTCGAGGAAGCGCGCATAGTCGCGCGCCGTGGACAAGAGTCCGGCGCCGCCGGAGAAGTTCTTGCGCGGTCCGTCCACGTAATGGCCTTGCCCTTTCGCGCCCTCGGGCGCACGCACCGCTTTGCCGTCCTCGCCGCTCGCATAGACCGTCGCCAGACGATCGCGCTGCGACTTCGGTAAGAAGAAGTGCGTATCGCGCATGTCGAGCGGATCGAGGATGCGCTCGCGCAAATACACATCGAACGGCTTGCCTGAGACGCGCTCGACCACGCAGCCGAGGATGTCGGTGTTGTAACCGTAGACCCACGCTTCACCAGGCTGGGCGACTGCCGGCAGCGTGCCGAGCCGCGCCATGGTCGTGCAGATCGGCTCGTCCTTGTCGATGGTGTACCAACCGAAACCGGCCGCCGGACCCAATCCCTTCGCGGCATAGAGCGATGCGACCTGCGGCTCCAAACCGTACGAGTAGCCGGAGGTGTGCGAGAGCAAATCGCGAATCGTAATCGGGCGCCTTAGCGGCACGAATTCGGTCGCACCGTCTTTCGCCACGGCCACTTGCGCCTGGCCGAATTCCGGAATGATGCTGCTCAACGGCGTGTTGAGCGTGAGCTTGCCTTCCTCGACGAGCTGCAGGACGGCCACGCTCGTGATGGCTTTGGTCTGCGATGCGATACGGAAGATCGTATCCGTGCGCATGGGCCGCTTCGCTTCCTTGTCGGCGAAACCGACTGCGCGTTCGTAAACGGGCTCGCCGTGTTGCAGAACCAGCATCACTGCCCCGGGAATCCGACCGTCTGCGACGTACTCTTCGAGCACACGGTCGAGATGCGCCAAGCGTGCCTTCGAGATCGTGCCGCTCCACTCCGCCTTGGCTACCTGCTCGTGCACATCGGCGCTTGCCGCCGACGAACCCGCGAAGGCAAGAACGCCTGCCAAGACGAACGCCATTCGATCGAATCGTGCCAGCATCGAATCCTCCTCGAGCGTAAGCGAGAGCAATGTTACGTTAGCGCGTCCGCTGCACGAGTTCCCGTGCGAACGAGCAATGGCCTTCCCTGGCCCACCACGGGCGCCTCAATCCGCCGCGACGAGCAGCGGCGCCCGCAGGCGAATATCGGCGCTCGAGGCACCGACCTCGATCTCGTAGCGGCCGGCCGCGACGCGATAGGCATCGCGCTCGGCGTCCCAATAGGTAATGTGCCGCTGCGGCTCGAGCGTAAAGGTCACCGTGCGCGCCTCGCCCGGATAGAGCGCGATCTTCTCTATGCCGCGCAGCTCCTTGATCGCGCGCATGTCCTTGGCATCGACCGGACGCACGTAGAGCTGTACGACTTCTTCGCCGGCGCGCTCACCGACGTTCTTGACGGTCAGCGTCGCCGTGATCGTGTCGTTCGCCCCGGCCTGCGTGCGATCGAGCTTGAGATCGGAGTACTCGAACTTCGTGTACGACAGCCCGTGACCGAAGGGATACAGCGGCTCGCCCTTGAAGTAGCGATAGGTGCGCCCGTCCATGCTGTAGTCTTCGAACGGCGGCAGCTTCTCGCGCTCTTTGTAGAACGTCACCGGCAGACGGCCCGACGGATTGGCGTCGCCGAACAAGACATCGGCCACGGCATTGCCGCCGCGCTGTCCCGGATACCACGCCACCAAGATCGCCGGCACGTTTTGCTTGGCCCAGTCGATGGCGAGCGCGGAGCCGGTGGTCAGCACGAGCACGATGGGCTTGCCGGTCTTGTGCAATGCTTCGAGCAGCTTGCGCTGCGATCCGGGCAAGCGCAGATCGGTGCGATCGCCGCCGGCAAAGCCGGGGTAGTCGACCTTCATCTCTTCGCCCTCGACGTCGCCCGTGAGCCCGCCGACGAAGACGATCACGTCGGCGGCGCGCGCAGCAGCGAGCGCCTCTTCGAGCGGCGGCTTGGCGCCCGGCAAGCGCCAGCCGAGACGCACCTCCGCATCGCGAATGTCGTCGAAGTATTCGACACGCAAGTCGTACGCCTTGCCGGCCTCCAATGTCACCGTGACGCTCTTGCTCGTCGTGCGAGGCGTGAGCTCCCACTTGTCCAGAATGAGCTTGCCGTCGAGGTATACGCGCACACCGTCGTTGGCGCCGGCCGAGATCTCGTACTTGCCGGACACCGGCGGTAACAATTGACCGGTCCAACGCACGCTGAAGTAGTCGCTCGGAATCGCCTCCGACGGATACTCGCCGCGCGCGATCAGATCGTCGATCGGCCCGCCGCGATCCCAACGGAACGAAATGCGCTTGTCGACGCGGGTCAGCACCGGCGTGCCGGCGAGATCCGGATTGTTGAAGTACTCGCCCTTGAGGCCCTGCTCGTTCGAACCGGGCTCGGGCCGTAGATAGGTCGGCTCGATGACCGGCGCCGCGCGCGGCTCTTCGCGCCCTTCCACGAGATCCGCGCCGCGCGCGTAAAGCACCTTCGTGTTCGGCCCGACCGCCTCGCGAATGCCCTGCAGAATCGTCACCGGCGCCGCCGGCGTGCCGTAGTAATTGCCGAGCAGCGACATCACTTCGTCCGCCGTCGGACCGATCACGGCGATCGTACCGATGTCGCGCGACAGCGGCAGGATCCCATCGTTCTTGAGCAGCACCAGCGAGGCGCGCGCAGCACGCCGCGCAAGCCAGTCGTGCTCCGGCGATTGATTGACCGAGTACGGAATGTTCTGCCAGCGCACGCGCTCCGGCGGATCGAACATGCCGAGCTCGAAGCGCGTGACCATGAGACTGGTCAGCATCTCGTCGATCTGCGCCTCGGTGACGAGCCCCTGCTTGACCGCATTGAGCAGAGCCGCATACGTCGTGCCGCAATTCAGATTCGTGCCGTACTTGATGCCGAGCGCAGCCGCCTCTTCGGGTGTCGCAACGATCTTGTGGTACTTGTAGATGTCCTCGATGGAATCGCAGTCCGACACCACGTAGCCGTCGAAGCCCCAGCGCTTGCGCAGAACGTCGATGAGCAGGAACTGGCTCGCCGAAGCGGACTCGCCGAAGACACGGTTGTACGCGCCCATCACGGACTTGACCTTCGCATCCTGCACGAGCGCCTGGAACGCCGGGAGATAGGTTTCCCACAAATCGCGCTCGCTCGGATGCACGTCGAAGTGATGCCGATCGGCTTCGGGCCCGCTGTGCACGGCGAAATGCTTGGCCGTCGCATCGACCTTGCGATAGAGCGGATCGTTGCCCTGCAAGCCCTTCACGAACTCGACGCCCATGAGCGAGGTCAGGAACGGATCTTCGCCGTACGTCTCCTGACCGCGACCCCAGCGCGGATCGCGGAAGATGTTGATGTTGGGCGACCAGAAGGTCAGGCCTTGATAGCGATTGCGTTGCTCGCGGGCGGCGAACTCATGGTGCTTGGCGCGCGCCTCATCGCTGATCGCCGTAGCCACCTCGCGCATGAGCTTCGTGTCGAAGGTTGCCGCCAAACCGATCGCTTGCGGGAACACCGTCGCCGAACCTGCGCGAGCGACGCCATGCAGCGCCTCGTTCCACCATTCGTACTTCGGCACGCCGAGCCGCGGGATGGCCGGCGCGTCGTTCTGCAGCTGCGCCACCTTCTCCTCGAGCGTCATGCGCGCGACCAAGTCTGCGGCGCGTTCCTTGAACGACTTGTTGGGATCGAGATAGGCGGGTTGCTCGGCAACGGCCGGCGTCACGAACGCAACCCAAGCGAGCCCGAACAGCGCTACCAGCTTAGCTTTCAAGACGATTCCCCCGAAGAACTGCGAAAACGAATTCGTGTTGTCTTTGCAATGCTGCGGCCGCGACCATACACCAGAGCGGCGCTGCATGCATGCGCCGCGCCGACGATCCGCAGCGCGGCTTGCCGCCGTCGCGATGCAAGCAGAGCGCCCGTCAGCCGACGAGCGCGATGAGCTCCGCTTTCTGAGCCGGCGTCAGCAGCGGGCCGAGCCCGGCCTTCAAATTGTCGCTCAGACGATCCGGCTTGCCCGTGGCCGGAATCACTGCCGTGACGGCCTCGGCGCTCAAGGCGAACTTCAAGAACATCTGTGCCCACGACGTCACGCCGATTTGCGCGGCCCACGCCGGCAGCGGTTTGCCTTGGACGCGATTGAAGAGCGCGCCGTCGTTGAAGTTGCGGTTGGCGAGCACCGCGACGCCGAGCTCTTTCGCGAGCGGGAACAGTCGATTCTCGGCGCCCCGATTCGTCACCGAATAGTTGATCTGCAGAAAATCGGGCCGCGTTTGCTCGACGACGTCGGCGAGCTCATCGTGCGCGGAATCGAGGAAATGCGTCAGACCCACATATCTGACGCGCCCCTCTTCCTTCAGCTCGCGCGCGAGCGCCAACTGCGTCTTCCAATCGCGCAGGTTGTGCACCTGTAGCAGCTCGACTTTGTCGGTGCGCAGCCGCGCCAGCGTGCTCTCGAACTGCTTGAGTCCTTCTTCGCGACCCGTGACGCCAGACAGCTTCGTTGCAATGAACGCTCGCTTGCGCAGCCCGAGCTCCTCGAGAAGCGCGCCGAGATTGTCTTCCGCATTGCCGTACGTGGGCGCGGTGTCGATGAGCCTGGCGCCGCCGTCGAAAAAGCGCTTCAGCACCTCCTTGAGCGCCTCGTATTCCGGGCTGCCCTGCGGCACCTCGAAGCTGCCCGAGGTTCCCAAGCCGATGACCGGGATCGTTTCGCCGCCCGAGGGAATCACGCGCGTACGCAAGACCGCGCGCTCGGCGCCCACCGTCGTTTGCAAAGGGCCCGAGGACAAGAGCAACGTGCCGGCTACCGCCGAAGCACCACGCAAGAAATCACGTCGCGTGCTCATGAACGACTCCGATACGAACGATGATGCGATCCTGCCGCAGCCTGCCGGCTACGGCAACCGAAAGGTATTACGAAATTGAATTTCCTGACGCTGATAGTCGATCACCAGGCGCTCGAGCGCGCCGAGCACGTCCATGCCTACCAAGAGCGCCGGCTCGTTCTCGAGCCCCCACATCTTGAAAACATGGATGTCGCCGTAGATGACGTGCAGACCTTTGATCTCGGCTTCGCCCAGCTTGATCATCGGCGTGTGGATGAAGCGGCCGTATTGCGAGGCGTCGTTGAGCCCGATGACGACGGCATCGTCGACTTCCGCCGAGTGCCGGCGCCGCCGCAGCAACGCGTCGCGCAACGCGAGATTGCCGAGGGTCGTTTCGGCGCCCGTGTCGATCACGGCCTTCACCTTGATGCGCCCGACGTGCCCGTTGACGACGAGCAGACGCCCGAAGCGCAGCTGCGCCGGAATCGTCCCTTCGTTGAAGCGCGCCCGCTCGCCGCGCGAACGAGTGATCGTCACCTGATTTCGCACGAAATCGACGGTGACGCGCAAGCCCTCGAAGCCTTGCACCCCGAGAATGCCGTCGCCGCCACCCATCACCGAGCCCAAGACCGCGACCTTGAGATTGCGCTGGACCAGCGCGCCGGTTTCGAGCGTCTCGAGCTCGACTGCGGGCACGGCAAGCGATCCGGTCACGCCGTGGAGCAATAGCTTCGAATCGGGATGCAGGGTCAAACCCAGCGCATCGACCACGCGCTTGGTGATCACCGACTGAGTGGCCCCCGTATCGAGGATCATCTTGAACGGCCCTTGGCCGTTGATCATGACGGGCGCGGCAATGCGTCCGATGCGATCCGGTCGCGTCGGCGCGGCATAGAGCTGTTCTTCTTCCGGCAGCTCATCGACCGCCGTGCCGACGCCGTCCCCGCGCGCCGTGCCGACAGCCAACCAGGCGAGTACCACCGCGTGCAACAACCTTGTCATGATGTCTCAGCCCCCTGACGCCGCGTTCGACTTCATGAGCGCTGCACAAGTTCAATCCGCGCGCTCATGGCTTGGCACGCTCACCGGCACGATGCTCGCTGTCATGGGCTCGCGCCGCGATTGCCACGCCGCAGAGCTACGTGGACGATACAACGGTACACCGCGCCGAGCGACCGCCGGATCGCGGCGCAGAGCGCGCGAGCCTTGCCCCGCCGACCTCGCTACAATCGTTCGCCCGGCCGCTTCGAGGAACCCGCCATGTACCTTCTCTACATCGCGAACAAGAACTACTCGTCGTGGTCGCTGCGCCCGTGGGTGCTGATGCGCACGCTCGGGATCGACTTCGAAGAACGGCTGGTCCCGTTCGAAGGCGCCTCGAATTGGGAGAGGTTCCGCACCTTCTCGCCTTCCGGCAAGGTGCCCTGCCTGGTCAACGGCGAGGACACGGTCTGGGATTCGCTGGCGATTGCCGAATACCTCGCCGAGCGTCATCCTGGCGTATGGCCCGCCGATGCCCGCGCCCGCGCTTGGGCGCGCTCGGCGGCGGCCGAAATGCACACGGGGTTCGCGACGCTGCGTGAGATCTGCTCGATGAGCTGCGGCATTCGGGCGCGGCTGCGTTCGGTTGCGCCGGCGCTCGCGCGCGATATCGAGCGCGTGGCCGAGCTCTGGAACGACGGACTCGCGCGCTTCGGCGGACCGTTTCTCGCAGGCGCGACGTTCACCGCGGTCGATGCGTTCTTTGCGCCGGTCGCTTTCCGCGTTCAAACGTACGGGCTCGAGCTCGACGCCAAGGCGAGCGACTACGCCCAGCGGCTCCTTGCGCTGCCCGCAATGCAGGACTGGTACGACGCCGCCTTGGCCGAGCCGTGGCGCGAGGCCGTGCACGAGGAGACGATCGCAAGGTACGCCGCGATCACGGCAGACTTGCGCCGCCCCAGCGCGTGAGGCGGCGTACGGTCACTGCGCCGGGCGATAGTAATCCTGCATCGAATAGCGCCGCGCATAGAACGCAAAGGCGGTCGCCGACACGAGCGCAAAGACGGCGAAGAAGAACATCAGAAACGCATTCTGCGACAGACCGCTCGCGGCGATCGCTGCCGTGACGACGTCCAGCTTGAGGCTCGCGTTGACGAGCAGCACCCAGAGATTGCCGAACGTCACCGCGAGATACCAGAACGCCATCATCACGCCCTTCATCGAAGTTGGCGCCTGGCTGTACGCGAACTCAAGTCCGGTGGTCGACACGAGCACTTCGCCGAACGTCAGCAGACAGTACGGCAGCACCTGCCAGGCGATCGACACCGCATCGCCGCCGTCGATCGCAAGCTGAATGCCGCCCGCAGCGATCCAGGCAAGTCCGGCGAACGCGATCCCGAATCCCATGCGCCGCAGCGGCGTCGGCTCGAAGCCTGCGCGACGCAGCAGCGGATAGAGCACGAAATTGTTGAACGGGATCATGAGCAGGACGAGGATCGGGTTCAGCGCCTGCATCTGCGCGACGTGCAGCCAGTCGGGCCGCGCCATGGCCTGCGCCTGCAGAATCCAAGTCGAAGCCTTCTGATCGAAAAGCGACCAGAACGGCGTGACCAGTGCGAACACGACGAGCACGCGCAAGACTGCCGCGACGCCGTCGACGGCTTCGGCGGGATGCGTGCGGCGCGCACGCTCGAGCTGCATCCGCACACCGATCGCGGTGCACCCGATGACGGCCACGAGCGCAAGACACCCGGCGGTGACGAGCCCGAGGCTGCCGATGGCAGCAATGGCGACGATGGCGCTGAGCCAACCGAAAGCCGCCACGGCCAATCCGGCTCGGCCCTCGCCCGGCGCATGCGCGAACAACGCCGTACGCACCACGTGCCAGAACGAATGCGGATCGCGCGGCGCCGGCGGCACGTGCACGTACTTGTTGCGGCCTGCCCAGAACACCACGGTCGCGATCAGCATCAGCAAACCGGGAATGCCGAAAGCAACGCTCGCCCCGTAGCGCACGAGGAAAATCGGCATCAACAGCGAAGCGAAGAAGGAGCCAAAGTTGATGATCCAATAGAAGGCGTCGAAAACGATCTTCGCGAGATGCTTGTTGGTCTGATCGAACTGGTCGCCGACGAACGAAGCCACCAGCGGCTTGATGCCGCCCGAGCCGAGCGCGATGAGAAACAGCCCCGTATAGAAGCCTCTACGATCGTCTTCGAAGATCGCCAGGCACGCGTGCCCGATGCAGTAGAGGATCGACATCCAGAAGACGGTGCGGTACTTGCCGAAGAAGCGATCGGCTAGCCAGCCGCCGAGCAGCGGGAAGAAGTAAACGCCCGCAACGAACGTATGGAAGACTTCTTTGGCGATCCCCGCGCGCTCCGCCTCCGGCGCATAGAGCAGCAACGAGCCGACGAGAAACGGCGTGAGGATGTTGCGCATTCCGTAGAAGGAGAAGCGCTCGCATCCTTCGTTACCGATGATGTATGGAATCTGCCGCGGCATCCGCGCGGCAGGGGCTGCCGCTACGGCCGTCTGCGAGTCGTTGTCATGGGCGCGCATGAGGCGAAGTCTGCAGCGTCGAGCAGATGCCGCGCAACTCGGGCCCTGTGAAGCAGGGATGTTTGCGGGAGCCGCGCACGGGCTCCGAGGCGTTAGACAGGCCTCAGCGGGGCGGCGGAACGATCACTTCGCGAACGGTATCGGGCTGGGCCGGATCGTGCGGTACCGTGTTGAAGGAAACGATGAGCATCGGCGCCGTGCCGGTGTTTTCGAATGCATGGACCACACCGGGCGGAAACTCGAATCGCCACGCCTCCCCTGCCGGCACCTCGACCGCCGTCAGCTGGCCGTCCTTGCGATAGCTCACGCGCGCCGGCCCGACGACGGTGCTCACCTCGCGCCCGAGGCGGTGGAAATGATTGCCGCGCACGTGTCCGGGCGCCGTCAGCACGACGTGCACATTGCGCTGACTGCTAAGCCCAACGGCATCGAGCGGTTCGAAGACGCTGCCGCGCTCATCGAGCGCACAGCGCAGCTTTTCGATCGTAACGGGCACTGTTGTCTCCTGATCGCAGATCAGGAGTCTAGCGCGCATTGCACGCGCCGGAACGCCGGGCGCGTTAGAGCGCGGCGACGCGGCGCGTTGCGCCCGAGCGCACCTTGGCCGCCCACTCGTCGATGAACGCCAGGAACGCCTCTCGGTCGTAGCCCTGCTTGTTCGCCTCCAGCATGCCGGTCGATTGCGAGGCCAGGATTTCCTTCTGCGGAGAGACGATCCAGAAGTGCGGCGCGCCCTTGGCCGGCGGCAGCTGCGAGAAGAAGAAATCGTTGTAGTTGTCGAAACCGACGTACACCTTCATGACGACGAAGGTTTCGTTCAGGCGCTCCTCGAGTTGCGGATCGCTCGCCAGGAAGCGCTCGAGCACATGGCACCAGCGGCACCAATCGCCGCCGGCAATGATGAGCACGAGCTTGTCCTCGCGCTCGGCGCGCTCGATGGCTGCGTGATATTGCTCGAACGGATCGGCGCTCGGATCGTAGCCGAGCTTGGCCGCCGACGCGGCAGGCGCTGTACCGACGCAGGCGACGAGAAGCACGAGACGATAGAGGAACGTTTTCATTATGTATTCAAGCGAAAACACACCCTTCGCCACCAAGCGTAACGCTCCATGCGCGCTTGCGCACTTGTCGCTTTCTTTTACACACGCGGTGCATATCGCGCGCACGTCCGGCCGACACCTGCGCGTTCGCGACGTGATAAGGTGAGCGCGCGCCGATGCTGGGCAACGAGATGGCGCTTCGTTTCGAGCGCTCTCGACACTTCGCTGCCCACCACTTCGCGCATGTGAAGGAGTGATCATGAGCTCGCAACGCAGAACGTTGTATCCAGCGATCGAGCCGTATCGCACGGGCTATCTGCGCGTCTCGCCCGTACACGAAATCTATTTCGAGGAATGCGGCAATCCGCAAGGCAAACCAACACTGTTCGTGCACGGCGGCCCCGGTGCGGGCTGCAATCCGCGCGCCCGCTGCTTCTTCGATCCGAGCGCCTACCGCATCGTGCTGTTCGATCAGCGCGGCTGCGGCCGCAGCCGTCCGCATGCCAGTCTCGAAGACAATACGACCTGGCACTTGGTCAGCGACATCGAGCAGCTGCGCGAGCACCTCGGCATCGAACGTTGGCTCGTCTTCGGCGGCTCGTGGGGCTCGACGCTGGCACTCGCCTATGCCGAGACGCATCCCGAGCGCGTCACCGAGCTCGTGCTACGCGGGATCTTCATGCTGACCCCGTTCGAGCTGCGCTGGTTCTATCAGGAAGGCGCAAGCGCCCTCTTCCCCGATCGCTGGGAGGACTACATTTCTGTCATTCCCGAGCACGAGCGCGGCGACCTCATTCGGGCGTTCTATGCGCGCCTGACCAGCCCCGACCGCGCAATCCGCGTCGCAGCGGCCCGCGCGTGGTCGATGTGGGAAGCGGCCACCAGCCATCTCTATATCGACGAAGAGCACGTGCAGCAGTGGGGCGACGAAGACTTCGCGATCGCCGTGGCACGCATCGAATGCCATTACTTCGTCAACAAGGGCTTCTTCGAGCGAGAAGATCAGCTGCTGCGAGACGTGGAGCGCATTCGCCAGATCCCCGCGGTGATCGTGCAGGGACGCTACGATGTGGTCTGTCCGATGCAAACGGCGTGGGCGCTCCATCGAGCCTGGCCGGAAGCGGATTTCCGCATCGTGCCCGATGCGGGCCACTCCGGCTTCGAGCCGGGCATCGTTCACGAGCTCGTGAGCGCAACCGATCGCTTCCGCGTCAGGTCCGCAAGCGCCAAGTGACAGCCTCCTGCGCATCGATGAGCCCGTGCGCGATGAGCCACGCGCGCGCGTCGGCCGCATCGTGCTCGAACCACGCGTGCGCCGATCCCAATCGGAACGTGTAGCCCCATGCGTCCATGTCGCGCCACATGCGGGCACGACCGACGCCTTCGAGCTCGTCGGCGAGCAGGATCTGCAAGTAGCAGACGGCATCCTCTTCGGCAAAATCGCCGCCGGCATCGCGCTCGAGCGTCCGACGGCGCTCGGCGTCCATACACACGACGTGCGCGGTTTCGTGCAGGATCGAATGGATCGGCGTATCGGCGCGCCAGTAAACGCAGTCGCGCACCAAGCCCGCTTCGCAGTCGCCCCAGCAAGAGCCGACGATCGGCTCGCCGAGCGGTTGCTCGCAACCGCGCAGCCCATACTTCGCAAGCAGATCATGCAGAGCGGCGCTCGGCAGATCGCGCGCACGCAATACGTCGCCGTCGACGTGTACGGGCGGCTCGATGTCGAGCGGGTTCGCCGCGCTCACGGCAGATGCCTCAGAGCGCGCTCAAGCGCCGCACCACCAGCGCCGCCAAATCGCGCGCGAGCGCCTCGCGCAGGATCGCCTGTTCCTTCTGCTTGGCGAGCACGGCACTCGTGTCGTAGCTGTAATCGCGCGTGAGCTCGATGCGTTGCGGCTCGATGAGCTGGCCGCTTTGATTGGAGACGGAGTACTCGATCACGTAGAACACCTCGTACTCCGCCGGTGTGTTGCGCGCCGAGACGGTCAGCACGCGCTGACCGCTGCGATCCTCGTGAATGCGCACGATTGCGGTCGCATCGCGCCTGTCCTTCGCCAGCTGCGCGCCGGCGGCACGCAGGCTTTCGCGCAACGCCCGATCGAAATCCGTATAGCGATCCTGGCTGTCGACGTACGTGACCGCCATGACGGCAGGCAGCTGCACGCGGCCTTGCAGGTGCCAGCCGCAGGCGCCGAGCGTCGTCGCAAACACGAGAAGAGACAGACGGAAGAAGATGCGTACGGCCATGTGCGCCATTCTACTGCGCACACGTAGGCTTGTACTGAAATCTCGCTGGGGCGGACCGCTCGCAGACTCAAGCTGCGCGTTCGCCTGCCTGCAGCGGACAGCTGCCCTCGATCGCATACCCCTGGCGGCAGGCGATCGCCACGTGACCGGCCACGCTGTGCTTCACCGTTTCGAGCTGCTCGCCGCCGATGCGGCCGGCACAGCGGCGGCAACGCTCGGCCACATCGAGAAGCACAACCGGCGCCACACCGTTCGCGCTGCCCCGTTCGATTGCCGCAAGGCCGCAGCTGACCGAAGCGGCTTGCGTCGCCGTGAGCATCCGACGCAGCGCGCCCAGAAGCCGATCCTTGATGACCTGACCGTCGGCAATGCTCGCCTCCGGCAGAATCACGGCGAACGCAGCGCCGCGGTCCGTCGCGATACGCCAGACGGTGTCGACGTGCGCGCGCCTCACGCTGCTCAGCGCACGCACGATGCGCACGAGCAGCTCCGGATCGTGCTCGGCGCTGTCGGTTGCAGGACCGATGCCGACGGTGATCACGCAGAGCGTTCGGCCGTAGCGCTCCGCACGGGCGATCTCGGATTCGAGCTTGGCGTAGAGCTCACGCATCGCCCCTGCACCGGACTCGCTGTGCGCGCCATTGAAGAGCGCAAGTGCCGCCCGCGCCTCCTCGAGCGAACGGCGCAACGCCAACGTCGTGTACGCGGCGTTGATGCGCGCAAAGAGGTCGGTTTCGGAAACGTCCTTCGTGAGGAAATCATCGACGCCGGCGGCGTAGGCACGCGCGCAATCGACCGGTCGGCTACGTGCGGTCGTGAGGATGATGTACGTATCGCGACGATCGGCACGGATCGCCTTCGCGAGCGAAAGCCCGTCCATCTCGGGCATCTGCCAATCGGCAATGACGATCGGACACCAACGCCGTGCGAGCAGATCGAGCGCCGCGGCGCCGTGCGCCGCGATCTGCACCTCGAATCCGGCCGTGCTCAAGCGTTCCGCCAACGAGTCGCGTTCGCGCGGATCGGCGTCGACGAGCAGAATGCGCAACGGCAGTGCGCGCGTCAGCACCGACATCCGAGTAGCAATCGCTTCTGCCTCCATCTTCCCTCTCCTCTCGAGGCACGCGCACGCGAACCGTAAGCATCAGGTGCACGCAGTGTGCATCCTCGCTCCGCGAACGAGTATCAGCTGCGCCGTGGGGAAGGCATGGGACAAACCCTGAGCGGGCCGCGCCGAGCGCGGCTCGCTCGAGCACGAGTCTTGCGCTCAGACGACGACGTTGACGAGTTTGCCCTTGACCACAATGACCTTGCGGATCGGCTTGCCCTCGGTCCACTTCTGCACGTTCGGGTCCGCGAGCGCCGCGGTGCGGACCGTTTCTTCGTCCGCATCGGCGGCCACGCGTACGCGTCCGCGCAGCTTACCGTTGACCTGGACAACGACGTCTATGACGTCCTGCACAAGCGCCGCGGGATCCGGCTGCGGCCAGCGCCGATCGATCAGCGGATCGTTGGCATGTCCAAGCGCTTCCCACAGCGCCTGGCACACGTGGGGCACGATCGGCGAGAGCATCTGCACGATCAGCTCGAGCGTCTCGTGCACGACCGCGCGCCCTTGCGGCGAGCGATCGTCGAACTTCGACAAGGTGTTCATCAGCTCCATCACGGCGGCGATCGCCGTGTTGAAGACGCGCCGCCGCCCGATGTCGTCCGTGACCTTCGCGAGCGTGGCATGCGCCGCACGCCGCAGCGCACGCTGCGCGTCGCTGAGCGCATCGGGCGCAACCTGCGACGGCAGATCGCCCGCCGCAACGTGCTCGTACACGACGCGCCACAGACGGCGCAGGAAGCGTGCCGCACCCTCGACGCCGTCGTCGGACCACTCGAGCGTGTCTTCCGGCGGCGCCTTAAACATCATGAACAAGCGCACGCTGTCGGCGCCGTACTGCGTGACGAGCTGCTGCGGATCGACGCCGTTGTTCTTCGACTTCGACATCGTGCGCATGCCTTCCCAGTCGACCGGCTGTCCGTCGCTCTTCAGCCGCGCGCCGATGCGCGCACCTTTCGCGTCGTAGAGGACTTCGACATCGGCGGGATTGAAGTACCGGATGCGCCCGTCGGGCGTGCGACGCGAATAGATGTCGTTGAGCACCATGCCCTGCGTCAGCAGGTTCTTGAACGGCTCCTGCACGGGGACGAGACCGAGGTGGTGCATGACGCGCGTCCAGAAGCGCGCATACAGGAGGTGCAGGATCGCGTGCTCGATGCCGCCGATGTATTGATCGACCGGCATCCAGTAACGGGCGCGCTCGTCGACCATCGCCTCGTTGTTGTTGGCGCACGCAAAGCGCAGGAAGTACCACGAGGAATCGACGAACGTGTCCATCGTGTCGGTTTCGCGCTGCGCCGCGCCGCCGCACTTGGGACACTTGCACTCGAGGAACGACGGCGTCTTCGCGAGCGGATTGCCGCTGCCGTCCGGCACGAGACCTTCCGGCAACACGACGGGCAGATCTTCATCCGGCACCGGCACATCGCCGCACTTCGGACAGCGGATGAGCGGAATCGGGCAGCCCCAGTAACGCTGGCGCGAGATTGCCCAATCGCGCAGGCGCCACTGCACCTGCTTCTCGCCCAACCCTTGCGCCTTCAGGTCGGCCGCGATCGCATCCACGGCTTGCTGATGGTCGAGCCCGTCGTACTTGCCGGAATTGACGCAGACGCCGTGCTCTTCGAACGAGGCCTCCCATTGTTCGGGCACGCCGTTCCACTTGCCGCTGCCGGTGTCGATCACCTGCACGATCGGCAGGCCGTACTTCTTGGCGAAATGAAAGTCGCGCTCGTCGTGCGCGGGCACGCCCATGACGGCGCCCTCGCCGTACGTCATGAGCACGTAGTTGCCGACCCAGACCGGCACCGGCGCACCCGTGATCGGATGCGTCACGAACAGGCCGGTCGGCATGCCCTTCTTCTCCATGAGCGCCAGCTCGGCTTCCATGGCGGTGCCGCGCTTGCACTCTTCGATGAATGCGGCGAGCTCCGGATTGTTGCGCGCGGCGTACGTCGCCAGCGGATGCTCGGCGGCCACCGCACAGAAGGTCACGCCCATCAAGGTGTCGGCGCGGGTCGTGAACACGTTCAAGAGCCGACGTTCGCCGTCGAGCTCGTACGGAAAGCTCACGCGCACGCCTTCGCTGCGACCGATCCAGTTCGCCTGCATCGTGCGCACGCGCTCGGGCCAGCCGGGCAGCTCATCGAGCGCATCGAGCAACTCCTGCGCATACGCCGTGATGCGCAGGTAGTACATCGGGATCTCGCGCTTCTCGACGACGGCGCCCGTGCGCCAGCCCTTGCCGTCGATCACCTGCTCGTTGGCGAGCACGGTCTGATCGATGGGATCCCAATTGACGACGCCGGTCTTCTTATATGCGATGCCTTTCTCGAGCATCCGCAGGAAGAGCCACTGATTCCAGCGGTAGTAGCTCGGATCGCAGGTGGCGACCTCGCGCTCCCAGTCGATCGCGAAACCGAGCGACTGGAGCTGACCCTTCATGTAGGCGATGTTGTCGTACGTCCACTTCGCGGGCGGCACGTTGTTCTGCATGGCCGCGTTCTCGGCGGGCAGGCCGAACGCGTCCCAGCCCATCGGCTGCAGCACGTTGTACCCCTGCATGCGCATGAAGCGCGTGATCACGTCGCCGATCGTGTAGTTGCGCACGTGCCCCATGTGCAACCGACCGCTCGGGTACGGGAACATCGATAGACAGTAGTACTTCGGCTTCTCGGGATCTTCGCTGACGCGAAACGCCTGGCGCTCGGCCCAAAACGCCTGCACTGCCGCTTCCACGGCGGCCGGATCGTAACGTTCTTGCATGAAAATCGCGGGTCTAGGGATGTTCGGAGGCCGGGAGACTAATCAGTCTGGGCCTTGGAGTCCACGGGCGCGCGCAGCCTGCGGGTCGCGGGCGCCGCTTGCCGCTCGGAGGCAGCAGCCGCCGGATCAGTCCGCCGGCCCGTCGCCGGTCACATGCCCGGCAGCATCACGTGAAAGACGGCACCTTCGCCGAGGGTCGATTCGGCCCAGACCTGCCCGCCGTGCCGCTCGACGATGCGGCTGACGGTCGCAAGCCCGACTCCGGTGCCCTCGAACTCATCCTGCCGGTGCAGGCGCTGGAACGGGCCGAAGAGTTTGGCGGCATAGCGCATGTCGAAGCCGACGCCGTTGTCGCGCACGTAGACATTGGGGCGCTCGCCGCGCTCGTAGCCGATCTCGATCACGGGCTGCGTGCGCGGACGCGTGTACTTGATCGCATTGTGGATCAGATTGACGAAGACCTGCAGGATCAGCTCTTCGTCGCACTCGACCGTCGGCAGCGGATGAATGCGCCACTCGATCGGCCGCTCCTCGACTTCGCTCGCGAGCATGGTGAGCGTCCGCGACACGAGATCGCCGAGCGCGACGCGCTGCTTGCTCATCTCCGCGTGACGCACGCGCGAGATCGCGAGCAGCCCATCGATCAGCGCGCTCATGTGTTCGGCGCCGCGGCGAATCTGTTCGAGCTGCACCACCACCGGACGCGGCAGTGCGCCCATGCCGCCCGCGCACAAGAGCTGCACCTGCGCATCGATCGAGCGCAGCGGCGCGCGCAGATCGTGCGCGACCGAATAGGCAAACGTCGCGAGCTCGCGATTCGCACATTCGAGCTCGGCGGTGCGCTCGCGCACGCGCGCCTCGAGCTCGCGATTGAGGCGGCGCACCTGCTCCTCCATCGCCGAGCGGCGCGCGATTTCCGCTTGCAGCGCGTGACAACGCGTCGCGTTCTCGTAGGCCATGGCCACCTGCGCCGCGATCGCGCGCGCAATGCCGACATCCTCCGCCGTGAACGCACGTAACCCGATGCGATTGACGACGCAGAGATAGCCGTAGCGGCGCGTGGCCGATGCGATCGGCACGCCGAGCAACGATGTGAGCTGGCCGCGTTCGGACGACGTATCGCGCGGCGATTCCGGATACACGGGCTCTTGGCCCTGCTCGATACGCGCGCGCAGCTCGGCGTACAACGGCGAGGCCAATACGGCGGCAAGCTCGCTCTCTTCGATACCGCTCGCGGTCGCAAGCTCCGGGGTCGCATCCTCGCCGAGGAACACTTGCGCGCATTGCGCGAACAGAATTTCGCGGGCGGCGCCGCTCGCACAGGCGGCAATACCCGACACGTCGGCCTCGGCGAACAGCCGGCGACTGAACGCCACCATCGCGTTCAAGCGCTCCTGCGCTTCGTGCAGGCATCGCGCCGCGTCGGCATCGGTAACGTCCGTCTCGCACGATGCGGTCGGCAAGCGCGCTGCGAGCGCATCGGCCACGATGCTCCTCACCAAATCGTGATCGTACGGCTTGGCCAAGGTGCTCACGACGCCCAGCTCGCGCGCCATCTCGCGCACTTCGCGTTCGTGATAAGAGGCCGAACAGAAGATAACGGGAAGGTCGGCCGTGCTTTGTTGCTCGCGCACCTTGCGGACGAGCTCGTAGCCGTCCATGCGCGGCATGACGATGTCGGTGATCAGCAGATCGGGCCGCTCACGGCGCAGCATCTCGTAGGCTTCGACGCCGTCGGCCGCCGCGAGCACGTGGTAGCCCGGGCCGAGCACGAGCCTCAGCAGCTCGCGTGCTTCGGGATCATCTTCGGCGACGAGAATCGTTCCGGGCATGCAGCTAATTCCGATGGCACGATGAAGGGTGGGAGGCGTCCGTGCCAACGGTACGTACGGCACTCACGGAACGTTCCTACTCCGACGCTGTAGCGCGCAATGAGGGAAACCCCCAAACCAACGGGAAGAGCCGCAGCGAAACGGCGCGTCGGCGGCCGGCAGGTCGAAGGACGCGCACCGACGCGGCTGCCGACGGTGCGCGTCGCATGAGCACGCTCAGTCGCCGAGCGCCGAGCGCAGCAGCGCGATCTCTTCCTTGCAGTCGCGCATGATGTAGACGCACTTGGCGTTGTCGAGATCGAGCCGCCAGAACGCCTTGACGCCCTGCATGTTGAGCTCGAGATCGGTTTCCTGACCGACGAAGCTCGACATCATGACCGCCACCGTCAGCACGTCGGTGACGTCCGGCTGACCGGCATGCCGGTCGATGTTCTCGTGCTCGCCGACCGCCTCGGCAATGTGCTCCGGGAAACCCCAGTTCTCGACGATCGCCTTACCGACGTTCGCGTGCCAGTCGCGCATCACCTGCCCAAGTGCCGCCGGATCTTCGAACAAGCCGGAATGGCGGTTGGCGCGTGCCAGGATATAGATCTTGCCGACGTTGTGCAGAAGCCCGGCGAGCATGCACTCGTCGGCGCTGACGTCGGGCGCGCGCGAACCGATGGCGTAGGCAAGCGCCGCGACGAGGGTCGCCTCCTGCCAGAGCGCCTCCAGCTCCTTTGCGATGTGCTGCAGCTCCGCTGCGCGCCGCAGCTGCGCGATCGCGTACGACACCGCGGCGGTGCGCACGTTGTTGTGGCCGATGCGGTTCACGGCGGTTTTCAAGTCCGTGATCGTGCGGCCGCTGCGATTGAGCGCCGCCGAGTTGGCGAGCGCGAACACCCGGGCGGCGAGCCCGGCATCGGAGCCGACGACGCGCGCGATCTGTTCGTTCGATACATGCTCGTCGGCGAGCACCTTGCGCACGCGCAGGGCGACATCCGGGAACGACGGCAATTCCACCCGCCCGCGCGAGACTTCCTGAGCAAGCTCCGCGACGAAGGCGAACGCGCTCGAGGTAGCGGACGGGACAGTCGTCGCGAGGCTATCTTGAGCTGTGTTATCTGCGATCATGATCAGGTTATCGGCATGCAAGAATGAAGGCTGAAGCGGATCAACGAATCTCCGTACCTACACGGCAGACGCAGCTGCCACCCTCCTTGCTGCATAGCAGCGTACACACGCGACTCGCGCTGCGATACGGCGCGGTTATCACTTCTGATATGAAGATGTGCGGCGCGGCCGCGCCGACGGTCCTCAGCCGTTCGCGGCAAGGTGGCCGGCACGTTCCGCCGCCAGATGCAGGATGGCTTCCGCGATGCGGTGCAGCGGCAAGACTTGCTGAGCGGCGCCCAGCCGTACCGCCGTACCCGGCATGCCCCAAACGACGCTGCTCGCCTCGTCCTGCGCGATCGTGTGCGCCCCCGCCTCCAGCATCTCGAGCAAGCCGCGCGCACCGTCATCGCCCATTCCCGTGAGCAGCACGCCGGTCGCATTGGGTCCGACGTTCTGCGCGACCGAGCGGAACATCACATCGACGCTCGGCCGGTGACGATTGACGTGCGGACCGTCGCTCAGCCGGCATCGATAGCGCGCGCCGTCGCGTTCGATGATCAAGTGCCGGTCGCCCGGCGCGATGTACACGTGTCCCGGCAGGATGTGCTGACCATCCTGCGCCTCGCATACCGACATCGCCGAGCACTGATTCATGCGCTCGGCAAACGGGCGGCTGAACGCCGCCGGAATGTGCTGCGAAATGACGATGGCCGGCGCATCCGCAGGCAGCGCCTGCAGCACTTCGCGAATGGCCTCGGTGCCGCCGGTCGAAGCGCCGATCGCGACGATGCGATCGGTCGTGTACAGCACGCGCGGACGCGTCGCGGTGGCCGGCAAGATCGCATCCGCCGTGCGGCGCGGATCGACTTGGAGATTCGGTGCGCGCGTCAAGCCGAGCCGGGTGCTCACTCGCGCTCCGGCGGCCGCCTTGACCTTGGCGATCAGCTCATCCGCGTATTCGACCAACGTACCGGCAACGTCGATGCGCGGCTTCGCCACGAAATCCACCGCGCCGAGCTCGAGCGCCCGCAGCGTGACATCGGCGCCGCGCTGCGTCAGCGAGGACACCATGACCACCGGCATGGGCCGCAGACGCATGAGGTTCTCGAGAAAGGTGAGCCCGTCCATCCGCGGCATCTCGACATCGAGCGTGATCACGTGCGGATTGAGCTGCTTGATCTTCTCGCGGGCAACGTACGGATCGGACGCCGTGCCGACCACCTGAATGTCGCGATCGCGCGAGAGCATCTCCATCAAGAGCTTACGCACCAGCGCGGAATCATCGACGATGAGCACTTTGATAGCCATTGCGACCTCTGGGCCGACGAGGCGGGACGACGAATCGGTCGGCGACGAACGATGTGCGATGGGACGATACCGCCACGATGCTCGCGATCGTTCCGGTAAGTCCTCTCGCTTCGTTGCGTCAGCGCTTGTCGCTTACCTATCTCGTCTCTGCGCCACCTCGCCACCAATGAATCAGAACAAATCGATCTCGCCCGCCACCGGTGCCTGCTCGATGCGCTTCAAGAACTTCTGCTCTTGCGTGACGACATCGGCGCGCGGCTTGAGGTAGCGGACACGCACACGGCCGGTCATCGGAAAGTACTGCACGTGACGCGGATAGATCGTGCCGACGTCTTCCGAGACGACCTTCAAACCTTCTTGCTTCAGATACTCGCGGACGAAGCTGACATTGCGGCTGCCGATGTCGGACATGCTCGACAACACGCGCCCGCCGCCGAAGATCTTGACCTCCAGATCCGCTCGCGTGCCGCCCGCGCGCAGGATCCCGTTGATGAGCTGCTCCATCGAGGCGCTGCCGTAGCGCGTGGCGCGTCCGGCGACCTTTTCCCACGCATCGTTGCCGTGCGCGCTCGGGCGCGGCAGCATGAAGTGATTCATGCCGCCGATGCGCAGCTTCGGATTGCGAATGCACGCCGCCACGCACGAGCCGAGGATCGTGTCGAGCACCTCGTCGCCGCGGGTGACGTAGTAATCGCCCGGCAGCAGCTTGACGACGACTTTGCCGCTCTGGTCGCGATAGCGGCGAATCCCTTCGAACCCGGGCAGCGCCGGCGGTAATTGGGCTCGCTCAGCCAGCACGCATGTCTCCCGTGCGTCGATAGATCGTCTTGCCGACCGATTTGAACGGCGTCGAGCTGCCGTGAATCGATTCCGCGTGCCCGATGCAGAGATAGCCGCCCGGCGCGAGGATCCGCGCGAAACGCTCGATGAGCCGCTCGCGCGTGCGCTGATCGAAATAGATCATGACGTTGCGGCAGAAGATCACGTCGAACGGTCCGCGCATCGGCCACTCCTGCATGAGATTGAGCGGCCGGAATGTCACGAGCTGCGCGACCTCGGGACGAATGCGGACATTGCCCTCTTCGCTGCCGGTGCCGCGCCGGAAGAAACGCTTGAGCCGCGCTTCCGGAATCGTGGCGACGCGTTCGAGCGGATAGACGCCGCGCTCGGCTTCCGCGATGACGTTACTGTCGATGTCGGTCGCGAGGATCTTGAGATCCCAGCGCGGCATCGTCGGCACCACTTCGCTCGCCACCATGGCGATGCAGTACGCCTCTTCGCCGGTCGAACAGCCCGCCGACCAGATCCGCAGACGGCGCGTCGCAGAGTTGCGCTGCATCGCCTCGGGCAGCATGTAGCCGGCGAGCGCCTCGAAATGATGGTTCTCGCGAAAGAACGAAGTGACGTTCGTGGTGAGCGCGTTGATCAGACCGACGAGCTCCTCCGGCCCCGACTCGCGCACGTGCTCGCAATACGCCTCGTACGAAGCGATGCCGAGCTCGCGCATGCGGCGCGCGACGCGGCTTTGCACGAGCTGACGCTTGTTCGGGCCGAGCACGATGCCTGCGTTCTCGCTCACCACGTGCCGGATGAAGTCGAACTCCGGATCCCGCAGCACGGGTGATCCGTCGGCTTCGTGTGCAGACGACCGAGCAGTCGAGCTGTTGGACATGATGGCTTTGCAGGACGGCGCGCGCCGCAGAAAGAGATGAAGCGGCGCTCAGCGACTTGCTTCTCGGCGCGCCTTCAACCTCATGCGTTGGCCGCGGCAGGCAGCGCCGCGACGTCGGCAATGTCGCCGCCGACGAGCTTGTCGATATCGAGCAGCATCACCATGCGCCCCGACACGGACGTCAGGCCCTCGATGAACTCGGTGCTGACCTGCTCGCCGAGCTCCGGCGCAGGCTTGACCTCATCGTGCTTCACGTCGATCACATCCGATACGCCGTCGACGACGAGGCCGATGTCGCGACGCCCGTGCGCCGATTCGATCGACAGGACGATGATGACCGTGAGCGGCGTGTACTCGGCGCGCTCGAGATTGAAGCGCATACGCAGATCGACGATCGGCACGATCGAGCCGCGCAGATTCAGCACGCCGAGCACGTGCGGCGGCGTCTGCGGAATGCGCGTCACCGGGGACCAGCCGCGAATTTCCTGCACGCGCAGAATATCGACCCCGTAGGTCTCGTCGCCCAAGGTGAACGTGAGGACCTGGTTGGATCGGGAAGCGGCTGCGTCTTGGGCCGAGGCATTGATCGTAGTCATCGTGGTGAACCTGCGCTGTGGGGTGAGTCAGAGCCGCGGGGCGCACTCTTGCGACTGCGCCCCGTGACCGTCCTTCGTCATCTCTCAAAACTCTTGCCAAACACTGTCGTCCCCGCTGGCGTGTGCGAGCGGCGCCGGCGTGCTGCGCGGTGCCGCCGGCATCGCTGCCGGTCGCGGCGTGGTCGCACGGACGGGCTTCTGAACGCTCGGGCGTACCACAGCCGGCCGCTCTTCGACGTTCGTCGCGACGACCTCGCGCGCGATGGCGCGGCCATGCGTCGTGCGGAAATAGCCGATCTGCGACACGAGCTTCGCCGACTGCTGCTCCATCGCCTTGCTCGCGGCCGAGGCCTCCTCGACCAACGCGGCGTTCTGCTGCGTCACGTTGTCCATCTGGGCCACGGCGTTGTTGACCTGCTCGATGCCGGCCGACTGCTCTTCGCTCGCCGCGGCGATCTCGGCCACGATGTCGGTGACCTTCTTGACGCTCTCCATGATCTCGGCCAGCGTCTTGCCCGACTCGTCGACGAGCTCCGAGCCGACCTTGACCTTCTCGACCGAGTCGTTGATGAGATCCTTGATCTCCTTCGCCGCGCTCGCGCTACGCTGCGCGAGGTTGCGCACTTCCGTCGCCACCACCGCGAAGCCGCGGCCCTGTTCGCCGGCGCGCGCCGCTTCCACCGCGGCGTTGAGTGCGAGCAGATTGGTCTGGAAGGCGATCTCGTCGATGACGCTGATGATGTCGGCGATCTTGCGGCTCGCGGCGTTGATCTCGCCCATCGCGCTGATCGCGCGATGCACCACGGCGCCGCCCTTCTCCGCCTGTTCGCGCGCACCGACCGCAAGCTGATTGGCCTGACGCGCGTTGTCCGCGTTCTGCTTCACGGTCGCGGTCATCTGCTCCATGCTCGAAGCGGTTTCCTCGAGCGCCGCGGCCTGCTCCTGCGTGCGCTGCGAGAGGTCGTCGTTGCCGCGCGAGAGCTGACGCGCCGCCGTGCCCACCGCATCGGCGCTGTCGCGCACGCTCGCCACGATCTCGACGAGCTTCTGATCCATGCGGCGCAGCGAGTTGAGCAGATGGCCGAGCTCGTCGTTCGATTCGACGCGCACCTCGTTGCCGAGATCGCCGCTAGCGATCCGCTCGGCGATGTTCACCGCCGCATTCAGCGTGCTCATGATCGAGCGAATCAGCAACGTGAGCAGCGCGGAGGCAAAGCCGATGCCGAGCACGATCGCGCCGATGATCAGCATACGATTACGCTTGAAGGCGCCTTCGGCCGCCGCACGCATCTCCTGCGCGACGTCGATCTGCATGGCAAGCAGTGCATCGCCCGTGCTGTTCATTTTCTCGTAGCTCGGCCGCGCCTTCTCGATGAGCGCCTTCTCCGCTGTATCGAACGCGCCGGCCTCGGCGGCACGAACCGCCTCGCTCACCGCCGCCAGCACCGTCTGCTGATGCTCGGTGAAGGCGTCGACGAGCGCGCGCTCCTTGTCGGTCAGCTCGGTCGCCTCGAGCTTGCGCGTGAGCTCCTTCATCTCGACGCTGCGCTCGTTCAGCGTATTGAGCGCGCCGCGCGCCGAGCTCGCATCCTGACGAATGACGAGATCCTCGGCCTGCTCGATCAACTCGCGTGCATGCGATTCGATCGTACCGACCCACCCTGTCGGCATGAACCGATTGGAGAAAATGGCATCGAGGTGCGCGTTGCTCGACTTCGTGCCCGACAGGCCGAGTGCGCCCACGACGATCATCACGATGCCGCTCACGGCGAGAGTCGTGAACAGCTTCGCTTTGATGCTCATGTTGAACGTTTTCATAGCTGTGCCTTGTTTGAGTTATCGAAACGTCACGCGTACTCAGGCGGCCGCCCGCTGCGAAGCGACGCGAATCAGCCCTGGAACGTCGAGAATCAATGCAACCGAACCGTCTCCGAGAATCGTTGCTCCCGACACGCCCTCCACGCGGCGGAAATTGGTTTCGAGCGACTTGATGACCACTTGCTGCTGACCGAGCAGGTCGTCGACGAACAGGCCGACGCGCTTGCCGTCGCCTTCGACGACCATGATCAGCCCCTCATGCAGGTGCGTGGAACGCGGGCGCACGCCGAACACCTCGTGCAGGCGCACGATCGGCACGTACTGCTCGCGGAACCAGAACACCTCGCCCTGACCGGCCACGCGATTGACCATGGCCGGCTTGAGCTGCAGGGACTCGATGATGGTGACGAGCGGCACGATGTACGTCTCGGTGCCGACCACCACCGACTGACCGTCGACGATCGCGAGCGTCAACGGCAGCGTGATGATGAAGCGCGAGCCCTTGCCGCGCTGCGAGCGCACCTCGATCGTGCCGCCCAATTCCTTGATGTTGCGGCGGACGACGTCCATGCCGACGCCGCGCCCCGAGATATCGGTCGCCTGCTCGGCCGTCGAGAAGCCCGCGACAAAGATGAGGTCGTAGATCTGCTCGTCGGTGAGCTGATCGTTCGGACCGACGAGGCCGCGCGCACGCGCCTTCGCCAGGATCTTGTCCTTGTCGAGGCCGCCGCCGTCGTCGCCGACTTCGATCGTGATGTTCCCGCCCTTGTGATAGGCCTCGAGCGACACCGTACCGGTCGCCGGCTTGCCCGCGGCCAAACGCACCTCCGGCAGCTCGATGCCGTGGTCGACGCTGTTGCGCACCAGATGCACGAGCGGATCGCCGATCTTCTCGAGCACCGTCTTGTCGAGCTCGGTCTGCTCGCCCGTGACCTTCAGCTCGACTTGTTTCTTCAGACGCTGGCTGAGATCGCGCACCATGCGCGGGAAGCGGCTGAACACGAAGCTGATGGGCAGCATGCGCACGCGCATCACGCTCTCTTGCAGCTCGCGCATGTTGCGCTCGAGCTGCGCGAGTCCCGAGCGCAGCTGCTCGGCCACCGGGCCCGTCACCTTCGTGCTGAGCTGGCTCAGCATCGATTGCGTGATCACGAGCTCGCCGACGGTGTTCATGAGCTCGTCGATCTTCTCGGTGCTCACGCGAATCGAGCTGCCGTCGCCCAAGCCGTGCTTCGGGCTGTCGTGTTCGTGCACGACCTTGGGTGCTTCCGCGGGCTTCGGCGCTGGGCTCGGTGCGGGCGCTTCGGCCTTGGCTGGCGCAGCCGGCGCGCTCGCGGCGGCGGCTGGCTCAGGTTGAGCGGCCGTCGTGCCGGGTTCGGTCGAGCCCGACTCGGCCGGTGCCGCGCGTTCGTCGGTGATCTCGAGCTCGCAGTCGCCCTCGGCCCAATCGAAGACCTGCTCGATCACGTCGCGGCCGGCGTCGCTCTCGAGCGTGATGTCCCATGCGAAGTAGCAGCTTTCCGCATCGAGCTGCTCGAGCTCGGGCAGCTTGGCGGCATCGAGCTTGACCTCGAGCACGCCGAGCTCGCTCAGCTCGCGCAGCATGCGCAGCGGATCGTTGCCGTGCGCGAGCAGCTGCGGCCGCGGCTTGAAACGAATGCGCCAGCGATGCGCCATGCCCTGCACCGCCGGCTGCGCAGGCGCTTCTGCCGCTGCGGGCGCCGGCGCCGCTGCCGGCGACGAGGCCGCCGCATCGTTCTGTGCGATGGTCAGCTCGAGATCGAACTGCAGATCGGCGACGCGCTGCGCATCGATCGGCTCCTTGTGCTGCACGCAACGCAGCATCTCGCGCATCACGTCGACGGACTTGAGCAAGAGGTTCGAGATGTGCTGCGTCACCTGCATGCGATTGCCGCGCAGCTCATCGAGCAGCGTCTCGCAGGTGTGCGTGAACGAAGCGACCTCGGTGAATCCGAAAGTCGCGCTGCCGCCCTTGATCGAATGGGCGACACGGAAAATGGTATTGATCAGCTCCGGATCGGGCGCGCCGACGTTGAGCTTGAGAAGCGCCGCTTCCATCGTATCGAGCGCTTCATAGCTCTCGTCGAAGAACGCGTCGTGGAATTGAGCAAGATCGAGCGCCATGACTTATCTCAGTACCCGCAGCATCGTGGCGACGAGCTGAGCCGGATCGAACGGTTTGACGATCCACCCAGTCGCACCTGCTTCTTTTCCCTCCCGCTTGCGTTCGGCGGATCCATCCGTCGTCAACATCAGAATCGGGGTGTGGCGATAGGCATCTTCTGCGCGCAGCGCGCGAATGAGCGCGATGCCGTCCATGTTCGGCATGTTCACGTCGGCGAGCACGAGGTCGAACGCTTCCGCGCGCGCCAGCCGCAGCGCTTCTTCGCCGTCGGTCGCCTGCACGACTTCGAAACCGGCGCTCGTGAGCGCAATGCGGACCATATCCCGCATCGACGGCGAGTCATCGACTGCGAGAATGCGCGTCACGAGCTAGCCCCCTGCGCGCCGTAGCCGAGAATCTCGCCGGCGCCCAGCAGACGCACTGCCTCGTCCCATGCCTGGGATACGCCGCACCACGTCACCTTCTGAGCGCGACGTTGACGATCGCGTACGAAAGCACTCAGGAGCTGGATCGTGGTGGTATCGACCCGCTCGACGGCACCGATATCGACGACGACCTCGTCGGTCGCCTGCGCAACTTTGCACAGCTCCTGCTTGAGCGCCGCAGCGTCCTTGATCGTGCAGTGACTCGACAGCGCGATGACGCGTCCCGAAGATGCGTCCTGCGGCACGCCGCCCGCCGGCGCACCTGCCTCAGCCGCCGGCGTCGTCTCTGTCGATTTGGACTTGCGTTTCGTCGTCTTCATGGCGGTGCTCGCTCCTCGCGGGCACGATTTCACAGATTCCTGCTTACATATCGGCATCTGCCCTAGCCGCTTGATGAGAGCTGCGTCGCGTTATGGCAATCGCCCCATGAGGGAAACCCGCAGGCTTCCCGCCAAAGCGGCGCGGACGGCGACGCGGGCCGCCGAAGGTTTCTCACTCTGCATCGTCGCGCGCTGCATTCACTCAAGCCCTGCCGAGCGCTGCCGTTAAATTGCCGTGATACACGTCACACGGGGCCGCGCTGGCTCGATTCGACATGCGACTTGATTTGGAGAGCATTCGCGGCACGACGCCGACCCATCTGCGCCCGAGCCTGCTGGCCGAGTGGCGCATCGGCGCCGTATTGCCGGCGCTCGCCATCCGCAATGCGAGCACCGGCGAGCTCTGGCTCGAGCTCGCGGGCCAGCGCTATCCCGCCCGCATCGCCTCGGGCGACGAACACGGACCGGCACACGGCGAGCGCTTGCAAGTGCGCGTGTTGCGCACGCATCCCGTGCTCGCGCTGGAAACGTTGTCCGTCGAGGCACCTGAAGCCGACGAAGCGCAAGCGACGGCCGAAGCGCTGCGACGATTCCTTCCGAAACAGGAAAGCCCTGCGCTGCTGCTCGCCAATCTCGCGTGGCTCGCGCGCGGCAAGGGCGCCACGGACGCGTTGCCGCGCCCGGTGCTCGCGGCCGCGGCGCGTTTGTGGCAAGCGCTTCCGCAAGCGGCTTCGCTCACCGATCCCGATGCGCTCGAACAGGCCGTGCATCGTTCGGGCACTTTCTTCGAAGCGAATCTCGGCGCGCAGACGAGCCGCATGTCGGATGCGCCTGCCAACGATCTCAAAGCCTTGCTGCTCGGCCTGCACCGCGCGCTGCAGGATGCCGGCGCACGCGGCAGCGCTGCGCGCTCGGACATCGCAGGCCACGCGCCGCTTCCCACGCAGCACGGCCCGCTGCAGGCGCTCAACGGCGCACCGGCGACGCTTGCGCTGCTCGATGCGCCCGCCGAACAACTGCATGAGTTGTCGCGGCAGACCGAAGGTGCGCTCGCACGTTTGACGACGGTTCAGCTCGCCAACAGCGGCGCGGAGGCACCGCCCGCGCTCCTCATCGAGCTGCCGATTCGGCACGACGATCGCGCGAGCGTGCTGCGTCTGCGCATCGCGCAAGACGAAGAAGCTGCGCGCGGCGAACGCGACGCACAGCGCGCGTGGTCCGTCGAAGCCGCGCTCGATCTCGGCGCCGTCGGCGCCTTGCATGCGCGCGTCACGCTGCGCGGCCGGCGCGTCGGCGTGCAGCTGCGTGCCGAATCGGCAGGTATCGTCGAGGCACTGTCCGCACGCTCGCACGAGCTCGAAGCGATGCTGCGCGAAGCCGGGCTCGAGATCGATCGAATCGTCTGTCTTCATGGCATGCCGGCCGGCGAACACGGTCTGCGCCCTGCCCGTTTGTTGGATGTGCGCGCATGAGCGAACGACGTCAGGCACTGGCAGTCGCCCTGCACTACAACCGTCGCGGTGCCCCGCGCGTCATTGCGAAGGGTCGCGGCGAGCTCGCCGAGCGCATCATCGAGAAAGCGCGCGAGCATCGCGTACCGCTGCAGGAGAACACCGCCCTCGCAACGGCACTAGCCCGGGTCGAGCTGCATCAGGAAATTCCCCGCGAGCTCTACGTCGCCATTGCGCATGTGTTGGCGTTCGCGTGGATGGTCAGCGGCAAGCGGTGACTTGACCGAGGGCTTGCGGCACGAAGGCCTTCGCTCCGCATCGGCAGGAAGGACGCTCACGCCAAGGAAATCTCTGGCCCAGCACCCAGGGCCAAAGCACCAGAGCCAACGGCCTAGCTATCCCACCACACTCAATAACGACCCGCGTTTTCTGCCCGTAGCGGCAGGCGGTGGCGTCGGCTGCGCCGGCATCGACCAGCTTGGCGATGGGCTCGCGGCTGCAGGCGCATCGCGATTCGTCCAGCTCGCCTCGCCGTCGCGCTGCTTGCCGCCATGTAGACGCAGCAAGAGCTCGGCCTCATGGCGCGTCACTCCGCAGCTCGCCATGAGATCCTCGATGTCCGAGCCGTTCTTCGCGAGCCGCTGCGCCAGGTCGTAGCCGCGCTGCGCGCTGACCGGACCGGCCGGTGCGAGCCGCGCATCGACTTCGACGCGTTCGTTCAAGGCTTCAAGGCGCGCCTTCATCACGGCGATGGTCTCGTGGAGACTGCGCACTTCCTCGAACGTACGTTCGAGCTGTGCGTGCAGCCGTTCGGTATTGCGCTCGTCCGCGCGCCGCCAGCGAATGAAGGCCAACGCAAAGATCCAGAACGCGCCGATCAGCATCACCGCACGTCCCGCGATCAACACGAGCTCGAGCGAAGGATTGGGCAGAATCTCGAACATAGCGACTCCTGTGACCCTCGTCACATTCGCTGCGTCAACTTTCTGGCGCGCGCGCGAGGGTTCTACAGGGAATCAAGCACGAGGCGTGCCAAACGTCTGCCGGCACTTCGCAAGTCGGCAAAGAGATGGTTGCGCCGGCCGAGGCGCAAAGAATCAGGGTGCTGCTTTGACGGGGCCTGCCAGCCCGACTGCAGGCTCGGCAACCGGCGCGCGCTCGGTGAGCGCTTCCGGCGGCGGCGCCAGACGGCGCTGACCGTAATCGCCTTCGGGCAGCCCGTCGCCGCTCAGGATCACCAGCACCACACGCCGATTCGCGTTGCGGCCTTCCGGCGTGGCGTTCGACTGCACCGGGCGATATTCGCCCAAGCCGATGACTGCGAGACGCTGCGGAGCAAGCCCCTGCTTCATGAAGAGATGCACGACGCTCGCTGCACGCGCCGCCGAGAGCTCCCAATTCGACGGAAACGCCACCGTGTTGATCGGCACGTTGTCGGTGTGGCCTTCCACGCGGATCGGATTCGGGAACGGTGCCAGCACGGCGGCCAGCTGTTCGAGAATCTTCTCGGCACTCGGCGACAGCGTCGCTACGCCGCTCGGGAACAGGATGTCGGTGCGGATCTCCACCTCCACCCAGGAGCTCTGGCGCCGCACGACGATGAGATCCTCTTCGATCAGTCCGGCCATGGCGCGCTCGACCTCGCGCGCCACGCTTTCGAGCGTCACCAACTCGCCGGTCGGCATCGCTTCGGAATTGAGCGCGCGATTCGGCGCATGGCCGAAGCGCTCGCGCACGATCGGCGAGTCGAACAGCGGCTCGAGCATGTCGCGCGGCTGACCTTCGAGCATCGCCTGCTGCACGATCGTCATTTGAATGTCGGCGCCCGAACCCTTCGTCTTCTCGCCCACTTGAATCGGCTCGATCGTGCGCGGCGCGCCGCGAAATGCGGCCACGAGCGAATCGGACAGCACGCGGTACTTGCCCTCGTTGATGGACGACATCGCGTACATCACCACGAAGAACGCGAGCAACAAGGTGAGCAGATCCCCATAGGGGATCGCCCACGCCTCGTGGTTGATGTGCTCTTCGTGCTTCTTGTGACGGCGCGCCATGAGTGAGAGCTACCGAGCGTCTGAACGCAACGCTGCCGCAAGAGTCGGGTTCATCGCAAGGCTCCTCTTGCCGGCACGCGGCAGTCCTAATGCAGATATCCCTGCAGCTTCGACTCGATGCTGCGGGGGTTCTCGCCCTGCGCAATGGAGATCATTCCCTCGATCACCATCTCGCGGACCTCGGTCATCGACTGAATCGCCACCTTGAGCTTGCTCGCCGCAGGCAGGAAGAACAGGTTCGCAAGTCCGATGCCGTAAATCGTCGCGACGAACGCCGCGGCGATGCCTTGGCCGAGCTTGCTCGGATCGGCCAGGTTCTGCATCACCGACATGAGGCCGAGCACCGCGCCGATGATGCCGAGCGTCGGCGCATACACGCCCATGCCTTCGAAGACGCGCGCCGCGCGGGTATCGGCCTGCTCGCGAACCTGCATGTCGACCTCGAGCGTATTGCGGATCACGTCCGGCTCGCTGCCGTCGACGACGAGCTGCAACGCCTTGCGGACGAAGTCGTCCCGCTCTCTCTCGATGGCGCTCTCCAAGCCGAGCAGACCTTGCTTGCGCGCGGTATTGCTCCACTCGACGATGCGCTTGATGAGCTCGGCGCGCTGCACCTTGGGCGGACGGAACACCCACGGCAGAATCTTGAGCGCACGCTTCATGACCGGCAGCGGCGTCTGCACGCAGATCGCCGCCACGGTGCCGACGACCACGATCATGAAGGCCGCCGACGAGAGCAAGGCATGCGCGCCTGCACCCTTGAGGATCGCGCCGACGATGATGGCGCATCCTCCGAGCGCAAGACCGATGAGACTCAAGATATCCATGCGTTAGCGGACCCGTTCGCCTTCCTATACGCCCAGTCCCGACAACAGGGCATCGACATCGTTCTGATCGCTCACGGCCGGACCGTTGTTCACGCCGGGAACGGCCGGACCGAAGCCGCGCCGCAGCTCGTCGCTCGGCGTCTCGCCGTTGCGCAATCCCGAGCGCGAGATGCGCACGAGATCGATCAAAGTCGTCTCGAGCTCGCTCACGAGCTTCATCACGCCGCGGATGATTTGCCCGGTAAGGTCCTGGAAGCCCTGCGCGAGCAGCACTTCCGAGAGATTGCCGCGCACCTTGTCCATGTCGGTGCGCGTGGCTTCGAGAAATGCGTCCATGCGCTCGACCATGTGCTTGAATTCATCCACCTCGATCTTGCGTGCGCGGAAGCGCCGCCAGAGCTCCACGATCTGCGCCGCCTCGCGCGCGGTGCGCTCGGCGAGCGGCGCGGACTGCTCGACCAGATCGAGCGTGCGATGCGCCGCTTCGTCGGTGAGCTTGATCACGTGATCGAGGCGGTGACGCGCATCGGGCACTTCCTTCTCCGCGAGCGTGAGCAGACGCGGATCGAGCGTGAAGCGATCGAGCGCGGCTTGCAGATCGCCCGTCAGCTTGCGCAGCTCGCCGAAGAGCGCGCGCTCGCGCCGCTGCACGAGCGCATCGAGCTCTTCCAAAAAGCGTGCGTCATCGCCCGACGTGAGCGCATCGGCGAGCGCCATCACGTTCGCGCCGTACTCATCGCGCAGGGAGGTTGTCGTGGTCGTCATGCTCCGCTCCTCGGCTGGCCGCACGTCCGGGCACCGCATCGGCGATCTCGCTGTTCCTTCGACCGACACGTCATGCCGCGTTGGCGCGCTGCTCGAGGATCTTGTCGATCTTCTCTTTGAGCGTCGCCGCGGTGAACGGCTTGATGACGTAACCGTTCACGCCGGCTTTCGCCGCTTCGATGATCTGCTCGCGCTTGGCTTCGGCGGTCAGCATGAGCACCGGCAGCTTGGCGAGCTTCGGATCGGCGCGCACGGCTTTGAGCAAGTCGAGACCCGGCATGCCGGGCATGTTCCAATCGGTGATGAGGAAGTCGATTCCGCCGCCCTGCAGGATGGGCAGCGCCGTCTGGCCGTCGTCGGCTTCCACCACATTGGCGTAGCCGAGATCGTTCAAGAGGTTCTTGATGATTCGACGCATCGTGGAAAAGTCGTCGACCACCAGAAACTTCATATCTTTGCTCACTTGCGTCTCCTAAGAATCGACTGGAGGCTCGAGGCTTCGTAGAAGATGCCGCACGCTCCGGACGGCCACTATCGAATCCATCGCACTCTCCAGCTCGCGTGCTCACGTCCGCTTGTCGTTGCGGTCGCGCCAGTCGGCCAAACGCGCTTTCAGTCTGACCAACGCTTGCCCGTGCAGCTGGCAAACTCGCGATTCCGTCACCTTCAGCACCGCGCCGATCTCCTTCAGGTTCAGCTCGTCGTCGTAGTACAACGACATGACGAGGCGTTCGCGCTCGGGCAACTCGTCGATCGCCTTGGCCAGCGCTTCGCGAAAACCTTCCTCGGCTGCATCGAGGAACGGATCCGCACGCTCGTCCTCCAGGCGACCGAGCAATGAGTCGTCGTCGCCATGCGTCTCGTCGAGGCTCGTCACGCGACAGCTCGCCGCATCCTGAGCGATCTTGTAGTACTCGCTCAGGGACACGCCCATGCGCTCAGCGATCTCCTCGTCGCGCGCTTCGCGGCCGAGCTCCGCCTCGATCTCGCGGATCGCGGCCGCCGCTGCGCGCGCCTTGCGATGCACCGAGCGCGGCGCCCAGTCGAGCTTGCGCAGCGCATCGAGCATCGCGCCGCGAATGCGAATGCCTGCGTAAGTCTCGAAGCTCGCCCCACGGTCGGCCGTGTAGTTCGCGGCCGCCTCCAGCAAGCCGAGCATGCCGGCTTGAATCAGATCGTCGACCTCCACCGAGGCCGGCAAGCGCCCGGCCAGGTGATACGCGATGCGCTTGACCAGCTCGGCGTGCCGCATCACGAGCGCTTCCGTGTTCGACACGTTCGAAACTGCCTTGTACGCATTCACGCTCATCGCACGACCTCCAGGCGCACCTGAGGCTTGCGCACGAGCCGTTCCACGAAGAACTCGAGGTTGCCTCGCGGAGAGTCCGGTACAGGCCACTTATCGGCGGTAAGCGCCAGTTTCTTGAATGCCCGTGAGGCCGGACACGCCGGGAACGCCGTCACAACCGGACGCTGTTCACGAATCGCGCGCCGGAGATACGGGTCGTCCGGGATTTCCCCTACGTAATCGAGCGTAACGTCGAGGAAGCGGCTGGTGACACGTTCGAGCTTGCGAAAGAGCTCTTCGCCCTCGCCCGGCCGGCGCACCATGTTGGCCAGCACGCGGAACTTCGTGATGCCGTGACCTCGGCTCATCACTTTCGTCAATGCATACGCGTCGGTCATCGAGGCCGGCTCGTCGCACACGACGAGCAGCACGTGCTGAGCCGCCTGTGTGAACTGAATCACACTGTGCGTGATGCCTGCCGAGGTATCGACGATGAGCGTATCGATGCGGTTGCTGAGCGAGCTGAATGCTTGGATCAGTGCGAGATGACCCGCCGCCGAGAGATTGGCCAGCTCGGCCACGCCCGATGCGCCCGGCACGACCTGAATGCCTTGCGGCGATTCGAGAATGATCTCTTCCAGCGTCCGCTCGCCGGACAGCACGTGCGCCATCGTGTGACGCGGCGACAGTCCGAGAAACACATCGACGTTGGCGAGCCCGAGATCGCCGTCGAGCAGCATTACGCGTCGGCCAGCCGACACCAGCGCCGCAGACAAGTTCACGGCGACGCTCGTCTTACCGACACCGCCCTTGCCGCCCGTTACGGCAATCACCTGGACCGGTCCAGGCTGCGCGGCGCGTTTCAATCCGGGCGAATGCACTGCTTCGATCATGAAAACCACCGTCTGCGAAGAGTTGCCTTCTTGCTGCGACCGAGCGGCGTGCGCTTCGAGTACGGGCTCGGCCGCACGACGATGGTCAGGAACTCGGTATCGATCCGCGGTGCGCGGTATATGGGCGGTTGCGTCGCGTTGTGCATGGCGCCTGGTTCGTTGGTGTTGTCGTTATGCAAGGGCATGAGCCACTCCGCCGAAGCGTCTGCGCAGCAGATCCTCGTCCGCCTCGGCGCCGGATCTGCGCGATAGCTCGACCGCACGCGCAACCAGCTGGTGGGCACGCGCCGGGCTCATGTCTTCGGGTACGCGCTGGCCATCGGTCACATAGGCCAATGGCAGCCGCGCGCGAATCAGCAGGGAAAGCGAGCCGCCGAGGCTCGTCGCCTCGTCGAGCTTGGTGAGCACGCAGCTCGCAGGCCGCGCCGGCGCGAAACGCGCCGTGGCCTCTTCGAGCGCGCCGGCCTGTGCCGCAGCGGAGAGCACGAGCGTCGTCTCGATGCGCGAGCTCGCGCTCGCCAACATGGGCAGCTCGACCGCAAGACGCGGATCGCGCTGGCTGTACCCAGCGGTGTCGATCAGCACGAGCCGCTTGTCGTGCAGATGCTCGAGCAGTTGCGGCAGCTCTTTGGGACCGTCGGTCGCGTAGGCAGGCACGCCGAGCAAGCGACCGAGCGTGTGAATCTGTTCCTGCGCACCGATGCGAATCGAGTCGGTGGAAATGAGCGCGATGCCGCGCGCGCCGTGCCGCAGCACCCAGCGCGCCGCAAGCTTGGCGATCAAGGTCGTCTTGCCGACGCCAGTCGCACCGACCGCCGCGACGACGCCGCCGGCATCGAGCCAACGCTCCTCCATCACCTCGATGCGCCGCGCGATCAACGCGAGCGCAAGACGCTGCGCTTCGGCGAGCTCGAGACGTGCAGGCAGCTGCGCCACGAGCTCGGCAGCCAGATCGTGCGCCAAACCGATGACGGTCAGTTGGCGCAGCAGCTCCGTCTGCACCGGAGCGCGCCGCGACAAATCGTTCCACGCGAGCGTCGCAAGCTGCGTCTCGAGCATGCGCCGGAGCATGCGCAGCTCTTCGTTTACATCCGTGCCCTGCTCCGACGGCTCGCTGCGCTCGCCCGCGATGCGACGCGCCAGCGCGGCGAAGTCGTCTTCGCTCGGCGACTGTGCATACGACGCGCGCTCGCTCCTGGCGTTCGGTTCGCTCTGACGAGCCGCCGCGCCTTGCCAGCCGTCATGCCCTGCCGCGTGCGTGTGCGCCTCGGCGCTGCTCTCGCTGTCGTAATCGACGGCAGCGACGACTTCGACGCCGCCATTGATCCGACGGCTCGACAGAATCACGGCATCCGGACCTTGCGCTTCGCGAACCATGCGCAAGGCCTGACGCATATCGGCGGCACGATAATGTTTCAGTTTCATGCGTTCGCTCCGTTCTCGGACCACGCGCTAAGCGCCGTGCCGAGAATCGTCTCCACGAGGCATTCCATCGATCTGTTGCTCATTTCCTGCCGTAGTCCGCAGCCCATCGCCGTTTTCATCGACCCACCGCCGCGACCAAGCGCACCTTGCGGTTGTCTGGAATCTCGTTCCAGGCGAGCACGTGCATGCCCGGCACGATCGAGCGCACGAAGCGCGCGAGCGTCTGACGCAGTTGCGGCGCGACGAGCAGCACAGCCGGCTCGCCGTTCAGCTCTTGCCGCTGCGCTGCTTCGGCAAGGCCGCGCTGCATGCGCTCGGCAAGACCGGGCTCGAGTCCCGGCGTCGCTGCGTTTGCGCCCGCGAGCGAGTTGGCGAGGAGCTGTTCGAGATCGGGCTCGAGCGTGATCACCGGCAGCTCGCTCGACATGCCGGCAATCTCTTGAACGATCTGGCGACCGAGGGCCACACGCACGTGAGCCAGGAGCTGCAGCGGGTCTTGCGTGCGCGGCGCATGCTCGGCGAGCGTCTCGACGATCGTGCGCATGTTGCGAATGGGCACGCGCTCGGCAAGCAGGCCTTGCAGCGTGCGCACGACGGTGCCGAGCGGCAGCAACCGCGGCGTGAGATCTTCGACGAGCTTCGGCGCCGTCTTGGCGAGCGCGTTGAGCAGCTGCTGCACTTCTTCGTGTCCGAGCAGCTCGTGCGCGTGCGTCTGAATGATGTGGCTCAAGTGCGTCGCGATGACGGTGCTCGCATCGACAACCGTGTAACCGAGCGTCTGCGCGTGATCGCGCGAGCTCGGCTCGATCCAGACCGCTTCCATGCCGAATGCCGGGTCGCGCGTCTCGATACCGGTGAGCTTGCCGAACACCTTGCCTGGATTGATCGCAAGCTCGCGCTCGGGATAGATGATGCCCTCGCCGACCGGCACGCCGGAGAGATTGATGCGATAGGCATTCGGCGCCAGATCGAGGTTGTCGCGAATGTGTACCGCCGGGATCAGGAAGCCGAGATCCTGCGTGAGCTTGCGCCGCACGCCGCGGATGCGCGCGAGCAGATCGCCGCCCTGCGCCTTGTCGACGAGCGGCACGAGCCGATAGCCGACTTCCAAGCCGATGATGTCGACCGGCTGCACGTCGTCCCACGTGAGCTCGCGCGCTTCCGGCGGCAGCTGAGGCTGCGCTTCCGGCGCTGCCGTCGGCTCGGCCGCCGCTTGCGTCTGCGCAACCGAGCGTTTGTGCAACCACCAGGCTGCGCCGCCGCACACGGCCGCCATGAGCAGGAAAGCAACGTTCGGCATGCCGGGCACCAAGCCCATGACGCCGAGGAGCGCTGCGGCAATCGCCAGCGCGCGCGGTTGACCGAAGAGCTGCCTGGCGAGCTCGCCGCCCATGTCCTGCGACTTCGACATGCGCGTGACGATGATGGCGACCGCAGTCGAGAGCAGCAGCGCCGGCACTTGCGCCACGAGACCGTCGCCGATCGTGAGCAGCGTGTAGACACGCGCGGCTTCGCCGAACGCCATGTCGTGCGCCATCATGCCGATACTGATGCCGCCCAGCATGTTGATGACGAGAATCAGGATGCCCGCCGTCGCATCGCCCCGTACGAACTTGCTCGCACCGTCCATCGAGCCGTAGAAGTCCGCTTCCGCGCGCACCTCGGCACGCCGCGCGCGCGCCTCTTCCTGCGTGATGAGCCCGGCGTTCAAGTCGGCGTCGATGGCCATCTGCTTGCCGGGCATCGCATCCAAGGTGAAGCGCGCGCTCACTTCCGAGATGCGCCCGGCGCCCTTCGTGACCACCACGAAATTGATGATCGTCAGAATCGCGAACACCACGACGCCGACGGCGTAGTTGCCGCCGATGACGAACTCGCCGAAGGATTGAATGACCTTGCCGGCCGCATGCGAGCCTTCATGACCGTGCAGGAGCACGACGCGCGTCGAGGCGACGTTGAGCGCGAGGCGCAACAGCGTCGCGATCAGCAGTACCGTCGGGAAGATGCCGAAGTCGAGCGGCCTGAGCACATAGAAGACCGCCATCAGCACGATGAGCGAGAGCGCAATGTTGAACGTGAACAGCACGTCGAGCGCGAGCGGCGGCAACGGCAGGATGACCATCGCCATGACCGCGAGCACGCCGACCGGCACACCGATGCCGGAACGCAGCAGCGCGCGTAGATCGAAGGTTGTTGCAGCGGCAGAAGCCATCGTCTTGGTCTGTCGGCTCTAAGCTGTCCTCGGAAGCGCTGCAGCGGGCCACAGCAACGCCGCCGGCATCGCTTCCGTCACTTTCATCACCTGTCACGTTCTCGTCGCTCGTGCGTCAGAGATCCGTCACGAGCGCGACTGCCCTAATAGGTGCAACTCCCAAGCCACGCGCCCTTGCGCGCTGCGGGATTTCTTCACAGTTTGGAAAGGAGATGCTCGGGCGATGGATGCGGGGCGCTTCGGGGCCCCCCCTAGCGGATGACGCAGCGAGCGCGACGACGAGACGGGAAGTGACGCAGGTCACATTCCCTGCTCGCTATCGCGCGCTCACTCCGTCACGTCGATGACGGGCCGCTGCGGCAGCTGCGCGCCCGAGCGTTTGGCGACGCGCAGTTGGTAGACGTAGCTCAGCACCTGAGCCACGGCGACATACAGGCTCGCCGGAATTTCGGCGCCGATGTCGACGTTGCGGTACAGGACACGGGCGAGCGGCGGCGCCTCGAAAATCGGCACGTCGTGCTCGCTCGCGATCTCGCGGATGCGCGCCGCCACCAAATCGACGCCTTTCGCCACGACGATCGGCGCTCGCATGCGCTTCTCGTCGTAGCGCAGCGCGACCGCGAAGTGCGTCGGGTTGGTGACCACGACGTCCGCTCTCGGCACGTCCTGCATCATGCGGCGGCGTGCCAATTCCTGCTGCAGCTGACGGATGCGTCCTTTGACTTCCGGCGAGCCTTCGCTCTCCTTCAGCTCGCGGCGCACCTCCTCGCGACTCATGCGCATCTGCTTGGCGTATTGCCAGAGCTGATACGGCACGTCGATCGCCGCGATCAGCAGCAAGCCGGCAGAGATCGCGAGAAAGCCTTGGATGCTGAGCTTGAAGGCATGCGCGATCGCCTGCGGCAGCGGCTCGCGCCCGAGGCCGATGAGCTCCCCGGCGTCCTTCCACAGCACGATGACCGCGATGACCGCGACTACGCCGAACTTGGCGAGCGCCTTGCCGAGCTCGATGAAGCTGCGCGGCGAGAACATGCGCTTGAATCCTTGCAGCGGGCTCAAGCGCTCGAACTTGGGCACGAGCGATTCGCCGCTGAAGTTCCAGCCGCCGAGCACGAGCGGCGCCAAGAGGGCCGCCACCAACACCATGACCAAGAGCGGCAGACAGGCGCGGAGCGCTTCGCCCGCCGCACCTGCCAATGCCGGCAGCAAGTACGACGCATCGAGCGCTTCCTCTCGGCTCAGCGAGAAGCTGCTGCGCATCATGCCGCTGATCTGCTCGGCGACGTAGCCGCCGGTGAGATACAAGGAAGCCCCGCCCGCGAGCGTCACCGCTGCCGCCGTCAGATCACGCGAACGCGGAATCTGACCTTTGCGCCGCGCTTCTTCGAGGCGTTTCGGTGTCGGTTTTTCGGTGCGCTCTTGCGCTTGCTCGTGCTCGGCCATGGCTCGTTCAGACGTGCGATGGACGCATGCTCAGCAGTGCAAGGGCGAAATCGTTCGCACGTACGCTCATGGGCGGCTCACCAGGCGGCCGAGCAGCTCGAACGCGCCCGACAGCGATTCCATGAAGGTCGCCTGCACGGCAGGCAGCGCGGCCCAGACGATCACGAGCCCGAAGATCAGCGTGATCGGGAAGCCCACCGCGAAGAGATTCAGCGTGGGTGCCGCGCGGCTCATGACGCCGAAGCCGATGTTGACGACGAGCAGCGCCGTCATCGCGGGCAGCGCCACGGCGACTGCGCCCGCAAAGAGCTGACCGCCCCAGAGGGCGAGCGCCCAGAGCGCATCGGTCGAAAGACCCGTAGTGCCGACCGGCAACGTGCCAAAGCCCTGCACCAGCGTTTCGATGAGCGCCAGATGCCCGTTGAGCGCGAGAAAGGTGAGCGTGACGAGCAGCATGTACAGCTGCCCGAGCACCGGAGTGCTCGCACCGCGCATTGGATCGACGTTGAACGCAAAGCCGAGGCCCATCGTGTTCGACAGCACCTGTCCGCCCATGGCGAGCGCATCGAAAATGATCTGCAGCGCAAAGCCCATCGCCACCCCGATGAGCACCTGATGCACGGTAACGACGAGACCTTCCGCGGAGAACGGCCGCACCTCGGGCGTAGCGAGCAACGGCGCTACGATCAGCGTGACCGCCAGCGCGAGCAGTAACCGCACGCGTCGCGGCAGGAACTGTGCACCGAACACCGGCGCCACCATGAAGCAGGCCCCGATGCGCACGAAGGGCCAGAAGTACTGCGCCAGCCACGCTTCGAGCTGCCCGCTGCTGACCGCGATCATGGTCGATGACCGAGCAGCGTCATCCGATGAGGCCCGGAATGCTCTCGAACAGCTCGCGCGTGTAGCCGACGAGCACCTTGAGCATCCAGGGTCCAGCGACGACGATCGCCAACGCCATGCCGATGAGCTTCGGAATGAACGAGAGCGTCATTTCGTTGATCTGCGTGGCGGCCTGGAACACGCCGACCAGCAAGCCGACGAGCAGAGCCGCAAGGAGCAGCGGCAGGGCGAGCAAGAGCGTCGTCTCGAGCGCGCGCTGGCCGATCGTCATGATGAGTTCTGGAGTCATTGTCTTGGAATGTTGCTATGCCCTGCTCGCTTGGCGCCGATTGCGAGCCCGGCTACGTGTAGAAGCTTGCCGCCAACGTCCCCATGATCAGCCCCCAGCCGTCGACGAGCACGAAGAGCATGAGCTTGAACGGCAGAGAGATGAGCACGGGCGAGAGCATCATCATGCCCATCGACATCAGGACGCTCGCCACGACGAGGTCGATGATGACGAACGGAATGAAGAGCAAGAAACCGATCTGGAATGCGGACTTGAGCTCGCTCGTCGCGAAGGCCGGCACGAGGATGCGCAGCGGCACGTCCTCGGGCTTCTCGAAACCTTCGCCGCCCGAAATACGCACGAACGTCGCGATGTCGCTCTCGCGCGTCTGATCGAGCATGAAGCGCTTGAGCGGCTCGACGCCACGCTCGAGCGCCGTGGTCGCGTCGATCGTTCCCGCCATATACGGCTGCACCGCTTCCGCATTGATCTTGTCGACGACCGGTCCCATCACGAACAGCGTCAGGAACAGCGCAAGTCCGATGAGCACCTGATTGGGCGGCGCCTGTCCCGCCCCGAGCGCCTGCCGCAGGATTGCGAGCACGATCACGATGCGCGTGAATGCCGTCATCATGAGGACGATGCCCGGCAATAGCGTCATCGCCGTCATGAGGATCAGGATCTGCAGCGTGAGCGAGTATTCCTGACCTCCGTTCGCGCCCGTCGTCACGGTCACCGCCGGAATGCCGGCGGCCGACGCGAACGAGGGCAGCAATGCCATGAGGACGCTACCGAGCGCCGCGAATGCAAGCACCCGCGGCCAACGCGACGCACGCACCGGTGCGCCCATGGATGCGCGCGCACTCGTCATAGCCCCAGGCTCCGTTTGAGAATCGTCTTGAACTGCAGGTGCGGCGGCACCGTCGGCGCGCCGCTCGACGCATCGGTGCCGTCCTGTCCCGTCTGCGCCGGCGCGATCGGCTCGGGCAACACGTGCAGCGTATTGATGGCGCCCGCAGTTACTCCGAGCAGCAGCTGCTGCTTACCGACCTGCACGAGCACGACGCGCTCACGCGGACCGAGCGCAAGATCGCCGACGACCTCGATCGCTCCGGGACCGAGCCGGCCGAAACCGCGCAAGCGCCGCATCGCCCAAGCGGCGGCGAACACTGCCGCCAGCACGAGCAGCAAGGAGATCGTGACCTGCACCAACCCTGCGGTCGACGACGTCGCGACCTTCTCCGCCGCACTCGGCGCCGCGAACGTCTCGGCAGCAAGCGACTGCGATGCAGCCGCCGTCAGGAACGCGAAGGCGGCAACGCATCGCGAGGCACGTGCGCCCCACGCCGCGCGCGCATGCCGGCGCACGTTCGCGCGCAGGCACACGCCCTCGATCGCTTGCATCGCTTGCGTCACTAGCGTCCCCTCGTGGCCACGCCGTCTGCGTACGAGCGTTACTTGAGCTTCCTGATCCGCTCGGCCGGGCTGATCACGTCCGTGAGGCGGATACCGAACTTGTCGTTGACGACCACCACCTCGCCGTGGGCCACGAGCGTGCCGTTCACGAACACATCGAGCGGCTCGCCAGCGGCACGATCGAGCTCGACGACCGAGCCCTGATTGAGCTGCAGGAGATTGCGGATCGGAATGCGGGTGCGCCCCACTTCCATCGACAGCGTGACGGGCACGTCGAGGATGACTTCCAGGTTGACCTCGCGAGCGGCTTCGGACAGCCCGCGGTCTTCCAAATCGCCGAACTCCGCGGCGCGTGCGGTGTTCTGGTTGGTGTTCGCGTTCATAGGTTCGATCCAGTGCGGCTAGGGTTGAGGGGATGATCAGGGCTGAGTCGCCAGCAGCTTTTCCAGCAGATTGGGCTTCTGACGCGCGACCCGTTCTTCGATCTGCACGGCTTGCTGGCCGCGCGAGACGCCGAAACGACCGCGGAAGATCGGCACGTCCTCCGCGTACACCGTCGCGCGGCCGTTGAAATCGAAAGGCACGATGTCGCCCGGCTTGAGCTCGAGCAGCTGCTGCATCGTGATCTTGCCCCGGCCGAGCACCGTGGTGAGCTCGACCTCGGCGTCTTCGATCTCGTCCTTGAGCGCCTGCATCCAGCGCTCGTCGTGCTCGACGCGATCGCTCGCGACGCCGGCATCGAGCAGCTCACGCAGCGGCTCGATCATCGAGTACGGCATCGTGATGTGCAGATCGCCGCCACCGCCGTCGAGCTCGATGTGGAAGCTCGTGACCACGACGATCTCCGTCGGGCTGACGATGTTGGCGAAGTGCGGATTGATCTCCGAGTTCAGGTACTCGATATCGATGCGCGCCACCGTCGACCACGCTTCCTTCGCATCGGCGAAGACGTGCTTGAGCAGCATGTGGATGATGCGCGTCTCGGTGGCCGTGAATTCGCGGCCTTCGATCTTGGCGAAGCGACCGTTGCCGCCGAAGAAATTGTCGACGACGGCGAACACGAGCTTTGGATCGAGAATGACGAGCGCCGTGCCGCGCAGCGGCAGGATCTTCACCAGGTTCAGGCTCGTCGGCACGTGCAGCGTGTGCACGTACTCGCTGAACTTGAGCATCTTGATCGGCGCCACGGCCACTTCCGGCCCGCGCCGCAGCATGTTGAACAGACTGGTGCGAAACAGCCGCGCGAAGCGCTCGTTGATGAGCTCGAGCGTCGGCATGCGGCCGCGCACGATGCGCACCTGATTCGCAAAGTCGTAAGGCCGCGCCTCTCCCGGCGCCGGCTCCGGCTCGGTATTGACCGCACCGGTGTCGACGCCGTGCAGGAGCGCGTCGATTTCGTCTTGGCTGAGTACGTCGTTCGGAGACATAGGGCCGACTGATCGAAGTTCTCGTGGATTACGGGGCGGCAAAGAAAACGGCTGCGTACGCCGTCGCTGCGGTTCGGTTGCTCACGAGCGCCGTCCTCACCGCTCCCACCGCATCCTCCTCATTGCATGACGAACGAAGTGAAGTAGAGCTGCTCGATTCTCGAGCCGTCGCCGCCTTCGGCTTCGATGGCCTTGATGACGACCTGCAGCGCTTCGGTGCGCAGCTGCTCCTTGCCCTCGCGCGTGCTGAGGACCTCGTAGCTCTGCCCGCTCAGCAGCATCAGCAGATCGTTGCGGATCACGGCATCGTGAGCCTTGATGAGATCGGCCGTCAGCGGATCGCGCGTCATGACCTGAATCGCCACCTGCAGGAAGCGCATGACGCCGCGCGCCTCGAAGTTGACGACGAACGGCGGATCGAGCTCGATGTAGATCGCCGGCGCCCTCATGCGCGCATCGCGCACCGCCTCGGCATTGTTGTTCGCCTTGGCGGCAAACCAATAGACGGCGCCGGCTGCTGCCGCGGCCGCAAACAGCGCCGCGACGATCATGCCCAGCAGCATCGATGCTTTGTTTTGCGGAGCCGACGCCTGCGCATCGGCAACGGTCGGATCAGCCATTTCCATCCTCGACAACGAATTCACTGCCGAGGCAAGAGCAAGGCGCGTGCCAGAGCCTTGGCATCACGCGCAAGTATCGATGGCGTAAGGAAAAGCGGCAAAAATCAGAGTGTGATCCAGCGCACGCTCATCGGCATGCGACAGAAAGTTGGCGTTCGGAGTGTGATGCAAGTCCGCTCACGTCGAAGACGCGACGCGTCGTCGACGCTGCGCGCTCGCTAACTGCGGGTGCATTCCGCTATCGCCTCGATCACTGCGCGACGCACGACGATAGGATCGCCGTCGCGTTCGAACAGCGGCTGCTCGGCCAGCTCCTCGGGCCACAGCACTCGGCTCGCCTCTTCACGTGCGTGCGCCAAGCTCAGCGCGAGCGGTTTGCCCAACATGGCTGCGAGCCGTTCGAGGGCAAGCTCCATACCGGCCGCACGAACAGGGGCCTGAAACCACGCACCGCTGTCGTCGATGAGCACGACGAGATAGTGCCCATCCTCGAGCGTCGCCGAGCGCACCTCGCCGATGGCGCGCAGCTGACTCACAGGTACGCGCCAGCACGCCCCTTCCGTGCCGAAGAAGACGATGGCTTGATCGTTGACGCTGATCGAAACGGCGGAACAGACGCTCATGGATTGCGCGCTACGCGGCGGCACGCTTCGGTGCCCAAGCGCTAGACATCTTACGCGCCCGCAGCGCGTGCGTCAGTCGAGAGCGGACGCTACGCGTAGGCGTCGACAAGCCCCATGGCGACTCGTGCCGGTGCGGCCTCGCGCTCATCGAACGACGCATCGGCGCGATCGGCAGACACGCCCGGCGGAGCGAAATGCTGCGCGTGCTCGCGCGGCGCCTCGTGGAATACGCCGGCATCCGCGAGCGACATGCCCTGTGCCGCGAACATCTCACGCAGGCGCGGCAGCGCGTGCTCGATGGCCGCGCGCGTATCCGCATGCGCTGCGCCGAACCACACCGTGACCTGATCGTCCTGGACGGCAATGCGCACTTCGAGCGGACCCAGGTGCTCGGGTGCAAGACGCAGCGAGGCGGTATAGCGGCCCTGCTCCGTCAGCGTCGTCAGACGAGCGCCGAGCTCGTCGGCCCATTGCGCATTACCGACGGGCGTGTGAATGGGCCGCGTGGGATCGGCGGCTGCCTGAGCTTTCGCGTGCGAAGCGTTTTCCGCAACGCTGACGGGCATGCTGAAGAGCTCCGTATCGGCCGCGGCCGCCTCGCCCGACGCCTGCTGTGCCTCGCTCAGGGTCGCGACGGTGCGCCCATCGAGCGTTGCCTGCGAGACGCGATCGAGAAGGCTCGTGCGTGCATCGGCTTGTCTCGGTAAGGCACCGCCAAGGCGTTCCGAATCGACGAGCAGCGCCTGCATCCAAGGAACGAGCTGCGCCGCATCCGTCGGCAGCTCTAGCTCGGAATCGCGCGTCGCGGCATCGTCCGCGAATGCGGGCAGCGCGCCGGCCGCCTCTTCGCTCGACGGCGCGACGATCTGCGCAAAGAGCGTCAAGAAATCCGTGGGCGCCGTCTGCGTCCCGGTGCTTGCGGTGCCGGTCTGCGGCGCGGCTGTCGCCGTGCTCGGCGCAAGTGAAGTCGCGTTCATCATTGCTGCTGTACCTTTCGCTGTGCGCGTTCGTCGCTTTCGCGTTGCTCCTTGCGCTCGAGCACACGGCGTTCTTCGAGCCGCCACCGCTCGATCACATGATCGACCGCTTTCGCGCGCACGGCGGCTTCCTGCCAACGCGCACGCTCCGCATCGCGCTCCGTCCGCGCTCGTGCAGCCAGATCCGTCTGCTGCCGAATCGCCTCGGACAGGCGTGCGAGAAACACTTGGTAGTCGCGTAGCGCCGTTGCGCCCATGCCGAGGCCGGCACGAGCGGCGAACTGGCGCTCGTATTCTTCGCGATAATGCTTGAGCTCCATCAGCTTGCGCTCGGCTTCGGCGACGCGCTGCTCGCACGCGGCCAGCCGCTGCGCGAGGCGGCGCTCCTTTTCCTCCGCCAGCTGCTGCACGGGCTGCAACCGCTGCGCGCGCGTCACGAGCTAGCCTCCTGTCCCATCAGAGCATTCAGCGCCGCAATGCTGTCCTCCAACGTCACGCGCTCGTGCAAGTCCTGCTGCAAGAACTGCTGCATCGTCGGCCAGAGCGCGAGCGCTGCGTCGATTCGCGGATCGCTGCCCTTCTGGTACGCGCCGATCGCAATCAGATCGCGGTTCTGCTGATAGGTGGAGAGAATCTGCTTGAAGCGGCGCGCTGCCGCGGCATGTTCGCGCGGCACGATCTCGTGCATGACGCGACTGATGGACGCTTCGATGTCGATGGCCGGATAGTGACCGGACTCGGCGATACGCCGCGACAGCACGATGTGGCCGTCGAGAATCGCGCGCGCCGCGTCGGCGATCGGATCCTGCTGATCGTCGCCCTCGGTGAGGACGGTATAGAATGCCGTGATCGAGCCGCGCCCGTTCGCACCGGTCCCGGCGCGTTCCACGAGATGCGGCAATCGTGCGAACACGGACGGCGGATAACCTTTCGTGGCCGGCGCTTCGCCGATCGCGAGCCCAATTTCGCGCTGCGCCTGCGCAAAGCGCGTGAGCGAGTCCATGATGAGCAGCACGCTCTTGCCTTGATCGCGGAAGTACTCGGCGATGGCCGTCGCACGCCACGCGCCGTGCAGACGCATGAGCGGCGGATGATCGGCCGGCGTAGCGACTACGACGGCGCGCGCGAGGCCTTCTTTGCCGAGAATGCGCTCGACGAATTCCTTCACTTCGCGGCCGCGCTCGCCGATGAGACCCACCACGATCACGTCCGCGCTTGTGTAGCGCGCCATCATGCCGAGCAGCACGCTCTTACCGACACCGCTGCCCGCAAAGAGTCCGATGCGCTGGCCGCGACCGACGGTCAGCAGCGCATTGATCGCGCGCACGCCGACATCCAGCGGCTCGTCGATCGGACGGCGCGCAAGCGGATTGATCGTCGTTCCGGTGAGCCGCACGCGCTGCTCGCAGCGCAGGCTCCCCAATCCGTCGAGCGGCACCCCGGCGCCGTCGATGACGCGTCCGAGCAGCTCATCGCCCACGGCGACCATGCCCGCACCCAGCCGGGGAATCACGCGCGCATTGAGCTTCAAGCCATGGATGTCCGTCGTGGGCATCAGATACAGACGATCGCCCGAAAACCCGACGACTTCCGCCTCGACGGTGGCGCCGTCGCTCGCGAGCACGTCGCAGCGATCGCCTACCGCCGCCTGACAGCCGGCGGCCTCGAGAGTCAAGCCGACCATGCGTGTCAGCACACCTTCGACCGGCGGCGGCTGCACGAGCTGGGCGCGTTGTACACAGCGCTTGAGTCCTTCGCTCCAGCGCGTCGTGCGCGCGGCTTTGATGGCTGCAGGCGTGAGCGACGTCATGAGTTCGCATCGCTCCCGCGCGGCACGCTGCGCTCATCGCCCAGGATCGTCGCGATGACCTCGTTGATACGGGTTTCGAGACGCGCGTCGATTTGCGCATGCTCGGTCGTCACGCGGCAGCCGCCGCGGGTCATGACGGGATCCTCCACGATTCTCCAGGCGCGCTCCGTCGCCGGCTCGGCCAACCGCTCGCGTACGACCGCCGCATCTTCCGGATGCAAGTGCACGCGCACGTCGCGTGCGGCCGCAGGCAGCAGCGCAATCGTCTCGCGAATGATTGCAATCACCTGCGCCGGATCGACGCGCAGCTCGCGCCGCACCAGCTGACGCGCAACCGTCAATGCCAGATTGGTCAGCTCGGTTTCGACTTGCGCATCGACATCTTCGAGCGGCTTGGCGAGTGAATCGATGATCTGCGCCAAGCGTTCGACCTGCGCGTGCGCCTGCGCGATGACCTTGTCGTACTCCGCCTTGCCTGCAGCGAGTCCCGCGGCGTGGCCGGCCGCATGCCCCTTCGCATACGCTTCTTCGTAGGCCTGCCGCTCGACCTCCTCGATCTCCGCGACCGTCTTGCCGGCCCGGCGCGCCTGCACCGGCTCGCCGGAGACTTCCGGCAGATCCCAGAGGCTGACGGCGTTCGCATTCATATTCATAGGCGACTAGCGTTCGCTCAGACCGCGCCGCAGGGCTTCAAACGAATTCCTCGCCGCGACCGAGCCGAATCTGGCCGTTCTCGGCCATCTTGCGCACGATCGCGAGGATTTCCTTCTGCGCCGCCTCCACCTCGGAGAGACGCACGGGCCCTTTCGCTTCGAGATCGTCGCGCAGCATCGCGGCAGCGCGCTGCGACATGTTCTGGAAGATCTTCTCCTTGACCGCCTCGTCCGCGCCCTTCATCGCGATCAGCAGCCGCTCGCTCGGCACCGCGCGCAGGATCTCCTGCATGCTGCGATCGTCGATGTCGACCAGATCGTCGAACACGAACATCAGATCCTGGATCTTGTTGCTCAGGTTCTCGTCGACCTTGCGGATCTGCTCGATGACCGAGGCTTCCTGCGAGGAGTCGAGCAGATTGAGAATGTTCGCCGCCGCCTTGACGCCGCCCAGCACCGAGGTCTTGAGGGCGCCAGTCTTGCCGGCGAACTGCTTCTCGATCACGTCGTCGAGCTCCTGCAGCGCGCTCGGCTGGATGCCGTCGAGCGTCGCGATGCGCATCACGACGTCGGCGCGCAACCAGTCCGGGAACTGCGCCAGCACTTCGGCCGACTGATCCGGATCGAGATACGCGAGCACGATCGAGATGATCTGCGGATGCTCATGGCGGATGAGCTCGGCGACCGCTCGTGCATCCATCCACTTGAGCGACTCGAGGCCTTTGCTCGAGCGCCCGAACAGGATGCGATCGATGATGCCGGCCGCCTTCTCTTCGCCGAGTGCGCCGATCAGCACCTTGCGCAGGTACTCGTCCACGCCGACGCCGAGCGAGGTCTGCTCCTCCACGGTCGCCGTGAACTGATTGAGCACTTCGGTCACTTCCTGGCGCGAGACGTTCTGCAGCTGCGTCATCGCGGCGCCGATGCGCTGCACATCCTTCGCGCCCATGTGCTTCATGACCTCGGCCGCTTCCTGCTCGCCGAGCGTCAGCAAGAGGATCGCGGCGCGTTCGGTTCCGCTGCGTTTCTCTTGTCGTTGTTGCAGGCTCATGTCTCGACTCCGTCGCCGTTAGTCATCGCTGCCGACCCACGACTTGACGACCTGCGCCACACGAGCGGGATCTTGGCTCACGAGCGCACGCGCTTGTGCGATCTGTCCCTCGAAATCGAGCGCCGGCTTGGGCGCCTCCGTCACGGTCGCAACGGCCGCGGCCTCAGGAGCCGGCAGCGACGGCGGAGGTTCCTCGCGCGGCGGACCGAGCAGGCCGCGCACGAGCGGCCGCAGCACGCTCACGACCAGCACGATGAGCACGATGAGCGCCGCAAGCAGCTTCGCGATGTCGCGCACGAGCGGGTTCTGCCAGAACGGCGCGTCCTCGACGGCAAGCGGTTCGCTCTGCATCTCGCCGCGGAACGACGCATTGACGACGTTGACGCTGTCGCCGCGCGAGGCATCGAAGCCGACCGCGTCCTTCACCAGGCGCGTGATGTTGTCGAGCTCTTCCTGCGTGAGCGGCGTTTCGACGACATTGCCGTTCTCGTCCGTGCTGCGCAGGTTGTCGATGAGCACCGCGACGGTCAGCCTCTTCAGGCGCCCGGCGGGCTGCTTCGTGTAAGCGATCGTGCGATCGATTTCGTAGTTGCGCGTCGCCTGACGCGAGACGTTGTCCGGCGGAGCGGCCGGATTCTCCGGCGTCGTGTTCGGATCGGCCGGATTGGCCGGCACCGCCGATGCACCCGGCGGCAGCGCTACGCCCGGCGTCGGGGGTTGATTCGTCAAAGCGCCGGGCACGCCCTGCGGCCCCGTGCCGAGACGGCTCATCTCCTCCATCGTCTGTTCGCTGCGCACGACCTGGCTTTCCGGACGATACTGTTCGCGCGCCTCTTCGGTCGTCGACAGCTCGACGTCCGCCACGACTTGCGCGCGCACGCGACCAAGACCGACGAGCGGCGTGAGCAGCGACTCGATCCGGCTGGTGTAACGCTCTTCGAGGTTGCGTGCGATTTCGAGTTGCTTCTCGCGTGCCGCGAGCTCATCGTCGTTGCCGGGCGCCGACAGCAAGCGACCCTGCTGATCGACGACCGTCACTTGGCTCGATTCGAGCTCGGGAATGCTGGATGCAACGAGGTTCGCGATCGCCGTCACCTGCTGCGATTCGAGCCGGCGGCCGGGCTTGAGCTGCAGGAACACCGATGCGCTCGGCGCACGACGGTCGCGCACGAACGCCGATTGACGCGGCAGCGCCAGGTGCACGCGCGCCGCTTCCACCGCCTGCAAATTGGCGATGGTGCGAGCGAGCTCCGTTTCGAGCGCGTGCTGGTAGCGTGCGCTCTCCATGAACTGGCTCACGCCGAAACCGGGATCCTTCGTCATCAATGCAAAGCCGCCGTCCGCCTCCGGCAGGCCTTGACCGGCAAGCTTCAAACGTACGTCGTGGACCCGCTCGGCCGGCACGGTGATGGCGCCGGTCGCTGCATCGAGCTTGTAAGGCACGCCGAGCGAATCGAGCGCCTGCGCGATCTGAGCGGTGTCCTTCTGGCTGAGGTTTCCGAAGAGCAACGCATACGTCGGCTCCTTGGACCACAGCACGACGCCGACGCCGAGCGCGACGGCCGCCGCGATGCCGACCAGCATCAGAAGCGGCTTGAGGCTCGGCGGAATCAGCGTGCGCGGCATTGCGGGCGCTTCGGCGGTCATCGCGTCGCCTCCTGCATTTCACGAGCGAAACCAAGGCGATGGCAGCGACGCAGCGCGACGCCGCGCTGGGCACAGCGCGTCGGCAGCTCGAACCGTTCAAATGCGGCTGACAACATGTTCTCTACCTTCCGCCTCACAGCACCTTCATTCGATCCATCAGATCGGCATGTTCATGATCGTCTGGTACGCCTCGACGAGCTTGTTGCGCACCTCGGTCACGGCGCGGAACGACACGCTCGCCTTCTGCATCTCGAGCATGACCTGCGGCAGCTCGACGCCCGGTACGCCGCGTTCGAACTGTGCGGCAAGATCGGCGGCGCGCTGCTGGGTCTGATTGACCTCTTGGAGGCTGCGCTTCATCACCTGCGCAAACGAGCTCCCCGGCGCCTCGACCGCTTGACCCAAGCCGGCCGCCTTGCCGACTTCGTTGGCCGGCGCCTGCACGCCGCGGATCTGCGACTGCATCGCGCGGATCTGCGACAACACAGCATCGATGTGCGACGTAGACATGCTTCTTTCGCCTCCGATTCGATTGTGGCGCTCTTAGACCTCGATGCCCGCCTCGCGCATCCGCGCGAGCTTGTAGCGCAGCGTGCGCGGGCTGATGCCGAGGCGCTTGGCCACCGCTTGACGGTTGCCGTTGTCGGCACGCAGCGCTTCGAGGATCAGCTCGTGCTCGGCGGCGCTACGCGTGCTCGCGAGCGGCCGCGCCTGCACGGGCTTACGCCCGTTCACCGGCGCCGCGTTCTCATGCTGCGGGATGCGCAGCGCGCTCACTTCATTCATGCGCACGCTCGGCGCAAGCGGCTCGAGATGGATGTGCTCGCTGTCGATCACCGGACCGTTCGCCAGGATGAGCGCGCGCTGCATCACGTTGTCGAGCTCGCGGACATTGCCGGGCCACGGATACGTCAGCAGCAGATGCGCCGCATCGGCGGTGAGCGCCGGAATGCGCTCGCCCGGCCGGCAACGCGCCGTGAGCAACCGCATCGCAAGCGGCAGGACGTCGTCGCGACGCGCACGCAACGGCAGCGTCGTGAGCGGGAAGACGTTCAAGCGATAGTAGAGGTCTTCCCGGAACCGATTCGCGGCCACTTCCGTGCGCAGATCGCGATTCGTCGTCGCCAGCACGCGCACGTCGAGCGCGATCGGCGTACGCCCGCCGAGCCGCTCCACTTCGCGTTCTTGCAGCACGCGCAGGAGCTTCGCCTGCAGACCGAGCGGCATTTCGGTCACTTCATCGAGCAGCAAGGTGCCGCCTTGCGCCTGCTCGAACTTGCCTGGATGCGCCGCATGCGCACCCGTGAATGCGCCGCGCTCGTAGCCGAACAGCAGCGCCTCGAGCATGTTCTCCGGAATCGCTGCGCAGTTGACCGCCACGAAGGGCTTCGATGCGCGCGGCGAGTTGCGATGGATGTAGCGCGCGAGGACTTCCTTGCCGGTTCCCGATTCGCCGGAGATGAGCACCGTGCAATCGCTCATGGCGACACGCCGTGCGAGCTCGGCCAGACGGCGCGACGGCTCGCTCACCGCCACCATGTCGACGTCCGCGTGACCAAGCACGTCGCTCTCGCACGGCAGCGACAGATCGCGGTCGGTGCCGCCGTCGTCCGCGAGGAGATCGTTGACCTGCATGTCCGCTGCGTAACTCATCTCTTCAGGGTTTGCGTCGAGATCTTTCGATTGCAACGCAAAGAGAAGAGCAAGTTCTGTTCCACGGACCCGAAAAGCGACGACGAGGCGATGTTCCTGCGGAGCCCGTCACAATCGGGCGCACCTTTTTGCCGGTGCGGCGGCAGGCCACTGCCTCCTCCGTCAAACTTCCGACGCAGCCGTCTCGTTCAGCATCTGGAACTTGCGCAGCTTTTCGACGAGCGTCGTGCGGCGCAGGCGCAGCAGACGCGCGGCATGCGCAACGGTGCCGCCTGCGCGGTTCAATGCTTGTTGAATGAGGTTGCGCTCGATCGTGTAGAGGTGATCGCGCAGATCGAGACCCTCGGGCGGCAACTGAGCGAGCAGCTCGGTCGATGCCGGCTGCTCGGTCAGGAGCGACATGACCTGACGATCGTCGAGCTCGTCGGTCTCCTCCACTTCTTCTTCGCGCAGCTGCGGCATGATCATCACCGGATCCTCGCGCTCCTCGGCATCGAGGTCGAGCTCGGCCAGCAAGGACGCCGGACGATATTTCGGCGGCAGATCCGCCACGTCGATGCGCCGATTCGGATAGAGAATCGACATGCGCTCGATGAGATTGCCGAGCTCGCGCACGTTGCCCGGCCAGGGATAATGCGAGAGCACCTTGAGTGCGCGCTGCGTCAGCTCGACCCGACCGCGGCCCTCGGCCTGATTGCGTTCGTTGAACGCCTGCACGAGCAGCGGCAGATCCTCGATGCGCGCACGCAGCGGCGGCATTTCGATCGGGAAGACGTTGAGTCGGTAATAGAGATCTTCGCGGAACGTGCCGCGCGCGATCGCCTCTTCGAGATTGCGATGCGTGGCCGCAATGATGCGCACGTTGCAGCGGATCGGCGTATGGCTGCCGACGCGCTCGAAGACGCGCTCCTGCAGGACGCGCAGGAGCTTCACCTGCATTGGCAGGCTCATATCGCCGATCTCATCAAGGAACAGCGTGCCGCCTTCGGCGATCTCGAAGCGCCCCTTGCGCGCCGTGATCGCACCCGTAAAGGCGCCCTTCTCGTGTCCGAACAGCTCGCTTTCGAGCAGATCGGCGGGAATCGCGCCGCAATTGATCGCGACGAACGGACGCTGACGGCGCGGGCTGGCTTCGTGCACGGCGCGGGCAGCCAGCTCTTTGCCGGTGCCCGACTCGCCGAGGATGAGCACGTTCGAATCATGCGCCGCGACCTGCATGATCAATTGATTGACCTGGCGCATCGCGGGCGACTCCCCGATCGGCATGTTGACGTGGCGAGCCGTCTCTTCGAAGACTGCCTGGGCGGGCACCCGCAGCGCCGCCGCGAGCGCCGCATGCTTGAACGGGAACGGCAAGCGACGCACGCGCGCTGCGCCGACGGCCTCGATCAGGAGATTGGCCGTTTCGTGCGAGCCGTAGGAGACGACCGGGATGTCGCCGAGCTGCTCGCGCAAGGCCGCGCCGAGCTCGATCCAGTCGCAATCGCCGGGATCGCCGATGAGCAACGCCGGCGGCGTCATCGGGGATTGAATCACGGCGCGCATCAGCGCCGCGTGATCGATCAAGAGGGGTTCGAGATCGAGCTCCTTGAGAACCTGAGCCACACGCTCCGCGCGCTCGACATCGCAGTCGTACACGACTGCCCGTTGGACGGTGAGAATGCGGATTCGTTGTGTCTCGCTCAAATTCATCATCGCTTCCTCTTGCGGCGTCGTTCTTGTTGTGCCGCGGTGTTGGCGGGCATTGTGGCGGCACACCGCAAGTCCACTATCAGGCTTTCCCTGAACGCCGGACGGACGTGACACAGTGCCAGAAATTTGGCGCTTGCCTCGGGAAATCCCTGAGCGCCGCGCAAGGGGAAGCAAGCAACGCGCGCGAAAAAGTGCGACGCACGTCGCGCGCGCATGTGCATGAGAGAACGAGAAAATCGATGAGACGCGCTTCACATAGTGCCGCGCGGCGCTCTGCACGCCGTACGTGAACGCGTCAGAGATTCGTCAGCGCCCCTTCGTTTGGCGTGCGCCAGCAACTTGACGGCGATGTTTGCGGAACGCGAGCTTCTCGAGCAGATCGGCGACGTGCTCGCCGGGCGGCACGAAGCGAACCTTCACGCGCCCATCAGGCCCCACCGAAGCGACGCGTCCCAAGAGCTGCAGCGGCTCGGCGATGCACTCGCGCAGATACACTTCGAGCACGCCTTGGCTGCCGAGATCGGGGAACGGGGGCGCAGACTGGAAGACACCGCCGAGCGCATTGAAGCGGACGGCCGCCGGCTTCGGTCGCGGATGGCTGGCCGCAAGCAGCTGCCCGACCATGTCGAGCAACAGGTTCACCTTGAGCTCGAGGCGCGCCATGTCGGCGGCATACGGTGAGTTGTCGTCGGCCTTCTCGAGCTGGCCGTGCTCATCGAGGGCCGCGACCGCCTGCAAGACGCGCACATTGCGGTCCGCAAAAGCGCCGATGAGGGCGGGATCAAACGGCTCGGGCAAACGACGCCACGCAACCGGCAACACGTCCTCGTAGGCCAGTTCTTCGTAGAGAACGATGGTATCGATTCCTTCGTACATCGCGGGTCGCCGTTGTCGCAGGCCTTTCGATCAATAGTAGGCCGTCAGCGCACTTTGCCTCAAGCAAAACTCTCTGCAATCTGATTGTTGTCGCCGCAACTTACCTGCTCTGTCTGATCATCCGGAGCATCTCGTCGGCGCCGGCGACGCCGCCTGCTGCCGGTGCGGATTCCTGCGTACTCGCGGCGGCGCTCATCGTCGCGATTGCCTCATCCGATTCGGCCATCGCCTGCTTGAGCGCCGCAAGCCACGGCTGATCGTGCGGCGTTGCGCTGGCGCTCAGCTCGTCGAGCAGCTGGCGCCGCTCGGCCAGCGTTTTCGAAACATCCTGCCACTGGCCCGTCATTGCCTGCTGGACCAGCTTGTGCGTGGCCGCCAGCACGCTCTCTGCAATCGGGGAGCTCATCGTGCTCGCGCCTCCGCTGGGATCGACACCCACGCGCCGCGGATGTCCTGCAGCAGCCGCGCGACTTCGTCGAGCAGCTCCACCTTGTTCTCAAGCGACGCCTGGAGGAGCCGCCGCACCATATAGTCGTACAGGGCGCTCAGGTTCGCCGCCACCTGTCCGCCGGCCGAGAAATCGAGCGCTGCATTCAGCTCGCCGATGATCGCCACCGCGCGATGAATGAGCTGCGATTTCTGGACCATCTCGCCGCGTTGCATGCAGCCCTGTGCGCTACGGATGCGCTCGATCGCGCCGTCCATGAGCATCAGCACCAGCTTGTGCGGATCGGCCGCCGCCACTCCACCGTGCGCAGCGGTTGCGCTGTACGCCGCAACCTTGGCCGCCTGAGGATACGCACTCATCGAACGCTCCGAACAATTCATCCACTCACGGAGGTTAACGGCGGATGGGCCGCCGACTTGAGTGCGATCGAGGGAAGGGATTCATACCGCAGCAGGACGGAAAGCACGCCGCCCCACCCTGCTTGGAACGAGCGCCGACCGGTTAGTCGCGACCGGCCTTCGGCAGGTTCGCGAGCTGCTGCGCGAGATAGTTCGACTGCGTCTGCAGCTGCGCGAGCAACGCATCGAGCGCGGTGAATTGCTTGATGTAGCGTTGCTCGATCACGGCCATGCGCGCATCGAGCGCGGCGAGATCGTCCTCGAGCTTCTTGTTGCGGCTGTTCAGCGTCTCGTTGCGCTGCGCGAGTGAGCCGTCCGACGCCAGATGCGGCGACAAGGCTTTGTCGATGCGCATGGCAATACCGTCCTCGCCGCTGAAGAGCCGCTGCACGGCAGCGAAATCCGTTTCGAGCGCTTGACGCAACTTCGTCTGATCGAGCTCGAGCTTGCCGTCCACCTTGACGGTGATGCCGATGCTCGAAAGCGTGTTGTACGGAGGGCTCGCGCCCTCAATCGGCCGCGAGAGCTCGCGACGTAGCGAGCTTTCGATGCCGCGCAAGAGCGGATCGCCGAGCAGCGCGCCAGCCGTCTTCGTCGTCGGCTCGTAGCTCTGCTGACTCGCCATGACGCCGGCAAGAGAGTTGAACTGAGTAACGAAGGTATTGACGCGCGTGACCAGCGTGTCGATGTTCCGCGCGATCGTGAGCGAATGCACGTTGCCGACATCCGCTTTGACGAGATTGAGCGTCACGCCTTCGATCGCGCCCGTCACCGTATTCGAGGCGCTGCGATGCTCGGTGCCCGCGATATAGATGATTGCATCCTGAGCCGCGCGAATCTGCGTATATTCGTTGGGTGCCTCCTCCGAGTAAGCGAGCACGTCGAGCCCTGCACCGCTTGTTGTCACCGTCAGACGATTCGCCTCGCCCGTTTTCTGGGAGGTGAGCACCAGATGTGCGCCGTCCGTACCGTTGACGATCGTGGCGCGCACGCCGGTATTGTCGGAAGCACGATTGATCGCATCGCGAATGCCTTTGAGGGTTGCGCTGTCTTCGCCGATCTCGACCGTGAAGCTCTGTTCGCCGACCGAGATCGTCAGCGTCCCGGTACCGATCGTCGTTTCGCCGTTGGCGAAGGCGCGCGAGGAGATCTGCTCTGCCGTCGCGATGCTCGCCACCTCGACGTCGTAATCGCCGGGAGGCGCCAGTTCGCCCGCGGAAACCGTGAAGACTTCTTCGTTGCTCGACTTGGCCGCGAAAACGTTGAACGACGTCGGTAGCTTGAGCGCCGATGCCGCGCCCTGAAATGCGCTCAGCGCGCCTTTCAACGTACCGATCGCCGAGAGCTCGACCGCGACTTTCGACTGCTGCTTCGTGATCTGCTGCTGCTTGGGCGCCCGCTCCGCAGCAACGAGCTGCGCCACGAGCGTATTCAGGTCCAAGCCTGAGCCGATGCCGAGCGATTGATACGTGGCCATGCCGAGCTTACTCCCCGCGTACTAGATCGTGAGGTCGAGCAACAAAGGCGCCTTCTGCTGCGAGTCTGCGTGCAAAGCACGCGCCAGCCGCAAGACCTCCTCGCCCGGGATCTGCCTGATGACATCGCCGGTCGCCGGATCGCGCACCCGCACCACGACGCGCCCGCTCTGCCCATCGACCTCGAACTGCAGCCCCCGCCGCGAGGCCTTGAGATAAGACTCGATCTGCTCGGCGATTGCCTTGATCTGTTCCTCAGTTGCCGCCCGCGGCGGCTCGAAACGCGCCTCCTGCGTCGTGTCCGGCACGACAAGCTCGCGCACCGCCTCTGCCGGCCGTGCACTGGGCGCCTGCTGCACCGATTTGATCGTCAAATGACTCATGTGCGCCTCCGCACACGAAAAGCACGACAGGCGGTGAGGGTCCTGCGACCCTCACCGCCCGCTTCGATCGAGCTCGAGACGAGCCGGATCATCCGCTTACATGCTCATGCTTAGCGCAGCAGCGAGAGCACGTTCTGCGGGACCGTGTTCGCCTGCGCGACCATCGCCGTACCCGCCTGCTGCAGGATCTGGGCACGGGTGAGCGCCGCCGTTTCGGCCGCGAAGTCCGTGTCCTGGATGCGGCTGCGGGAAGCCGTGAGGTTCTCGGCAACCGTCTGCAGGTTGGTAATCGTCGACTCGAAACGGTTCTGGATCGCGCCGAGGGTGCTGCGCAGCGCGCTGACCGCCGTCAGAGCCGCGTCGACACGCATGATCGTGTCGTTGGCCGCATCCGTGTTCACGACGCTGACGCCGCTCAAGCTACCGTTGGCGACCGTGGTGCCTGGCGTGAAGTCGAAGAGCGTTTGTGCGTCGGAGCCGCCGATCGTGAGATCACCGGTCGCATTGATGCTGATGGTACCGTCGCTGTTCACGACAGCGATCGCACCGCTCACCTTGCTGTTGATCGCGTCAACGAGATCCTGCGCAGTCGCATAGGTACCCGCCAGGTCGACTGCGGCGCCATCGCCGACCGCAACCGTCAGCTGACCCGCGTTCAGCGTCAGGCCGTCGAACATTTGGGCTGCCCCGGTTGAATTGCCGCTAGCGCCGTTCGCGATGGTACCGGGCAAGGTGAGCTCACCGGCCAAGCTACCGCCGATCGTGAGATCAGCACCGCTATTGTTGGTGATCTCGATCTCACCACTGGCATTCACGTTGACTACGACATCATCACCAGCGACATTTTGGATGGCCGCGGCGAGATCTTTGACGCTCTTGTACTCTCCGGCCGCGATCGACGTACCGTTGACCGTCAGATCGCCCGTCTGAACGTAGACGCGATCGAACATGCCGCTCGTCGATCCCGACTTCTGCACCGCCAGCTGGCCGATCGCGGCAACGCGCATGCTGGTATTGAGCTCGATGCCGATCGTCTCGCCGACGTTCGCGCCGACCTGGAAGGTCGCGCTGCCGAACGAGCCGTCGAGCACCTTGCGGCCGTTGAAGCTGGTCTGCGTCGCAATGCGATCGATTTCGGCCAAGCGCTGCTGCACTTCCTGGTCGAGCGCCAGGCGATCGCTATCGCTGTTCGTGGCGTTCGCAGCCTGCACCGCAAGCTCGCGGATACGCTGCAGGTTGTTGGTCACCTCCTGCAGGGCGCCTTCCGTCGTCTGCGCAAGCGAGATACCGTCGTTCGCATTACGCGCCGCCTGATTGAGGCCGCGAATCTGCGTCGTCATCCGCTCGGAAATCGCCAAACCCGCCGCATCGTCCTTTGCGCTGTTGATGCGCAGACCCGAAGACAGCCGCTGCAGCGAGACCGCAAGCTGGTTGGCGGATGTCGTCAGATTGCGTTGCGCATTCAGCGACATCACGTTCGTGTTGATGACAAGTGCCATGAAACTAACTCCTGGTGTTGACCTGCGCCGGGACACCCGTCCGCGGCTCTAATTTCAGCACTGGCGTCGTGATGCGCGCCGATCTGCTGTCAACGCCTGTATCGGAGGACGACGGACGAACTTGAGGGGTCGCGAGCCCGGCGTTGGAAACTGTGGAAGAGATCACGGCTTTTGGGTCCGGTTCGCCGATTTGGCCCATGCCAACAGATGCTTACGCCTTGCGCATCTGCGTCCCGCACAGCGTCATACGGCCGCCCGCGGCTTTCCGACCGACGTCGGCAGCCGCAACGACGCACTATGGACTCTGTCTCGAGCTCGACTACTTGAGATAGTTGAACAGCGACAGCTGCGAGATCTGCATGTACGAGGCCTGCGCCGCCTGCAGACTGACGAGCTGTTGCTGCATGCGCGTGATCGCGTCCGCGTATTCGAGATCTTCGAGCTCGGACTTCATGCGTTTGAGCTCGAGCACCCGGTCGTCGCGCGCCGCCTCGGCCGTCTCGAGGCTCGACAAGCGCGAGCCGATTTCGGCACGAATCAGCAGGAAATGCTCGACTGCCGTATCGAGCTGCTGCAACGTCTGACCGATGTTGCTGCTCAATACCGCCTGGTTCTCCGTTCCCTCGATGGTATCGATCAGGTTCTGCACCGTGGTGAAGATGTCCTCGGTGCGGCTGCGCGAGACCGTGAAGGAGTCGCCCGCCGCCGGCATGCCGTTCAGCTCGAATCTGACGCCGTTGAACTCGATCGATGCGCCCGCAGTATGCACGCCCGTCGCGATCACATTGCCGCCGCTGTCGCGAATCTCGTAATCGCCGTCCGCTGACGTGAAAGCGACCGTGTAATCGCCGGCCGCATTGGCCCAGGCTTGGCGATCGACGACGCTGCCTGCGCCAAGCGTTCCGGAACCGGTATTCGTTGCGGCGGCGCCGAGCACGAAAGCGCCGTTGCCCTCGCGGATATTGAGGAACACATCGAACCCGGAATGACTGTCGGCGACCATCTGATTGGTGCCCACCTGTAGCAGGCGATTGCCTTGATCGCCGCGATAGACAATCGCGGTACCCTGCATCGAGAACGGCTGCGTCGTCGTCGCATAACCCGCGAACAAGAACTCGTTGTTGCCGTCGCGGCGATTGGCGATGGCGACGAGCTCCTTCAGGCGTTCGCGCAGCTCGATCGCGATCATGCGCCGGTCCTCGTCATCGAGCGGCGCGTTGTTCGCCTGCACGGCCAGCTCGCGCACCCGCACGAGGACCTTGTTCACGTCCTGCAGCGCCTGCTCTTCGAGGGACAGCCGATTGGTGGCCACATCGGCATTGGCCTTGAATTGATCGGACTCCTGAAGCGCGCGCTCGAGCTCCAGGATGTGCACGGCCGCCACGGGGTCGTCCGCCGGCGTCTGCACACGCTTACCCGTCGCGATCTGGTTCTGGATCTTCGACAGCACGCTCTGCTGCTGCAGCATGGCAGTGAGCGCCTTGTAGTGAAGACCCGGTGTGGAGATGCGCATGTAAGCCCCCGATATCGCCGTCAGCGGTCCGCGATGATTGGCTCATCGGCCGCTGTAACCGATTCCTTGAGACCTGCCCGTTCACTCATGGTCCGCTCGCACGAAAAGTTAGCGTTGCGTTGCGCCCAAGAGCGTCTGGAACAGCGTGTCCGCGACGCGGATCAGCTGGGCGGCGGCCTGGTAGGCCTGCTGGAACTTGAGCAAGTTGGCTGCTTCTTCGTCCAGATTCACGCCCGAGACGCTGTCGCGCGAGGCGAGGTTCTCTTCGTGCACGACGGCCTGCGCGTCGCGATTGACCTGCGCCTGCTTCGCCGCCACGCCGATGTCGCCGACGAATTGCCCGACCGCCGCGCTGAGCGAGGTCGTGCCGCCGTTCAGGATCGGCCGTTGCAGCGCCTCGGCGAGCAGGAGCGCATTGCGATTGTCGCCCGCTCCGCTCGGTCCGACCGTGAAGACATCGCCCTGCGCCGGCGTACCGGTAATGGTCACGCGCCAGCCGTTGTGCGTGATGTCGATCGGACTGCCCGCAAAGGTAATCGGCGGTCCGCCGTTGATGCTGTACGTGTTGGGACCTGTGAACTCGATGGTGACCGGCTGGGTGTCGAGCGCGTCCAGATCGATGATCTCGGCCTCGGAAATCGCGCCCGCGCCGAGATTGTCCGCACCCACGCCAGTCGTGAGCAGCGCCCCCGCAGCGACCTTCGAAGGATCGTTGACCAATACCTGCAGACCGCTCACCACCGAACGTGTCGGCCGCAGCATGAATCGATCGCCCTCCGCCGGCGCACCGCTCACCTCGAACGCAACGCCTTCGGCCACGAATGGATCGGCCGCAGTGCCGCTGCCCGTCATCGGCACCGGCGCACCCGTGCGGGCATCGCGCAGCTGCCACGCCCCTCCCGAGTACTCGAGCACGTAATCCTTTTGCGTCAACGCCTCGACGTCGACAATGCTTGCCGTCACGGCGCTCGAGCCCGTGTTGAAGCTGCTTGGAATCGCTTCGGGCCTGCCGATCGCGAAGAACGCTTGTCCTCGCTCGCCGGCCAAGTCGGCGCCGCGCACATGCTGCTCATTGACGATTTCCACCAGCGCCAGGCTCATGCGCCCGAGCGAGTTGTGCGCAGGATCGAGCTGCTCGCGACGAAAATCGAGCAAGCCGCCGAGCAAACCGCCGCGGATGTTCTCGGTGATGTTGACCGAGCCGTTCACGCCGCGAAACGCGATCTCGAGCCGGTTGGCGTCGAACTCGCTCGGCACCGCCGCGAGCACATTGGCATTCTCGCCCAACACGAGCGGCTGACCGTTGCCGATGAACACGTTGACGGCGCCGCCGTCCTGCGCGACGGTGGTGATCGAAACCTTCTCGGCCAGCTTGTCGAGCAGCCGATCGCGCTGGTCGAGCAGATCGTTGGGCGGCTGCCCGCCGGAACGCCCGTAGCCGACGGTGATCTGATGGTTGAGATCGGCGAGGCTGCGCGCGATCGCGTTGATCTCCGCCACCTCGCCTTGCAGCTTGAAGTTGATCTCCGCGTCCATGGCGGCGAGCTGGCTTTCGAAATCCCGCAGACGTTGCTGCAGCGTCTGCGCTTCGCCGAGGAGCACTTGCCGCGCAGGAACGGACGTCGGCGCATTCGCCACGCCTTGGAACGCGTTCACGAAGCTCTGCAGAGCCGCAGTCAAACCGGTCGTCGAGTTGCCGAACAGATTACTCAGGCGCTCGGCGCTGCGCGCGTAGACGTCGAGATGCTGCAAGCTGCTCGAGCTCGAACGCGATTGCAGCGCGAGGAACTCATCGAACATGCGCCGCGTGGTCGTCACGGCGACGCCGCTGCCGACCCAGCCGTTGCCGTAGGGCTGCGCCGGGCGTGTGCCCAGCTCGACGATCTGACGGCTGTAGCCCGGCGTGTTGACGTTCGCGATATTGTGGCTCGTGACGTCGAGCGCGCGCTGGAACGCCAGCAAGCCCGACAGGCTGGTACGAAAGAAATCAGCCATGAGACCTCCGCATCGGGCCTACGCGGCATCCGCGGTCGAAGTGATGTCTGAGAAGAGAGCCCACGCGTCCGACCGTCGCAGTCATGCCGGACCTCCGTTTGCTGCCGTCAACTCGCGCAGCTCGCGCGCGAGCGCGACGACTTTGCGCGCATAGTCCGGGTCGGTCGCATAGCCGCCCTCCTGCAAGGCCGTCGCGTAGCTCACCACGTCGCTGCCGCTGCCGAGCGCACGTTGATAGCGTGGGTTGTTGCGAATCAGCGCCGCATAATCCTTGAAGCATTCCGCCGGCGAGCTGTAGGCACGGAAACGCTCGGTCTTGCGCACCGGCAAACCGTCCTCGAACTCCAGCGTCGGCACGCTCACCGAGGCGCCCGACCAGCGTCCGGTCGCCTTGATGCCGAAGAAGTTGTAGCTGCAGTCGCCGCGCGCATCGGTCGGCACTGCACGGCCCCAGCCCGTCTCGAGCGCCGCCTGCGCCAACAACACGTGCGGATCGACGCCAAGCTCGCGCGCCGCTGCTTCCGCATGCGGCAGGAACTTGCGCACGAAGTCGGCCTTCGAGCTCGCGACGCTCGGGCCGGTTGCCGAGCGCGCTGCGCTCGTGCGCGCGCTTTCGGACGTCGCGCGCGTCGCCTGCGGCGCACTCGCCGGAGCGTCCGTCGCCTGCGATCCGCCCTGCGTCATCGTCAGCTGGCGGATCAACATGTCGGCGAGCCCCAGGCCCTTCCCCTTCGAGAGATGCAGGGCCATCTGGCTGTCGAACATGTCTTGATAGAAATCCGCCTGATCGCTACCGAACAGCGAGTCGCCGCCGAAGCTCTTGTTCGCCTCGCGCATGCTGCGCAGGAGCATCTGCGCGAACAGGCTTTCGAACTGTCGCGCCGCTTCGCGCAGCGCCGCCGGATCCTGCGCTTTCGCGTCCTGCTTCAGCGACGCGAGCGCTTGCGTATCGGCGAAAAAGCCCACGGGCTCAGTCATGGCCGCACCGTCAGATCACGATGAGCTCGGCTCGCAGCGCGCCGGCTTCCTTGAGCGCTTCGAGAATCGCCACGAGGTCGCCAGGCGCTGCGCCGACCTGATTCACCGCCCGCACGATCTCGTCGAGATTGACGCCGGCGTTGAACACGAACATGCGCGCTTCGGGCTGATCGACCTGAATCTCGGAGCGCGCCGTCACGACCGTTTCGCCGCGCGACATCGGATTCGGTTGGCTGACATCCGCACGCTCGGTGATCGTCACGGACAGCGAGCCGTGCGCCACCGCCGCCGGCATCACACGCACCGCCGAACCGATCACGACGGTGCCGGTCCGCGAGTTCACGATGACGCGCGCCGGCGCCTCGCCGGGCTCCACTTCGATCGCTTCGAGCGTCGAGAGATAGGCGATGCGCTGATTCGGATCGACCGGCGCCTGCACGCGGATCGACACGGCATCCATCGCATGCGCGGTGTTGGGACCGAGCAGCGCGTTGATGCTGTCGGTGACGCGTGCGGCGGTCGTGAAATCGGGCGTGTGCAAGTTCAGCACGACATACGGCTCGGTCGCGAAGTTGGTCGCCACCGCGCGCTCGACGGTCGCACCGTTCGGAATGCGCCCAGAGCTCGGCACGTTGACCGCGATGCGCGAACCGTCGCGGCCCGACACGCCGAAGCCGCTCACCACAAGGCTCCCCTGCGCGATCGCATACACCTCGCCGTCGATGCCGCGCAGCGGTGTCATGAGCAGGCTGCCGCCGCGCAGGCTCGTGGCATTGCCGATGGAGTCGACCGTCACGTCGATCGTCTGTCCCGGCTTGGCGAACGGCGGCAGGTCGGCACGCACCGTCACCGCAGCCACGTTCTTGAGCTGCGGATTGACGTTCGGCGGAATCGTCACGCCGAACTTGGCGAGCATGTTGCGAATGCTCTGAATCGTAAACGGCGTCTGGCTCGTCTGATCGCCCGTACCGTCGAGACCGACTACCAAGCCGTAACCGATGAGCTGGTTGCCACGCACGCCGGAGACCGAAGCCAGATCCTTCACGCGCTCGGCCTGGGCGCCGAAGGAGGCGAAAAGGAGGACGGCGAACAGGCCGCAGGCTGGGGCCTGGAGGCTGGCGGCCAAAGCCACAGCACGCCGACTCGCGCATCGCAAGGTGTTGAAGAGCTTGTCTAGCACCGTATGCATTTGTGTGCCTTTCTCTTGTCTACCTACCGCCTACCGCCCACAGCCTGGAGCCCATACTTCAGAACGGCATCCACGGCAGATTGAAGAACCGCGCGAGCAATCCAGGCGAGTTCGCGTCCGCGAGCGCGCCTTTGGCGCCGTAGGAAATCTGCGCGTCCGCTACCTTGAGCGAGGAGATCGAGTTGTCGGGCTCGATGTCGATCGGACGGACGATCCCCTGGATGCGCACGTACTCTTTGCCTTGATTGATCTGGATCCACTTCTCGCCGCGTACGAGCAGATTGCCGTTCGGCAAGCGCTGCGCGACCGTCACCGTGATCTCGCCGTGCAAGCGATTGCTCTGCGAGCTTGCGCCTTGGCCGTCGAAGCCCGTTTCGTTCTGCAGGTTCGCGCTCAAGACTTCCCTGCCGTGACGCGTGATCGAGCGACCGCCGATCGTCGGGCCCGGCAGATCGATCGACGTCGACTTCTTCGTCGTCGTGCTCGAGCTCTTCGAGGCCGCCGTGTTCTCGTTCAAGCGAATCGTGAGCGTATCGCCCACTCGACGCGCCACCGCATTCTCGAACAACGAGATGTCGGTGCCGGCTTGATAGATCGCGCCGTTTCCTTGCGTCGCCGCCGGCGGCGGCTCGGGCCACGTCGCCGAATAATCGGGCTCCGGCGGCGCCGTCACGCAGCCGGTCAACAGCACGCTCAGCGCCGCGGCCATGACCAACGCGCCGACACGAGTTTGATTCATTGCAGCTTTGCGAGATGCCATCGTTGCGCTCTGCCTTGTCACGTCATTAGTGCTCGCTCGGATCGTGCCGCTGCGTCACGGTCACAGCTGGTTCGTCACGTACTCGAGCATGCGGTCCGTCGTCGCGATGGCCTTCGAGTTCATCTCGTAGGCGCGCTGCGTCTCGATCATGTTGACGAGCTCCTCGACGACATTGACGTTCGAGCTCTCGAGCGAGCCCTGCACGAGCAGACCCAGACCGTTGAGCCCGGGCGTGCCGGCCTGCGCTGGACCGCTCGCAGCCGACTCGAGCAGCAGGTTCTCGCCGCGCGGCTGCAAACCTGCCGGATTGATGAAGTCGAATAGCTGAAGCGCACCGACCTGCGTCGGCGTCGCCTGGCCGGGCAGCTGCACGGTGACGATGCCGTCAGCGCCGATCGTGATCGACTGCGCGCCCTCGGGAATCATGATGCCGGGCTGCACGAGGAAGCCGCTCGAGGTCACGAGCTCGCCCTGCGCGCTCACCTGGAAGCTGCCGTCGCGCGTATAGGCCATCGTTCCGTCGGGCAAGAGGATCTGAAAGAAGCCGCGGCCATTGATCGCGACGTCGAGCGCATTGCCCGTCTGCGTCAGATTGCCCTGCGTGTACATCTTTTCCGTCGCCACGACGCGCACGCCCGTGCCGAGATGCAGACCCGAGGGCAGCTGCGTGTCCTGCGACGTCGACGCGCCGACTTGGCGTACGTTCTGATACAGCAAGTCCTCGAACACCGCGCGGCTCTTCTTGTAGCCCGTCGTATTGACGTTCGCGAGATTGTTCGACGTAACCGTCATCCGCGTCTGCTGTGCATCGAGGCCGGTCTTGGCGGCCCAAAGTGCTGGATTCATAGTTGCACTCCTTAAACTGGTTGCTGGACGCTGGGCTCCGGGCGCTGCTCAGAGCCCAAGACGCGCGCGGCGCTCGTCACCTGCAGCCTTGCCGATCGATTCATTGCTATCGTCACCATTGCCGGATCGGCGCTCGCTCTGCGTTACACGCCCCGCAGCAATTGCGCCGCTACGTCCGCGTTCTCTTCTGCAGTACGCATCGCCTTGACCAGCAGCTCGAACCGACGCGCCAGCTCGATCATGTTCACCATCGCTTCGGCGACATTGACATTGCTCGTCTCGAGCACGCCCGCGACCAGCTGCACGCTGGCATCCGCAGGCGCATCGCCCCCGTCGCGCAGACGGAACAAGCCGTCGCTGCCGCGTTCGACCGACTCCGGCGGCGGATTGACGAGCTTGATGCGGCCGATGATCGCGGTGGCCTCCGGACCTTGGCCGATCGGCACGATCGAGATCGTTCCGTCCGTACCGATCGCGATGGACGAATGCGGCGGCACCGTGATCGGACCGCCGTCGCCGAGCACGGGATGACCTGCGCCGTTCATGAGCAAGCCGCTCGGATCGATGCGCAGATCGCCCGCGCGCGTATACGCCTCGCGTCCGTCCGGCCCCTGCACGGCAAGCCAACCCGGTCCGTTGATCCCGATGTCGAGATCGCGCCCGGTCGCCGTGAGCGCGCCCTGCGTCTGGTCCCAGCCCGTGGTCGACTGCGTTGCATAGACGCGCGAGGCGTAGCCGGAACCTGCGACGGCACGGCTTTGGAACGCCGAGAGGTCCGCGCGAAAACCAGTCGTGCTGGCGTTCGCCAAGTTGTAGTTGTTCACCGTCTGCGCGCGCAAAGTCTCCTTCGCGCCGGACATCGAGATGTAAAGGAAGCGGTCCATGTGCTAGCTCCGGTGAACGGACTGGCCTGCCGATATTCGCTTAGCGGATGTTGATGATCGTTTGCGTGATCGCATCCGCCGTCGAGATCATCTGCGCGTTCGCCTGGAAGTTGCGCTGCGCGGTGATCATGTTGACGAGCTGCTCGGTGATGTCGACGTTCGAGGATTCGAGCGCGCCCGATTGGATCAAGCCGAATCCCGAATTGCCTGCCTGACCGCGCAGCGCCTGACCCGATGCATAGGTTTCCGCCCAGCTCGTGTCGCCCAGCTGCTGCAAGCCTTGCGGATTCGCGAAGTTCGCGACCGCGACCTGACCGAGGGAGATCGAGCGACCGTTGGTGAAGCGCGCCTGCACCACACCCGTCGCATCGATATCGATGCCGATGAGGCGGCCCGTCGTATAGCCGTCCTGCGTCACGGCGTTGACCGTGAAGCCCTCGCCGTACTGAGTGCTGCGACCGAAGTCGAACGTGATTTCCATCGGCTGCGCGCCGGTGGTCGGCACGTGCGTACCGAAGTTGATCCGTCCGTCCGCCGGCTCGATGAGCTCGCCCGTATCGGAGTACTGAAGCTGGCTGTTACCCACGGCCACGCCGTCGATGTACAAATGCGCCAGCCACTGATGCGGCTGCGCCGGATCCGAATCGTCCTTCACGAAGTACAGCGTAGCGGTGTGCGCCGCGCCGAGCGTGTCGTAGGTCGTCATCGACGTCGCATGGTTGTAGCTGTGCGGATTCGTCGGATCGAAAGTCGCAACCGTCGGCGCCTGCGCATTGCTCGGCAGATTCATCACCACCTCGGCCGCAGTCGTCGGCGACGGCGGGCTCTCGCTCGTCACGAGCTGAATGTCGGCCAACGCGCCCGTGTTGAAGCCGCCGTTCTCGAGCGGCGGATAGGCTTGCAGGCGCTGATTCTGACTGTTGACCACGTAGCCGTCGCGATCGACCTGGAAAGCACCGGCGCGCGTGTACGTCAACGCGCCGCCGTCGCTCAGGATAAAGAAGCCCTGGCCGCTGATCGCAAGATCGAGGCTGTTGTCGGTGAAGTCGATGTTGCCTTGCGTGAACTGCTGCGCCACGTTCGAGACGCGTACGCCGTTACCGACCGCCACCGAGCTCACGCCCTGGCGAGACACCGCGAACAACTCCGCGAACTCGGCGCGCGACGCCTTGAATCCGGTCGTTGCCGTGTTGGCGATGTTGTTCGCCGTGACGGACAGATCGGCCTGTGCCGCATTCAAACCGCTCAGTGCAAGACGAAAAGGCATGTTCGTAGCTCCTGAAAACTAGATTCTTCGCTGCTCACGTCACATCACACGACGCACGTCGCTCAAGCTGCGCTGCCCGAGCGTCGCGGTGTTCAGCAACAAACCGCGCCGGCTGTCGATCGTGACGCTCGCGACACGGCTCGACATCAGCGTTTCGAGCGAATAGTTGCCGCCGCCGATATTGGCGATGGCTTCAATTCCGTAGCTTCCCGCCGGTGCGCGCGAGCCGTCGTCGGTCAAGCCGTCCCACTCGAACTCGGTCAGCCCTTCGCTGTCGCCGAGCCGAATGGTGCGCACGAGCTGTCCGGATGCATTCGTGATCTTGATCTCCACGCCGCTTGCCACCTGCGGCACGTCGACGGCGCCTTTGATGCTTCCCTCCGCCGGCAGCGTCACCTCGTCGGCAGCGACGAGCACGTCGCGACCGACCATGTTCGCGCCGTCGAGCACTTGCGATGCGCGCATCGACTCGGTGAAGGTCGCAAACGCGCTCTGCATTTCCTGAATGCCCGTGACCGTACCGAACTGCGCCAGCTGGCCCAGGAACTCGCTCGGATCGAGCGCCTTGAACGGATCCTGGTTCTTGAGCTGCGCGAGCATGAGCGTGAGGAATTCCTTCTGGCCGAGCTGATCCTTCTTGGACAGCCCGCCGGAGCGCGCGGCGCTCGCGCTCTGAGTGGGGCTGATGAGATCGGCGATCGACATACGCGCACCTCACGCTGCTTGAGATTGACGCCGCGCTGCCGCGGCAACGACGCGTGCGACGCGCACGCGCTGGCGGCGAACCTTGTAGAGACGCAACGCGGCGGCGTTCGCTGCCGCATCCGTCGTCTTTCGCTCCGGGCTGCTCGTGCTCATCGGGCACCTACTTCGTTACTGGCCGAGTCGCAACGTCGCCAGCATCATTTCCTTGGCGGTGTTCATCACTTCCACGTTGTTCTGATACGAACGCGACGCGGAGATCATGTTCACCATCTCTTCGACGATGTTGACGTTCGGCGCGTACACGTAGCCGTTCTCGTCTGCGAGCGGATTGCCGGGCTCATAGCGCGCCACCGGCGGCGCGGAGCTCTCGTAGATGCCGCGCACTTGCACGCCGGCTGACGGCGCATTCGTACCGAGTCCCGCGCGAATCGCTTCGAAGAGCGGATGCCGCGCCTTGTAGACCTGATTGGGATCGCTGCTGACGCTGTCGGCATTGGCGAGATTGCTGGCCGTCGTATTGAGACGCACCGACTGCGCGCTCATTCCGGAACCGGCGATCTCGAAGATCTTGAAGCTCGACATGGTGTCCTCTGCTTGAGTGCCTGCCCGTGTGCCTTCGTGCGTTCTCGCCTGCGATTACTGGCCGGTGATGGCCGTCATCAGGCCGCGGAACTTCGAATTCAGAAAATGCAGCGTTGCCTGGTAGCGCACGCTGTTCTCCGCGAAAGCGGCCTGTTCGAGCTGCACGTCGACCGTGTTGCCGTCGAGCGCGGGCGCGAGCGGCACGCGGTACTTAAGCTCGGGCGGTGTCGTGCCGTTAACGGAAGAGGGAGCGATGTGGCCCGCTTGCGTCGTCGCCAGATGCACGCCGCTGTTCGGCGCGCCGGCCTGTGCGAGCGCCGCCTTGAAGTCGATGTCGCGCGCGCGGTAACCCGGCGTGTCGGCATTCGCGAGATTCGCAGCCAACACTTCGGTGCGCTGGGCGCGCAGCTGCAACGCCGCTGCGTGCACGCCTAGATAAGAATCGAGCTTCGTTGGCATTGCTGCCTCCGTCAGAAAACTGTCTGACCCAGGAGATAGCAAGCCGCGTGCCACAAGCACCTTGCGCGCGGCGCGCCGGCTGCTTCACGCCGCACATCACAAAACCGCGCGCGAAACTTGCGACAGCAATCACGATCGACGCAGCGGCAAATTATTGCCGCCGGCAAGAGCGGCAACGTCCTCGATCCGCGACCGCGCCAGGCGAAGTTGCTTTGTTCGCTGAAGTCTTTGCGCGCGAGCGTTCGCGACGAACGATCGGACGCCGCGCTGTCGGCTCTCGCGAGCTCAGCACGAGACCGTCGGTTCTACCGATGTCGACTGCGTCACATCTTCGCGAGCCTCTGCCCTGCCGATGTCTCGAGCAGAGGCGCTCATGGCATTTACTTTGCTCTTCTTCTATAGGCGTCAAACGAACGTCGAGGTGAAACGAGCCGTGAGCATGTGGGCACATCTGGTGGTTGTGGCGACTGCCGTGACGATGACGGCGTCGGCGCAGGCATCGACCCAATCCCTGAGCGAGGTGCAGAAAGCCGCGGAAGCGTTCGTGCTGTCGCGCTTGCCCGAAGGCAATGCCAAGCACTTCGTCGCCGCCGCGCCGCTCGATCCGCGCTTGCGTCTCACGCCTTGCGCCGAGCCGCTCGAGGCATTTTCGTCGCACACGGGCAATCTCACTCCGCGCATGACGGTCGGCGTGCGCTGTACCGCGCCCGCCTCCTGGACGGTGTACGTGCCGGTGACGATCGAAACGGAGGTGCCGGTATTGGTGCTGCGCCATGCGCTCGCGCGCCGCGCGCGCGTGACGCTTGCAGACGTCGAGCCGCAAGTGCGCCGCTTGCCGGGAACGGCATCGATGTTCGTCACCGATATCGCGAGCCTGCAAGGACACCACTTGAAGCGCGCCTTGCCGGCCGGCAGTGCGCTCACCGTCGATGCGCTCGCGCCTGACATTCTCGTCCGGCGCGGCCAGCAGGTGACGCTCATTGCGGAAACAGGCGGAGTACAGATCCGCGCGCAGGGTCAAGCGTTGAGCGACGGCGCCGCCCGCGACCGTATCCGCGTGCAAAATGTGACGTCGCTCAAGATCGTGGAAGGCGTGGTCGAAAGCGACAGCGTCGTGCGGGTAGGCTCATGAATAGCGAGCGCCAGTTTTCTGACGCTGTGGGTCGCCCGTCAATGCTTCTGGCGAACGCCCGCACGCATCGGCCGGCTCGACGCATTGCGGGACTGCCGCGGCCTCGGCTTGCGAGTTCTCCCTAATGACTGCATCAGGCTGCAGCTAATTTGTTGCTAAAGTTCTCAGAAATGCGGCCGCTAAGTGGGGCATAGCTGAGGAGATCAGGACGTGACTACGAAAATCGGTGGCTTCCCCAATCGGCCCGTGCAGGTCGGCGGCGAGAAGGCGGTCGCGCGCTCGCGCCAGAGCACGACCGGCACCGCCGCATCGGCCGCCTCGACGAGCCCCGTGCGCATCACGGATCAGGCGCGCCAGCTCGCAGCGCTCGAGCACGCCGTGCAGAGCGCTCCTATCGTAAACGAAGCGCGTGTCGGCGAGATTCGCCAAGCGATCGAAGAAGGCCGTTATCAAGTGTCGCCCGAACGGATCGCCGATAAATTGATCCAGATGGATCGCGACTTGCACGCAGCGGAGAAGTAACCTTGGACGTGACGGTCTGCCGCGAACATCTCGAAAAGCTCCTCGGCGAAGAGGCTGCCCTGCTCGAACAGCTGCAGAGCGTGCTTGAACAGGAGCACGAGCTGCTCGTCGCCAACGACGTGGCCGGCCTCGAGCGCGCCGGCGAAACGCGACAGGCTTGCGTCGGTCAGCTCCTGCGTATCGAAGACGAGCGGCGTTCGCTCTGCCGCATGATGAATCTGCCCGCCGACGTGACGGGCCTCGAGCGCCTGCTCGCCTGGTGCGATGCATCGGGCTCGCTCAAGAAGCGCTGGGCGGAATGCGCGGAGCGCGCCGGACGGTGCCGCGAAGCGAACGATCGCAACGGCGCCCTCGTCACCGCGCGACTCAAGAAGGTCGAAGGCATGCTCGACCTCCTGACCGGCCGTGCCCGCGAAGCGAAGACCTACGGCAAGCAAGGAACCTTCCAGCCCGCGACACCCGGTCCGCGGGTCATGGTGACGGTGTAGCAGCCGTCCGATTCCCTCTTAGATCCCTAATCCTGCGCGGCCCGTACGTCGCGACCGCGTAGCGGCCACTCCCCTTCGGCATTACATATATATGTGTGCCCGGAGGGGCGGAGCGCCAGCAGCTCGAGCCCTATCGGCGTTACTCGTGTGAAAGTTCCGGCGCCCCCTAAGCGCCCGGATAGCCGCCGCGCCACAGCCCCAGCGGCGGCTCGCAGCGAAGGACGCGCTCAGGGCTTCGGCCCCGAGCGCACGCGCACTTAGAAACCCCAAGTCTGCGGGTCGGGATAGGCCACGCGCTGGTCAAGGTACTTGAGCCCCTTGACGCATCGCACGACCCACCACACCGCCAGCAAGATGAACAACAAAAAGCCGATCAGCAGGATCGTGAGAATGCCGCAGATGAACCCGTACAGGACCATGATCCAGAACGTGCGAATCTGGAACGTGTAATGCGACTTGAGCCAATCAGGCGCATCGCTGCGATGGACGTAGGCCATGATCACCCCGACCAGGGATGTGACACCGGTCACCAGCCCAAGCAGATACAAGACGTAAATGATCTTCGCCATGTCGGTCTTGGCTGCCGGGGCCTGCGCGACTTCGTTCATGATGCGCTCCTCCGTCGTCATTAGACGTTATTGTTGATTTGGCCGCGACGACGCTGTTGCTCGTCGGTATCGGCGATTGTCGCCGGACTCCGTACCCAACTCAATCAGACCTCGCTCTAAAGGTCGATGGACCGCCGCCACCCGGCCGCGCACACTCCTCCCGGCCCCGATGGGACGCCCTCTTCGGATCGTTCCCGCAGCGTGTTCGCACCGCCGCGAGTCCTGCCTTTGAGGAATCAATATCGTTCCCGATCCCCCGATGATCGGCCGCGTTACTCGGGCTAAGTTTGCACCCATGAATCGACTTGAAGGTGATCGGGATGGCTTCGGTGATTGCTTGGTTCGTCAAAGCGCTGATCGTCGTCGCCCTCGGCGCACTCGTGTTCGTGGCATTTACAACCGCCCTGCTCGTCGATGTGGCGGCCACCGCGCGAGCATCGTCGTTGCGTCCCACCAGGAGCATGACGCGACCGGCGCTGCGTCACGCGGTGGCCGGACGCGTTCGATAGGAGAGGTCGTTCGATAGGAGAGATATCGTGAACAGGCCGGGACAAGTAGTGCGCATACCGAGCGCAGTGCGCGTCGTACCGCCGGACGCAGCTAGAGCACTCGAACAGGCGTGGCAGCGTCGTTTCCAAGAGCTTGCCGGATGGCAGCCGACGAACGGTTGGCTACTCGGCCGCCCGCCGGCGTCGCTACGCCGTTCCGCTGCGCAGCGCTGAAAATCGCGGCGAGATCAGAAACGACGCTCATCGCGCACGCCTCAGCGTGCGGCCGCCACTTCGAACGACGGATCGATCTCGCGCGCCCACGCAAGCAAACCGCCCTCCAAGTGCGCCGGCGCGCGCAAGCCACTGCGATGGGCAATGCCCGATGCCACCAAGCTGCGTGCGCCGCTGCGGCACACGAACACCACGGCATCGGAATCGGGAATCTCCGCCAGCCGCGCCGCAAGCTCACGCACCGGAATGTTGCGCGCGTTCGGCAAGTGCGCCAGCGCGAATTCCTGCGGCTCGCGCACATCGATGACCACTGTACTCTGTGCCGAATCGATCAATGCCTTGAGGTCTTGCGGCGTCAACCGACGCACGGCAGCCAGATCGTCCGCGCTGCATGCCTCGGGCAGATCCTGCGGCGCGCGAATCGTCGGCGCGCGTCCGCAGACGGCACAATCCTCACGGCGCGCGGCGCGAAATTCGTTAAAGGTGAGCGACAGCGCATCGTAGGTGAGCAAGCGTCCGACCAGCAGCTCACCGGCGCCCACGATCAGCTTGATCGCTTCCGTCGCCTGAATTGCGCCCAGCACGCCCGGCAATACTCCGAGCACGCCTGCTTCGGCACAGTTGGGCACGAGGCCATCGGTCGGCGGCTCGGGAAACACACACCGGTAACACGGTCCCTGCCCCGGCACATACGTCAGCGCCTGTCCTTCGAACCGATGAATCGCCGCTGCCACGAGCGGCTTGCCGAGCAGCACGCATGCATCGTTGACGAGATAGCGGGTGGCGAACCGATCGGTGCCATCGAGCACGAGGTCGTATTGCGCGACGATGCTCATGACATTCGCGGCACGCAGCTCGACCTCATGCGTCTCGATGCGGATCTCGGGATTGAGCGATGCGAGCCGAGCGCGTGCCGCTTCGACTTTGACCTGCCCGATGAGCTCCGTACCGTAGAGCACCTGACGTTGCAGATTGGAGAGATCGATCCGGTCGTTGTCGATGAGGCCCAGCGTGCCCACGCCCGCCGCCGCCAAGTACAAGCTCGCCGGCGAACCGAGACCGCCCGCACCGACCACGAGCACGCGCGCCGCCTTGAGCTTGCGCTGCCCTTCGATGCCGATTTCACGCAGTGCCAAGTGGCGGCTGTAGCGGCTCATCTCCGCGGGCGATAACGCCACGAGCTCTCGAGCAGATTCCATCACGACGCGTTTCTCGAAACTGAAATCTCAACGTCAGCCACACGGCGGCCGCGTGCTGTTGCTGCTAGCCCACGGCTCGAAAATGAGCCGGCTGTCACACAATCGGCCCGAGCCGCGATCCTATCCTCTGACACCATGACAACGCGCGACAACCGTGAGGTTCCGCGAAGCCTGCGGCCGTCGCCGATGACGAACAACAAAAACAGATGGCGGAGGACACATGGCGGTGCAGTTGGAGGACATCATCGCAGGTTTGAGCCAAGGGAGTCTGTCGTTGGACGAGGCCTGCCGCGCCGTCGCTACCGCCGCCAAGGCCGATCCCGTCAGAACGCGCTTCTGGAACCAGCGGATCGAAACGGAAGCGGCCAAAGGACGACTGACGCGCTCCGCGGCTCGCGCCTTGTTCGATGCGCTCGAAGGCTTTCAAGCCGATCGAACAGTTTGGTTCGACTCCACTGCCATCGCGTCCCTACGCTCCGCAACGCCCAAGCCATCCGACCGTCGCGCCACACCGGCGATCACCAGCTTAGAACAACTGCGCGAAATCCTGTTCCGCCCGCTGACGCGTCCTGTGGCACTTGCGCGCGCTGCGCTACGTCGCGACGAAGAACCGCAGACCGTACAGCTGGAGCTTGCTCCCTCGACAGAGCCGGAGCCGACACCGACCCTCGCGGATACGCTGCCGATCGGAACGGTGCTCGATGGGCGCTACCAGCTCGTCGCCCCGCTCGGTCCCGGCGGCATCGGTCAGGTCTTCGATGCGATCGATCTCGAAGCCCCGCCGGATGACAATCCGCGCGTCGCGGTGAAAGTGATCGCAATCAGCCTGCGTGAGCAACCGTCGGCCTACGACGCGCTCGCCGCGGTGGTCCAGCGCACGCATTCGCTCGTCCATCCGAACATCGTGGGACTTCGCGGCATCGGCAAGCACGAGGATCGGGTCTTCATCGTGATGGAGCCGCTGCGGGGCCGTTGGCTCAGCACATTGGTGCGCGAAGTACGCGGCAACGGTCTTGCGTTCGAGCAAGCCTGGCCCATCGTCCGCGGCATCGCTGCCGGGCTTGCGTATGCGCACCGACACGGCGTGGTCCATTGCGACTTGAATCCGCATGCCGTGTTCCTGTGCGAGGACGGAACGCCGAAGATCGTGGGCTTCGGGCTCGTGCGCGCCGTTCCGGCGAGCAATGAATCGCTCGATGTGCTCGATACGCTCACGATGCGCGCCTACAGCGAAGCCTACACGGCCGATCCATGGGCGCAGCAGGCAACGCCCCACCCCGCCGACGATCTGTATCCGCTCGGAGTGATCGCATATGAGCTGCTCGCCGGGAAGCATCCGTTCCAGCGCTGCACGCTCGCGGTCGCCCGACAGCGCGGCCTCAAGTACGAGCCGTTACCGTGGCTGAATCGGCGCGCCCGTAAGCTCATCGACCGCTGCTTGTCCTTCGAGCGCCAAGCTCGACCGCAAGACGGCGCGACCGCGCTAAAACGCATGCAGCCCGGCCTCCTGCGGCGCCTCCTTTTCGCAGGGAGCTGAGAGCGCCTGTTGCGCTCTCGCACGAGCTGCGGTCGCTAGGGCTGCGGGTTCCAGGAGGCCCGGCCCTGCCATGGCCCCTAACCCTTCTTTATCAGCCGATACTCTTGCGAGACAGCGCGCGACATCCTAAGGTGTGCGCCGGCTGTGGGGGATCAGAGCTCGGCCGCTAGAACTCAATAGCTAGGCTTAACTCAAAAACAATCGGCCCGAACCCGTTGTACCTGTGCTCGCCTCCTGTCACAGGAGCGCGCGGACGAGTGCGAGCTGGGCGGGCCTCAAATAGGTGCAACAGCTTATGCAAAGCCCTTCGATGTCCGGCCTGGATTGGATCGTCATTTTTCTTTATTTCGTCCTAATCGGCTTCCTGGCGTGGTGGTACGGTCGTAAGCAGAAAGACTCCGTCGACTACTTCCTCGCCGGGCGCAATGCGGGATTCGTTGCGGTCGGTGCCTCGATCTTCACTTCGAATATCGGCTCCGAACACATCGTCGGTCTCGCCGGTCAGGGCGCGTCCACCGGTATGGCCATGGCGCACTGGGAGCTGCACGCGTGGGTGCTCATCCTGCTCGCAGGCTTCTTCGTGCCCTTCTATTACAAGTCTGCGGTGCAGACGATTCCGGAGTTCTTGGAGCGCCGCTTCAACGCGCGGGCACGCAGCATCCTCTCGGTCGTCTCGCTCGTCGCTTACGTGTTCACGAAGGTGAGCGTGACGGTCTATGCGGGCGCGATCGTGTTCCAGGCGCTGCTGCCGGATACGTTCGGCTCGCCGGAAAACGCCTTCTGGGTCGGCGCGTTCACGACGGTCATCGTCACGGGCATCTACACCGTCTTCGGCGGCATGCGCGCCATCATGGCCACAGCCACGCCGCAGGCGGTCATCATCCTGTTCGGCGCGGCAGTCATCACCTACATGGGCCTGAACAAGCTCGGTGACGGCGCGGGCATTGTCGCCGGTTGGACCGAGCTCAAGGCCGCGGCAGCCGCCAACAAGGAAGCGTTCGCCCTGTGGCGTCCGCTGAGCGATCCCGAGTTCCCCTGGCTCGGCGTGCTGATCGCCTCCCCGATCATCGGTATCTGGTACTGGTGTACGGACCAATACATCGTGCAGCGCGCGCTGTCGGCCAAGGACCTCGCCACTGCCCGCCGCGGCGCGCTGTTCGGCGGTCTGCTCAAGGTCTGGCCGGTGCTGATCTTCCTCGTGCCGGGCATGATCGGTTGGGCGCTGCACCAGAAGGGTCTGCTGCAGCTGCCGATGAAGGTCGTGGACGGCGTTGCCACGATCGACGGCGACACGGTGTTCCCGACGCTGGTCACGACGCTGCTGCCGTCCGGTATCCGCGGCCTCATCGTCGCGTGCTTGCTGGCGGCGCTCATGAGCTCGCTCGCGTCGCTCTTCAACTCGAGCGCTTCGCTCTTCACCGTCGACATCTATGAGAAGCTGCGTCCGGGTCAGTCCGAGAAGCATCTGCTCACGGTCGGACGCATCGCCACCACGGTCGTCGTGGTCCTCGGCATCCTGTGGATCCCGGTGATGAAGGTGATCTCCGGCGGCGGTCTGTATCAGTACCTGCAGAGCGTGCAGGGCTATCTCGCGCCGCCGATTGCGGCCGTGTTCCTGCTCGGCCTGTTCTGGAGCCGCATTAACTCGCGCGGCGCCGTTTGGGCGCTCGCCGGCGGCTTCATCCTGGGCATGATCAAGCTCACCTGCCAGGCCTTCTTCGGCACGGGTGAAGGCAAGATCAGCAATCCGGCGTTCCTCGCCGCGATCGGCGACTTCAACTTCCTCTACGCGACGGGCGTGCTGTTCCTGATCAGCATCGTCCTGCTCGTGGTCGGTTCGTTGACGAGCGCGCCGCCGCCGCGCGAGAACATCGAAGGCCTCACCTACGCTTCGATCCGCGCCACTGCCGGCGATGAGATCAAGAGCAGCTGGGACGCCGGCAACAAGTTCCTCGCCGGAGCCATTCTCGTGCTCGTGGCAGGTCTGTACCTGTACTTCAGCTTCTGGCTCGGCTGAGCCAAAAAGTAAGAGGCCGGACCCGCAACGGGTCCGGCCTTTCTTATTTGTCTTTCGTTTGCTTCGCCGTCCAAGGGCCAATAAAAAAGCCGGGCTGATTGCTCAGCCCGGCTTTCGTTCGCACTGGAACCTGCGTGCGCTTTAGATCGCGCGCGTGACCAGATTCTCGAGGTACTCCTGACGGCCCGACACCGGCTGCGGGTTGATGTTGTTCTGCAGCGCCCAGTCGGAGATCGACGCGAGCGAAGCATCCTTCGCGTAGATCTTCTTGCCGAGATCGCCGTCCCACTTCGCGTAGCGCTGCTCGACGAACTTGTCGATGTTGCCGTCCTCGATCAGCTTGGCCGCCGAGAGCAACGCACGGGCGAGCAGGTCGAGGCCGCCGATGTGGCCGTGGAACATGTCGACCGGATCGATGCTCTGACGGCGCACCTTGGCGTCGAAGTTGAAACCGCCGTCCGTGAAGCCGCCCGCCTTGAGGATACGGTACATCGCGAGCGTCATGTCGAGCGGATCGTTGTGGAATTGATCCGTATCCCAGCCGTTCTGCGGATCGCCGCGGTTGATGTCGATCGAGCCGAAGATGCCGAGCGCGTGAGCCATCGCGATCTCGTGCTCGAAGCTGTGGCCGGCGAGCGTCGCATGGTTCGCTTCGATGTTGACCTTCACTTCGTTCTCGAGACCGTTCTTCTTCAGGAAGCCGTACACGGTCGCCGTGTCGAAGTCGTACTGGTGCTTGGTCGGCTCGTGCGGCTTGGGCTCGATCAGGATCGTACCCTTGAAGCCGATCTTGTACTTGTAGTCGACGACCAGCTGCAGGAAGCGTCCGAAGTTGTCGAGCTCGCGACGCAGATTGGTGTTGAGCAGCGTGTCATAGCCTTCGCGGCCGCCCCACAGGACATAGGCCGTACCGCCGAGGCGCTTCGTCGCGTCCATCATGTGACGCACCTGCGTCGCCGCGAACGCCCACACTTCCGGATCCGGGTTGGTGGCGGCGCCGCCCATGTAGCGCGGATGCGAGAACAGGTTCGCCGTGCCCCACAGGAGCTTCACGCCCGTCTGCGCCTGCTTCTTCTCGAGGCGGTCGACGGTCTTGGCGAGGTTCTCGACGTGCTCCTTGATGGTCGTCGCGACGGGCATCGCGTCGACGTCATGGAAGCAGTAGAACGGCGTGCCGAGACGGGTGAAGAAGTCGAACGCCGCGTCCATCTTGGCCCACGCAGCCTCTTCGTTCATCGGACCCTGATTCCAGGGACGGTGGAACGTGGGCGCGCCGAAGATGTCGTGGCCGTCCCAGGCGAACGAATGCCAGTAGCACACGGCCGGGCGCAGGTGATCTTCCATGCGCTTGCCGAGCACGATGCGGTCTTTGTCGTACCAGCGGAACGCCAACGGATTGGTCGTATCCGGACCTTCGTACCGGATCGGTTCGACGCCACTGAAATAGGACGTCGACTTTTCAATTAAGGCTGCAGACATGGTCATTCTCCTCGAAAACGCGCACGAAGGTCTTGGTAAAGCTTTGAAAACAAACGTCGTTTCGGCGCCAGTTGATCGATGTCCCGTTGATTGGGCTCAATCACCACGCGGACCGGCGGCGGCTTGCACACATCCTCCGCCGCTTCTCCGGTCTTGGCCAGTCGGGCGAGTCTCGCCGCGCCGTACGCGGGACCGACCTCCGAGCCATCGCGGTAAATAAGGGGTCTGCCGAGCGCGGCCGCGAGCACCCCGCCCCACCACATGGAGCGAGCACCGCCGCCGATCACCGAAATCTTATCTATGGTCGCGCCGGCCTCGATCAACACATCGAGCCCGTCGGCAAACGCGTAGGCCACGCCTTCGAGCACTGCCTGGCCGATCGCTGTCGCATCGGTGTCGTGCGACAACCCGAACAGGACGCCGCGCGCTTGCGAGTCGTTGTGCGGAGTGCGTTCGCCGGAGAGATAAGGCAGGAAGATCTCGGGACCGTCGAGCCGACCGCGCGCTTCGACCTTGCCGAGCAGCTCGGCCGCATCCGCCGCACCCGTCAGCTTCACCGCCCAATCGACGCAGCTCGCAGCGCTCAGCATCACGCTCATCTGATGCCAGCGTCCCGGCAAGCAGTGACAGAACGCATGCACCGCGCGATCGGGATTCGGCAGGAACTTCGGCGTCGCCAGGAACAGCACGCCCGAGGTACCGAGCGACAAGAATGCATCGCCGGCGTTGATCACGCCGATGCCAGCCGCACCGGCCGCGTTGTCGCCGCCGCCGCCTGCGACCACGACACGATCCATGCCCCAATCGTCTGCGACTTCAGCAAGCAGCGTCCCGGAGACCTCGGAGCCTTCGCACAGCCGCGGCATATGCGCTTCGGTGAGCCCGCTCGCGGCGAGCATTTCCGGCGACCAGCGGCGATTGGCGACGTCCACCCACAGGGTGCCTGCGGCGTCGGAGCAATCGCTCGCCTTCTCGCCGGTCATGAGCAGGCGGACATAATCCTTCGGCAGCAGCACCGTCTTCGTCGCTTCGAAGACGCTCGGCTCGTGCTCGCGCACCCACAGGAGCTTCGGTGCAGTGAAGCCCGGCATCGCGATGTTGCCGGTGATCTTGCGGCTTCTGGGCTCGGCCTTTTCGAGCTCGAGACACTGCTTCTCGCTACGGCCGTCGTTCCAGAGAATCGCCGGGCGCAACGGCTTGTCCCGCGCATCGAGCAAGGTCGCACCGTGCATCTGTCCGCTCAGACCGACCGCGCGTACGGCGCGACGCGCCTTGGGGGACAGCGACTTCACGGCAGCGTTCGTGGCCTTCCACCAATCCGCAGGATCCTGCTCGGACCAGCCGGGCTGCGGTCTCGAAACATTGAGCGGCGCCGAAGCCTGCTCCACGACAACATCGGTGTCGTCGACGATGACCGCCTTCACACTCGATGTGCCGATATCGATGCCTAGGTACATCGCATCCTCGCGAGTTGTTAACGATCTGTGCTTTGCGTCATGCGCGCGATGACGCTCGTAGCCTGCTCGAGTCCGAACACGGGTACTGCGAGGCCAGCCGACCGAGGCGAACCGACTGCGACGTTGATGTCGCTCGAGCGAGCGCACATGAGCTTAAGGAGACGCACGTTGCCGCAGGTCTCGATCCGCGCGCGCGGATGTTCACGAAGCCCTGCGGCGTACGACGACGTCGCCGGGACGGCAGCGAGCCGCGTCCCGAGACAGCGATCGCGGCGTTTGTTCGATTCGACGCACGTCATACATGGGCCTGTTGCCGTCTTTCATCCGATCAATCCGAGCGAACCGCAGCCCGCAGCCGCCGCTACTGTCCATGAATGCCGGTACATCGCTGGCCGCGCGAGATTCCGATCCGAAGGCGGATCAGCAGCGACCTCCAAAGGTTGGCTGATCGTGCGGTCCTGCTCGTCCGCGGTACCCCCTAGGACGACAGGTCTTTGTTGGCGTCGGAGCGTAATGATACCGCTACCAAAATTCAACCTGGCAGGGTCCCGAATCCACGATCTCGGCAAGAAATCGCAATATTCCGCCCACATCTGCGCCAGGTAGTCGCAGCATCACCGTTGCCCTGCGCCATGGGCAGGGCCGCGGGCTCGCCGCTGCGTTGCGAGCCCGCGTGCGCTCGTGCGTTCTTTACAAGGAACGCACGGAATCGATTGCGTAACGCTCCTCGCCCACTTCGAGAGGATTGACGAGCGGTGCGCCGAATTCTGGCAGCTCGATCTCGAACACATCGCCGGGCTGAACGCGCACGCTGTCCGCAAAGCTCAACGTCGCCGTGCCGAAGAAGTGCAGATGCACGTCGAAGGGACGGCGATGCTCGGCGTACTTGAAGTGGTGGTACTCGAGATTCGCGAACGAGTGGCACATGTTCGCTTCGCCCGTGAAGAACGGCTTCTCCCACACCACTTCGTTGCCGCGACGAATGCGGCTGCGCCCTTCGAGGCTCTCCGGCAAGGCGCCCGTACGCAGCTCCGGACCGATTGCACACTGACGCAGCTTGGAATGCGCGAGGTACAGATAGTTCTGGCGCTCCATCACGTGATCGGAGAACTCGTTGCCCAGCGCGAAACCGAGACGATACGGCACGCCGTCCTTGGAGATGACATACAAGCCGACGAGCTCGGGCTCCTCGCCGCCGTCGAGCGCGAAGGCCGGACGCCGCAACGGCGCACCCGGAGCGACGACCACAGTGCCGTCGCCCTTGTAGAACCACTCCGGCTGCACGCCTGCTTCGCCGCGTGCCGGCTTACCGCCTTCGATGCCGAGCTTGAACAGCCGCATCGAATCGGTGAGCTCGTTTTCGGCGCGCTCGACCTTCTTGTGCATGGCATCGCGCGCAGCGGCGCTGCCGAGATGCGTCAGCCCCGTGCCGGACACCAGGCAGTGCGCCGGATCCGGATGCGTGAGCGGCGGACGCAGCCGCAGCGAACGCTTGAGCTCCTCGTACGATTCGGCGCGGCCGCTGGCCGCGCCGCCGACGAGCGCTTCGAGCGATGCGCCCGCTTCGATGGCCTTGAGCGCCAGCTCGTACATCGAGCCGAAGCCGAGCACCTCGACGACGCGCTCGCCATCGACGCGACCGACACGCAGCGCTCCGGAGTCATCAACGTATTGAACGAGCCGCACGCCTAAGCCTCACGCAACGTAGACCGTCTTGACGGTCGTGTAGAACTCGCGGGCGTACGTGCCCTGCTCGCGCGGACCGTAATTCGAGCCCTTCACGCCGCCGAACGGCACGTGATAGTCGACGCCAGCGGTCGGTGCATTGATCATCACGAGGCCCGCCGCCGCGTGACGCTTGAAGTGCTGCGCGGTCTTGAGCGAGCTCGTGCAGATACCCGCCGACAAACCGAACTCGGTGTCGTTCGCGATACGCAGCGCCTCTTCGTAATCCTTCACGCGAATGACCGACGCGATCGGACCGAAGATCTCCTCGCGGTTGACGCGCATCGAGGGCGTCGTGTTGAGGAACAGCGCAGGCTGCATGAAGTAACCCTTCGTCGGACGCTCCACCAGCGCGCCGCCGATGACTTCCGCGCCTTCCTGCCGCGCGATGTCGAGGTACGACAAGTTGCGCTCGAGCTGCGACTGATCCACCACGGGACCGATCTCGGTCTGCGGGTCGAGCGCATGGCCGACCTTCAGCGCGAGCAGCTTTTCCTTCATCGCCGCGACGAAACGGTCGTGGATGCCTTCCGTCACGATCAAGCGCGAAGAAGCCGTGCAACGCTGACCGGTCGAGAAGAACGCGCCGTTGATCGAGGCGTTCACCGCAACGTCGAGATCGGCATCGTCGAGCACGATCATCGGATTCTTGCCGCCCATCTCGGCCTGCACGCGCTTGCCGAGCTGCGCGCAGCGCGCCACCACCGCGCGGCCCGTCGTCACCGAGCCGGTGATGCTGATGCCGTTGACGTCGGGCGACTCGATGAGCGCCTGACCCACGACGCTGCCGCGACCGAAGACGAGATTCGCCACGCCCTGCGGCAAACCGGCGCGCTCGAGAATTTCGAACAGCGTCCACGCGCAGGCCGGCGTGAGATCGGCCGGCTTGATCACGACCGTGTTGCCGTAGGCAAGTGCGGGCGCCAGCTTCCACGCGGGAATCGCGATCGGGAAGTTCCACGGGGTGATAAGACCAATGACGCCGAGCGGCTGACGGAAGATCTGCACTTCGAGCCCAGGACGCACGGACTGCAGCACTTCGCCGTTCAGCCGCAGCGCCTCGCCGGCGAAGAACTTGAAGATGTGCCCCGCGCGCACGACCTCGCCGATCGCCTCAGGCAGCGTCTTCCCCTCTTCGCGGGCCAGCAGCTTGCCGAGCTCTTCGCGGCGATTGAGGATTTCCGTGCCAGCCTTGTCCAGCACGTCCGCGCGCACTTGCGGCGATGCATTCGCCCACGCAGGGAACGCTGCCTTCGCCGCCGCGATGGCCTCTTCGGCCTCCGCCTTGCCGCCCTCGACGAACTCGTCGACGACGTCCGAAAGATCAGAAGGATTGATGTCGGGCTTGCCGGTCGTGCCGGTCCGCCACTTGCCGTCGATGAAATGTCCTTTAATCACGCTCGTGCTCTCACGCTGCGCCATCCGCGGACGGCGCGTTGACGATATTTCAGCCGGAAGGGTTGCACTGTGTGACCTCGACCGTCGCCAGTCAACGGCCCACAGGAAAACCGGGATTGTCCCCGAAAAGTGATTGCAAACAAATATAGATTGGAGCAGATTCCATATGCAAAAGATTATCGAGCGTCCTGCGCCATGCTGACTCCACTGCCCTGGTACCTGCGCGCCCGCCTGAAGCCGCGCCAGCTGCTCTTGCTAGTGACTCTCGCCGAGGAGGGCAATATCCACCGCGCGTCGGAAATCCTGCGCATGGCGCAGCCCGGCGCCTCGAAGCTGCTCAAGGACCTCGAAGACATGCTCGGCGTCGAGCTCTTCGAGCGGCATTCGCGCGGCATGCGTCCGACCTGGTACGGCGAGTCCTTGATCCGCCACGCGCGCATGATCCTCGCGACGCTCGAGGATGCGGGCGAAGAGCTCGATGCGCTCAAGGCCGGCCGCTTCGGCCGCGTGGGCATCGGCACCGTGACATCACCGGGCCTGTCCGTCGTGCCGCAGGCGATTTCGCTCGTCAAACGCGAACAGCCGCATCTGCAGATCACCGTGCACGTCGAAACCAGCGATGTCCTGCTCGAACGCCTCGGACGCGGCGAGCTCGACATGGTCATCGGCCGCGTGCTCGACCGCTTCGACACCGAGCTGCTGCGCTTCGAACGACTCTCGGACGAACCGATCAGCATCATCGGCCGTCCGAACCATCCCCTCCTCTCGGTCCCGAGCCTCACGCTCGCGCAGCTCGAGCATGCGCAATGGGTGATTCCGCCGGCCGGCAGCGTGCTGCGCCGTCCGTTCGATCAGATGTTCCGGCAAGCAGGACTCGATCGCCCGCAAGTCGTGGTGGAAAGCGCCTCGCTCCTATTCATCACGAAGATGCTGCAGGAGAGCGACTTCATTGCGATCGTCGCGCGCGACATTGCCGAGTACTACGCGAAGCACGGCATGGTGTCGATCCTGCCGGTCGAAGTGCCCTGCGGCATGGAGCCGTTCGGGCTCATCCTGCGCAAAGACCGGCTGCTCTCGCCGGCGGCATTGAAAGTGCTGGAAGCGCTGCGCACGACCGCCGCAGCGGTGTACGGCAGCGCCGAAACGCCGCGCGAAGGAAGCGGCGCGCCCGCTTGAAGCGGCCGCTTCCTCGCGCCCGCAACGATCAGCGGAAGCTGCCGCGCAGACCGATCATCACCGTCCGGCCCGAGTCGAACTCGGTGAACGTGGCGTTCGTGAACTGCTGGTAGACCCGCCGCTTCTCCTCCGTGATGTTGATCACGTCCACCGTGAGCTGCGGCACCCACGAGGACAGACCGAACATCTGCGAGAGGTCGAAGCTCGACGAGAAGTCCCACTGCGTGAAGTCATCGCCGTAGAGCTCCGCGCCGATCACGCCCTGCTGATTGCTGTTCGGACCGGTGAGCTGCGAGCCCTGGCTGTGCGTCACGGACAGACGCGCGGTCACACCATGCTTCTCGTAATAGAGCGTGGCGTTGTAGCTCTCCGGCGGCACGCCGACCGCGATCGCAGGCGCTGCGCCCTCGCCCTTCTGATCGATGATCGTGTAGTTGGCCGTGAAGCCCAGGCCGTCGAGCGCGGTGCCTTCGAGCAGGAAGTCGAGCGGCTGCACCCAGTTGAACTCGAGGCCGTTGATGGTCAGCCGTCCGCTCGCATTCACCGTCTGACGCAGCTCGACGAAGGCATTGTTGCCGCCGCGCGCGAGCACCGCATCGCGCTGCTGCTGACTGAGCGAATCGAGCGTCACGCCGTACTGCGCGAGATCGCCGAAGGTGACGTTGCGCGATTGACGCTGGGTGAAGCCCTCGATGCCTTTGCGGAAGGCCGTCACGCCGAAGTAGCCCTCGCGGCCGGTGTAGTACTCGAATCCGATGTCGATATTGTCGGAGAGATAGGGATCGAGATCCGGATTGCCGAGCGAGACCTGCGAGACGTCGGCGTTGCCGATCGACAGACCGAGCAGCATGTCGGTCGGATTCGCGCGCGTCATGGTGCGCGATAGACCCGCACGCACGATCGCGTTCTCCGTCACGTTCCACGCGAGGTTCGCGGACGGCAGCCAGTTCTCGTACTTGGTGTCGAGCGTCACGTAGCTCGCGATGTCGGGCCGACGCTCGCCGTCCGGCAAGGTCGCATTCGCAGGATCCGGCGAGGTGATACGCGACGTGACGCTCTGGTCGGTACGCACCCAACGCACGCCGACGTTGTAGCGCAGCCGGTGCTCGCCGATGTTCACATCGCCGTTCACCTGCGCGAACAGCGCAGTCGCCTCCTCCTCGATCGAGCCCCAGTTCGCCGTGGTCGGCAAGCTGCCCGCCTCGGGGGCCGCGTCGCGGAACTGCGCATAGTTCGTGTCGCGCGCGAAGGCATTCCAGTCGACCGTGATGAAGCCGTACTTGGTGGGACGCAGATAGTTCGGCACCGCTGCGTTCGTCACGAGCGAACCCGCGTACGGCGCTGCGTACTCCGGATAGCCGCCTGCGCCCGGGGTGATCGCCGCGGCGTCCTCGCCTCGGCACGGCGGCTGGCTGTTCGGCTGCAGCGCGATGTTGCTCGGATTGCCGCCGCACACCGCGGCTTGCCAGAGCGCATCGTTACCGCGCGCTCGAATGTCGCGCGAGATGTCGTCGTAGGCGCCACCGAACTTCACGTTGAACGTGTCATCGCCCCAGGTGAGCGCAAAACGCGCGCCGCTCGTCTCGGTCTCGCGCGTCTCGATCGGCAGGTTCACGCGGCCGACGTCGTCGGATGCCGGCACGCGGCCGCGGCCCGGCGTCATCCAGCGGAAGTTCGCGGGATCGTTGATATCCACGCTCGAGCCGATCTGCGGAATGCCGCCGTCGTTCGCGTACGTGACCGTGGTGACGTCGGAGATCACGAGCACCGTGGGCGACTCGCGCACGAACTCGCTCTTGGTGTAGTTCGCTTGGATGTCGAGATTGAGCTTGTCGTTGATCTGCCAGTTGAGGCCCGGATTGGTGCCCCAGAACTTCGTGTCCTCGAAGTACGGCCGATACTCGAGCAGCCACAGCGAGTTCGGGAACACGCCACGCGTGACGACGCAGCCGCTGCTGCAATCCTCGCGATCGACTTCGAGATTCGTCGGGATGATGAAGCCGCCCTGGCTGCCCGCGCGCACGCCCCACATGATGTCGACGCGGTCGAACTCGTTCTCCTGCTTGCCGTACATCGAATCGAGGTACAAATGCAGCGAGTCGCTCGGCATGAGCTCGAGGCTGAGCACCGCGTTGTAGCGATCCTTGTCGCCCACCTCGAACATCGGGCGGCCGAGGCGCGGAATGACCGCATTGTCGATCTGTTGGATCGTGCGACCCGGGTTGTGCGCGAGCAGCCAGGCATTGTCGATGACATCGCCCGGATTGAGCCCGGCGCCGCGCGTGCTCGCGTTGTCCGGAACCGTCGGCGGCGTCTGCGGGCCGTTGCCGGCCGTCGTGTTGCACGGCTCACCCGGCCCGCCGCATTGATCCTGCGTGAGCGACATGCTCGCCCAGCCGACGGTCTCGAAGCCTTCGGTGGCGATCTTGTTGCGTACGGCGGTCACGCCGAAGAGCGCGCCGAAGCGATCCCACGTATTGCTCGCGATCAACGACGCGCGCGTACCCAGCTGGCTGCTGTTGCTGTTGTCGACGCCTTGGACCGAATAGGTCAGGCGCGCGCCTTCGTAGTCGAAGGGCCGTGCCATACGCATGTTGATGCTGCCGGCCGCGCCGCCTTCGACCATCTCCGCGGAGGAGGTCTTCGAGACCGACAGTTGCGAGAACAACTCGGGCGGGAACATGTCGAGCGGCACTTCGCGATTGGCGCTCGCGCCCTCCTGCGACGACGAAGCGACCGCCACGGGCGCATTGTTCAGCAGCACCTTCGTGAAGTTGGTGTTCAAGCCGCGAATGGCGACGGTCGTGCCCTCGCCGCTGATCTCGCGGTTGATCTGAATGCCCGGAATGCGCTGGAAGGATTCGGCGATGTTCGTGTCCGGGAACTTGCCGATGTCCTCCGCGAAGATCGCGTCGGTGAATCCGACCGATTCGCGCTTGGCTTCCGTGGAGCTCTGCAAGCTCTGGCGAAAGCCGGTGACGATGATCTCTTCGAGATCCGTCTGCCCAGGCGTCTGAGCAAGGCTGACGGCGCTCAAGCACAAGCCGATCAGGCCCATGCTCCCCACGAGGTGCGGTCTTCTAATTGTCACGACGAGTCCTCCCGAACGAAGTTGAGCGGCGACGCAGCTCTCGCGGCTCACGTACGGTGAGTCCGCCGACAGCTCGTGCTCACAACCAGCTGCGAATCGGAGGAAAGCGTCGGAACGCGACGGCGCGACACCGTGCCAGTACGGCTCGATGTGCCCAGTCCAACGCGCGCGGATTCCCCCCGATCTCGATCATCCCGTTGCCTTGTTGTCGGCCCGTCAGCGAACGGGCGTCAGCAAATCTCGCCTCGATTGGCCAGGTCTCTCGCGATAGTGGCCTGACCAGTTTCATTGTGCGACGCCGGTAGTGGGGTGTCAAATGGCTCACTTTGGCGGTATGGTCGGGTCGTGGAAGGAAATCGGCACCATCCGCTGGCCCGGACAGGGAAAGTTGGCCTGACCACTCAGGGATCGGCGCGTCGCTGAGCGACCAGGCAACGTATACAATCGCCGCCTGCCCAACTCACCCAGACCCTCATCGATGGACATCCCAGTCGGCGGCAGCCCAAAGCTGTACCAGCGTGTTGCCAACGCGATCGTGGCCCAGATCCGAAGCGGTAAATATCCGCGCGGCGAGCGCCTGCCGCCCGAGCGCGAGCTGGCCGAGGAATTCGGCGTGAGCCGTCCGACGGTGCGCGAAGCGATGATTGCGCTCGAGATTCGCGGCATCGTGGAAGCGCGTCGCGGCTCAGGGATCTATGTGGTGGAAGCCGCACCGCCCGAGTCGACCAGCACCGAGCAGGACATCGGACCGTTCGAGGTCACCGAAGCGCGCCGCCTGTTCGAAGGCGAAGCCGCCGCGCTCGCCGCAACCACCATCACGGATGAGGAAATCGAGAAGCTCGAATCCTTGCTCGCCATTCTCGGCGCCAACACGACGAGCGAAGTCGGCGAGCGCGCCGACCGCGACTTTCACATCACCATCGCGGAAGCCACGCGCAATTCCGCGATCGCGAGCGTGGTCGAGACGCTGTGGGACATGCGTTACAAGTCGCCGATGTGCATGAAGATGTTCGATCGCGCGCGCGATGCCGGCGTGCAGCCGCGCTACGACGATCACAGCCAGATCTTGAAAGCGCTCAAGGCGCGCGACCCGCAGGCTGCGCGCGCAGCCATGCGCAGTCACCTCGACCGCGTCATCAACGCGATGCTCAACGCCACGGAGACGGATGCGATCGAACGAGCGCGCTCGGAGTTTGCTGCCAAGCGCGAGGAGCTCGCGCGGCGCAGATCCATCTGACGAAAACGGGGCGGCACGGATCGCGCCCGCCCCTCCACCGACCGCCGCAGCCGAGCGTAAGCCGTTGCGACCCACCGCTCGGCAGCCGCAAATCTAAGCCTTACAGCAGACCTCGCTGCGCGAGATTGCGCATCAGCTCGCTGATCCCGAAACGCCACGGCGGCGCGGCATCGCACGTCGTCACTTTGTTCACGAGCGTGCCGAGCACCTCGGTCGACACCCGCACGATGTCGTTGCGCTTGTGCGTAAAGCCGAGCCCCTTCGCCTCGCGATCGACGATCGGCGCGAACATCGTGCCGAGGAACAGCACGAAACCGTCCGGATACTGATGGTGCTTGCCGACGGTTTGCGCGACGAGCTCTTCCGGGCTACGACTGATGAGCGACATCGAGCTCGAACCTTCGAGCTTGAAGCCGTCCTCGCCTTCGATCTCGAGGCGCACCACGCACTCACGCACGTGATCGAGCGTGAAGTGCTCGTCGAACATCCGGATGAACGGACCGATCGCGCACGAAGCGTTGTTGTCCTTCGCCTTACCGAGCAGAAGCGCACTGCGCCCTTCGATGTCGCGCAAGTTCACGTCGTTGCCGAGCGTCGCGCCGACGATGCGCCCTTGCGCCGTGCACGCAAGCACGACCTCGGGCTCGGGATTGTTCCACGCCGAATCCGAACGCACGCCGACCCAGTCGCCCCAACCGACCGAAGCCAGCACCGGCGCCTTCGTGAACACTTCGGCGTCCGGCCCGATCGCGACTTCCAGATACTGCGACCACAGGCCGTCCGCGATGAGCGCCTGCTTGAGGCGCTGGGCCGCTTCCGACCCCGGCGTCACCGAACGAATGTCCGACCCGACGCGCTCGCGCAGATCCGCACGAATGCTCTCCGCCTTGGCAGCATCCCCACGCGCGCGCTCTTCGATCACTCGCTCGATCGCCGAGATCGCGAAGGTCACGCCGCAGGCCTTGATGCATTGCAGATCGACGGGCGACAGCAGGCGCGTCGGCCGCTCCTCTGCATACGCCGGCACGATATCGAGCGACTCGAGCGGCCCGAGATCTTTGCCGCTCGGCACTGTGCCGCTCCAAGCATTCAACAGTTGCGCAACCGTCGGCGCCGTCCGCGAAACGTCATAGACACGTCCGCGATGCACGACAATCGGCGTGGGACCTTCATTCGTTTGCAAGCGACCGACGAGCGTCGCTTGCTGCCAATCTTTAGGTAGATGTTCGATCATGAGTCATGCGTGAATGAGGTTGCGTGCGCGTCTCGGCATGCGGCGGCGCCACCGAGCCACGCACGACGAGCTCGTGCGCGACGACGTGGTCGACCACGAGCGGCTCTTGGTCTTCCTTGCGTCGGCGGATGTCCTTGAGCAACAGCTCGAGCGCCGCTTCCGCCATGGCAGCGATCGGCTGGCGAATCGTGGTGAGCTCCGGCCACACCGTCGTCGCCATCGGCGTATCGTCGAAGCCGACGACCGACAGATCGCGGGGCACTTCGAGGCCTTTACGATGCGCGATGGAAACCACCGCGCCCGCCATATCGTCGTTGCTCGCGAAGATCGCTGTCGGCGGGCGCTTCCTCGAGAGCAGCGCTTCGGCAGCATCGAGACCCGAGCGGTACGTGAAGTAGCCCTGCTCGACGAGCGCTGCATCGACACCGATGCCCGCTTCTTCCATGGCCGCCTGGAAGCCGGCGAAACGCCGTGCGCTCGCCGTCTGATTCGGATGTCCCTTGATGAAACCGATGCGTCGATGCCCGGCCTTGAGCAAATGCTCGGTCATCTCCTTGGCGGCGTGGAAATCGTCGATGCGCACACAGGAGATGTCGCCGCGGAAATGGCCCGCCGCGATCGCGACGACCGGGATGTTCTCCGCGACGAACTCGGCCGAGATGGTCTTCGATTCGCACAGCGGCGGCGGCAACAGCACGCCGGTGATGCCCTTCGCCAACTTGCGCGCCGCCGCCCTTTCGCCGGCCGGCTTCAGATCGCCCCAGCGATCGAGCACGAGCTGCACGCCCTTGCGATGCGCGCCGTCGAGGGCACCGACGAGCAGCTCGCTCAAATAGGCCGCGGAAGGGTTCGCGTAGATGAGCGCGACGCGAATACCCTGCGCGCCCGCGAGCGTGCGCGCCGCGGGATTCGGCGTGTAGTTGAGATCGCGCACGACGCGCAGCACGGCGGCGCGCGTCGCCTCATGAACGTTGCTCTTGCCGTTCATCACGCGCGAGACGGTCATCGGCGAGACACCCGCGCGCCGCGCCACCTCGTGGATGGTGACCGCCGTCCCTTTGCGCCGCCCGGATTTCACTTCATTGGCCATTCGTTTCGATTCGTGCCGATCGAAAGTACCGCGAGGGCACTGCCAAGTCGCCTGTTGCTACGATCCCGTCATCCTACCTTAGTTTCGGCCGCGGCGGATTTGTCTGCGTTATTCGCATTGCGAGCGGACCCGACGCAAATCGGTACAATGCACCGCACACCGGCGGCACCGACCAGGTGCGCTCACTCGAACGATGCGAACAGCGCCCATGCTCGTTGAGGTGCCGACCGGCCGCTCCCGCGGGGGATCCGAGCGAGCGCATACGCGCCGCTCTTAGTCGAACGGAGCCAGCATGAACCAAGCACGACGCCTGCTCAGCTTTCTCGTTCTGTTCTGCTGCCTATGGGGGACGCAGCACGCGGCCGCCGAAGACGGCTATGACCTCTGGCTGCGATACCGGCCAGCCTCCCCCGCTCTCATCGAACGCTATCGCGCCACGGTCACGCATGTCGTCACGACCAGCACCGCGCCGACGTTGCAGGCCGCGCGGGATGAGCTCAAGCGCGGACTTTCAGGCATCCTTGCCGCCGACATCCCGACGAGCGACAAGGTCGAGCGCGCGGGTGCGGTCGTGATCGGCACACCCGCCTCCTCCGAAATCGTCGCTGCGCTCAAGCTGCCGCTCGCTGAGCTCGGCCCGGAGGGCTACCTGCTGCGCAGCGCGCGCTTCGACGGCCAGCCGATCACCGTGATCGCAGCCAATACCGACATCGGCGTTCTCTACGGCGCTTTCCATTTCTTGCGCTTGCTGCAAACGGAACGCCCCATCGCCAGACTCAACGTGTCCTCCGCCCCGCGCGTGCAGGTGCGCGTGCTCAATCATTGGGACAACCTCGATCGCACGGTCGAGCGCGGCTATTCGGGCCAGTCGTTGTGGGACTGGCACAAGCTGCCCGACTACCTCGATCCGCGCTACACCGATTACGCGCGCGCCAATGCCTCGCTCGGCATCAACGGCACGGTGCTCACGAATGTGAACGCGAACGCCATGGCGTTGACGCCGATGTATCTGGAGAAAGCCGCGGCGCTCGCGAACGTCTTCCGCCCGTACGGCATTCGCGTCTATCTCACCGCGCGCTTCAGCGCACCGATCGAGATCGGCGGGCTGAAGACGGCCGATCCGCTCGACCCGGCGGTGCGCCAATGGTGGAAAGACAAGACTGCGGAGATCTATCGCTACATCCCCGACTTCGGCGGGTATCTCGTCAAGGCGAACTCCGAGGGTCAGCCCGGCCCGCAGGACTACGGCCGCACGCATGCCGACGGCGCCAACATGCTCGCCGAAGCGCTCGCCCCACACGGCGGCATCGTGATGTGGCGCGCATTCGTCTATTCGAACGAAGAGCCGGACGATCGCGCCAAGCAGGCCTATAACGAGTTCGTACCGTTCGACGGCACGTTCCGCGAGAACGTGCTCATCCAAGTGAAGAACGGTGCGATCGACTTTCAGCCGCGCGAACCGTTCCATCCGTTGTTCGGCGCCATGCCGCGCACGCCGCTCATGATGGAATTCCAGATCACGAAGGAATACCTGGGCTTTGCCACGCACCTTGCCTACTTGGGACCGCTCTTCGAGGAAACGCTGACTGCCGATACGTACGTCAAAGGCAAAGGCTCGACGGTCGCCAAGGTGATCGACGGCTCGCTCCACGGCTACACGCGCACGGGCATGGCCGGCGTCGCGAACATCGGCACGGATCGCAATTGGAGCGGCTCGCACTTCGACCAGGCGAACTGGTACGTCTTCGGACGCCTCGCCTGGGATCCGTATCTCAGCTCGCGCGCAATCGCCGAAGAATGGACGCGCATGACGTTCACCAACGACGAGCGCTTCGTGCGACCGGTGGTGGACATGATGATGAAATCGCGCGAAGCGGTGGTCGACTACATGACGCCGCTCGGCCTGCATCACCTCATGGGACGCGGCCATCACTACGGCCCCGGCCCGTGGGTCGAGGGCGGACCGCGCGCCGATTGGACGTCGGTCTACTACCACCGCGCGACGCACGAAGGCATCGGCTTCGATCGCACTGAGACAGGCAGCAATGCGGTTGCACAGTACGCACCAGAGGTCGCACGCGTATTTGCCGACCGCAAGCGCATTCCGGAGGAATATCTGCTCTGGTTCCATCACGTGCCGTGGGATCACAAGATGAAATCCGGACGCACGTTGTGGGACGAGCTCGTGCACGCCTACACGCGCGGCGTGAACACGGTCAAAGAGATGCGCCGCACGTGGGACGGACTCAAAGACTTCGTCGATCCCGAGCGCCACGCGCAGGTCGCTGCCTTCCTCGCGATTCAGGAGAAGGAAGCCAAGTGGTGGCGCGATGCCTGCATCGCCTATTTCCAGACATTCAGCCGCCGCCCGCTACCGGAAGGATACGAGCCGCCCGAGCATTCGCTCGAGTACTACATGTCCCTCGAGTTCCCGTATGCGCCGGGACATCATTAGGCAGGAGTAAGTCACGGTGCAGGCGTAGGCTAGTCGTTACTGTGGGCTGGAGGAAGGAGCGCGGGCCGCTCGCGCCTTGATCAGCACACGGATTTCAACACCTAAACGAAAGAGGCCACGCAATCGCGTGGCCTCTTTATTCTCCGGCCTCCAGCCTGCTGCCCCCCCAGCCTGGTCGCGCAGCACCGCTGCGTTACCAGTCCCACATCGACCCATCCTCCAACCGCGCGATCGGCAGCTGCTTCGGCGTGTACGGAAACTTCGCAGCGAGCTTCTCGTCGATGTCGACGCCGTGACCCGGGTTTTCGCCGCAGTGCAGTCGGCCGTTGCGGAACGTGTAGTCGTGCGGGAAGACGTCGTTCGTCTGCTCGGTGTGCTGCATGTACTCCTGAATGCCGAAGTTCGGGACCCAGGTATTGAAATGCAGCGCCGCGCCCATGCATACGGGCGAGAGATCCGTCGCACCGTGAAAGCCCGTGCGGACCTGATGCAGCGCCGCGAAATCCGCCAGGCGCCGCACGTGCGTGATGCCGCCCGCATGGACGATGGTCGTGCGGATGTAGTCGATGAGCTGTCGCTCGATGAGATGCTTGCAGTCCCAGATCGAGTTGAACACCTCGCCGACGGCAAGCGGCGTGATCGAATGACGGCGGATCACTTCGAAGGCCTGTTGATTGTCGGCGGGCGTCGCATCTTCCAGCCAGAACAGCCGATACGGCTCGAGGTCGCGCGCGAGCCGCGCCGCTTCGATCGGCGTCATGCGGTGATGACCGTCGTGGAGCAGCTCGATGTCGGGACCGTGGACGGCGCGCAGCTTCTCGAACAGTTTGGGCACGACGTTGAGATATTTCGTCGTGTTCCAGACGGTCTCCACCGGCAGCTCGCTCTCCGCCGGCTCGTACGCGGTCTTCAAGTCCGACACGCCGTACGCTTTTTGAATACCCGGCACGCCGCACTGCGCACGCACCGCCAGATATCCCTTCTCGATGTACTTGCCGACTTCGTCGACGGTTTCTTCGATATCGCGCCCGTTGGCGTGCCCGTAGACGAGCACGCCTTCGCGCGAACGGCCGCCGAGCAGTTGATAGAGCGGCATGCCTGCGAGCTTGGCGAGGATGTCCCACAGCGCCACGTCGACGGCCGCGATCGCCGTCATGGTGACGGGTCCACGACGCCAATAGGCGCCGCGATAGAGAAACTGCCAGGTATCTTCGATGCGTCCGGCGTCGCGCCCGATGAGATTCGGTATGACATGATCGTTGAGATACGACGCCACGGCGAGCTCGCGTCCGTTGAGCGTGGCATCGCCGAGACCGTAGACGCCCGAACGCGTCTCGATCTTCAAGGTCACGAAGTTTCGCCCTGGGCACGTAACGATGACGCGCGCGGCCACGATCTCTCGGTCACGCACCGATCCTTCCGCACGAATTTGCGAGTTGCTTTCAGTCATCGAGCTGCTCCTCAGGACATTGCAAGCGAGCTGCCGTGCGCGGCAGCCTCATGAGAGATACTATCAACCTGTATTCCACGGCGCATTTGGCCACCTGATTCGCGGGCTCGCACGCGAGCCGCATTGTTTCGATTTTTCATTCGGACGAGTTCGCTATGAAGAACGTGCGTGACCGACTTCCCGCCGATCGATTGTTCCCCGCCGACCCGACGATCCGCAGCATCGCGCGCCGCCTCTACGCCGAGGTGCGCGATCTGCCGATCATCAGTCCGCACGGGCACACCGATCCGCGCTGGTTTGCCGACAACGAACCGTTCGCCGATCCCGCCACGCTGCTCCTGATTCCGGATCACTATGTCTTTCGCATGCTCTACAGTCAGGGCGTGCGGCTCGAGGACTTCGGCGTGCGCACGCTCGACGGCAGCGCGGTCGAAAGCGACCCGCACAAGATCTGGCGCCTGTTCGCATCGCACTATTACCTCTTCCGCGGCACACCGACGCGCATGTGGTTCGATTGGGTGCTCGCCAACGTGTTCGAGCTCGACGTGCCGCTCACGCCGGCGAACGCCGACCGCGCCTACGAGACGATTGCCGCGAAGCTCAAGGAAGACGCCTTCCGTCCGCGCGCGCTGTTCGAACGCTTCGAGATCGAAGTGCTCGCCACCACCGAATCGCCGCTCGACGATCTGCGCCACCACGCCAAGATTGCTGCCAGCGGCTGGCAGGGCCGCGTCATCACCGCCTACCGTCCCGATCCGGTGGTCGATCCGGACACCATCGGCTTTCGCGAGAACTTGGAGAAGCTCGGCGAGATCACCGGCGAGGACACGCTGACCTGGCGTGGCTACCTCAACGCGCACCGCAACCGCCGTGCCTTCTTTGCGCAGATGGGCGCGACCTCGACCGACCACGGACATCCGACCGCGAACACCGCCGATCTGTCGCCCGCGCAAGCCGCGGCGCTCTTCAGTCGAATCGTGCACGGCACGCCCGAGCCCGGCGACGCGGAGCTCTTCCGCGCGCAAATGCTCACGGAGATGGCGCGCATGAGCCTCGATGACGGTCTCGTGCTGCAGATCCATCCTGGATCCTGGCGCAATCACAACGTCTCGCTGTTCGAGCGCTTCGGGCCGAACGTCGGCGCGGACATTCCCATGGCGACGGATTACGTGCGCGCCCTGCATCCGCTGCTCAATCGCTTCGGCAACGATCCGTCGCTGTCGATCATCGTGTTCACGCTCGATGAGAGCGCATACAGCCGCGAGCTCGCGCCGCTCGCCGGGCATTATCCGGCGCTCAAGCTCGGCCCCGCATGGTGGTTCCACGACAGCCCCGAAGGCATGATGCGCTTTCGCGAGCAGACGACCGAAACGGCCGGCTTCTACAACACGGTCGGCTTCAACGACGATACGCGCGCGTTCCTGTCGATTCCGGCGCGTCATGACGTCGCGCGCCGCATCGACTGCGCCTTCCTCGCGCGGCTCGTTGCCGAGCATCGCATGAACGAAGGCGAAGCCGTCGAGGTGGCCCGCGACCTGGCGTATCGACTGCCGAAGCAGGCGTATCGGCTGTAAGCAAGCGAGCGCGCCGAACGCCCGCGGCGCAGCGTGAACTCCGGCTCTCAAGCGCTGACGACGCCTCTCTTGTGCGGCAGGCCGGCGTAGACCAGCGTCAGACCGAGAACGGCAACGCCGCCTGCCGCCGTTGCGGCCGTCGCTGCGCCGGACAGCGTTGCTGCCGCCACGCACACGTGCCAGTTCGCAGCGATGAGCCCGACGAGCGCAAGTCCCACGGCCGTCACGATCAACCCTGCGACGATGAGCGGCGGATGCACGCGACTCAGATCGCGCGCCGCGGCGAGATCGACCTGCTCGAAGCGCCCTTTGAGCACCAGCCAGAAGATGAGCAAGCTGAGCGGGTGCATCAGACCGGCAAAGATGAACACGATCTGCTGATTGCCGGTCCATTGCACGGCGAGCGCCGCGAGCAGCGTGATGAACATGCCGCCGATGCCGCCCGTGGTGGAGCCGAGCCCGACGACAGAGCCCGACACCTTCTGCGGAAACATGTCGGTTGCGGATGTGAAGATATTGGCCGACCACGCCTGATGACACGCGGTCGCAAGCGCAATGAAACCGACGCTGAGCGCGAAGCTCTCCGTGTAATACGCGATGATCGACCCGGGCATGCACACCGCGGCGAGGAACATGGTGCACATGCGCGCTTTCCCGACAGGCCAGCCGCGGCGAATCAAATGGCCCGACAGCCACCCGCCCGCGATCGAACCCACTGTCGCACCGGTATAGATGAGCGCGAGCAACCATGCGCTCTGCAACGGGTTCTGGCCGCGCTCGCGCTCCAAGTAAGACGGCAGCCAGAACAGGAAGAACCACCACACCGGATCGGTGATGAGCTTGCCGATGAGAAACGGCCAGATCTGCCGGTAGCGCAGCAGCTGCGTCCACGGCAGCCGTACGCTCTCTTGCTGCGGCGGCTGGTCGGCGCGAATGTATTCGAGCTCCTCGCGCGACAGCCGCGGGTGCTGCTCGGGCGGATAGAACGCGCGCTGCCAGAAGATCAGCCAGACAAGACCGATGGCGCCGATCGCGACGAACGCGGTTTGCCAGCCGAACGTCGTCGCCAACCACACCGTGACGAACGACACGATCACGCCGACATTCGTGCCGGAGTTGAACAATCCGGTCGCCAAGGCGCGCTCGCGTTGCGGGAACCACATCGCGACGGCCTTGATCGAGGCCGGAAAGTTCGCGGCCTCTGCAACACCGAGAAAGAACCGCACCAGCACGAAGCCGAGCACCGTGCCGACCAAGCCGTGCGCGGCCGCCATCAGCGACCAGAGCACGAGCGCGAGCGCCAGACTGTTCTTGACGCCCCAGCGATCGATGACGCGACCGGTGAGCGACGGAAACGCCGCGTACGCGACGGTGAACGCAAAGGTGATCCAGCCGTAATCGACGTCGCTCCAGCCGAGATTGGCTTGCAACGTCTCCTTGAGCACCGACAGCGCGTAGCGGTCGATGTAGTTGATCGTCGTTGCGAAGAACAACAACGCGCAAATGACCCAGCGATAGCGCCCGATCGAAGCGAGCGGAGCTGCTTGAGCGGTCGTGCCGCCGGCGGTTTGTGTCATAGAGTCACCGTCCAACGCTTGTTATCGGCTGCGCGAGCCGGCCGTTTGTTCGCCCCCGAGATGGACGCGCGCGGGCTTACCCCCTGTGCCGGCACGACCCGAGCTGATTCTCGTTGACTTGTTACGTGCTGATCGTGGCCGCGATGCCGCAAGTGGCCAGGCCACTGAGCCTACTGGCTTGCGCCGCCCGCTGCAAGCAGGCACGAGATTGACTAGTTCGCGGAATTAGTATGCTTTTTCGCCGGAGATGAGCGCATGATTACGCCAGCCGCCAGCCAAACAGTTCGGGCAGTGGTCAGACCGGTCACCCGAGGCTTGAGTCAGGGGACTGGAGACTGGCAAGAACGCGCTATGGCCGGTGATTTGGCTTCCTGAAGCGCCGCCGACGCTCAGGCACAGCTCGCGGAAACCCACGTTGCAGGAAACCAAGTGCCATCGACTGCAGTTGGCCTGAGAACACGCGCAGCCGCACGACGTGGTTCTTTTTGCTCCAGCCGACACCCTTCCGCCGCCAGCCTCCGAGGCGCAATATCGCTTGCAATATCTCTCCGCGAAGATCTGATATTTTGCCGGCCGGCGTAATGACACGTACGATCACGCCGCAGGCGGCATCATTACGAGACAATTCGCGCCGCGGATCGCATTAACTTTCGGATAACAGCATGAGCGAGAAAAAGCCCTTTCGTCGCAGCCACGCTTGGTTCCTTCGTAACGACCGCGATGGATTCATGCATCGCAGCTGGCTGAAGAACCAGGGTTATCCCCACGACCTTCTGGACGGACGCCCTGTCATCGGTATCTGCAACACCTGGTCGGAACTGACGCCTTGTAACGGTCACTTCCGCGAGCTCGCGGAATTCGTCAAGCGCGGTGTCTACGAGGCGGGCGGCTTCCCGCTCGAGTTCCCGGTCATGTCGCTCGGCGAGACGCAGCTGCGTCCGACCGCGATGCTGTTCCGCAACCTCGCGAGCATGGACGTCGAAGAGTCGATTCGCGGCAATCCGATCGACGGCGTCGTGCTCCTCATGGGCTGCGACAAGACCACGCCTGCGCTGTTGATGGGCGCGGCGAGCTGCGACCTGCCGACCATCGGTCTGTCGGGCGGCCCGATGCTCAACGGCCGCTTCCGCGGCAAGACCATCGGCTCCGGTACCGGCGTCTGGGAGATGTCGGAGAAGGTTCGCGCCGGCGAGATGACCATGGAAGAGTTCACGGCCGCCGAATCGTGTATGCACCGCTCGCAAGGCCACTGTATGACGATGGGCACGGCCTCGACGATGGCCTGCATGGTCGAAGCGCTCGGCATGTCCCTGCCCGAGAACGCCGCCATCCCGGCCGCGGACACGCGCCGCAAGCGTCTGGCGCAGCTCACGGGTCGGCGCATCGTCGAGATGGTCAAAGAGGATCTGCGCATGTCGAAGATCCTCACGCGCCAAGCCTTCGAGAACGCGATTCGCACGAATGCGGCGATCGGCGGCTCGACCAACGCCGTGATCCACCTGCTCGCGCTCGCGGGCCGTATCGGTGTCGAGCTCAAGCTCGATGACTTCGACAAGCTTGCCTCGCACGTCTCCTGCCTGGTCAATCTGCAGCCGTCGGGCGAGTACCTCATGGAGGACTTCTACTACGCGGGCGGTCTGCCGGCGGTGCTGCGCGAGATCGCGCCGCTCCTCCATCTCGATGCGCTCACGGTCAACGGCAAGACGATCGGCGAGAACATCAAGGCCGCGCCCTGCTACAACCGCGACGTCATCCGCACGCTCGACAACCCGTTCAAGCCGCAAGCGGGCATCGCCGTGCTGCGCGGCAACCTCGCGCCGAACGGCGCCGTCATCAAGCCGTCGGCTGCTTCGCCGCATCTGATGAAGCACCGCGGCCGCGCCGTCGTGTTCGAGGACATCGACGATTTCCATGCACGCATCGACCGCGAGGATCTCGACGTCGACGAGACCTGCGTGCTCGTGCTCAAGAACTGCGGCCCGAAGGGCTATCCCGGCATGCCCGAGGTCGGCAACATGCCGCTGCCGCCGAAAGTGCTGCGCAAGGGCATCACCGACATGGTGCGCATCTCCGATGCGCGCATGAGCGGCACGGCGTACGGCACGGTCGTGCTGCATGTCTCCCCTGAAGCGGCCGACGGCGGTCCGCTCGCGCTCGTGCGCAACGGCGACATGATCGAGCTCGACGTGGCGGCTCGAAAGATTCACCTCGACGTCAGCGACGAAGAGCTCGCCCGCCGCAAGGCCGAATGGAAGCCGCTGCCGAAACCGAAGCGCGGCTGGTATCGCTTGTATGTCGAGCACGTCCAGCAAGCCCACCAGGGTTGCGACCTCGACATCCTGGTCGGCGGCAGCGGCGCCGACGTGCCGCGCGATTCGCACTAAGGCACACCCACAACGTTAGGCTATGGCCGGAGCGCTCACCGCTCCGGCCATTCGATGTCAATGTGAACCGTCAACTCACGGCAATCCCATGACAGCGCTCTCTGCTCTTCGGTGCGTCTGGCCTGCGCGGGCGGTGCTCGGCGAGGGTCCGGTATGGTCCTCGCGGCGGCAAGCGCTCTTCTGGGTCGACATCCTCGGCAAGAAGCTGCACTGCTACACGCCGCGCGATGCGGGCATGAAGACTTGGTCGTTCGATGAGGAGATCTCCGCCGTCGCCGAGCGGAAAGATCACAGCTCGCTCGTCGTGACGCTGCGCCATCACTTCGCCTTCTTCGACCCCGACACCGGACAGCTGGAGAAGCTCGCCGATGCCGAATCCGAGCGAACCGGCAATCGCTTCAACGACGGCAAGTGCGATGCGCGCGGACGCTTCTGGGCCGGCTCGATGGATTTCGGCTGCGTGCAACCGACGGGCGCGCTCTACTCGTTCGATCCGCAACGTCGCTGTCAGCGCCATGTCGACGGCTTTGCCGTGACCAACGGCCCGACGTGGTCGCTCGACGGCCGCACGATGTACTTCACCAATACTGCAACGGGGCAGATCTTCGCGTTCGACTTCGATCCCGAACGCGGCGAGCTCTCGAACCGGCGCCTGTGGCTTCAGTTCGGGCCAGACGATGGTTCGCCGGACGGCATGACGACGGATGCCAACGGCAATCTCTGGATTGCCCACTGGGGTGCCGGCCGCGTGACCTGTCACGCGCCGTCGGGCAAGGAGCTGGCGCGCATCGACGTGCCGGCCAGCAATACGACGAGCTGCGCGTTCGGCGGCCCCAATCTCACGACGCTCTACATCACGACTGCGACCGTCGATCTCGACGAGGCGGCCCTGGCCGCGCAGCCGCATGCGGGCGGCTTGTTCGAGATCGAGCTCGATGTGCAAGGATTGCCAGCTTCGCAGTTTGCCGGCTGAACGCAGCCTCTAACGGTTGACAGCCGGGCCATGAGCCTTCAGAACTCAGCGCCGCCGCGATCCGCGCGGCGCTGATTGCGTCTTCGTCAACGTTTTTTCGTGGACATGCTCATTCTCACCCGCACCCTCCTTGCGCCTGCACTCTCACTCGTCGCGGTCGGCACCGTGTTGGCCGCCGAAACCGATATCGAGCCGATCAACGTCACGGCCTCGCGCCTCGTCGAACCGTCGGCCATCAGCCTTAGCGTCCTCGATGCGGATCGCATCGAGCGGCAGCATGGCCGCGACGTGCTCGACCTACTGCGAACGACGGCCGGCATATCCGCCACGCAGCCCGGCGGTCCGGGCGGCATCAGCGAAGTCTTTTTGCGCGGCGCCGAATCGAATTTCACCGTCGTGCTGATCGACGGCGTACGCGTCAACGATCCGTCCAATCCGCGCGGCGGCGGCTACGACTTCTCCACCGTCGCCGCCGACGACATCGAGCGCATCGAAGTGGCGCGCGGCGCGCTGTCCGCCGTGCACGGCTCCGATGCGATGGCGGGCGTCGTCAACATCATCACGCGCCGCCCCACCGATGAGCCCTCGCTCTCCGTGCGTGCCGAAGGCGGCAGCGACGACTTCCAGCGGGCCTCGCTCATGCTCTCCGGCCCGCTCGGCGGCCACGCGCGCGGCAGCCTCAAGGCGAGCCATGTGGACTTCGGCGACATGGTGGCAGGCTCGACGCAGCGCATTGCGAGCGCGCAAGCGGATCTCGAGCTCGGCGCCGTCGATGCGGGACTCGGCGCCATCAGAACCGGCGTCCGCCATGTCGAGCGCGATCGCGCGTCGTTCCCCGACGCAAGCGGCGGCCCGCTGTTCGCCGTGCTGCGCGACCATGAACGCGCAGAAGCGTCCGAAACGAGCGCGTGGGCGCAGATGACGCGCGCGCTCACCGAGCAATGGTCCGTCGATGCGACGGCCTCGTTCTTCTCGCGTCGCGAAGAAACGCTGACGCCCGCAGTTGCGCCCGGCGTGTTCGACGGCGTGCCCGCTACCGCCAACGACACGCGCTTCGAACGCGGCCAAGTCACCATCACCCATCGCTACGTCGCAAGCCCGAGCTTTGCCATCGGCGGCGGCATCGACGTGCAGTTCGAAGACGGCCGGCGCACGGGCTGGACCGATCTCGGCTTCATGACCTTGCCGAGCAACTTCGATCTCGATCGCGTCGGCCGCGCTGCTTTCATCGAAGCACGCTACCTGCCGATCGCTGGGCTCGAGCTGTACGGCGCCGCCCGCGTCGACGACACCAATACCGATCGCGCCCGCGGCTCGGGCCGTGCAGCCGTGAGCTATGCGCTCGCCGCGACGGGCACGCGCCTGCACGCGAGCTGGTCGAACGGCCACAAGCAACCGAGCTTCTATGCGCTCGGCGATACGCTCGTCGGCAACGAGAACCTGCGCGTCGAGACGAGCGAAACGTTCGAGGTCGGTATCGAACAGACGCTCGCAAAGGGCCGTCTCGTGGCCGCGCTCGCTGCGTTCAGAACGCGTTATGAAGACCTCATCGATTTCGACTTCGACACCTTCCGCCTCGTCAATCGCTCGCAGGCACGCATCGACGGCGTCGAAGTGTCGCTGACCGCACAGCTGACGAACACGCTCACGGCACGCGCGCACGCGACCTTGAGCGACATCGAGCTCGACGCGGCGGACGCGACGCTCCTCTATCGACCGGAACGCTTCGGCGGCATCGAGCTCGGCTGGCATCCTGGCGACGCTTGGTCGCTGCACGCGCACGCGCAAGTCGTCGGCAAGCGCGCAGGCAGCTCGGTGCCGACCGGCCAGATCACGCTCCCGAGCTATGAACGCGTCGACATCGCGGTATCGCGCTCATTGACCGAGCAAGTGCGACTCTTTGCTGCGCTCGACAACGTGTTCGACGAGGACTATCAGGAAGCGGTCGGATTCCCGGATGCGGGACGGCGCGTCCGCATCGGCGCGCAGTTGCGCTTCTAGTCGCCGCTCGTTCTTGCCTCGGCTCGCAAGGCCTCCATGCGCCTTGCGAGCCGCCGCTTACACGCGGCAGCCCTGCCCGATTTCGCCATTTTCGGTCAGCGCCGCGTCCATCATGCGCCAGCGCGAGCGCCCCTTCAGGGCGTCTCATTCCTCGACGTGAGCAACACGAAGAGGAATCCTGAGATGTGCGTTCCTTGCATCAGCGATACGAATCACCGCTGCATCGGCGCGCTGCTGCGCAAACCGCGCGTGTGGCCGCCTGCACCGCCGAGCTTTGCGCCGCCTATACCTTCGTTCGCCCCGCCGCGCGCGTGGGCGCCTCAACCGTGGACACGCGGCGCGCCGTTCGAGCCGCGCATCCTGCGAACGCTGAAATAGCGTGCCGAGCTCAGGCAGTCGACGGATTGCCGAGCGCGTCGGATGCGGCCACGGGCGACCAGGCCCTCAACGCCAGCACCGCGAGGAGCGCTGCGGCAAGCGTCATGGCGAGCCATGACACGCCCACGCCGTAGACGACACCGACGACGCCGTAACGCGCGCCGTACTCGGCACAGGGAATGCCCGCGATGAGACCGATCCAAGTGGTCACGTTGAAGGTCGCGAGCGCACGCGTCGTGCCGAATGCCTGCACGATCGCGCTCACGAAACCATTGATTACTTTCAGCAACCCCGTCGCGACGATGGCCACGAGCAACGCGAACGAGATGTCGTAGCGCCCCATGAGAAACCACTCGGCGATCCACGGCGTCGCAACGAAGACCACGACCACCGCTGCGACCGAGACGCCGAATACGATCGCGCCTTCGTGCTTCATCAAACGGCGCAGGTCGGCCCGACTGCGACATGCGCGCAGACCGGGCAACAGCGTGTGCCCGATGCCGATCTGCATCATGCGAAACGGACTGCCCGCAATGGCGGCAACGACCGCAAAAGTCGCAAGATCCTCCAGGGTCAGCGTGCGCGGAATCACCAGACGCTCGAGCTGCCACAGCACTTGTGTCGCGAGCAGAATGCCGAAGCCGGCCAACGACTCGCGCACGAATGCGCTCATCGGTGCCGCAGTCTCGTGCAAGCGCCGCTTGCGCGCCGCGCGCCAACCGACCGCGCAAGTAATCAGATAGGAAATCGTGAGCATCACTGCAATCGGCAATGCGTGCTCGCTGTCTGCGAGCCAAAGCAACGGCACGGCCAGCAGTAGGACGTAGTTGTGCACTTGCCCGAGAAACAGCGAATACCCGAACCGCTGCTGCGTCTGCAGAACCGCCGTGCCGAAACGATTGAAGCTGGCCGCTACGGAGGCAACGAGCAGACACGCGAGCAACGCGCCCGCGATGTCATAGAGAAGCCAAGCGCCGGCCGCGATGAGCAGGCCGCTAGCGGTGCTCGTGATCAAGCCCCACGTGCGCAGCTCGCTCGTGGCATCGAGACGGTGGCGATTGATCGCAAGATCGAGCCCCAACGGGCCGAGCGAGAGCGCCAGCTGCACCAGCGCCAGAAACAGCGAGAGCGTGCCGAACTCGCTCGATGCGAGCACGCGAGCGAGCAGGATATTGGCCAGCGCGAAACCGAAGCCGCCCGCCGTGAGCATGGCGGCGGCACGCAACGCAGGCGAACGCGCGAGAGCGTTCAGGGTCTCGATCAAGCGCCCTCCCCAGGAGATTCAGCGATGCGGGCGCGCAGTCACGCGCTCGCCGCGCTCAAACTCGCGAGAACAGGCGCGAGTTCCTGAAGCAGCGGCGCTGACGAGGCGACGCGTGCAGGCGCCGCATGTCGCCTCGCCAATTGCGCTCAGCGCTCCGCGAGTGCCGCAACCAGTGCGCCGCGTGCAGTAGCGGTCAGCGGATCGCTTGCCATGCGCACTTCCGCCACCTTGAACGGCAAGGTGCGGCGCGCAAGCGCCTGCTCGAACCGATCGCGAAAGCCGTTCGGCTTCGCCGTACCACCCGCCAGCACGATGGGCAGAGCCTGATCGGTGCGCGGCAAGCGCTGCGAGGTTCGCACCGCCTGCACGAGCTCGTCGACGAGCATCTCGATCAGCTTGTCGTAATAGATGTGCAGCGCCTTGCCGATCTTGTCGTTCGTCGGCCGGCTGAGATCGAGCGTCTCTTCCTTGATTGCCTTGACGCGTGTCGCCGGCTCCTGCACGACGCCGCCGACCGCACTGTCGATATAGTCGCCGCCGTGCGGGATGCTGATGGTGAGCGAGGGAATCGAGAGAAACGAGAACGCCACATTGCACATGCCGCCGCCGCACGAGATGCCTATTCCCGTGAAGCTTTCCTTGCCGAGCTCGGCAAGCACGACCGCAAGCCCTTCGTTGACCGCAAGCGGCGTATAGCCGCGATCGCGCAGGTAATGCTTGATCGTCTCTTCGTGATACGTCAGACCCGCGCCGGTATCGCGCGCCGCCGCCGGCACCGAGAACGCGATCATCTCGCCGGGCGAGCGCGCCGTCGTCACGAGCGAGCCCAGAATGGTTTCGAGCACGTGCGTCGCCGCCGCCTCGCTCGGATTCAAGATGCCCTTGGCCATCGGGCGACGCACCTCGGCATTGAACATCTGCGCGAACTTGTCCGCGTCCGAACCGTAGACGATCAGCTCGTCGCCTTCGCGATAGAACGCGATGTTGCTTTGCTTGAGCGACGATTCGTGCAATGCGCTGTACGGCACCGCAAAGAAGGCGTTCAACTGCGCCTGAGTTTTCGACTTCTTGGCATCGCCCTCGGCCGTCACGACCTTGCTCGTGCCGACATCGAGACCGATACGCGTGCGCGTCTGCGTTGCGCTGTGTGAGCTGCTGCTTGCAGCGTTGCCGGACTCGGCATCGAGATCGGTTCTGTCTTCCATCGCTCTACCCTCGCTTGTCTTGGGTTCCAGAAGGTGCGGATTTGCGTGCGACGTCCGCGTCGGTCGCCGCGTGATCGGACCATTGGCGATAACGAGCCTGACGCTCGCGACGCACGGCTTCGATCGAGAGCGAACGTGCGCGCGCCTCTTCCGCCAGCAGTTGCTCCGCAGCGTGCAGCCCCGGCCATGGATCGCCGAGCTTGTTGAGAAAATCCTCGTCGTAACGAAAGCCGAACAGCGCCACGCTCGGTGTCGGATAGGCGTACAGATTCGGCAGGCCGAAGGCTTCGAAGGGAAAGCCGCGCGCCCAGTCAAGGTGATAGCCGATGAGCTGGCGGCTCGGATTGACGCTCGTCAGGCCGTGCGTCACGCACATCTCGGGCGCGATGGCAAAGCGTTGGCGCAAGTAATGCGTGAGATTTCGTCCCGCAATGAGCTGGGCGCGCGTGATCGGCAGCGTGCGCCCACCCTGCCAGCGCGACTCGAACGACACGCCGATGAAGGCATTGTTCAAATCGAGATAGACATCCTGATTGCGCGCCCAGACGCCGCGACCGGCGTGATTGGCGCGCGTCTGATCATCGACGATGCGATAGACGCGTCCGAAACGGTCGATCAGATAGTTGTAGGCCTGCTCGCGTTGGACGTACTTGATCAGGCCGATAGAGCTGCGGCGCAGCTCCCGCCCGAAACCTTCCTCCAACGGCCACAGATCGCTCTCCGAGGTGTGAAAGACGATGCCGACCGGCTGCGAGTGCGTGCCGGGCCGCGGACCGAGCTCGCGATCATGCACTTTGTAGCGGCGCGGCTTGCCGACGACCGTGTAGGCCGTTTCGATGCGCAGACCGTTGCTGTACAGCTCCCAATCCGGCCCCTTGTCGGCGAGCCAGATCGCGGTAGGTTCGATCCCCAGCTCTTGCGGCGGGAGCGATTCGGCCACCTCGGCGAGCGCAGGCGCTTGCGGATCGACTGGCGCGGCCGGTGGAGCCGCCACGGCCGCCGAGCTGCTCTTGACTTCGGCGATCTCGACGGGCCGGTCTTCGCCCACATTGATCACCAATCCGGCAAAGAGCGCCGGCACGAGAAACAGCATCGCCGCGAGCGCCCCCGCGATCGAGCGACGCGCCGCGCGGTGGGCCATACGCACGCGCTGGACGACGGCAGCGTCGGCATCGCCATCGCGACGAAGCATGCGCTGCAGGGTGTCGAGCCCGCGCAAGCGGTACCACGCGCGCCGCACCGGCGCACACGGGACTAGGTCGACGGGGCCCTCGCCGACGCCGTCGATGACAGCTCTCAGATACTTGAGCCTGAGGACCGGATCGTCGATGTCGCCGGTGATGCGTTCGAGCTCGCCCCGAAGCTCGGGGCAGCAGGGCTCACGCTCGCGGCGGTACCTGTCGTCCTGCGGTGTATGCGCCGTGGCGATCACGACCTTCAAAGCTCCCCGGAACGTCGCTGGGCTACTCCGCTGCCCTCGTTCCGCCTCTACGGCGCGTCTGATCCCTTCCCGCGCGCGCTCGAAAGTATCCCTCGCCTCGCGCGCGCAGCCTTCTCAATCAGGCATGCGACGGATGCTCAAATCGGACGTCACAGGTTGCCGACAAGCATGGCGCCGTGCGCACTGCGTGCTACCCCGGCGCACCTAGGTCGTTGAATTAGCGGGTGCGGTAGTCTCACCGTGCGCTTCAAGCCGCACAATCGGCGATTCTTGACAGAATATCGGCGCGCAACGCCGCATTAGGGGCGCGCCCTTCCGAGCGACGCGGGCTCTCGATGCTCGTGCTGGTATCGGCAGAAGGCGTCCGCCGCCCCAATTCGACGAATTTTGGCGGCCGTTCGGAGCTCAGAATGGTCTGCCTTGCGCAGCGATTTGCCGTGACCGTCGCGGACCTTGAACCAATGGAGTCGAGCGCGGTCTGTTCGGCAACGATCGACGGCGCCGCCAGAGGCCCTCCCGCGAGACCAGAACACGCGCAAAGCCCTTGTTTTCGGGGTTTGCCGGTCCATATCGGCCGGGGCCAACACTGTCCATGGGACGGCCGTTCTGGACTATAATCCGCGCCCCTTTTCTCCCCAACCCGAAGGTAACCGATGTGGATCAAGCACAACTAGAGCTGCAGTTGAAAGTTTGGAAAGAGCTTGCGATCAGCAAGCAAGTGTTGATTCGGGGTGCCGCCGAGGCATTGAAGCTGGATCCCAACTGCTCTCACGACGAGCTCAAAGAAGCGCTCGAAGGTGTGCTGAAGAAGATCGCAGCTGCCGAAGCTCAGGTCGCCGAAACGCGCGAACAAGCCAAGCAGCAAGTGGCGGCTCTCGAGAAGCAGCTTCAGGCAGCGGCGAAGGCGCAATCCACCGCCGAAGCGCGCGCAGCCGAGCTGCAAAAGAACCTCGAGAACATGCAGCAGGCGATTGCCATCGAGCGACAGTCGACGGCGAACGAGATCAAGAAGCTCAAGGCCGCCGTCGCGGAGAAGGAAAAAGAGATCAAGGCGATCAATACGGCCCTCTCCGACACGCCTGAGAACGTGCTCAAGAAGCTGAACGCGCTCAAGAAGGAAAAGCGTCAGGAAGCCGAGCTCCGCAAGCAAGAGGAAGCCACGGCCAACGCGCTGCGCGCCGACAAGCGCAAGCTCGAGCAGCAGCTCGCCGAGGCGAAGAAGAACGCGACGACGCTCGCGAAGCAGTATCGCGATCTGCACGCGACCACCGAGAAGCTGCACGAGATCGCTGCGGCGGCCAAGGACGCGAAGGATGTACCGAGCGTGCCGACGCTCGATGAGAAGCTGCTCGAAGCGATCGAGCAGGACGACGCGGCCGCGAAGAAGAAAAAGTAAGGCTTCAGCCGCAGGCTCTAGGCTGTCCAGCAAGGACGTCTCCCTGCACACCGCCGCTTCCTGTGACTAGGCCACGGGCGGCGTACCGAGCCGAGACGCGCACGACGGTGCGCGTGGCTCCAGCCTAGAGCCTCAGCCTAGCTTTTCGTGCGGTCCTCGATGACGACCGCCGTGACGAGATCCGCGCCGACGTTCACCACGGTGCGCGACATATCCAGAATCCGATCCGCGCCGAGCACGATGCCGATGCCTTCGGGCGGGATGCCGAAGGTCATCAGCAATCCCGCGATGAGCGGCAAAGAGCCGCCCGGAATGCCCGCCACCGCAACTGCGCTCAGCACCGCAAGCGCAAGCAACGTCAGCTGTTCGACGAACGACAGATCGACGCCGAAGACCTGCGCGACGAAGAGCACGACGCAGCCTTCGTACAGCGCCGTGCCGCTCATGTTCATCGTGGCGCCGAGCGGCAGCACGAATCCCGCCACGCTCTGCCGTACGCCGAGCGTTTCGCGCGCGGTCGCAAGCGACGCAGGCAGCGTCGCGTTGCTCGAACTCGTCGAAAACGCCGTGACCAGCACCGGCGTGATCGCCCGAAAGAAGTCGAGGGGCCTGCGTTTGGTTGCCACCTTGAGCCACACGGAGAAGGTGCCGAACAAATGCAGCGCCATGACGGCGATGCAGCCCAGCACGAACACACCGAGCGCAATCAAGATGTCGAAGCCCGCCTTGACCACGACGCTGAAGATCATCGCGGGCACGGCATACGGCGCCAGACGCAGCGCGAAGTGAACGATGTGCGTCATGAGCTGCGCGACCGTGTCGAGTCCCGCCTGCATGCGTTCGCGCCGCTCCGGCGCAAGCTGAGTGCCGGCAGCGCCTACGAGGATCGCGAACAGGATGAGGGGCAGCACCTCCCCCAGAAGGTTGCGATTGTTGCCGACGAATGCGCCGAAGAGATTGCGCGGCATGAACATGTCGACGAGCAAACCGAGGCTCATCTCGGGCTGCTCGGCGCGCTTGTCCACGTAACCCTGCGCCGCGCTGCCGTACTCCGCGATTAGGCGCGCCTGCGTGTCCTCATCGAGCCGCGTCCCGGGCTCGAGCACGTTCATCATCAACAAGCCGAGCGCCACGCCGATGGCCATGTTGACCGCAAAAAGCGCGAAGGTCCGACCCGCAAGCGGCCCGAGATCGGACAATCGTCCAAGCTGCACGACGCCGACGATCAGCGAGGCAAAGATCAACGGGATAACGACGAAGAAGAGCAGCCGCAGGAACACTTGTCCCAGCGGATCGAGCAGCGCCGTCGCCAGTTTGCGCGACCATTCGACCACCTCGGGTGCAACCGTTCCGAGCGCGAGCACGAGCGCCCCCGCCAGCGCGCCGATGCCGAGCCCGAGCAGAATGCGATTGGCAAGGCGCGAATCGATCTCGCTCATGGCAGCCTCATGCTCATAGCAGCGCAAGCAATGCCGCGCCGAAGACGATTCTGTACCAGGCGAACGGCGTGAAGCGGTGTGTCTGGATGTAGCGCAGCAGCCATTTCACGGCGATGAACGCCACGATCGCCGACACCACGAAGCCGACCGCGACATCCGTCCAATTCTCTTCGGCCATGTTGCCGTCGGCGTACAGATCCATGAACTCGTACGCCGTCGCCGCGAACATGGTCGGAATGCCGACGATGAAGGAAAACTCTGCGGCGGCAGGACGCGAGGTCATGCCCGCCAGCATGGCCGCGAAGATCGTCGCTGCCGAGCGCGACGTGCCCGGAAACACCGCAGCGATGATTTGTCCGATACCGACCCAGAACGCCACGTTCCAGGTGAGCGTATCGCGCTCGGGCTGCCGTGCCGCATACGCCTCGACTGCGAAAATGACGAACCCGCCGAGGATGAGCGCCCATGCGACGGGCGCCACCGTTTCCGGCAGCTCGAGCCCCAACTGCTTGGCGACGAGGCCGCCGATCACGGTGATGAAGAACGCTACGGCCAGCTTGTACAGGTAGTCGCGCTGCTCGGGCCGCGCGAAGTGAATCGTCATGTCCAAGAGGCGCCGCCAGTAGATGACGACGACGGCGAGGATCGCACCGGCTTGGATCGCCACCGTGAAGAGCTCGCTGCGTCGGCCGAGCCACTGTTGCGCGATGAGCAGATGTCCCGTGCTCGAGATCGGCAGAAATTCCGTGATCCCTTCGATGATCCCGAGAAGAATGACTTGCAGCAGATTTTCCATTGCGTTGCGCGCGACCGGCCAAGCAGTGCGAGAAACGGCCGGAAAAGCACATTCATTGTTGTGTTCGGCCGGACCTGAGAGCCGCCTGCGAACCTCCGCGCGCTCGCGCTTCGATGCCCGCGCCAGCAGGCAAGCTCACAGCACCCATCGGACCGCGAGACAGGCTCGAGGACCGATGATAAAGAAACCGCTCCGCAGCGGATAGCGCCGCGTCGGCACGCGGCCAACGCGCCTCAAACCTCGATGGCTTGGTCCTGCTCGCTGCTCGCGCGCGCTCGCCGTCGGCTTTGCCACGCCGTCGCGCCGACGAGCAATGCACACAGCATCACGATGGGTACGTTGCCCACGCGCGCATAGGGCGTCAGGCCTCGATGGGGTTCGACCGTCGCAGTGAGCACGCCCGGCTGGAACCGCGGCAGAGAGTGGCTGACGCGTCCGTCTGCGCCGATCACGGCCGAGATACCGTCGTTGGCTGCACGGATGAGCGGCCGTCCCGCCTCGAGCGCGCGCATGCGGCTGATCTGCAGATGCTGGTGCGCGGCGGTCGAATCGCCGAACCACGCATCGTTGGTGACGTTGACGAGCAACGTTGCCTCGCGTAGCACCGCGAGCTGATCGGAGGCATACGCGTCTTCGTAGCAGATGGTCACGCCGAGCTTCTCGCCTGCGGCATCGAGCGCCGGCTGATCGGGCTCGCCGGCCGCAAAGCCGCTGTAAGGCAGCTTCATGCCGCGCAGCCATTCCTTGGCCCAATCCGGCACTGGAAAGAATTCGCTGAAGGGAACGAGACGGCGCTTCGCATACCACTGCGGCTCGTCGGCGAGCGCCAGCACGGCGTTGTAATACGCCTTCGACTCGAAGTCGTAACGCAGCTGGCCGATGACGAGCGCAGAGCCCCGCTCGCTCGCCTTGGACCACTCGCGCTCGAGCACGGGCACGAGCTCGTGCGCGAGCGCCGGCAGCGCCGCTTCGGGCCAAACGATCAAATCGGCGCCGAGATGAGGCTCGGTGAGCGTCGTGTAGAGCTCGATCGTGGCATCGCGCTGCTCCGGGCTCCACTTGAGGTCCTGGCGAACCGCGCCTTGCACGACGGCGACCGACAGTGTGCGGCCGTTCGGCTCCGTCCATTGCGGCAGCGACAGCAGCAAGCCCGCGAGCCACACGACCGCCAGCGCCACGATGCCCCACACGCGCGTACGACCGCGACAGCGGACGATGACGCCAAGCGCGCCGGCGCAGACGGCAACCGCGAAACTGAGCGTGTAAATGCCGCCCACGGGCGCGAGCGCCGATACGGACGTATCGAGATGCGTGTAGCCGAGCGCAAGCCACGGAAACCCGCTCAGGAACCAGCCGCGGAACCATTCGAGCAGCACCCACGCTGCCGGCATTGCGAACAGCAGCGACAACACCGTGCGCGCATCGTTCGCATGCTGGCCCGCTGGCGATGTTGCTGCGCGCGGCACGAGCCATCGTGCGACGAGATAGCCGAGCCCCGCCGTGTACGCGCCCATGATCGCCACCAGCGCGAACATCACGAACAGCGTCAGCGGCAGCGGCGCTTTACCGATCTCGTAGATGCTGTGATAGAGCCAGTACGTGCCCGCTAGATAAGTGCCCGCGGTGAACAGAAAGCCGATCTTCGCGGCACGCCGCGGTGACGCATCGGCCCACGCCAGAAAGAGAAACGCCATCGCCGCATAGGCAATCGGCCAGAAGTCGAAGGGCGCGAACGCAAGCGCCACCGCCGCACCGAGCGGCATGGCGAGCCAAACGGCCAGCGTAGAGGCAAAGAATCGATCCAACGCGTCGCGCATCATGCGAACTGTAGCGCACACGCACGCGCTTGCGGCGCAGGCCGCGCACGCAAGCATTGCGCAATCGTTCGCGCGCGTCCGTGGGTCACGGCAGCCGCCGCTTCGAGCCGGCTCAAAGCTCTTCCTTGACGATGTCCTGCGGCGTGACGACGCGCAGCGTGTCGAGCCGGCGCCGATCCGCGCGCAGCACGCGAAACTCCAAGCCGTTCATGACGAACGACTCGCCGCGGCGCGGCAGACGACCGAGGAAGTGCGTGGCAAGGCCGCCGATCGTATCGAACTCCTCGTCGCTGAAGTCGGTGCCGAAGTATTCGTTGAATTCGTGGATGCGCGTCTGACCCTTGACGGTGAATTGGCGCTCGCCTTCGCGCCGAATGTCGAGATCGTCGTCGGTGTCGTATTCATCGCCGATGTCGCCGACGATCTGCTCTAGCACGTCTTCGATCGTGACGAGCCCGGAGACGCCGCCGTACTCGTCGACGACGATGGCCATGTGATGGTGGCTCGCGCGAAATTCCTTGAGCAGCACGTTGAGCCGCTTGCTCTCGGGAATGAACACGGCAGGACGCAGACACTCCTTGATGTCGAACCGATCCTTGCCGCCCTCGACGAAAAAGCGCAGCAGATCCTTGGCGAGCAGAATACCGACGACTTCGTCGCGATCCTCGCCGATGACGGGAAAGCGCGAGTGTCCCGAATCGATGATGGCAGGCAGGATGGCTTCTGGCGTGTCGTCGCGATTGACGACGACCATCTGCGAGCGCGGCACCATGATGTCGCGTACCTGCAGCTCCGCGACCTCCAGCACGCCTTCGAGCATCTCTGCGGCGTCTTGATTGATGATGCCCCGCTCGCGGGCGTGAGCGATGACTTCGGACAGCTCCTCTAGGTTCTTCGGCTCACCGCTGAAGGTTTCCGTGAGACGTTTGAACCATCTTCCAGAATGACTTCCAGAACTACTGTTGCCCTCAGACATAAGCGTCGTGAACGGTTGTGTATCTATGAGACCGAATCAAGCAGCCACGGCATCGAGATACGGATTCGCGATGCCCATGCGCTGCAAGATGCGAATCTCGAGGCCTTCCATCCGTGCAGCATCCGGCTCGCACTCGTGATCGTACCCCAAAAGGTGCAGCACGCCATGAACGACCATGTGCGCCCAATGCGCGCTGCTCGGCTTCTTCTGCTCGCGCGCCTCGCGCGCAACGACCGGCGCGCAAATGACGAGATCGCCGAGCGGATGCTCCAAATCGGCCGCAGCGGCGCTCAGCCACGGCTCTGCGGCCGTATCCAGCGTAGGGAAAGACAGCACGTTCGTCGGCTTGTCCTTGCCCCGCCAAGTTCGATTGAGACGACGACTTTCGGCCGCGCCGACGATGCGAATCGTGAGCCCGAGCGGACCGGCCGGCACGCGCTTGCGTTCTGCCGCGGCGAACGCCTCGCGCGCCCATGCGGCAAGCGTCCGTGCGTGCGGCACACCGCGGCGCCGCGTGGCCAATTGCACCGTCACGATCAATCGTCCACCGTCGTGTCCAGCATCCGATTTCGCTGTCGCCCGGGCGGCCGCACCGCGCCGGGTTCGCTTCGATCGCGCCAACGCCAAGCTCACTCGCCCTCGCCGCGCGTTTCGCCCGGCTTCGTCTGATGACGCTCGTACGCCTCGACGATGCGCTGAACCAGCGGATGACGCACCACATCCTTCGAGTTGAAGAACGTGAAAGCGACGCTCTCGACGCCTTGTAGGATGTTGATCACGTGCTTCAAGCCCGACATCTGCTGCTTCGGCAAGTCCGTCTGCGTCACGTCGCCGGTCACGACCGCTTTCGAGCCGAAACCGATGCGCGTCAAGAACATCTTCATCTGCTCGACGGTCGTGTTCTGGCCTTCGTCGAGGATGATGAACGAATCGTTGAGAGAGCGTCCGCGCATGAACGCAAGCGGCGCGATCTCGATCACCTGCCGCTCGATCGCACGTGCGACGCGATCGAATCCCATCATGTCGTAGAGCGCGTCGTACATCGGCCGCAAGTAAGGATCGACCTTCTGACCGATGTCGCCGGGCAAAAAGCCGAGCCGCTCACCTGCTTCCACCGCAGGCCGCACCAGCACGATGCGGCGCACGCGATCGGTCTGCAGCGCCTCGACGGCGCAGGCCACCGCAAGATAGGTCTTGCCCGTGCCGGCCGGTCCGATGCCGAACGTCAGATCGTGCGTGCGGATGTTGTGCAGATACTGCTTCTGATTCGGGCCGCGCCCGCGAATGCCGCCGCGACGCGTGTGAATCAAAACCTCATCCGGCGCGCGCGAAACGACGGCGGGCGCCGCTTCCATGCCCGCCTCCTGCACTGCGAGGTGGACGCGATCGGGCGTGAGCGGCTCGTTGGCGGACAGCTCGAACAGCCGCCTCAGCACCTGCTCGGCGGCGATCGTCGCTTCGGGTGTGCCCGAGACTTCGACCCAACCGCCGCGCCGGCGCACCTGCACGTTGAGCCGCTGCTCGACGTGCCGCAGGTTTTCATCCATCGGTCCGACGAAATTCGCGAGCCGCGCGTTGTCGACCGGCTCGAATGCGAGATCGCGAGTCGCGAGAGGAACGCTCATGTGAGGCTATGGTGTGGGGGCGGAAGTCCCGACGAACAATGAACAGTTGGCGCGCCGCGCACACCTCGTTTACGCAACGACGTGGCCGTAGCGGCGCTCGAGGGCGACGACACTCGCACGACGTTCATCCCGCGCCAACCGACGCGCAGGCCTGCTGCGGCGCCGCCTCGCGTTGCGTCGACGGCACCCAGCGCCCGCGCAGGGAATTCGGCAGCGCCTCGGTGATCAGGACGTCGGCGAACTGATTGATCAATGTCTCGGGCCCGTCGAAGTTCACCCAGCGCATGTTCTCCGTGCGCCCGGCGAGCTGATGCGGGTTCTTCTTCGACGGCCGCTCGACCAGCACGCGCTGCACCGTACCCACCATGCGCTGGCTGATCGCCATCGCCTGTTGATCGATGCGCGCCTGCAGCAATGCGAGCCGCTGCTGCTTTTCCTCCGGCGAAACGTCGTCAGGTAGCGAAGCGGCCGGCGTGCCGGGACGACGGCTGTAGATGAAGCTGAACGACTGGTCGAATCCGACTTCCGCGATGAGATTCATCGTCTGCTCGAAATCGCGCTCGGTCTCGCCCGGGAAGCCGACGATGAAGTCCGAAGAGATGCTGATGTCGGGGCGCACCGCGCGGAGCTTGCGGATCTTCTGCTTGTACTCGAGCGCGGTGTAGCCGCGCTTCATGGCAGCGAGGATCCGGTCCGAGCCCGACTGCACGGGCAAGTGCAGGTAATTGGCGAGCTTGGGAATGTCGCGATACGCCTCGATCAACGCGTCGCTGAACTCGACCGGATGCGACGTCGTGAAGCGAATGCGCTCGATGCCGTCGACTTCGGCGACGTAATAGATGAGCGTCGCAAGATCGCACAGCGTGCCGTCGTCCATCGGGCCGCGATAGGCATTGACGTTCTGCCCGAGCAGATTCACCTCGCGCACGCCCTGCTCGGCGAGCGCACGAATCTCGGCCATCACGTCCTCGAAAGGACGGCTGATCTCATCGCCGCGCGTGTACGGCACCACGCAGAACGTGCAGTACTTGCTGCACCCTTCCATGATCGACACGAATGCCGTCGCGCCTTCCGCACGCGGTGCGGGCAACGAGTCGAACTTCTCGATTTCGGGGAAGCTCACGTCGACGACCGAGCGTCCCTTGCGCTTGATCTCGTCGATCATCGCCGGCAGGCGATGCAGCGTCTGCGGCCCGAACACCAGATCGACATACGGCGCGCGGCGCGTGATGCCCTCGCCTTCCTGACTCGCGACGCAGCCGCCGACGCCGATCAGCAAGTGCGGTTTGGCCTTCTTGAGCTGCTTCCAGCTGCCGAGCTGCGAGAACACCTTCTCCTGCGCCTTCTCGCGCACGGAGCACGTATTGAGCAGCAGCAGATCGGCTTCCGCCGGATCGTCGGTGGGCTCGTAACCGGCCGCCTCCCGCAGTACGTCCACCATCTTGGCGGAGTCGTACTCGTTCATCTGACAGCCGAACGTTCGTATGTAGACGCGAGGCATGATCGTAGACGCTAGAAAATGGAGGAAGTGCGCCGGGATAGCAAGCCTATCCGGGCCGCCGGCACCCCGACCCCGGCATGCCGGGCGACGGACAGCTCAAAATCTGCACGAAGGACCCGCGCAACGGCCCGTAGCAGCGCACGAGGCGGCAGGCAGCCGCGTCGTGTCGCAAGTCTTCTATCGCTGGAAAGTGCACCCCAACGCCGTCAGAACGGGATATCGTCGTCGAATTCGCCGACATCGGCAGCCGGCGGCGGGGCGGCGCGGTCTTCCGCCGGCGCCGAACGCGCCGGACGCGGCTCGCCGCTCGCACGCCCCCCGAGCATCTGCATCTCCCGCGCGATGATCTCGGTCGTGTAGCGGTCCTTGCCCTCCTTGTCCTGCCACTTGCGGGTGCGCAAGCTTCCCTCGATGTACACCTGAGAGCCTTTTCGCAGGTATTCGGCGGCGATCTCGCCCAATTTGTCGTACAACACGACGTTATGCCACTCGGTGCGCTCCTGCTGGTCGCCGGTTTGGCGATCCTTCCAGGTCTCGCTCGTGGCGATGCGGATATTGGTCACCGCCCTGCCGCTCGGCATGTAGCGGGTGTCCGGATCCGCGCCGAGGTTGCCGACCAAAATGACTTTGTTGATGCCGCGCGCCATGTAAGACCCCTACTCGTTAGGAAGGCGAATTGTAACCCGCCGATCCGGCGCGGGCAGGCCGAATATCCGGGGCTCCACCCAATTTGAGCCCTTGGCCGCAGGCGGGCACGGCAGATGCGGTTGCGGCGCTTTTGCTCGCCCCGGCACGTCGCCATATAGTGTTCGATCCCCCGCTTGACGGCCGAGGTCCCGCAGACGAGCCCATGTCCTCTTCCATCATCATCCGCCGCGCGCGCACGCACAACCTGAAGAACGTCGATCTGGAGCTGCCGCGCGACAAGCTCATCGTGTTCACGGGTCTGTCGGGGTCCGGCAAGTCCTCGCTCGCCTTCGACACGATCTACGCCGAGGGACAGCGTCGTTATGTCGAATCCCTCTCCGCCTACGCGCGCCAGTTCCTCTCCGTCATGGAGAAGCCGGATGTCGATGCCATCGAGGGCCTTTCGCCCGCGATCGCGATCGAGCAGAAATCGACATCACACAACCCGCGCTCGACCGTCGGCACCGTCACCGAGATCTACGACCACTTGCGCCTGTTGTTCGCGCGCGTGGGCACGCCGCGCTGCCCGGATCACGGCATCGATCTCGCGGCGCAGACCGTCAGTCAGATGGTGGATCAGGTGCTCTCGCTCCCCGAGGGCACGCCGGTTGCGCTCATCGCACCGCTGATCGACGCGCGCAAAGGCGAGCATGCGCAGGTGCTCGAGCAGCTGCGCAGTCAGGGTTTCGTGCGGGCGCGCATCGACGGCCAGCTCATCGAGCTCGATGCGCCTCCCAAGCTCGATGCGAAGAAGAAGCACACGATCGAGGCGGTCGTCGATCGCTTCAAAGTGCGCGCCGATGCGGGCCAACGTATCGCGGAGTCGTTCGAAACCGCCTTGCAGCTGTCGGGCGGAATTGCACGCATCGCCTTCCTCGACGACCCCGCTCGCGAAGAGCTGGTTTTCTCCGACAAGTTCGCGTGCACGATCTGCGGCTACAGCCTCTCCGAGCTCGAGCCGCGCTTGTTCTCGTTCAACAATCCGGCAGGCGCGTGCCCGGCATGCTCCGGGCTCGGCGTGCAGCAATTCTTCGATCCTGCGCGCGTCGTGCACCATCCGAACGTGTCGATTGCAGGCGGCGCCATCCGCGGCTGGGACCGGCGCACGACCTATTACTTCGCGCTCATGCAATCGCTCGCCAAGCACTACAAGTTCGACGTCGAGACGCCATGGGAGGAGCTGAGCGAGGAAGTTCGGCGCATCGTGCTCTACGGCAGCGGCGAGGAGAAGATCGAGTTCCGCTACGTCGACACGCGCGGCGGCACCGTGCGCCGAGCGCACAAATGGGAAGGCGTGATCCCGAACCTCGAGCGCCGCTACCGCGAGACCGAATCGGTCGCGGTGCGCGAGGAGCTTGCCAAATATCTAAGCAATCAACCGTGCCCGGAGTGTGGTGGCACGCGGCTCAATCGCGCCGCGCGGCACGTCTTCGTGGCGGAACGCACGTTGCCCGACATCGCGCGCCTGTCGGTGGCTGAAGCGCTCGAGTTCAGCCGCTCGCTGTCGCTCACGGGCTGGCGCGGCGAGATCGCCGGCAAGATCGTCAAGGAGATCTCGGATCGCCTGCGTTTTCTGAGCGACGTCGGGCTCGACTATCTGACGCTCGATCGCAGCGCCGAGACGCTCTCGGGCGGCGAAGCGCAACGCATCCGGCTGGCGAGCCAGATCGGCTCGGGTCTAGTCGGCGTCATGTACATCCTCGATGAACCTTCGATCGGCTTGCATCAGCGTGACAACGATCGCCTGCTCGCCACGCTCACGCGCCTGCGCGATCTCGGCAATACCGTGATCGTGGTCGAGCACGATGAGGACGCGATTCGCCGCGCCGACTACGTCGTCGACTTGGGCCCCGGCGCCGGGGTGCACGGCGGTCAAATCATCGCGCAAGGTTCGCCGCAGGAGATTGCCAAGAATCCGAGCTCGCTCACCGGCCAGTATCTTTCCGGCGCCCGCGAAATTCCGGTGCCGACGATGCGCACGCCGCCGCAGAAGGATCGCGTGCTGCGCATCGTCAACGCACGCGGCAACAATCTGCGCGGCATCACCGTGGAGATCCCGCTTGGCGTGATGACGTGCGTGACGGGCGTGTCGGGCTCAGGCAAGTCGACGCTCGTGAACGACACGCTCTACAAGCATGTCGCGCGCGTGCTCAACGACGCCTCCACCGATGCGGCGCCCTGCGATGCGATCGAAGGGCTCGATCAGATCGATCGTGTCATCGACATCGATCAGAGCCCGATCGGACGTACGCCGCGCTCCAATCCGGCCACCTACACCGGCTTGTTCACGCCGATCCGCGAGATCTTTGCCTCCGTGTCCGAAGCGCGGGCGCGCGGCTACGAGCCCGGCCGCTTCAGCTTCAACGTCAAGGGCGGACGGTGCGAGGCATGTCAGGGCGACGGTGTCATCAAGGTCGAAATGCACTTCCTGCCCGACGTCTACGTGCCGTGCGATGTGTGCAAGGGCTGTCGCTACAACCGCGAGACGCTCGAAATTCGCTACAAGGGCAAGAACATCAACGAAGTGCTCGAGATGACGGTGGAAGATGCGCTTGCCTTCTTCCGCAACGTCCCGACCATCGCGCCGAAGCTGGAGACGCTGATCGACGTCGGGCTCTCCTATATTCGTCTCGGACAGAACGCGACGACGCTCTCCGGCGGCGAAGCGCAACGCGTGAAGCTCGCCAAGGAGCTCTCGAAACGCTCGACCGGCCGCACGCTGTACATACTCGACGAGCCGACGACCGGCCTGCACTTCTACGACATCGAGCAGCTTCTGCGCGTGCTGCATCGGCTGCGCGACGAAGGCAACAGCATCGTCGTCATCGAGCACAATCTCGATGTCATCAAGACCGCCGATTGGATCATCGACCTCGGCCCCGAAGGCGGTAGCGGCGGCGGCACGATCGTCGCCACCGGCACGCCGGAGCAGATCGCCGCGAACGAGCGTTCGTATACGGGCCGCTACTTGAAGGAAGTGCTCGAGCGCGCACGCAGGCCGAAGCGCAAGACGGCGTAACCCGTTCACCAGGCGCGCGTCAGCGCGTGCGCCATCTTCGCTCGCGCGGCGTCACTCTCTGCCGGCCGTGCGCGAGCGGAACATGTGCTTGATCTCGCCGTACGCGAGCGTTTCGCGAAAACGTCCGCCGGTGTAGTCGGAAATGATCGCGCGCCAGAACGCCACGGCCGCCTTGTTGTAGGCGAACTCGGTGATGAGCCAGTTTCCCGCGAAGCGATTGAAGATGAGGTGCGCGGCATCGCGACCGACACCGCGACGGCGGGCGCTTGCGACGACGAAGAACTCGGCCATGCAATAGTCGAACTGCTCGCGCCGATTGCGCGGCGGACGACTGACGAGCGCGAATCCGACCGGCTGCTCGTCCTTGAGGATGATGAGCGGGTGCGAGCTGTCGTCGGCGAACCAACGCGCCATGAGCTCGGGCTCGCGCTCGGCATACGCGGGGAACAGCCCCGTGTTCATGCTGGATGCCGTCAGATCGTCCAGATATTGCGGATAATGCCGCTGGATCCAGAGACGATCCTGGGCGGAGTTGTGGGCGTCGCGAATCCGAACTGGCACTGCACGATGTCGGCTACAAGCCGCCTCCTTCGCACTCTTCCCACGATGGTCCACTTCTGCGGGATGCGGGTCAACGCTCTTGGAACGTTCGACCGAGCGGTGCCGGCAGGATCCGATAGCGACGGAAACCTTCGCTGCCTGCAAGGCGGTTGGCAATCCCTGCAAAGGATCTCGGCGTGACCGGAGCCCAGACTATCCGACAGAGCGTCTCTTGGGATGATGCGCTCGAGCGCGGCGCATCCATGCCATTTCGTCCGGACAAAAAGAAAGGGCGGCCTTGCGGCCGCCCTTTCGCGCAAGGATACGCTGCGATTACTGCACAGCTTCCTGGGCAGCCTCGGCGGCTTCGCCAGCAGCTTCGGCAGCCGCATCGGCGGCATCGGCAGCAGCCTCGGCGGCGTCGGCAACCGCACCCTCGAGGGCCTCAGCGGCTTCGCCAGCGGCTTCAGCAGCTTCGTTCGCAGCGGCAGCTGCTTCGGCGGCGGCATCCTGAGCTTCCTGCTTCGAGCAGGCAGCCAGCGACAGCGACGCAAGCAGAGCAGCAAGGAGCATCTTCGTGTTCATTTGATTATCCACCCGTGGCGAGAGTTGAAACGATGTTGGCAACTTCGCAGCGAAGGATCGATCCCTCGCTTTGACCGCGGGGATTCTAGTTTGTTTAGCTCTTGATTTGAACAACTCGCGACATCGCAGGCGTTACTGACATTTTATTTACATCTATGAGCGACCGGTTGCCGCGCAACGCGTTGGCCCTATTTTTCTCGGCATTTCTGCTGCTCGGCTGCAGCACGCACAGAGCGCTCGAAGATGCGATCGTCGCCGCCTGGCAACGACACGAATCGTTGCCGCACGCGCATCGCATTGACGAAACATTGACAACTGAGGATGCCTATCGCGTGCAGCGACGCACCGTACAGCGCGTGTTGCGCGCCTCCGCGCCAGCCGGCTTCAAGGCGGGACTGACTTCGGCTGCGTCGCAGGCGCGTTTCGACGCGCACGAGCCGATTGCGGGCGTGCTCATTCGCGAGCCCGATACGATGCCTTCCGTACTGCAGCTCGAGGAGCTGCGCGGACTGCACATCGAAACGGAAGTGGCGCTGCGCGTCGGCGCACCGATTCGGCAGCGCCTGAACTCGATCGCTTCGCTCCGCACGCATGTCGACGCCGTCGCGCCGGCGATCGAGCTACCGAATCTCGATTACCAAGCCCCCGAAGCGATCACGATGCTCGACATCGTCGCGACAAACGTCGCCGCGGCGTACTTCATCGTCGGCACTTTCATGCCGCTCGCCGAGCGCGATCCGAACGCAGCCAGCGTGACGCTCATCTGCAACGGGCGCGAGCTCAGCCGCGGCACCGGGCGCGACGCGCTGGGCGATCAATGGGCGGCGGCGTTGTGGCTCGTGAACAAGATGATCGATGTGGGATGGACCATCGAGCCAGGCCAAATCTTGCTGACGGGCGCGCTCGGCAAGATGGTGCCGGCGCCGCAAGGACGCTGCGTCGCCGACTTCGGCTCGTGGGGCCGTATCGAATTGCCACCCATCCGTTGATCCGCTCGCGCGAGGCTGCCGCGAACACGGACTGACAAGCGCGACGGTTTCGGGCAGCTTATCGCTGCCGACCGCGCACTCTCGCCCTGCATGACACGGTCGCCCCGGCTCAATACATCACCGACGGATGCGTAGCCATGCTCGATAGCTTGTACAGCGATCATTTGGCGACTCAGCGATCTCGCACCGACGCAGCGCTCGAGCATTGCGGCTTCGAATCGCTTGCGATCTACGCGGGCGGCGAGCGAATGCAGTTTCTCGACGACGTCGCCTATCCGTTCAAGACCAATCCGCACTTCGCGCTGTGGGCGCCGCTCGCCGACCCGATCGATTGCTGGATCGTGTACCGTCCCGGAGAACGCTTGCGGCTCATCCTGCTGCAGCCGCTCGACTACTGGCACAAGCCGCCCGCGATTCCCGACGATTATTGGACGCGACACTTCGAGATTCGGGTGATTCGCGCGCCAAACGAGGCGCGGGCGCTGCTCGCTGGACTGCCCCGCTGCGCCTGCATCGGCGAGCCCCGTGCGGAATTCGACGATTGGGGCTTCGCGGCCGTCAATCCGCAAGCCCTCCTCGACCGGTTGCACTTCGAGCGTGCCCGCAAGACTCCCTACGAGATCGAATGCATGCGGCGCGCTTCCCATCGTGCCGCGGCGGGACATCGCGCAGCGCAAACTGCTTTTCGCGCCGGCGCATCCGAATACGAGATTCATCAGGCCTATCTGAGCGCCAGCGGACAGCTCGAACGCGAGTTGCCATACGGCAGCATCGTCGCACTGAATGCGAATGCGGCCGTCCTGCATTACCAACACCAAGAACGCGCGCGACCGACCGAACGATTTTCCTTTCTCATCGACGCGGGCGCGCAATTCAACGGTTACGCGAGCGATGTCACGCGGACTTACTCCTACGCCGACGATGAGTTCGCCGCCCTCATCCAAGCCATGCACGGCGTGCAGCAGCGCCTGTGCGATCAAGTGCGCGCCGGAGTCGACTACGTCGACATCCATCTCAATGCTCATCGGCTGATCGGCGATGCGCTCTACGAGGCGCGCTTCATCAAGCTACGCGGCGAGGACGCGCTCGCATGCGGACTGACGAGCGTGTTCTTTCCGCACGGCGTGGGGCATCTGCTCGGTCTGCAAGTGCACGATGTCGGCGGCCGCATGGCGAGCCCCGACGGGGCGGTGCGGATGCCGCCCGACGGTCATCCGTTCCTGCGTCTTACCCGAAAGCTGGAGCCGGGCTTCGTCGTCACGATCGAGCCGGGCGTGTATTTCATCGACCTGCTGCTCGCACAGGCGCGCACCGCGCCCTATGCACAGCACATCGAATGGGCGCGCGTGGAAGCGTTCAGGCCGTACGGCGGGATTCGTATCGAGGACAACGTGGCGTGCACGGAGAGCGAACCTGAGAATCTCACGCGGGATGCGTTCGCGCTCGTGTGAACGCCGGCGAAGACAATGCGCGGACGGCGCACGAGCTGCCGTCCGCAGGTTCGCGGCGCCAGAGGGCCGCGAACCCAAGTCAAGTCAGATCACGAGGACTGCTTCTTCAGCAGGTCGCGAATCTCTTCGAGCAGCACCTCCTGACGCGGCGGCGCGGCCGGCGCAGCAGGCGCCTCTTCTTGCTTGCGCTTCAGGCGATTGATCCCCTTCACCAGGAGGAAGATCGCGAAGGCGATGATGATGAAATCGAAGGTGGTCTGCAGGAAGGCGCCATAGTTGATCGTCACCGGATCCTTGCCATCCTGCAGAGCCGGCAGCGTCCAGGCGAGATCGCTGAAGTCGACGCCCCCGATCAGATAGCCGAGCGGCGGGGTGATGACGTCGTCCACGAGCGAGCTGACGATCTTGCCGAATGCAGCACCGATGATGATGCCTACGGCCATGTCGACGACATTGCCTTTGACGGCAAATTCCCGGAATTCTTTGATGACACTCATTTAGGCCTCCCTCGAGCCACTTGAATGGATTGCAGGCCGCGGGTGTGTACCACCTCTGGCGCCTACAGCCCAAGCCTACCGCGTTTCACGTCAGTCTGTTGATCCCGTTGTACGCCGCTACCCGATAGGCCTCGGCCATGGTCGGATAGTTAAACGTCGTGCGCGTGAAATAGCGTATGTCGTTCAGATCGCGGCTCGCCATCACGGTTTGCCCGATGTGGACGATCTCCGATGCGTTTTCGCCGAAGCAGTGCACGCCGAGGACCTCCATCGTCTCGGCATGGAAGATGACCTTCAGCATGCCGACGCGCTCGTCGATCATCTGCGCCCGCGCCAGATTCTTGAAAGCGCAGTGGCCGACCTCGTACGGCACTTTGGCTTCCTGCAGCTCGCGCTCGGTCCGTCCGATCGAGGAGATCTCGGGAATCGTATAGATGCCGCTCGGGATCATGTCCTGATGATGCGGCTCGATGTTCGGATCGAGGATGTGCTGGACGGCATAGGAGCCCTGCACGTACGCGGCACTGGCCAGCGCGGGCGGACCCATAATGTCGCCGACGGCATAGATGTGAGGCACGGCCGTCTGATAGTGACCGTTGACGGCAATCTGACCGCGCGAATTGCTCTCGAGGCCCACGGCCTGCAGATTGAGTCGGTCGGAATTGCCCGTGCGCCCGTTCGCCCAGAGCAGCACGTCGGACTTGATCTTGCGCCCGGAGGCAAGATGCAGCACGACGTCGCGTTCGCGCGCTTCGAGCGCCTGGAACTGCTCGTTGTGGCGGATCACGCAGCCTTGCTCGCGCAGGTGATACGAGAGCGCCTCGGTGATCTCATCGTCCAGGAACGACAGCAGCCGGTCCTGCGTGTTGACGAGCGTGACCTTGGCGCCCAGGTTCACGAAGATCGAGGCGTACTCGCAGCCGATCACACCGGCGCCGTAGATGGTGACCGAGAACGGATGCTCGGGGTAGCGCAGAATCGAGTCGCTGTCGCGCACGCGCGGATGCGTGAAGTCGAGCTCCGGCGGATGATACGGACGCGAACCTGCCGCAATTACGATGTACTTGCCGCGCAAGCGCTCTGTCTCACCCGAGCTCGATTGCACTTCGAGCGTATGCTCGTCGACGAAGCGTGCCTCGCCCCCGAAGATCGGCACGCGATTGCGCTCGTAGAAGCGCCGCCGAATCGCAGTCTGCGTCTCGACGACTTTGCTCGCGGAGGCGAGCAGCTCCGGATAGCTCAGTTTGGTGGCGTCGCGAAACTCGCGCAACAGAGGATTGCGGCGCAGGTCGTGCAGAATCCTCACCGCGTGGCGCAGCGCCTTGCTCGGAATCGTGCCCCAGTGTGTACACCCGCCGCCTACTTCGAAGTAGCGCTCGATGACGGCGACGCTCAGATGATTCTTCGCCGCCATCATGGCAGCACCCTCGCCCGCCGGCCCGCTGCCGATCACCAGCACATCGAATTCCTTCATCTTGCGTCCACCTTACCTGAGCTAGACAAGCGGGAGCAGGGTTCTACCTACGGCGTCATTGGGGGCTACGCCGAAGCGCTCCTCAGATACGGAACAACTGCGTTGCATACAGTATCTGAATCGTCGTTTCCCGCTATGGAGGAACACGTTGCGCCTAGGTCAAAATCTGCCGCCAGCGGAGGTGAAAACCGTACCCTTCGCGCAACGCTAAGTGTAGATGATTCCGCCGCGCGGGATCGATCCAGCCAGGACGGATGGGCACATAGCACTACTCCACTCTAGAACCCGAATACGAACGATCCATGTAGGGGGGCTCATGAGTTCACAGAGCATCTTGTTGCGAAGCGCGATCCTTGCGACGCTCGGCGCCGTGAGCATGCCGCTCGCGGCCCAGGACACTGAAGACGCTGACGATCGCGCGCTCGACACCATTGTCGTCACTGCGCAGAAGCGCGAGCAGAGCCTGCAGGACGTGCCGATCGTCGTCACCACCATCTCCGCACAGCTCCTGCAAGACACCGGTGTCGAGGACATCAAGGATCTCACTCTGTTGACGCCGGGCCTCATCGTCACCTCGACGACGAGCGAAACCGTCACGACCGCGCGTATCCGCGGCATCGGCACGGTCGGCGACAATCCGGGCCTGGAATCCTCCGTCGGCGTCGTCATCGACGGCGTCTACCGGCCGCGCAACGGCGTGAGCTTCGGCGATCTCGGCGAGCTCGAGCGCATCGAGGTGCTCAAGGGCCCGCAAGGCACGCTGTTCGGCAAGAACACCTCGGCGGGCGTGATCAATGTCGTCACCAAGCGCCCCTCGTTCGAGTTCGGCTCGCAGGTCGAGCTGACCGCCGGCGACTACGGCGAGCTCGGCGGCTCGGCATCGATCACCGGTCCGCTGTCGGACAAGGTGGCAGGCCGCCTCTACGTGGCCGCGCGCGAGCGCGACGGCTTTCTCGACGTGGTGACCGGACCAGGACCGCGCACGCAGAAGGAAGACTTCGACCGCAGCTTCTACACCGTGCGCGGTCAGCTGCTGTTCGAGCCGACGGACAACCTCGACCTGCGGCTCGTCGTCGACTACACGGACCGCGACGAGAACTGCTGTCTCGGCACTCACGTCGTGCTGAGCCCCAATCCGGCCGTGCTCCAGGTCTTGAATGCACTGCAGCCGGGGTCGTTCGCCGATCCGGCCGACCCGTTCGCGCGCCGCGCCTACGCGAACCGCTCGACCGAGCAGCAGATCGAGGATCAAGGCGTATCGCTCGAGGTCAATTGGGATCTCGATGCGCTCGGCGGCGCCACGCTCACCTCGGTCACGGCTTGGCGCAACTGGGAAACGGTCAACGGTCAGGACTCCGATTTCACGACGGTCGACATCCTCTATCGTGCGCCTGACGGCAGTTATTCCAACGAATTCACGCAGTTCAGCGAGGAGATCCGCCTTGCCGGCGAGAGCGAGCGTTTGAGCTGGCTGGTGGGCGCGTTCTACGCCGACGAAGAGCTCAAGTCGAACAACGCGCTGACCTACGGCACGCAATTCGCCGATTACTTCGGTGGGCTGCTGCAGGCGCCCCCGCAACTGGCACCGATCCTGGCCACCTACGCCCCCGGCACAGGACAGACCGATCGGTTCAAGCAGAACTCCAAGAGCTGGGCGCTCTTCACCAACAACAGCATCCGCTTCACCGATGCGTTCGAGATGACGCTCGGCCTGCGTTACACCGACGAATCGAAGGATCTGGATTCGTTCTACTTCAACAGCAGCGCGCCCGGCGTGGCTCCCGGCTTCGGCTGCACGTTCCTGCGCGCCAACCTTGCGACGGTGAGCGGCCTGCTGCAGGCACGCTTCGCCAGCTTGCCGCCCGACCAGCAAGCCGCCGCGGTCGCGGCCGGCCTGCGCTCCGTGTACGGCATCGGCTGCGCGACCTATGCCGATCCGCTCTTCAACAATCTGGCGACGAGCCAGACGATCGACGAAAACGAGTGGAGCGGCACGATCAAGCTGGCGTATCGCTTCACGGATGACGTGATGAGCTACGTCTCGTACGCGCGCGGCTACAAGGCGAGCGGCTTCAATCTCGACCGCGAGCGCACGAACAACAACGTCTCCAACAACCCGCTCGATCCGGCCGGTCCGATCGCCGCCGATATCGACACGAGCTTCGACAAGGAGCTGGTCGATTCCTACGAGCTCGGCTTGAAGACCGACTGGCTCGGCAACACGCTGCTGGTGAACGGCGCGGTGTTCTATCAGGAGTACGAGAACTTCCAGCTGAACACCTTCACGGGCATCTCGTTCGTGGTCACCTCGCTGCCGAAAGTCGTCTCGAAGGGCGTCGATCTCGACTTCCTGTGGAACACGCCGCTGCGGCAACTGAGCCTGCAGGGCGGCGTGACGTACGCGGATACGAAGATCGAGGAGTTCGGCGATGCCATCGCGTTCTTCCGCCCGGAGCGCAAGGACGATCGGTTGTCGTTCGCGCCCAAGTGGTCGGGAAGCCTGGCTGCCACCTACGAGCAGCCGATCGGCAACGCGCTCGTCTTCCGCGGCAACATCGGCGCGAAGTACACCTCGGAGTACAACACCGGCTCGAACTTGGATCCACGCAAGCAGCAGGACGCCATGACTCTCGTCAACGCGCGCATCGGGCTCGGTGCCGCGAACGAGTCCTGGACGGTCGAGCTGTGGGCGCAGAATCTCACCGACGAGGAGTACTTCCAGGTGGCGTACGATGCGACGCTGCAGGGCTCGTCGGCCGATTTGCCGCTCCCCACGAACACGGTCAACGCGTTCCTGGGTGCGCCGCGTACCTTCGGTATCACGGCCCGCTTCAAGTTCTGACCTTCCGGCGAGCCGCCTGCAGAGGGCGGCTCGCCCACTTTCCCGCCTCCCGCGCGTGCGCATCGCGCGCGTCGCGTAACAGACACAGCGGGCTGAAGAGCCCTTCACCGCGGTAGACTCTCGGCCTTCCGCCGTACGGCTTTTTTCATATCGAGCGCCGATGCTGTTTCGCCGTCTTCTCGTCGGTCTTGCCCTGTGGCTTTCGCTGCCGCTTGCGACGCATGCGGAATGGATCGAACACGTCGAAGACGGGATCATGGGCACCCGCATCGTCGTTGAGCTCTGGAGCGAGGACCGCGCCAAAGGCCAGGAGGCCATCCAGGCCGTGCTTGCCGAAATGCGGCGCATCGACGCGGCCATGAGCACGTACAAGCCGACGAGCGAGGTGTCCCTCGTGAATGCCGAGGCCGCCAGCAGGCCGGTCAAGATCTCCGAGGAGCTATTCGATCTGCTCGCCACGTCGATCGAATATTCCAAGCTCACCCGCGGCGCCTTCGACATCACGTATGCGAGCGTGGGTTTTCTCTACGACTTCAGGCAACGCGTCCGTCCGGACGAGCAGCAGATCGAAAGCGCCCTGCCCGGCATCAACTATCGCCACATTCAGCTCGACCGCGAGGCGCGCACGGTGAAATTCGCGCGCCCGGGCGTACGCATCGACCTCGGCGGCATCGGCAAAGGCTATGCGGTCGATCGCGGCATCGCCGTTCTGCAGGCACGCGGCATCAATCGTGCGCTGGTCAGCGCGGGCGGTGACAGCCGCATCATCGGCGACCGTTTCGGCCAGCCGTGGGTCGTCGGCATCCGCCACCCCGACCGCAAGGACGAGGTCATCGCGCGCATTCCGCTCGAAGACGCGGCGATCTCCACCTCCGGCGACTACGAGCGGTACTTCGACGACAACGGGGTGCGATATCACCACATCATCGACCCGAAAACCGGCCATTCCGCGAGCAAGGTGCGCAGTGCCACGGTCATTGCATCGACGGCCACGCGCACCGACGGGCTGTCCAAGACGGCGTTCGTGCTTGGTGCCGAGGAGGCCCTCGAGATCTACAACGCGCTCGATGACGTGGACGCGATCCTCGTGACCCCGGACGGGCGTGTGCTTTACACGAAGGGCCTGGAGGCGCCTGAGTAACGTTCCGCGGCCAGCGTGCGCGTCGGCTGCCACGCCGGATCCGCTCGAGACGTGACCGCAAAAGAAAAAGCCCGGTCGATGCCGGGCTTTTTCTCGAGCTTGGCTCGCGTACGTTACTTGGCCGACTTCTTCTTGGCCGCGGCCTTCTTCTTCGGCGCGGCTGCCTTGGCGGCGGCCTTCTTGGCGGCCTTTTCTTCCGCCTTCTTGGCTTCCTGTTCCGCCTTCGCTTCGGCCTTTGCCTTCTTCGCCGCCTTCTCTTCCGGCGACTTCACGGCCTTCTTCTTCGGCGAGGTGCGCTTCTTGGCAGCCTTCTTCGGCGCCTTCTCCTCGGCAGCGCCTTCCCCTTCCGTCGCCTCCGCACGCTGCGGCTGATCGACGAGCTGCATCAGCGCCATCGGCGCCGCGTCGCCCGGTCGCGGATCCATGCGCAGGATGCGCGTGTACCCGCCCGGCCGCGACTTGAAGCGCGGACCAAGATCCTCGAAGAGCTTCACCACCACCTCGGCATCGCGCAGCTGCGCGAACGCGCGACGACGGTTGGCATCGGTGTCTTCCTTGCCGAGGGTGATCAGCGGCTCGACGATGCGACGCAGCTCTTTGGCTTTCGGAACCGTGGTGCGAATCGTCTCGTGACGAATCAGCGAAGCCGCCATGTTGCGGAGCATGGCCCAGCGGTGCGGCGCATTGCGGCTCAACTGCCGCCCGGAGAGTTGGTGACGCATTTTCTTAGGCTTAAGGCTTTAGTCTGTAGGCTGTAGAAAGGGGACGGCAGCGACGAGAGTTCCTGTCTTCCCGCTCCGCTATCCCCTATCCGCTTCTTCAGATCAGATCCCGATCGTCGTCGCGCTTCAGGCTGACAGGCGGCCAGTTGTCGAGCCGCATGCCCAGCGTGAGGCCGTGGCTTTCGAGCACTTCCTTGATCTCGGTGAGCGACTTCTTGCCGAGGTTCGGCGTACGCAGCAGCTCCACCTCGGTGCGCTGCACGAGATCGCCGATGTAGTGGATGTTCTCGGCCTTCAAGCAGTTCGCGCTGCGCACCGTGAGTTCGAGCTCGTCCACCGGACGCAGCAGGATCGGATCGAACTGCTGCTCGGCGGCCTTCGAAGCGGTCTCGTCCTGACCCTGCAGGTCGACGAAGACGGACAGCTGATCCTTGAGAATCGCGCCGGCGCGACGAATCGCCTCTTCCGGATCGATCGTACCGTTTGTCTCGATCTCGAGAATCAGCTTGTCGAGGTCGGTGCGCTGCTCGACGCGAGCGCTCTCGACCGTATAGGTGACGCGGCGAATCGGGCTGAAGGAGGCGTCGAGCTGCAGGCGGCCGATCGGGCCGCTCGACTCCTCAAAGCGCGTACGCTGCACGGCCGGACGATAGCCGCGGCCACGCTCGACCTTGAGCGTCATGTTGAGCTCGCCCGCCTTGGTCAGGTTGGCGATGACGAGATCCGGGTTGATGACCTCGACGTCGTGATCGAGCTGAATGTCGCCAGCCGTGACCGGACCGGGGCCCTTCTTGTGCAGACGCAGCTCGGTCTCATCGCGCGCGTTGAGGCGAATCGCCACCTGCTTGAGGTTGAGCAGGATGTCGACGACGTCTTCTTGCACGCCCTCGATGCTGGTGTACTCGTGGAGCACGCCGTCGATCTCAACCTCGGTGATCGCGCACCCCGGCATGGACGACAGCAGCACGCGTCGGAGCGCATTGCCCAACGTATGACCGAATCCGCGCTCGAACGGCTCGATCACGACCTTCGCCACACGGGCGTTGGTGGGCGTGACTTTGACGACGCGCGGCTTCAGGAATTCGCCAACGGATGCCTGCATGGACCATTCACCTGCTTGTGTGCCGTAACGGCTGGCGCACTCGTCGCGACGAGTGCAAGACTTGACTCAACCACCACACGCGCCGATCCGCTCGGCGCGCGCTCATTACTTCGAGTACAGCTCCACAACGAGGTTCTCGTTGATGTCCGGAAGAATCTCGTCGCGATCAGGCAGCTGCTTGAGAACGCCGGAGAACTTCTTCTCGTCGACCTCGACCCAGCTCGGAAATCCGACCTGCGCCTTGATCTGCAGTGCGGCCTGGATGCGCAGCTGCTTCTGCGCCTTCTCGCGCACGGCGATCACGTCGCCGGCCTTGCACTGATACGAGGGAATGTTCACCGTCTCGCCGTTGACCGTAATCGCCTTGTGGCTGACGAGCTGACGCGCCTCCGCGCGGGTGGCCGCAAAGCCCATGCGATAAACCACGTTGTCGAGGCGGCCTTCGAGCAAGCGCAGCAGCGTCGAGCCCGTCGCGCCGGGACGGCCCGAAGCCTTGACGTAGTAGTTGCGGAACTGGCGCTCGAGCACGCCGTACATGCGGCGCAGCTTCTGCTTCTCGCGCAGCTGCAGACCGTAGTCGGACAGGCGTCCGCGACGCTCACCCTTCACGCCGCCCGGCGGGACTTCGAACTTGCACTTCGACTCGAGCGGCTTCACGCCGCTCTTCAGAAACAGGTCGGTACCTTCGCGGCGCGACAGCTTGCACTTAGGACCTAGATAACGGGCCATGAAACGTTCCTCGGAATTAGACGCGTCGCTTCTTCGGCGGGCGGCAGCCGTTGTGCGGAATCGGCGTCACGTCGGCAATGTTCGTGATCTTGAGGCCACAGGCGTTGAGCGCACGCACCGCGGACTCGCGGCCGGGACCCGGGCCCTTGACGCGCACTTCCACCGTCTTCACCCCGTGCTCCTGCGCCGCCGTGCCGGCCTTCTCGGCCGCGACCTGCGCCGCGAACGGAGTGCTCTTGCGCGAGCCGCGGAAGCCGCAGCCGCCCGAGGTCGCCCACGACAGCGTGTTGCCCTGCCGGTCCGTGATCGTCACGATCGTGTTGTTGAAGGATGCATGCACGTGCGCGATCGCATCGGTCACGTGCTTCTTGACCTTCTTGCGACCCTTGCCCGCGCCTTGTTTCTGCTCAGCCATGTGTTCAATAACTCTCGAGAAGTTGTGCTCTGTGGGTGCGCTTCTGGCCAGCTAGCCAAGCGGCCAGCTGCCCATCAGCCGAGCGATTAGCCCTTGCCCGGAGGTGCATTCATCTTGACCGCCGCCTTGCGCGGGCCCTTGCGCGTACGCGCATTCGTGCGGGTACGCTGACCGCGCACCGGCAGGCCACGGCGATGACGGATGCCGCGATAGCAGCCGAGATCCATCAGACGCTTGATGTTCATCGAGACTTCGCGGCGCAGGTCGCCTTCGACCGTCAGCTTCGCGATCTGCGCACGGAGGGCGGCGACTTCCGCCTCGGTTAGATCCTTGACGAGCGTGTCCGGCTTGACGCCTGCCGCAGCACAGGCCTTCAATGATTGAGTCCTACCGACGCCGTAGATATGGGTGAGGCCCACCCATACGTGCTTGTTCATCGGTATGTTGATCCCGGCGATACGGGCCATTGCGAGCACTCCCCGCGACGAAAAGCGCGGAACTGTATAACAAAAAACCTAGTAACTCAACGCCTTAAGGTTTGGGGCCGGAGGCTGGAGCCGGCGTATCCGTAGATACTTTCTAGCCCCAGCCTACAGCCTCCAGCCTGTAGCCTTTCCTCAGCCCTGCCGCTGCTTGTGGCGAGCGTCGCTGCAGATCACGTACACGACCCCGCGGCGGCGCACGACCTTGCAGTTCTTGCAGATTTTCTTGACAGACGCACGAACCTTCATGACTCACTCTCCGCGGCGCTCCTCGCGCCGCTCAACGAGAGGCTGTAGGCCGTAGGCTCTGGACTGCAGCCCGCCCCTAAAGGGCTCGCCGCAGCCTCCCGCCTACCCACAGCCTGTTTCCTAGCTGCGCCCCGGCCGGCTATAGCCGCGCAGGTTCGCCTTCTTCATCAATCCCTCGTAGCGGTGCGACATCAGGTGAGCGTGCACCTGCGCCTGGAAGTCCATCACCACCACCACAATGATCAGCAGCGACGTTCCGCCGAAGTAGAACGGCACGTTGAACCGAGAGATCAGGAACTCCGGCAACAAGCACACGAGCGTCACGTACAGAGCGCCCCAGACCGTCAGGCGCGTGAGCACCTTGTCGATGTACTCGCCCGTCTGCTGACCCGGGCGGATACCGGGGATGAAGGCCCCCGACTTCTTCAGGTTCTCGGCGGTTTCGCGCGAATTGAACACGAGCGCCGTGTAGAAGAAGCAGAAGAAGATGATCAGGCCGCCGTACAGCACCATGTGCGCCGGCTGTCCCGGGGTCATCGCGGCCGAGATGCTCTGCAGCCAGCTCAGGCTCTCACCGCTCGAACCGGACCAGCTCGCGATCGTCGCCGGGAAGAGCAGCAAGCTCGAGGCGAAGATCGGCGGAATGACGCCCGACATGTTGATCTTGAACGGCAGATGCGTGCTCTGCCCCGCAAAGAGCCGGCGACCCTGCTGGCGCTTCGCATAGTTCACCTGGATGCGGCGCTGGCCGCGCTCGACGAACACCACGAACGCCGTCACCGCAATCACCATCGCAAACAGCGTCAGGGCGAGCGCGGCATGGATCTGACCGGTGCGCACGAGCTCAAGCGTGCCGCCGATCGCCGACGGCAACCCGGCGACGATACCGGCGAGAATGATCATCGAAATGCCGTTGCCCAAGCCTCGCTCCGTGATCTGCTCGCCGAGCCACATCAGGAACATCGTGCCGGCGATCAACGTCGTGGTCGCAACGAACACGAACAGCGGGCCCGGATTGATCACCACGCCCTGGTTCTGGAACGCGATCGCAGCCGAAGCGCCCTGAATGAGCGCGAGCAGCACCGTACCGTAACGGGTGTACTGCGTCAGCTTGCGCCGCCCGGACTCGCCCTCCTTCTTGATCGCCGCCAGCTGCGGCACCACAACGGCCATCATCTGAATGATGATCGACGCCGAGATGTACGGCATGACGCCGAGCGCGAAGATCGACAGACGCTCGAGTGCGCCGCCCGAGAACATGTTGAACATGTTCAGGATCGTGCCCTGCTGTTCCTGGAAGAACTGCGCGAGCGCGACCGGGTTGATCCCCGGCACCGGAATGAACGTACCGATGCGGTAGACAACCAACGCACCCAGCAAGAAGAGCAGCCGCTGTCGCAGCTCTGCGAAGCGGGTCATCTCGCCGAAGGCGGAGATCGATGCGGCGCTGGACTTCGTGGCCACGGATTAACGGCTCGCTTGTCGGACGTCAGGCGTTCTCGATCTTGCCGCCCGCCGCTTCGATCGCCGCGCGGGCGCCCTTGGTCACGTGCACGCCCTTGACGGTCAGCGCTTTGGTGACTTCGCCGGAGGCCACGATCCGGGCACGCAAGGCTTGAGCGGGGACCACATTGGCCGCCTTCAAGGCCGCCAGATCGATCACATCGCCCTGAACCTTGGCGAGCTCCGACAGGCGCACTTCGGCCACCGTCGGCGCCACCTTTGAGCGGAAGCCGGACTTCGGCAGCCGGCGCTGCAGCGGCATCTGACCGCCTTCGAAGCCGACCTTGTGGTAGCCGCCCTTACGCGCGCGCTGGCCCTTGGTGCCGCGACCGCAGGTCTTGCCCTGGCCCGCAGACAAGCCACGCCCGACGCGCAGGCGAGGCTTCTTGCTACCCGGTGCTGGAGAAATCGTGTTTAGCTTCATGTCGACCTTCTCTCGGTTGACCAATGGCGGCTGACAGCAACGGCAAAAAGCACGCTCTTGCCGTCAACCGTCCACCGTCCCCGTCAGCCCTGTTCTTCCACCTTGAGCAGATGGCTCGAGGCGCGAATCATCCCGCGAATCTCGGGGGTATCGCGCAAAACCACGGTGTCGCGGATGCGCCGCAAACCGAGGCCGCGCACCGTCGCGCGATGGCGCTCGAGCTGACCGTGAACGCTCCTCACGAGCGTCACCTTGATCGTCTTGTCGTTGGCGTTCGCCATGTCAGTCGCCTCTCTTGCGCGAAACGAGTTACGCCACGATCTCTTCGACGCGCTTGCCGCGCTTCGCCGCGATTTCCTCAGGCGACTGAATGCTCGTCAGCGCCTTCATGGTCGCGCGCACGACGTTGATCGGGTTACGCGAGCCGTAGCTCTTCGCGAGCACGTTGCGCACGCCCGCGCACTCGAACACCGCGCGCATGCTGCCGCCCGCGATGAGGCCGGTACCTTGCGCCGCCGGCTGCATGTACACGCGCGTCGTCCCGTGGCTACCGCGCACCGGGTAGTACAGCGTGTCGTTGTTGAGCGCGACGGTCGTCATGTTCTTGCGCGCCGCCTGCATCGCCTTCTGGATGGCGATCGGAACCTCGCGGGCCTTGCCGTAGCCGAAGCCCACCTTGCCGCGTCCGTCGCCGACGACGGTCAGTGCGGTGAAGCCGAACTGACGGCCGCCCTTGACGACCTTCGCCACACGATTGACCGCGACAAGCTTCTCGATGAACTCGTCCGTCGCTGCCGTTTTCTCAACTCTGGCCATTTGCCTGTTTCCTGCTTCAGAAAGGGGCGCTCGCGAATCTCACCCGACCGCCAGTCGCTCAGCTTCTCCGGCTAGAACTCGAGCCCGTTCTCGCGCGCCGCATCGGCAAGCGCCTTGATACGGCCGTGGAACTTGAATCCCGAACGATCGAAAGCCACGCGCGTGATGCCGGCTGCCTTCGCCTTCTCGGCGATCGCCTTGCCGACGGCCGCAGCGGCTTCCTTGTTGCCCGTGCTCTTCAGCCCCGCACGGATCTCCTTCTGCAGGGTCGACGCAGCCGCGAGCACCTTCGAATCCGGATCGAAGATCTGCGCGTAGATGTGCCGCGGCGTACGGTGCACCGACAAGCGCAGCGCCTTGAGCTCGCGGATCTTCGCGCGGGTCCGCGCGGCACGTCTCAACCGTTGGGCGTTCTTGTTCATAACCTAGTGACTCGTGATTCGTGAACAGTGATTCGCACGGGCTTACGGCTGCAAGGAGCCCAGCGCCCGCCGTGAATCACTTCTTCTTCGCTTCCTTCAGCTCGATTCGCTCGCCCGCGTAGCGCACGCCCTTGCCCTTGTACGGCTCCGGCGGACGGAACGCGCGGATGTCCGCGGCCACCTGGCCGACGCGCTGGATGTCCGAGCCCTTGATGATGATCTCGGTCTGCGAGGGCGTTTCGATCGTGATGCCCTCCGGCGCCTCGTAGACGACCGGATGCGAGAAACCGAGGGTGAGATTCAGGTTCTTGCCCTGCGCCTGCGCACGATAGCCGACGCCGACGAGCTCGAGCTTGCGCTCGTAACCCTGGCTCACGCCGTGGACGATGTTCGCAAGATGCGCACGCGTCGAGCCGGCGACCATGTCGGCCTCGCGGGCCTCGCTCACCTTCTCGACCTTGAGCTCGTTGCCGTCCTGGACGACTTTGACGTGCCGGCTGTCGAGCGAAAGGCTCAAGGTGCCCTTGGCTCCCTTGATCGTCACCGAATCCGGGCTGATCGTCGCGGTCACGCCCTGCGGCAGCGGTACCGGTTGTTTAGCTACTCGAGACATTTCGATGTTCCTGACTCTAGGCTGTAACTGTAGGGTCGTAATGCGGAGCTACATGCAGCCGTCGACTAGGAAACGATGCAAAGTACTTCGCCGCCGTGACCCGAGGCGCGCGCCTGGCGATCGGTCATCACGCCCTTCGACGTCGAGACGATCGCGATACCCAAACCGCCGAGCACCGACGGCAGCTCATCCTTGCCCTTGTAGACGCGCAGCCCCGGCCGGCTCACCCGCTCGAGGCGGTCGATGACCGGGCGGCCTTGGTAATACTTGAGCTGCACGACCAACGTCGGCTTGCCGTCCGGCGAGGTCACGGAGAAATCTTCGATGTAGCCTTCTTCCTTCAGCACCTTCGCAATCGCGAGCTTCACCTTCGAAGACGGCACGCTGATCTCGGTCTTGCCCGAGGCCTGGCCGTTGCGAATGCGGGTGAGGAAGTCGGCGATGGGATCCGTCATGCTCATGTCTTAACTCCAGTGGTTCCAGCTGTTACCAGCTGGCCTTTCTGAGTCCTGGAACTTCGCCGCGCATGGTCGCTTCGCGCAGCTTGTTACGCGCCAATCCGAACTTGCGGTAGTAGCCGCGCGGCCGTCCGGTGATCTGGCAGCGATTGCGCAGGCGGATCTTGCTCGAATCGCGCGGCAGCGCCTGCAGCTGAGCAATCGCCGCCTCGCGCTCGGCCTGACTCGAGGTCGGCTTGCGGATGATCTCTTTCAGACGCGCACGTTTGGCGGCGTACCGCTTCACCAGCTTCGCACGCTTCAGTTCGCGATTGACCATCGATGTCTTGGCCATATTTTCGCCCTATCGCCTTCGCCGCTTCGCGACGTTTACCTGCTACTTGCGGAACGGAAAATTGAACGCTTCGAGCAGCGCGCGACCGGCACGGTCGTCCTTCGCTGTCGTCGTGATCGTGATGTCCATACCCCGGATCGCATCGATCTGGTCGTACGCGATCTCCGGGAAGATGATCTGTTCCTTGACGCCGAAGTTGTAGTTGCCACGCCCGTCGAACGAACGCGCGCTCACGCCGCGGAAGTCGCGGATACGCGGCATCGCGATGTTGATCAGGCGATCGAGGAACTCGTACATGCGCTCGCCGCGCAGCGTCACCTTGCAGCCGATCGGCAGGCCCTCGCGCACCTTGAAGGTCGCGACCGACTTGCGCGCGCGCGTCACGAGCGGCTTCTGACCCGTGATCTTCGCGAGATCCGCGACGGCGTTGTCGATGTTCTTTCTGTCGGTAACCGCTTCGCCGACGCCCATGTTGACCGTGATCTTCGTGATCTTCGGCACTTCCATGACGTTCTTGCACCCCAGCTGCTTCTGCAGCTCGGGCACGATCTTTTCGCGGTAGAGTTGTGCAAGTCTGGCCATAAAATTCTCTCTGAGTGCTCAGGCGGCGTTGCCGCTTCGGCTATAGCCCTTAGCCTGTAGCCCTTCCTCAGGCGTCGACCACTTCGTTGTTCGACTTGAAGTAGCGCACCTTGCGTCCGTCGGCGAGCGTACGGAAGCCCACACGGTCGCCCTTCTTCGTGATCGGGTTCCACAGCATCACGTTCGAGATGTCGAGGGGAGCCTCCTTCTCGATGATGCCGCCCGGCGCATTCGTACGCGGGTTCGGCTTCGTGTGCCGCTTCACCATGTTGACGTTCTCGACGATCACCTTGCCGTCGAGCACCTTGATGACAGTGCCGCGGCGGCCCTTGTCCCGGCCGGCGATCACGACGACTTCGTCACCCTTGCGAATCTTCTTCATACGTCTGGCCTCAGGCTCGGCTGTAAGTTCGTGGGTGTCGCTCGCGCCCTGCGCTTGCGCCCAGACCTACGGCCTACTGCCTCATAACACTTCCGGTGCCAACGAGATGATCTTCATGAACTGCGCCGTACGCAGCTCGCGCGTCACCGGCCCGAAGATGCGCGTGCCGATCGGCTCGAGCTTGCTCGTCAGCAGCACCGCCGCGTTGCCGTCGAAGCGGATCAGCGAGCCGTCCGGACGACGCACGCCGAACTTGGTGCGCACGACGACCGCGTCGTACACCTCGCCCTTCTTGACCTTGCCGCGCGGAATCGCGTCGCGGACGCTCACCTTGATCACGTCGCCGACCGTCGCATAGCGACGCTTCGAGCCGCCGAGCACCTTAATGCACATCAGGCTCCGGGCGCCGCTGTTATCGGCGGCCTGCAACATCGTGCGCATCTGAATCATGGCGTCGGCTCTCCTGCTGCTTGGGTCGTGCTGGCGCGGCTTACGATCTTCACGAGGCGCCAGCTCTTGTGACGCGACAGCGGACGACACTCTTCGATCATCACGATGTCGCCCTCTTGGCACTCGTTGTTCTCGTCGTGCGCGAGGAAGTTGGTCGTGCGGCGCAGATACTTGCCGTAACGCGGATGCGGCACGAAGCGCTCGACCGCAACGCGGATGCTCTTCTGCATCTTGTTGCTCACCACCTTACCGGTGAGCGTCTTGCCACCCTTCTTCGCAGTGCCCTGCGATTCGAGTTCTTGGTTGCTCATGGTCACTTACCACTCTGCTGCGCGGCCCGACGCTGCTCCGCCATCACGGTCTTCAGACGCGCGATGTTGCGGCGGACTTTCCTGTACTGATCCGGTTTGACCGCCTGCCCGGACGCACTCGCCATGCGCAAGTTGAACTGCTCGCGCCGCAGGTCGAGAAGCTCTTTCTGCAGTTCCGCAGGCGACTTCTGTCGGAGTTCTTTCGCGTTCATTGACTAACCTGCCCTGACATGTCGAACCACGAACTGCGTGTCGACAGACAACTTCGACGCCGCCAGGCGGAACGCCTCGCGAGCGACTTGCTCGCTGACGCCCTCCATCTCGAAGAGCACCTTGCCCGGCTTCACCTTGGCGACGTAGTACTCGACATTGCCCTTGCCGCTACCCATACGCACTTCCAGCGGCTTCTTCGTCACCGGCACGTCCGGGAACACGCGCACCCAGATCTGGCCGCCGCGCTTCACGTAGCGGGTCATCGCGCGACGCGCCGCCTCGATCTCGCGCGCCGTCATGCGGGCGCGGCTCGTCGCCTTCAGCCCGAACTCGCCGAACGCGACGTAGTTGCCGCTCTGGGACAAGCCGGTGTTACGTCCCTTGAACTGCTTGCGATACTTGGTGCGCTTGGGTTGCATCATGATCGTAATACCTAGGCTGTAGGCTCTCGGCCGTAGGCTCTAGGCGCGCGGGTCGTTTCGACCTACAGCCTACCGCCTACTACCTGCGGTCCCTTCAGGCCGTCGCCTCCGCGGGAGCTTGCGGCGCCTGACCGTCCGTCGGCTCCGTCACCTGCTCCTGTTGATTGAAGACCTCACCCTTGAAGATCCAGACCTTCACGCCGATCACGCCGTAGGTCGTCTTCGCTTCGGCGAAGCCGTAGTCGATGTCGGCACGGAAGGTGTGCAGCGGGATCCGCCCTTCGCGATACCACTCGGTGCGAGCGATTTCGGCGCCGTTCAAGCGGCCGGAGACGCGCACCTTGATGCCGAGCGCACCGATGCGCATGGTGTTGGTCACCGCACGCTTCATGGCGCGCCGGAACATCACGCGGCGCTCGAGCTGCTGCGCAATGCCTTCGGCGACGAGCTGCGCGTCGAGCTCGGGCTTGCGGATCTCGGCGATGTTGATGCGCACGTCGGCGACGGGCATGTTCATCATCTTCGCCACCTGCGCGCGCAGCTTCTCGATGTCCTCGCCCTTCTTGCCGATCACGATGCCGGGACGCGCGGTGTGAATCGTGATGTTCACCTTGCGCGCCGCACGCTCGATGTTGATGCGGCTGACCGACGCTTCGGCGAGCTTCTTCTTCAGGAACTCGCGCACGAGGTAATCGGTGTACACGTGCGACGGAAACTGCTTCGAAGAGGCATACCACTTCGACGTCCACTCGCGCGTGATGCCGAGGCGAATTCCGATCGGATTGACTTTCTGACCCATAAGTACTCGCTACGCTCGTTTGGGCTTGAGGCTAGGGGCTCGGCGCTGATCGATGAGGATCGTTCCGGCGCTTAGTCTCCAGTCTCCAGCCTCAGTCTTTCCTTCCGTCACCCACCGTGATCGCAATGTGGCTGTTACGCTTCCAAATGCGATTGCCGCGGCCCTTGGCGCGCGCGTGAAAACGCTTCAGCACGGGCGCCGCGTCGACCGTAATCTTCTCGACCTTCAACTCGTCCACGTCCGCGCTCAGATTGTTCTCTGCATTCGCGATCGCGGACTCCAGAACCTTGCGCACGATCTTCGCGCCCTTCTTCGGCGTGAAGCGCAGCGTGTTCAGGGCCTGCCCCACCGGCTTACCGCGGACCAGGTCCGCCACCAGCCGGCACTTCTGCGGCGAAATGCGCGCGTACTTCAGTTTCGCTGAAACCTGCATGATCAGCCCTCGCCAGCCTTCTTGTCGCCCGAGTGAGCCTTGAACGTACGCGTGGGCGCAAACTCACCGAGCTTGTGTCCGACCATGTTCTCCGAGATGAGCACCGGCACGTGCTGACGGCCGTTGTGCACGGCGATCGTCAACCCGACCATGTCCGGGAGAATCATGGAGCGACGGGACCAGGTCTTGATGGGGCGACGGTCGTTCTTCTCCACGGCTGTGCGAACTTTCTTCGCCAGGTGCAAGTCGACGAACGGACCCTTTTTGATCGAACGAGGCACTGTTGTGTTTCCTCTAGGCTGTTAGGCTCTCGGCTCTGGCTCAGCGCCTGCTGCGCTCGCTTTGCCTGCCGCTAACCGCTAGCTAACCTCTTTCCTCAATCAGTTGCGCCGACGCACGATCATGTTCGCCGTGCGCTTGTTGCGACGCGTCTTCTTACCCTTGGTGTTCCAGCCCCACGGGCTCACCGGATGCGGATTACCCTGACCGGACTTGCCCTCGCCACCGCCGTGCGGATGGTCGACCGGGTTCATGACCACACCGCGCACCGTCGGACGGATGCCGCGCCAGCGCGTCGCACCCGCCTTGCCGTAACTGCGCAGGTTGTGCTCTTCGTTGCTCACTTCGCCGATCGTCGCGCGGCAGTCGATATGAACTTTGCGCATCTCGGAGGAGCGCAGGCGAATCGTCGCGTATGCACCCTCGCGAGCCGCAAGCTGCGCGGACGCGCCGGCGCTGCGCGCGAGCTGACCGCCCTTGCCGGGCTTCAACTCCACGTTGTGGATCGTCGTGCCGATCGGGATGTGACGCAGCTGCATCGCATTGCCCGGCTTAATCGGCGCTTCCGGACCCGACATGATCGTGTCGCCCGGGTTGAGCCCCTTCGGCGCAATGATGTAGCGACGCTCGCCGTCGGCGTACAGCACGAGCGCAAGGTGCGCTGTACGATTCGGGTCGTACTCGAGGCGCTCGACCTTCGCCGGAATGCCGTCCTTGTTCCGCAGGAAGTCGACGATGCGGTACTTCTTCTTGTGACCGCCGCCCTGATGACGAACGGTCTGGCGACCGAAGTGGTTACGCGCGCCGGTCGAATGCTTGCTGACGACCAACGACTGCTCGGGGCCACCCTTGTGCAGATGATCGCGCGAGATCTTGACCTGGAAGCGGCGCCCCGGCGAGGTCGGTTTTGCCTTGATCAATGCCATAGTCTTCGTTCCTGACGCTTAGGCTTCGGTGCCCGTGAGCGACTCGATCTTCTGACCGGGCGCGAGCCGCACATAAGCCTTCTTGAAGTCCGGGCGACGACCGATGCGCTGACCGAAGCGCTTGGTCTTGCCCTGGATATTCACGACGTTCACCTCGGCAACCTTGACCTCGAACATCAGCTCGACGGCCGCCTTGATTTCCGGCTTGGTCGCATCGCGGCGCACGCGGAACACGAAGTGATCAGCACCCTCGGAGATACGCGCGCTCTTTTCGGAAACGTGCGGAGCGATCAGCACGTTCATCAGCCTTTCTTTACTCATGCGAGCCTCTCTTCGAGCAGACGCACGGCAGCAACCGTGGCGAGCACCTTGTCGTGACGAGCAAGACTGAGCGGGTTGAGCGCGCTGACCGGCAGCACGTCGACATAGGGCAGATTGCGCCCGGCCAGCTCAAGCTTCTCGTCATAGGCCTCGACGAGCACGAGCACGTTCTCCCCGACCCCGAGCTCCTTGAGCTTCTGCACGAGGAGCTTCGTCTTCGGCGCCTCGAGCTCGAGATTCTCGACGACCAGCAGACGCTCCTGACGAGCGAGCTCGGAGAGCATCGCGCGGATCGCGCCGCGGTACATCTTGCGATTGACCTTCTGCGTGAAGTCACGCGGCTTCGCGGCAAACGCGCGACCACCGCCGACCCAGATGGGGCTACGGATGGAGCCGACGCGCGCCTGACCGGTGCCCTTCTGGCGCCACGGCTTGATGCCGCCGCCGCTGACTTCCGCCTTCGACTTCTGCGCCTTCGTACCGGCACGGGCCGCCGCCTGATAGGCGACGATGACCTGGTGAACGAGCGCCTCGTTGAATTCGCGCGCAAACGTCGCGTCGGACACCTGGATGTCCTGCGCCTGCGCACCCTTGCTGACCAGCTTCAGATTCATAGCGGCCTACTACTGCTGTTCCTGGGTTACTTCTTGACGGGGGCCTTCTTCTTTCTCGCAGCCAGTGCCGCCGCTTTAACCGACGGACGGACGATCACTTGGCCACCCGGAGCCCCCGGGACCGCGCCGCGAATCAGCAGCAGATTGCGCTCCGTATCGACGCGCACGACCTGGAGGTTCTCGACCGTGCAACGACGCACGCCCATGTGTCCGGCCATGCGCTTACCCGGGAAGACGCGACCCGGCGTCTGGCGCTGACCGATGGAGCCCGGAACACGGTGAGAGACGGACGCACCGTGGCTCGCGTAACCGCCGGCGAAGTTGTGACGCTTCATCACGCCGGCAAAACCTTTACCGATCGTCGTACCCGTGACGTCGACGATCTGACCTTCCTGGAAGAGATCGACCTTGATTTCCCCACCCGGGGCGAGGTCCTGGCCTTCGCCGTCCTTCAGACGGAACTCCACGAGCGACTGCCCGGGAGCGACCTTGGCCTTGGCATAGTGACCGGCAAGCGGCTTGTTGAGGCGCGAGGCCTTACGCTCGCCCACCGCCACCTGAATGGCGCGGTAGCCGTCCACTTCCTGCGTGCGAACTTGCGTAATCCGATTGGGCAACGCTTCGATGACGGTCACCGGAACGGCTTCACCCGTATCGGTGAACACTCGCGTCATACCGGCCTTGCGACCGACCAGACCCAGGGTCTTGGCGCTCATCGTTAATCCTCTTCTAAAGCGACGCCAGGCCCGACGGCTGGGCCTGGCACCACAGGTTCACTACGCACCCAGCTACGATTGGCTGAGGCGGAAATACGACATCTTTGCTTGACCGGCAGCGTCTACGGCGACGCTGAATCAGACCGGTCACACCCGGATATCACCCCGGGCGTGGATCAGGCTTAGGTAGGACCGGAAAGAGAGGCCGACCAGACACCTTTCGTGTCGGTCACGCCGCTCGAGCGGTACCCCGTCAGGGCCAGACCTCGGCGCAAAGAGGCGCGAATTATAGTCAGGTCACACGGCTTTGCAAGCACTTCAACCTGACTGGCTCTAGACCGTCGGCTTCAGGCTGGGCCAAACAGGAATTCCGACTCCGCCCCAGCTACGACCGACGGTCTACAGCCTGGAGTCTGTTAGTTCAGCTTGATCTGCACGTCCACGCCCGCGGGAAGCTCGAGCTTCATCAGGGCGTCCACCGTCTTGTCGGTGGGATTCAAGATGTCCATCAGGCGCTTGTGCGTACGAATCTCGTACTGGTCGCGCGCGTCTTTGTCCGCGTGCGGCGAGATCAGCACCGTGAAGCGCTCCATCTTCGTCGGCAGCGGCACCGGGCCACGCACCGTCGCGCCCGTGCGCTTGGCCGTTTCGACGATCTCGCGCGCCGAGTTGTCGATCAGCCGATGGTCGAAAGCCTTCAGGCGGATACGGATGTTTTGGTTGGTAGCCATGGTTATCTCGCAAGCGACGCGGCGTCCGAGCAAGGGGGGTGAAGCGCTGCGCTTCACCCCGCCACCCGGCGCTTCGTCACATCAATCTTTACT
>CALLKK010000017.1 GCA_938008435.1 uncultured Steroidobacter sp. | reverse complement strand
GATCTCCACAGCTAATCGCTGTGGCCTCGTTGAAGCTCCTGAGCTTTCGTAACCACCATGGCTTTGCCTAGTGCGATCTCCACAGCTAATCGGCGTGGCCTCGTTGGTGCAGTCGAGTTACACAGTGTGTAACTCACGGCTCTCCAGTCCGCGGATTCCGCAACTGGCGCTACGGCCTTCACCATGCTTCGCTGGCAACTGGGGTGCCGCGCGGCAGATAAGTCCGGTAAAGTGACGGTTGCAATGTCGACGCGTTGGGGCGACCGACGCGCGCATCGCGATACACCGACCACCTCGCTGCCGAGCGTCTCATGACCGATTGTCTAGCTACCGTTCGCTGGCGTCGCAGCGGCGCCGTCTTCACCGACAACCGCTACAGCCGTGCGCACGAGTGGCGTTTCGACGGCGGCGCGGTCGTGGCTGCATCGAGCTCGCCGCACGTCGTGCGGGTGCCGTTGTCCGATCCAGCCGCAGTCGATCCCGAAGAGGCGTTCGTTGCGTCGCTCGCGAGCTGTCACATGCTGTGGTTCCTGTCGCTTGCGGCCCAGGCCGGGTTTGTCGTCGAGGAATACGAGGATGCGGCAGTCGGCGTGCTGGCGAAGAACGAGGAGGGCAAGCTCGCCATCACGGTCGTGACGCTGCGGCCGAAGGTGATCTTTGCAGGGACGGCGCCGACGGACGCGGAGCTCGCGCGTCTGCATGAGCGGGCCCATGAGGAGTGCTTCATTGCGCGTTCGGTGAAGACCGAGCTGCGCGTCGAGCCGATCAAGCCCTGACGGGACGTTGTTGGCAGTCCTCGGGTCGGGCTGCAGCGTGCGGGTAGCCCGCCTGCCGGTGTCGGACTGGACTTCCCGGGCCCGCAACGGTACGTTAGCCGCCGCTCCGGCGCGCGCCGCCCGCGCAGATACTAGAACTTATCTCGAACCGTCATGAGCGCGGCGTCATCGCTGAGAGATAGGTTCTATTCAGCAGACAGGTTGTAGGGTCGCGAGTCCGCTTTGGTTCGATGCCTGTACGAGCGCATGAGCGGGCGCGCGCCTAGATCGTCGACGCCGTCGGACGGCCCTGCAACCGAGGATTCAAGTCAGCTTTCATGAATATCGCAGCGATCTCGGACCGATTGTCGTTCAGCGCGCGGGTCGCGCTCGTCGCGGTGGGCTGTGCCGTGCTGCTGTCGGCCTGCGGCGGTCGTCAGCGCGCCTGTGTCGACCCTAACGAGCCCTACCTCGCTGCACAGAACAATCCGCCGCTGCGCATCCCCGAGGGCCTGACCGCCCCGAACCGCTCGGAAGGGCTCGTGATTCCGGATGTGCCGCCCAATCCGTCCCGCGCAAACCGTACCACGTGCCTGGATGAGCCGCCGTCGTATTTCCGCTCGGCGGGCGCCGTGGCGCGCTCGCCGGAAGAAGTGGTGGCGAGCTGGGCGCAGGCATGGGCAAATCGCGAGGCGGATGCGGTGCTTGCGCTGTATTCGACCCGGTTCCAGCCGCCGACCGATACGGCCAGCGCCGCCGTGTGGCTCGAGCAACGCCGCGAGCAGGTCGCCACCGGTCCCGTGCCCGCCCCGATGGTGGAAGATCTGCGGGTCGAGCCGGATGGGACCGACCGCCGCATTGCGAGATTCATCCAGCACTTCGGCTCGAACTCGTTGCGCAAGGAACTGGTCTTGATCCGCGAGGCGGGTTCGTGGCGCATCCTCGAAGAACGAGTGAGCGCCGTTAATTAATCCGTCGCGCCTTCGGCGTCACAAGCGGACGGGCGCCGGCCGCACGCCCGGTGCTTTCTTACACGTCGCCTTCGTACGTCGACGCGACGAGCGCGATCGCAGGCGTTAACCTCCACGCCTGAGCAAGATGGATGTAAGTCCTATGGCCTCATTGTCTCCCATCGGATGTTCCGTCCCGCTCCAGCCCGGCCGCGTGCGCGAGGCGATCGTCGATCGCCTGCATCGTTCGCTCGGTAAGCCGGTGCAGAGCGCGACGCGTCGCGATTTCTACGACGCGTTGGCGATTGCAGTGCGCGAGGAGCTTGCCGAGCGCTGGATCGCCACGCTCAATCGCGTCTCGCGCGCACGCGTCAAGCGCGTCTGCTACCTCTCGATGGAGTTCCTGCTCGGGCGCAGCCTGATCAATGCGCTCTCCTCGTTCGACAACGGGCTCATGGACGAGGTGCGCGAGGCGTTGCAATCGTTCGGGCACGATCTCGAAGACGTCGCTGCCGAGGAGGAGGATCCGGGGCTCGGCAACGGCGGCTTGGGCCGCTTGGCGGCATGCTTTCTCGATTCGCTCGCCACGCTCGGCTACGCCGCGACGGGTTACGGCATCCGCTACGACTACGGCATCTTCACGCAAGTCATCGGCGAGGACGGCGCGCAGCGCGAAGTAGCGAGCTCGTGGCTCGGCTTTCAGAACTTCTGGGAGAGCGGCCGCGGCGGCGTGCGCTATCGCGTGCGCTTCGGCGGGCATTGCCAGGCCACGCGCGACGAAAAAGGCCGCGTGCGCTACGAGTGGGTGGACACGCACGATGTTTGGGCCGTCGCGTACGACCTGCTGATTCCCGGCAATCGCAGCCCGACGGTCAATCACTTGCGCCTCTGGTCGGGGCGCGCGATCACGCCGTTTCGCATCGACGCCTTCAATGCGGGCAACTATGCCGCTGCCGTACAGGAGCAGGTGGATGCGAAGAACCTCTCGCGCGTCCTGTATCCGGACGACTCGACGCCGCAGGGCAAGGAGCTGCGCTTCAAGCAGCAGTACTTCTGCGTGAGCGCATCGCTCCAAGACATTCTGGCGCAGCACATGAGCGAGCATCGGCCGCTCGAAGAGCTGGCCGATGCGGTGGCGATCCAGCTCAACGATACGCATCCGGCGCTCACGATCGTCGAGCTCATGCGCTTGCTCGTCGATGTCTACGACATCGAGTGGGCGCGCGCCTGGGAGATCACGCGCAATGTCTGTTCGTACACGAATCACACGCTGCTGCCCGAGGCGCTCGAAACCTGGCCGGTGTCGTTCTTCGAACGCTTGCTGCCACGGCACCTGCAAATCATCTATCAGATCAATCGCGACTTCCTCGAAATGGTGAGCGCACGGTATCCGAACGATCTCGATCGGCGCCGGCGCATGTCGCTCATCAACGAGGAGGGCGATCGCCGCGTGCGCATGGCGTATCTATCCGTGGTCGGCAGCCACAAGGTGAACGGCGTCGCGAAGCTCCATTCGCGGCTCATGCGCGAGACGATCTTCGCCGACTTTGCGGAGATGTGGCCGGAGCGCTTCACGAACGTCACGAACGGCATTGCCGTGCGGCGCTGGTTGAAGCAGGCCAACCCCGGGCTCGCCGCGCTGCTGACGGAGAAGCTCGGCTCGAGCTGGGAAAACGATCTCGAAGAGCTCGAACGGCTCAAGGGGGCGGCCGACGATCCGGAATTCCGCGCGCGTTTTCGCGAGATCAAGCGCGCCAACAAGGTGCGCCTTGCGCGGACGATTCAGGATCTGCTCAACGTCGAGGTCAGCCCCGATGCAATGTTCGACGTGCAGGTCAAGCGCATTCACGAGTACAAGCGCCAGCTGCTCAATCTTGTCTATGTCGTGTCGCGGTATCTGCGCATCCTCGACGATCCGAACGCGGACATCGTGCCGCGCGTCGTGATCATCGCCGGCAAGGCGGCGCCCGGCTATCACATGGCCAAGGCGATCATCAAGCTCATCAACAACGTGGCGCGCGTCATCAATTCGGATCCGCGCGTCGGCGACAAGCTCAAGCTGTGCTTCCTGCCGGATTACGACGTATCGCTCGCGCAGGAGATCATGCCGGCGGCCGATCTGTCGCAGCAGATCTCGACCGCAGGCATGGAAGCCTCCGGCACCGGCAACATGAAGCTCGCGCTCAACGGCGCGCTCACGATCGGCACGCTCGACGGCGCCAATATCGAAATCAAGGATGCCGTCGGCGAGGACAACATCTTCATCTTCGGGTTGACCGCGGAAGAGGTGCTTGCGCGGCGCGCGAGCGGTTACTTCCCGCGGCAGGTCGTGGAGCAGAACCCCGAGCTCAAGCGCGCGATCGACACGCTCGACTCCGGGCATTTCACGCCCGACAACATCTTCGACTCAAAGGTCGTGACGGAGCGGCTGCTGAGCGACGGGGAACATTTCCTCGTGCTGGCGGATTTCGAGTCCTACGCCGCAGCCCAGGCACGCGTCGACGAGCTGTTCCGCAACCAAGAAGAGTGGACGCGTAAGTCGGTCATCAATGCCCTGAGCATGGGGCCTTTCTCCAGCGACAGAAGCATCCGCGAGTACGCGGACACGATCTGGGGGATCAAGCCAGTGCTTTGAGACCGTCCGCCATAGGCTGTAGGCTGTAGTAACGCAAGCGCGCCCCTTTACCTACGGTCTACAGCCTGAGCCATGTCCTCGACCGATCTGACCGACTTCGATCTGCACCTCTTCGGCGAAGGCAATCACCATCACATCTATCAGAAGCTCGGCGCACACTGCGTCACGGTCGACGGCGTGCAAGGGACGCGCTTTGCGGTGTGGGCGCCGAACGCCAAGCGGGTCAGCGTCGTCGGCGACTTCAACGGTTGGGACGGCCGCGTCAACGTCATGCAGCCGCGCGGCAGCTCGGGCGTTTGGGTGACGTTCGTGCCGGGCGTGCGTCCCGGAGCGCTCTACAAGTACGAGATCCTGACGCAGCATGATCATCTGCTCTTGAAGGCAGATCCGTATGCCTTCCAGATGCAGCTACGTCCCGACAATGCGTCGATCGTGGCCGACATCGGCGGCTACGAGTGGGGCGATGCGGAATGGATGGCGCGGCGGCGCGAATGGGATCATTTGCGCGCGCCGATTTCGATCTACGAATTCCATCCGGGCTCGTGGCGCCGTTCCTGGCATCGTCAGCCGGCGTTTCTCACGTGGGATGAGATCGCCGATCAGCTCATTCCGTACGTGCAGGACATGGGGTACACGCACGTCGAGATCGTCGGCGTGGCCGAGCATCCCTTCGACGGCTCATGGGGCTACCAGGTGCTCGGGCATTACGCGCCGACGGCGCGACACGGCACGCCCCATGATTTCATGCGCTTCGTCGACCGGCTGCATCAGGCCGGCATCGGCGTGTTCATGGATTGGGTGCCTGCGCACTTTCCGCGCGACGCGCACGGTCTGGTCGAGTTCGACGGCACGTGTCTATACGAGCATGCCGATCCGCGCCGCGGCGAGCACATGGAGTGGGGCACGAAGATCTTCAATTACGGGCGCCACGAAGTGCGCAATTTCTTGATCGCCAATGCGCTCTTCTGGCTCGAGATGTATCACATCGACGGGCTGCGCGTGGATGCCGTGGCCTCGATGCTCTATCTCGATTACGCGCGCAAGCCCGGCGAATGGGCGCCGAATCAATACGGCGGGCGCGAGAACCTGGAAGCCATCGAGTTCTTGAAGCAGCTCAATTGGACGGTCGGGCATTACTACCCTGGCGTCGTGATGATGGCCGAAGAGTCGACCGCTTATGACGGCGTGAGCCGTCCGGTGCATCTCGGCGGGCTCGGCTTTCACTTCAAGTGGAACATGGGTTGGATGAACGACACGCTGCGCTACATGGCGCTCGATCCCATCCACCGTAAGCATCATCATCATCTGATCACGTTCTCGTTCGTGTATGCGTTCTCGGAGCACTTCATCCTGCCGCTGTCGCACGATGAGGTCGTGCACGGCAAGAAATCGCTCCTCGACAAGATGCCGGGCGATGAATGGCGCAAGCTCGCCAACTATCGGTTGCTGATCGGCTACATGATGATGCACCCGGGCAAGAAGCTCATCTTCATGGGCGGGGAGTTCGGGCAATGGCACGAGTGGCGCGATTACGAAGACCTTGCCTGGGCGGCGCTGCAGTATCCGCATCACCAGCAGCTGCAGCACTGGAACCGCACGTTGAATCGTATCTATCGCGAGTATCCGGAGCTGCACACGAGCGACCATCGCTGGGAGGGCTTTCGTTGGCTCGATCCGGACAATCGCGACGAGAGCGTGTTCGCGTTCATGCGCCAGCGTCTGCCGGGCGAGGGCGGCACCCATTTGCTCATCGCCTTCAATTGCACCCCGGTGCCGCGCGACGGCTACATCCTCGGTGCGCCGCGCGCCGGCTCCTATCGCAAGCTCATCGACAGCGACGATCCTGCTTTCGGCGGCTCGGGCTACGCGAAAGAAACGCGCATCGAAGCATCGCCTGAGCCATGGAGGGACTTTCCCGCGCGGATTCAGATCACGCTGCCGCCGCTCGGCATGGTGGTGTGGGTCGCCGAATGAGTTCGACGTTCGGCAACGCGCGCTCGCGCGCCGGCGTCCGAGCGCGCACTAGCGCAAACTCCGATGTCGCGACTCGCACTGCAGACTTCCCATTCGCGCCAGGAATGCGTCACCATCGCAAGCGATGAACGCGACCGCACACGACTATAGTCAAGCCACGCTGCTGCCCGGCGCGCCGGTCCCGCTCGGCGCCACGCTCACGGACGAAGGCATCAACTTCGCTGTCTACTCGGGCGGCGCGACGCGCATCGAGCTGTGTCTCTTCGACGAGAACGGCGCGCGAGAATTGGCGCGCCTCGCGTTGCCGGCGCGCACGGAGAACATCTGGCACGGCTTTCTGCCCAAGCCCTTCGGCGTTGCGGGTCTTGTGTACGGTTATCGAGTGCACGGACGCTACGATCCGGCTCGCGGAGATCGTTACAACCCGCACAAGCTCTTGCTCGATCCGTACGCACGGTCGCTTGCCGGTTCGTTCACCTGGCATCCGGCGCTATCCGGTCAGGATGCGGCGAGCGCGACCGACGCGCCGAATTGCGAGGACAGCGCACCGTACACGTACAAAGCGCGCGTCATCTCGAATGCCTTCGACTGGGGGCAGGATGTCCCGCCCGCCGTGCCGTGGCGCGACACGGTCATTTACGAGCTGCACGTCAAGGGCTTCACCAAGCTGCATCCGCTCGTGCCGCCCGAGCTGCGCGGGACGTATCTCGGGTTCACCCAGCCCGAGGTGCTCTCGTACTTGAAGCATCTCGGCGTGACGACCGTGGAGCTGATGCCGGTGCAGGCGTTCGTGTCCGAGCAGTTCCTCGTCGACAAAGGGCTCAGCAATTACTGGGGCTACAACCCGCTTGCCTGGTTTGCGCCGGCGCCGCAGTTCGCGCTCCGCGATGCAGTGAGCGAGTTCAAGACGATGGTCAAGGCGCTGCACGACGCGGGCCTCGAAGTGATTCTCGACGTCGTGTTCAACCACACCGCCGAGGGCAACGAGTCGGGTCCGACGTTGAGCTTGCGCGGCTTCGACAATGCCGCGTACTACCAGCTCGATCCCACGAATCTGCGTCACTACGTCAACCGCAGCGGCACGGGCAACACGATCGCCGTTTCTCATCCCGTGGCGCGCCAGCTCATCATCGATTGCATGCGCTACTGGGTCGAGGAAATGCACGTCGACGGCTTTCGCTTCGATCTGGCCGCCGTGCTCGGACGTGAGGACGGACGATTCAAGACGGATGCTGCGTTCTTCAAAGCGGTCGCCGCCGAACCGTCGCTGCGCTACGTCAAGCTCATCGCCGAGCCGTGGGACGTCGGTCCCGACGGTTATCAGCTCGGGCATTTCCCGGCAGGCTGGGCCGAGTGGAACGATCTGTATCGCGACACGATGCGCGGCTTCTGGCGCGGCAATCCCGGCGTCATCGGCGGCTTCGCCGAGCGCTTTGCCGGATCGAGCGATCTGTTCCGCGCGAGCGGGCGCAAACCCACCGCGAGCATCAACTACATGGCCTGCCACGACGGTTTCACGCTCTACGATGCGACGGCTTACGAACAGAAGAACAACTGGGCGAACCTCGAAGACAACCGCGACGGCCACAATCACAACTTGAGCTGGAACTGCGGCGTCGAAGGTCCGACCGACGATCCGGCAGTAGTCGAGCTGCGCGAGCGTCAGGTGCGCAACATGCTGGCGACGCTGTTGCTGTCCCAGGGTGTGCCGATGCTGCTCGCCGGCGACGAGTTCGGGCACACGCAGCAGGGCAACAACAATGCCTACTGCCAGGACAATGAGATCAGTTGGCTCGACTGGAGTCTGGCCGAGCGGCGCAAATGGCTCATCGCATTCGTCCGGCAATTGCTCACGTTGCGCAAACAGGCCGCAGGCCTGCGACGCGACACGTTCCTGAAGGGCGCGCGCCAGGCGGACCGCGAGCACAAAGACGTGAGCTGGCGTCATCCGAGCGGGCGCGAGCTCGATGCCGGCGACTGGCACGATGAGAACGCGCGGGCGATCGGCGTGCTCATCGGTCACGCCTTCTCCGACCCGTATGGAACACCCAACGGGCATTTGCTGTTTCTGTGCAATGCCGGCGACGCGCCGGTCGAGTTCAAGCTGCCCGAGCCGAAGACGGGCGCAGTCTGGCAGACGGTATTCGATACGGCGCGCTGGCGCGCCAACGATCTCGGCGAGTCGATTCATGCCGGAGATCAGTTCGTGGTCGCTGCGCACTCGTGCGCGCTCCTGGCGGACGGCGATGCGCCGCCGAGCGTGCGTGTCGGATTCGCGCGCGGCAGCTGAGGTCGCAGAGTAATCTGTCGCAGAGTAATCCCGGCTGGGAAACGCGCTTCACAACGACGAGAGCCGCGAAGAGCGTATGACGCATCCCATCGAGCAATTGGCCGCGATACACGGGATCGGTGCGTCTTACTACGACTGGCGAGGCGAGCTGCGGGAAGTCTCGCTCGAATCGCGCGCGGCCCTGCTCGCGGCACTCGGCGTCGATACGAGCAACGAACGTGCGCTCGCGAGCGCGCTCAGTACGCACGAGACGGTGAAATGGACGCGCTTGGCGCCGCTCGTCACCATCGTACAAGTGGATCGCCCTATTGTGGTGCCGATTGCCGTCTCGCGCGAGATCGCAGCGCGTTCGCTCACGTGGCGCATCACGCTCGAAACAGGCCACGTCAGTCACGGCGCGGTGGAGCTTGCGCGCTTGCCCGTGGTCGAGGAAGGCACGGTCGAAGGACGTGCGTATGTGCGTTACGAGCTCGAGCTGCCGTCGCTACCGCTTGGCTATCACGATTTGGAGACGACGCTCGACAGCGGTCTTGCAGCACCGACGCGCATCATCGTCGCGCCGGCGAGCTGCTATGAGCCGCCCATCATCGCGCGGGGCGAGCGCGTTTGGGGTATTGCCGTGCAGCTCTACTCGCTGCGTTCGCCCAACAACTGGGGCATCGGCGATTTCGCCGACCTGCGCGAATTGATTCGCCTGGCCGCGCCGACCGGATGCCAGATCATTGGCTTGAACCCCCTGCACGCGCTTGCGCCCGCCAATCCGCGCCAGATCAGCCCGTACAGCCCGTCCAACCGGCTGTATCTCAACGTGCTCTACATCAGCGTGCCGGACGTTGAGGAGTTTGCGTCTTGCGAAGCGGCGCGCACGCGCGTGGCGTCGCCTGAGTTTCAGTCTTTGCTCGCGGAGCTGCGCGCAACGACGAATGTCGACTATGTGCGCGTGGCGGCGGCGAAGTTCGAGATCTTGAAGCTCCTCTATGCGCAATTTCGGGCCGAGCACTTGAGCCGCGACACGGTGCGCGCGACGGCATTTCGCGCGTTTGTCGCTTCAGGCGGCGAGACGCTCAAGCTTCACGCTATCTACGATGCGCTCGATGCCCACTTGCGGCTGCAAGGGCCGCAGTACTGGGGCTGGCCCAGCTGGCCGGAGGAGTATCGCGATCCGAGCTCATCGGCCGTGGCGCGCTTTGCGCGCGAGCGTGTGGAGGAAATCGAGTACTTTCTTTATCTGCAATGGCTGGCGGCCGAACAACTCGCCGCCGCGCAGCGCGAGGCGCGTGCGCTCGGCATGTCGATCGGGTTGTACGGCGATCTTGCCGTCGGTGCCAATCCTGCCGGCTCGGAAACCTGGTCGAACCGGCGGCTCTATTTGCAAGGCGCATCGGTCGGTGCGCCGCCCGATGCGCTTGCGCTCAAGGGTCAGGATTGGGGCGTGCCGCCGCAAGATCCGAACGAGCTGCGCACGCAACAGTACCGTCCCTTCTGCGAGCTCCTGCGCAACAACATGCAGCACGTCGCGGCATTGCGCTTGGATCACGTGATGTCGCTGTACCGGCTGTGGTGGGTGCCGCGCGGCTATCCGTCGAAGGACGGCGCGTACATGCACTATCCGGTGGACGATCTGATTGCGATTCTCGCGCTCGAGAGTCATCGCAACGAGTGCATCGTCATCGGCGAGGATTTAGGAACGGTGGCCGAGCCGATGCTCGAGGCGATGGAGCGCTATCGTACCTATCACTACAAAGTGCTCTTGTTCGAGCAGGAGCCGGACGGGCGTTTCAAACCGCCATCGGCGTATGTGCAAGGCGCGCTTGCGACGGTGACGACGCACGACTTGCCGACGCTGCGCGGTTGGTGGGAAGCGCACGATCTCGAGCTGCGTGCTCGGCTCGATCTTTATCCCAACGACGAGTTCAAGAATCGCGCGCATGCGACGCGCGAGCGCGAACGCCGTCAGCTGATGCAGGCGCTCGTCGATGCAGGGTTATGGCACTGGCACCCCGATCAGCCGTTGCCGGAATACTCCGCGGCATTGTCGCGCGCCGTGCATGCCTTCCTGGGGCTCTCGAACGCCAACATTGCGCTCATTCAGATCGAGGATCTCATCGGCATGACCGATCCGGTGAACGTGCCCGGCACGGATACCGAGCATCCGAACTGGCAGCGCAAGGTCGTGCTCGATACCGCAGAAATTTTCGCCAGACCCGAGGTGCGCGACATCCTCGACGGCATGAATCGGGCGCGGAAGGGCGAGAATCCGAACGCTTGGTGATCCGGGCTACGGCTTACAGTCCAAGCGAGAGTAGCGCGCGCAGCGCGCGGGAGGAATGCGCGGGCATGCAGCTTGCGCCACACGCCCGCGCTGAGGGGCACTATTGCTGTCCTTCGGCGAAGCGCAGACGCACCATCGCACGCTGCGGCACGGGCTTGCCGTTGCGCACGACCGGCTCGAAGCGCCACTGGCGCACGGCGCGAATCGCTGCATCGTCGAAGACGTTCGCGGGGCTCGCGTTACGCACTTCCACATCCTCGACCGTGCCGTTCGGCGTCACGGTGAAGACGAGTTCGACCCAGCCTTCGATACCGCGGCGCAGCGCTTCCGACGGGTAGGTCGGCGACACCGTCTTCGTACGCTTCAGCGTGGACGCCGAAACGATGTTGGTGGAGAACGCGTGCTCTTCGCGAGCCCTGGCGAGCTCCATTTCAGCCTGCGCGATTTCCGCGCCGAGATACGCACCGCCGACCTCGCGCGAGGCAGCGATCAGCTGCGCCGAGCGATCGAATGCCTTGGCAGCCATCGCTTGACGGCCGGAGCTCAACAGGCGTCCAGCCAACGTGCGAGCGAGCTCTTCGACTTCAGGGCGCTCGGGCGCGGCCACGCGCAGCGCCGAGAGCGCTTCGCGGGCGTTGTCGCCGGGCGGATCGATGAGCTTGCCTGCGGCGAGGCGCTGGCGAACGTTGTTGACCAGCTGCTCGACGTTCGGATCTGCGCTTGGCGTCTGCGTCGCCGCCGGACGCTGCGGCTGAGCGGGTGCTCGGCTCGCATCGGCAATCGCGCGCTCGACTTGCGTCAGCGCCACGCCCGCCGAACCGAGCTGACGGGCCGCGGTGACGTGGGCTTGCGCCTCGTCGAGTCGATTCGCCGCGACGAGCTCACGCGCTTGATTGACGAGCGCGCTGCTCAGCTCGCGAATCGCTTGCGCCACGGCCGGATTGGTCGGATCCAAGCGGCGTGCCTCGAGCAGCGCATCGCGCGCGTTGCCGCCCGGCGGCGAGATCAAGCGACCGTTCTGCATGCGGTCGTTGGCTTGGCTCAGCAATTGATTGACGCGCTGACCGATCTCCTGCGACTGCATGAGCTTCAGACGCTCGCGCTCGCGCGCGATCTGCGTATCGAAGAACTGCAGGCGCGGATGCTGCGGATCGATGTCGCGCGCACGCTCGATGCTGACGATCGCCTCTTCGATGCGCTCGGCGAGCAGCGCCGCTTCGGCCTTCTCGAGCACCTTGTCGGTAACGGCACGAATGCCGGCCATCGCCTCTTCGTTGTTCGGATCGAGCGCCAGCGCGCTGCGGTACAGATCGAGCGCGCTCTCATTCGGCGGCTCCAGATACTTGCCTTGCTCGAAGGCGGCCTTGGCGAGCGCGAGCTCGGCTTTGACCGGATCCGGTTTCTCGGGCAGATCCGGCGACGGGGTGGTAGCGACCGCGGCAGGCGGCTCGACCTTGTCGCCGGTGAAGTAGCTGACGCCGAACCAGATGCCGCCGATCACGGCGAGCAATCCGGCTGCGAGCGCACCATAGGTAACAACGTAATTCTTACCGCCGCTCGTATCGCCGGAGCTTGCGCTCAAGCGCTGACCTTGCGCAGCGAGATCCTCGTGCTGCGTCAGTGCCGCTTCGAGCGCCAAGCGGGTCTGGCCGTGCGAGAGCGGCGTGAGCAGGAAGCGGAAGATCCGCCCGGCAGCGGTGAGCTGCATCAGGCTCGCGCTGTCCTCGCGCTTGCCCGCGACGACGACGACGAGCTCGGGGAAATGCTGCGTCAATTGCGCCACCATCCCGGCTACGTCGGTCGTGCTGGCCGCGTCGGCGACCAGGACGCCGGGCTTGAGCGTCGGCAGCCGGTCCGCGACCTGGTCGAGGTCGGGCGCTGCGCTCACGGACGCGCCGCGGGGCGCTGCCTTCTTGACGGTTTCAATCAGGTTCGCATCCCGGCTGAGGACGAGGATCGGCGCGTGATGCCCCGACTCGGGCTGTTCGCGCTGCGAATCATCGATTTCCAGATTGATCTCATCGCCCATGCCAGGGGAGCGATTGTGCTGCGCATTAGCCATATGACCCCTCCTGGGGTTTTTCTGCTTTGGCCCGCAATACTACTTATGCAACATCAATTGACTGAGAACTGATTCCGAATTTGTGAGCAAGCCCACGTGAACTGCGCCCCAAAAACGAAGTCGGATGCGGTCAAGGGCTGATCCTGCACTCATCCATTCTCTCAATCTCTGGTGCACGGTATCCACGACGGTTGACTCGTCCTCCGCCTGTGCTGCGGGGGCACGGCGGCCCTTCGTCTCCCCGCGCAAGAGGTGCGGATTTACGAAGCCCGGCCGCTTACGTATAAGCAAAAACCAGGTCCAATAATCCGAAATCTATCGAGATCGTCATTGTCGACGCTTGCTCTCAAGCCGCCCCGGGCACCGGCCCGGCCGGTCCCAGTTGTTGCAGCGCATGGTGTGCGGGAAGACCCGTACTACTGGTTGCGCGACGATACCCGGACGAATCCGGAAGTCCTCGATTATCTACGAGCGGAGACCGAGTACGCCGAGGCGCTGTTGGCGCCGCATCGGCGCCTGATGGACGAGCTGTACGAGGAGATGCTCGCTCGTATCAAGCAGGACGACAGCTCCGTGCCGGTGCGCTACCGCGGCTATTGGTACACCACGCGCTACGAAGTCGGCCGCGAGTATCCGATCTTGCTGCGCCGTGCCGACCGGCCCGATGCGCCCGAAGAGGTGCTGCTCGACTGTAACGAGCTTGCAGCCGGACTGTCGTTCTACAAGCTCGGCACCACGGAGATCAGCCCCGACAATCGTTTGCTTGCCTATACGCAAGATACGGTCGGCCGCCGTCAGTACACGTTGTATATCAAGGATCTCGTCACCGGCGAGCGCTTGCCCGACACGATCGAGAACGTCGAATCGGCGCTCGCCTGGGCCGACGACAATCACACGCTGTTGTATATCGAGAAGGATCCGGTGACGCTGCTCGGCCGGCGCGTGCGGCGGCACGTGCTCGGCACCGACCCCGCCGAAGATCCGGTGGTCTACGAAGAGCCCGACGAGGCATTCGATCTCACCGTCGCGCGTACGAAGTCGGAGCAATATCTATTGATCGGCTCGGAGAGCACGACGGCGTCCGAATGGCGTTATGCGCACGCGGCCGATCCGACGTTCACGTTCAAGGTGATCGTGCCGCGCGAGAGCGATCACGAGTACCAGGTCGATCACTTGGACGGCGCCTTCATCGTGCGCACGAACTGGCAGGCACACAATTTCCGTATCGTGCGCGCGCCCGTGGACGCACCGGGCGATCGCAGTCGGTGGCAGGACGTCATCGCGCACGATCCTGAGGTGTTCGTGCACGCTTTCGAGATCTTTCGCGATTTCGTCGCAGTGAGCGAGCGCTCGGGCGGCTTGATGAAGTTGCGTGTGCAGCGCTGGAGCGGCGAAGCCCAGTATCTCGCGGCCGACGATCCCGCTTATACGATGCGGTTCGCCGCCAATCCGGAGCTCGATACGTCCAAGCTGCGGTATGTCTATACCTCGCTCACGACGCCCTCGACGACCTACGAGTGGGACATCGAGACCGGCGCGCGTGTCCTCTTGAAACGCGAGCCCGTGCTCGGGAAGTTCGATCCGTCTGATTATCGCAGCGAATTCCTGTGGGTGCCCGCTCGCGACGGTGAGCAGGTGCCGGTGTCGCTCGTCTATCGCAAAGAGGTCGAACGCGACGGTACGGCGCCGCTTTATCTATACGGTTACGGTTCCTACGGCTTCTGCTCCGATCCGATGTTCAGCAGCCAGCGATTGTCGCTGCTCGATCGCGGCGTCGTGTTTGCGATCGCGCACGTGCGCGGCGGACAGGAGCTCGGCCGGCGTTGGTACGATGCCGGCAGACTGCTCAACAAGTGGAATACCTTTACCGATTTCATCGACGTGACCGATTACCTGGTCGAGCACAAGTACTGCGCACGCGACAAGATCGTCGCCGTCGGCGGCAGTGCGGGCGGGCTCTTGATGGGCGTGCTGGCGAACGTCGCTGCGGAGAAGTACGCCGGGTTGGTCGCTCACGTGCCGTTCGTCGATATCGTCACGACGATGCTCGATGAGTCCATTCCTCTCACGACGCTCGAATACGACGAGTGGGGCAATCCCAACGAGCGGCAATACTACGAATACATGCTGTCGTACTCGCCGTACGACAACGTGCGCGCGCAAGCGTATCCGGCGATGCTGGTTACCACCGGGCTGTGGGACAGCCAGGTGCAGTATTTCGAGCCCGCCAAATGGGTCGCCAAGCTACGTGCGCTGCGCACGAACGATGCGCCGTTGCTCCTGCACGTGAACATGGAAGCGGGTCATGGGGGCAAATCGGGTCGCTACGAGCACCTTCGTGAAGTCGCCCGAGAATACGCTTTCGTGCTCGCGGTCGTGCAGGGACTGCCGTTCGGGGAGGTGAGCTGAGAATGAGTAATCAAGTGTGGAGCCGCGTGAGAAGGGTCGGGACCGAGCAGCCGCGAGCGGGGGCGACATGACGCCGTCCGGCTACATCCTGCTCGCTGACGACAACGCGACGGATGCGGAGCTCACGATTCGAGCGCTTGAGATCAGTGGCATCAAAGAACAGATCGTCTGGGTTCAAGACGGCGAGGCCGCGCTCAATTTCATCTTCCGCAAGGGCGTCTATACGCAGCGGCAGCCCGGCAACCCGCGGCTGATGCTGCTCGACTTGCACATGCCCAAGATCGATGGGTTGGACGTGCTCGCACAGATCAAGGCCGATCCGACCACGCGCAGCACGCCGGTGGTGATCATGTCCTCGTCGGATCAGGAATCCGATATGACACGCAGCTACGAGCGGCACGCGAACAGCTACATCGTCAAACCGGTGGACTTCAAACAGTTCACGGAACAGGTTGCGACGATCGGGAAATATTGGATGACGGTGAACCGAGTGGGATGAGCGCTCGCCGATGTCGCGTTCTGACGCTACAGTGCAGCGCTCGGAAGATCATGCTGGTCGACGCATTGTGCCGCCCGAACACCGTCATCGCTTATCTCGCCGCGAATTTCTCGAAGCGGCCTTGTCAGCCGCCGCGGGAACGCTCTTACCGGCGTTCGCTCGCGCCGACGGCGCCAACGGACCGGCAGTGCGCACGATGCTGACGCGCTCGATCCCGAGCTCGGTAAGCGCAGAGCGCCTGCCCGTCATCGGCATGGGCACGTGGAACACGTTCGATGTCGGGCCGAATGCCGCGGAGCGCGCGCCGCTGCTCGACGTGCTCAAGGTCTTCTATGAGCACGGCGCTCGCGTCATCGACAGCTCGCCGATGTACGGCCAAGCCGAGCGCACCACGGGCGATCTCGTCCATCAGCTCGGCAAGCGTGCCGAGACATTCTTCGCGACGAAGGTCTGGACGAGCGGGCGCGAGCGCGGCATTGCGCAGATCGGCGAATCGCTCAAGCTGTTGCGGGCAGCGCCGCTCGATCTGTTGCAGATTCACAATTTGCTCGACTGGCGCACGCACATCGCGACGCTGCGGCGGATGAAGGACGAGGGCAAGCTTCGCTACATCGGCGTGACGCACTACACGACCTCGGCATACGAAGAGCTCGAAAGGGTGCTGCGCACGGAGCGCTGCGACTTCGTGCAGTTCAATTACTCCATCGCGACGCGCGATGCAGAGCGACGCTTGCTGCCGTTCTGCCGCGACCATGGCATTGCGGTGCTGATCAATCGGCCGTTCGAGGAGGGCGCGCTGTTCACGCGCGTACGAGGACGCGAGCTCCCCGCGTATGCGAAGGAGATCGACTGCACCAGCTGGGCTCAGTTCTTCTTGAAGTACATCGTCTCGCACCCGGCCGTCACCTGCGTGATCCCGGCCACCTCGCGCGCCACGCACATGCGGGACAACGTCCAAGCGGGCTTCGGCAGATTGCCGGATGAGGACATGAGGCGAAGGATGGCGCGGGAGCTCGACTAGGGGCGCGTCACCCGGCCCGCGGGCGCTCAACTCGCGGCATGCGTCACAGTTTCCCGGCGCGCACGCCGCGCGAGGCGTGCGTTCCCAACAAGTCATCGGCCATACTGCTCGGATTATGAAAGGTTGGAATTGAGGCCGCCTTCGCTGCGGGCGCCTGCCCGTGCAACAACCTCGCCTGCAGCGAGGGTGGGAGTCGAACATGGGTGACATCCTGATCGCTTTCGAACGCGAGTCCGAACAGAGCGCGGTCGAGCAATTGCTGGCCGGACGCGGTCATCAAGTCCGTAAAGCCGCCAATGGTCTCGTCGCATTGGACACGGCGCGACGCGAGCCGCCGGATCTCATCGTCTCGGACATCGTGCTGCCGCGCATGGACGGCTTCGCGCTCTGCCGCAAGTGGAAGCAGGACGAAAAGCTTCAGCACATCCCATTCATCTTCTATACGCGCCGTCACGACGATCCGAAGTACGAGCGGTTCGCGCTCGAGCTGGGCGCGGCGCGCTTCCTCGCGCGCTCGGTGGCGCCCGAGGCGCTCGCGACGGCCGTCGATGAGCTGCTCGCCGCTGCGCCTGCGCCGCAGGCGGCGCCCGCTGCGACGCCCGCGGCATTCATGGAGACCGGCGCACACCAGGCGCGTATCGCCGAGCGCACCGCGCAACAGCAGCAGGCCCAAGCCGAAGCGCTCGCACGCGTGCAGCAGGCACACGCGCGGTTGCGCCAGCAGGTGGCAGAGCTCGAAGCCGCGAACGAGCGGTTGGCAGCGAGCGAGTCGCGCTTCCGTCGTCTCTTCGACGCGAATGCGGTGCCCATGTGGATCGTGGATCACCAGACCCAGGGCTTCATCGCCGTCAACGACAGTGCGCTCGCGCTTTACGGCTACACGCGCCAGGAGTTCCTCGCGCTCAAGGCGTCCGCGCTCACGGCCGGCGACGAGGCAGGGCTCGTTCGCCATCGACGCAAGGACGGCAGCGAGGTGCTGCTTGCGCTCAACGTCCAGGAGATCGATTTCGATGGGCGCCGCGCCGAGCTCGTCTCGGCCTTCAACCTCACCGATCGCGCGGCGCTCGAGAAGCAGCTGCGCGAGCAAGCAAGCGCGGCTCAGCAGGCCCTGGCCGCACAGCGCCTCGCGCAGCGTCCGACCGAATTCGTACTCGACCTGTTCAAGCAGTCCGAGACCTCCGATGAAGCGGCGCTCGTCGCTCGGCTCGTCGATCAGGCGCTCGATCTGACCGACAGCTCGCTTGCCTTCTGCTACTTCGTCGATGAAGGCGCGGGCAGCGTGACGTTGGCGGCGTGGCGCGAGCGCGGCAAGTTGCCCGCGACGGCTGCGAACGAGGAGCGAGCGCTGGCGCAGACTGCGCCGCTTGCAGAATGCGTGCGCGCAAAGCGCGCGCTTGCGAGCGAAGCGTCGGCGCAGCTCGAAGGTTTGCCCGAGCTCAAGCGCCATCTCGTCGCGCCGATGTCGGTCGACGGCAAGATCGTCGGCTTGCTCGGAGTCGCCAATCGCGAGACGGCTTACTCGGAAAACGACCTGCACGCGCTGGCCGCTCTCGCCGAAGGCGCCGCGCGCGTGCTGCAGTCGAAGCGTGCGTATGCGCGCACGTTGGTGTCGCTGCAGCGGACCGACGTTGCCCTGCACGGCATGATCGATTCGTTCGTGCGCATGATCGAACGGCACGATCCGTACACCGGGGGCTCATCGCGTCGCGTTGCGGCGCTCGCTGTGGCGATCGCCCGCGAGATCGGCTTGGACGGTGAGCGCCAGCATGGCCTGAGGATCGCGGCGCTGCTGCACGACATCGGCAACATCGTCGTGCCGGCGACGTTGCTCGCCAAACCCGCACCGCTCACGGAAACCGAGCACGCGCTCATGCGCACGCACGTCGAGGAAGGCTGTCAGCTGCTCGCGGAGATCGATTTCGGCGCGCCCGTCGCCGACATCATCTATCAGCATCACGAGCGCTACGACGGCAGCGGCTATCCGCGCGGGATCAAGGGCGAGGAGATCATGCTGGAGGCCCGCATCTTGGCCATCGCCGATTCGGTCGAGGCGATGTGCTCGCCGCGTCCGTACCGGCCCGCCGTCGGCATGGACGCCGCGATCGACGAGATCAACCGCAACGCCGGCCGGCTCTACGATCCCAAGCTCGTCGAGGCCTGCACGCGCCTCGTGCGGCAACACGGCTTCGTCCTGCCCGAGTAACTCTCGGCACGCTCGTTGGCGTCTTTCGGTCGCGGCGGATGCTCCGTCGCGATCGCTCGCACCTCGGTCCTCATCCAGCGCTCATCTTTCCCCTGTCGGCGATTGCGCGTTCTGCCGAGCGCAGATGCGTCTGTCTGCCTCGTGCCGATACGGGCCCGCCCGATATGTCACATGCCCTGCGGACGGCAGACTGCCCTCCGTCGACAAGGGCAAAGCCGTCGTAAGGCGGTGACGCAAAGCCTCCGGTCCTCTTTACGCCGCTCGCGGTTGAAAAGGGGATAGCGGGGTTCCCGCTGCGCCAGCGAAGGCGCGGCGTGACCGAAGCGAGCAACACCAGCAGACGAACGTTCGCCTGCGCCTGTGCAGCTTCCCTTGGAAGACAGGTGCCGGCGCGTCGCGCGCACGGCGTTCGCATCCCTGCGTGCTCCTCGGAGTTGTTCGCTATGCAAGGTTCCTTGGCATCGATTCGGCTTGGATGGCCGGGGCGGCTGCTCGCCTCGTGCTTCTCGTTGATGTTGTCGCTGCTGCTCGCCGAAGCAGCGCTCGCGGCGGCTCCGACGATCTCGGGCACACCGCCGACTTACGTCATCGTCGGCAGCAAGTATTCGTTCCAGCCGAAGGCGTACGACCGCGACGGTCAGAAGCTTCGGTTCTCCATCACGAACAAGCCCGCATGGGCAAGCTTCAATACCTCGACCGGCTTGCTCACGGGCACGCCGACTGCCGTCGGCTACTGGCGCGACATCCGCATCTCGGTCACCGACGGGCAATCGACGGTGTCGTTGCCGAACTTCTCCCTCCGCGCGACCGCGCGGAACAACCGTCCCCCGACGATCTCGGGTACGCCGCCGACCACTGCGACAGTGGGCGTTCAATATCGCTTCCAGGCGATCGGCAAGGATGCGGACGGTGACGTGCTCATCTATCAGATCGCGAACAAGCCGAGCTGGGCGAGCTTCGATCAGTGGACCGGCGTGTTGTCCGGTACGCCGAGCAGCAGCCACGTCGGCACCTATTCGAACATCAAGATCACGGTGAAGGACGGCGGCCAGTCGGCATCGCTGCCCGTGTTCTCGATCAAAGTGTCCGCCGCGAAGACCAATCGTGCGCCGACGATCTCCGGCACGCCGCCGACCACCGCGCGCGTCGGGACGGCCTATAGCTTCCGTCCGACTGCATCGGACCCGGACGGCGATACGCTCGGCTTCTCGATTCAGAACAAGCCGAGCTGGGCGAGCTTCTCGACGTCGAACGGCACGCTCTCGGGCACGCCGACGGCGAGCGGCACGCACAGCAACATCATCATCAGCGTAAGCGACGGCAAAATTAAGAAGTCCCTGCCGGCCTTCACGATCACGGTATCGAAGCCGCAAACGACGAACACCGCGCCGAAAATCAGCGGTACGCCGGCGACGAGCGTGACGGCGGGCTCGGCGTACAGCTTCAAGCCGACCGCCTCGGATGCCGACGGCGACAAGCTGACCTTCTCGATCAGCAACAAGCCTTCGTGGGCGAGCTTCAACACCTCCACCGGTCAGCTGTCGGGCACGCCGTCGGCCAGCAATGCCGGCACGTACTCGAACATCGTGATCAGCGTGAGCGATGGACGCGCGAGCGTGTCGCTGCCCGCCTTCTCGATCAAGGTCAACGCGCAGGGCGCGCGCAATGCGACCTTGAGCTGGTCGGCGCCGACGCAGAACACCGACGGCTCCGCGCTCACCAATCTCGCGGGCTATCGCATCCACTACGGCACCTCCGCGAACACGCTCTCGGAGACGATTCAGGTGAGCAATCCGGGCCTGACCACGTACGTGATCGAGAATCTCTCGCCCGGCACGTACTACTTCGCGGTCAGCGCGTACACCTCGAGCGGCACGCAAAGCGCGTTGTCGAACGTGGTGAGCAAGGCGGTGCAGTAACCGGTGCCAGGTGCTCGAAACATTGCAGCGGCTGTCGTCGATCTCGGCGGCAGCCGCTGACGGATTTCTGGCGCTTGCACGATTTGCCTGGAAATCTTATGTGAACACGCATGCGTGCTGTCGTTGAGCAACGACAATTGCAAAGTCGCGAAAGGCTGTTGTTTACTCCGGCACGCTAGGCAATAGGCGATAGGCATAACCGTCGAAAGACGGCGACGCAAAGCTTCCGGTCCGAAGTGCGCGCTGCGCAGGATAGCGGGGTTGCCGGCAGAAATTCTCCATCTGCCGTCCTCTCGTGACTCATCCCGTTCGCATCAGCGCTCAAGCTTTCGGATCGATCGCCGAACATCCAAGACGAGTGCGCTTGCAAGCGCGCGTCGCGGAGTTGGGACTCGACGAGTTTTTTTGGGAGCAGGCAAATTGAAACGGGCAAACCCGTCGAAAGGCGGGGACGCAAAGCCACCGGTCTACAGGATTTCGATCCCACGACAGCGGGGTTGCCACATGAGGAATGAGATCGCTCATGTGTTAAACGCGGCTCGAAGCCGAACGAAGAGCGGACATGCGCGCGCCGAGCGTGCATCGGTGGCTCGTCTTCATCGCCCGTCGATGTGCGCCTTTCCCGCCGAAAAAGGTGGGCCGGTATGAACGAAATCATGCGTGCGCTGGCGACGCTGCGTCGCGCGTTGTGGCCGTTGTTGCTGGCGGCCGCTCTGAGCGGCTGCTTGGACTCGGGCGAGGACACCTCGGAAAGCAGCACGCCACCCGTTGCCGACAATCCGGCGCCCGCCGATCCGTTGCCGAGCAACCCGGTCGATCCGATCGACCTCTCTCCCGTCAAGCAGAATCGTCCGCCCGAGATCGCCGGCACGCCGCCGCTCTCCATCGAAGTGGGCGAGCTGTACACCTTCGTGCCGAAGGCGAGCGACGCCGACAACGATTTCCTCGAATTCACGATCACCAATCGCCCCGAGTGGGCCACGTTCAGCGAAGAGACCGGCGAGCTCACCGGCATCCCGACCGATAAGCACGTCGGCGAGACGGACGACATCACGATCAGCGTGAGCGACGGGCGCGATACGCGCTCGATCGGTCCGTTTCGCATCCGCATCATCCCGCGCTCGCAGGTTCCGGCGCCCACCAATGCGCCGCCGACGATCGAGGGCACGCCGGCCGGCTCCGTCATGGTCGATCAGTCGTACTCGTTCCGTCCGAGCGCCAGCGATCCGGACAACGATTCGCTGCGCTTTTCGATCGCGAATCGTCCGTCGTGGGCAACCTTCAGCTCGACGACAGGTGCGTTGACGGGCACGCCGCGCACGCGCCACATCGGCACGTACTCGAACATCGTGATCACCGTGACGGACGGTACGGAAACCGCTTCGCTCGGTCCGTTCACGATTCAGGTGCTCGGCCCGAACAATCGCGCGCCCACGATCAGCGGCACGCCCGCGACCAGCGTGCAGGCGACGCGCGGTTACTCGTTCACGCCGTCGGCCAGCGATCCGGACGGCGACAACCTCACGTTCTCGATCGTCAACAAACCGAGCTGGGCCTCGTTCAGCACCACGACCGGCCGCTTGAGCGGCACCCCGGCCGCGACGGACGTCGGCAACTACGCCAACATCGTGATTTCCGTGAGCGACGGGCGCGCGAGCGCATCGCTGCCCGCGTTCTCGATCAATGTCCAAGCGGCTCCGAACAATGCGCCGACGATCAGCGGCACGCCGCCGACGAGCGTGACGGCGGGCAGCAGCTATTCGTTCACGCCGACTGCGTCGGACAAGGACAACGACTCGCTCGGTTTCTCGATCGTCAACGCGCCGAAGTGGGCCCAGTTCGACACCGCGACGGGTCGTCTCTCGGGTACGCCGAGCGCCTCCGACGTCGGCACCTACAGCAATATCGTCATCACCGTCAGCGACGGGCGCGCGAGCGCCTCGCTGCCGGCGTTCTCGATTCGCGTCGATGCGCCCACCGTCACGAATCGTCCGCCGACGATCAGCGGCACGCCGCCGACGAGCGTCGAAGTGGGCACGGCGTACTCGTTCCGGCCGAGCGCTTCGGATCCGGACGGCGATTCGCTCACCTTCAGCGTGAGCAACGCGCCCTCGTGGCTGACGCTCGATTCGAGGACCGGGCGGCTGTCCGGCACGCCGACGGCTGCGCACGTGGGCCGTTACCAGAACATCGTCATCTCGGTCACCGACGGCCGCTCGACGGTCTCGTTGCCGGCCTTCACGATCACGGTGGCCCAGCCGGCCGCAACCGGTACCGCGACGCTGTCGTGGCAGCCGCCGACGCAGAACGTCGACGGTAGCGCGCTCACGGACCTTGCGGGCTTCCGGATCGCCTACGGCAAGTCGTCGGGCTCGCTCGATCAGTTGGTCGAGCTGCCGAATCCGGGCCTCACGACTTACGTCGTCACGAATCTCGGTTCGGGCACGTGGTATTTCGCGGTGCGTGCCTACAACACCAAGGGTGTCGAGAGCGATCTGTCGAACATCGCATCGAAGACGATTCCCTAGCACGGCGCTGTTCAGAGAATCGCGAAACTCAAGGCCCGCCTCGAGCGGGCCTTTTTTTGTCCTCGCCGATCCACGCGCGCCACCGGGCCGCTCCGTTTGCCGCACTTTGAGCGGACTTGTATTCTGCGCCGACGCACCGGCGTCCTGCGCTCGAGTGCCGGTTACGGAGATGCGGACATGACTCGGACCCTGCTCGCCGCCACCTCGCTTTTGGTTTGCTTCGTCGCCTTTGCGGCACCGAGCGCGCCTCGCGTCGAATTCACCGAGACCGTGCTCGCCAACGGACTACGCGTGCAGCTCGCGCCCGACCGCACCGTGCCGGTCATTGCGCTGCACATCGCGTACGGCGTGGGCTCGAAGGACGAGCGCAAGGGGCTCACCGGGTTCGCGCATCTCTTCGAGCACATGATGTTCAAGGGCTCGGAGAACGTCGGCGACGGCGAGCACTTCTATCAGATCTTCAGCAACGGCGGCGTCATGAACGGCACGACCTCGGCCGACATGACCAACTATTACGAGACGCTGCCGGCCAACCAGCTCGAAATGGCGCTGTTCCTCGAAGCCGACCGCATGCGCTCGCTTGCGCTCACGCAGGAGAAGCTCGACAACCAGCGGCACGCCGTGCAGGAAGAGCGGCGGCTGCGCATCGACAATCAGCCCTACGGCCGTTCCATCGAGCGCTTGGGCGAGCTCATGTACGACAATTTCGCGTACAAGCATTCCACGATCGGCTCGATGGAGGATCTCAACGCAGCCAGCCTCGAGGACATCGCCGAATTCTTCGAGACGTACTACGCGCCGAACAACGCGGTGCTGACTCTCGCGGGCGATTTCGATCCTGCCGCAGCGCTTCGCTTGATCGAGAAGTACTTCGGTCTCATCCGGCGCCGGCCCGCTCCGCCGCGTGTCGATCTCAAAGAGCTGCCGCAGAAGGCGGAGCGGCGCGAGACGATTCAGGATCCGCTCGCACGCATGCCGCACATTTTCGTCGCGTTCAAGACGGGTCCGGCCAATACGCCGGACTATTACGCGCTCGAGGTGCTGGGCTCGGTGCTCTTCGGCGGCGACAGCTCGCGCCTGCATCAAAAGCTCAACAAGGAGCTCGAGCTCGTCGCGGGCATCGGCGGGTACGTCGATGACCGCATCGGACCGGGCTCGGTACGCATCTCGGCAACCGTGCGTCCAGGTCGCGATCCCAAGGATGTCGAAGCGGCCATCTACGAAGAGCTCGAACGAATCAAGCGCGAGCCGATTGCGGCGTGGGAGCTCGAGAAGGCGAAGAACGCGACGCTGCTCAGCTACTACGAGGCGATCCGCAGCACGCAGTCACGAGCCATGCTGCTCGGCTCGTTCACGATCAAATATGGCGACCCCAATCTCATCAATACCTACATCGACAAGCTCAACGCCGTTTCGGCCAAGGACGTGCAGCGGGTCGCGCGGCGGTATCTCAATGCCCGTAACCGCACGGTTCTGATCACGCTACCGGCCGCGCAGGCCACGGCCGGCAACTGAGGCAACGGTCATGATGAAGAGAGTGCTATGGTCGTTCGTGCTCGCGTCGCTTGCACCGTGGTTGCTGCAAGCGCAGAGCGGAGCCGATGCATCCTCGCAGCCCGAATCGGTGCGGCAGGTCGAGCTCAAGGGCAAGGTGCCCGTCAATCCCGAAACGTTGCGCGTGCAGCTGCCGCGGCCGCAGGAAGCGACGCTCGCTAATGGGCTCGAGGTCTACCTCATCGAGGATCACAAGCTCCCGACGTTCCAGCTGCAGTTCGTGATCCACGGCGGCGGGCTGGCCGATCCGCCGGACAAGCGCGGCGTGGCAATGGTGACGGCCTCGCTCCTGCGCGAAGGCACGAAGACGCGCACGAGCCGCGAAATCGCCGAGCAGCTCGCGCGGCTCGGCTCGAGCTTGAGCGCGAGCGCATCGCCCTCTTCCGGCGAAAGCCGCGTATCGGTTACGGGGCTCGTCGAGCACATGGATGCGACGCTCGCGATCACGGCGGACGTCATCCTCAATCCCACCTTCCCGCAGAGCGAGCTCGACAAGTTCAAGGGTCGATTCGCCTCACAGGTGCAGTACCAGCGCTCGCTGCCGAGCTTCATCGCCCAGGAGCGCTTCTTGAGCGCGGTGTACGGTGAGCATCCGGCCAGCCTCATCGTGCCGCCCGACGAGGTGATCGCTGCGCTGACACCGGCGGATCTCGCGCAGTATCACGCGGCGGTGTATCGCCCGAACAATGCTTTCGTGCTCGCGCATGGCGCCGTGTCGCTCGAGGATCTCGTCGCGAGACTCGAGCGCGTCTTCGGCTCTTGGGAGCAGGCGCCCGTTCCCGAGCGCGAGGTTCCGATCCCCGCGCCGCCGGAGAAGGCGCGCGTATTCGTCATCGATCGGCCGGGCTCGGTCCAGACCTCGCTCAGGATCGGCGCGCTCGGCATCGACCGGCGCAGCGACGATTACTTTGCGCTGCTCGTGATGAATCACATCCTCGGCGGCAGCCCGGCTTCTCGGCTATTCACAAATCTTCGCGAAGATAAAGGCTACACGTACGGCGTTTCGAGTAGCTTCACCGGTACGACGTTTCCGGGCATCGTCGTGACGACGACCGATGTGCGCACGGAGGTCACCGAAGGGGCGATGCGCGAGCTCAAGCGCGAGCTCGAGCGGATCGCGAACGAACCGGTCGGTCGAGAAGAGCTGGAGCAGGCCAAGCGGGCGCTGATCGGCCGATTCGCGCTGTCGTTGGATTCGCCGCAGGCGCTGCTCAACAATCTGGCTACGCAGAAGATTTATGGCTTTCCGGACGACTACTGGGACAAGTACCCGCAGCGCCTCGAAGCGATCACCGCAGCCGACATCCAACGCGTCGCGCGCACGTACTACGCGCCCGAGCGGCTGCAGATCGTCGCGGTGGGCGACGAGCGTGCGATCCGCAAAGTGCTCGAGCAGTACGGGGCCGTGCAATCGAGCAACTGACATGCAGATTGATGCTGGGCGTTGCGCTTGCGGCGCAGCGACTTCGCCCGTTCGTAAGAGTGCTCTCGGAGAAGCGCGATGAGCGCATCAGAGATTCGTAGTCCTCTCGCGCGGCTCTTGTCTCGCCTCGCCCCGATCCGGCCAAACGAGGTGCCCGCGGTCGTTGCGGCGTTCCTCTTGTTCTTCTGCTTTTGGGCCGGCTATTTCGCCGTACGGCCCGTGCGTGAAACGGTCGGGACGCTGCTCGGGCGCGAGCGCGTCGCCGACCTTTGGGTCGTCACGTGGATCGCTTCGCTTGCCATCGTGCCGCTTTACGGATGGATCGTCGCACGCTTCCGCCGCACGACCTTCTTGCCGCTTACGTACGGCTTTGTCGGGGTGGTGTTCGCTTTCATCGGACTGACGCTGCAGGGCGAGACGATCAACATCGCGGCCGGACAGTTCTTCTACGTTTTCATCAGCGTGCTGAACCTGTTCCTGATCTCGATGTTCTGGAGCTTCCTGCTCGAGCTCTTCGACAGCGAACAGACCAAGCGACTTTTCGGTGTCATCGCGGCTGGCGGTACGGCCGGCGCACTTGTCGGGCCGTTCGTTTCCGACATGCTCGTCGAGCGCATCGGCAACAGCGGCATCCTCTTCCTCGGTGCAGGCATGTTCTTCGCCGCCATCGTCGCGCAGCGCGTGCTGCTGCGCATTTGGCACGAAAGCGCGCCAACCACGGATCCTTCCGCGAAAGCACAATCCGAGCGGCCGATCGGCGGGAACCCGTTTGCGGGTTTCATGCTCGTATTGCGCTCGCCGTATCTGCTCGGCATCGCGCTCTTCATCGTGATGATCTCGACAGTGAGCACCTTCCTGTATTTCGAGCAGCTAAGGCTCGTCGAGATCACGTTCTCCGACATGACCGAGCGTACACGCGTCTTCGCGCGGCTCGATTGGATCGTGCAGACGCTGACGATTCTCTCGCAGATCTTCCTGACAGGACGCATTGCTAAGCGCTTCGGCGTCACGGCGCTGCTCACGGTCGTGCCTTTCGCTATGGTGCTCGGCTTCCTGGCGCTTGCCGCAAGCGGCACGTTTGCCGTGCTCGCCATCGTGTTCGTGCTCCGTCGCGCTTGCGAATATGCATTCATCCGTCCCGGACGCGAGATGCTCTATTCGCCGCTCGACAAGGAGACCAAGTACAAGGCGAAGAATGTCAACGACGTGCCGGTCTATCGTGGAGCCGATGCGCTCGCGGCGCAGGTCAACAATGGTTTGAATGCTGCAGGTGTCGGCGCTGCGGGAGTGGCGTTTCTCGGCGCCGCGGTTGCCGCCGTGTGGGGCTTCATCGGGTGGTGGTTGGGACGGCGTCTCGAGAAGATCAACGCCGGACAAGACAAAGCACAGGGCGGACGCGCCTGAGGCGCAGATTCACGCGCTCAATTGCCGAGGCGATACTGCAAGCGGATGAACGCACGCTGCTCGACCGCTTGACCGTCGCGTACGATCGGCTCGAAGCGCCAGCGCCGCAACGCATCGAGCGCCGAGCGTTCGAACACCCCGCGGGGTTCCGCTGCGCGCACTGCGAGGTCGTGCGGCGCGCCGTCGGCTGCAATCGTGAACTCGATGTCCACCCAGCCTTCGATGCCGCGCGAGCGTGCTTCGAGCGGATACTCGGGCGGCACCTCGCGTAGTCGTCGCAAGCTCGCGGCCGGCACGACGCGATTGCGTTCGGCTTCGGCAAGGCTCGCTTGCAGTCGGGTGCGCACGGCGCCGAGCGCAGGAAGATTCGGTTGCAGCTCGGTCGCCTTGTCCAGATACACCTTCGCTTGATCCAGATTGCCCGCCGCCAGATGCGTACGCGCGTGATCGAGGAGGGTTGTCGCCAGCCGGCGTTGCTCCTCGATGACCTCGGCACGATCGGCGTACTGTTCGCGCACGGCGGCAAGGCGGTCGAACGCATTGTGCTCGGCCGGTTCGATGAGTGCGCCGCGTTCGCGTAGACGAGTCGCGAGCGCGAGCTCCTCGCGCCAATCTTCGTCGACAGCCGCCTCCTCGAGTCCGCTTGCAGCCGTCGATTCATCATCGAGCGCTTCTGCATCGAGCGAATCGGTTTCAGACGCGAGTATCTCTTCCTCTGCGTCGCGGTTCTCGGTTTCGCGCGCTATCGATTCGGGCGCGTCAGTATCGACCGCCGCATTCGGTGCTGCGACTGGCGCGTCGCTCGCTGCTTGTGCAGCGCTCGGGGTCTGCTGCGGCGAAGGAGCGGCCACGCGCGGCGCATCCGATCGCGGCGTCTGCGAGCGCGACAGCGCGATCAGCTGCTCGTACAGCGCGCCGTAGCGAGGATGATCGGGTTGCGCTCGCTGCAAGAGCGACAGCGCGGCCGCTCCTGCTTGCGGATCGCGTGCGCTCAACGCGGCGATGACCTTCGCTTCGAGTGCGGTGAGGACACGTTCCTCGCCAGCTTTCGCTTCAGGATGGTTCGGTACGAGCGCGAGCACTTCACGATAAAGCTCGAGCGCATTGTCACCGCGCGGCTCGGCCAGCCGGCCGGTGGCGAGCGCAATCTTCGCGCGCCCCAAGAGCTCTTCCACTTGATGCGCGACATCGGTGGCTCGCGCACCGGCGCCGTCGTCCAGGCGGAAGCGATGCGGGCCCGCAAAGAACCACACGAGGCCGAGCACGATGACGAGGACCGCAAGCACGATCGGCAAGAGGGGCGCGGCGGCCTTGGAGCGCCGTGCGATCGTCTTGACCGTCGTGAGCACGAACGGCTCGACATTGCGAATCTCGAAGTAGCGCCGCGTCGCCGCGCTCAGGAAGAGTGAAGCGCGTGCCGGCGAGACAGGCTTGTGCAGGAAGCGATAGATCCGTCCGTCGCCGACGAGCGCGGCCACTTTCGCTTCTTCCTCGCGCCGGCCGGTGGCGATGAGGACGAGCTCGGGGAATTGCGTCTGCAGCCGCTCGAGCAGACTGGCGACATCGCCGCGCAGCGTGCCGAGATCGGCAACGAGAATGCCGCAGCGGCCACCGACCAAATAATCGACGGCCGCTTCGGCCGAAGGTGCATGCCAAAGCGCGTGCTCGGCGCTTGCTGCTTCCCGCAGCGTCGCGAGGAGGCCGGCGTCGCTCGTCAGGACGACGACGTCGAGAACCTGACCGGGAGCCGAGCCCGCGGACGACGAGGGGAGGGGACTGTCGTGCCGCGTGCTATGCACTTCATTTCTCTGAAGACGATGAGCGCGTCATTCGAGACAGACGACCAGCTGCGCCGAATGGCTGCGCCAGTTGATCGGAATCACGAACGAGCGGATGTTTTCGGGCGTGACGACTTTCTCCGGCTCACCGGCGACGACCGTCGGCACCGAGATCATGAAGTCCTTGCCGAAGTCGCGGCGCGCGTTACCGGAGATGGTGTTGGCGACCTCGCCGACGAGATCGCACATGTTCTCGTGCGTGAGCTCGGTTTCGCCCATGCGCATGAGCATCACCGTCAGCATCGGCCGCGACGCCGTGAAGTAAACGACGCCGCGCCGCTTGCCGGCGATATTGATCATGCCCGTGAATTCTTGCACCGTCGGACGGCCGTCCTGAACGATATAGGGGGATCCCACCGACGCCGGCTGATTGGCAGCCGTCGCGAAATAGTTGGTGGTCCCTTCGACGAAGGTTTCGAGTTCGACTCTAGTCAACATTGCCCGCGCCCCTCAACAGCTCTTCAAGCGCTTCCGTGAGCTGGCGGTCGGTAAAGGGTTTGCAGAGAAACCCGTTTGCTCCCTTCTTCAAGGCTTCGATCGCAGTCGCTTTATCGGAAAGCGCCGAGATCACGAGAATCAGAACATCAGGCTTGATCTTGACGAGGTTCTCGACGCACTCGATGCCGTCCATTTCCGGCATCGTGATGTCCATGGTGACGACATCGGCAGGTTCTTTGCGGAAGGCTTCGACGGCCTGCTTGCCGTTCGAGGCTGTCGCAATGACCTGCAAACGGTCGATTTTCAGCTCGCGCTCGATCTTGCGACGAATGATGTTTGAATCGTCGCAAATCATGAGCTTGAGCTTCCGATTCGTCAACGGTTCAGCTTTAGCGGTTGCAAGCGCCATGAGTGCCTCTGGAAGCGTCCTTCTGGAACATTACGCAGCAGCGCGCTGAGTCGCCGGCAGCCAGATCTTGAACTTGGAGAACTTCCCGCCAGCCGAGGCCAGACCGACTCGGCCGCCGAGCTCGGCCACGAGGATACGGACCAGGTCCATACCCGCGCCGCGCCCGGCGTCGGTGGTGACGCGATCGGCCGTCGAGAAACCGGGTCGGAAGATGAGCGCCATCGTCTGGCGCGGATCTAGCACCGCAGCCTGCGCCGGCGTGATGAGCCCGCGCTCGATCGCCACTTCCTTGATGCGCTCGAGCTGCAGCCCGCGCCCGTCGTCCTGAACGATGAGCTCATAGCCGTCGCCACGCTGCGTGAATTCCACCGCGAGCGTGCCGACTTCCGATTTGTTCGCTTTGACGCGTTCGCTCGGCTCTTCGATGCCGTGCACCACGGCATTGCGCACGAGCTGGATCGTGATGTCCTTGACCGCGCGCCGATAGGCTTCGGGCACGTTTTCCAGGCCGCTGCAGCGAAGCGTCACTTGCTTCGAATAGCTATTCGCGACGCGCGCTGCGAGGTCGGCGAGCGTGCGCTCGAGGCCGCTCGCGCTCGTCTCCTCGACGCTGCCCGTCTCGGCGCCGGGATCGACCGGCACCTCATCGTGCTTGCCGGCGAGCAGCTGATCGACCTTCTCGGCCGAAACTTGACCGCCGGCGCTGCGGCGCGTCGCGATCGCCTGGTGCAGATCGACGAGGCGGCCGAGCATCTCGCGCACTTGCGCCAAGTGATTGAACAGCTCGTCGAGCTTGACGACGAGCGGCAGGAAGTCGCTGCCCGAAAGCGACGGCCGGGTCTTGAGATCGTTGAGCGATTCTTCGAATGCGTGCGCACGCTGCTCGACCGTCTTCAGGCCGAGCGCAGCCGCTTCGCCCTTGACCGCATGCACCTGACGATAGATGCCGTCGATCTTGGCGCGGAACGCCGCTTCTTCGCGCGCCGGCTCCTTCAGGATGGAGTTGACCATCTTGAGCGAGACATCGGCGTCGGAGAGGAAGCTCGTCAAGCTGTCCGGATCGACGTGCAGAATGCGCAGCAGCAGATCGAGCTGCGCCTGCGCCTTCTCCTGCGATTCCTGCAGCTCGCGCGAGAGCATGACGCGCTTGGTGACGTCGTTCACCGTCACGAGCAGGTGCGACAGGCTGCCCTCGGATTTCACACGGTTGAAATCGAACTCGAGGAAGTGCGTATCGAAGCCGCCCGCCGGATTCTCGAAGTGCACTTCGACTTCGGAGAGCGGGTTGATCGTCTTGACGAGCTTCTCGTTGACGCGCTCGCCCCAGAGCAGCGCCACGTAATCCATCGCGGTGCGCAGCGTCTTCTCCGGCACGATGTCCTTGAGCAGCTGATCGAAGGTAAGGCCCGTGAAGTCGTCGCGGCGGAAGATCGTGTTCAGCGCGAGCGAGCGCTCGCTACCGATGCGCAGATCCTTGTCGAGCAGGAACAGACCTTCGTTCACCGTGCGCAGGATGTCCTCCGTCTCCTTGCGCGCGCGGTTCGCGATGATTTCTTCCTTGCGCAGGTTACGCGCGAAGTAGAAGAAGATCGCACCGAGGAGCAGCAGCGCCGCGGTCATGCCGCCGATCTGCAGCCACTTGAGCAGGCGCGCATCGCTGGCGTTGTCGGCTTCGACGAGCGCGGCCAGATCCGCCATCGCCTTGGTGAGCGGCGCTTCGGCATTGGCAGCGTATTCGTTGAGCTCGTCGACGGCAGCGACGAGACGGCGACCGCGCGGGCTATAGGACGGCGTCGCGGCGCCTTCGTCCTTTTTCTGCGCAGCCGTTGCGTTCTCGGGTTGCTGCGCGCTGTCCGTCGCATACGGCGAGCCGGCGAAGTTCAGGATCGGCGTGAGCTTCTCGCGATAGCCGTCCCAGAGCTTGCGGGTATTGTCGAGAATCGCACGCGCTTCGTTGCTCGCAAGGGCCGGCACGGCCACGACTTGACCGTCGCGCTTCGTCACCATGCCGCGCGTCGTCAGGCCGCCAAGCGCCGTGTTGTACGTGCGCGCGATCTGACCGAGCGTATCGAGCTGCTGTTGAATGTCTTCGCCTTGCTTCAGCTGCTCGGCGAGCGCTTTGCCTGCATCGTGCAGCGCGACAGGCCGTGCCTGCTGTTCGGCGAGGAACTGAAGGCCGACGGCATTGTCGGCGAAACGTCCCGCGATGCCGTGATTGAACGCCAGGATGATCGCGATGAACACGAGGAATCCCGTGATCGCGAGCACGATTCCCTTGTACCGACCCAGATCAAAGATGCCCATGCACAATCCCCTATAGCCTGTGACTTAGATGCGGCGGCGGCCGGTCCACACGCATCCAAACGCCGGATGGAATGGCTCTCTTCTAAGTTGGAAGAACGAACCACGGCGACGGCGATTCTCAGTCCTTTTATCTGACAATAAGCTCTATACCAGCGCTCGAACTAGCTCCCAGTTTTGAAGCGCCGAAATTTGCGCCAGTTCAAACTTTCGCTCACTCCCTGCGGCAATCCTCGGCGCCGGCCCTAGTGCGAAGTACCCGGGTTTTCGCGGCGTGTGCGGTGTCCGCCTCATCAGCCGCTCAGTGATCCGCCGCGGGCCGCACGCGAATGAGGCGAAAGGTAGCGAGCAATAGTTGTCGAGCCAACGAACGGGATCTCGGTTTACGACGTGCGATCGCTACCACAGTCTCCGGAGGGGCTGCCTCCCTCGGTCGACGAATCAATAGCTTATGTCCATTCGCGGGCGGCTGTCCGAGTGCTACTTTTTCGCGACACCTGAGAATTTTCTCCTGTTCAGGCAAGGACTTACGCATGAAAAAGGTGCTTGCGACGCTCGACAAGAGGGGGCGCTCGCGCTCATGATGAAGACGGGTTGCAGTCAACCGGCTCAGAGGGACGATGGACGCGGATATCGAGTTCAAGTCGCACGTGCCTAGCGAGCGACGTGCCGAGTTGGAGGCGCTGCTGTTCTTCAACGCGTGCCAGGAGCGGGTCTCCGATTGCATCGCCCATGCCGTCGAGCGCTTCGGCGCGCCCGAAATCGTGGAGCAAGGCGGTCGCCTGCGAATCCAGATGCAGAACATGCCCGACGTGCAGTCGCTGTTTGCGATCGAGCGCAGCACCGGCCGACCCGTCGGAGTGGCTGTCTATACGCGGCAGGACATTGAACACATCACCGTCATGCACGTGGGCGTCGCGGCCGAATACGCAAGCGGCGGGCGCAAAGCGAGCGCGCAGTTGTTGCTACGGCTGTTGCGCGAGGTGCGCCGTTCGACGCGACGGGTGAAAGGCGTGCGCCGCGTGGAGCTGTTCTACGCGAGCCGCAGGCTGGAGTCGCGCTGGCGAATGCCTTCCTCCAAGGCCGTCCTCAACTGATCCCGTCGCTCGCTGCGCGTGCTCAATTCCGGTCGGCAAGGGCGAGCGAGCCCAGGCGGGCGTGCGCTCGCGAATGCGGCGACGTTTCTCGCACTCCTCAGCGTCACCGCGCTGCTGCTCGGCGCGCTTGGCCGCTGGTTCTGGCCCTTCGATCTCTTGGCGCACGCGCGCGTGCACTGCGCCGCGGTGCTGTTCGCTGCGGCGCTCGTATTCGCAGCGCTACGGAATTGGCAGAGCGCGGCGATCGCATTGCTCGCCATGCTGCTCGCGGCGGTGCCGCTGCTCGATTATCTGATGCCTGCACGCGCGGCGAGCGTTGCGGCGGCCGCCGAGCCGACGCTCAAGGCGCTCTCGTTCAATATCTGGTTCCGCAACGATGATCCGAATCGCCTCGTCGAGTATCTCGATGCGAGCGGCGCGGACATCGTAGTGCTGCAGGAAATGTCGGAGGACGAAGGGCGCGCCTTGCACGCGCATCTGACCGCCTATCCGCACGCTTATCTAGAGGGCGCGGGTTCAAGCGACACGGTCTTGTTCTCGCGCTGGCCGATCAGGGACGCTACCGTGGTGCCGCTGGCAGAGGATGCGGTCGGCGCGTTGTGCGCGACGATCGAGTGGCGCGACCGGCAGATCACTGTCGTCGGCGTGCATCTTCATTGGCCATTGGGAGGAACGGCCGCTGCGCGGCGCAATGCGGAGTTGGCAGCGCTCGCTGCGATTGCGCAGTTGGACGAAGCACCGTTGATCGTGCTCGGCGATTTCAATATCACGCCGTGGTCAGCGCACTTTCGCCGCTTCGTCGAGTCCTCGGGCCTTGCGGATTGCTCGCTCGGTCACGGGCTGAATCCGACTTGGCCGTCGCAGGCGCTCCTGTTCGGCATTCGCATCGATCACTGCTTCGTCTCGCCGCAATGGCGCGCGCTCGATGCGCGGGTCGGGCCCGCGCTCGGTTCCGATCATCGGCCGCTCTGGGTCGAGCTGGCGTTGCAATAGCAAAGAGCGGCGTCGGGCTAGGCGCTCTCGGCCACGCGCTTGATCACGTATCCGCCCGATTTCTGATCGGCTTCGAGCAACAGGAGCTTGCGCTCCTGCGCCTCCTCCAGCAGCTCGCTGAAGGTGCGAAAGCCGTAGTAGCGCTCGTTGAATCCGGGGTTACGCCGCTTCAAGGTCTGCTTGACCATCGAGCCCCAGATCTTCTCGTCTTGATCGCGCTCCTCGGCGAGCGCTTCGATGGTGTCGAGCACGAGATCGAAGGCTTCCTGCTTGCGGTCTTCTTCGGTCTTCTCGGTCGGTTCGGTCTTGACCGGCTGCTCCTTGTTCGCATTCGCCGCCGCCGGCTGCTTCGTACGACGCCGCGCGCGCTGCTTCTTCTTCTCGCTCTCGCGCACGAGGTCGTCGTAGAAAATGAACTCGTCGCAGTTGGCGATCAGCAGGTCGGACGTGGAGCTCTTCACGCCGACGCCGATCACCGTCTTGTTGTTCTCGCGCAGCTTGCTGACGAGCGGCGAGAAATCGGAGTCGCCGCTGATGATCACGAACGTATCGACGTGCGACTTCGTGTAGCAGAGATCGAGCGCATCGACGACCAGGCGGATATCGGCCGAGTTCTTGCCGGACATGCGCACGTGCGGGATCTCGATCAGCTCGAACGATGCCTCGTGCATCGGCGCCTTGAACTCCTTGTACCGTTCCCAATCGCAATACGCCTTCTTGACGACGATACTGCCCTTGAGCAGCAGGCGTTCGAGCACGCGATCGATATCGAACTTCGCGTACTTCGCGTCGCGCACGCCGAGCGCGATGTTCTCGAAGTCGCAGAAGAGCGCCATGTTGGTGATCGTATGTGCCATGAGCGGATCGTCAGATGTGGGTGGTGGCTCGCATGATACGCCTGAATGCCGCGACGGCTGTAGGCATCGGGCAATGTTTTCCGGTGCGGTGCGCAAAGTCGCTGCGGCTTGCGCTCACAGCCAGCCTTTGCGCTTGAACAATGCGTACGTCACGGCCATCGAGCCGATCATGAGCCCGATCGAGAACAGAAAGTCGCTGTAGCGACCCGGCAGGTGCGGCAGCAGCTCGAAGTTCATGCCGTAGATGCTCGCGATCAGCGTCGGCGGCAGGAACAGCACGGCGGCGACGGAGAAGATCTTGATGATGTTGTTCTGTTCGACGTTGATGAGGCCGAGCGTCGCTTCCAGGAGGAAGGAGACCTTCGAGCCGAGGAAGCTCGTGTGGTCCGAGAGCGAGATGACGTCGCGGCTGATCGACTGGAAGCGGTCGCGCTGCTCGTCGCTCATCTCGATGTTGCCGGATTGCTGCGCGAACATGAGCAGCCGCCCGAGGCTCACCAAGCTTTCGCGCGCCTTCGAGTTGAGCTCGCCGTTGAAGCCGATGTGCTCGATGAGCGCGCGCAAGTCGCGGCTGTTCGGCTGACGGCTTGCCGGTCGCGTGAAGATGGTGCCGGACAGGCTGTCGAGGTCGTTGCCGACGCGTTCGAGGATGTCGGCAATGCGTGCCGTCAGGGCTTCGATGAGGCCCGCGAGCACCGCAACCGCGCTTTGGCACGAGGCCGGGTGTCGTTGAGCGTAGGCGGCGAAATGCTGGAACGGCTTGGTTTCGATGTGGCGATTCGTGACGAGGCGACCGTTCACGAGGATGAACGTGATCGCCGTGGTGACGGGACGATCCGTGTCGAGCTGCGCCGCGACGGTCGCCGTCATGTGAAGCGCGCCGTTGTCTTCGTAGAGACGGTTGGAGGTTTCGATCTCCTTCATCTCTTCGCGCGTCGGGACTTCGATGCTCAACGCGCGTTCGACGAGCGCTTCTTCCTCGGGCGTCGGCTCCAGCAGATCGATCCAGAGCGCATCGTCCGGCAAGTCGCCGGCACCGGTCAGCTCGATGCGCTCGAGGCCGTGAGGTCGTGGCACGAAGACGTTCAGCATCGTCGCCTGCCAACCTCCGCCGGCCCTGGCGAGTCTCTCAGCTGCCGTGCTCGTGCGCGGCGATCTCTTCGATGATGGCGAAGAGATTCGCCTCGCTGCCGGCGCTCGAGACGCTGGTCGAGTACTTGCCGTTGACGATCAGCAGCGGCACCGATTCCACGCGATAGCGCCGATTGAGCGTGTCGGCGCGCTTCAGCTTCGACTCGACCGCGAACGACGAGAATGCGTCTTGGAAGTCTTTCGCGCTCACGCCGTGCTGCTTGAAGAAGGCGGCGATGCGATCGACCGTATTGAGCGGATTGTTGTTGACGTGGATCTCGCGAAAGATGAGCGAGTGCAGCTCATCGAGCTTGCCGAGCGCCTCGGCCGTATAGAAGAGGCGCGCATGCATGCGCAGCGTGTCGTTCCACATCGCCGGAATGCGCACGACCTCGATGTAGCTCGGCGCCTTCTTGCGCCACGCCTCGAGCGACGGGTCGAGCGCATAGCAGTGGCCGCAGGCGTACCAGAAGACTTCGGCGACCTCGACCTTGCCGGGCGCGACACTCGTCGGCTGCGCCGGCACGATCTTGTGATAGTGGGTGCCTTCGCGGAAGCGAGCAGAGGTCGGCGGGCCGGACGGGGCGGCGCCCACGCGCAGCGACGGCTGCGTCGTATCGGCAGCCGTGTTCGCCGCGCTTTCGTCCGCCGTTTCGCTGACCGTCTCCGACGGGGCGGTTTGCGGGTCCGTCGCTGCTTCGGTCTGCGGCTCCGCCGCGACCGGAGGCGCCTCGACATGCTCGGTCGGCATGTTCGTTCCGGGCGTCTGCGATGCCTCATCGCGGCCACCGCAGGCGGCGAGCGTGGCGAGCAGGATGGCGGACAGGAACGAAGCAGCGAGTTTCTTCATGGCATGAGCCTCGCGGGCAGAGGATTAACGCAATCCTTGCACGTATGCGGCAACGGCGTCGATCTGCTCGTCCGTCATCGTACGAGTCACATCGCGCATCATGCTGTTCGGATCCGTTTGCCGCTGGCCGGAGCGATAGGCGCGCAGCTGAGCGGCGATGTACGTGGCGTGTTGGCCCTGAATCGACGGGTATTCGGCGGCGGGATTGCCCGTGCCGCGCGGACCGTGGCAGCCGCTGCACGCCGGGACATTCGTCTCGGCGTCGCCGCCGCGGTAGATGCGCTGACCGAGCTCGACCTTGCTCGGGTCGGCTTCGAGGCCCTTGCGCGTCTGAGTCGAGTAGAACGCTGCCAGGTCGGCCATGTCCTCTTCGGAAAGCGTCAGGGCGATCGGGGACATGAGCGGGTTCTCGCGCGCGCCGCTCTTGAAGGCTTGCAGTTGCTTGAGGATGTAGGACGCGTGCTGGCCGGCAATGTTCGGCCACTCCGGATTCACGCTGTTGCCGTCGATGCCGTGACAGGCGACGCACGTGGTCGATTTCGCCTGACCCGCTTCGGCGGAACCTCCATCGGCCGGCGCGGCAGCAATCGCGTGCGCAGAGCACAGCAGCGTCATCAGGATGATCGATCGAAGCTTCATCGTTCTCGTACTCCAGTATCTCGCAGGCTTGGCCGTGGCTCCGGCAGCATAAAAGGCCCGAAATTGTACACTAGGGCCAGTCATTCTTTCCGCCCCGAGGCTCATGCCGCAGTTTCCTCAGGTCGCATTCCTCAAGAGTGCCTGGCAGGCACAGCAATTCCCTGCGGACGCCGGCGCGGAGGTCGCCTTCGCCGGCCGGTCCAACGCGGGCAAGTCGAGTGCGCTCAACGCCATCACGGGCCGCAAGGATCTCGCGCGGACCAGTAAGACGCCGGGCCGCACCCAGCTCATCAACTTCTTCGCGCTCGACGAGAAGCGCCGGCTTGTGGATCTGCCCGGCTACGGCTACGCGAAAGTCCCCGAGCACATGAAGCGGCATTGGCAGGAGCTCTTGTCGCGCTACGTGCAGACCCGCGCCTCGCTCAAGTGCATCGTGATCGTCATGGACGCGCGCCACCCGCTGACGGCGTTCGACGTGCAGATGCTGGAGTGGACGCAGGCGCAAGGTCATGCCGTGCACGTGCTCTTGACCAAGGCCGACAAGTTGAGCCGCGGGCAGGGCGCGGCCACGCTCCAGCGCGTGCGCAGGGAGCTCGGCGAGCGCGGCACGGTGCAGCTGTTTTCCGCGGTGTCCAAGCTCGGCGTCGACGAGGCGCGCAAACGCGTGCTCGAGTTGCTCGCGGTTTAGTCGAGGGGCGGTCGCTGGGCAAAAAAAACCCGGTGGCTTGGCGCCACCGGGAGAGCGTTTACCCGGCATGGGGATGGACCGGGTGAATCGTCCGCTCAGGGAGGCCAGCGGACGAGAGCGTCCTGGCCGACGCTCGTAACCTGAGACGTCCCAAGTTTCCGAAAGTTCCGCTCTCGTGCGTGCTGAAAACGTGAAGAAATTTTCATTATTTCAGTCGCTTATGAGAGACATCCAAGCGACGAAAGGGTCGTTCGCGAACCACGCACGCCGGTGCGGGATCAGGGCGATCGTTGCGAGGCTGCAACGACCTTGATCGGGGTTGATGCGCTGATCGGACGCAGGGCAGGGGGGTGCGGGCGGGGAAACGCCCGCACCGGGAAGGCCGGCGGCTTACAGGAATGTCCAGGTCACGCCGATCGAAAACATGTTCACATCGTCGACGTCATCGATGTCGAACACCTCGTACTCGGCCCGCAGGCTCAGGCTGCCGAGCCTGAATTGGGCCCCGACGCCGTAGGCGAGATCGGTGCCGTCATCGCGCGATAAGGTGATGCCGCGCGTGCCGATCTCGCTATCCCAGCTCACCAGGCCGCCCTTGGCGAACAAATCCACCGGACCGACGGGCAGGAAGCCGACCGCGAACGCGGAAATGCCGTCCGCGTCGATTTCGAGGCCATTGTCCTTTGCCTTGCCGAAGTTCACGTAGTTGGCTTCGATCGCAAGCCAGTCGAGCGGACGGATGCCGGCGATCACCTTGAAACCCGTGTCGTCGCCGTCGAAGCGCAAGGTTTCGTCGATCACCTCTTCGGTGAGCTCGACGTTTGCCTGACCGACGCTCAAGCCCACGTAGATCCCGTTGTCCGCGGCCGTCGCCGCGGCGCCGAATCCGAGCGCCATCAATCCGAGAAGAATCGCTTTACGCATCTAGATCTCCATTTCCATTGTCGAGGGGTGCCGCACGTGCTCCGCACGCATGCGTGCCCAGGATGCACGCCCGAGCTGAAAGAGGGATGAATGCGGCGGCGGCAAGGATACGCCATCGTCACGCCGGAGGCGGCACGTGACGCCGGTAGACAACACCGGCTGCGCACGCAGCGCGCCGCCTTTGCTAATGGGCCGCCTCCCAATTCTTGCCGACGCCGACGTCGACTTTGAGGGGTGTGCGCAGCTGCGCGGCGCCGCACATGATCTCGCGCACGCGCGGCACGAGCGCATCGACATGCTCTTCTTTCACTTCGAAGACGAGCTCATCGTGCACTTGCATGATGAGATGTGCCTCGAGATTGGCGCTCGCCAGCCACCGATCGATCTCGATCATCGCGCGCTTGATGATGTCGGCGGCGGTGCCTTGCATGGGCGCATTGATGGCGGCGCGCTCGGCGCCTTGGCGCAGGTTGTTGTTGCGCGAGTGAATGTCGTTCAGATAGAGCCGGCGTCCGAACACGGTTTCGACGTAGCCGCGCTCGCGCGCCTGCTGCCGCGTCTCTTCCATGTAACGGCGCACGCCGGGATAGCGCTGGAAGTAAAGGTCGACGTAGTGCTGCGCTTGCGCGCGCGGGATGCCGAGGCGGCTTGCAAGCCCGAATGCGGACATGCCGTAGATGAGGCCGAAGTTGATCGCCTTCGCCGAGCGGCGTTGCTCCGCAGTCACTTGATCGAGCGGCAGTCCGAATACTTCCGCAGCGGTGGCTTGGTGAATGTCGCGGTCTTCGCTGAACGCGTTGAGCAAGCCTTCATCGCCCGACAGGTGCGCCATGATGCGCAGCTCGATCTGCGAATAATCGGCGGCGACGATGACCCAGCCGGGCGGCGCGATGAATGCTTGGCGAATGCGCCGGCCTTCCGCGGTGCGGATCGGAATGTTCTGCAGATTCGGATCCGCCGAGGACAAGCGACCGGTCGCTGCAACAGCCTGCTGATACGTCGTGTGAATACGCCCGGTGCGCGGATTGATCTGCAGCGGCAGCTTGTCGGTGTACGTCGATTTGAGCTTGGCGCACGCGCGGTACTCCATGATCGTGCGCGGCAGCTCGTACGAGACGGCAAGCTCTTCGAGCACGTCTTCCGCCGTGGAGGGTTGTCCCGTCGGCGTCTTGCGCAACACGGGCAGCTTCAGCTCGTTGAACAAGACTTCTTGCAGCTGCTTCGGCGATTCGAGCGCGAAGGGTCTGCCGGCGGCGCGATGCGCCTCGGCTTCGAGCTCTTGCATGCGCGCGGCCAGCTCGCTGCTCTGGCGGCGCAGCACATCGCCGTCGATCAGCACGCCGCGTTCTTCCATACGCATGAGCACGGGCGCAAGCGGCTGCTCGATCTGCGAGTAAACGTCTGCGAGCTTGCCCGCGGCTTCGAGCTGCGGCCACAAAGTACGATGCAGTTGCAAGGCGACGTCGGCTTCTTCGGCCGCGCAGTTCGTGGCGATGTCGAGCGCGACCTGATTGAAGCCGATCTGCTTGGCGCCGCGGCCGACGACGGTGGCGTAGTCGACGGTCTCGCGGCCGAGATACTTGCGCGCCAATGCATCGAGCTCATGCCGCGTCGCCGTGCTGTTCCAGACATACGATTCGAGCATTGCATCGAAACGCTGTCCGTTGAGCTCGATGCCGTGGCGTTTGAGGATGTGCGCATCGAGCTTGAGATGATGGCCGACCTTCGCCGGTTGCTCGCTCGTCAGGATGGGCGCAAGCAAAGCCAGTGCCTCCTCGCGCGCAATCTGCGTCGGTGCGCCGGGATAGTCGTGTGCCAGCGGAATGTAGATTGCAGTGCCGGGTTCGATCGCGAACGACAACCCGACGAGCTCGGCCTGCATGTAGTCGGCGCCGCTCGCCTTCGTGTGCAACGCAACGAGTTCCGCAGAGCGCAGCCGTTCTACCCACTCGGCAAGCGCTTGCGCCGTGGTGACGGTTTGATAGTTCGTAGGCACCACGGCGGCGCTCGGTGCTGCCGGGACGACATTCGGCGTTTCGCCATCGCCCGGTCCTTCGAGCTGACGCAGCAGCGAGCGCAGCTCGAGGCGCGTGTAGAGCTCGCGCAGCCGTTCCCGATCCGGCTCGCGCCGCACCAGCGCCGCATAGGATTGCTCCAAGGGAACATTGCAGTCGAGCGTCGCCAGCTTGCGCGAGAGCTCGAGATCCTTGAGGCTCGCCCGCAGGCTCTCGCCGACCTTGCCCGTGATCGCATCCGCATGCGCCACGAGGTTATCGAGCGTGCCGTACTCGTTGAGCCACTTTGCGGCTGTTTTCGGCCCGACCTTCGGCACACCCGGGATGTTGTCCGAGGTGTCGCCCACCAGCGCGAGATAGTCGACGATCTGTTCGGGCCAGACATCGAACTTGGCTTTGACTCCATCGCGATCGAGGCGCGAGCCGGTCATCGTGTTGACGAGCGTGATGCGCTCGTTGACGAGCTGCGCCATGTCTTTGTCGCCCGTCGAGATCAGTACGTCGACGTTGTCCGCTGCCGCGCGCGTCGCCAATGTGCCGATGACATCGTCGGCTTCGACGCCTTCGATACGCAGCAGCGGCAAGCCCATTGCCACGACGCAATCGAGCAGCGGCTGCAGCTGCGCGCGCAGATCGTCCGGCATCGGCGGGCGCTGCGCCTTGTACGACTCGAACAGATCGTCGCGGAACGTGCGGCCCGGCGCATCGAAGACGACGGCGATGAGCTCGGGCGCCTCTTCCTTGCAGAGCTTCTGCAGCATGTTGAGCACGCCAAGGACCGCGCCCGTCGGTTCGCCGCGCGAATTGGACAGCGGCGGCAGGGCGTGGAACGCGCGATATAGATAAGAAGAGCCGTCGACGAGGACGAGCTTACGCGGCGAGCTCATCGTGGCGATTGCGGCGTCTGCTGCGGACGGTCCGGATCGGCTGGCGTCGCCGGCGTCTCCGTGTCGGAGGCGGGTGCAGCATCGGTGCCGCGCCGGCCGGCTCGATCCTTGCGATCCGTTGCGGGGTCTCGAGCATCGCTCGGCGTCGCCGCCTCGGGCGCAGCACTTTCCGGGAGATAGAGCGGCCCGGTTTGTCCGCATGCGCAGCACAGGCACGCAAACAGCGCAGCGATGAGAGGCGAGAAGCGCTTCGAATGCATCGGCTGAGTATAGCCGACCGGGCGGCGAGGCGATGCGCGGGATTGCCGCGTAGCGGCGAAGCTCAGTCCTGTTTCTCCAGCACGGCCATCGTCAGGCGCGAGATGCACACGAGCTTGTCCTGCTCGTCGACGATGCGAATGTCCCACACCTGGCTGCGCTTGCCGAGATGAAGCGGCCGCGCGGTGCCGATCACGAAGCCGCTCGCCACGGCGCGCACGTGATTGGCATTGATCTCCTGACCTACCGTGCGGTACTTGGACGGATCGATGACCAACATCGCGCCCACGCTGCCGAGCGTCTCTGCGAGCGCGACCGACGCACCGCCATGCAGAATGCCGTAAGGCTGCCGCGTGCGGTCGTCGACCGGCATGCGGCCGCGGAAGTAGTCCGGTCCGAGCTCGATGAATTCGATGCCTAGAGTGCTGGCGAGCGACGGCACCCGAAAGCGGATCTCTTCGAGCGTGTAAGGACGGAACCAGATCATGGGCGGATGCGCTGAACGGCGAGCACGCGACGGTGAGGAGAGCCTAGCGCTTCGTCAGCGTGTTCTCCATTGCTTCATCGCCGACAGACTCCGTCACTTGCCCTTCTTCAGCTCCTCGGCGACGCGGCGATACGCTTCGCGGAAGGGAATGCCTTCTTTCACGACGAGCTCGTTGGCACGCGCCGCGGCGTGAATCGAGGGATCGAGCCTGATGCGCTCGGTGCGGAATTTCACGCCGTCGAGCGCGGCCGGCAGGATCGACAGCGTTTCCATGCACAGATCGATGCTGCGGAAAAGCGGCGCCTTGATGAGCTGCAGGTCGCGCTGATAGCCCGAGGGCAGCTTCGCCGTGATGCTCATCACTTCCAACAGGCATGCTTGAGCGCTCGCGGTGCGGCCGCGGATGAGCTCGAACACATCCGGATTGCGCTTCTGCGGCATGATCGACGAGCCGGTCGTGAACGCATCGGGCAGCTCGACGAAGGAGAATTCCTGCGTATAGAAGAGGAGCAGATCCGATGCGAGCCGTCCCACGTCTTGCATCACGAGCGCGATCTCGAAGGCAAGCTGCGCTTCAGCCTTGCCGCGCGAGAGCTGCACCGCGGTGACGGGCTCATGCACCACATCGAAGCCGAGGCGTTGCCGCGTGGCCTCGCGATCGATCGGCAGATTCGGCGAGCCGTAACCTGCTGCGGAACCGAGCGGGCTCTTGCCGACGCGCCGCTGCACCTGCGCAAGCCCTTCCGCATCGTCGCGCAGCTCGGCAGCAAAGCCGCCGGCCCAGAGCGCAACCGAGCTCGGCATTGCCTGTTGCATATGCGTGTAGCCCGGCAAGGCGATGTGGCCGTCGCGCGCGATCATTCGCTCGAGCGCGGCAACGACGTCGTTCACCTGTCGCACGAGCACGTCGATCGTATCGCGCAGGTACAGCCTGAGCGCCGTCAGCACCTGATCGTTGCGCGAGCGGCCGAGATGGACGCGCTTGCCGGCTTCGCCGATGCGAGCGGTTAACAGACTTTCTAGCGCCGTCTGGCCGTCTTCCTGTTGCAGCGAGACGCGCCATTCACCGCGCGCATGCTCTGCGGCGATTTCCGTCAGACCGCGCCGGATGGCCTCCAGATCCTCGTTCGACAGCAGCCCTTGCGCGTTCAGCATCTCCGCGTGCGCGATCGATGCTTTGACGTCGTAGGCAACCAGGCGATTGTCGAGTGCGTGATCTTCGCCCGCGGTGAATTGCAGCACGCGCTCATCGAGCGGCGCGCCTTTGTCCCAGAGGCGCGTCATGGCGACACTCCGCGTGTAGAGGCTGTAGGCGGTAGACCGCAGGCTGTAGCGAGAGACGGCATCGCCTCCGTGGGCGATGCGATTCGAATGTCTATGTTGCCGCGCATGTATTCTTTTCTAACCTACAGTACAGCCTAGAGCCTACAGCCTTAGCCCGTAGACTCATCCCGCCTGCTGCTCCGCCGGGCTGAGCGCGTTGATGTTCTCGACGATGAGCGTGCCCGTGCCTTCGTTGGTGAATACTTCCGCGAGGATGCTGTCGGGCGACTTGTACGAAATGACGTGCACGCGCCGTACGCCGCCGCGAATCGCATCTTCGATCGCCTTGGCCTTCGGCAGCATGCCGTCCTTGAGCGCGCCCTTGGCCTTGAGCTGCTGCAGACCCGCAAGATCGGTGTAGGAAATGATCGAACGCGGATCGTCGACCGATTCGAGGATGCCCGGCGCTCCCGTGCACAGCATCAGCTTCTCGGCTTTGAGCGCCGCACCGATGCCGGCGGCAACCGTATCGGCATTGATATTGAGGAGCGTGCCCTTGTCGTCGGCGGAGACGGGGCTCACCACCGGCATCAAGCCATCGTCGAGCAGCTGCTGCAGCACTTTCGCATCGATGAGATCGATGTCGCCGACGAAGCCGTAGTCGACGACCTCGCCTTCGACTTGCACGGGCGGACGCTTGTGCGCACGCACCAGTCCCGCATCGACGCCGCTCACGCCCACGGCCGCGATGTCGAACTCGCGGCAGATGCCGAGGATCTGCGTGTTGACGAGGCCGTTCAGCACCATGCTCGTCACTTCGATCGATTTCTCGTCGGTGACGCGCCGGCCTGCCACGACGCGCGGCGTGATGCCGAGCGATTCCTGCACCTGCGTGAGCTGCGGACCGCCGCCGTGTACGAGCACCACCCGAATGCCGACTTGATGGAGGATCGCGACTTGTTCGATCAGTGCGCGCGTTGCCGCCGTATCGCCAAAGACGCCGCCGCTCGCCTTGATGACGAACACCTTGCCTTTGTACATGCGAATGTAGGGCGCTGCGCTGCGCAGAGCACGAACGGCAACGGAGGGATCGGAACGAAGCATTGACTGAGTAACCTCGTGGCTAGATGCGGCGTCAGAGACTCGCAACCAAGTAATGGATCATGTTCGGCGGGCGCCGGCCCGGTTCATCCGCGCAGCAGGCGATACAGCACCGCCATCTGCACGACCATGCGATTGAAGGCTTCGCGGATGACGACGCTGCGCGGCCCGTCGAGCACTTCGTCGGCGACGGCGACGTTGCGGCGCACCGGCAAGCAATGCATGAAGTAGCAGCTCGGGTCCGCGTTCTTGAACCAGCTGTCCTTCACGCACCAGTCGCTCAAGTACTCGCGCAGGCGCGCATCCGCTTCGGCATCGCCGTAATACTGCGTCGAGCCCCATTCTTTCGCGTACACGACATGCGCGCCTTGCAACGCTTCGTTGCGATCTTCCGTTTCGCGCACCGAGCCGCCGGAGGCAAGCGCAGCCTGCCGCGCCTTTTCCATGATCGGTTCGGGCAGCGCGAAACCTTCGGGGCGCAGCACGACGACTTCCATGCCGCGCATCGCGGCCATGTGCACGGTCGCCGCCGGCACCGCGAGCGGCAGCGCGCGCGGGTGATTGGCCCAGGTGAGCACGAACTTGCCGCGCTCGGGCACGCGCAGCTCGTCCATCGTGTGCCAGTCAGCAAGCGCCTGGCAGGGATGGTTGACGGCCGATTCCATGTTCACGAGCGGCTTGTCGCACAGATCCGCCATCATGCGGAAACCCGTTTCCGCAAGATCCGCGGCGAGGTTGCGTCCTTCGGCAAACATGCGAATGCCGATGGCATCGCAGTAGGAAGCGAGCACCGGCACCGCCTCGCGCACGTGCTCGGCAGCGGTGCCGTTCATGATTGCGCCGGCGCGCGTTTCCATCTGCCACGTCCCTTGGCCGGGCGTGACGACGACGGCCGTGCCGCCGAGCCGCATCATCGCGCTTTGGAACGAGGTGAGCGTGCGCAGCGACGGGTTCAAGAAGAGCAGCCCGAGCACCTTGCCTGCGAGCGCCTGCGGCTGCGGGTGCTCCTGCAAACGCCTGGCCAGTCCGAGCAGGTCTTTGATCTGCTCACGCGGAAAGTCGGCAAGATCGAGAAAGCGTTTCATAGTTTTATCGTGACTGTATGACGAGATGACGCCGCGTCCGAGTCGCACCGGTTTGCGTTATCGCAAGCTCCGCGAGCGAACGACCCTGCGTGGCCTGAGCTCCTTTCATTTCGGCAGTTGCGCAAGCGCATCGCGCAATTGTTCGACGTGAGCGCTCTCGAGCACGTACGGTGCGAGAATGCGCAGCACGTTCGGATCGGCGCTCGTGCCGGTCAGAATGTCGAGGCGCAAGAGCTCGCTCTGCACGTCCTTCGCGGGCCGGCTCGTACGCAAGCCGAGCAGCAAGCCTGCGCCTTGCGTGCCGATGACCGGGCCGACGATGCATTTCTCGCGGATCTCGCGCGAGCGCTCGCGTACATTTTCGAGCAGATTCTCCGCTTCGATGATGTCGATGACGGCTTCGACGATCGCGCATGCCATCGGGCCGCCGCCGAACGTCGTGCCGAGCGAATCCTTCGTGAGGTGCGCGACCAAGTGATCCGCCACCAGGATCGCCGAAACCGGGAATCCCGCGCCCAGCGCCTTGGCGGTGGTGATGATGTCGGGAGTTACGCCGTACATATTGGCGGCGAACGGATAACCCGTGCGCCCGACACCGCACTGCACCTCGTCGAAGATGAGGATCGTGCCGGTGTCGTCGCAGCGGCGGCGCAGCGCTTCGAGGAATGCCTTCGGCATGTCGACTGCGCCCGCCACGCCCTGCACCGGTTCGACGATCACCGCTGCCGTTTGTGCATCGATGGCCTTGGCGAGACCGTCGAGGTCGCTCGGCTTGACGAACGCGACATCGAACGGCTTGGCTGGAAAGCCGTACCATTTCTGCGCGCCCCACGTGACTGCGGCCGCGGCAGCCGTGCGCCCGTGGAAGCTGCCCTCGACTGCCACGACTTTCGTGCGCCCGGTGATCTTGCAGGCGAGCTTGAGCGCGTTCTCGTTCGCCTCCGCACCGGAGTTGACGAAGAACACCGTATCGAGACCGAGCCCGCAGAACTTCGCGAGCTTCGTCGCCGCGCGCCGCCGCACATCGAGGGGCACGGCATTGCTTTGGAAGCACAGCGCACGCGCCTGCGCAGTGAGCGCTTCGACCCAGCGCGGATGTGCGTAGCCGAGCGCGGCAACGGCGTGTCCGCCGTACAGATCGAGCACGCGGCGTCCGTCCGGCGTGTGCAGGTACACGCCTTGTGCATCCACGACATCGAGCGGGAAGTGGGCGAACACCGGCGCCAGATGATCAGGCGGCACGGGGCGGGCCGAGGCGAATTGAGGCGATGGGTTGCTCATATTGGTGTTGCTCGTCGGTCATCGGGCCAGCCAGTGCGCAGCGTTCGCTTATTCGACTGGGCCGGCTTACAAGCTGATCATGTCCACCCTGGCGCTGGCGCGCCGAGACCTGCCGTTTCCGGAAAGCCGTATGCGCGATTGAGCCACTGCAGCGCGCCGCCTGCGGCGCCTTTCACGAGATTGTCGATCACGCACATGACGGCGATCGTCTTGTCGTTGGCCACGCCGCTCAAGAACGAATAATTGCTGCCCGCGACATCTTTGACGTGCGGCAGCGTGCTGCTCACGCGCACGAACGGCTTGTCGCGATAGAACGCGCTCAACTGCTCGATGAGCTCGGGCGTCTTGAGCGCGCGGCGCGCAGGCGCCTGCACGGTGACATGAATACCGCGCGCAAACGGGCCCGAATGCGGCACGAAATTGAGCTCGGCCTCGATGCCTGAGGCGGCGCGCGCCAGCGCCACGATCTCAGGCGCATGTCGATGCGCGAGCGGGTTGTATGCGTACAGATCGCTGTGGCGTTGCGGATGGTGCGTGCCGGCCGAAGGCGTGCGACCCGAGCCAGTGCTGCCGGTGATGCCGACGACGTACAGACGCGGTTCGACGAGATCGAGCTTGAGCAGCGGCACGCTGGCAAGGAGGATCGCGGTCGCAAAACAGCCCGGCTGCGCGAGGTGCGGCGTTGCGATCGTCTCCAGATGCTCCGGTACCGCGCACGTGAACTGCGCAATGCGCGCCGGTGCGCCGTGCGCATGCTTGTAGACGGCTTCGTACGCACCCGCAGTCGTATAACGATAGTCCGCGGAGATATCGAACACGCGCACGCGCGTGCCTGCCTGTTCGGCGGCAACGAGCAAGTCGTCGATCAGTTTCGCAGCGACGCCATGCGGAGCGGCGGAGACCACGGCAGCCTCCGGCAGCGTGCCGAGCAATTGCTTGATCGACTCGAAGCTCGAGAACGTGAGCTCGGGATAAATGGGCGCGAGATGCGCGAACGATTTCGCGACGAGCTCGCCGGGTTGGCTGTCAGACAGCACGGCCTTGAGCTCGAGGTACGGATGCCCTGCGATCAGGCGCAGGAGCTCGCCTGCGACATAGCCGGTGCCGCCGAGGACGATCGTAGGAAGCTTGTTCGTAGTGGTCATGGTCGTGCAGCTGGTTCACTCGGCTGCCTTCGGCGCCGCTTTGTTGCCGAGGCCGATCGCGTCGATGATGTGGTCGGCGAGTGCGGCACCGTCGGTGATCGCGTTGTAGGCAGGCACACCGAACTGCTCGCGGATGATCTTGACGCCCACGGCATTGTCGGTGGCCGGGCCCGTTACGACGGTCGGCTCGATCTGGAAGCGTTCGCGCAGGAGCTTCACGCCGCCCCATGCGGCGACGGGATCGTTTGCCGAGAGCACGACGGACGTGAGCGCTTGCCGAATGTCGGGCGACGAGAGAATCGCTTCCACACCGTAAGCGCCGAGCAGGCCGTCGCCGAGCTCGAACACGATCACATCTGGCTCGCCTTGCGACATTTCGGTGAGCAGCGCGCGCGTGATCGCCGGGCCGTTCTCGGCCGTGGTGGTGACGACGCCGAGGTCGGTGAAGATCATGCTGCGGCGGGCGCCTGCGTCCTCCATCGCCAGGATGTCACGACGCAACGAAACGCCGGTGGCTTTGAACGCGTGCACGTTCAGGCCGCGATGGCGCATGCGCGCGACGATCGCGCACGCAGCGGCCGTCTTGCCGGCTTCCATACACGTGCCAGCGAGCGCGACCACGGGCACGCCGTGCGTATCGAGCTTCGCGTTCGGATCCAAGCGCTTGTAGCCGACGCGCGCCGGCACGCCGATGCGCTCGCCGAGATACGGGAACTGCAGCACGACGCCGATGACGCGTGCGTCGAACGGCCGGCCTTTCTCGGGATTGACCGAATCGCAGACGCCGAGCACGCCGCCGATGTTGAGCACCTGGATGATGTCGCCTTCCTTGACCGACTGGGGCAGATGACCCGAGTAGCCGAAGAGCGCCTGACGATGGCCGAGCGCACCGACGATGATGTCGCCCTTCGACAGCTTCGCCATCCGTCCGCTCGTCAGCTCGAGCGTGTTGTAGGTCGACTTGTTGTTGAGGATCTCCGCGACCAGCACGACGCCTTCCTCGCACGGAATGTCCGTGGTGGCCACGCGCAGCTCGCGGCTCAGATTGAGCGCTTGCGTAATGGAGGCGATCTTGTCGACGACGACGGTTTTCATGGCTCTGACCGTGACGAAATGAGGAAGGCTGCGCGCTAGCGCTTGCCCGCGCGCGCCCAGAAGATGCCGGGCAGGCCGACCATCTTGGAGAAGCCGAGCGCATCCTGCGCGGTCCATTCGCCGGCCGCTTCGCCGTACACGCCCTTCGAGGCCGCCATGATCGAGTACGGCGAGGTCACGCCTTCGACGAAGGCATTGCCCGGGCGATAGAGCACTTTGACTTCGCCGGTGACGCGTGCCTGCGAGGAAACGAACAGCGCTTCGATATCGCGGCAGACAGGATCCAAGTGCTGACCTTCGTGCACGAGATCGCCGTAGGGACCGGCGAGCATCTCCTTGATGCGTTGCTGACGGCCCGTCATGACGAGCTTTTCGAGCTCGCGATGCGCATTGATGAGCACTTCGGCAGCGGGCGCTTCGAAGGCGACGCGGCCCTTCGTGCCGATGATGGTGTCGCCCAAGTGAATGCCGCGACCGATGCCGAACTTCGCGCCGATCGCTTCGAGCTGCTCGATGAGCGTCACGGGATCGAGCTGCTTGCCGTCGAGGCTCACCGGAATGCCTTGCTCGAAGCCGATCGTGTGCGTCTCGGGCGGCTGCGGATTGGTGAACGCCGTCTTCGAGAGCACCCAGGCATGCTCGGGGATGCTGCCCTCGGAGGTGAGCGTTTCCTTGCCGCCGATCGTCACGCCCCACAGGCCCCGATTGACCGAGTACGTCGCGCCGTACGGCGGAATCGGGAGCTTGCGATCTTCCAGGAACTTGAGCTGCTCGGGCCGCTTGAAGGCCTGATCGCGCACCGGCGCGAGGATGGTGAGCTCGGGCGCGATGGTGCGCAGCGCGACCTCGAAGCGCACTTGATCGTTGCCGGCCGCCGTGCAGCCGTGCGCGACGATCTTGGTGCCGATCTGGCGCGCATAGTCGGCGATCGTCTGCGCCTGCATGACGCGCTCGGCGCCGACGCAGAGCGGATACATCTGACCGCGCTTGACGTTGCCCATGATCAGGTACTTGATCACCTGATCGAAGTACGCCTTACGCGCGTCGATCTGCACGTGCTCCTTCGCGCCGAGCGCGCGGGCGCGTTCGGCGAGCACCTTCGCAGCCTCGGCGTCGATGCCGCCGGTATCGACGGTGACGGTGATCACCGGTCGGCCGTATTGCTCGCTCAGCCACGGTACCAGGAAGGACGTGTCGAGCCCGCCCGAGAACGCAAGCAGAATCGGATCGCTGCCAGGAGGAAGAGTGTCGGTCATGATGATTGACGGATGTAGATAAGTTGGTGGAGCAGTGCGGCTCAAGGATTGCGGCGGTCGCTGCGCTGCGCGCTAGCGTCGCCCGAACGCTCCCTGACCGATGTTCGGGAAGATTTCGCGCAGACGCTCGAGCAGCTGACGCTGAGCGCGCTCATCTTCGGTGGCGATGAAGATGGTGTCGTCGCCCGAGATCGTGCCGACGACCTCGGGCCAATTCGATTTGTCGATGGCGACGGCGACGCTTTGCGCCGTGCCGGTCGTGGTCTTGACGACGGTCAGCGACGGACCTGCGGTGTGCACATCGACGACGAAGGTCGTGATGGCCTCGAAGTGATTGATCGCGAGGGCGTCGTCCGGAACGATGTAGCGATCGCCCGCCTTGGCCACCCCGAGCTCGCGCAGATCGCGGCTGACGCTCGACTGCGTCGCATCGAAGCCGTGCTTGCGCAGCGCCTTCACGAGCTCGTCCTGACTGTGCACGGTCGATTCGCGCAGGATGCGCAGAATCGCCGCACGTCGCGACGCGGATTGATTGAGCTCGGCGGCCATGACTGACGGGTACGGGCGGCGGATTACCCAAGCGGGCGCATAAAAACGCGCGTACTCTGCATAATTATGCAAGGGCTGTCAATGGCTTGCCCGGGTGCTGGGCCCTGGCCCCTGGGTGCTGGGCTCAGGAAGAGGGGAAAAGCGGGTTACTGCACGGTTTTCCGCGCCCGCCACAGGCCGTCCGCGGCGTAGAGAGCAAGCGCCGCCCAGATCATGGCAAAGCCGATCACCCGGGGGCCCGCAAAGGGCTCATGGAAGACGAGCACGGCGAGGAGCAGCTGGAGCGTCGGTCCGATGTACTGAATCAAGCCGACGGTCGAATAAGGAATGCGGCGGGCGCCGAAGGCGAACAGGAAGAGCGGCACCGCCGTGAGCGGGCCGCCGAGCACGAGTAGGACATTGATCGCCGTGCTTTCATGCCCCAGGGCGCCGATACCGGTCGCCTCGCACCAAATGAGATAGGCCATCCCGATCGGCAGGAGCAGCAGCGTTTCGCTCGCCAGTCCCGGCAGCGCATCAACTCGGACGACTTTGCGTACGAGACCGTAGAGCCCGAAGGTGAGCGCCAGCGTCAGCGCGATCCAGGGCAGATGGCCTGCCCTCCAGGTGAGGTAGCTGACGCCGGCCGCTGCAATGGCGACGGCCAGCCACTGCACGGCGTTCAGCCGCTCGCGCAGCACGACCACACCGAGCACGACATTGACGAGCGGATTGATGAAGTAGCCCAGGCTCGTCTCGACGACGCGCTCGCTCGCGATCCCGTACATATAGGTGATCCAATTGGCGCTGATGAGCGCGGCGCTCGCCAACAGGCGCCAGCGAACGCTCGGGTTGCCGAGTGCTTCGCGCACCTGGCCGAGCTCGCGCCGCACCCCCAACCAGCCGAGCGCAAACAGGCACCCCCACACCAAGCGGTGCGCCGTCACCTGCAGGACCGACACGCGCTCGAGCGCCTTCAAATAAAGGGGCAGCAGGCCCCAGATGAAAAAGGCGCCCGATGTCGAAGCCAGTCCGCGAACGTCGATGCGGGAGGAAGGATGAGCGGGTTGGGAGGTCACGGGGGCGAGAGGCTACAGTCTGTGCGTGTCAGCGAAAAGCGGCCAGCATAAAAAGAGATGAACGACGCAATCGCTGCCGCTTCCTCGCGATATGTCAGCCTTACGAAGTCGCCGCGGGCGAGTCGCTTGCGCCGGTCGGCAACCCCTGCTGACGCCGCTGCGCCAACCGGTTACTTTCGCCGGGTCGCTTGTCGTCATGTGGAAAGCTCATGAGCACGACCCTGGAGCTTGCGCGCCGCTTGCTCGCCCTCTCTCAGACCGGGCTGCACTTCAGTCAGGACGAGTATGACCGCGAACGCTATCGGGAAGTTGCACAGATCGCGACGCAATTGCTCGCGCTCGAATCGTCCGTCACCGCGGACAAGCTGCATGCCGCTTGGTTCGTAGAAGACGGCTATGCGACGCCGAAGATCGACGTGCGGGGCGCGTGCTTTCGGGACGGACGCGTATTGCTCGTGCGCGAACGCGTCGACGGCAAGTGGACGTTACCGGGCGGTTGGGCGGACGTGAACGACTCGCCGTCGCGCGCCGTAGAAAAAGAAATCGAACAGGAATCCGGCTTCACGGCGCGCGCCGTCAAGCTGGCGGCCGTTCATGATCGCAACCGGCGCAACTATCCGGCGTATCTGTTTCATATCTGGAAGCTGTTCTTCGTCTGCGAGATCACCGGCGGTGAGGCGCGCGGCAGCTACGAAACGACGGATGTCGGGTTTTTCGCGCTCGACGAGCTGCCCGAGCTCTCCACCGGGCGGACGACGGCGGAGCAGATCCGGCTCGTCTACGAGCATTACCTGAACCCGGCCAAGCCGACGGAATTCGATTGACGCGACGAGTCCGCCAAGGGCTCAGCGCGTGTTCGTCATCTTTCGATCGTGTATTCGAGGTCGGCGCTCTGCGCCTCGCCCGATTCGGTGCGGAACACCCAGCGATCGCTGATCGTGTAACGCAGCTTGAGCGTGTTGATGGACTCGGTGAGCGAGATGCCGTAGCTGATGAACAGCCGCGGCGAGAGGAACTTGCCGAGCACGAGCGCGGGCGTCGCCTCGCCCTGGGCGTTGACGTAGTGCTCGACGCCGACCTCTTCGAGGCCGAGACGGCGGCCGAGCTGTGCGGCGAGAAAGCCGCCGCCCTGCAGCGCGAGCGAATCGGTCGATGAGCTCGCCGCATCCGTATCGCCGGCGCTGATCGGTTTGCCGACGAGCAAGTAAGAGACGATCTGCGTCTGCGACATCGACGGATCGGAGAAGAACGTAAGCCGCGGCTCTTGCAGCGTACCGCGCACGTTCAAGCCGACCGTGACCGTCTCGATGCGTCGGCGCGCCTCGATGTCGAGGCCGGGATCGTCGAGCGGCGCATTGTCGAACAACAATTGCCCGCGGCTGATTTCGAGCTGTTGGCCGTACGCGCTGTAACGGCCTTCCGCGACACGCAATTCGCCGTGGCCGGTCGTGGCTTGACCCGTGCGCACGCGCGTCGTGACGCCGCCTTCGATGCGAGCGTGCAGACCGAACGCATCGACGCGCACGTCTTGTCCCATGTTGACGCGGATCTCGCTGTTCACCTTGAACCGGCCCGTGCGTTCGGCTTCGTGCTCGCCGACATAGCGTGCGTCGTTCGATGCCGTCACGGCGCCCGTGAGGCGTGCGGGCTGGATGCGTGCGCTGGGGATCGTCACGTCGCCGCGCACGTCGATGCGGTCGGGTGCGATGTCGAACTGCAAGTCCGGCGAGGCGACGACGCGATACTCGGGTAGATCTGCGACGAGCAGCTCGTTGCCTCGCAGGCGCATCTGACCGTGCGATCCGCCATCGCGCCAACGCAGATTCCCCGAGACTTGTAGCCGCCCGTCGCCGGCGTTCGCCGTGCCGTCGAAAGCGAGCGCGGTGCCGTCGATGCGCGCGACGAGATCGAGATCGCGCAACGCAAAGTTGGCGCGGTACGAGTCGAGCTCGCCGTCGATGAGCTCGATGCGGCCATTGAATTCCGGCGCTGCCAGCGTGCCGAAGATGCGGCCCGTGCCGGTGAGCACGCCCGCGGCGCGATCGACCTCGGGAAACAGAAGCGGCAGCAGATTCGCGTCGGCCGCGCGGGCGCGGACGTCGCCCGACAAGGGCAGGTGCAAGATGTCGTTGCTGCCGTTGCGCTCGATTGCCATATTGGTGTGCAGGAACGTGTCGGTGAAGGCCTGCACGCCGAACGAGAACGTGATGCGCTCGGATGCGGCAACGAGGTGCATACCGCCGGTGCCGAGATTCAACGTTTCGGGATCGGCGCCTTCGGGGCGATAGATGATCGCAACGTCGCTGATCTTCATGCCCGCCTCGCCTTGCCAGGCGAGCGACGGCCCGCCGAAGGCGTGCGCGCTGCCTTCGATGCGGCCGGCATACTCGACTTCAGGCTCGGGCGCGGGCAGCACCAAGGCGAGCGGAATTTCATAACCGGACAGCTTGGCCTCCCACGCGCCGTTGCGTTGCCATTTGCCGGCTGCGCACAGTTGTCCGTTCGCGACCTTCAAGCAGGCTTCATCGAGCGCGGCGCGGTTGGCTGCGAGCACCAGCGAGGCAGGTTCCGCGAGATCAAGAATGTGTTCGGGATGGCCGCGCACCACGCGCGCCGCGACGATCGAACCTTGCCAGGACTGTGCATCGTAGGCACCCGCGAGCTCGAGATGTGCGTGCGAGGGCGGTTCTGCCGTGCCGGCGCTTGCTTGCACGTCGAGCGTGATGCGGTGATCGAGGAGCGTGCCGTTGCCGGCGAGTGCCACGGTGTCGACGCGGCGCTCGCCATGGCCGATCCGCTCGGCGCGTGCGACGAGCTTCGAGGTTTGCGTATTCGATGCGTCGATTTCGCCATCGAGCGTGAGCGCAGCGGCGGCCCAATCGCGGAAGGCCAAGCGCGTGCCGCGCAGGCTCGCAGAAATATGGGGTGCTGCACGCGCTCCGTGAGCTTCGCCCGAGAACGTGATCGAGCCACGGGTTTCGGGCAGGAGCCGTTCGAGCGCTGGTGCGCGCAGCTGCCACTGCGCCTCGATCGTGTCCGCAAGCTGTGCTTGCAGCGTCAGTTGCGCATTACCGAGACGAAGCGAGGCATCGCGCACGTCCCAACGAGCGCCGCGACGCTCGATGCTGCCCGAGCCGCGCAAGCGTTCGCCGCGCAGACGGCCGCGCAGGTCGGCCAGCGCGAGCTTGAAGTCTGCCTGCCGGTCGAGGCCGCGACCTTCGGCGGAGGCCTTGAAGCTCACTTGGCCGGGCATTTCGGCAAAGAGCGCACCGATGTCCAAATTCCGTGCATCCGCAACGAGCGTCCATGCGCGTGGCTCTGCGAAGGCAATCGTTCCTTGACCGCTCGCGCGACCGCCGAGCAATTCAATGTCGTAGCGCTCGATGCCGATTGCGTCCTTGTTGATCACGCCGCTTGCGCTGCCGCTTGTCGCCGGGACGTTCGGTCCTGCCACGTCGGCCCGGATCGCAAACTGATATGGCAGCGTGCCGCGCAGCTCCGCTTCGCCGCGCGCACTTTCGATGAGCGGCGACGCATCGTACGGCCATTGCAGATTCGACCAGCGCGCGCGCAGATCGAGAAACGGGTATCCGCCCGGAAAGTGCAACGAGCCCTGTGCCGCGAGGCGCAGCGGCGTGCCGGGCAAGGTAAAGGTGCTCGAATCGATGTGCAGCGTCTGTTCGACGAAGCGTCCTTGCGCATCGACATTGACGCGCACGAGCGAATACTCCGGCACGGTGAACTCGCCGACGGTGCGAATCGCATCGCGCGTCACGTCCGCTTCGAGCACGATGTCGGCGAACGAGAACGGCGGCGTTTCGAGCCATGGCGCCAGCGAAAAAGCGGGCGAGGTGACTGTGCCCGTGATGCGCCAATCCTCGTCGGTGCGCACGAACAGTCCGTTCGCCATGATGCGGCTGGGCTGCTCGATCGTAACGCCGATGCTCATGCGATCGACATTGCCATCGAGAGTCGCCTGCAGCGCGACGTCGAGATCGGGCTGAAGTTGCAGTGTTCCTTGCGTGCGCAAGGCAATTCCAAGCGGGCTTGCGGCGGTCAGGCGCAACGCACCGGTAGCGGCGAAGCGTTCGGCGGCGATCGCAAAGTTACGGACGCGCAGGCGATGCGCGGAAATGGCCACACTGCCGCTGATCTCGTCCGCTTCGATAACGCGCCCGTCGACGTGCACGTAACGCACCTGCGCGAGATGCACGCCGCGTGCATCGATGCGCATGAATTGCGGCAAGAAGCGCGGCGGCCGGTCTGACGGCGGCAGCTCCGTGGGGCGCAGCTCGACGGTGATATCGCGCGCGGTCAGCGAGCGCGTGCGAATCGTTTGCAGCAGCAAGCCGCGCATCTGCGGATCGGCGTCGATGTCGTGCCCCACGATGTGCACGCGCGGATGGTCGAGCTCGAAGCGCGCGATGCGCAGCGGCCCGGCGAAGGTTCCCGAGAGGCCTTCGATGTGGACGCCGGCGCGCTCCAAGCGATGCAGCTGACCGGCCACGATCTTGACGCCGAGCGGCGAGTAGAGGAACAGCGCCCCGGCCACGAGCGGCAGGATTACGCATATCAGGATGACGATGAGCAGCAGCCGGCGCATCAGAATTGCGTCGAGATATACAAATGCAGCCGCGGATCACGCCCCGATTGCGAAAGCGCCTGGGCAACGTCGACGCCGAAGCTCGCCACGGCGATGCGATAGCGGACGCCGAGACCCACCGAGTACTGCAGATCGGGCTCCGAGAAATCGTCGAACGCGTTGCCGAAGTCGTAGAACGCGGCGATGCCGAAATTGCGCGGCAGGTCGCGCACGAGCTCGACGGAGCCGGTGGCAAGATGGCGCCCGCCGACGCTGCGGCCATCCACTTTGGGCGAGAGCTCGTTCAACCCGAAGCCGCGCACGCTGCGCTCGCCGCCTGCGAAGAAGCGCTGCGAGGCGGGCAGCTCGGAAAAGTCGGCGACGCGACTTGCGCCGAGCTCGGCACGCAGCAGCAGATGCCAGCGTTCGGACAGATCGAAGATGCGTTCGCCGAGCAGCCGCAATTGCAGGAACGAGGCGTCCGAACCGAGCGTGCTCGGCGAGCCGCGCAGCTCGGCGTAGAAGTAGTAGGGCCGCACGCGGCCACCGACGACGTAGCTCGGCAGCGTCGAATAGCTGATCCCCGGGATGAGAAAGAAATCCTCTTTCGTTTCGAGCAAGCCGGTCGGCGCACCCGTCACCGGATCACGCTGCGGCTCGGTCGTGCGCTCGTTGGAAAGACGCAGGAAGAGCACGCGTTGCCAGCGTCCGAGCGCTTCGGTGAGGCCGGCACCGAGCTCGGCGCGTTCGCTCAGCGTGCCGCCGAGCTCTTCCTCGGTGAGCGCGGCGGTGAACTCGAGCTTCTCGAGCGCCACGTCCATTACCGGAATGACATAGCGTCCGCCGATCTGCTTGAGCACCGACGAGCCGACGAGCTCGACCTTGGAGCGATGTCCGTATTCGTTGACGCGGCGGTTGTCCCAGCTGAAGCGTCCGCGCGCGCGTGTATCGGTGCCGTATCCAAGACTCGCCGCAAAGCGGTGCTTGCGGTTGGGCTCGGCGGTCACGGTAACGGGCACCGTGCGGCTCTCGCGATCGGGCGTGCCGCTTTCGATGTCGACGGTCGAGAAATAGAGGCTGTCGTCGAGCACGTACTGCGTGCGCAGGAGCGAATCGAGCGTGTACGGGTCGCCCTCGGTCATGCGCAGCATGCGGCGCATCGCGCCGTCGTGCAGCACATCCTGGGCGATCGTGATCGCGCCGTAGTGATAGCGCTCGCCGGTGTCGAGCTCGATCGTCGCAGTCGCGCGCCGTTCTTCGCGATCGATGACGAGCTCGCTCTTGGTGAGCCGTGCATCGAGATAGCCTTCATTCTTCGCTGCGCGCAGCAGATTGGCTTTGACGCGCTCGTATGTGCCGTGATTGAGACGCAGGCCGGGCTTGAGCTCCTGTGCCTCGATGATCTCGCGCAAGGCGCGCAGGTCGGCGCCCGGGCCGGCTACGCGAATGTCGACTTCCGAGAGTCGCACCGGACGACCGGGGCGCACGTTGATCGTGACGCGCCAGTTCTCGCCCTGTTGCTCGACTTCATAGCTCACCTCGGGCTCGTAGTAGCCGAGCGGCTGCAAGGCTTCGCGCGTTTCGGCGACGATCCGCCGCTGCAGACGCGCCATGGTCTGCGGCGTGACGTCGTTGCGGTCGGCATAGCGCGTCAAGCTCAGAAAAGCGCGGATGTTCGCGTCGAGCGCCGGCGTGACGTCGGGAATCTCGATCTGGATGCCGGCGAACGTCGCCTCGGTCGCGCCGAGCGCGCAAACAAGCACCCACCAGCGCGCGACTCGCTGCCTTGCGGGACGAGATCGAGCTGCGCGCCGCACGCCCGATTACTCCGGCGAAGTGTCGAAGGACGTATCGGTCGCGATCGCCTCGTCCGGATCTTCGGCTTCGAACCACACCTCGGGGACTTCCGTGCTCGTGAATTCGAAGCGCGACGTACCGGTCTGGACGCCCGCGGGATCGAAACGGCGCTCGCGCAGCACGGTGCGGCCGTTGCGCTCGACGAGCAGCACGGTGGAGCAGCGCGTGCCGTAACGCTCGTTGACGATGAAGGGCGCCGAGACGATCCGTTCCCAATCGCGCGGCAGACCGGTCGAGGGCAGCTCCTCGTCGGGAGCGGGCGTGCGATCGGCGAGCAGCGCGAACAGGCTTTCGATCGAGATTTCCGGCTGGCGCATCAGCTGCTCGAAGCGCGCACGCGTGCGAGTCACCTTCGGCCATGGCGTATCGAGCGCATGGTTGCTGAGCCCGTAGATGCCGGGCGCGAGCGCGCGCGGCGCGTTCGGTCCGCGGTTCGAGAAGTAATAGAGCGCGCGCGAGCCGCCGACCAGCAGGTTGAAGCCCGAGTAACGGGGTGCAGCGCCCCGCAAGTCGTCGAGAAACTCCTTGGGCGAGGTGGCGCCCGTCAAGAAGCGCGGCACCAACAGGCCGCGCGACGGCGCGCCTTCGACCGGAGCCTGCAGATCGCGGTAGTTGGTCACCACGCCGAAGCGTCCCGAGCGCGCGACGCCGAGCCAGGTGCCGCCCGCCTTCAGATCGCGGCCGGCGAGGATGCGCGGATCGTCCTGCCACCAATTGAGCGCCTGGCTCGGGCGCTCGTGGAACTCATCGCGGTTGCCGGCGAGCACGAGGCGGTATTTGGGATGAACCTTCCAGGCAAGAACGAGCAGACACATGCGGGCGAAGTCCGGAGTTCGTCGTGGGCAAGGATGCACTACGTGGCTGAACGTAGCGTGAGCGCAATCGCTGTACGGGCGATTGTGACGAGCTGCGCGGTGCGCGTCACCTGGCGAATCAGCGATTCGGGCGTGGCGTCGCAATGCCGCGCGCCTGCCGTAGCGGGACGGCGGCGCCGGCGTCGTACCAATCCTCGATCAAGCGGAAGGAGATCGAATGCGCGAGCGGCAAGCCGACGGCGCCGCTCGCAATCTCTTCGCGCGTCACCCAGCGAGCATCTTCGAGCTCGCCGTCGAGCAGGCGAATCTCCCGCGTGCGCGCGTGGGCGACGAAGCCGAGCATCAAGGACGAGGGAAAGGGCCACGGTTGCGAGGAATGGTATTCGACCTTATCGACTTCGACGCCGGTTTCCTCCAGCGCTTCGCGGGCGACGGCATCTTCCAGGCTCTCGCCCGGCTCGACGAAGCCGGCGATGGTCGAATAACGCCCGGGCGCCCAGCTGGGTTGACGCCCGAGCAGCGCGCGCTCGCCGTCCGTGATGAGCACGATGACGGCCGGATCGATGCGGGGAAACACCTGCATCTCGCACGTCGGGTTGGTGCATTGCTGAACGTGACCGGCTTGCAGCGGGCGCATGCGCGTGCCGCAACGTCCGCAGAAGCGATGACGCTCGCGCCAGTGGATCATCGCGCGCGCATAGGCGAGCAAGCCCGCCTCGTGCGGCGGGAGCTCGCCGGCGATGGTGCGCAGATCGCGCGCTTCGACCGGTTCGTCGAATGGCGGCAGCTCGGGCGTGGCAAGGCCGACGGCAAAACATGCGCGCTGTTCGAACTCGCCGAGCAATACGAGCTCGGCGGCGTCGCTGTCCACGAAGCGCCGCACGTCCGAGACGAACAGCGCGCTCAGCGATTCGCCGCTGACGCGCACCAAGCTCTGCATGCGCCATACCGGGACGAAAAGCGTGCGCGGGTCTTCGAGCGCCGCGCGCACGCGCGCCTCATCCTTGCGCCAGTGAGCGGCACGGTCGATATAGCGGCCTGTAAGCGGATTCGCGTCCGAGCGCGATTTGATCATGCGCTCAGTCTAACAGCGCTCGGCAGCGAGCGCGTGTGCGGCCGCACCTGCGGCAAGAGCACCGGCGCATGCCTGAGCTGCCGTCGGGGCAATGCCTTCAACCGGCAGGCGGGACAACCGCGCTTCAAGACGGTGGTTCGGTCGTCGAGAAAATGCGCACCGCAGTGACGGCAGCGAAGCAGGCCGAGACCGACGTTCTTGGCGAGTAGGTGCAACAAGAACCATGCGTGCTCGAAAGACACCGCGCGCGAGCCCGAGAGCAGCACGTGCGTTTCGTAGACATCGCAGAACAAGCTGCCGTAGCCGAGCGGGTCGGCGCCGTTGCGGACCGCGTTGATCAGGCCGAAGGCGACGAACAAGCCGGCGAGCAGCGAGGCTTCGAACTGAATGCGCGGGTTGCGCGTGAAGAATGCGATCTGGCGCGGCGATTTGCCGCGATGACGCCGCATGGGGACGGCGGGCATGTGCGTCGCGTACGTCTGATATAGCCGGCGGATGCGATCGTCGGTGAGGCCGGTGCACGTGCGGATCGTGCAGGTGCGCGCCTCGTGATGAATCATCCTGAGCGCCAGGTCGTGGCGCAGTCGGTCCGCGAAATAGCGTTCGTTGCTGATGTGCATGGACAGCTCCTTGTCGCAAGAAAGGTCGGACGATGCGACGCATTCCGTGCGTCGGCCGCGTTGGGGCGCGGCTGGGTGCAAGTGTGCGCGAAATTGACTGACTCGGGAAGTCCCCGATAAGCTCTTCGTCGTCTCTCGGTCGTGCAAGGAAGCGCAACCATGATCTCGTCCGACACGGAAGTCTCGTCCATTCGATCCCGCCCGGTGCTCTGCGCGGATCTGCTCCACCGCATCCACGGGCTCAACTGCGACTATCTCGAGCTGCTGGCAAGCGAAGCGGCAGGCATCGAGCCTACCGGGCAGGGCCGGTATCTCGCGCTCAAGGCGCGTCTACTGGTGCCGCAACTCTCGCGCGAGCAGCGCGCTCGGCTCGCAGCCGTGCCCTATGCGCTTTACTCCCTGCGGTTCGACGACGTGCGGTTCTGGCGCAGGCTCGGCTCATCGTCGCCATTGCCTCTCAGCGAGCGCTACACGCCAGGGGTCAGATCGCTCGAAACGGCGTTCTGCGAGACCGCACTGATACAGGCATGGCACATCGCGAGCACGCAGCCGCTCGCGGCGCGCCTGCTCTACGGCATGAGCGAAGCGGTGAGCACCGCGCTCGCCGCCGCACCGTTGTGGCAGCTGAAGTGGCTGGCGCGGCACGACGCGGAAATCCTGATGCCGCGCTGGGCAACGAATCCATGCTTTTGGCCCGATCTCATCGAGCTGGCGCTGCGCGGCGACGAGGCGCGTCTTGCGACGGCGCAGCTGCTCGGCGTTCAACTGACGGCCGCGGAGTTCTTGGAGGCCGGACGGCGCAAGAGCGCAGCTTGAGCGCGCGCGGCGCGCGGTTGGGGCGTCAACGATCGGAGCGGTGGCGAGCCCGCAAGGCGCTCGCGCGGCTCACGGCGTGCTTGCCGAATTTCGCGCGAATCTCGTCGATCGCGGCGTCGAGATGCCGCTCGCGCTCGCGCTCCGGCGACGGGAAGAGCTCGAGCTGCGGCACGCTTACGAGATCGCGCGCTGCCACGCCGAGCAGGCGCACGGGTGCATCGGGCTGTTCCTCGCGCCACTCGTCGAAGAGCCGCGCAGCGGCATCCATGATCGCGCGCGTTTGTTGCGTAGCGGGCTGAACGCGCATCTGCCGCGTGTACGTCTTGAAGTCGGCGCGCCGGATCTTCACGACGATGCTGCCCGCGAGCCAGTCTTGCTCGCGCAAGCGCGCGGCGGTGCGGTCGGCGAGCCGCGCGAGGTGGTCGTGCAGGGTGCGCGTAGCGTCGATGTCGCGATCGAAGGTTTCTTCGCTTGAGATCTGCTTCTCGTCCCAGTCGGCCACGACCGGCCGATCGTCGATACCGGCGGCGCGCGCTTTCATAAGGCCGGCATAGCGGCCGAAGATCGGGCGCAGCATGGCTTCGGGCGCGAGCCGCAAGTCCTTGAGCGTTTTGATGCCGAGACGTTCGAGCTCCGGTGCAGTCTTTTGACCGATACCGAAGAGCTTGCGAATCGAGAGCGGATCGAGCACGTCGTTGACGGTCTGCGGCGTGATGACGACGAGGCCGTCCGGTTTGCGCAAGTCGGAGGCGATCTTGGCCGTGAGCTTGTTGAATGACACGCCGACCGAGGCGGTGAGACCTGCGCGGGCGCGGATCCGGCGTTTAATCTCGGCCGCGATCGTTTCGGCCGGACCGAAGGCGCGTTGACTGTGCGTCACATCGAGGAAGGCTTCGTCGAGCGACAAGCCCTCGACGATGGGCGTGAACTCATGGAAGACGTCGAACACCACGCGCGAGACGGCTTGATAGCGCTCGAAGCGCGGCGGAATCACGATCGCATGCGGGCAGCGCCGCAGCGCTTCGCGCATCGGCATCGCCGAGCGCACGCCGAACCTGCGCACTTCGTAGCTTGCCGCCGCGACGACGCCGCGCGCGCCGGTGCCGCCGACGATCACCGGCTTGCCGCGCAAGTCGGGATTGTCGAGTGCTTCGACGGATGCGTAAAACGCATCCATGTCGACGTGGAGAATCGCGCGAAGCGTCATGGCCGAACGTGCCTGATGAGTCCCAAGCTCGAAGGCAGCTCGCCGGAAGTGAAAGAAAGCGCGGCACGCCGCCGCGGCGAGCGCTCTAGGCGTTGCCTACGCGTTGCGCGCGCTCTTGCGTATCCAGCCGTTCGGCTGCGAGCTCCTCGGGCGCGAAATCATCGACGTGGATGATCTCCATCACGCGCCGATCGTACTCGCGCAGCGTCGCTGCTTCGGTTTCGGTGAGGATGCCTGCGGCGAGCGCCTGCTGAATCTGACCGGGCAGATCGAGCGCCGTCACCTTGCCGGTCTTGATGCCTTCGACACGGATGCGTTTTTCGAGCGGTTCCGCCGTATCCGCGAGCACCATCGCTTCATGCAGCTGGCCGAGCGGATTGCGCGGTTCGACCGTGCGATAGACGCCTTCCGTGAGGCGGTCGCGGGTCATCGTCGAGCGCAGGATCTGCTCGACGATGCGCTGGCCGAGCCGATCGCTCGGTGCGTGATAGGTCTGGCCGCGCGGGAAGATGAAGAAGCGCATGAACGCTGCGAGAAAGCGGTTCGGGAAGTTGCGCAGGAACATGTGCAGCTGTTCTTGCGCGCGGTAGAGCAGCGTGCGGCACGCCCATTCGACGAGCGGCAGATCCTCTTCCGGGCGTCCCTGGTTCTCGTAATGCTTGAGCACCATCGAGGCGAGGTACATGCACGAGAGCACATCGCCGAGCCGCGCGGACAGGCTCTCCTTCTTCTTCAAATAGCCGCCGAGCGCGAGCATCGCGACGTCGGTGGCGAAGGCGAAGGAGGCGCTGAAGCGGTTGATATGCTGATAGAAGCGCTGCGTCGGACCCGTATCGGGCATGCGCGAGAAACGCGCCAAGGTCAGCGCCATGACGAGCGAGCGCACGGCATTGCTGATGGTAAAGCCGATGTGCGCGAAGAGCGCTTGATCGAATTCCTGCAATCCCTTGCGCTTGTCCTTCTCGCGCGCCGCATTCATCTCGCGCAGCACGAACGGGTGGCAGCGGATCGCGCCTTGGCCGAAGATGATCAAGCTGCGGGTGAGCAGGTTGGCGCCTTCGACGGTGATCGCCACCGGAACGACCTGATAGCCGCGGCCGAGATAGTTCTTGGGGCCCAAGCAGATGCCTTTGCCGCCATGGATGTCCATCGCATCGTTGGCAACCAGGCGTCCCAGCTCGGTCAGGTGATACTTCAGCATCGCCGACGGCACGGACGGCTTCTCCCCGCCGTCGATTGCGCCTGCGGTTACCGAGCGCGCCGCGTCCATGATGTAAGTGTGACCTGCCATGCGCGCGAGCACTTCGGCCACGCCTTCGAACTGACCGACGGGCAGATTGAACTGACGGCGAATACGTGCGTACGCGCCCGAGGCGAACACCGCCGCTTTCGCGCCGCCGGTCGCATTCGACGGCAGCGAAATGCAGCGGCCGACCGACAGCTGCTCGACGAGCATGCGCCAGCCCTGACCGGCCATCTTCGGGCCGCCGATGATGAAATCGACGGGCACGAACACGTCCTTGCCCTGGATCGGTCCGTTCTGGAAGGGCACGTTGAGCGGGAAGTGACGGCGTCCGATCGTGATGCCGGGCGTGTTGCGCGGAATGAGCGCGACGGTGATGCCGTAATCGGTGCGCTCGCCGCCGAGGAGCTTGTCGGGATCGTAGAGCTTGAAGGCAAGCCCGATCACCGTCGCGACGGGTGCGAGCGTGATGTAGCGCTTGGAGAAGTTGAGGCGAATGCCGATGACTTCGCGGCCTTCATAGACGCCCTTGCACACGACGCCGGTATCGGGAATCGATGCGGCATCGGATCCCGCGCGTGGACCCGTCAACGCAAAGCACGGTACTTCTTCGCCGCGCGCAAGGCGCGGTAGGTAGTAATTGCGCTGCTCTTCGGTGCCATAGTGGAGCAGCAACTCGGCCGGGCCGAGCGAGTTCGGCACCGCCACCGTCGAGCTCACGACGCTCGAGCGGCTCGCGAGCTTGACCAGCACGCACGAGTGCGCGTACGCGGAGAACTCGAGACCGCCGTACTTCTTCGGGATGATCATCGCGAAGAAGCCCTTCGTCTTGAGGAACTCCCAGATGTGCGGCGGCATGTCCGCGCGGCGGTGCGTGATCTCCCAATCGTCGATCATGCGACAGAGCTCTTCGCAGGGACCGTCGAGGAATGCCTGTTCTTCCGCCGTGAGCTTGGGCGCCGCCGCCGAGAGGAGCTTTTCCCAGTCGGGTCCGCCGGTGAAGAGCTCGCCGTCCCACCACACCGTGCCGGCTTCGAGCGCGTCTTTTTCCGTCTGCGACATGGAAGGCAGCATGCGGCGGTATACACGCAGGAACGGCCGCGTGATGAAACGGATGCGGATCGCGTCGATGTTGAGCAGCACCAGGCCCGCGAGCACGAGCCAGAGCACGATCATCCACGCGAGGCTGCCGTCGCCGGCGAGCGCATAGATGAAGAGCGCCGCGCCGTAGGCAACGGTGGCGGTAAGGAGCGAGACGCGCTGATAGGCAAGGATGAGCGCGCCGACGAGGAATAGCAGGAACCAGACGAGACTGCTCACGAAGGAAACCTCGAGTCTTCGCTAGTGGGCCGCAGACCGCTGACGGACTGACCCGAGGCGGCCGGCCGACCAAGACGTCGACCGACACTAGCTCGCGCGCAAGTCTTTGTGCAAGGGTAACGGAAGGATTGTCCGACAATCCGCGCGAGATCCTTGAGCGGGACGTGTCGGGCGGTAGCCGCCGTCCGACACGTCCGCAATACGGGATGCTCGCTAGATGAGCTCTTTCACGCCGTCGCGCTCTTCGAGGAGCTCTTTATAGGTCGCATCGAGCCGCTCGCGGCTGAATGCATTGATCTCGAGTCCCTGGACGATTTCGTAACGGCCGTTCTTGCAGGTGACGGGATAGCCGAAGATGACGCCTTCGGGGATGCCGTAGCTGCCGTCCGACGGCACGGCCATGCTGACCCAGTCGCCCTCGGGCGTGCCCTTCACCCAGTCGCGGATGTGATCGATCGCGGCGGATGCGGCCGACGCAGCGGAAGACGCGCCGCGCGCCTTGATGATCGCCGCGCCGCGCTGCTGCACCACTGGAATGAAGGTATCCGCGTACCACGACTGATCGACGAGCGAGAGCGCCGGCTTGCCGTCGACGAGCGCATGGTGCAGATCGGGGTACTGCGTCGAGGAGTGATTGCCCCAGATCGTCATGTGCTTGATCTGCGTGACGTGCGTGCCGGTCTTCTCGGCGAGCTGCGCGATCGCGCGGTTGTGATCGAGGCGCACCATGGCCGTGAAGTTGGCCGGGTTGAGGTTGGGCGCATTGCGCTGGGCGATGAGCGCATTGGTGTTGGCCGGATTGCCGACCACGAGCACGCGCACGTCGCGGCTGGCGACTTCATCGAGGGCCTTGCCCTGCGCGGAGAAGATTTGCGCATTGGCGAGCAAGAGATCCTTGCGCTCCATTCCCGGGCCGCGCGGTCGCGCGCCGACGAGCAGTGCGATGTCGCAGTCCTTGAACGCCACTTTGGCGTCGTCGGTCGCGACGATCTTGTTCAACGTGGGGAACGCGCAGTCGTTGAGCTCCATCACGACGCCTTGCAGCGCGGGCAGGGCAGGCGTGATCTCGAGCAGGTGCAGATTGACGGGTTGATCTTCCCCCAACATCTGGCCGGAGGCCACGCGGAAAGCGAGGGCATAACCGATCTGACCGGCCGCTCCGGTGATCGCGACGTTCACGGGCTTCTTCGTAGGCATTGAGGCTCCCAACTCTTCACGGCTGCACAGGTCTTCTCTGTCCGGGGAACCTCAAAGCGCCTCCCGCAGCTCGCGCAGGCAGGCATGGCCCCGACAGCGACTGAACCGCAGCGGCGCCGCGCTCTCGGATTGCCTACTGGGTGCGTGGCTTGAGTGCATCGGTGCCGCCCACATTATGCGGCGCACCGATGTATCGGGGTTCCGACCGGGCGGCGGATTCTACCAACGGATGCTCCGGCACCGCCAGGAAGGCGGCCCTGGCCGGCGCGGAACAAACGACAGGAGGCAGCGATTATTTACACGGTCTATACGAGACATAACGAGACATAAGGGGAAAGGAGCGAGTGTGGGTCGACTCGTCTGCGTATCGAACAGCATCGCTTTGCCGCGCAAGTCCGTCGCGCCCGGGGGCTTGACGGTCGGAATTCTGAGCGCGCTCAAGCGCACCGGGGGCATGTGGTTCGGTTGGGGCGGCGAGATCATCGATCAGGACCCCGGCGATCCCGACATTCACATCCGCGACGGCGTCACCTACGCGACGATCGATCTCAAGCGCCGCGACTACGAGCTGTACTACAACGGCTACTCGATCAACCTGCTGCGGCCGCTCTTTCATTATTCGCTGCGGAACATGCGCTACTCGGCCGAGGAGCGCGACGCGTATGAGCACGTCAATCGCCTGTTCGCGCACAGGCTCGCGCCGCTGTTGCAGCCGCAGGATCTCATCTGGGTGCATGACTTCCATCTGATTCCGCTCGGCCGGCTGCTGCGCGAGCAGGGTGTGCGCCGTCCGCTCGGATTCTTCATGCACACGCCGTTCCCGCACATCGAGATGCTGCGCGTGCTGCCGACGTATGCGGAGCTGCTGCACGATCTGACGCACTACGACGTGGTCGGCTTTCAAACCGAGAGCGATCTGCGCGCGTTCCACTCAGGCATCGAGCACCTGTTCGGCCGCGAGGCGATTCGACCCGACGGACGCATTCGCGTGGGCGAACGGATCGTGCATGCCGACGTGTTCCCGATCGGCGTCGACGTCGAGGCGGTGCAAAGCGCAGCCGCCGCGGCGATGGACACCGACGTGGTCAAGCGCATGATCGACAGCCTCATGGCGCGCTCGCTCATGATCGGCGTCGATCGGCTCGATTACAGCAAAGGGCTCGTCGAGCGCTTCGATGCCTATCAGCACTTCCTCGAAAACTATCCCGAGAACATCGGCCGCATCACGTACATACAGATCGCGCCGCTGTCGCGCACGGACGAGCGTGCGTACGAAGACATCCGGCGCGCGCTCGAGCAGGCGGCGGGAAGAACCAACGGGCGTTTCGCGGATACGGACTGGACGCCGATTCGCTATCTCAATCGCAATTTTCCTCACGCGACGTTGTGGGGTTTTCTGCGCGCCGCGAATGTCGGCATCGTGACGCCCTTGCGCGACGGCATGAACTTGGTCGCGAAGGAATTCGTCGCGGCGCAGAACCCGGAGAATCCAGGCGTGCTCATTCTCTCGACGCTCGCGGGCGCTGCGCGCGAGCTCAATGCAGCGCTGCTCGTCAATCCCTACGACACGCGCGCCGTGAGTCATGCGATTCAAACTGCGCTCGCGATGCCGTTGCCGGAACGGCGCGAGCGTCACGCGGCCATGCTGCAGGTCTTGAAGCGCAACGACATCAACGCCTGGACGCGCCGCTTCATCGATGCGCTCGAGTCGGCGCCGCGCGAGCTGCCGCGCGTAAAGATGGCGAGCTGAGCGCCGAGCGCGCGCTCAGCGTACCGTCCGCGTCGGCGAGCTTTGCGCGGTCTGCACGATGGTGATGCCCTCTTTTTCGAGCGCTTCGAGCAGGCGCAGCTGCAGGTCCTGCACGATATCCATGTGGCGATTGAAGTCCGCGGTGGTCACGCGGTATTCGGCTTCGATTTCATAGGCCGAGCCGGTGATGCGCGCGAGATGGGCGCGCTCGCAGCGCACATCGGGATACGAATCGATCAGCTGACGAATGAGGCCCGGAATGCGCGCGAGCTGCTCGCGTGAGGTGGCGAGCGCGACGCTCAGCGTGAAGACTACGTGCCGCTCGGTCATGCGCGTGAGATTGCGCAGGCGGCTGTTCAACAGATTCGCATTCGGAATCACGATCTGCTCGCCGTCGACGCTGCGCAGGCGCGTGCTCTTGATGCCGATGTACTCGACGGTGCCGATGAAGTTGTCGACCCAGAGGGTATCGCCGACCACGAAAGGCCGATCGAGCGCAATCGAGAGCGAGGCGAACAGATCGCCGAGCACGTTCTGCACGGCGAGCGCGACGGCGATACCGCCGATGCCGAGACCGGCGAGCAGCGGCTTGATCTGCACGCCGAGGTTGTCGAGCGTGAGCAAGAGAACGAGCGACCAGATCGTCGCACGCGCCAGAAAGGTGATGATGCCGAAGGTGCCGGCGACGGCACGATCGGACGACAGCGCACGGTGCCGCTTGCGCTCGATGAACGCGAGCACCGCGGCGCTCGCCCAGGCGCCTGTCTGCCAGAACGCTGCGATCGTAAAGAGCGTCAGTGCAATCTTCTGGACGCGAGGCGGCAGAACGAGGAAGTGCGAAGCCGCATACAGGCTGGCGACGAACAGGAACAGCACGGTCGTGCGGCTTGCGACCATCGACGGGAGCTCGAGCAGCTCCACCTTGGGCGTTGCCGCCATGCGCTGGTACTGCAACTGCACGATGCGGCGGACGACGAGCAGCACGCCGAACAGCCCGACGAACACGATGCCTGCCGTGAGCCAGCGGTCAGCTGCATTGCCGAGATAGCTGGAGTCGAGCAGCGATGCCATATCCATAGGGCACAGGGAGACTTGCAGTCGAAACGATGGAACGCGAAAGGATACCCTGTTTATCGGAATGCTCGCCGGGGTGATGGGCAGGAGCGTCTGGCTCGGACCCGAGCACGTCCTGCACTGCCTTTGTTACCATCGGTTGTCTTTCACGGATCCACGCCTACGTGCTACTCGAGTCGGAACGCAGCGGCGATGAGCTAATCGTGCGCCTCAAGGGGGCGTGGCTCATCGACAATCTCGCCGAGATCGAGCGTGCCCTCGCGGGCATCTCGGGCGCCTCTGCGCCGCTCGTCGTGGACTTTCGGGCGATCGAGGCGCTCGATCTGTCGGGCGCCTGGCTCTTGCACCGCTGGCTCGTGTCGCTGGGCGAGCGCGCGCGGGTCGAGGGCGAGCCGCCTGCCCATTTCGCCTTCATCGAGGAGGTTCTGCACCGCGAGCCCAAGGAGCGCATCGCGCCGCCGGAGGGCAAGCTGTCGCTGCACGATGCGTTGGCCTGGATCGGGCGCAACTCCGTCGATTGGGCCAAGCAGACGCGCGATTCGATCGGCTTCTTCGGGCGGGTGACGGTCAATGCGTTGCGGGTCTTGGGCAGCATCAAACGCCTGCGGCTGCCTTCGGTGACGCGCCATATATATGAGACGGGCATTCAGGCGATCCCGATCGTCTCGCTGATCGCCTTCCTCATCAGCGTCATCGTGGCGTACCTGGGCGCCCAGCAACTGCGGCAGTTCGGCGCCGAGATCTTTACCGTCGATCTCGTCGCGATCGCGGTGCTGCGCGAGATGAGCCCGCTGCTCACGGCGATCATCGTGGCGGGACGATCGGGTAGCGCGTTTGCCGCCGAGATCGGCGTCATGAGACTCAACGACGAAATCGATGCGCTCCAGTCGATCGGTGTCAATTATTTCGAGGTGCTGGTGCTGCCGCGGCTGGCTGGTCTCGTGATCGCATTGCCTTTGCTCACGATCATCGCCGATGCGATGGGACTTGCGGGCGGTGCGCTGTTGTCGTCGATCCTGCTCGATATCTCGCTCGATCAGTTCCTGCCGCGCATGCAGGATGCGCTCGCGCCCACCACCTTCTGGGCAGGCATCATCAAGACGCCGGTGTTCGCGATGTTGATCGCGCTCGTCGGCACGTATCGCGGCTTGCAGGTGCGCTCGTCGTCGCGCGAGCTCGGGCGCCTGACGACGATGGCGGTCGTGCAGTCGATCTTCCTGGTGATCTTCGCGGATGCCGTGTTCGCGGTCGTATTCGTGGAGCTCGATTTCTGATGGGCAGCGATCGAACCGAACATGGAGCGCCTTGTGGCGGAGAGTGACGGTGTGACTGAAGGGTACGCACACGGCTCGCCGACGAATGCGGCGTCCGACACGCCGATCATTTCGGTGCGCGGCGTCGTGAACAAGTTCGGGCGTCAAGTCGTTCACGACGGCGTCGACCTCGATGTCTATGCGGGCGAGGTGCTCGGCATCGTCGGCGGCTCGGGCAGCGGCAAGTCGGTGCTGTTGCGCACCATGCTGGGGCTGCACCGGCCGAATGCGGGCGAGGTGCTGATTCAGGGCAAGAACATCACGAAGATGAGCAACGAAGAGTTGCTCGCCATCAAGCGCCGCTACGGCGTGACGTTTCAGCACGGCGCGCTCTTCAGCTCGCTCACCGTGGCGGAGAACATTCAGCTGCCCATCCGTGAGTACTTCGATGCGTCGGAAGAAGTCTTGCGCTCGCTGACCGAGCTGCGCCTGCGGATGGTTGGATTGCCGGTGGCGGCTGCTGCGAAGCTGCCGTCGCAGCTGTCGGGCGGCATGGTCAAGCGCGCGGCATTGGCACGCGCCCTGGCGCTCGATCCCGACATCCTGTTCCTCGACGAGCCGACGGCCGGGCTGGACCCGATCTCGGCGGCGGCTTTCGACGAGCTCATCTGTTATCTGCATCGGAGCCTGCGTTTGACGATCGTCATGATCACGCACGACCTCGATACGCTCATCTCGACCTGCAGCCGCGTGGCTGTTTTGGTTGACAGGAAAATCGTGGTCGATACGCTCAGCGGCATCATGAGCAACCCGCATCCGTGGATTCAGGAGTACTTCCATGGCCCGCGCGCGCGTGCCGCGGAAGCCGCAGTGGGAGCACGTTGACGATGGAGCGGGATGCCAAATATGTAGCCGTCGGCGCATTCATCCTGGTCGCCGTCGCCATGGCCGTGCTGTTCGTGGTCTGGTACACGGACGCCCGCGACGGCCGCGAATACGAGCTCTACGAGATTTACTTCGCCGGCAGCGTGAGCGGTCTCGATCGCGGCAGCCCGGTGCGTTATCTCGGCGTGGACGTCGGCCGCGTCCGCCGCATTGCAATCGATCGCAACGACGCAAGCCGTGTCGTCGTCGTGGCCGAGATCGACAGCCGTGCGCCCATTTCCTCGGCAACACGCGCGAGCCTTGGCATTCAAGGCGTGACCGGTCTGCTGTACGTCAATCTCAAGGAACAGGCCGGAGCCGACAAGACGCAGCCGCTACGCACCGGCACCCAGTATCCCGTGATCGAATCGGTGGCGTCCGATTTTGACGTCTTCCTCGCGAGCCTGCCCGAGCTCATGGGCCGCGCGACCTCGCTGCTCGAACGCCTCGGACACGTGCTCTCGGACGAGAATCTCGCCAATTTGGCCGAGACGATCCGCAACGTGCGCGCGGCAAGCGCGACGTTGCCCGATACCTCGCAGGATGTCGCGACGCTGATCGCAGAGCTGCGTGCGACGGTGAGCGAAATCAAGGGAACGGCTGAGTCGGTGCGCGCGATGACCGAGGAAGTGCGTCCCGGCGTGCGCGATGCAACCGCCAAGATGGCCGAAGTCGCGGATCACTTGGCGCAGGTCTCGCAACGCTTCGATGCATTCGCCAGCAAGAGCGAGGTGCAGCTCGGCCATTTCGCCGAGCACGGCTTGTTCGAGCTCGAGCGGCTCGTCCGCGAGGCGCGTTCGGCGGCGCGCGAGTTCCGCGACCTGTCGCGCGACTTGCAAGAGAATCCATCGAAGATCATCTACGAGCCGCAAGAGAGCGGCGTAGACATTCGTCCCTAAGGATTCGCATCGTGCCAGTGAAAGACGCAGAGGACAAAGGGCGGCGCGTGAGTCGTTTCCATGAGCGTGCGAGCGGGGTGCCGGCTCGGTCGCAGGTCGCGCCGACCGAGCTTCGCCGCACGATTGTCGCGATCGCGGCGTTGACGATGCTTGCGGCGTGCAGCACGAGCTCGATCTTCGACAGCGATACGCCCGTTCCTGCCAATTACGTGCTGGCGGCAGCGCCATCTGCCGAGGCGCGTGGTGCACCGCTGCCGGTCGATATTTCGATCAGCCGTCCCGACATGGGGGCTGGGCTCGATACCGATCGCATTGCCGTGCTGAAGGGACGCGAGCTCGACTATTACAAACGGGTGCGTTGGGGCAGTCGCGCCACGGAGCTCGTGCAGTTCCTCGTCGTCGATTCGCTCGAAAACCAGAAGATCTTCCGCAGCGTCACCGCCGAGCAGGCGCGTGTCGCAGGCGATTACGTGCTCGATCTGCAGGTCCGCGATTTTCAATCCGAGTACGCTTCCGACGCATCCGATCCCACGATTCGCGTGACGCTCGTCGGGCGGCTGATTCGCGTGGTGGACCGCAAGCTCGTAGCGACCGTGCAAGCGCAGGCGACCGAGCGGGCACGAGCAAATCGCATGAGCGCCGTGGCGGCCGCATTCGAGAGCGCTGCGCACCGCGCCATCCTCGATCTCGGCACGCAAGTCGCCAGCGCGATCGCTGCCGACAGAGCCGAAGCGCGCAGCGACTAGTGCGGCCGAGGGGTCAGAACGTACTGAGGCCCGTGGCCTCCATGAGCCGATAACGCCAATAGCGGCCGAGGCTCGTATCTTCGTAGGCGCCGAAAGGTGCGGTCAGCTCGATCTCGTCTTCGTTGTTCCACAGACGGTCGAAGTACGCCTGCATTTCGTTGGCGAGCGGCGAGCGTACGGACGCGGCGAGCGCGACATTCGTTTCCAGGTTGTAATTGCCGAGATTGCGCCGCGTGAGGTTCGCCGAGCCGAGCGAGGCAACGAACCGTTCGCCGCGACGGATCAATGTCAGCTTGGTGTGGAACTGTTCGCCGTGCGTGCGATACCAGCGCACTTCGATCCGCCCGCCGCTCTCGCGCACGAGCTCGTTGGCAACAGGGCGGTTGGGCACGCCGTCCTTGCGCCGGCCGAAGGCATCGCGATTCGGATCGAGCACGAGGCGCACCTGCACGTCGCGCGCCGCGGCAGCGAGGAGCGCTTCGACGATGTCGCGATCGGCGAGGTAGAACATCGCGAGGGCAATCGCATCGCCCGCGCGCGTCGCGTCGATCTGCGCCAAGAGGTGCTCGCGAATCGCTCGCTCGGTGAGCAGCCGAAGCTCGATCGCCCCGTCGGTCGGTTCGACGCTCGACGTTGCAGCGGGCGGCACATCGAGCTGCCCGCGCCAACCGGATGTTCGCGCGACGGCCACCTCGCTGGCGACGAGCTCGCGAACCAGCTCGCCCGTCACGCGCAGCGCGACATTGGAATGCGCACTGCTCGCGTCGTGCGGATTCGCCGATGTGACGAGCGCGACCAATGAGCCGTCGCTGCGGTCGGCGGCGATGACCTTGCGATGATTGGCCTTGAAGTTGAGCAGCGCGAGCCAGCTGCGCAGCGTGATGGGTGCAGGGTCGCTCGTGAACGGATTCGGCAGAGCGCCGCCGTCGTCCGAATTTCCCCACCATTGCACGAAGGTTCGCCAGAAGGGCGAATACAACGGATTCGAATCGCGCAACCGCGTGAGATCCGTGATCACGACGTCGATGCCGGCCGCGCGCATTGCATCGAGCAGCGGCGCATGTTGGCCGCCGTAGATGTCGTTGATCGGGTCGGTCACGAATAGCACGGCGAGCGAGGGCTGCGCCTGCTTGCGCGCGATCAGTCTTTCGACGAGCTCGCGGCTGAGCGGGCGATGCGCGTCACCGGCCGCGCCCATGAGCTCATTGAGCAAGAAGAAATCGGCGACGATGAAGCCATGCGCTTCGTCGACGATGCGCATCACCTCATCGAAGATGCGCTGTTCGAATCGCGGTTGCCCGAGCCCGTCCGCGTAGGTGAGGTCGTACAAGAAGGCAACGTCGGTTGGCTCGACGCGGATCGGTCCGCTGGCAACGTACGTGCCGGGCGGCATCGGTTTGATCGAGTGCCAAGTACCGACGGCCACCCACCACGTGATGAACAACGTGAGGAGGAGGTGCTTGCGGAGACGGCGCCGACGGGCCGTTCGTTCTTCTAGATATGAACCCATGCGCGTGTTCGAGCCCGGCGGGCGAGCGAAAGCAGGCCGCTGGTCCTGCGAGAATGGTCAGGTAATGCATCGCACCACGATTGATGCGCCGCAATCCTGCCATGTGTCGCGTGCTGCAGCCAGTGATCCGCGTTGACAAGTCTCAACCGATCGCAGCGTAATGGCAGTGTCGCCGTGATATCGACGGCGTGCAGGAGGCCTCCGATGAAGACTTCCATTCTGCAGATTGCGTGGATGGTGTCGCTGGCGGTGGGATTGATGGCTTGCAGCAAAGAGCCGCAGCAGGCCGAGACGGTGCAGAGTGAGCCACCGCCCGCCGCCGAAACTGCGGCCGATGCTTCCGGGACGACAACCTATTACGGGTCGCCCGAGGAGCAACCGCAGAACTAGCGCGGTTACCGAGCGTACTCGCGGCGGCGTCCGATCTCAGGTCGGTGCCTCGAGCGCGGCTGCGAGGTCCGCGATGAGATCGTCTGCGTGCTCCAGCCCCACCGACAGTCTCAATAGATTCGGTGGGGTGACGCTGTGAGGCCCTTCGATCGACGCGCGATGCTCGATCAAGGATTCGACGCCGCCCAAGCTCGTGGCGCGAGTGAAGAGCTTCGTACGGGCCGCAACGGCGAAGGCTTCCGTCTCTCCGCCCTCGACGCAGAACGACAGCACGGCGCCGAAGCCGCCGTTCATTTGTATGCGCGCCAGCGCGTATTGGCGATGCGACGGCAATCCAGGATAGAACACGCGCTCGACGCGCGGGTGTTCGAGCAAGAATTCGGCGAGACGTTGCGCATTGGCGGTTTGCGTGCGCACGCGGCAGGCGAGCGTGGTCAAGCTGCGGCGAATCAGCCAGCAATCGAACGGCGACGGCACGGCGCCCGCGAGCGCCTGATATTCGCGGAGCCGTTCGGATAGCTCGCCTTTCTCGCGCGCAATGACGACGCCGCCCATCGCATCGCTGTGACCGCCGAAATATTTCGTGCTCGAGTGCATCACGAGATCGGCGCCGAGCTCGAACGGGCGTTGCCACACCGGTGTCGCGAAGGTGTTGTCGCAGCAGACGATGGCGCCGTGCTCGTGCGCCATCGCAGCGACCGCTTCGATGTCGGTGAGATTGAGCATCGGATTGGACGGAGTTTCGATCCACACCAAACGTGTCTGCGCAGTGAGCGCCGCACGTGCCGCGGCCGTGTCCGTCAGGTCTGCGAAGGTGACGCGTACACCGAACCCGGAGCACAGGTCGCGCAGCTGTTGGCTCGTGCCGTGATACGCCTCGATCGGCGCGACGACGTGATCGCCGGGACGCAGCAGGCTGAACACGGCGAACGATGCAGCCGAACCGGAGGCATACGTCATGGCCTCGGCGCCGCCTTCGAGCGCCGCGAGACATTGCTCGAGGGCGCGGCGATTCGGATTGTCCGGGCGAGCGTACGAATAGCCGCGCGAGAAGCGGCCGTCGGCGTCGCGCTCGAACGTCGTTGAAAGATGAATGGCGGGTGCGACGTCGCCGGCGCCCGGCTCGATGTCGCGGCCGACGTGGACGGAAAGCGTTTCGAGGTGCATGGCGGCGAGTGCGTGGTTGGCGATGGCGCGCAGCGAAGGTTACACCTTGCGCTGCGCGCCGGCGACTCGCGGTGCGCGGCCGAGCGGCTCAGCCCGCGTTCGGCGCCAATGACGCAGCGCCTGCCGTTTCTGGCTCGCGCAAATTCGCTTCGATGGCGGGCGGAATCAGCTTGTACATCACCGGCGTGACGAGCCGCGACAGCAAGGTCGAGGAAATCAAGCCGCCGATGATGACCCACGCCATCGGCGAGTACAGGCCGCTGTTCTGGAGCGCCAGCGGCAGCAGGCCGCCGATGGCCGTGGCCGACGTCAACAGAATCGGCAGGAAGCGCACTTCGCCGGCTCGCTCGATCGCCTCGTCGAGCGGCACGCCTTGCTCGCGCAGCTGATTCGTGAAGTCGACGAGCAGGATCGAGTTCTTGATCTCGATGCCGATGAGCGCGATGAAGCCGATGCTCGCGGTGAACGAGATCGAATTGCCGGTCAGGAGCAGCATGACGATGCCGCCGAGGATGCCGAGCGGCACGACGGTGAGCACGATGAGCGTCGATTTGAAGCTGCCGAACTCGAGCACCAGGATCGCGAAGATGCCGAACAGGGCGACGATGATCGCAGTGCCGATGCCGCCGAACGACTCGGCGCTCGACTGCGCCTCGCCGCCGAGGACGTAGCGGTAGCCGCGCGGCCACTCCATCTTGTTGAGCCGTTCCACGACGGCAGCAGTGACTTTCGCCGTGTTGTAGCCGCGCTCGACTTCGGCGTCGATCGTGACGGCGCGCTCGCGGTTGTAGCGCTGAATCTGCGTCGGCGCCTTCTCGAACTCGAGCGTGGCGAGCTGCGAGAGCGGAAGCGTCGCACCGGTGAGCGTCGGTACGCGCACTTCGTTCAGGGTGTCTAGGTCGGCGCGCACGCCGACCGGCGTGCGCACGACGATGTCGTACTGCTCGCCGCTTGCGTCCTTGAATGTGCCGGCGGGAATGCCGGATACGGACAAGCGCACAGCGCGGTCGACTTCGACCGTCGGCACGCCGAGCAGGCTCGCTTTCTGCGAGTCGACGGCGAGCCGCAGGTTCGTGCGCGAAACCTTGAGCGGATTGAGCACATCGCGCGTACCCGGCGTCTCTTCGATGAGCTTTTCGACTTTGGCGGCGAGCTCTTCGATGACGTCCAAGTCACGGCCGATGACGCGCACTGCGATCGGAGCCGTGATCGGCGGGCCGTTCTCGAATTCCTTCACGTAAATGCGCGCGTTCGGATAGCGATCCAGCACTTTGCGCAGCTCATCGAGTCGCGCCGGCGTCGTCCGCGTGTCGTACTCCTTGAGCTGCACGAACACTTCCGCGTAGTTCGTCGCGTCGTTGCGCATGATGTGGTTGTAGTAGATCTGCGGATTGCCGTGTCCGAGATTCGAGAACCAGTTCTGCACTTCCGGCATCTTCGCCAGCTGCGCTTCGACGAAACGCAGCGCACGGTCGGTCTCGGCCAGGCTGGTGCCGTTCGGTGCTTCGATCGAGATCAGGAACTGCGGCGTATCGGCCTTGGGGAACAGGCTGCTGCCGATGATCGGGACGATCAGCGCCGAGATGAGCAGCGAGCCGCCGATCGCAATGACCGCGGTGCGTTTCGGGCGCGCCAGGCAATAGTGCAGCGCCGGCCGGTAGTAGCGATGAATCGCACCCATCACGCGCTGCAGGATCGCGTTGCCTCGTTCGTCTTCTTTTTCTTTCAGGACGCGGCTGGCAAGGAAGGGAATGATGAAGAGCGCGATCAGGAGCGAGCCCACGATCGTCGCGACGACGGTCAAGGGCAGCACGCGGATGAACTTGCCCGGCGTGCCCGGCAGTGCGAGCAGCGGCACGAAGGCGAAAATGAGCGTGGCGGTGCAGCCGAGAATGGCGACGAAGATCTGCCGCGTTCCCGCCAAGGCAGCCTGCGTGCGCGACAGCCCGCTGCGCAGATGCCGGGCGATGTTCTCGGTGACGACGATCGAGTCGTCGACGAGCAGACCGAGCGCGACGACGAAGCCTGCGATCGAGAGCTGATTGAGCGAGTAGCCGAGCGCGTACAGCACCGCAAGGCCGCAGGCGAGCGACAACGGGATCGAGATCATCACGATGCCGGCGGCGCGCCAGCCGAGTGGCAGTAGCGTCAGCATGACCAGCGACACCGCGATGCTGAAGTCGGTGTACAGGCGCGACAGACGCGCGTTGACATTGCGCGACTGGTCGAAGCCCAGGTGCAGCTCGATGCGATTCGGCAGCCCAGCTTCGAAGCGCTTGATCGCTTCATCGATCGCCTGGCGCACCTTGATGATGTTGTAGCCTTCCTTCTGATTGGCGGTGACGAACACGGCGCGCTTGCCGTTGAAGCGACCGACGTAGCTCCACGGTGCGGAGGCCCAGCGCACGTCGGCAAGATCGCGTACGCGCACGATGCGGCCTTCGTGCGCGGCGACGACCGTCTCGCGCACCTGATCGAGCGAGGTATAGCTGCCCGAGGTCTTCAAGCTGAAGCTGCGCGGACCCAAGTCGACGATGCCGGCGGGAATGTTGGCGTTTTCGCTTTGGATGGCGGCGATGACTTGCGCCGGCGCGACGCCGAGCTCGGCCATGCGTTTGACGTCGACCTCGACGCGCAGCTCGCGCTGCGGAATGGCCCAGATCTCCGAGTTGCGCACGCCGTCGACCGTCTTCAGCGTGTCCTTGAGCTCGCGCGCATAGTCTTCGAGCTCGCGATAGGAGGCATCTTCCGAGACCAGCGCGAGCTGCACGATATTGACGAGCCCGGGACTGATCTTGCGAATCTCGAGCATCGCCACGTCCTGCGGCAGCTCGGGCCGCAGTGCGTTCACCTCGCGCGTGACCTCGTCGTACTTCTTGTCGGGATCGGCGAAGGCGAGGAACTCGATTGCGATGAACGCAACGCCGTCGCTGATGGTGGTCTCGATCGTCTTGACGTCATCCAGCTCGGCCAGCCGATCCTCGATCGGCTTGACGACGAGGCGTTCGAGGTCCTTGGGATCCGCGCCGGGATAGATCGTCGTGATGAAGAACGCGGGAATCTTGAAGAACGGATCTTCTTCGCGCGGCACATTCGCGAACGCGAACCAACCCATCACTACCAGGCACAGGAAGGCCACGAGCGTGAACTGGTAGCGGCGTACCGGAAACTCGAGCAGGCGCATGTCGAATCCTCAGCCTTGAGTGGGTTGCGACGATCTCAGCCGCGTTCGGCGGATGGATCCGTGTCCGTAACGATTTCGATCGGCTCGTCGGCTTCGAGATACAGCGCGCCGTCGGTGATGACTTGATCGCCGGCGGAAAGTCCGCTCGCAAGCGCCACTCGATCGCCTTCGATGAAAGCCACTTGCACCTCGCGGCGCTGCGCGCGTCCGTCGACCGGCACGAAGACGCTCGCGCGTCGGCCTTCGCCCTCGACGATGGCGGCGATCGGCACGTAAACCTTGGCCGATTGCGCGGCGGCCTGCGGCAGGATGGTGAGCTTGGCGACGAGACCGCTCTTGAGCGGCAACTCGGTGGGCTCGATCTCGGCTTCGATGACGAACAGCCCGCTCGTCGGATCGGCGGCGCTCGCGATCTCGCTGACGGTGGCGGGTAGCACCTTGCCGGGCAGCGCATCGAGTCGCACCTCGACGCGATCGCCGATGTTTACTTGCACGACCTCGCGATCGGCGAGGCCGGTGCGTACCACGAATCCCGTGTCGGTCGCGCCGAGCACGAGCACGGGCGCGCCGGCAGCGACGAGCTCGCGCTCTTCGGCCAGACGGCGCAGGATCGTGCCGTCATGCGGCGCAATGATCGCGGCATAGCTGCGATTGAACTCCGCAGCGCGCAGCGCCGCAGCGGCGACCGCAGCCTGCGTACGCAAATCCTCGAGCTGTTCGAGACTGATGACTTGATCGCGATAGAGCCGCTCGCCGCGTTCGAGATCGCGCTTGGCTTTCTGGTGCGCTTGGCGTGCTTGCTCGACCTGCGCTTCGACTTCGGTGAGTTCGATTTCGGCGAGCTTCTGGCCGCGGCGCACGCGCTCGCCCGCTTGAACGGCGATGTGCTTGATGACGCCGCCGACCTTGAACGACAAGCGCATTTCATCCTTGTTGGCGAGCAGGCCGTTCGTGCGGATCGGCGGTGCGCCGGGACCGCTCGTCGCTGCGGCGACGCGCACCGGCGTGCCGGAGCGCGACGGTTCCTCGGCAACGTCGGTGCAGGCGCTGATGCAGAGCGCTGCGGCGAGTACGGTGATTCCAACGAGCGGGCGCATGGCTCAAGCTCCTTGCATGGGATCGATCGGCAGATCGCCGCTCGAGGTGGCGTATTCGAGCTCGGCGCGGCGCGCGAGCACATCGAAACGCGTGGTGACGAGATTGATCTCGGCGCTCGTCAGGGCGCTGCGAGCGTCGATGAATTCGACCTGATTGATGACGCCTTCGTCGCGCTTGCGACTGGCGATGCGAAACGCGGCGCGGGCCGCCTCGGCGCGTGCTTGTGCAGTGGCGAGCGAAGCGCGCGCTGTCTGCAAGCGGTCGTAAGCCTGCTGGACTTCGAGACGAATCTGTTGGGCGAGCTCTTCCTCGCGCAGTACCAGCTGTCGTTCGGCGGCACGGGCTTGTGCGAGACGTGCCGCATCGGCGCCGCCGTCGAACAAGCGCCACGTGAACACGAGCGAGACGATGCCGAAGTTGTAGCCGTCGCCGACGCGATAGCGCTCGCCCTGCGTGCCGGCGTCGATGCCGAGCGATAAGGTGGGCCATTTGCGATGGCGCTCGATGCGAACTTGTTGGGCGCTCGCTTCGCGCAACTGTTCGAGCTGGGCGATCTCCGGGCGCCGAGCGAGCGCAATCGACCAGAGCTGCTCGAGCGCCGTGTCGCGTTCGGTCAGGTCGGCAGGCGCGTCGCTGGGCTCGATCGCGGCGGTGAGGTCGCGATTCAACAGGAAGTTGAAGTAGCTCTGCGCTTGCGTCGCGAGCGTTTCCATCTCGCGCTTTTGCTGAGTCACGGCGAGCAGCTCGGCGCGTGCACGCAGCACCTGATCCTCGGTGATCTTGCCGTTGCGAAACAGGCTCTCGTTCACGCGCAAGTTTTCGGCGAGCAGTGCTTCGCTCGCTGCTACGATCTCGACGCCGTTACGCGCCTTGAGCCAGTCGATGTAGGCGAGCGTGATGTCGCGCCGAAGCGCGCGTGCGATCGCCATGCGGCGATAGCTGCTGGCGTCGAGCAGCGCGCGCTGGGCGCGCACTGCCGCGGGAATCGCCGGCGCATACAACGGCTGGCGCACGATGATGCGCGTGTCCTGCTCGCGTTCGCGCAGGAAGGGGACGGTCTCGTTCTCCAACTGCGGGAAGCGCGGCTCCTGACCTTGCGCGATCAGCATTTCGTTCAAGGTGGAGTAAACGGGATTGAGCGCATCGCCGATCGGAAAGTCGATCTTGCGCCCGCCTTCGGCGCGCGAGTAGCGCGCTTCGATGCTGACTTCGGGAAAGAACCGTGCGCGCGCTTCGCTCAACGCCTGTGCGGCTTTCTCCACTTCGAGCGCTTCGCTCTTGAGCGCGAGATTGCTCACCAAGCCTTCCGCGACGTACCGCTCGATGAGCGTGTCGAACGCCTCCTCGGCGCCGGCGGCGGAGCCGAAGGCCAGCGCCATGAGACCGACGAGGACGAAGCGCGAGCGGGCGGGCTGTCGTCTAGCGCGGTAGCGATCCATACGTTGCGTCTCTCGTCTGGTGAAGTGGTCAAGTGTTCAATCGTTAGACATTTGTCAAAGTCGATGCCAGAAAATCAGCGTGTCGCGCGCGGCACGAGCATGCTCGTGATCAGGTCGATCGCGTGCTGCGTGAGCTGCGAGATGCTGATGCCTACCTGGGCGAGCGGCTGTGCCTTGGTGATCGCGATCTGGATGATTCCGTGCGTAAAGCCCCAGAGCACGCGCGAAGTAACCTGCAGATCGCCGAGGTCCTGGCGAATGGTGCCGTCCTCCTGGCCGTGCCGAAGCGCTGCGACGACGACGTCGTGCACACGCCGGCCGATCTCGCGGCAGGCAAGCTCGAGCTCGCTCGGCGGCGCGCCCGGCTCGGGCACGTGCATTTCGAGGCGCGCGCAGGCATCGAAGAAGTGCGGAAATTCCTGCGCGAACGCCATGTACGCGCGGCCGATCGCGGTGATCTTCTCGATGCCGGTCTTGCTGCGCTGGCTTGCTTCTTCGAAGCGCTGCCGTAGCGTCTCGACTGCACGCACCGAGATGCCGAACAGCAAATCCTGCTTGTCCTTGAAGTACACGTAGACGAGCGCGCGGCTCAGGCGGGCGCGCTTGGCGACGCTTTCCATGGTGACGGCATCCCAGCCGAGCTCTCTGTAGAGCGCCTCGGCGGCGTCGATGATTTCGGTTCGGCGCCTATCCTTTTCTTCCTGGCGTCTTTCGGTGATGTACGACGACATGGGAACAGCCTAGCGAGCGCGTTGACGTTGTGTCAACAATTAGATGAACGTACAACGAGAGAATGAGGGGCAATGTGCGGCCCGTGAGCTCGCGAGCGCGGAGGCGGCGGCGCAGCGACGCGCCGCAGGAATCGGGGAGGGACGGTTAGGGGCGCGGTAGCAGGAAACGCGTGCCGCGATGGTTGAGCACGACGCCGTCGCTCGTGATGCGCTCGACGAGCGGGCCTTCGGCGAGCGTCTCTCCCTCGACGTACTTGCGCATGTTCACGAAGACGAAGCGCTGGGCCGGTACGGGCGAGTGCACGTGGATGTCGACGTGCAGGTCGGGTAGCTGTGCGCCGCTTGCCAAGAGATCCTGCAGGGTCGGCAGCGCCTCGCGCGGCTCGGCGGCGGGCGCCGGACGGGGCGACACAAAGGCGCCCGTCCGATGGTTTTGTTCGAGCGGACGCACGATCGAGGGGCCTTCCGGCACGCGCGCGGCGGCCGCGAGCTGCGGCGGCGGTTGCTCGGTCTCGTAGGGATCCGCATCAACTGTTGCAGATGCCGCCTCGTCCGCCAGTGAGCGCACGGCAGGGCTCGAGCGCAGGCGCTCAGGCCGAGCAAGCGCCGGCGTGGCGGTTTGCGCGGGCGGAGTCGCGACGGGCGCGCTTTGAATGGTGGGAGCGGGCGCTGGTTGCGGCGCCGGTGCAGCAGTGCTGACCGGCTGCGGTGCGGGCGGTGTCTCGCGCAGGCCGCCGCGGATCAGCACGACGAGCAGCACCAGCAGATTGGCGAGCAACAATATGCCGAGCGCGATGGCCCACCAGGGTTTTTCTTCGCGCGGCGGGCGCATCGGCACGTCGGCGAGCGACGGTCCGACGGTGCGTTGCCGCTCGTTCTCGGATTTCTTCAGGGCTTCCAGAATGAAGCTCATCCGGACGCTCCCGTATTCGTGCCGTCTTGTGCGACCAGCAGCGGCGCGCCGGGCGAATTGGCGAGCGCATCGAGCACGATCTGGGTCTGCACGCCGGCAATGCCGTCGACGCGCAAGCGATAGCGGCGTTGAAACTCTTCCACCATGCGTACGAGCTCTTGGTCGTAGTAGTCGCTGACCTCTTCGTCTGCGGGCCGGCCTTGCAGCGTGTTGAGCCTCTGACGCAGCCAGCGTACGCCTTCGCCTTGCATGCCTGCAGACAGCGCCCGCGGAGCCGCCACGTGCGGCCGCCACAAGACGAGATAATCGCCGAACCACAGGCGCGAAATGGAGGCGATCGGTACCGCGAATTCCGCCGACGGCAGCTTGATGCGCGCGGTCTCGCTGTCGAGAGCTTTCACGACGAGCTGATGCGCATCGCCTGCATCGTCGACGAGCGTCAGGATCGCGGGGCGGTTCAGGGTGCGCAGCTGTCCCCAGGAGCCTTGCTGATACACGCACTCGAGTCCTTGCGCGAGCGCTTGATCGCACGGTCGGCCATTGGCGGGATCGAAATGGCCGCCCCACAGCGCAAACAGCTCGCCAAAAGCGGCTTCGGTGTTGGTCTCATCGGCATGCGCCTCGAGGATCTCGGCGATGTCGCGTGCCGAAGGGCCGGGCGGCGGCTCAGGTGCGGTCTGCGCTGCCACAGGCTGAAGGCTCGCCGCGGCCTCCACCGCAGGTACCGCGTCGGCAAGCGGCGCGCTCTGCGGCTCGGACGCGCGGAAGGTGCCGATGAGCAGCCAAATCGCCAAGGCGAGGCCCGCAACGCCGACCACCGCGCAGCTCGCGACGAGCGCGCGCAACCATGGCGGGTGGAACGTGCGGCCGTAGACCTCCGAGGCAGCCGCACGCACGAGCGCAGGTCCGATGCGATGCTGCTCTTGCGTGAAGGCGCCGAGCAGCGCGCGATCGCAGATCACGTTGATGATGCGCGGCACGCCGCCGCTCAAGCGATGCACCTCGCGCAGCGCTGCCGGCGTGAAGATCTCCGCGCCGTTCGCGCCGGCTACCTTCAGCCGGTGACGCACGTACGCTGCCGTTTCCGCTTTGGTCAGCGGCACGAGGTGATAGCGCCCGGTGATGCGCTGCGCGAGCTGGCGCAGCTCCACGCGGGCGAGCACTTCGCGCAGCTCCGGCTGACCGATGAGGATGATCTGCAGGAGCTTTTGCGAGGCCGTTTCCAGGTTCGTGAGCAGGCGCACCTGTTCGAGCGTCTCGGGCGTCAGGTTCTGCGCCTCATCGACGATGAGCACGACGCGCCGCCCCTTGGCGTGCGCATCGAGCAGGCGCCTGTTCAAGATATCGACGAGATCCTTGATGCTTTTTGCATCCTCGTCGCGCACGAAGATGCCGAGCTCCTCGCAGATCGTGAGCACGAACTCGAGCGGCGAGAGCTGCGGGTTCAAGATCACGGCGACGTCGGCATGACCCGGCATACGCTCGAGCAGCGAGCGCACCACGGTCGTCTTGCCGGTTCCGACTTCGCCGGTCAGCTGGATGAAGCCGCCTGCCTCGTTGATGCCGTACAGCAGGTGGGCAAGCGCTTCCGCATGCCGCTCGCTCATGAAGAGGTAGCGGGGATCGGGCGTGATCGCGAAAGGCTTTTCACCGAGGCCGAAAAAGCTCGTGTACATATCGACTTAGCAAGGTCGCCGAGCTTCGGAAAGAAGGCTCTTCGCAATGATGATGCCCGCTTGGCACACGGGGTGCAAAGGGCGGCAGCATGTCCTTTCGGGGCAGCTTGTCAGAACTTCCCGTCGTGCAGTCGGGCGCCGCGCGTGCGGCTCCTTGCCGCTCTGCACACGGATCGCTAGGCTTCGCGCGCCGCCTTACGCGGATGGGGCCGCAACGGACCTCCCGTAGGCGGCGACGCTCCAGTCACGGCGGGTCGTCTTGCAGCGGCCGCCAATGTCCAGCGCAGCCATGAAAGCCCTCTCGTTTCGACAGCTCACCAAAACGTACAAGAACGGCGTGCGTGCCCTGAAGGGCATCGACTTGGACGTCGAGGAGCGCGACTTCTTCGCCCTGCTCGGGCCGAACGGCGCCGGCAAGACCACGGCGATCGGCATCGTCACCTCGCTCGTCAACAAGACGAGCGGCAAGGTCGAGGTGTTCGGCTACGACATCGATACGCATCTTGCGCTCGCGAAGTCGTGCATCGGTCTGGTGCCGCAGGAAATCAACTTCAATCAATTCGAGACGGTCTCGACGATCCTGCTCAACCAAGCGGGCTTCTACGGTCTGCCGCGGCGCATCGCGCACGATCGCCTGGAGAAGTATCTGACGGCCCTACAGCTCTGGGACAAGCGCAACGCGGTGTCGCGAACGCTCTCGGGCGGCATGAAACGTCGTTTGATGATCGCGCGCGCCTTGATGCACGAGCCGAAGCTCTTGATCCTCGATGAGCCGACGGCGGGCGTCGACATCGAGGTGCGCCGCTCGATGTGGGCATTCATGCGCGACATCAATGCGGCCGGCACGACCATCATCCTCACCACGCATTATCTCGAGGAGGCCGAGAGCCTCTGCCGCAACGTCGCGATCATCGACAAGGGGCAGATCATCGAGAACGACCGCATGAGTCGCGTGCTGCGCAAGCTCCAGACCGAGACGTTCGTCTTCAATCTGCGCAATCCCATCGCCACCAAACCCGAGCTGCCTGGCTATACGGTGACGATGCCGGACGATCACACGCTCGAGATCGAGGTGTCTAAGGAGCAGAACTTGAACGACATCTTCTCGCGCCTGACGGCGGCGGGCATCGAAGTGCTCTCGATGCGTAACAAGACGAACCGTCTCGAGGAGTTGTTCATGCGGCTCGTCCAGAAGGACGCTGCCGCCAGCTGAGCAAGAGCGCGTCGTTTCGTTTCACTCAAGTTCCGACAAGCGGATCCTGCATGCTCGTCAAGACCAACATCGTCGGCTTCAACACCATCGTCATCCGCGAGTTCAACCGGATTCTGCGCATCTGGGGCCAGACGATCGTCCCGCCGGCGATTACCGCGACGCTGTACTTCGTGATCTTCGGCAGCCTCATCGGCCGGCGCATCGGCGATATGGGCGGCTACACGTACATTCAGTACATCGCCCCGGGCCTCATCATGATGTCGGTGATCACGAACTCCTACGGCAACGTGGTGTCCTCGTTCTTCGGTGCGAAGTTCGGCAAGCACATCGAGGAGCTGCTGGTCGCGCCGCTGCCGAATTGGTTGATCGTGGCCGGTTACATGATGGGCGGGCTCGTGCGTGGCCTGCTCGTGGGCGGCGTCGTGACCGTCATTACGTTGCTCTTCACGCGCCTGCACGTCCACAACGTCGGGATCGTGGTATCGGCTGTGCTCTTGAGCTCCATCGTGTTCTCGCTCGCCGGCATGATCAACGCCGTGTTCGCGAAGAATTTCGATCAGATCTCGTTCATTCCGACCTTCGTGCTCACGCCGCTCACCTACCTCGGCGGCGTTTTCTACACGATCGATCTGCTGCCTGAATGGGCGCAGCAAGTGTCGAAGGCGAATCCGATCCTCTACATGGTGAACGCTTTCCGTTACGGCTTCCTCGGCGTCTCCGACGTCAACGTCGCCAACGCCTACCTCATCATGGTGATTGCCGCCGCCGTGCTGTTCAGCGTGTGCGTGTGGCTCATGTATCGCGGCATCGGCACGCGGGAGTAACCGTCGCCGCGCCCGCTCGCTTATCAAGCGCGAGGTTATTGCTGCGCCGCTCGTTCGACGCGGCGCCAACTCGGAGGCGTCCCAGCGCGCGCTGCCAAGTCGGCCTGATGAGATGCGGCTGGGCGCGGCCATGTAGACATTTCAGGCCGCCCTCCGTCTCTCTGTATCCATTACCGGGCGGGTCGGCGCCAGACCTCGCGCTGCCCGTCATGACCCTCTCCGCTCCCTGATGTGTCGTCAACGCAACATGCCTTTGGCGCTCACCGGCAGCGGCGCTCCGGCGGTATCTATCTACCCTGTCTTGGCGGCGGGTCTGGCGCGGCATGTAGAGCGCTGTCATCGGCTTGACAACGTTGTTAAAACGCGCCACATTCCCCCGCGCGTTCATGCGCGACCAGCGCCAAGGTCGGCTGACATGGGGGATAGTCAACCGGAGACTTCGCAACGAAGAGCTCGAGCAATGTTGCGCGCAGGCCAAGGTGCACGTGCCCGAGTCGATAGCCTTTCCCTCAAGCAGCTCGTTCCTTGTCACTGCCGCGGCTCGCAATTGCGTCACTCGTATAGCTCGAAATACATCGAAACCTGGCAATAGGGGCGGAACGGACTCTGCGGATGCGTCCGAGGCGAATGTCGTCGACGGCGTATGCAATGAGATTTCGTTTCTTTGGACAGAAGGGAGCGCAGCCATGGCAACCGAAAGAGAAAGTTCCCACCGAGCGCTGGCTGCCGTTGCGACCCCAAACGTATCGGTCGCTTAGCGCAAGACCAGCGTTTTCGATTCCATAACAACAAGAAGAACAAAAACGCATCCAAAGTGCTGAGGAGAACTCATCTTATGAAACCCAAACTCAATCGGAAGGCGCTGTTCACCGTCGTCGGTGGCGCGGTCCTCGTCAGTCCTGTGTATGCCCAACAGCAAGGCAACCAGGAGCTGGAGGAGATCATCGTCACTGGCTTGCGCGGCAGCTTGATGCAGTCGATGGACATCAAGCGCGAGGCCATCGGCGTCGTGGACGCGATCAGCGCGGAAGACATCGGTAAGTTCCCGAACACGAACGTCGCCGAGTCGCTCCAGCGTATCCCTGGCGTGTCGATCGACCGTCAGAACGGCGAAGGCTCGCAGGTGACGGTGCGCGGCTTCGGGCCGGGCTTCAACCTCGTGACATTGAACGGCCGTACTGTCCCCACGGCCGAAGTCAATGTCTGGGGTAACCGCGACAACTTTGCGGGCGGCCAGGGTCGCAGCTTCGACTTCTCCAACATCGCAGCCGAAGCGGTCACGAGCCTCGAGGTCTACAAGACCGGTCAAGCGTTACTGCCGTCGGGCGGTATCGGCGCGACGATCAACGTCAAGACGCATCGTCCGCTCGACAATCCGGGCCTGAAGGCCACGATCGGCGCGAAGGGACTGATCGATACGAGCGTGGAAGATGGCGATAGCGTCACGCCCGAAGTCAGCGGCTTGTTCAGCTGGACGAACGATGGCGAGACTGTCGGTATCAGCGTGTTCGGCGGTTACTCCAAGCGCGACTCCGGTGCTGCGATCGGCCAGACGAACGATTGGGTGGTGCGCAGAGCGAGCGACTTCTTCTCCGACACCAGCGTGGTGCGTGCAGGCGGCAATCCAGCGAACTACGTCAATCCGCCGGCGGATGGCGAGCTGTTCGCGATCCCGCAAGACAGCCGCTACGACGTGTCCGATCTCAGCCGCGAGCGCTGGAACGGTCAGCTGGTTGCGCAGTTCCGTCCGATCGACTCGCTGACGCTGACCGCGGACTTCACGTACTTCAAGAACGAGAACGAAGAGTTCCGCTACGAGCAGACCAACTGGTTTGCGACGCCGTTCGATCAGATCATCTTCGACGGCCAAGGTCCCGTGTCGCAGGCGGTGTTCCTGCAGGAGAACAACGACGGCACGAAGGACATGGGCTTCGAGCAAACCCGTCGCGGCCAGAAGGATGATTTCAAGTCGGTCGGCTTCAATGCCGAGTGGGCGATCACCGAGACCGGCACGCTGCGCTTCGATGCCCACACCGACAAGGCGCGTTCCGTGCCGAACAACCCGCTCGGTCATTCGGCGACGTTCGTCACCTTCGCGGCGCCGGTCATCGCTCAGCACTCCGTCGATTGGCGTACCAAGGACGGCTTCCCGGTGCAGAGCTACACGTTCAACGACTCCATCAAGGGCAACGGCGACGGCATCCTGAACGTTCAGGATCTCGGCTCGCAGGTCGCCCGCAGCTCGGCGCAGTGGCAAGAGATGGACGTCGATGAGGTGGATCTGCGCTTCACCTTCGATAACGGCGACAGCCGCCTCGACTTCGGCGTGAACTACCGCGACACCGAGATCTACGCGCGTGGCCGCACCACGGAGCAGGACCTCGGTACGTGGGGTGTGTCCAATCCTCGCGACATCGAGCAGTACGCGCCAGGCGTCGTGCAGGCGTTCTGCATGGCTTGCCGCTTCGACGACTTCCCGGTCGGTCAGGCGCAGACGGCCTTCCGCGCCGATGCAACCGAGCTCTACAAGCTGCTCGTGCCGGTCTACGAAGAACAGGGCAACGCCGTTCGCGTCAACGACAACCAGAACTGGGTGAACGAAGACATCCTCGCCTTCTATACGCAGTTCCAGGTCAAGACCGAGTTCTTGGGTTTCCCGGCTCAGATCACCGGCGGTCTGCGCTATGAGCGCACCAAGGTGGATTCCACTTCGCTGCAGTCCATCCCGGTCAACATCGTGTGGGTCGCTGACAACGACTTCAGCATCGAGTTCAGCGGCATGCAGAACGTGACGGGCGACGGTGAGTACAACCACCTGCTGCCCAACCTCGACTTCAAGGTCGACCTGACCGATAGCGTCGTGGCGCGCATGTCCTACAGCAAGACCATCGGTCGCGTGCCGTACGGCAACTTGTTCGCGTTGACCACTCCTGGCGCGCCGAACAACCCGACGGCGCTCGGCGGACAAACGGGCGGTGAGGCTCAGAACCCCGCGTTGCTGCCGCTCGAGTCGGAGAACTGGGACGTGTCGATCGAGTGGTACTACAAGGAAGACAGCTACGTGTCGGTGGGCTTCTTCGACAAGACCGTGAAGAACTTCCTCGGCACGGGCGTCTTCAGCCGTCCGCTGTTCGGCTTGCGTGATCCGAGCTCGGGCGCGCCGGGTACGCGTTCGGGCGCTGCGCTCGCCGAAATCGACGCGCTCAACATGGACCGTTCGCCGGCCAACCTGTTCACGATGGTCGCGTTGATCGACGCGAACGGTGGCGACGTGGCCGCCGCGCGCGCGCAATTCGAGACGGGCATCGATCCGGCGACGGGCGCGCTCCGTCAGACGTTCGTCGATGAGATCCTCAGTCTGTACGACGTGCGTCCGGACGAGAACGATCCGGAGATGATCTTCCGTGTGTCTCAGCCGATCAACGACCGCGAAGGCAATATCTTCGGCTGGGAGTTCGCGGCACAGCACTTCTTCGGCGATACCGGCTTCGGCATTGCCGGCAGCTATACGGTCGTGAACGGCGACGTGGAGGCGGACATCGGCTCCGATCCGGATGAGAATCAGTTCGCGCTGGTCGGTCTGTCGGACACCGCCAACATCACGCTGATGTACGAGAAGCACGGCATCTCGGCTCGTCTCGCCTACAACTGGCGCGACAAGTTCCTCAACACGGCCAACGCGGGCGGCAGCCGTAGCCCGCAGTTCACGGACGAGTACGGTCAGCTCGACCTGAGCATCTCTTACGACATCAACGACAACTTCCAGGTCATGCTCGAAGGTATCAACCTCACCGGCGAGCATCACCGCGAGTACCGTCGTAAGGATGGTATGACCGTTTGGGCCTATGAGCTTGCGCCGCGCTACGCCATCGGCGCGCGGTACAAGTTCTAAAGCTCGCGTACGGATCTCGATCCGTCGCTACCGGTTGCCCGGGCCTTCATGGCCCGGGCAACTTCAGCGCAAGCAGTATCTCGAACTGAGTGAGGCCAGGGCGTGACGACGCGTGCGCTCGAGGGTGGCCCAGCCGTCTTGCACTAGCTACATAAACATTCGCGTCTTTTGCGATCCTGACGTTTGAGCAGTACGCTAGCCGAGCTTGGATGTCGACAGATGTCCGGCTCGTCGAGGGACGCCTTGCTCGCGCCATATCCCATGACCAGAACCGTTGCGCTCGACAATATCGCTCACAAGGACCTGCGCGTCCGCACGGGCTTCTCCGCCGAGTTCGGCGACAACGTCAACATGGCGTTGGTCTTTCCGACCGAATTCGTTCATGTCCAACGCGAGTATCCGATTCTGTTTCGCCGCAGCGACGAGGGTTGTCTGCAAGCATTCGCGCTGCTCGGTCTCGACAAACACGAGAACCTGTTCCTGACCGAGCAAGGCCAGGGCTGGAACGGCCGTTACGTTCCTGCGGTACTGCAGCGCGGGCCGTTCTTGATCGGATTTCGCAAGACCGAGATCGACGGCGAAGTCGTCAACGAGCCGGTGATCCATATCGATCTCGATCATCCGCGTGTCAGCACGACCGAGGGCGAGCCGATTTTCCTGAAGCATGGCGGTCATTCACCGTACCTCGAACGTGCCAATCGCATGCTGCAACTTATTTACAAGGGCACCGACATTGCGGGCCCGATGTACAAGGCGTTCGAGGAGGCCGGCTTGCTGGAAGCCAAGGACATCGAGATTCATCTCGACGAACGCGTCCAATACAAGCTGACCGGATTTCTTTCGATCAGCCCGGAGTCTCTCGACAAGCTCGATGCCGCAACGCTCGAGCAGCTGCACAGGCGGGGTTACCTGCAGCCTGCCATGCTGGCCGCTGCTTCTCTCGGCAATATCAACTGGCTGATCGAGCTCAAGAATCGCAAGCGTGCGGCGGCCATCGAGCAGAGTTGATCGCCGATGCCATGGAATACGTGCTCAAGAAGACGCGAACGCTGACCGGCATCTCGCCGACGGCAGTTCCCTACGATGCGCTCATGGAGGAGGGGCAGCCGACGATTCTGAAAGGATTGGCACGCGACTGGCCGCTCGTGCGAGCTGGGGATTCGCCGCAGAGCGCAGTCGCGTATCTCAAGCGGTTCTACAACGGCCGGCGTGTCGTCGTGTTCGTCGCGCGCCCGGAGCTCAAGGGGCGCTTCGGTTATACCGCGGATGCGACCAAGCTCGATTTCCAAGCCGATCGCGGTCTGCTCGATGAATATCTCGATCGGATCCTTCAGCATCTCGGCGACGAGAACGCGCCTTCCATCTATATCGGCTCGACCGACGTCGATGTTTATCTGCCGGGTTTCCGTAAGGAAAACGATCTCGTCTTGAACCATCCCATGTTCGAGGCGAACCCGCCGCTCGTGGGTGCGTGGATCGGCAATCGCACCACTGCGCTCGCGCATTACGACATGTCGTACAACATCGCCTGTTGTCTCGTCGGGCGCAGGCGCTTCACGCTCTTTCCGCCGGAGCAGGTCGAAAATCTCTATCCAGGGCCCTTGGAGCCGACACCCGGCGGCCAGGTCGTGACGATGGCCGATATTCACGCGCCTGACTTCGAGCGCTTTCCGAAGCTGCGTGAAGCGCTGGCTGCAGCGGAGGTCGCGGAGCTGGAGCCCGGCGATGTGCTCTTCTATCCGGCGCTGTGGTGGCACCAAGTCGACGCGCTCGAGTCGTTCAACGTCATGGTCAATTACTGGTGGAACGTGGCGCCGGCGTTCATGGATACGCCGCAGACAACCTTACTGCACGCGATTCTGAGTCTGCGCGATCGTCCTGAGGCGGAAAAGCGCGCATGGCGCGCGCTCTTCGATTACTACGTGTTCGGCCCTGCCGACCGATCAAGTGCGCACTTGCCCGAGCCCGCGCGCGGCCTGCTCGGGCCGCTGGATGAGATCAAGGCGCGACGCCTGCGCTCGCTGCTCGTGCAACGTCTCAATCGCTAGCGCCGAGCGAGCGCAGATCGCTCGGCGCACACGCTACCGAAAGGGGGCATCGTGAAACCGCAAAGCGTCAAGAAGGTCGTCATCGCCGGTGGCGGCACTGCGGGGTGGGTTACGGCGGCCGCGTTGTCGCAGCAGCTCGGGCCGTTGCTCGACATCACGCTGATCGAATCGGAAGAAATCGGCACGGTCGGAGTCGGCGAAGCCACGTTCCCGACGGTGCGCACGTTTCACCGCCTCCTCGATCTCGATGAGCGCGAGTTCCTGCGCGTGACGCGCGGCTCGATCAAGCTCGGGATTTCCTTCGAGAACTGGGCGCGCCTTGGCGACCGCTACATTCACTCCTTCGGCGTCATCGGCCGCAGCACCTGGCTTGGCGACTTTCATCACTTCTGGCTGGCCGCGAGGAAGCACGGCTATGACGGGGAGCTCGGCGACTGTTGCTTCGAGCTCCAGGCCGCAAAGGCGCACAAGTTCTTCACCAACGAGCAATCGAAGATCAACTACGCCTATCACTTCGACGCCGCGCTCTACGCTCGTTACTTGCGCGAGCGCAGCGAAGCCAAGGGCGTCAAGCGCATCGAGGGCAAGATCGTCGAGGTCGTCCAGCATCCCGAATCGGGCTTCATCCAAGCACTGGTGCTCGACTCGGGACAACGCATCGAGGGCGACTTCTTCATCGACTGCACCGGCTTTCGCGCATTGCTCATCGAGCAGGCTCTCAAGGCGGGATATGAGGACTGGAGCCGATGGCTTCGCAATGACAGCGCGCTTGCGCTGCAGACCGACTATCCGCTCGACGACATTCCGCCGTATACGCGTGCCATCGCGCATCAAGCCGGTTGGCAGTGGAAGATTCCGTTGCAGCACCGCCAAGGCACCGGACATGTCTACTCGACGGCCTACACCACGGACGAAGAAGCGCGACGCGTGCTCATGGAGAACCTCGAGGGCGACATCCGCGTCGAGTTGCGCTTACTCAAGTTCCGCCCAGGGCGTCGGCGGCGTGCCTGGGTCAAGAACTGCGTGGCTGTGGGATTGGCCGGCGGGTTCATCGAGCCGCTCGAATCGACCAGCATTCATTTGATTCAAAGCGGCGTGGCGAGATTGCTGCGCCTGTTCCCGTTCAGCGGCTACAGCGAGGCGCTGGCCCGCGAGTACAACCGTGAGTCGCAGCTCGAATACGAGCGGATTCGCGATTTCATCATCCTGCACTACAAGGCGACCGAGCGCGACGACACGCCGTACTGGCGCGACTGCCGCGACATGGAGGTGCCTGACACGCTGGCGCACCGGCTCGAGCTGTTCCGCGAAACAGGACTTGTGTTCCCGGATCCGAAGGATCTGTTCCGCGTCGATTCTTGGCTACAGGTATTGCTGGGACAGCGCATCTATCCGAACGCGTACCATCACATGGCCGACATGCTGAGCCCGGAGAATCTGCGTACGATGCTCACGACGCTGAGCACGAACATTCGCAGCGCCGTGTCGAAGATGACGACGCACAAGCAGTTCCTCGAGCAGTATTGCGCCGTGCCGGAGTCCGAGGCGGCCGGCAGTCGCTGAGGCGGCTACTCTCACGGCACGGAGACGGAGCATGAACGCAGACGTGCGGCGCGTGGTGATCGCAGGCGGCGGCACGGCAGGATGGATCGCTGCCGCCGCGCTCGGTCAGCAGCTTCATGGCTTGGTCGATATCGTGCTGGTCGAATCCGACGAAATCGGCACCGTCGGGGTCGGCGAGTCGACCATACCGCCGATTCGGACCTTCCATCGGATCATTCAGGTCGACGAGCAGCAGTTCATGCGCTCTGCGGCGGCAACGTTCAAGCTCGGCATCTCTTTCGAAGGCTGGCGCAATGGAGCAGACCGCTACATTCATGCCTTCGGCATGCTCGGCAAGTCGCCCTGGGCTTGCCAGTTTCATCACTTTTGGCTGGAGAGCTTGCGGCGCGGGCTCAAATCGAAGATCGGCGAGTATTGTCTGGAGTTCAAGGCGGCGTGCGAAGAGCGCTTTGCAACGTCGCCGCAGGCCCGCCTCAACTACGCCTACCATCTCGATGCGAGCGTCTACGCGAAATTCCTGCGGAAATTCTCGGAGCGCTTCGGTGTCAAGCGCATCGAGGGCAAGATCAAGAGCATCGAGCAGCATCCGGAATCCGGCTTCGTGCGCGCGCTCGTGCTGGAATCGGGCGAGCGCATCGAAGGCGACTTGTTCGTGGATTGCACCGGCTTTCGCGGGCTACTCATCGAACAGACGCTGCACACCGGCTACGAAGATTGGGGGCATTGGTTGCTCTGCGACCGAGCTGTGGCATTGCAAACCGAGCTCGTCGGTCCCGCCGTGCCGTACACCCGCGCGATCGCGCATCGCGCCGGCTGGCGGTGGCGCATTCCGCTGCAGCATCGCATGGGAAATGGTCTTGTCTATTGCAGCCGGCACATGTCCGATGACGAAGCGACGCAAACGCTGCACACGTCGGTGGATGGGCAGGCGCTCAACACGCCGCGGGTCATCCGCTTTCAGCCGGGGCGGCGCCGCCAGGTTTGGAACAAGAATGTGGTCGCGCTCGGGTTGGCGAGCGGATTCATCGAACCGCTCGAGTCGACCAGCATCCATCTCATCATCACGGGTGTGACGCGGCTCGTGCGAATGTTCCCCTTCGGCGGCATCGTGCAGTCGTTAGTGGATCGCTACAACGCCGAAGCGCGCCGCGAGATCGAGCACATCCGCGACTTCATCATCCTTCACTACCATGTGACCGAGCGGGACGACAGCGAGTTCTGGCGCGAGTGCCGCACCATGAAGGTGCCCGAGTCGCTCGCCCTGCGCATCGATGCGTTTCGCGACAGGGCGCATGTGTGGCAGGACGACCACGAGCTTTTCGCTGTCGATTCATGGGTACAGGTGATGCTCGGGCAGGGTATCTTGCCGCGGCATCATCATTACCTCCCGAAGGTCATGTCGGATCAAGACCTGCGGCGTCTTCTGAGCGGCATCAAAGAGGAACTTGCGCGCGAGGTCGAGCAGATGCCGCGACACCACGAGTTCGTGAATCGCTACTGCCGTGCGGGCGATGCGACGGACGCTCGACAGGACGTCTCGACGGTGCTCTGATTAAGAAAGCTTTTCTGCGAGGATGAGGCGGTGAGCCTTTCTCTGTATGACTTCACGGCGGAGCGTCTCGACGGCACCTTGGTCTCGTTGCGCGAGTTCGCCGGCAAAGTGCTGTTGATCGTCAATACTGCCAGCGAATGCGGTTTCACCCCGCAATACGAAGGGCTCGAGGCGCTCTACCGCGAGTACCGCGATCGCGGTTTTGAGGTGCTCGGCTTCCCTTGCAATCAGTTCGGCGGCCAGGAGCCAGGCAACAGCGAACAGATCGCGCAGTTCTGCACGAGCCGCTATAGCGTGACTTTCCCGATGTTCGCCAAGATCGACGTCAACGGCGAGACGGCGCACCCGCTGTATCGCTGGCTCAAGCAGCAAGCGCCGGGCGTGCTCGGCAGCGAGCGCATCAAGTGGAACTTCACCAAGTTCTTGATCGATCGTGAGGGGCGTGTCGTTGAGCGCTATGCACCCCCGACCAAGCCCGAGGCGATCAAGCCGCGCATCGAGCAGTTGCTCGATGCAGCACGTTAGCGGTGGCTTGCGATCCCTAATGACGCTGGCTGGATTGCGAATGGCTGCCGCCGGGTCGCGAAATACGGCTCAGCGCCTCGCCGGCGTCGTCCACCACGGCGTCTTCGAGTGCCACATCGCCCAACGATAGAATGCCCACGAGCCGCTTGTCGCGGTTCACGACCGGCAGGCGGCGCACACGTAGGTCGCCCATATTGCGCGTGACGTCCTCGACCGTCTGATCCTCGAAGCAGTACTTGATTTCGCTGCTCATGACTTCGCGCACGCGCGTGTCGGGGCCGAGTCCCTGCGCAATCGCGCGCACCGCGATGTCGCGGTCTGTAATCATTCCGACGAGCCGGTCGTTCTCCTCCACCGGCAGCGCGCCGATGTCGAGCTCAGCCATCTGCTTCGCGACATCCTGAATGCTTTGATCGGGTCGAGCGAGGCGCACCTCGTTCGTCATGGCTTCACTTACTTTCACGGCGATCTCCGGTTTCGTGCCCCATGGCGTGGGTTGTCCCTCTTGAACTCATCACACGTAAGAGGGTTCCCGCTGCTGCAGGCAGGACGTATGGCGAGCGATCGGGCTGTCTCGGCGGAATATCGGGTGGGCTCAAGCCGCCAAGCGAGTATCCAAGAAGACGCAGCGGTTGCGTCCCTGCTTTTTCGCCATGTAGAGCGCGTTGTCCGCGAGGCGAACGATGGAGTCGTATGAAGGAGTTACTCTGGCCGGCTGTGTGGTCGCGCCGACGCTCACGCTCACCCACTGCGATTCGGGCGAAGCGGCGTGCGGAATCTGCAGAGTCTGCACTTCTTCGACGATGCGACTCGCAATGGCTTGCGCTTCTTCCGCGCTGCGATCGACGAGTACGGCAATGATTTCCTCGCCGCCGTAGCGCGCGACGAAGTCCCCGGCACGTGTCCCGATGGCGGCGCGCACTGCTGTTGCCACGCGCCGCAGGCACTCATCGCCCGCTTGATGTCCGTAGTGGTCGTTGTACAGCTTGAAGTGGTCCACATCGACCATGATGACCGTGACGGTCTGGCGTGCTTCGTGGGCGCGCTTCCAGGCTTCTCGCACGCGCGCCTCGAATGTCTGTCGATTGAGCAATCGCGTCAGACCATCGAGCGCTGCGATCTCAACCAGCAGCTTTCGCTCGAGAAACGACGTGCGGTTCGCATGCTCGAGGGCATAGGCCCCCGCGCATCCGATGACATTCGCACAGAGAAACGCGAAGGAGAGATACGTCGCTACTTCAGTCGCGAGTGCGCCTGTTACGCCGGCAACGAGCAACGAGGCTCCGACGACCGCGTTGCTCACGAGCGCCTGAAGGGTGCGCAGTCCCAACATGAAGTAGAGAAAGAACGCGACGAGCAGCACGCGGCAGCCGACCAATGCGGCGTACTCGGGCGCCGCATGGCTCGTCATAACCACCGTGCCGATGCCGAAGAGCGGCGCGCAGATTTGCACCGACGGAAAATACCAGCGCTGGAAGAACCGCGCGTTCGTGGCGGACAGGCAGAGCAGGAGAACAGGCAGCTGCAGTCCGAATCGCACGTAATCCGGGACGGCGCTCCGCGTATGCAGGATCGTGTGATCGATGATCGCAAAGCCGATGGTCGTCAGCAGTGCGACGACGAGGCTCATGCGTACCCAGCGACGGCTCGCAAGCGCGTGCTCAGCGCGGAATTCTTTCTCGAGCGAGGAGGGAAATCGGAGGCGTGCGTAGCCTTGCGCGAGGCTGCGCGAGACAAGCGACTGTTCGTGGTCTGCGGGCTCCGCTGACTTCATTCTCGTGCGCTATGCCGGCGTTGAGCCGCAAGGGCGAGAAAATTCTGAGCGTGAGCCCTGTTTCAGGCAAGCGGCTTGCGGGCGTCTGGGTAGACGGTTCGCGCAACCAAGTAGCAAGCGTCGCTAGCTCATTGATCTGCCGAAGTATTGGTGCCGCGTCGACCGCGCCGTGGTCGCTCACGACGCGGTCAAAGAGCCTGGCAGTTGTGCAGGGGCGCGTGGCCGGCGCGCGTCAGATACCGAGAATCGCCTTGGCTTTCGCCAGCGTCTCGACGGATTCCTGGTGCTTGCCGGCTTTGTGCAATGCCTCGCCTTCGGCTCGCAATTGTTTGACTTCCGCAAGCTGTGCCGGCGTGAGCTTCGGATTGGCCGATAACGCGGCATCGATGGCCTGCATGTCCATCGGGCAATGATTTGCGACAGCGCTCGCCGTTCCCAATGCCAGTGCGGCGGCGAAGATCAGTTTTTTCACAATCATTGACAGACCTCCTCTATTGTCGGCGCGGACAGATGTGCTACTTGAATCTCGTGTCCTGACGCTGCGCGCACACGCATGCTCGATGCGCCCGCGGGATCAGTGTGGCCCTGTGTGCACCAATCGGATGGTTACGGGAAGTCGCAACTTCCGCATTCGTCGATGCACTTGGAAAGCCGTCTCGGAATCAACATTGCGACCGCTTGGGAGTCTCCATGAGCTCAACGAACTGGACCCGTCGTGAGTTGCTCGAAGCCGGACTTGCAACGGCTTTCGGGGCTTGTTTCTTGCGGACGAGCTTGGCGGCAACCGACGCCGAGTCGATCACGCGTCCGATTCCCTCTTCGGGCGAGCGGATCCCTGTCATTGGTCTTGGAACCAATAACTACAGCGTGAACGCGCCCGATGAGTTGGCCATGCGGCGCGAAGTGTTGGATCGAATGTGGCGCCTCGGCGGCACGCTCATCGACACGGCGCCTGCCTACGGGCGGTCGGAAGAAGTCATCGGAGAGCTACTGGCCGAGCTCGGAAATCGCGATCGCTACTTCCTGGCGACGAAAGCGACCGCGAGCGACGGCGATGTGGCGGGAGCCAAGAACATGATCGAGACGTCGTTCCGGCGCTTACGCACCGAGCGGATCGATCTCATCCAGGTCCACAGCTTGAACGGCCTCGACACCTTGGTTCCGTTGCTGCAGGAGCTGAAGGCAGCAAAGCGTATTCGCTACCTGGGTGCGACGACATCGAATGACGCGCAGCACGATGCAATGGCAGATGCGCTCCGCAAGTACCGGCTCGATTTCGTGCAGCTCAACTATTCGCTCGGCAACCGTGCCGCTGCCGAGCGCCTGCTGCCGCTTGCGCAAGACCGCGGTACGGCTGTGCTCGTCAATCTGCCGTTCGGCGGCCGTCGCGGCACGAATCTGTTCGCACGCGTGAGCGGCAAACCGGTGCCGGAGTGGGCTCGCGAATTCGGCGCCACGACATGGGCACAGTTTTTCCTCAAGTACGTCGTCTCGCATCCTGCCGTGACGTGTGCGATCCCCGGAACCACCAAACGCTCGCATCTGGAGGACAATCAAGCGGCAGGACGCGGGACACTGCCCGATGCGGCGCTGCGCAGGCGGATGGAAGCGTTCTGGGACGAGCTGAGCTAGGAGCGCCAAGTCGTCGCACGAGCGAGCTCACATCGAAGTGAGCTCGCGGCGCTCCGTGCCAGCTGTGAGCAACAGTTCGATCAAGAAGGAGGCTGTATCCGTGCCGTGTCAGGGCCTTCTAGCTAGCCGGCTGCCGCTTCCTGTGCCGCGCGTTCGAGTCGTTCGTTTGCTTCCAGCCACGCTTCCTCGACCGTCGTCAGCGCTTGCTTGAGCTTCGCCTGAGTCTGCAAGAGCTCCTGCAAGCGTGCCTTGGCAGACGCCTCGTACACTTCGGGCGCTGCAAGCGCTGACTCGATGTCGGCCAGCTGCTCTTGCAATTTCGCCATTTCGTTTTCGAGCTTGGCGATTTCGGCTTTGATCGGGCTCAGCCGCGCGCGCCGCTCGGCCTCTTCGCGCTTGCGCTGTTTGCGCTGATCGGCGCTCGTTGCCGGGCGGCTTTCGTTGGTCGCTTCTTCATCGGTTTCGCGTGTGGTGAGCCAGCGCGCGTAGTCGTCGAGATGGCCGTCGAACGGTCGGGCGCGACCTTCGTCGACGAGGATCAGCTCGTCGGCCACTGCACGCAGCAGGTGCCGGTCGTGCGAGACCAGCACGACTGCTGCGTCGAAGTCCTGTAACGCCACCGCGAGTGCCTGGCGCATCTCGAGGTCGAGATGGTTCGTCGGCTCATCGAGCAGCAGTAAGTTGGGACGCATGTAGCTGACGAGCGCCAATACGAGCCGCGCTTTCTCCCCGCCCGAGAAGGGGCCGACCGGCTCGAAGACCCGATCGCCGCTGAAACCGAATCCGCCGAGGAATGTTCGCAGTTCCTGCTCGGTGGCTCGCGCCGCGGCTTCCCCGCCCAGCCGGCGCAAGTGACCGAGCGGCGAATCGTCGATGCGCAGCTGCTCGAGCTGATGCTGCGCGAAGTAACCAATCTTGAGGTCGCGCGCCTCGGTGCGCTTGCCTTCGCGCGCCGTGAGCTCGCCCGCCAGCAGCTTCATCAATGTCGATTTGCCCGCGCCATTGCGGCCGAGCAGGGCAATGCGGTCGCCCGGTTGGATCGTAAGGCTCACGGAGCTCAAGACGACACGATCGCTGTAGCCGACGGACTGCTTTTCGATCGTGAGCAGCGGCTTGGGCAACTTCTGCGGCGGCAGAAACGTGAACTCGAATGGTGAATCGACGTGCGCCGGTGCGATCCGCTGCATGCGCTCGAGCGCCTTCATGCGGCTTTGCGCCTGGCGCGCCTTGCTCGCCTTCGCGCGGAAGCGCTCGATGAACGCCATCATGTGCTTGATCTCGCGCTGCTGGCGCTCGTACATCGCCTGCTGCTGCGCGAGCTGGGCGGCGCGTTGTTCCTCGAAAGCCGAGTAGTTGCCGGTGTAGACCTGCACCTTGCCGTGCTCGATGTGCACGATCCGGTTTACGGTGCGATCGAGGAACTCGCGATCGTGCGCGATCATGAGCAGCGTACCCGTATAGCTGCGCAGCCATCCTTCGAGCCACAGCACCGCGTCGAGGTCGAGGTGATTGGTGGGCTCGTCGAGGAGCAGCAGATCGGAGCGGCACATGAGCGCTTGGGCGACATTGAGCCGAACGCGCCAGCCGCCCGAGAACGCGCTCACCGGCTTGGTTTCGTCTTCGGGAGCAAAGCCCAGGCCGTGCATCAAACGCCCGGCGCGAGCGCGTGCGTCGTAACCGCCGATGGCGGCGTACTTCGCGTGCAGCTCGCCGAGCTTCGCGCCGTCTTCGCGCCGCTCCGCTTCGGCAATCGCGCGTTCCGTGGCGCGCAGCTCCGCGTCGCCGTCCATGACGAACTCGATCGCCGGACGCTCGGTCGCATGCAGCTCCTGGGCGACGTGCGCCATGACGAGCTGCGACGGCCGTTCGAATGAGCCTGCGTCTGGCTGAAGCTCGTCGCGGACGAGCGCGAGGAGGGACGATTTGCCGGTGCCGTTGGCGCCGACGATGCCGACCTTGTCGCCCCGGAAGATCGTGAACGTTGCGTCGGAGAACAGCAGCCGCGCGCCGCGGCGAAGCGCGAGGGAAGAAAAGGAAAGCATCTCGGCCGAAAGACTTTTCTGCAGCTATGGGATCGCCGGATACGATCCGTCACGCCAGATGCTACTGCGACGGCGGCTCTCGCGTATTGAACACTGGCGCCTTGCGGACGTCGGGGCGCGGTTATCGTATCACCGGGGTGCTAGCTTCGGTAGTTGCTGTCCTGAGTCTTCTCTGCTGCACGCCGGGCCTGTTTGGTGGTCTCCAGCAACGCCAGTCGACGTTGGTGCTCGGCGAATTGCATTTGCTCCTGTCGGCTCTTGTTTGCTTTCAAATCGAGCGACGCTCGCAGAAGGTATCCCTCTGCTTCGGCAATGCGATCCTGTCCGAGGAGCGCTTCCCCTAACGCGCTCGCAGTCGATGCAACCCAAGCGCTCCAACCGTCATTGTTTTGCCAGAGCGCAAGATTCTCTCGAAGCAGCGCTTCGGCGCGGGCGTGCTCGCCGAGACCGATCAAACTGAGAGCGATCCAATGTCGACAGGCAAGCTTGTGCGGGTGGTCCTTACGCACGTTTTCCATATTCGAAAGAGCCCGTTCTGATTCGGTGAGTGCTTCGGCATATCGAGATTGCGCCAGTAGCGAACGCACAACTACGCCGCGTTGCTGGGTCATGAGCTGAATAGCAGCACCAACTTCTTCCCCGATTGCGATGGCTTCACGTGCTGCCTGTTCGGCTTGAGCATAATGACCCTGACTCAATCGCAGGAGGGCTAGTTGGCCGAGAGCAAACGTCTTGGTTGGCGATCTGTCCCCGAATACCTCGCTAGCGAGTTCCAGCGCTTCCAAGAGATGCGGTTCCGCGTCGTCATACTTCGCAGCTTCAACCAAGACGTACCCCAATTGTGCTATTGCCTGAACTCGAACAGGATGACGCTTTGGTGCGTTAAGGTCGGCAAGAGTTTGTAAAGCTGCGCGCGCTGTCGCTTCGGCTGCTTCAAAGTCACCTTCCCATGCCTGAACATTAGCCAACATGTACAGCATCTCAGCTACGCGAGTGTGCTTGTCCCCCACTCGACGACGTTCAATCTCTAGTGCGTTGAGCAAATGCGCTCTTGCGTTTCGTGGGTTGCCTGCGGCTAAGGCAGCGTCTGCGAGTTTGGTGAAGATGGCTGGCTCGACGTCGGAGTCGCGAGGTAATGCTTCGAACGTGATCGAGCTCGGTACCGGCAAGGTGACTTCTCGATGTTTCGAGCCGTATAGGCCGATGCACACTACCAGTCCAGCACAGAGCGCCGCTCCACCAGCGAAAACAGCTATTCGGGAGCGGAGCCGTTGAGGGGAGGTACGCTCGGAGTCGTTTGCGGGCGTAGGGCTATCCGCCGCTGACGGTGCTATTGGGATAACGGGAGCGATGAGCTGGTACCCCTTGCGCGGAATCGTCCTGATATACCGCGGGTTGGCCGGGTCATCGCCCAATGATCGGCGCAGCTGGGCAATGCTTTGGTAAACGGAGTTCGGCGTGACGACGAGGCCCTTCCAGACGTGACGCTCGAGCTCTGCCGTGGAATACACGCGTCCGGGGTTCTGGGCGAGGCATAGGAGCACGTCCATGTTGCGAGGTTCGATGTTGACAACCTCATCGCCCCGTACGATGCGATTCAGCTCCGGCTCGACCCTCCATTCGCCCAGCCAAAAGCTCCCTCTTTGCTTGGTCTCCTTGTCCTTCTCGTCGCTCATCCATCCATCGTCCATGCATGAATATGTCAACTGGGCGTTTCAGCCCGCTTCCGTGCGTCACCAGCTGCGCGATTCCTCGGGTTTGTCGCGCGTCATGACGCGCTGAGTAGATATTACTCAGTCGCAATCAATGCGCCAGTCCCCATTGCCTGGACGGACGGTCCGCAGACGCGCATTGGAAATGTCTCGCCTGCTTTGAGTGAGCGGCAGGTCAGTGACACCTCGGTCACACCTTTATAATGACCCGTTTCAGAGCGTCTCCACGCCACTTCGGTCCATATCCGTGCAACCCATCATTTCAGTCTCCAACCTCACCAAGACGTACGCATCGGGCTTCCATGCGCTCAAGGGCATCGACCTGGAGATCCGCCGCGGCGAAATCTTTGCGTTGCTCGGTCCGAACGGCGCAGGCAAGACGACGCTGATCAGCATCATCTGCGGCATCGTCACGCCAACGTCCGGCACGGTGCTCGCGGACGGACACGACATCATCAAGGAGTATCGGGCGGCGCGCTCGAAGATCGGCCTCGTGCCGCAGGAGATTGCGAACGACGCATTCGAGAGCGTGTGGGCGACCGTGAAGTTCAGTCGCGGCCTTTTCGGCAAGCCGCCGAACGATGCCTATCTGGAGCAGGTGCTGAAGGATCTGTCGCTCTGGGACAAGAAGGACAACAGCATCCTTTCGTTGTCGGGCGGCATGAAGCGCCGCGTCATGATCGCGAAGGCGCTTTCGCACGAACCGCAGATTCTTTTCCTCGACGAGCCCACCGCGGGCGTCGATGTCGAGCTGCGTCGTGACATGTGGGACATGGTGCGGCGGCTTCGTGCCAACGGCGTCACGATCATTCTCACGACGCACTATATCGAAGAGGCCGAGGAGATGGCTGATCGCATCGGCATCATCAACAAAGGCGAGATCATTCTCGTCGAGGACAAGCGAACGCTGATGCGTAAGCTCGGGCGCAAGCAGCTGACATTGCATTTGCAGCATCCGCTCGAGCGCATTTCGCCGGAGCTCGCGCATCGCAATCTCGAGCTCTCGGCTGACGGTACCGCACTTATCTATACGTTCGATTCGCAGCAGGAATCGACGGGGATCGCCAGCCTTCTGCGCCAGCTCAACGAGCTCGGCATCGACTTCAAGGATCTCAACACGACGGAAAGTTCGCTCGAGGAGATCTTCGTCAGCCTGGTCAAGCGCGACGCAGTCCCGAACGGTCTGGCGGCGACGGGAGGACGCGCATGAATACGTACGGCCTGCTTGCAATCTACCGTTTCGAGATGGCGCGTTGGTTCCGCACCCTCGTGCAAAGCGTGCTGTCGCCGGTCATTTCTACGTCGCTGTACTTCGTCGTGTTCGGCGCGGCGATCGGGTCACGGATGGCGCAGATAGACGGGGTCAGCTACGGCGCGTTCATCGTGCCCGGCCTCATCATGCTGTCGATCCTCACCGAGAGTATCTCGAACGGCTCCTTCGGCATCTACATGCCGCGCTATTCGGGCACGATCTACGAGGTCTTGTCGGCGCCGCTCTCGCCGTTCGAGATCGTGACCGGCTATGTCGGGGCGGCGGCGACGAAGTCGGTCCTGCTCGGCCTGATCATCCTGGCCACTGCGCGGCTGTTCGTCCCGTTCGAGATCGCGCACCCGTTTTGGATGGTGACGTTCCTGGTGCTGACCTCGATCACCTTCAGCCTGTTCGGATTCCTGATCGGCATCTGGGCGACCGGCTGGGAGAAGCTTCAGATCGTCCCGGTGCTGGTCGTCACGCCGCTCGCATTCCTGGGCGGCAGCTTTTATTCGATCAGCATGCTGCCGCCCCTCTGGCAGAAGATCGCGCTCTTCAATCCGGTCGTTTATCTCATCAGCGGGTTTCGCTGGAGCTTCTACGGCATCTCGGACGTCGCCGTGGGGGTAAGCCTGGCGATGACCTTCCTGTTCATGATCATCTGCCTGGCGATTGCATGGTGGGTGTTCAGAACTGGCTATCGGCTGAAGGCCTAGCGCGAAAATTTTCCGTCGACATCTATTCTTACGACGCTTTCAGCAATCCGTAAGAAGGTTCAGGGAAAACTTTCACGCCACCTTCAGCGGTTATTCAAGACTTCCGCTGCTCGAATGGCCGAAGCTGCGCCCGCCGGGCCGGAGAACGACTCTCTCCGGTGAGCAAAGGGAATCACACGGATGTGCATTGCGCGGAGACCGGCGGTGGCCGTATTCGGAAGGAACCGAAGCTCCGGGGCGCGACCCGGGGTACATCTCATGGAACGGGCGGAAGCCTGAGATCGGCCAGTCATTTTCGTGGAGCTGCGCCAAGGATGGCGCAGCGCCCACACTTAAGGAGGAGGCGAACAGGGAACCAAGTCCAAGCCCGAGGCGGTGGCTGCCGAATGTGAATCGACCTGCAGAACCACGACCGGTTTGCGCCACAAGCGTGCATTCCGGGAGGGGATCCGCTATTCAGCGTCCATGAGCGCGCTGTTCAAGATGCTCGGCCTTGTCCTACTCGTCTACGTCGCGTACGGCGTGATGAGCGGTGGAATCTACGCAAAGTCGGGGCCTGGGGGCCGGACCTTCCGGCGTGACGAGGACGCGTCCGAGGGTTCTGGAGCACCATAGTCGTCTACGTGCTCCTGGCGGTGGCGCTCCTCACGGTCTTCTAGCCCAGCTGCTCGGCGAGCGGCTTCGGGCTTGTCTTCATGGTTCCAGACACTCCAAGCCCTGCCGATCGGTTCGCCCGATCGGGTCAGGTCCGCATGACTTCCGCAGCGATCTCGTAAGAGCGCAGGCGCGCCTGGTGATCGTAGATCATGGACGCGATGATGAGCTCGTCGGCCTGCGTGCGTGCGATGAAGTCCATGATCTGCTCGCGCACGGTTTGCGGCGAGCCAATGGCCGAGCATGCAAGCACCTCATCCAGCATGAGCCGCTCGTGGGGCGCGAGATGGTTTTCATAGCCCGCGATCGGCGGTTGCAGGGTTGTCGGATGGCCGCTGCGCAAGTTGACGAAGGCCTGCTGCGCCGACGTGACGAGCAGGCGCGCCTCTTCGTCCGTCTCAGCCGCAAAGACGTTGAACCCGAGCATGACATACGGTTTCTCGCAGTACGGCGAGGGCCGAAAGAGCGCGCGGTACAGCTCGATCGCTTGAAAGAGCGCGCCCGGCGCAAAGTGCGAAGCGAATGCGTACGGCAGCCCGAGCATGGCGGCGAGCTGCGCGCCGAACAGACTCGAACCAAGGATCCAGATCGGCACTTTGAGGCCTGCTCCGGGGACGGCACGGACGCTGGCCTTGTCCTCGAAGTAGCTGATCAGCTCGCGCACGTCGCGCGGAAACTCGTCCGGATCCGTCGCCAAATTGCGTCGCAGGGCGCGCGCGGTCGCATGATCGGAACCAGGCGCCCGACCGAGGCCGAGATCGATCCGTCCGGGATAGAGGGATTCGAGCGTGCCGAACTGTTCGGCGATCACGAGCGGCGAATGATTGGGCAGCATGATTCCGCCAGCCCCGACGCGAATCGTCGAGGTACCCCCGGCCACATAGCCAATCAGCACAGCGGTGGCGGCGCTCGCGATGCCGGGCATGCCGTGATGCTCCGCCAGCCAAAAGCGGCGGTAGCCGAGTCGCTCTGCGTGTCGCGCTAGATCGAGCGTGTTCCGAAACGACTGCGCGGCATCGCTGCCGGCGGTGATGGGTGCGAGGTCGAGAACGGAGAAAGGGATCATGAGGCGATTCTAGACCGTACCCGCGAGCTTGGCGGGCTGTGGTCACCCGGACGGCAAATTCCCTGCGCATCGCGCGCGCCCTGGTTCGCGCGTGTTGACGGGGCTCCGCCCCCGCGGCAGGATGCGCGCGCCCATCACCCCGCGAGCCATGGCGCAAAAGCGCGCGACAGTCGTTTCCGAAGCGCAGCAGGACGAGAGCTCTCGTCCATGGTGGCTTTACCTCCTTGCGTGCCAGGACGGACGTACCTATGCCGGCATCGCGCGCGACGTCGAGGCGCGCTTTCGCTTGCACCTTGCCGGCAAGGGCGCGCGCTTTACGCGCTCGAATCCGCCCGTCGCGGTGCTTGCGACGCAACCCTTCGCGACGAAGTCGGACGCACTGAAGGCCGAAGCGGCGCTCAAGAAGCTCTCGCGCACGGAGCGACTCGCATGGGCACGTCGGCTGAGTGCAGCCGAAAGCGAAAAATAATGCGCGAAGGTGACTGCATCTTCAGCGCGCTCCCGCTACACTTCGCGCAGTCGCGCGAGCCTCGCATCATGCTCGCGGTGGAACCGTTCCGAGGGGTCAGATCGCATCGATGAACACAGCCGAGACCACGCGCGAGTCGGCATTCGAGATTCGTTTCGGTCAGGTCGGTCTGGCACAGCTGCGTGTCCGCACCCTCGACGCGAAAGCGGTGCAAGAGCAGCTTGCTGCGCGTTGCGCCGCCGCTCCTCAGCTGTTCGACCGCACGGCGGTATGTCTCGACTTGAGTGCGCTCGAGCGTGAGCCGCAAGTCGCGGAGACGCGCGAGCTCATCGAAGCGATTCGCCGGGCCGGCATGTGTCCGGTCGGTTTGGCGCACGGCACGGCGGCCGTCGAGTCGCTGGCCCGCACGCTCGATTTGCCTGTGCTCACACAGTTTCGCGTGCAGGCAAAGCTCGGACACCTCGCCTCGCCGCAGCGCGAAGCGCCGAAGCCGGCCGCTGCGGCTCCCGAGCCTGCTCCTGCGGCGCCCGAAGTGTTGAGCGCGCCGCCCACTTTGATGCACCACCAGCCCGTTCGCTCGGGTCAGCGCTTGTACGCGCGACACCGCGATCTGGTGGTCACTGCATCGGTGGGTGCTGGCGCCGAAGTCATCGCGGACGGATGCGTGCACGTCTACGGCGTGTTGCGCGGCAAGGCGGTTGCCGGCGCGCGCGGCGAAGTGACTGCCCGCGTGTTCTGCCAAGAGTTTCAAGCTGAGCTGGTGTCGATCGCCGGCGTGTTTCGAGTGTTTGAGACGATCCCAGCCGAGCTCGCGGGCAAGCCCGTGCAGGCCTGGTTGGACGGGGACGATTTACGTTTCGCGAGGATCGGAGCATGACTTTAGAAACTGAGTCGACGGTTCAGCCGCTAGCAGGGCAGGAAGAGAACGCAGTGCGGCCGGCTCCTCAGTCGGTCGGCAATCCAACCCCTTCGATTACCGGAGCTTCAAAGTTGACAGAGATCATCGTGGTGACCTCGGGCAAGGGAGGCGTGGGTAAGACGACGACCTCCGCGAGCCTTGCCTGCGGTCTGGCACAGCGCGGCAAGAAAGTCGCTGTGATCGATTTCGACATCGGTCTGCGCAACCTCGACCTGATCATGGGTTGCGAGCGTCGTGTCGTCTACGACTTCGTGAACGTGATCAACGGCGACTGCACGCTCAAGCAGGCGCTGATCAAGGACAAGCGCATCGAGACGTTGTACATCCTCGCGGCGTCGCAGACTCGCGACAAGGATGCGTTGCATGCCGAGGGCGTGCGTCGCGTGTTTGACGAGCTCATCGCCGACGGCTTCGATTACATCATTTGCGATTCGCCCGCCGGTATCGAGAAGGGTGCGCACCTTGCGATGTACTACGCCGACCGCGCGATCGTCGTCGTCAATCCCGAGGTGTCCTCCGTGCGCGATTCCGACCGCATTCTCGGCTTGCTGGCGAGCAAGACGGCGCGGGCGGAGAAGGGCGAGTCCAAGGTGAAAGAGCATCTGCTGTTGACGCGCTACAGCCCGCGACGTGTCGCGAACGGCGAGATGATGAGCGTCGACGACGTCAAGGAGATCCTCGGCGTCGACGTCATCGGCGTCATTCCCGAGTCGCAGGACGTTCTGTCCGCCTCGAACGCCGGTACGCCGGTGATCCTCAACGCCGAAAGCGACGTCGCACAAGCGTACGAAGACGCGGTCAGGCGCCTGCTCGGCGAAGAGGTACCGCTGCGATTCCTGCAAGAGCCGAAGCGCGGCTTTTTCGCTCGCATGTTCGGAGGCTAACTCATGGGTCTGTTGGCATTCTTCCGACGCACTCCGGCGACCGCCAGCCTCGCCAAGGAACGTCTGCGCATCATCGTCGCGCAGGAGCGCACGAACCGCGACGGTCCGGATTACCTGCCGCTGCTGCGCCGCGAGCTCTTCGAGGTCATCAAGAAGTACGTGAACGTCGATCCCGAGGCGATTCAGGTGACGCTCGAGAAAGAAGAAGGGCACGACGTGCTCGAGCTCTCCGTGGCGTTGCCGGGAAAGGGTTGAGGACGAGTTGTCTTGCCGTAACGGGCGCGCGATCTTGCGCGCCTGACCGTTTAGCGATAACCGCGCGCCTGTAACGAGAACAGGTGTGCGTAATGTCCGTTGAGCTCCATGAGCTCATCGTGACTGCCGCGCTCGACGATGCGCCCCTCCTGCAGCACGACGATCTGATCCGCCATGCGCACGGTCGAGAAGCGATGCGAGATCAAGATGGCGATCTTGCCGCGCGTGAGCGTGCGGAAATGCTCGAAGATCGTCGCTTCCGCTGCCGCGTCCATCGCAGAGGTGGGCTCATCCAGCACCAGGATGTCGGCACGTGTGCGCATGAAGGCACGCGCGAGCGCGATTTTCTGCCACTGGCCGCCGGAGAGCTCGCGCCCTTCGTTGAACCATTTTCCGAGCGGCGTGCGATAGCCCTGCGGTAAGTCTGCGACGATCGGCGTTGCCATGCCTTTCTCGGCGGCCTCCGCCCAGCGCGCTTCGTCTTCGAAGTGACGCACATCGCCCGCGCCGATGTTCTCTCCGAGCAGGAGCTGATAGCGCGTGAAGTCCTGAAAGATCACGCCGATGCGGTCGCGCAGCGCATGCTCGTCCCAGTCTTCGAGATCGAGCCCGTCGAGGAGGATACGGCCCGAAGTCGGCCGATACAGGCGCGTCAGCAGCTTGATGAGCGTCGTCTTGCCGGAGCCGTTCTCGCCGACGAGCGCGAGCGACTCGCCGGGCCTGATATGCAAGTTGATGTCTTCGAGCGTGGGCTGCTCGGCGTCCGGGTAGCGAAAGCTCACGTGTTCGAAACGGATGCCGTCGTCGGGTTTCGGGCCGCGCGCGGCGTTGCCGCGGTTTGGCGTGACCGGCGTTTCCAAGTACTCGTACAAGGTCGACAGATACAGATTGTCCTCGTACATGCCGCCGATCGCCGACAGGATCGCCGAGACGGCCGACTGTCCTTGGCGAAACAGCATTAGATACATGGTCATCTCGCCGATCGTGATGCGTGCGGCAATCGCCGACAGCGCGATCCACGCATACGCCCCGTAGAGCGTTGCGGTGGCAACGAGGCCGAGCGCGAAGCCCCAGCTGTCGCGGCGGATAGTCAGGTCGCGGTCTTCCTTGTAGAGCTTGCGAAAGATATTGCGATAGCGCTCGAGGAACAGCGGCCCGAGTTCGAAGAGCTTGACTTCCTTAACGTGATCCTCGCGGGCCAGCACCGTTTCGAGATAAAGCTGCATCCGCGTCTCCGGCGAACGCCACAGAAAGAGGCGAAACGCGGCCCCCGAGAACTTCGCCTCTGCCAAGAACGCGGGCAAACCGGCCGCAATGAGCAGCACGACTGCCCACGGCGAAAAAGCGACCAACAGCGTGGAGAAGCTCACGAGCGAGACCGCGTTCTGCGCCAGCCCGAAGGTGCGCATGACGAGCGACAGCGGCCGGCTCGAGGCTTCGCGGCGCGCACGCGTGAGCTTGTCGTAGAACTCGGAATTCTCGAAGTGCGCCAGCTCGAGCGTGAGCGCCTTCTCCAGGATCATCACATTGACGCGTTGACCGAGCAGCGCTCGCAGCAGCGATTGGCAGAGCGAAATGCCGCGTTGCGCGCCGGCGATCGCCGCGACGAGGAGGCCTTCCGCGACGACGAGCTTGAGGGCATGCGACGTGAGCGCTTCTCGCTGCGCTCCGGTCGCCTGGACCGCAGCGACGACCGCATCGACGATGAGCGCACCGACGTATGCCACGGCCGTGGGCAAGGCGCCGGCGATGAGCGTCAGGATCCCGAAGGCGAACGTCAGCCGCCGGCTCGTCGTCCAGACGAGCTCGATCGCTCGGCGGCTATAGCCGAAAACCCCTAAGAATCCTTGGGCCAGGTTCGGCTCCGAATGGGCGACTGTACGACGTGGATGCAAAGCCAATAGCCGAATCTGTGACGCGAGGACGCTCAGTGTGGGGGCGAGACGTGGTATCTGCAACGTGGAGCGTCTCGGCGGGCCAAGCGCTCGCCGAGGTGCGCCGGTTGGGGCAGACCGGGGAGCGCCGGGCGCTCCCGTTAGAGTAGCCCAGGCGAGTTTTGCTCGCTTCGTTGGAGCGGATGGGGGGCAGACCGCCATGAGCGATCGGGACGAGGAGCGCGGGACCAAAGCAGGTGCCGGCAGCACAGAACCGCAGCGTGACAAGCGCTCGGGACGTGTGACTTTCGACGAGCGCGGCAACTCCGTATGGGAGTGGCAGATTCAAACCGGCGTCTACAGCCGAGACGTCAGCACGCAGCGACTCAAGAAGATGGAATTCGGCGAGCTGGCGATCGCCGAGACACCCGCTCCGCAGCAGCCCGAGCATTTGCGTGCGCCCGCCAAGACGTCGCCCGAGAGCGGGTTCAATCCCTACGACAATGCACCGCGCTCTCGCGCAGGCGCGGATCCCTACAACACCGCACGTGCATTAGGCGCGGTCGGCGCGCCGACCGCTCAACGCGAGCCCAAAGAAAAACGGCGCACGCTCGATGACATGCGCCGTTTGAGTGAGTTCATCAAGAAGCAGAAGCAAGGACGCTGATCGCAAGCCTCTGCATCGGGCAGCGCCTGTCTATCCTTGACGAACTGCCCTGACTGTCGTTCCGGTGTCGCCTGCGATTCTCGGCCGTCGACTATGAGCGACCGAGAATCGTGTCTGTGCAGGTGATCCGACCGAGGAGATCCTTTCTCGCTCAACGCTTCGTGATTTGGTCGAAGATCGCGCCGTCGGCGAAGTGCACCTTGTGCGCCTGCGCCCAGCCGCCGAAGTCTTCGATCGTCACGAGCTCGAGCTTCGGGAACTGCTTCTCGTACTTCGCCGCAACGTTCGGATCGATCGGGCGATAGAAGTTGCGCGCGATGATCTCCTGCGCTTCCGGCGAGTACAGATACTTGAGGTACTCCGTCGCAATCTCGCGCGTGCCACGGCGCAGAACCGTCTTGTCGACGACCGCAACCGGCGGCTCGGCGAGAATGCTGAACGACGGATAGACGATGTCGACCTTGTCCGGACCGAGCTCTCGGATCGACAGATACGCTTCGTTCTCCCAGGCGATCAGCACGTCGCCGATACCGCGCTGCACGAAGGTCGTCGTCGAGCCGCGCGCGCCCGTGTCGAGCACCGGAACGTTCTTGAAGAGCTTGCGCACGAATTCCTTCGCGCCCTCATCGTTGGCACCCAGCTTCTTCTGCGCATACGCCCACGCGGCGAGGTAGTTCCAGCGCGCGCCGCCCGAGGTCTTCGGGTTCGGCGTGATGACCGAAATACCGGGCTTGACGAGATCGTCCCAGTCCTTGATGCCTTTCGGGTTGCCCTTGCGGACGAGGAAGACGATCGTCGAGGTGTACGGCGAGCTGTTGTTCGGCAGACGCGACTGCCAGTTCACCGGCAGGAGCTTCGCGTTCGTCGCGATCGCGTCGATGTCGCCTGCGAGCGCGAGCGTCACGACGTCAGCCTGCAGGCCGTCGATGACCGTGCGCGCCTGCTTGCCCGAGCCGCCGTGCGACTGCTTGACGGTGACGTTCTCGCCCGTCTTTTCCTTCCAGTACTTCACGAAAGCCTTGTTGTAGTCCTCGTAGAGCTCGCGCGTCGGGTCGTACGAGACGTTCAACAAGCTGACGTCTTTTGCGAACGCGCCGCTGGTAGCGACAGCCAGCGTGAGCGCGCCGATCAGTGTGCGAATGGAAAATTTCATATCGATCTCCGAATCGAAATTGCAGATCAGAACGCGACGCCGAAGCGCGTGAAGAGCGCCTTTTCGTCTCCGCGGTCGCCCGTGGCGGCGCCGCCGTCGAAGCTCGTGACGTCGTAGTTGAGCGAGACCTTGTAGTTCTGGTTGAGATACCAGTTGAAGCCCACGCCCCAGGAGCTCGCCTTCGATGCCGCCGTCGCGGGATTCGCGAACGAATCGGTACCACCCACGAAGGCGTCGTTGTCGATGTCGAGCTCGTGGTAGCGAGCGACGAGCTCGAAGGCGCCCCACGTACCGTTCTTCGGCGAGAACACCGACTTCGGCTTGAAGCCCTTGAAGCTCTGCTCTTCGCCGGTCAGGAACCAGGCGAGCTGGATCTGCCAGGCGCTGTTGTCGAGCGAGCCGGAGCGCTTGCCAGCTTCGGTGTCACGGGAGACGTCCTGCGAGACCGTCACGTACTCGGCCAGGATGGAGAAGCTGTTGTTTGCGTAGTACGCCTGAGGCGTGATGCGGATGCGTTCGCCGTCTGCATACGTGGCTTGGCTCGTGGCGCTTGCGCCGCGATAGCTGAAGAAGCTCTGCTGGCCGGGCGTGCGATAGCCGGTGAGCAGCGTGTTCGTCGCGCTGCCCGTCGTATCGATGTACGTGCCTGCGACGCCGAAGCTGAGTCCGCGCAGGGCATAGACATCGGAATCCAGGAACGGCGAGAAGTAGACGCGCGCCGCCCAATCACCGGAGGTGTCGGCCTCGACATCGCCAAAGGCGTCGCTGCTGCCGCCGTCGTTGACGCCGTGGAAGTAGCCGATCGAGTAGTTGACCTTGCCGCCGGCGAGGTCACCGCTCAGCTGGATGCCGAGGTCGCGGTTCGGCACCAGGCTCGTCGGGAAGGCGCGCTCGATGAAGCGCATGTCGGCTGCGCCTGCGATGCGCTCCAGACCGACGGGCACCTTGAACTTACCCGCCGTGATCGTGGCCCAGGGCGCCAGGCGTGCCGCGACGTAGGCATCGAGAATGATCGTGCGCCCGCCCGCGAAATCGGGCGTGAAGCGGAAGTCGAAGATGCCGTTCAACGTGCCTTCCAACGTCGGACGCACGCGGCGCAGGATGAACGTATCGGCGGTCGCGGGCGTCACGTCGTCATGGAAGCGGCGGCCATCGAAATGCAGCACGCCGCGCAGCTTGAGGACATTGGCATTGTCCGGCGTGCCGATGCTGAAGCCGCGCGGGCCGGCCTTGACGACGGGCGCGCTGGCAGCGGCGGCTGCTTTCGCCTCTTCCTCTAGCTCGAGCTTGCGCTCGAGTACCTTGATCTGCTGCTCCTGAGCGTCGAGCCGCTGGCGCAGTTCCGCGATGTCATCGGCGTGCGTGGCCCCGCAGAGCAGCGCCAATGCGCTCCCGATGGCGAGACGGAGTCTTCGTGACTGAGCAGTCGGCTTGGAAGAAAGTTGATTCATATGCCTCTCGTTTTCTGACGGTTCAAAGTCGACTTGGCCTAGAGCGCGCGCACGCGCTTCCATGCCTGGCAAGGCGCATCGACGGGGGTCACGCGCTAAGTGCGGGAGAGAATAGACATGACCCGGTGAACCATCAGTCGAGCGGCGGTGACAATACGGTTAAGGGGTTCCCCTTGTAGGTGAAACTTATGGACCGCCGATCAGGGCGATAGGTATTTCGAATTGGCGCTTTAGCGCGCTCGTCCTGTAAGGTGTAGACGTTCGAAGGAGTCACCAGGAGGTCATCATGCAGATCGACATCGGCATTCCCGAAAAGGACCGGGAAACCATCGCCAAGGGGTTATCGAAGCTCCTGGCCGACACGTACACGCTTTATCTCAAGACCCACAACTACCATTGGAACGTCACGGGTCCGATGTTCAATACGCTGCATCTGATGTTCGAGCAGCAGTACACGGAGCTCGCGGCGGCCGTCGATCTGATCGCCGAGCGCATTCGCGCCCTTGGTTACCCAGCCCCCGGCTCCTATCGCGCCTACTCCAAGCTCACGAGCATTCAGGAGGAGGAAGGCGTTCCCGACGCGCAGGAGATGATTCGCCAGCTCGTCATCGGACAGGAGACGGTCGTGCGCACGGCGCGCGAGCTGTTCCCGGCGGTGGAGAAAGCGAATGACGAGCCGACGGCCGACCTGCTGACGCAGCGTATGCAGGTGCACGAGAAGAACGCCTGGATGCTGCGCAGCCTTCTCGAGTGAGCTGATACGGAAGCCGCGGTGGAAAACGTACGGCGGCGCAGGCTGACGCCCGCCGCTTTACACAACATATGTGATATGTGGCTCTGCCGCCTCCCAGGGCGTCCCTTGACGTCGGCTGCGCCCCCACGTAATACTCGCGAGCATGACAACGCGCCAAATCTACAACCGCTGGTGGTGGCGCCTCTCATAAGGAGAGGGCCGCTGGAAGTGCTGGGCGCATAAGAGACCGCTGACGAATCCAGAACCCATCTCCGAGCGCAGTCCGGGGATGGGTTTTTTTATCGCCTCTCGCCGGCCTGCAGGGAAAGGTCCAGGACGAGGAGCATCGCTTGAAACCGCCATTCGACATTGCTGCAGACTTGGATACGCCCGTATCGGCGTACCTCAAGCTCAAGCCGTTCCGTCCCCGTTTCTTGCTCGAAAGCGTCGAAGGAGGCGAGCGACTCGCGCGCTACTCCTTCATCGGTTTCGGGGATTGCCTGGAGGTGCGTCTCGATGAAGGGGGGCTGTCGGTCGACGGCAAGGTCTCGCCCGCGCCGCAATCCCAGCGCGAGCTCCTCGATGCTCTGCGCGCTGCGCTTGCCGCGGCGCCCAAGCCCGCGCCGCATATTCCCGGCGTTCCGCTGCTCGGCGGATTGGTTGGGGTCGCCGGGTACGATCTGGTGCGGCGGTTCGAACGCCTGCCAGCGCGCCGGTCGATCAGCGACGGCACGCCCGAAGCTCATTACCTCGCGCCGCGCTCGCTGCTCGTCTTCGATCACCTGACGCGCGGTGTCGCCTTACTGCATGCAGGCAGCGAAAGCGAGCGGGCGGCGCTGCGCCAAGAAGTCATTCGTGCGCTGCGCGGTCCGGTTCCGCAGCAACCGAAGCGCATTCGCTACTCGCCGGCGGTCGGCAGCTTGAGCGAAAGCGATTTTCTGCGCGGCGTCGACCGTACCAAGGAGTACATTGCCGCAGGCGACGTTTATCAGCTGGTCCTCTCGGTGCGCTTCTCCGGCGAGTGCGAGCTCGATCCGTTCGAGACCTACCGCGCGCTGCGGCTCCTGAATCCTTCTCCTTATATGTATTACTGCGACCTCGGCGATCGCGTGGTCGTCGGCTCCTCCCCGGAGGCGCTCGTCAAGCTGTCGAACGGCCGCGCACAGATGCGTCCGATCGCAGGCACGCGTCCGCGCGGCCGCAATGCCGTCGAGGATGCGCGCTTGGAGGCCGAGTTGCTCGCCGATCCGAAAGAGAACGCCGAGCACGTCATGCTGGTCGATCTGGCGCGCAACGACTTGGGTCGTGTCGCCAAAGCCGGTAGCGTGCACGTGCAGCCGTATCGCTCGATCGAACGCTATAGCCATGTGATGCACATCGTGAGCGGCGTGAACGGCGAGATCGCGCCGGACAAGGATGCGTTCGATCTGTTTGCCGCGGCGTTCCCCGCCGGAACGCTCGTCGGCGCACCGAAGGTGCGCGCGATGGAGATCATCGATGAGCTCGAGCCCGTGAGTCGCGGCTTCTATGGCGGGACCGTCGGCTACTTCGGCACCGGCGGCGAGATGGATCAGGCAATCACGATTCGGACGATCGTCTTCAGCGGCGATCGTTACAGCTTCCAGGCGGGCGCCGGCATCGTGGCGGACAGCAACCCGCGCAGCGAGTACCAAGAGGTGCTCGCGAAGAGCGAGATCGTGCGTCGCGCACTGGCGCTCGCGCAGGAGGGACTATGAGCACGCCTCGCTTGTTGCTGATCGATAATTACGATTCGTTCACCTACAACCTGGTGCAGGCGTTCCTGGTGCTCGGCGCCGATGTGATCGTGCATCGCAACGATCAGATCACCGTCGAGGAGGCGAAGGCGCTCAAGCCGACGCACTTGTGTATTTCGCCGGGGCCTGGCACACCGCAAACCGCGGGCGTGTCGATGAAGATGATCGAAGCCTTCGCGGGTGAGGTGCCGGTTTTCGGCGTGTGCCTCGGGCACCAAGCGCTCGTCGAGGTGTTCGGGGGCAAGGTCGTGCGCGCGCCGCGCCTCATGCACGGCAAGACTTCGCTCGTTCACCACGACGGCAAGACGATTCTCGAACGCATGTCGCAGCCGTTCGAGGCGGGCCGCTACCATTCGTTGATTGCCGAGCCTAAGTCGTTGCCCGATTGCCTGGAGGTTTCGGCACGTACGGCCGAAGGCGAGATCATGGGCGTGCGGCACAAGCAGTACGCGATCGAAGGCGTGCAGTTCCATCCCGAAAGCGTGCTCACACCCGAAGGGCCGCAGCTCATGGGCGATTTTCTACGATTGCGCTCGGGGATGAGGTAGATCGATGCTGGAACTCAAAGCAACGCTCGAGCAGCTTCTGCAGCGTAAGCATCTGTCCGAGGCGCAAGCAGCCGAGCTCATGCTGGCGCTGGCCGACGGTTCGGTTGCACCTGCCATGGGTGGCGCGTTGTTGGCGGCGCTGCGCATGAAAGGCGAGACGGCCGATGAAGTGCGCGGTCTCGCCAAGAGCATGCGCAAGCTCGCGCGCCGGCCAGCGTTATCGCCGGGAACGCCGCTCGTCGACATGGTCGGCACCGGCGGCGACGGATCGGGTAGCTTCAATCTGTCCTCGGGCGCGGCCCTGCTCGTTGCATCGATGGGCATACGCGTCGCGAAGCACGGGACGAGCTCCGTGTCGAGCCGCAGCGGCAGCGCGGATGTGATCCGAGCCCTCGGCCTGCCATTGCCGCTCGATGAAACGGCCGCCGGCGAATGTTTGGATGCCACCGGATTTACCTTCTTGTTTGCGCCGCACTACCACCCGGCGATGAAGGCCGTGATGCCGATTCGTCAGGCGATGGGCGTACGCACGGTCTTCAACATCTTGGGTCCGCTTTCGAATCCCGCCGAGCCGCCTTTCCATTTGATCGGCGCCTACAGCGTCGAAGTGGCGGAGATCATGGCCCACACGCTGGCGGGCTTGCCCATCGAGCGCACGTACGTCGTCCATGGCGAGCCTGGTTGGGATGAAGCGACGCCCGTTGGACCGTTCACTCTGTTCGACGTGCGCCCAGGCAAGGTGGAGCGCACGCTGCGCAGCTGCGAGGAGTTCGGTCTGCCCCCCTGCACGGTCGATGACCTGAAAGGCGGCGATGCCGCCTACAATGCCGCGCAGCTTCGTGCCGTGCTCGAAGGCCAGCAGCGCGGCCCACATCGCAATGCGATCGTGTTGCAGGCGGCGCTCGTGCTCGAAATGCTCGGCAAGGCGAGCACGCCGCAGGCTGCTGCGCGCATGGCTGAAGAGGCGATCGACTCCGGTGCGGCGCGCACGCTGCTCGAGAGAATCACGGCATTCGGCGACGTAGCCCGTAGCCCGTAGCCCGTAGCCCGTCATGTCCGGTCTTCTCACAGAAATGGCACAGGCCAGCCTCGCAAGGCTCGAGGCGGCGCGTGCGCGCGAATCCGAGCAGGCCTTGTGGGCACGCGTGTGCGCTCTGCCCGCACCGCCCGTGCTCAAGCTCTCGCACGAAGGCTTCGACGTGATCGCCGAATGCAAGCTGCATTCGCCGTCGGCGGGCGACTTGTCGGCGCACACGAGCGACATTGCGGCGCGCGTGAAAGCCTATGCGCAGGGCGGCGCGTGCGCCGTCTCCGTCCTCACCGAGCCGACGCGCTTTGGCGGCAAGCTCGAGCATTTGGCATTGGCGGCCGAGGCACTGCGTCCCTTTGGTGTGCCGGTCATGCGCAAGGATTTCCTGGTCGATCCCTACCAGGTGATGGAAGCGCGCGCGATGGGAGCGGGCGGCGTGTTGGTCATCGCGCGCATGCTGGATCAGAGCCGCATCACCGCGCTGCTCGACTGCGCCGCGATGCTCAAGATGTTCGTGCTGCTCGAAGCCTTCGACGAGAACGATCTTGCGCTCGTTCACGAGGTGCTCGCGCAGCGCGAAGGGCATCAGGAGCAGGTGCTCGTGGGCCTCAACTGCCGCGATCTGCAAAGTCTCGCAGTCGATTTGTCGCGCCTCGATCAGCTCGCGGATCAGTTGCCGGAGCTTTATCCGCGCGTCGCCGAGAGCGGCGTGAGCTCACGCGACGACGTCGAGCGCATCGTCGAGATCGGCTACAACGTAGCGCTCATCGGCACGACCTTAATGCATTCCGACGAGCCTGCGCGCTTGTTGAGCGAGCTGCTCACGGTGGGCCGCGAGCACGCCATGGCGCTCAAGTCGAAGGGAGAGGCGTAGTGCGCTCGCTCTGCGCGGCGTGCTGACGTCTCGTACGCCACATGCTCTGGATCAAGATTTGCGGGCTCACAGATGCCGCGGCGGTGGCGGCTGCGGTGGCTGCAGGTGCGGATGCCGTCGGTTTCGTGTTCGCACCGTCGAAACGCCAAGTGACGGCAGCGCAAGCCGCGACGCTCGCGCGCGCACTGCCGAAGCGGGTGCTGAGAGTCGCCGTGATGCTGCATCCGTCGCAAGCGCTGGTCGACGAGGTGTGCGAAGTCTTCGCGCCGGATGCGTTGCAGACGGATGCCGAAGATTTCGCAGCGCTGCGCGTCCCGCAAAGCATGATGCGCTTGCCGGTCTATCGAGATGGCAGCGTGCTGCCCTCCGAATTGCCGGAGCGGTTGCTCTATGAAGGCAAAGTGAGCGGCGCTGGCGAGACGGCAGATTGGACAGCGGCGCGCGAGCTTGCGATGCGCACGCAGCTCGTGCTCGCGGGCGGTTTGAATGTCGCGAACATTGCGGCGGCGATAGCAGCGGTGCGGCCGTTCGGCGTTGACGTGAGCAGCGGCGTCGAGTCTGCGCCTGGCGTCAAGGACGTCGCCAAGATCGAAGCATTTATCAGTGCGGCGCGCGCGGCAGCAGCGGCTGCGGCGACGGGCCCGAGGACTCTGCGATGAATCATGCGATGAATCCGAGCGAACGAGAGGCGCTCTTCGAGAACGTCATGAACGACGCCTATCCCGATGCGCGCGGGCGCTTCGGTCCGTTCGGCGGGCGCTATGTGCCGGAAACTTTGGTGCCGGCGATCGAGCGTCTGCAGGCAGGGGTCGATCGATATCTGCGCGATCCCGAGTTCCTCGAGGAGTTTCATGCAGAGCTTAAATCCTGGATCGGTCGGCCGACGCCGCTGACGTACGCGCCGACGCTCTCGAAGAAGTGGGGCGCGCAGATCTGGCTCAAGCGCGAAGATCTCGCGCACACCGGCGCGCACAAGATCAACAACGCCGTCGGTCAGGTTCTGCTGGCGAAGAAGCTCGGCGCCAAGCGCGTGATCGCGGAAACCGGTGCAGGCCAACACGGTGTCGCATCGGCTGCCGCGTGCGCGCGCCTCGGCATGCCTTGCACGGTGTACATGGGCGCCGTCGACATGGATCGTCAAGCGCCCAATGTCGGCCGCATGAAATTGCTCGGCGCAACCGTCGTGCCGGTGACGAGCGGCGATCAGACGTTGCGCGCAGCCGTCGACGAGGCGCTGCGCGATTGGGTGTCCGATCCGAACGGCACGTACTACTGCCTCGGCTCGGCGGTCGGTCCGCATCCTTATCCGTATCTCGTGCGCGAGCTGCAGGCCGTGATCGGACGTGAAGCGCGCGAGCAAATCGTTGCAGCGACGGGCAAGTTGCCCGATTGGGTGGTTGCCTGCGTTGGCGGCGGCTCGAATGCGATCGGCTTGTTCCATCCCTTCGTCAAGGATCGCACCGTGCAGATGCTCGGCCTGGAGGCGGGCGGCAAGGGCACGGGACTCGGCGAAAACGCAGCATCGCTTGCTTACGGTCGGCCGGGCGTTCTGCAGGGCAGTTATTCGTTGTTGCTGCAAGACGAGGACGGCCAAGTTCAAGAAACGCACTCGGTTTCGGCGGGCCTTGATTATCCGGGCGTCGGTCCCGAGCACGCGCTGCTCATGACCATCGGCCGCGTGAAATACGAAGCGGTCAACGACGACGACGCACTGGCTGCGTTGGCCGAGTGCTGCGCGGCGGAGGGCATCCTGCCGGCGATCGAGTCCGCTCACGCACTGGCTGGCGCCAAGCGCCTCGCGGTGCAGCATCCGGGCGCAACGGTTCTCGTCGGTTTGTCCGGGCGTGGCGATAAGGACATGCCCACGCTCCAACGTACTCTCTTGAAGGGCCAACTCTGATGGCACCACGTGATTCGATCGGCCACGCGATCTGCAGCGCGCGCGAGCGCGGCGGACCGGCACTCGTCGCCTACATCACCGCAGGCTTTCCCAAGAAAGAATCCTTTCGCGAGCTTCTCGGCGCGGTCGCGCGCACGGCCGATCTCGTCGAGGTGGGCGTGCCGTTTACGGATCCGATGGCCGACGGTACGACGATCCAGCGTTCGAGCCGCGCTTCGTTGGAGCAGGGTGTCTCGCTCAAGTGGATTCTTGCGGAGCTCGAAGCGTTTTCGAACGAAGCGCCTGCGGGCGCTGAGCGGAGAGCGCCGCTTCTGCTCATGAGCTATCTCAATCCGTTGCTTGCATTCGGCATCGAGCGGCTACCCGATGCCGCCGCCAAGGCGGGCGTGGCGGGATTCATCGTTCCCGATCTGCCTTATGAAGAGTGCGATACGCTGCGCGCGGCGCTCGATGCGCGCGGCATTGCGCTCGTGCAATTCGTCACGCCCGTTACGCCGCTCGATCGCGTCAAGATGCTGAGCGCGAACAGCAGCGGGTTCCTCTATGCCGTCACCATGACGGGTACGACGGGCAAGAACGTCGAGGTTCCGCCTGAAGTGTTCGAGTATTTCGCGCGAGTGAAGGAAGTCTCGCCGGTGCCCGTCTGCGCCGGCTTCGGCATTCGTTCGCGCGCGCAGGTCGCCAAGCTCGCGCCGCATGTCGATGGCGTGATCGTCGGCTCGGCGCTCGTCGAAACGCTCGAGCGCGGCGAGGATCCGAGCGCGTTCCTGCAGTCGCTGCGCTGACCGAATCAGATAACGCCTCGTCGATAGCACCGGTAGCGTAGGAACAATCGCCACGGATCGCTCCTTATGAGTCACGTGCCGCTCCGTGCGGCACGCTCATGAGAGGCAGGCAGATCCGATGGCGAAGACAACGTGGTGGCCGTTCGGCGAGCTGTTTCGGAGCAAGAAGCGCCCGTCGCCTCCGACACGCGAGGTCGATCCGTATCACGCCGTGTCGATCTTGCCGGGGCAGGGCGCGTGTCCTGCCGCCTATCGGCTCTCGGGCATTCGTTTCCTGTCGCGCAACGCCCCGCGCTTGCCGCTGCCGAGCTGCGATTGCGAGCATTGCGCCTGCCGCTTCAAGCATCACCAAGATCGGCGTGCGGGCCCGCGGCGCTGCAACGAAAGAGGCTTGGCATCGGCTACTTGGATGGGGCCGGAACGGCGCCAATCGCCGGGGCGGCGTGCCGACGATCGCTGAATGCGCTCGGTCGCGTGCACGTCGGTGCACGCATTCCTCGAACGATCCGACCGTTATCGATCCGACGCTGCGATGAGGCCGCGGCGCGGCGTGTACGCCGACAAACGGCTCTGCGTCTTCAGCATGTCCGCTTCGGTGTACTCGGGCTGCGCGCGACGGATGCGTTGGATCATCTCCGCAAACTCCTCGGGCGGCACGGCCGGGCTGTAGTAATAGCCTTGATACTGATCGCAGCCGAGGCGGCGCAGGAATTCGAGCTGTTCGGCCGTTTCGACGCCTTCGGCGACGACGCGCAGGCGCAGGTTGTGCGCGAGCGAGATGATCGCGCGCACGATGGACACATCGTCCGGGTTCAGCAGCAAATCGCGAATGAAGCTGCGATCGATCTTGAGCTTGTCGAGCGGGAAGCGTCGCAGATAGCTCAGGCTCGAGTAGCCCGTGCCGAAGTCGTCGATCGAGATGTGCACGCCCATCTTGCTCAAGGCTTCCAACGTTTCGGCGGACTTCTCGGCATCGTGCATGACCGCGCTCTCGGTGAGCTCGAGCTCGAGATAGCCGGGTTCCAAACGTGAATTCTCGAGCGCCGATTTGACGACCGAAGTCAGATCGGCCTGACGGAACTGCTTGGCCGAGAGATTCACCGCCACGCGCACCGGCGGCAAGCCTGCATCGATCCACGCACGCAGCTGGCGACAGGCACGTCGCAGCACCCACTCGCCGATCGGTACGATGAGGCCGGATTCTTCTGCGAGCGGAATGAATACGCTCGGCGGTACCAATCCGCGTGTCGGATGACGCCAGCGGACGAGCGCCTCGGCGCTGCGCACGCGGCCGGTGGCGATGTCCACTTTCGGTTGATAGTGGAGCTCGAGCTGGCCAAGCTCGATGGCGCGCCGCAGATCCGTTTCGAGCGCGAGGCGATCGTCTGCCAGCAGGCTCATTTCCGACGTGTAGAAGCGATAGCTGCCGATTACCGTGTCCTTCGCAACGCGCATGGCCACATCGGCTCGTCGCAGCAGCATTTCGAATGTCGTGCCGTCGTGCGGGAACAAGCTGATGCCCGTGCTCATCGAGGCATGCAGCTCGAGCTTGTGCGCAAGGAACGGCTCGCGCAGGGCATCGGCCATCTTGCCGACGATCGTTTCCGCCGCGCGTACATCGTCGAGATCGCAGGCGAGCACTGCGAATTCATCGCCGCCCAAGCGCGCCAGCATGTCGTTGCGCCTCAGCACGGCGCGCAACCGTTGCGACAGCTCGCACAAGAGCTCATCACCCGCTTCATGGCCGAGCGAGTCGTTGATCGTCTTCAGGCGATCGACGTTCATCACCATGAGCGCAAACATGCTGCCGTCGCGCTTGGCCTTGGCGATGGCTGCTTCGGTCGCTTCGGCGAGCGCCATGCGATTCGGCAGATTCGTGAGCAGATCGTGTCGTGCTGCGTAGCGGGCGCTTGCGTCTGCCTGCTCGCGCAGGAACTCACGATCGCGCAGGTGCCGCGCGAGGTGTGCGTCGTACACGATGGTGATCAACGTGATACCCATGATCGCGAGCACGAACAGTCCGAGGGCGACCGCGAACCAGCCGTTGTGCAACGTCGTGCCGGGCAGGGTGTGCGCATGCGGCGCAATGCGCATGGCGGCAAGGCCGGCGTATTGAACGCCGGTGATGGCGCAACCGAGCACCAGTGCCGCCGCGATGCGCGAGGCGATGACCGGCCATGAGTGACCGCGCCGCAAGCGAAACGCGAGCCACAGTGCCAGGTAGGAGCTCGCCATCGCCACGGCGACGGAAGCGGCGACCCACATCGGGTCGTAGGCGACATCAGGAACGATGCGAATGGCCCCAAGCCCGCAGTAGAGCACCGCGAGCATGCCGGCGCCCATGATCAGCGAGCCGGCCGCGAGGCGCCGTTGATCGAGCTCGCGCCGGGTGACGAGCACGAGCGCGATGCCGCAAGTAAAGAGCGAGATGCACAACGACAGGATCGTGGCCGGAAGATCGTAGGTGATCTCGATCGGCAACGTGAGCGCGAGCACGGCCATGAAGTGCACCGACCAGATGCCGATGCCCATGGCCAAGATGCCCCCGAGTAGCCACGCAAGAGCCGCACGTCCTTGCGTGCGCGAGATCCGTGACGCCAGGTTGAGCCAGGTGTACGCCACCACGCATGCGATGGCGAGCGACAGGCATACGATCCAGGATGTATAAGTTCCTTGCATTGTTAGTGCCCGCATGGCGCGGTTTTTGGCTCTGTATCGGGCTTGAGGCACCTCGCTTGAGTAGGGTTGTGTCAAGAACCGCCCGAGAAGCGCCCGAGAGCTCAGAACTGTGCGCTAGCTCCCATGTGCGTAGGGGCACCCCGCGCTGGAAGTGCCGCCAGACCCGTCCGTGAGGGGTGCGCCAATACGCTCGGGGCTCGCTGGGGGAAAGTCGCAACCGCGCCGTGTTGACGTAATCTGGCCCGGGTACAATCTCTCCATGAATGCCCTGTGTGTCTTCTGCGGCTCGAGCTCGGGCAACGATCCGGCGCATCTCGATCTGGCGCGGCGTTTCGGTGCAGCGCTGGCGCGTCGCTCAATCACCCTGGTCTACGGCGGGGGGCGGGTCGGCCTCATGGGCGCGCTCGCCGATGCGGCGCTCGCCGCGGGCGGCAGGGTCATCGGGGTGATCCCGCAGCTCTTGATGGACAAGGAGGTGGGGCACACTGGGCTCACCGACTTGCGCGTCGTCGACACGATGTCGGAGCGCAAATGGCTCATGGGCGAGCTTTCCGACGCTTTCGTGGCGCTGCCCGGCGGCATCGGCACGATGGATGAGTTGTTCGAGGCGTGGACGTGGACGCAGCTCGGGCTGCAGCGCAAGCCCTGCGCACTGCTCAATCACCGCGGCTACTACGATCCTTTGATCGCCTTTCTCGACCGAGCCGTCGAGGCGGGTTTCCTGCCGCCGCGGCACCGCGCGCTGCTCCTTGTCGAACAGGATCTCGAGTCGTTGCTCGATCGGCTCGAAGCGAGCTTCGGGAATTGAGCGCGCTCTTGCTTGACAGGGGCTCGCCGAGGCCCCAGCCTGCCGCGCGGGGCGTGGCGCGCTCGGTCGTACACAGACGAATCTGCCGCGTGACCCCAAGGCAGCACGGACTTTGACTCTCATGCTACGAACGTTTCTTCAGGCCAAATTGCATCGCGTGCGCGTCACGCGAGCCGATCTGGATTACGAGGGTTCCTGCGGGATCGATGCAGGTCTGCTCGAGATTGCCGGTCTCAAGGAGTACCAATACATCGAGCTCTACAACATCTCGAACGGCGAGCGCTTTACCACCTACATCATCGAAGCGCCAAAGGGCTCGGGCGAGATTTCCTTGAACGGCGCGGCGGCTCGTAAGGCGGCCGTCGGCGATCGCTTGATCATCTGTGCGTACGCCGCTTATAGCGAAGAGGAACTTGCCACGTACCGGCCCATTATCGTGCTGGTCGACGACAACAATCGCGTCAAAGAAGTGCTGCGTTCTCGCGCCGCCTAGAGCTCAATGGAACTGATCACCCACTTCATCGACATCATCCTGCATCTCGACCGGCATCTCACCGAGCTCGTCGCCGAGTATCACGTCTGGGTCTACGCGATTTTGTTCGCGATCGTCTTCTGCGAGACGGGGCTGGTCGTCACGCCGTTTCTGCCAGGCGATTCGCTGTTGTTCGCGCTCGGTGCGCTTGCGGCAGTCGACCAGACGGGAACGCTCGAACCGACATCGTTGTGGGCGATGCTCATCCTCGCCGCGGTGCTCGGCGATGCCGTGAACTACAAGATCGGCAATTACATCGGACCGCGCGCCTTCAGCGGGACGATTCGTTGGCTGAAACGGGATTATCTGCTCCGAACGCAGGCCTTCTACGAGCGTCACGGCGGCAAAACCGTCGTGCTTGCGCGCTTCGTGCCCATCGTGCGTACCTTTGCGCCGTTCGTAGCTGGCGTCGGCAGCATGCGTTGGGCGCGCTTCACGATGTACAACGTGACCGGCGCCATCGCATGGGTGACCGCTTTCCTCTGGGGCGGTTATCTATTCGGCAACGTGCCGATCATCAAAGAGAACTTCGGCATCATCACGATCGCCATCATCGTGCTGTCGGTCGTGCCGCTTGCGATCGGGTTCCTGCGACAGGGCAAGCCGGCCTGAGCAGCCAGTTGAGCGGTCAGTGTTGCCTTAGCGCCGTAGCGCGAGCGCGATGACGCCGCCGACGGCGAGCGCGATGCCGGGCCAGCTCGGCGTGGCCGCGAGCGCCAACCACAGCACGCCGGCGAGCGCTGCGGTCGACGCGACGATCGTGTGATCGCGCCGCCGAGCCGACGCGCGCAGCTCTGCGCGGATCGTTTCCAAGTTCGTTGTCTCGACAGGCAGGCGCAAGCGCCCATCTGCAGCACGCTGCACGGCGTTCTCGAATAGCGGCGGCACTTGCGCAAGCGCTTGCAGCAGATCCGGCAACTGCGCACGCACTTCGCGCCAGACATTGCGCGGCTTCCAGCGCTCCTCGGCCCATTGTTTGAGCAGCGGCTGCGCGGTCTTCCACAAGTCGAGCTCGGGATAGAGCTGGCGACCCACGCCTTCGATCTGCAGCAGGGTCTTTTGGATGAGCATGAGCTGCGGCTGCATCTGCGCATCGAAGCGCTGCGCGGCTTCGAACAGGCTGATCAGCACCTGGCCGAAGGAGATTTCCTTGAGCGGTTTGTTGGCGATCGGCTCGCACACCGTGCGCACTGCCGCTTCAAGCTCGTCGACGCGTACATGCGGAGGGATCCAGCCGGCGTCGAGATGCAGCTGCGCGATACGGCGATAGTCGTGCGCGAAGAAGGCCGAGAAATTCTCGGCGAGATAGTGCTGATCGCGCGGCGCGAGCGAGCCGACGATGCCGAAATCGACGGCGGCATAGCGCGGATGTTCGGGATCGTCGAGCAGCACGAAGATGTTGCCGGGATGCATGTCGGCGTGGAAGAAGTTGTGGCGGAAGGCCTGCGTGAAGAAGATCTCCACACCGTTTTCGGCCAGGCGCTTGATGTTCGCGCCGCGGCGTTTGAGCTCTTCCACGTTGTTGATGAGCACGCCGTGCACGCGCTCCATCACCATGACGTTCTTGCGGCAGTAGTCCCAGTAGACTTCCGGCACGTAGAGCAGTGTCGAGCCGGCGAAGTTGCGGCGAATCTGCGAGGCATTGGCCGCCTCGCGCGTCAGGTCGAGCTCATCGAGAATCGTCTTTTCGTATTCGCGCACGAGCTCGACCGGGCGCAAGCGGTGCGCATCGGGCCAGTAGCGGTTGGCGAGCTCGGCCAGCGCGTAAAGCACTTCGATGTCGCGCTCGATCTGCGCCCGAATCCCTGGACGCACCACTTTGACGACGACTTCCTTGCCGTCTTTGAGCTGTGCGGCATGCACTTGCGCGATCGTCGCGGCTGCAAGGGGTTCCTCATCGAATCGGGCGAAGATCTCTTCGAGCGGCCGTCCGTAGGCGCGCGCGATGATTTCGCGAGCCTGCGCGGCCGGAAACGGCGGCACGCGATCCTGCAGCTTCTCGAGCTCATCGGCGATGTCGCGCGGCAACAGATCGCGCCGCGTCGAAAGCATCTGGCCGAACTTCATGAAGATCGGTCCGAGCTCCTCGAAGGCGCGGCGCAAGCGGACGCCGCGCGGGCTCGACCGGTCGCGATGCACCCAGGTGGCGGGCGATAGATAAAAGGCGAAGCGCAGCGGCCGGAACAGATGCGTCGCCAGAATGATCTCATCGAGCCCGTGCTTGACGAGCACGCGCTGGATCTGCAGGAGGCGTGAGATGACGCGCGGACGCATGGTCGTCAGGCGAGGCGAATTCGTGGGCGAGCGGGCGCGCACGCATGCGCTCGAGAATCTCGTTGCGAGGCGTTCGTCACGATGTGCGGGCCCTCAGTCGCGTTTTGCACTCTTCTTGCGCTCGAGCTCGGCGATGCGTGCTTCGAGCCGCTCGACGTCGTCGCGCAGCTTGTCGACGCCGGCAATGAATTCATCCGCCTCCGTCCGGCTGGGCGTGTCGCGGCTTTCTTCCTGCAGGTACTCCGAGACGTTCTGGGCGAACGTGGTGGCGGCACGCTGCGCGAAGCTCAATACCGAGCGCGCCGCATTACCGACCTGATGAGCCGCGACGTCGCCGATCAGGCGCGACAGCTCTTCTTCGAGATCCGGGCGCGCGTGCTTCAACAGCTCGCTGAACGTCTGCGCGACTTCCGCATCGCCCTGAATGTGCACCGAGCCGCCGCGAATGGCGGCTTCGGGCTGCGGGCCGACGAGTCGCATGAACGCGAGCGGCGTGCCGCGCAACGTCGCATCGGGCGTGCCGTCGTGCGAGGTGGTGAGCTCCATGCGGTCGCCGAGCGATTTGAAGTACACGCTGAGCGGTGTGCCGTCGACGTGGAGCGCGAGCACCTTGGAAGCAAGCCGTTCGCACGCCGCGCGCGCTGCCGATGAAGCGGCGATGTTGCGATTGAGCAGGGCTTCGAATGGCGCAAGTCTCATGGCGGTATCGGCGCTCAGAGACGGTAACCACGATGCAGCGCGACGATGCCGCCCGTCAGATTGTGATAGCGGCACATCTCGAGCCCGGCCTCCTTCATCATCTCCAGCAGCTCCTCTTGCTTCGGGAAGCGCCGGATCGACTCGGCGAGATAACGGTAGCTCGCTTCATCCTTGGCGACGACCTTACCGAGCCACGGCAGCACCGTGAACGAGTAGGCGTCGTAGATGGGCTTGAGGCCCGGGACCACCGGATGCGAGAACTCGAGCACGAGCAGCTGCCCGCCCGGCTTCAACACACGAGCCATCGAGCGCAAGGCGGCGGCTTTGTCGGTGACATTGCGCAGGCCGAAACCGATCGTGACGCAATCGAACGATGCGTCCGGAAACGGCAGGCGTTCGGCATTCGCGATCGCAAAGCGCACATTGCTCACGAGCCCGCGGTCGATCATGGCATCGCGCCCGCGGTTCAGCATGGCGGGATTGATGTCCGTCAACAGCACCAAGCCCGTAGGCCCCACCTGCTTGGCCATGCCGGCGGCGAGGTCGCCGGTGCCGCCGGCCACATCGAGCGCGCGCTGTCCCGGCCGTAACCCCGTCTGTGCGAGCGTGAAGCTCTTCCACAGCCGATGCGTGCCGCCCGACATCAGATCGTTCATCAGATCGTAGTTGTCGGCGACCGATTCGAAGACGGCGCGAACGCGCTTGGCTTTTTCCTCGACCGGTACTTCCTGGTAACCGAAGTCGGTGGTCGCTTGCGCGCGATTGGGGTCGGATGGGCTCATGTGCCGGATTCTAGCCAATTACGGCGCCCATAGGCGGGCCGCGAGCGACCCACGTCCGCCTTTGTGAGCCTTACTTGGCCGGCACGGGCGTCGGGTAGGGAATGCCGAGCTCTTTCAGGCGGTCCAAGTAGCGTTGCCACTTCTGCGCGTGATCGCGCCCGAGCTCGTACAGGTACGCCCACGTGTAAAGCCCAGTGTCGTGTCCGTCGTCGAAAACGAGCCGTACCGCGTAGTTGCCCACCGGCTCGATCTTGGTCACGACGACATTGTGTTTGCCGAGCTGCAGCGTTTCCTGGCCAGGGCCATGTCCGCGCACTTCGGCGGACGGCGAATACACGCGTAAGTATTCGAACGGCAGATCGAACTTGGCGCCGTCAGAAAACTCGACCGCCAGCACGCGCGAGCGCGTGCGCAGCATCAGGGCCGTGGGATGAGGCGCCATGGTCACAGGATGTACCGCGACAGGTCTTCGTCTTTCACCAGCTCGCCCAGGTGCTTGTCGACGTACTCGGCATCGATCGTCACCTTGGTGCCGCTGCGATCGGCCGCTTCGAACGAGATCGTCTCGAGCAGGCGTTCGAGCACGGTGTGCAGACGGCGTGCGCCGATGTTTTCCGTGCGCTCGTTGACCTGATAGGCCACCTCGGCGATGCGCCGCACGCCGCTTTCGGCGAACTCGAGCTCAACGCCTTCCGTCGCAAGCAGTGCCTTGTACTGCGTGCAGAGCGAGGCATCGGGCTCGGTGAGAATCCGAATGAAATCCTCGACCTTGAGCGCATCGAGCTCGACGCGAATCGGAAAACGACCCTGCAGCTCGGGGATCAGGTCCGAGGGCTTGGACATGTGGAAGGCGCCGGAAGCGATGAAGAGGATGTGATCGGTCTTCACCACGCCGTGTTTGGTGCTCACCGTGCTGCCTTCGACGAGCGGCAGTAGATCGCGTTGCACGCCTTCGCGCGAGACGTCGGCGCCGTGCGCTTCCTGGCGGCGCGCAATCTTGTCGATCTCGTCGATGAAGACGATGCCGTTCTGCTCGGCGTTCTGCAGGGCGCGAAGCTTGAGCTCCTCTTCGTTGATGAGCTTGGCTGCTTCCTCGTCGGTGAGGAGCTTGAACGCCTCGCGCACCTTCATCTTGCGCGTGCGCGTGCGGGAGCCGCCCAGATTCGAGAACATGTTCTGCAGCTGCTGCGTGAGCTCTTCCATGCCGGCGGGCGCCATGATCTCGACGCCCACCGGAATGGCGCGCACCTCGATCTCGATCTCGCGATCGTCGAGCTGACCTTCGCGCAGCATCTTGCGGAATTTCTGCCGCGTCTCGTTGTCGCGGCTTGCGTCGGAGTCGTCGCCGAAGCCGAACGATTTCGGCCGCGGCAGCAACGCGTCGAGCACGCGCTCTTCGGCTGCATCCATGGCGCGGTGCCGTACCTTCTCCATTTCTTCTTCGCGGGTCATCTTCACCGCGACGTCCATCAGATCCTTGATGATGGAGTCGACTTCGCGGCCGACGTAGCCTACCTCGGTGAACTTGGTGGCCTCGACCTTGATGAAGGGCGCGCGCGCAAGCCGCGCAAGACGGCGCGCGATCTCCGTCTTGCCGACGCCCGTCGGGCCGATCATCAGGATGTTCTTGGGCGTGATCTCCGCGCGCAAATGCTCCGGGACCTGCATGCGTCGCCAGCGATTGCGCAACGCAATCGCAACGGCGCGTTTCGCGGCACTCTGCCCGACGATGTGCTTGTCGAGCTCCTGAACGATTTCGCGAGGGGTCATCGAAGACATAGTGAGCTACCGAATGATCCGCTTCGATCTCAGGCCGAAGCGGCAACGCAACAGGTAAACCGATTCATCGCGACAAGGCATCGACACCGAGTCTCGGCCTGCGCATGGCGCAGACTCAAGAGCGAAGCTCCTCGATCGTGAGATTGCGGTTGGTGTAGATGCAAATGTCCGCAGCGATATTGAGCGCCTTCTCGACGATGGTGCGTGCATCGAGGTCGGTGTTCTGCAGCAGCGCGCGGGCTGCTGCCAGCGCATAGGCGCCGCCCGAACCGATCGCCATGATGTCGTCTTCGGGCTCGATGACATCGCCGTTGCCGGAAACGATGAACGAGCTCTTGGCATCGGCCACGCAGAGCAGCGCTTCGAGTCGGCGCAGGCTCCGGTCCGTGCGCCAGTCCTTTGCCAGCTCGATGGCGGCGCGCGTCAGATTCCCGAACTGCTGCAGCTTGCCTTCGAAGCGCTCGAAGAGCGTGAACGCATCCGCCGTGCCGCCGGCGAATCCCGCCAACACCTTGCCGTCATACAGGCGCCGCACCTTGCGGGCATTGCCTTTCATGACCGTATTGCCCAAGGACACCTGGCCATCGCCGCCGATGGCGACGACGCCGTTGCGGCGGACCGACAGGATGGTCGTAGCGTGGAAGGATGCGCTCGTGCGCGGCTCTGAATCGTTCATCTGGACGACACGCTCGTGAGAGTGGCTTCTCGGATGGCCGCAAGGGGCGGCATTCAGCCGCCGGCGCGTTTGCGGGCGCGCGGATGCGACCGGTCGTATATCTTGGCCAGATGCTGGAAATCAAGGTGGGTGTAGACCTGCGTCGTCGCGATGTTTGCGTGCCCGAGCAACTCCTGGACGCCGCGCAGGTCCTGGCTGGACTCGAGCAGGTGCGTGGCGAAGGAATGGCGGAACATGTGGGGGTGGACGTGTACCCCGAGGCCTTGGCGTTTGGCCCAGCGGGCGATCCTCTGCTGCACGGCGCGTTGCCCGAGCCGTGTGCCGTTTTGGCCGACAAAGAGCGCCGTTTCTCCGAACGCGGCGAGCGCCGCACGTTCCTTGAGCCACTGCCCGAGCGCTGTCACCGCGTAGCTGCCGACGGGAACGACGCGTGCTTTGCGGCCTTTGCCCATGACGCGCACCGTGCGATCGGCCAAGTCGACGTCGACCAGATCGAGACCGACGAGCTCGGATAGACGCAGACCCGACGAGTAAAAGAGCTCCATGATCGCTTTGTCGCGTACCTCCAGCGTCGCGTCGGTGCGAAAGGCGAGGAGCCGATTCATCTGATCCACATCGAGCGCCTGCGGCAGCCGCTTCTTCGCCTTCGGCGCCTGCACGTCGATGGCCGGATTGGCTTTGAGCACCCCCTCGCGAATCAGGAAATTGAAGAAGGTGCGCAACGCGCTCAGTCGGCGCTGGATCGTGCGTGCGGATGCGCCGCCGCGAAACTCCGCCGCGACGAACGAGCGCACGTGCTGGCTGTCGACGCGCGCCCACTCGCGCACGTTCTGTCTCTCGCAATGCGCGATGAAGCGGTCGAGATCGCGCTTGTAGTTGCTATCGGTGTGTGCCGAGAGCTGCCGCTCGGCCGAAAGATGCGTCAGAAAGCGCGGGAGCCATTCGAGCTCTGAGGGGTCCATGAGCTCTCAGCTTGCGCCAGTGCGTCCGTCCTGCATCGGGAAGGCTCCGCAGAGCCTAGACCGCTGCGATGGCTTCGCTCACCAGATCGCCGATTCGCGCCAGAAATTCCGTGCTCATCGCCGGATGGAAGCGTTCGGCATCCGGGCTGCCGATGGCGAGCAGGCCGAAGTGCGGCTGCGAGCCGAGCGGCACGAGCGCCGCCGAGCCGATTTCCACGTTGTTCTCGCCGAAGAGGAAATCGCGCTGGCTGTCGCGGATCTGGCCGCAGCGCGGCCGACCGGACTCGAACAGCGTCTCGAACATCTTGAGATCGGTGATCTTCGAGGGAACGATGCGCAAGTGGCGGCTCGAGATGTTGCCGAACTTGGCCTCGTAGTCCGAGCCGAGGACGATGAGCCATTCGGATGCGCCGAAGTCCTCGCGCAGCGACACTTCGAGCGAATCGAGCGCGGTCGCCGCGTCGCGTGCACGAATCAGACGGCATGCCAGCCGATGGATCTTGGCGGCGAGCACGTCGTTCGAGCGCGCCACTTCGATGAGCTCGCGCAGCCGCCCTTCGAGGTTTTGATTCTTCTCTCGCAGCGCGAACACCTGCCGCTCGATGAGCGAGACGGTCGCCGCGCCGCGTTGATGGCTCAGCTTGAGCTTCGTGAGCAGCCCAGCGTGGCGCTCGAAGAAGTCCGGATTGAGCTCCAGGTACTCTGCGACGGAGTCCTCGTCGACCCGGGCTGCATCGACGCCGCGAATGGGTTGTTTGCTCATATTGCCTCGTTGTTCGTGCGAGTCGCTCGATTCCTGGATGGTGGACAGCTGCAGGCTTCGGATTCTGTCGCCTGCATGCGCACGCGTCTACACCTGTTGCGACGTGCGGTCGAGCTCGATCGTCCCTTCGAAGACCTTGACCGCCGGTCCGGTGAGCCACAGCGTCTTTCCGGGCCCTTCCCAGCGCACGATCATGCGTCCGCCGCGTGCATCCACGACGACTTCTTCGTTGAGCAGCCCGAGCCGTCGTCCGACGGCAACTGCGCCGCAGGCGCCGGTGCCGCATGCGAGCGTCTCGCCCGCGCCGCGTTCGTAGACGCGCAGCCGTATGTGCTGGGGCGTGACGACTTCCATGAAGCCCACGTTGACCTGCTTGGGGAAGCGCGCGTGAGTTTGTACGGCGGGACCGAGCGTGGCGACATCGGCTTCATCCACCGAAGGCACACGAATGACGGCGTGCGGATTGCCCATCGAGACCGCACCGATCTGCAGCTCCTTCTCGCCGATGCGCAGCGGATAGACGTCCGCTTCGCGCGAGGCCTCGAACGGCAGCGATTCGGGTGCGAAATTCGGCACGCCCATGTCGACCGAGACCAACCCGTCGTCGCGCAGCACGCCGGTGGTGCGCCCGCCCGGGCTTTCCATTCTCACCTCGCGTCGACCGAGGCGCTGCGCAACCAGGCTGGCGATACAGCGCGCGCCATTCCCGCACTGTTCCACTTCGCTGCCGTCCGCATTGAAGATGCGATACGACACGTCGATCTTGTCGTGGGCGGGCGGCAGCAGCGCGAGCGCTTGGTCGAACCCGATGCCGGTTCGCCGATCGGCGAGCCTGCGCAAGGTCTCGGTGTTCGGGACATGAGCAGCGTCGGGCACGTCGAAGACGATGAAGTCGTTCCCGAGCCCATGCATCTTGGTGAACTTGAGCAGCATGGGGGCACAGTATAGAGGCATGGGCGGAGGCGGGAAGTCGATTTCGGCTGGCAGCACCCGATGTCTCCTCGCCCGTGGGCTCGGGCTGCGCGAGGCGGCGGCCCGCCGCGCGCGGCGCGCAGCGGGCGGAAGGTGGGCGGCGCAGCGTAAGCGCTTCGGCCGCTCTCAGCTCGGCTGACTGCGCTTACTGTCCAGCCAGCGGGTGATCGGCTTCCACTGCTCCCAATCGGGGCGCGCGAGGTACTCGGGCAGCTCGAAAATGCTCATGCCGCGCTGGAAGGCGCGCAGATAGTTGGTCGATTGCCGCAGCGCGCTCAAATAGGGGACCTTGAGCTTGCTCAAGTACTGATCGAGCTCCTCGAAGAGCAAGGTGTTCTCGCGGACTCGGTTGGCGACGACGGCGAGGCGTGCCTGCGCGCGCTGAACCTTGCCAAGCTCGAGCAGCTCGCCCATGAAGTGGGCGCAGGCGCGCATGTCGATCGGCGAGGGCAGCACCGGCACCACGATGGTTTCGGCACGGCGCACCAGCTCGTTCATCTCCGTGCCGTGCGTGCGCGCGGGTGCGTCGATCACGAGAATGTCCGTATCGCGCGGCACGCCGCGCAGGCCCTCGTCATGGGCGGCCACCGGTACGATCTTCGGCAGATCCTCGGGGCGCAGCGACAACCAATCGAGGCTCGTGCGCTGCGGGTCGTAGTCGGCCAAGGCGACCTTGTAGCCTTCGTTGGCAAAGTAGCCCGCGATATTGGTCGCAAGCGTGCTCTTGCCGCATCCGCCCTTCGAGTTCATCACCATCACATGGCGCATGGAATCCTCGCTTGCCTGCAAAGGTCCGGGACGGCCTGTCGCCGTGACGGCGACGCAACCGACGTTGTTGTTGTAGCACCTATGTCCAGTGCCGCCAGGAGCGAGCTTGTGCAGCTCGGGTCCTGCGGCTCATGGCAATCAACAATCCGAGCATCGCACGGACGCGCGGCACCCGCGTGCGTCCGTTCGTCAAATAAGCATTGCGTCAAATGGACCGTATGCGGTCCCATGGGCCGATTGCCATCGCAGCCTCGAGGATGCGGCAGGCTCAGGCTTTCTGCATTAGCTGCGTAAGTTAAGGCCGGCCACGCGAAAAGTCACGGCGCACGTGCCTGCGCCCGCGGTGTAATTGCCGCTCAGCCGGGCTCGCTTTGCAATGATTGGCGGATCCCGGCCTCGTAATCGGCATAGCGTAGCGTGACCCCTAAGTGCTTGCGCAGGCGCTCGTTGACTACATAACGGGACTCGTTCAGGAACGACAGGCGCTCGGGCGAGAAGGTGAGCTGCGCCTCGACCATCGATACTTGCGGAGGCGGCGGCAGGCCTGCCGCCTCGGCAAGCTTGAGGAGGAAGGTAGTTGAGCTGATGCGATTGCCGTCGCTCACGTTGTAGACGCCGCGTGCCTCCGGATTCGTCACCGCGGCGACACAGGCGCTCACGAGATCGTCGACGTGAATTCGGTTGGATACGCCTGCTTCGTCTTCGCGCACCACGGCCTCGCCCTTGCGCAAGCGTTCGAGCGGCAGTCGGCCAGGGCCATAGATACCCGCGACGCGCAGTACGACACGTCGTACCAATCTTTCGGTGCACCACACGCGCGTCATGTCTTCTGCGCTCACGCGTCGGCGCGCACGATCGGTGCGCGGATTGACCGGTGTGCTTTCGTCTACGTCCGCGCCGCCCGCATCGCCGTAGACGCCAGTGGAGCTCACATAGACGAAGGTCTTGGGCGGCACCGTGGCGAGCTGCAGGAAACGATCGAGACGCAAGTCGCTCTCGCTGTCGCTAGGCGGTGGGACGAGATAGACGATCGCTTCCTGATCGAGTCGTTCGGGAATGCAGGCATTGGCGCGCGGACGGTCGAGATCGAGCGCTACGGCGCGAATGCCTCCTGCGGCCAACCCGGCCGCGCTGCGTTGCGTGCGCACGAGCGCCGTCACGTCAAAACGTTCGGCAAGCTGTGCGTACAGACGGCGGCCGACGTAACCGCAACCGACGATCAGAATATGTGGCCGCGAAAAGGTCATGACGAAAGCATCGTCGCTATCCCTGGCGGCAAGAGGCTAGTGCGATACCGCTCGATGCTGCAAGGATGAGTTACGCTCGCGCGGATGGCTGTGGCGCTCCGTCGCCGCGCGGTGAAAATCCCGAGCAGGATCAGGGTTTTTCGTGCGCGCGTTTCGCAAGGGCATCCGGCGCGAAATCGAACGAATCGAAAAACAGCTGCTCGGGCGGCAGGCCGCGCGCGAGAAATTCCTGTCGAATCGCTTCGACCATTACCGGCGGGCCGGCGGTATAAACATCGAAGGCTTCGATGTTCGGATGATCTGCGAGCGCCACTTCGTGCACCCAGCCGACGCGGCCCGTCCACTCGTCCTGCGGTTGCGCATTCGAGAGCACGGGCGTGTAGCGGAAGTTCCTGAACTGCTCGCACCAGCTACGCACGAGCGCGTCCTCGTACAGATCGACGCGCGACTGTGCGCCCCAATACAAATGCAGCGGCCGCCGATCGCCGCGTTCGAGCAAGTGGCGAATCATTGCGCGCAGCGGCGCATAGCCCGTGCCGCCGCCGATCAACAAGGCAGGGCGCGGCGATTCCTCGCGGAACCAGAACTGGCCGAGCGGTCCTTCGATCCGCAGCAATGTATTCGCAGCAGCACCGGAGAAAAGCTGTTCGGTGAACTCGCCGCTCTTGACGCGGCGCACATGCAGTTCGATGAAATCGGCGTCGTGCGGCGGGTTGGCAATCGAGAAGCTGCGACGCCGATTCTGCGGCAGCAAGACGTCGAGATATTGGCCGGCCTGATAGCAGAACTCCTCGCGCGCCGGCAGGCGCAGGAACACGGCCATCACATCGGGCGCCACGAGCTGAAGACGCTCGATGCGGGCGGGCAGACTCTTGACCTGAATCTCCGGATTGGGCGGTTTGATCTCTCGCGCTTCGATCACGATCTCAGCACTCGCTGCGTGGGCCTGGCACAACAGCACGTAAGATTGTCGTTCTTCCGACTCGAGCAATCCGAGCGGCCGGCCGAGCGGGTAATGGACGCTCCCTGAGCGGATTCTGGCCCGGCACGAAGAGCAATGTCCACCCTTGCAACTGTGCGGCAGATTCAATCCTGCGCGCAAAGCCGCATCCAGGATGGTTTCTCCCTGCTCCACGCTGAGCACTTGCCCGAAGGGTAGGAGCGTGACGCGCGAATAGGACATAAGTGCGTTCGCGGTGGGAAATGCGCGGAGCGTGCAAGGTACGGCCGCGCTGAGTCGACACCCTCGCGCATTCTTGCGTCGAAGGCAATGCCTCTGGCGGCTTATCGTGCAAGTTAAGCGGCTGGCTGCTCCGTCAACGGCGCCGCTCGCCGTGTCGCCGCTCGAACCAGGCCCGTTGCCGAATGCGCGGCACCTTCGGCTTGCGTCCGATCGCATGAACGAGCGCTTCGTGCAGTACCCCGAGCGCTCGATCGCGCTCGCCAATCTGCTCGAGCAGATCGGCGAGCAGTTGATACGCTTCAAGGCGCGGACGAATCGCCACGCTGGCTTCGAGGAAGCTACGTGCCTTGCCGTAGAGCTCGGCGCGCAGCGCGAGCTTGGCGCAAGCAACCAGCAACACTGGATCGCGCTCGTGCGCCGCAAGCCAAGTTTCAGCGCGATCGAGCGTGCGCAGCGGCTCGTCGACTTCGAGATCGCCGTACGCTTGCACGGCCGCTTCGTCCCATTCGCTCTCGAGCAGCTCGCTCAGCTCGCGTTCGGCGCTCTCGTGATCGCGACAGACCATGGCGGCGCGGGCGTAGGCGACCACGATGTCGGAGCGCTTGGTCAGCGAGCGCGGCAGATCCTTCCATGCGGCACGCAACGCGGCGGCATCCTTGGTCTTGCCGGCCGCCTGCAGCTTGTCGATATAGACTTGTGCCACAGTTGCATCGGCAACAGCCGTGTCGACGCCGCGCGTTGCGCGCAGGCGCGGCTCGAGTTGTTCGATCTTCTGCCAGTTACCCGTCTGGCGATAGATACGCGCGAGCAGCAGTAGCCCACGCGCGTTCTGTTCGCCGCGCGCATCGAGTTGCAGCAGCGCCGCCTCGGCCGCTTCGAGCTGCTTGTGCTTGAGCAGGAGCTCGGCCTGCATGATGAGCGCCGGTGCATGACTTTCGGCCGGCAGGTCGAGCGCGCGTGCGAGCCACTCGTCGCGTCGGTTCGGAGCGTTCTGCAGCTCCGCCGCGCGTGCGGCGACTAGGTAGTGCGCCAGCGGATGATCGGAATCCCCGACGAACTTCGTTGCCGTTCGTTCCGCGTTGTCCCACTCGCCTTGCGCGAGCTCGATGATGGCGCGCGACAGCGCGCTGCGCGCGCGTTCGCGGCGTCGCGCAAGCTGCGATTCCTTCCAAAGGCGGCGCGCGTTGAACAGCCGCCAGAGCAGCCGGATCGCGAAGTATCCGGCCACGAGCAACAGCACGAACGTGATCGCGGACATCTCGATGAGATGTCCGGCGATGCGGATCGCGACGTAGCCGGGATCGCTCGCCAGCACGTTGGCGACGATCGCTCCGGCCAGGAGCGCGAGCGCGATGTATACGCCGCGTCGCATCGATCACCTCTGATTGCCGCGCAACACGCCTTGCTCGCGCGGCATCAGACGCCGCAGCGCCGTGCTCGAGCCCACAAGGTCCGGCAACGGCGGGTCGATGTCGATCGACTCGAGCGTGCGGATCTCGTTCACAACCGCCTGCGTGCTCGGCTGCGAGGCATCGAACGCTTCTTCGAGAAGCGTTCGGGCGCTCGCGAGCGCATGTTGATAGGCGTACTTGTCGTGACGCGCGAGCGCGGCGCGCGCCGAGAACAAGAGCAACCGCAAGTGCTCGCGGCGAAGCAGCGCTTCTTCCTTCGTCACAAGACCGCCGGCGCGTTCGTCGACTTCCCGGACGCGGATGAGATTGGCGACCGAGCGGCGCGCAATGGACCACGCGCGCGGCAAGAACGAGTCGGGCAGCTCCGTCTGCGGCGCCACCTTGCGCTCTTCGGCCACGATGCCTTTGACGGGCAGCGTCGTAACGTTCTGTTCGAGGCTCGCAAGGCGCGTCGTAATGCCGGTGATGTCAGGTCGTTCGATGGCGCGCAGCGCGTGCAGCTCGCGCGCAATTTCTTGCCGCACCGGAGCGAACGAATCGTCCTTCAATGCAGCCAGGCGGGCATCGGCGCTGGCGAGCGCGACGATGGCGGTGTCGATGTCGCGATTGAGCGCGAGGCGGCGCTGCGCCAGCTCGAGCAGGTACATTGCTTCGGCGCGCGACCAGGCGCGTTCCGGACCTTCGGCGCGGCCGCGCAGCTCCTCGGTCGTGTTGGCGAGCTCTTGCACCTGCCGCGGAACGTCGTCGAGCAGCGCGAGGCGTCGAGCCAGATCCTCGTCGGCTTGGCGCGTGCGTTCTTCGAGGTTCTGGATCTCGGAGCGAAGCAAAGCGCGCTCGGCTTCGAGGGTGCGAGCCGCCGCGCTGATTTCGTCCATCCGGTCGCGTGCCGAATCGAGCCGCCAGAGTGCGTAGATCGCCGTCGCGAGCGCGAGCACGGCCACGGCCGTCGTAGCACGACTATATGTGTGCGCGCGCCGCGTAGGGCGAGCGGTATCGTTCGCGCCGGCAGGCGAGTCGTTTAGCTGGGAGTCTGCCATCGTCATTCGCAGGCATTCGGCCGAGCGAGTATCGTAGCACGCCGTCTGAGGTGCACTGCGTTTGCGCGCCGCATTGTAAGAGTGCGCATTCGCCGATTACGGCGTGGCTAGGTGCGCGCGCGTGCGTGCCATTTCGCAAGGGTGCCGACGATCGAGGCATCGTCGGGAGCGGGTGCCGAAACGATCTCGCCCTGGAGCCCGTGGTCGCGCGCGGCAGCGGCAATGCGCTTGCTGACGACGAGCACGGGGGTCTTCGCCAGCAGCTCGCGCCCGCGTTCGCTCAGCATCGCGTAGAGATTTTCGAGCGTCGCGACGCTCGTCAGCGTCACGATGTCGACATTGCCCTCGCTCCATTCGCGTTCCAGCGTATCGCGTGCGTGCGGCTCGATTGCCGGGCGCACGCGTCGATAGACTTGGCGCGTCTCGACGATGAGACCGCGCTCGGCAAACGTATTCATCAATAACTCGCGACCGCCTTCGCCGCGCACGATCAGCACGCGCATGCCTTCGCGCAGCGTGAGCTCGGGATGCGCGAGCAGCGCTTCGCTCGTGAACCCCGCCTCGGGCACGTAATCGACTTTGAATCCCGCTTGTTCAAGCGCGCTGGCGGTCGCCTTGCCGATCGCCGCAACCTTCATTGCCGGGTTGGGCGCGACGAGCCGCTTGCCATGTTCGACTGCATTGACGCTGGCGAAGACGACGAGGTCGCAGGGTGCGGCAGCGGCTGCTGCGAGCGGCTCGATGGCGATCGTCGGAAACTTGTGGGCGGTGCCGCCGAGGCGCTCGATTTCCGCATAAAGCGTCTGGGCTTGTCCGGCCGGGCGCGTGACGAGCACGCCGAGGCCGATGAGCGGAGGAACGATCTTGGGAATCATGCCAAAACGAGACGGTCAGGGCCGCGATGCTTGCGGCAGCAGCGCGCTTGCGCCCGCGCGCAAGAGCCTTTCGGCGAGCTCGATGCCGAGCGCCGTGGCATTCGTGGGCGCGCCGACGATGCGATCGCGATAGAGCTGCTGGCCGTCGAGAGAGGCCACTACGCCTTCCAGCTCGAGCGCGCCGTCGCGTAATTGCGCGAACGCAGCAATCGGCGAGAAGCAGTCGCCTTGGAGATGTCGCGCGAAGGCGCGTTCTGCGGAGCAGCAAGTCGCCGCCGCATCGTCGTTGAGCGCCTGGGCGTAGGCGGCGCTGTCGGCATCGTCCTCGCGGCATTCGATGCCGATCACGGCTTGACCGGGCGCCGGGACGGAAAAAGAGGTGTCGAGGTGTTGGGTGATGCGCGCAGCCAGCTCGAGTCGCACGAGTCCCGCCGTCGCGAGAATGATCGCGTCGTATTCGCCCTCATCGAGCTTGCGCAGGCGCGTTTCCACGTTGCCGCGCAAGGTCGCAATGTCGAGATCGGGACGCACGTGCTTGAGCTGCGCTTGGCGGCGCGGGCTCGAGGTGCCGAGGCGCGCGCCCTGCGGCAGCTCGGCAAACGATGCGTAGCGATTGGAGACGAACGCATCGCGCGGATCGGCGCGCGGCAGCATCGCCGCGAGCTGCATGCCCGGCGGCAGCTCGCTCGGCACGTCCTTCATCGAATGAACCGCGATGTCGGCGCGGCCTTCTTCGAGCGCGCGTTCGAGCTCTTTGATGAACAAGCCTTTGCCGCCGACTTCGGCAAGCGCACGATCGAGCACGCGATCGCCCTGCGTCGTCATCGGTACGAGCACGACCTCGAGATCGGGGTGCGCCGCGCGCAAACGCGCAGCAACGTGTTCCGCCTGCCAGAGCGCGAGGCGGCTCTGGCGCGTGGCAATTCGCAATGTTCTTCGAGTCATGCTGAAGGTGTCGTTTCGGTGTCGGTGCGGGCCGCCTCGGCGCGGCGCAGATCGAGCATGAAACGCACCAGCGCGATGATGAGCGCGAGCACGACCGGACCCAAGAACAAGCCGATCGCGCCGAACGCCGAGATACCGCCCATCACGCCGAGGAATACGGTCAACGTGCCGACGGACGCGCGCCCCGAGACGAGCATCGGTCGCACGACGTTGTCGACGAGCCCGACGAGAAGCGTACCCCAGATCACGAGAAAGATCGCTGCGCCCCATCGATCTTGCGCGGCCAGCACGATTGCAGCCGGTACCCACACGATTGCCGTACCGCCGACCGGCAACAGCGCCACCAGCGCGGCGATGACGCCGAAAACGATGGGCGAGGGTAGGCCGACGAAGAAGAAGGCGAGCCCGACGAGCGCGCCTTGAATGAGCGCGGTAAGTCCCGTGCCGTAGACCATCGCGCGGGTCACGGAGGCGAGATGATCGAAGAGTCGCGCCTTGTACGAGCGCTCCATCGGAATGAGCTCGCGCAGCGCTCCGAACATTTCATCGCCATCCCGCAAGAAGAAAAAGAGCATGAAGATCATCAACACGAAGCCGACCACCGTGTTCACGGCGCCCAGGAAGACCTTGCCGCCCATGGACGCGAGCCACTGCAGCAGATTGCGCGAGCTTTCGACGAGCCAGCCGCGTGCCTGGGCGACGTTGACGTCGAACGTTCGCTCGAGCCAGCCGAGCGCTTCGTTCAGCCAGGGAACGTTGGACGGGTCGAGCACGTTTCGCTTGGTCTGGTCTGCGACCATCGACTGCACGAACTGCAGCAGGTCGCCGACCTGAGCCGCGAACGCCGCACTGAGCGCGGTGAGCGGTCCGATGACGATGACGAGCGCGAGCACGGTCAGTAGGAACGCCGACCATTGCTCGCGGCCCTTCAGTCGCCGGCTGAGGCGCACGTGCAGCGGATGCAGCAGGAACGCGAGGAAGATCGCCCATAAGAGCGGTCCGGCGAACGGCTGGACGATTTGGAGAAACGCGTAGGCGAGCAACGCTGCGGTCACCAATGCGAACGACCTGGCGTAGAACCGGTCGCGGGGTGCAACGGCGCGCTGTTGGATGCTCATGGGGTCGACTTCCGGGCCCGATCGGTCGGGCGGCAATGCAGGGCGTCCGGCAATGCTAGGGAAGCGCGTCGGCATCGTCTAGTGAAACCCGTGGTGTGCGCGCGAACATTGCCTATGGTGCATGGCTGCGTACCGTGCGATTGATTTGGCGATGCTGGCTTGCGGCGCTAACATGGCTTGGCACGCGCGGTCGCGAGCCGCCTATGGTTTGTCTTGAGGAACGCGTCGAGAGGAAGAAGCAATGAGCACCGACATCCAGAACCAGAACGTGACGACCGCCCAACTGATCGCCGATCTCAAGACCGTCATGCGCGATGCTGAGGCCTTGCTGCGTGCGACGTCTGCCCAAACGGGCGAGCGTATTCAAGAAGTACGTGCGCAGGCGGAAGAGTCGCTGCGGCAGGCACGGGCGCGCCTCAACGAGCTCGAGCAGGAAGCCTTGCGACGCGCGCAAGACGTGGCGTACGCGACGGAAAAATATGTGCGCGACAATCCGTGGCAATCCGTCGGCATCGCGGCCGGCGTCGGTCTGCTGGTCGGCTTGTTGCTCAGCCGGCGCTAGATTAAGCGCGAGCCCCTCTCATGAGCGCGAACTGGCGCGACGAACAGCCGGGCGAAGAACCCGCAACCGCGAGCGGGTTGTTGCAATCCGTCAGTCGCCTTGCAGGGACGCTGCTCGGCATCGTCCACACGCGGCTCGAGCTGCTTCGGACCGAGCTTCAGGAGGAGGTCCAGCACGCGGCGAAGCTGGCGCTCTGGGCGTTCGTCGCGGCTTTCGCCGGGTTGATGGCGTTGTTCATGGGCGCACTGACCGTGGTGTTCGTCTTCTGGGACACGCATCGGCTCATTGCTTCGCTCGCCATGGTCGTGTTCTTCGTGGTCATTGCCGTGAGCGCGGCGCTCGTCGCGCGAAACAAGCTGCGCGCAAAGCCGCCGATGCTTGATGCCACGCTGGCCGAGCTTGCCAAGGATCGAGATCAACTGCGCGCGCGTCTATGACCCAACGCACCCGCGATCGCCTCGAAGAGCTCGCCTTACGCCGTGCCGAGTTGCAGGCGCGCTGCGCGCAGCAGCGCCTCGAGCTCGGCGCGCAGGTGCGTGCGATCGAAGAAGGTCTCGGCAGAATCAATCGTACCGTCGCGGTGGTGCGTAAGGTCGTCAAATCGCCGCTGCTAGTGGGAATCGGCGTGGCGGCCATTACGCTCATCGGCCCCTCGCGCATTCTGCGTTGGGTGAGTCGCGCGACGATGTGGTATCCGCTCGTGCGGCGCGTGGCGGGCGGCATCCTCGGGCGGCGCAGTGCGCGCGCCGGGCAGCTCGCGCGCTAGCTCTTCTTTTTCTGTGCTTCCTTTTCTCTCAGGCGCCGCGAATGCGTCTTAAGAGCTCGGGCGCATGCCTGCGGCTGACATCCAGCACCGATCCGCAATCGCGCATGCGCACGACGTACTGACCGTTATCGGTTCGCTCGACGGCAGAGATGTATTTCTCTGCGACCAAGGCATTGCGATGAATTCGCACGAAGTCGGCGGCGAATTCCTCGGAGAGCGACTTCAACGATTCGTCGATCAGATTCTCGCCGCCCTTGTGCTTGACCGTTACGTACTTCTGATCGGCGACGAAGTAATAAATGTCGCTGACCGGGATGAGCCGTAGCTGATCGCCGAGGCGTGCGCAGATCTGTTCGCGCTTGTGTTCGAGTCGCGCCGATTCGGCGATCTTCTGCAGGCGGGTCGGCGAGATGCGCGCCGCATGGCGCAGTGCGTGCGCGAGCTTTTCCTTGCGAACGGGCTTGAGGAGGTAGCCGACGGCCTCGGTTTCGAACGCGTCGACCGCGTACTGGTCGTAAGCGGTCGTGAAGATGACGGCAGGCGGATCTTCGAGCGAATCGATGTGGCGCGCGACTTGGATGCCCGACAGGCCGGGCATGCGCACGTCGAGCAGCACTACATCGGGTTTGAGCTCGCCGCAGACGGCGAGCGCTTCTTCGCCGTTGGCGGCTTCTGCGACGACCTCGCAATCCTCGATTTCGGCTAGCAACCGACGCAGTCGGTCTCGCGCCGGAGGTTCGTCGTCGACGATCAGCAATTTCATGTCGGCCTGAGCCTAGCTTCCTTCCTAGCTTCCTTCAAGTATCGGCGAATCAGCATACGGAAACACGAGCCGGGCGCAAAATTCGCCGTCCAGCTGCTCCGTTTCCACGCGGGCGCGGCCCGGCCAGGCCAGCTCGAGGCGCTGGCGGATGTTCTCGAGCGCCATGCGATTGCCTTCGCGTTCGCTGTAGGCGGACTGCGCCGGGATCGGATTGCGTACCTCGATCTCGAGCGTATCGCCGCGCCGCGAGCCGCGGATGCGGATGCAGCCGCCCTCGGGCAGCATTTCGATGCCGTGATAGACGGCGTTCTCGAGCAGCGGTTGTATGATCAACGACGGGACGCGCGCATTGAGCGGCAGCTCGTCGATGTCCCAATCGACCTTGAGGCGCTCGCCGAGGCGCAGCTGCTCGATGCGTTCGTGCGTGCGCGCGATGGCGATCTCGTCGCTGAGGGCGATGCGGGTGGTCGCATCGTTGAGGCTGGCTCGGAACAGATCTGCGAGGTCTTCGACCGCCTGCTCGGCGCGCTGCGGATTCGTGCGCGTCAGCGCCGCGATCGTGTTCATGCTGTTGAAGAGAAAGTGCGGGCGAATACGCGCCTGCAGCGCGCGGATGCGGGCAAGCGCTTCCATCTCGACGCTGCGCTGATGTTGCGCGTTGATATAGAAGTAGCGCAGCGCCAGGGCGCTGACGATGAAGCCGACGGCGAGATTCCGCAGCAGAAAACCGACATGGTCGCGCGGAAAGAGGCTGACGTTGGTCGTGTCGAAACCGTAACCCCACACGCGCCCGACCTGATAGACGATCTCGGAGACGATCCCGATCGTGGCGAGCAGCAGCGCTAAGGCGATGACGGTGGCGCGTGCTGTGGACATCGAGTGCAGCCATGCGCGTGCGCGGCATAGCACCGCGGCGCAGGTCAGTCCCACCCACAACAGAAAGAGCGAAGTCGTCGCAAGATCCGTCCAGAAATTGTCGTGCAGCGCTTGACGCGAGATCGCAAACACGAGCGCAACGAGCTCGACGATGAGCACGACCGCGAGCACGGCGCGCGAGCCGCAGAAGTCAGGCAGGAACACTGTCGGGATGGAACCCGATGGCGCGCTGCTTCTGTTAGCCATGATGGGCGTGCCTGCAGACCGAGGATCGAATTGCCTTGTGGTTGACGTCTAATTCGCGCCGCCGAAGAGCGAGGCGGCGCGCGATCATCGGGTTCATGCGTCGGGGGCGGACGCGCGCGAGGCTTCCTTAGCGGCGGCCGCGAACATCGCTTCTTTCAGACGAAACAGCGCCGAGATGTCCTCGTCGCCGTAGCCCTGTTCGATCAGGCGTCGATAATGCACGAGCGTCATTTCGATCAGGGGCAGCTGCACGCCGTGGCGCGCGGCCATGGCGCGGCAGATCTTCAGATCCTTCTCGTGCAGTCGCACGCGAAAGCCGGCCGGATATTCGTTGCGCACGATGTTGGGCGCGCGATGCACGAAGTACCAGCTCGAGCCGGCGCCCTGGCTCAGCGTCTCGATCAGTCGATCGAGCGGCAGGTTCTCGGATTTTGCGAACGCCATGGCCTCGGCCACCGCCTGAATGACGCCGGCGCACATGATCTGATTCGTGGCTTTGGCGGCCTGTCCTGCGCCGTTCGCGCCGAAATGGGTGACCACCTTGCCGAAGGCGCGCAGCACGGGCTGGGCGCGCTCGAAAGCGCTTGCTTCGCCGCCGACCATGACCGCGAGCGTTCCATTGCGCGCGCCTTCGACGCCGCCGCTCACCGGCGCATCGAGGAAGGCAACGCCACGCTCGCGGAGGCGTTCCGCTGCCGTCCGCGCAGTGTCGGCACTGATCGTCGAACAATCGATGACGAAATGATCGGGCGTCAGGTGCGGCAGCAGGGCATCGACGAGGGCGAGCACGTCATCGTCGGCCGAGACGCAGCTCACGATGACGTTCGCGCGTGCGGCGAGATCGGCGAGCGAAGGGGCGTACGCCACGCCGGTGTCGTGCGCGAACTGCTCGGCTTTTGATGCGGTGCGGTTCCAGACCGCACGCAGGAGTCCGTGCTTGTGAAGATTGTGCGCCATGCCAAGCCCCATGGCGCCAAGGCCGACGAAACCGACCGAGAGGGTCACTGACAGAGGACGTCCATACTGGCCTTCGCTGAAGCACGGGCCGCTTCGAGCTCGGCGTCGGTCAAGTAGCGACGCTCGCCGTTGGGCAATGCTTCGTAAAGGCGTTGTGAGCTCATGTATTGATCATACCGCTCACGCGCCTTCTTGCAGCGCTCGGCCTTGTCCGCCGCCAGCGCTTCAGCCGCTTTGCGCTCTTCGGCCTTCTGGGCGGCCGCATCGCGGCGCGCTTGCTGCGCGTTCGCGCGCTGCTGTTCTTCCTCCTGGCGCGCCTGGAGGGCTACGACGTCCGTCTTGCGCGATTGCACGTTGACGCGCTCGGCGGGCAGGGTCGCGGGCTTGTCGGTGTAGTACACGTTGCCCTTCTCGTCCGTGTAGCGATAAACGTCCGCATGGGCCTGTGCCGCCAGCAGCACGGATGCACTCAGCGCAACGGAAAGAAGGGCTCGCAGCATGATCGATCTCCGTCTCAACGATTCGGTTCGCGATTCGAACGTGTTAAGCCGTTTCGCGTTGTTCGCCAGGGACTTGCAGGGCGCAAATCCTCGTCCGAAACGACTCCGAGTCTAGCAGCGCAGCCGCCGGAACGGATTAAGACAGTCCCTCGAAGGGCCCGAGAATGAGCAGTGGGTCACAGTGAGGCCTTGAGGCCCTCGGGGAGTCCGCTCGGGTCCTCCCAGCCTCCGGTCTTCGCTCCAAAAAGGAACGGGCGCCGAAGCGCCCGTTCCGAGTAGCGATCGAGGGATCGCGATCAGAGGTTGTAACCGCGCTCGTCGTGCAGGGCGAGGTCAAGACCTTCCTCTTCCTGCTCCGGCGTCACGCGCAGACCGATGATCACGTCGACGATCTTGAGGAGCACGTAGCTCAGCACGCCGGTGTAGACGATCGTGAAGAGCACGCTCTTGATCTGGACCCACACCTGGCTGGCGATCGTGGCGCCTTCGGTCGGCTCCCACACGCCGCCCAAGCTCGGGAAGGCGAACACGCCGGTCAGGATCGCGCCGACGATACCGCCCACTGCGTGCACGCCGAACACGTCGAGCGAGTCGTCGTAGCCGAGCGCGCGCTTGACCTTCGTCGAGGCGATGAAGCAGATCGCGCCGGCGAGGATACCGATGACGAGCGCACCGGCCGGACCCACCGTGCCAGCCGCCGGGGTGATCGCCACGAGACCGGCGACCGCACCGGAGATGATGCCGAGGAGCGAGGGTTTGCCGTGCGAAATCCACTCGCCGAACATCCACGCGAGGGCGGCGGTACCCGTGCAGATCTGCGTGACGAGCATCGCCATGCCGGCCGAGGTGTCCGCCGCAACCGCGCTACCGGCGTTGAAGCCGAACCAGCCGACCCACAGCATCGCGGCGCCGATCATGGAGAGCGTCAGATTGTGCGGCGCCATGATCGTCTGGCCGTAGCCCTGACGCTTGCCGATCACGAGGGCGGCAACGAGACCCGCGATACCGGCATTGATGTGCACCACCGTGCCGCCGGCGAAGTCGAGCACGCCCCAATCCCACATGAGCGCGCCGTCGCCGCTCCACACCATGTGCACCATCGGCGCGTAGCAGACCGTGAACCACAGCGCCATGAAGACGAGCAGCGCGGAGAACTTCATACGCTCGGCGAACGCGCCGACGATGAGCGCCGGGGTAATGATCGCGAACGTCATCTGGAACGTGATGAACAGCGCTTCCGGAATCGTTCCCGAGAGCGAATCGATCGTCAGGCCGGACAGCATGAAGCGATCGAAGCCGCCGACGAACGACTTGAAGTTGAGCACGCCCGCTTCCATGCCCGTCGTGTCGAACGCGAGGCTGTAACCGTAGACGGTCCAGAGGACGGTCATCAGGCCCGTGATCGCAAAACACTGCATGAGCGTCGAGAGAATGTTCTTCGAACGCACCATGCCGCCGTAGAACAGCGCCAGGCCGGGAATCGTCATGAACAGGACGAGCACCGTCGCGGTGAGCATCCACGCCGTGTCGCCCGAATCGAGCGTCGGCTCTTCTTCTGCCTCCGCTGCAGCTTCTTCAGCCGGTGCTGCGTCCGCTTCCTCTTGCGCAGCCTCCAGGGCGACAGCAGCTTCATCCGTGACGGGCGCATCCTGCGCCAGCGTCAGCTCGGCGCCAAAGAGCATGAACGCTGTGAGCGCTACGCTCCATAGGTAAGTGAGCACGCGGCTCGTTGCCAAAGGTATTTTCACTGTGGTTCTCCTCGGAAGAGATAGCTCGTTTTGTGACTGCCAGGATGCTCTCGATGATTCACACCGCTTCGACGCCCGTTTCGCCCGTGCGGATACGTACGGCTTGTTCGAGATCGATGACGAAGATCTTTCCGTCACCGATCTTCCCGGTGCGTGCGACGTTGGTGATCGCCTCGATCACTTGCTCGGCAATGGAATCGTCGACCGCGAGTTCGATCTTCGTCTTCGGCAGGAAGTCGACTCGGTACTCGGCACCGCGGTAGAGCTCGGTATGGCCACGCTGACGACCGAAGCCTTGCACTTCGGTGACCGTAACGCCCTGAACTCCGATATCCGCGACGGCCTGACGGACATCATCGAGCTTGAACGGCTTGATGATCGCGGTAATCAACTTCATCGCATTGGGGCTCCGTTTTCGTCTATGCGCACGGTTCGTGATCGTTTGGATCGCGAGCAATCGTTCGCGCCGCCATCTCTGCATCTTCTATGCCACGCGTTTCTGCCCGAATTTGGTGAGCGGAGCTGCGCTGTCCGAGAGAAATCGCACCTGCGTGGTGCGAAAGGTTCGTCTTGGTGCATCAAATCGGGGCAAGATGCTCTTTTGGCGGCGCGCGAGCTCCCATTTGCCCTCGAACGACCGGCTGTTCGGTCGGTTGCGAGTGGGCGCAAGCCAATCGCGGTGGCCGCGAGCGATCTCCTGCCCGGAGCTGCTGTAGGGGTCGCGTGCGGTTGAACGGCGGGTTGTGCGGTCAACATTCGGTGACCGCCGAGAGCGGGTGCGAGTCGTTCGATTCAGGACCTTTGCGATGTGTTCGGGGTGTGGTGGGACCGCCGCGCCTCGAGCGGGGCGCGCTGTTGCCTCGACCCGCGCAACCCGGCTACATTCCTGCCCAGCTCATGGGGGATGGACGATTGGACCCGCGATTCATTGACGACCTTGCCCGACGCCTCTCGGCGGCTGTGCCGCCGGGTGTGACTGCATTGCGTCGAGATTTAGAAGACAACTTCAAGGCGGTCTTACAAGCGGGTCTGGCGCGGCTCGATCTCGTCTCGCGACAGGAGTTCGACGTTCAAGCTGCGGTGTTACGCCGGACGCGCGAAAAGCTGGAAGCTTTGGAGGCTCGCGTGGCGGCGTTGGAGCAGGAAGCTGGTGCTGCGTCCGTCGCGAGCGCAGCGCGGGAGTAAACGTTCGACAGCTGAGCATTTAGGACAACCGGCCGCGGGTAACGGAGCCCGCAGCCAGCGGAGAGCCACGGAATGGCAATGGCATCGGTGTTGAGCCGTGCGCAGCACGGCATGGACGCGCCGCTCGTGCGTGTCGAGGCGGACATCGGCAACGGCTTGCCTGCTTTCACGATCGTGGGTTTGCCGGAAGCCGTCGTGAAAGAAAGCCGCGACCGCGTCCGCGCAGCTATCACGAACTCTCATTTCGAATTTCCCGCCGGCCGCGTCACCGTCAACCTCTCTCCGGCGGATCTGCCGAAAGAAGGCTGCCGCTTCGATCTGCCCATCGCGATCGGCATCCTGCTCGCTTCCGGGCAAATCCCCGGGCATCACCTCGAACGCTGCGAGCTCTACGGCGAGCTCTCCTTGAGCGGAGAAGTGCGTCCGGTGAAAGGCGCGTTGCTCGCCGCGCTCGCCGCGACCCGCGCCGAGCACGCCATGATCATCCCGCCGCTCAATGCGGACGAAGCAGGGCTCGTCGAGAACAGCCGTGTGGCGATCGCCCACCATTTGCTCGATGTGGCGGCGCATGCGACCGGCACGCGCCCGCTCGAATTTCAGCGCGGCAAGGCGCCGCCCGCCGGGGCCGCGAAGGCGATCGCCGATCTGCGCGATGTGCGCGGCCAGGCGCATGCGAAGCGCGCGCTGGAAATTGCGGCGGCGGGCGAACATAGCCTCCTGTTGATCGGGCCGCCGGGCACCGGCAAGAGCATGCTCGCCCAGCGTTTGCCCGGTTTGCTGCCCGCGCTGAGCGAAGCGCAGGCGCTCGAAGTGGCTGCCGTGCGTAGCGTCGCCGGCATTCCGCTCAAGAGCGAGGACTGGCGCGTCCGGCCGTTTCGCGCGCCGCACCATACGGCATCGGCCGTGGCGCTCGTCGGTGGCGGAGCGCACATTCGTCCCGGCGAAATTTCGCTGGCGCATCACGGCGTGCTGTTTCTCGACGAGCTGCCCGAGTTCGACCGGCGTGTGCTCGAAGTGCTGCGCGAGCCGCTCGAAACCGGCGTTATCACCATCTCGCGGGCGGCGCGGCAGGCGGAATTCCCCGCGTCGTTTCAATTCGTCGCAGCGATGAACCCCTGTCCGTGCGGCCATCTCGGCGACACGCAGAAGGCGTGCAAGTGCACGCCGGACAAGGTGCAGCGCTATCGCAACCGGCTCTCCGGTCCGTTGCTCGACCGGCTCGACTTGCACGTCGAAGTGCCGCGCGTGCCGATGGAGATCATGCGCAGGGATCAGGGCGAAGCGGAGACGAGCGCGGTCGTGGCGGCGCGCGTCCTTCGGGCGCGCGAGCGTCAGCAGGCGCGGCAGCAGACCACGAACGCGCGACTGACGAATCGGGAGGTAGAGCGCTATTGCCGACCGACGCCCGAGGGCGCGCAGCTCCTCGAGCGGGCGGCGACGATGCTGGGCTTGTCGGCGCGTGCGTACCACCGCGTGCTCAAGGTGGCACGCACGATCGCTGATCTGGCGGGAGAGGAAACCGTCGCGGCGCCTCACATCAGTGAGGCGCTCACGTTACGGCGGTTGGATCGGATGCGGACGGGCTGAGGGCTACTTCGAGCCCGCGATCATGTAGTCCACCGCGTTGATGATGGACTGATCCGACAGGTCGGCGCGGCCGCCCTTCGGCGGCATGAAGCCGGCGTCGCCCTGGAAGCCTTCGATCGCGTGCTTGTGCAGCGTGGCTGCGCCCTTCGCGATGCGAGCCGCCCAAGCCCCCTTGTCGCCGTACTTCGGCGCACCGGCCACACCCGCGCCGTGGCACGCGACGCACGCCACGTTGTACACCTCGTCGCCCGGCAGGTCCTTGGCGGCCGCCGGGGCGGCGCCGGCCTGCGGCTGGGTGGGCTCGAGCGCGCTGTTGTCCTGACCCGCGATGGCGACCTTGGCCACCGGCGCAATGCGCTCGGCCACGGCGGCGCGGACCGTGGGTTCGGACAGGACGTGCTTCTCTTGGGTGTTCGCCGCGATGACCCTGGCCAAGATGTAGAGTCCCACCGCGATGCCGACGAGCACGCCAATAACCAACATGAACGTATCGAAGAACTTCTTATCGTGCGCTTGGCTCACATCGGCTCCAACAAAACGGTGCAAAAAGGCAAGGCGCGCAAGTATAGCGGCGGGTCTAGTGCCGATAAACTGCCGGGGCGGGATTCAGGGATGGGAGCAAAGGGTGCTTGGAGGATGGCGCGCCCGACAGGATTCGAACCTGTGACCTACGGCTTCGGAAACCGTCACTCTATCCAACTGAGCTACGGGCGCATCTTCTGCAGCGAGGCTCTCCGCAGCGTCCCGGCTGCGGGGCGCGACATCATAGCGCCAGGGCCGCCGAGTCCCAAGCGCTTCCGCGGCTTTGACGCGAACGGCCGCTCGGCTGAGCGAAAGCCGGGCGGAAACGACGGCAAGGTCAATCGTGCGGCTCGAGCCTCTCGCCTTCGGGCGGCGGGAACTGGCTGCACACTTCGCGCAGCCAGTCGCGAAAGTGGATAACCTTCGGGAGCTCGAAGTTGTGGGGCGGTGCGACGAAGTAATAGGCGTGTCGCTGCCGCACGCTTTGCAGGGACGGACGCACCAAGCGGCCGGCGGCCAGATCGCCGGCGACGAGCGACCAGCGCGCGAGCGCCAGTCCCTGTCCTTGTTCTGCCGCTTCGAGCACCGAGGCGGAGTCTTCGAGTACCGGTCCGCGCTCGATCCGTGTGGTGTCGCCGCCGACACGGCGCAGCCAGTCGCTCCATGGCTCGCTCGCGCTGTGCAGGAGCGGATACTTCGCGAGATCGCCGAGGGTTCTGATCTCGCCCAGTTTGGCCACCAGCTCCGGGCTCGCAACGGGGAAGACCCAGTCATCCAGCATCTTCTCGGCCTCTAGGTCCGGCCAACTGCCGTCGCCGTAACGCACTGCGGCGTGGAAATCCGTTTGCGAGAAATCGACGAGCTCGCGGCTCGCGCTGAAGCGCAAGTCGATCTCGGGATGCTTTTGATAGAAGTCGCCGAGGCGCGGCAGCAGCCACTTCTGCAGAAAAGAGCCGAGCAGGCTGATGTTGAGAAGCCCGCTCGTACGGTCCTGCCGCAATTGCTCCACGGCGCGGGTGAGCTCGCTCAAGCCGCGCTGCACGCCCGGCAGCAAGCGCGCACCCTGCGGCGTGAGTCGCACGGAGCGGCTGTGCCGGATGAAGAGCGGCGTTTCGAGAAACTCTTCCAGCGACTTGATATGAGAGCTGACCGCCGCCGTCGTGACGTTGAGGGCGCGCGCCGCCTCCGTGAAGCTCAGATGCGCAGCCACCGCCTCGAACGCGCGAAGCGCATTGAGCGGTAGTTTCGTTCCCTCAGACATCGTTCAATTTTTTTTTGCATCTGATCGGGACGTGCTGAGCGATTGAGGTGCAAAATATATTGATTCGCTTAAGAATGGAAGCGACGCGCGGCGGCACGTGCGGGCAAGTCCGGTAGGATTCGCTGCCTTGTGGCCCCTTGGGTGCTGCGTCCCGGCAGTGAACGGCTGGCGACCGTCGCCGCTCGATCGGCGTTCGATGCTTCCTGTCTGACCCGCCTCCCACACCGACTCTGGCCGCGAGCCCTGAACCGATGACTTTCGCCATCCGACCCGCCGTTCCCGAAGACACTTCGACCATCCTGTCGTTGATCCGCGAGCTGGCCGAGTTCGAGCAGCTCCTCGATCAAGTCACTGCCACCGAATCCGAGTTGCGGCACCAATTGTTCGAACGCCGCGCCGCAGAGGTGCTGCTGGCCTGCGAGGACGAGACGGTCGTGGGCTTTGCGCTGTTCTTCCAGAACTTCTCGACCTTCCTCGGCAAGCCGGGGCTGTATCTCGAAGACTTATATGTGAGGCCGCAGTATCGCGGTCTCGGCTACGGCGCGGCGCTGCTGCGGCATCTTGCGCGCCTTGCCGTCGAGCGCGGCTGCGGACGCTTCGAATGGTCCGTGCTCAACTGGAATCAGCACGCGATCGACTTCTACAAGAGCCTGGGCGCCGTGCCGCTCGATGAGTGGACGATGTATCGCGTGAGCGGCGAGGCGCTCGTGCGGCTTGCGCAGTCATAGCCGCACGAGCGGACTGCCGTTCTTGTCGTTGCGGGCTCCCGCATCCCTGCGGCGAACGGTCAGCCTTTGACGCATACGACCTGCTTCAGCGTGTACACGATTTCGACGAGATCCTTCTGGGCCGCCATGACCGCGTCGATGTCCTTGTAGGCGCCCGGCGTCTCGTCGATCACGTCCTTGTCCTTGCGGCACTCGACACCGGCCGTCGCCGCGCGGTGATCTTCGAGCGTGAAACGCCTTTTCGCCTCGGTGCGCGACATGCGTCGGCCGGCGCCGTGGCTGCAGCTGTGGAAGCTCTCTTCGTTGCCGAGGCCGCGCACGATGTACGAGCGCGCGCCCATGCTGCCGGGAATGATGCCGAGCTCGCCGCGTCGTGCACGCACCGCACCCTTACGCGTCACGTAGACGTCCTCGCCGAAGTGCCGCTCGCGACTCACGTAGTTGTGATGGCAGTTGACGGCCTCGACGTGCGTCGAAAACGGCTTCGGGATGACCTTGCGCACAGCGTCGATGACGTTTTCCATCATCACCTCGCGATTCAGGCGCGCGTAGTGCTGTGCCCACTCGACCGCTTCGACGTAATCGCGGAAGTGCTCGGTGCCTTCCTCGAAATACGCAAGATCGCGGTCCGGCAAGTTGGCGATCCACGAACGCATGTCCTTGCGGGCGAGCTCGATGAAGTACGTGCCGATCGCGTTGCCTACGCCGCGCGAGCCGCTGTGGAGCATGAGCCACACCGACTGCGCTTCGTCGAGGCAGACTTCGATGAAATGATTGCCGGTGCCGAGCGTGCCGACGTGCACGCGGTGATTCGTGCGCTCGAGATGCGGATATTTCTCCGTGATGCGTCGGAACTCGGGCGCAAGCTGCGTCCAGGCGCGCTCTGCGTTTTCCGGCAGCCGCTCGCCCCAAGCGCCGCGATCGCGTTTGCCGGGGGTGCGCCCATGCGGTACCGCTCGCTCGATCGCAGCCCGCACGCCGCTCAAGTTGTCCGGCAGATCCGACGCAGTAAGCGTGGTCTTCACCGCCATCATGCCGCAACCGATGTCGACGCCGACGGCCGCGGGAATGATGGCGCGCACCGTCGGAATGACGCTGCCGACCGTTGCGCCCTTGCCGAGATGCACGTCCGGCATCACGGCAAGGTGACGAAAGATGATGGGCAGACGAGCGGTGTTCTCGAGCTGCGTGCGCGCTTCGGGCTCGACCGGCACGCCGCGCGTCCACATCTTGATCTGGCTACCGCCTGCTACGCGAATCGTCTCGTACATTCGTTCCGACATATTTCCGTAAGTTGCGCTACGTCGGCGCAACTCGTTCATCTTGGATAGGTCCGATTGCGGCCTTGGATGCCCGCCGTTAAGGTGAGCGCATCGCTTCGGCTCAGGGGTGACCCATGTCGATGCTCTTCTTTCAATCGGCGCCGCAGCTCGGGAATCAATACCGCGACGATCGCTTCCTGGCCGATTATCTGCGACGCAAGCTTCCGCCGGAGGTGCTGCGCGACATCGAGCCCGAGCTCGATCGCCTGGGCGAGCTCGCGGGCGGCGAGCTCTATCGTATGCAGCTCGAGGATCGGCTGCACGAGCCGGTGCTGACGCAATGGGATGCGTGGGGTAATCGCATCGATCGCATCGAGCTGTCGCCGCTGTGGCGGCGTGCCGCCGTCATCGCCGCCCGTAGCGGGCTGGTGGCGATTCCGTACGAAGCCGCGCATGGGCGCTATTCGCGCATCCATCAATTCGCGAGCGTGTATCTCTTTCATCCCTCGACCGACGTGTATACCTGCCCGCTCGCGATGAGCGACGGTGCCGCGCGCACCTTGCTTGCGAGCGGACATCAAGAAGCCATCGCACGGGCACTGCCGCACCTGACGAGCCGCGATCCTGCGCAAGCCTGGACGAGCGGACAGTGGATGACGGAAGCCACCGGCGGTTCCGACGTCGGCGCTTCCTTGACCAAAGCCATTCGCGGCGATGACGGCGTGTGGCGTCTGTACGGCAAGAAATGGTTCACCTCGGCGGTGACGTCGCAGATGGCGCTCACGCTCGCGCGGCCCGAAGGCAACGGGCCTGGCGGCAGCGGCCTTGCGATGTTCTACGTGGAGACGCGCGATGCCGAGGAGCGCTTGAACGGCATTCGGGTCGAGCGGCTCAAGGACAAGCTCGGCACGCGCAAGGTACCCACGGCGGAGCTTTTCCTGGACGGTACGCGCGCGACGCTGCTCGGCGAGCCGCGCAATGGCACGCGCGCAATCGAACCGATGCTCGTAATCACACGCGCGTGGAACAGCGTCACTTCCGTTGCGTTCATGCGCCGCGCGCTGACGCTGGCGCGCTCATACGCGCACGAGCGCCGAGCATTCGGCAAGCGGCTTGCCGAGCTGCCGTTGCATCGCGACACGCTGGCAACGCTCGAGGCCGAAACGCGCGCGGCGTTCCTGCTTGCCTTCGAGCTCGTCGAGCTGATCGGCTTGCAGGAAGCAGGCGAGATCACGGCCGAGCAGAAATCGCTGCTCCGCTTGCTCACGCCGATCGCAAAGCTCCTGACTGCGAAGCAAGCCGTGGCCGTCGTGAGCGAGGCGATAGAATGCTTCGGTGGCGCGGGATACGTCGAAGACACAGGCATTCCGATGCTCTTGCGCGATACGCAAGTGCTGCCGATCTGGGAAGGCACGACGAACGTGCTGTCGCTGGATGCGATCTTGCGCAGCGATCCGACGTCAGGCATTGCCGCGCTTGCGGCGCGCGTGCGTGGCGCAGTCGATTCTGTGAATGCGCCAGAGCTTCGTCCGCTTGCCGAGCAAGCGCTTGCCGCGATCGAGCGTGTTCGCGCTTGGCTCGGCAAGATGCACGCGCCTGAGGTACTGCAAGCTTCGGCGCGACGCGTGACCTATACGCTCGGCCGTGCCTATGAGCTCGCGTTGCTGATCGAGCATGCGCAGTGGCAGCTCGACACCGACGGCGATCGCGGCGGAATCGCTGCAGCCAAGCGCTTCGCGCGTGCGCGCGTCGAGGAGTTGGATGAGGCGGCGTTCGAGGAAGCGCGCTTGCTGTCCTAGCGAGGATTGCCGAAGACCTGTGCCCAGTAGATTCTCGCGCTTTCGCCATCGGCGACATACGCGGTGCCCATTTCCTTGAAGCGCGGATTCATGATGTTTTCGCAATGCCCGGGGCTCGCCAGCCAGTCGGCGACGACGGTATCGACGTCGGGCGCGCCGGTGGCGATGTTTTCGCCGACAACACGCCACCTGTAGCCGACGCGAGTCGCGCGATCGGGCGGTTGACTGCCATCGGAGCCGATGTGCTCCAGACGGCCATGGCGCATCATGTCCTGCGCGTGCGTGAGCGCGGCGCGTTCGAGGAGCGGCGACAAGCGCAGCGGCGGCGCGGCGGGGAAACGCCTGTTGCCGCACTTGCGCGGCTGTGCACGCGCCGCGTTGACGAGCTCGAGCGCTCGCGCATTCACGCTTGCCACGTCCCCTGGATCGGGCGGCACGAACGGCCGGCCGAGCACGACCCACACCTGATCGCCTGCGCGATGCACGCCGATGTGCGTGAACGCCGGATCGACGATGGACGAGCAAGAGCTGTCCACGATCGAGGCAATGATCGCCTCTTCACTGTGCCCGCCCTGCACGTGCATCGAGGCGGCATTTTCGATCCGATGCTTCGTGCGCTCAATCGCATCGCGCAGCGCGCCGCCGCGCGACCACTCGCGCGCGATCTCGTTCATTTCGCTCGTCGAGCGTAAAGAGGTCGACAGGCCAGGGTGACCGTCACATCCGCCAGCACGAACGCGGTTGAGCGCCTCGACGATATCGGCGAATGCTGTTGCGGAGGATAGGACCGAGAGCGCGAAGAGGAGCGCTGACGTCACTCGGAAGGCGACGCGCGAAGTGACAGCGCAGGTCGCTGCAGGATCTTGCGTCGGACTTATCCGGGACGGTCGAAAGACTGAAGCTGCTCGAGCGTACATGTTCGCGGGGCTGTGTCGGAGCGCCATCGCAGGAGATTCGTGCTGCAGCGAAAGCGATCGTTCGATGCAGGATCGTAGCGCACATCGTGTGGCGGCTTGCTCTCGTTGTCCGTGTCGTTCGCGTCGGCTCGTCGCGCGTTACGTCGCGGCGTGCGTCCGATCGCGTTCGCGGCGCTTCTTGGAAGCATCGCGCGTCGGCAGCGTGGTAGTGCGTCGTTTCACCAGCGCGCGGATGGCAGGTTCGAGCGGCCGTTCGCTGTCGCAGTAGTCTTCCCACGCCTTCAGTTTGGATAGCAGGGTGGGCACGGTGCGCAGCGTGTAGCGGGCCGGGTCGAGATTGGCTCTTACTTGCGACCAAGCGAGCAGCATCGACACGGGTGCGCCCTCGCGCATGCGCGGTGAGAACGGTGCGACCGCGGTCGACATGCGATCGTTGCGTAAGTAATCGAGGAAGATGCGGCCGTGGCGCAGCTTCTTCGCCATGTTGATGAGATAGCGCTCGGGGCTGTCCTCCGCCATGCTCGCGCAGACGCTCTGCGCGAACGTCTTGGCAGCGGGCCAATAGATCGCGCCTTTTTTCGGTTGGGCGAGCGGCGTGACGACGTGCAGGCCCTTGCCGCCTGTCGTCTTGCAAAACGCGACGAGGCCAAGCGTTTCAAGCCGCTCTTTCAGCTCCTTGGCTGCGGCGATCACCTCGGTGAACGGCACATCGGGTGCAGGGTCCAAGTCGAACACGAGCCGACCCGGAACGTCCGGTCGATTCGGCGCACAGTTCCACGGATGCAGCTCGACGGCTGCGATCTGCGCGACGGCGATCAATCCTTCGATGCGATCGATTTGCAGATACGGTTGGCGGTCGCCGGAGACGTGCGTGAGCGTGATGAGATTCGACATGCCCTGCATGGCATGGCGTTGAAAGAACCGCTCGCCCTCGATGCCGTCCGGCGCTCGAATGATCGAGCAAGGGCGGCCCGCGATGTGCGGCAACAACAGCTCGCCGACCGTTTCGAAGTAGTGCGCAAGGTCGAGCTTCGTGATCGGTGGCTCGCCGTTCGCCGCCGGCCACAGTGGCTTGTCGGGCTTGGAGATCGGAATGCCCATGACCACGGCCGAGTCGGACTTTGCTTGGCGCTGCGTAGGTGATGGTCGTTTCTTCTTCGTTTTGCCTGCGTCTGGGTCAGCGACGCTCGTGGCGAGCGACGCGGGCCTTTCGACCTCGACTTCCCGCGCAGGTTTGTCCTCGCGCAATCCTTTGAACGCGGCTTGCCGAATATTGCCGGCGCTGGTCCAGCCAGCGAATTCGATTTCCGCGACGAGCTTCGGCGTGACCCAGTGAATGCCGGCCTGCGCGCGCGGTGCGTTCTCGCCGCTGAAAGGGCTCGTGGCGCGCTCGGCTGCCTTGAGTCGCGGCAGCAAATGGTCGACCTTGCCGCGACCGAAGCCGGTGCCGACGCGGCCAACATAGATGAGCTCCTTGCCTCGATAGACTCCGGCGAGCAACGAACGGAAGCGGCCGGCTTCTTCCGTCCATCCACCGATCACGACCTCGTGTCCGGCGCGGCACTTGGCTTTTGTCCAGTCGCCGACGCGGCCGCTGCGGTAAGGAGCGTCGAGTCGCTTGGAGATGATGCCTTCGAGATTCAAACGGCACGCGGACTGCAGCACTGCATCGCCGGCGGCCTCGAAGTGCTCGACGTATCGCAGACGAGCCTTGTTACCCAGTTGCGTATCGAGCAATGCTTGCAGGCGGGCCTTGCGCTTTCGCAGCGGTTGCTTGCGCAGGTCTTCTCCCTCGGCGAACAACAGATCGAAAGCGAAGAAGATGAGGTTCTTCGTGTCGCCATCCGATATGGCGGCCTGCAGCGCCGAGAAGTCCGGTGCGCCGTTGCGATCGAGCGCGACGATTTCGCCGTCGATGATGCAATCGGGCAGACTTTCCGCCGCTGCGATGATCTCGGGAAACTTGTCGGACCAGTCGAGTCCCTTGCGGGTGCGTAGCGACGCTTGACCCTCTTCGACGCGCAGCTGCAGTCGATAACCGTCGAGCTTGATTTCGTGGCCCCACCCTGCGCCGTTCGGCGGCTGCGCGACAGGTTTGCAGAGCTCGGGCGCAACGAAGTCGGGCATTTGGCTCCGGCGGCTGGTGCGGGCCTTTGCGGCGGCTGCCTTGGAGGTCGTGCGCTTCACGGCGTTCCTCGTTCCGACCGGAGCCTCGCTGCTTGCTTCCTTCGAGTTCCAGATTGCATCGGGACGGGCCGCCCGGCGCGCATCCAGCATGAACGGCTTCGGGCCGCGGCCTTGGCCCGAGGCAATCTGCGCCATCGTGCGTCCCGAGGCAACCGAGCGATCTTCGGCCATCAATGCCCCCGTGGCCGCGGCATCGCGTGCATGCTCATCGTCCTGTTTGATGAGCAGCCAGTTCGTGCGTTTGCCGTTCGTGCGGTCGTGTTTCATGCGCACGATCACGTAACGGCCGTGCAGCCGTTCGCCCTCGAAGGCGAGCTTGAGCTCGCCCGAACGCAGTTGCTCCTCGGGTGAGCGCGGGCCGAGCGGTTGCCAGTAGCCGCGATCCCAGAGCTGCACCGTGCCGCCGCCGTATTGCCCTTTGGGAATCGTGCCCTCCAAGTCGCCGTAATCGAGCGGATGATCCTCCACCTCGACCGCAAGGCGTTTGTCGTGCGGATCGAGCGACGGTCCTCGCGTCACTGCCCATGACTTGAACACGCCGTCGAGCTCGAGACGCAGGTCGAAGTGCAGCCGACGCGCCGCATGTTTCTGAATCACGAATCGCTGATGCTTCGAGGGCTTGACCTGCAAGGTGCCGCGCGGCTCGGCGGACTTGGAAAAGTCCCGCATCGAGCGGTACTTGGCGAGATTCTGAGAGGCCACGCGCGGCTCCTGCACCAGAGGGTTGCATGCCGAACGCGGCGGCAGGCGCGAGCGTTCCTTCGGCGGTCCGGCTTATGACGCGAATGGCCCGTTGCTGCGGGCTTTGCGGTAGTCTGCGCGCGCCCCCGCAACTCACAACGTCACTAACAGGTACCTGCATGCGTTCATTGCTCGTCGTTGCTTGCGTGTGTTGTCCGCTCATGGCTGTCGGCGCGGATCGTTTGAACCTCAAGTCGGGACTGTGGGAGATCAGCGCCACGACGGAACTGGGCGGGCTGCCGCCCTTGCCCAAGGAAATGGTGGAAGGGCTCTCGCCAGAGCAACGCGCGCAGTTGGAAGCGAATATCGCGCGTGGCCGCGCCGCGCCGCAGACGTTCTCTTCACGCGAATGTCTGACAGAGCAAGATCTCGACAAGCCGTTCGACACGGACGGTCTCGAGGACTGCACTTACGACCTCGTGCGCAGCACGCGCACGTCGCAGGAATACAAGCTCACCTGCAAAGGCGAGAACGGGGAAGGCAGCGGGACGATCAAGATCGCCGCGCCGACACCGGAAACCATGACGAGCATGGTCGAAGCGACGATCGGCACCGGCGATCAGCGCATGACCTTTAAAGTGCAGACGAAGGGCCGTTGGCTCGGTCCCGACTGCGGTGCAGAAGCCCAGAACGGCGAGCGCGGCAGCGAGGAAGACGAAGGCTAATCGATCCGGTGGGGGCCGTTGCCTGAGGCGACGGCCCGTCTCGCCCTCGGCGCCGCGAAAATCCGTTTTCACACTTCCTTCACGCAGCGGCTCCCGCTCCTTTAACGTTGCAGCCCTACAGTTCTCCCGCACGAGGGGAGAACTTTCATGAGCACGCAACTGGCATGTATCGAGGCGCCTCTTGATTACGACGATGGTGCGCTCGCCGCGCTCGCAGAGCGCGCCGAACGCCACGCCTGGAAGGACATCGTCGCGGCCGCGCCGCACTCGGTGAAGTTGTCGGCACAACTATTCGCCGAGCAGCTCGACGGCGTGTTGATTCTCGCCAGTCGAGGAATCCGCAATCCCTTGTTCAATCGCGCGATCGGGTTGGGCGAGGCGCGACGCCGGCTATCGCTGGATCGCCACGGAAACGGGCTTTCCGCTGACAGCGGATGAACCCAGCCCCTCGTACCACAACATGCTGTGGGCGGGTTTTCGCCCAGCGGCCATTCGGGACAATTACGCACCGCGCGGGACGCGCTGGAAAGGCGCCTGAGCCACGCGCGCCGCACGCGTTGGCTCAGCGCGCTGCCGCGGCGGGGCGCGTGTACACGGTCCGCGCGCGTCCGTCCAGTCTCGCAATCGCCGCGGCCCCCGCATAGACTCGCGGTTCTTCTTTCTCCTCACGCGACACTCACATCGAGCGCCGCTTCGCGCTCGACAGCGGCTATGTGGTTCAAGAATCTCGTCGTCTACCGCCTCACGCCCGAATGGTCCGTTTCCGCCGCGGAGCTGGAAGAGCGCTGCGCACAACGTGCCCTGCAACCCTGCGGGCCGTTCGACATGCAATCGCGCGGCTGGGTGCACGTGCACGCGACGGCCAAGCGCTACGTGCACACGACGAACGGACATCACCTCATCGCGCTCGGCGCCGAGCAGAAGCTCCTGCCTGCCTCGATCATTCGTCAGGTGACGAGCGATCGCGCGGCCGAGCTCGAGCAGCAACAAGGCTATCCGGTCGGACGTCGGCAGCTGCGCGAGCTCAAGGAGCGCGTCACCGAAGAGCTGCGCGCACGTGCGCTCACGCGTCGGACGACGACGCATGCATGGATCGATCCCGCGAACGGTTGGTTCGTTATCGACGCCGCTGGCGGCGCGCGCGCTGACGCGCTCGTCGAGACGCTGCGCGAGACGCTCGGATCGCTGCCGGTGCAATTCCTGGAGTTCGAACGTTCGCCGCAGGCCTCGATGGCCTCGTGGTTGATGCTCGGCGATGCGCCGCTGCGTTTCGTGATCGATCAGGATCTCGAGCTCAAGGCGCTCGACAAGAACAAGGCGACGATTCGTTACTCGCACTTCCCGCTCGAAGGCAAAGAAATTCGCGCGCACCTGCAATCCGGCATGTTCGCGACGCGCCTCGGGCTCACCTGGAACGACAAGATCTCGTTCGTGCTCACCGAGAAGCTGCAGATCAAGCGCGTCGAATTCCTCGGGATCGAGAAGGAAAAGAACGACGGACAGAGCGAGATCTCGCCGGAAGAGCAGTTCGACATGGATTTCGCGCTGATGACCGGCGAGCTGTCGCGGATGTTGGCCGATCTTACGCAGGCGCTCGGCGGGGAAGCGCAGCGGGCGGCGGCCTGAGCCAGCGCGCGCGATGCGCGCGCTTTGGGCTCCGGGCAGAGCGCGCTTCGCGCACTGCTGCGCATCAAGAAAAAGCATGCTCCTTGGCTGCGAATGCAGCGCGCTTTTTACTCCAGCCTCCTACCTCCAGTCCCCAGTCCGCAGTGGCGCTACTGCGGCCTCAACGGCACCCCCGCCCAGCGCAACACCGCAAGCGATACATCCTGCTCGCGTCGCAGCTTCTTCATGAGCTCGATGAGTTGCGCCGACATTTTCTCGCGCTCGACTTGCTGCGCGACGATCTCACGGGCGGTCTGGTGCTGGTAGCTCACGATCTCGGTGTGCTCGGCCAGCGCGACCATCTGAGGTGAATCTTCCATCACGGCACGCTGCGAGATGCCGAGCCCGACCGCTTCGGCGGCGTAGGTATCACCCTGCTGCAACACCTTGCCGATGTTGCGACAGCGTTCGGCGATGCGGGCATCGATGGTCTTGTCGCGTCCGCACGCGGTTGCAACGGCGGAAAACGACGGGATCGCGACGGCTGCCAGCCACGTCGACACATCGTTGATGGCGTTGGTGAGCGGGCCGTTGAGCATCGTCGGCGAGGGCTTCTGCGCCTCGGCGCTGAGCGCCAGTGCACCGTGTGCAAGCAACGTATTCCAGTAGACATCGAACCGCTGCTCGCGGCTCAAGGCTTCGAGGATTTGCGTTTCGGCGGCGCTGTCGTTGCGCGCCCGTGCCCGTGCGAGCGGACCCATCCAGACCACACCATTGCCTGGATCGAGCTTGCGCAGGCGAGCTTCGTAGATCTCCGGCTCGCAGCGCGGGACGTCCACGCACAGGCGCGCCGCCAGCCACACGAGCTCTTTGCGATCCGGCACCTGCTCCAGCGCGCGTTCGATGTGGGCAAGCGCCTTGCTCGGGTTGCGTTCGACCTGCGAGGCGCGCAAGGCGGCGACGATGCTCGGGCCGAAATCGGGTGCTTGGCTGCGTGCCGCAGTCGAGCGAGCGGCAGCCGACGAGCTGTCGCGCTGCGGGGGATTCGATCCGCAGGCGCTCAACATTGCGAGGCCAAGGAGCAGGATCAGACGGTATGTCATGGTCTCGAGTTTAGCGAACGAGCCACGGCCGGCGCGTGACCGACGGCGCACCGCCTGGGAGCGTTCGCCGGTCCTGAGCCGCGGTTTGCCGGTGAGTGCTGGATCGGGCGGCCGGACGCACGTACCGTACCACCATCCCTGCAACCATGCAGGCGGGGGGTCTGATGTCTTTATGCAAGCTCCTGACGGAGCGCTCTTATTGTAGCGACCGGGGGCGTCATGCCTAGCAACGGTCCGCAGCCTCAGCAATTCCGGTTCATCGTCGGAATCGTGCTCTTCATGTTGGGCCTGGTCCTCCTGTTGACCAAGCTCAGCTTCTCGCTGCCCGATGAACTGTGGAAGTACTTGCCGGTGCCGTTCGTCTTGCTCGGCCTGTTCGCGCTGGTGCGTCCGACGCGGCACCTGGACCGGATCGGCGGCCTGTGGGTGCTCACGGTCGGCGTGTACCTGATCATCTGTATGTTCGGCCTGTTCGGGCTGACGTGGTGGACGGCATGGCCTGTCTACATCATTGCCCTTGGGATCACTGTGATGCTGGAGCATGAGGGCTGCGTGTGCACGCAACGCCGCCCGCGCTCCGAAGGTGATGCATGAGCCACCGGCCGCAGATGCAGCTTTCCTCCCGCATCGTCATCGGGCTCGCGATTGTCGCGATCGGCGTCATTCTGCTGTTCGGCAATCTCGGCTGGGTCGATGCGCGTTCCTTCATCGGTGCGCTTTGGCCGCTCGTACTGGTGCTCGTCGGTGTCGCCATGTTGCGCGATCGGCGCCAGCGGCGCGGCAGCCCGTGGCCGTGGGTGCTCATCACGGGCGGCATCTGGATGTTCGCCGACGGCATGGGCTGGGTGGCGTTCAACGTCTGGGATCTGCTGCTGCCCGCCTTCCTGCTGTTCATCGGCATGAAGCTGCTTTATCGCCCCAGCGGCGCATCGTGCGGCAAGCACGGACCGGGCGCGGACGAGTCGTCGTCCGGCGAATCGTCAGCCGAGTCGGTGCCGCCGAGCATCGAGCACGTACGTCGTGCAGCGGCGGACAAGTCGCCGGAGTTCGTGCGCACGTTCGCCTTCATGTCGTACTGCGATCTGCGTCCTGTCGCACGGCCACTGCGCGGCGGCGATCTGAGCGCGGTGATGGGCGGCATCAAGCTCGACCTGCGCGACATGGGCATGGAAGGCGATGAAGTGGTCATCGAGGTGTTCGCGTTTTGGGGCGGCATCGAGATCCTGGTGCCGCCCGATTGGATCGTCGCGAACAACGTGACCACGCTGATCGGCGGTTTCGTGGACAGCCGCCGGCCTTCGCGCGTCGTGCCGACGAAGACGCTCGTGATCCGCGGCTACAACATCATGAGCGGCATCGAGGTGAAGGACTGAATGCATCCGATCCTCACACGACGTAGCCGCCTGCTTGCCTACATCGGAGTGTGGGTCGCCTTCGGCCTGCTGATCGCGCTCGTGTTGATCTACGGCGGCCGCGCGCCGACCGAATGGGCGCTCAAGTTCGCGGTGCCGCTCGCCGTGCTGCTCGGCATGCAATCGTTGTCGTTCTGGTATCTCGTCCAATCGATGCCGCCTGGCACGCCGCTGCCGCGCATGGCGTTGTCCTGGCTCGGTGCGGGTCTGGTTGCGCTCTTGTTGTGGCTCGCGGCCGCTTACGGATGGGCGGTCTGGTTGCTCGAGCCGGGCGATCCGTACCGCGAAGCGGCGGCAGGCACGATGCCGCTCCTCGTGTTCGCGGGCGCGATCGGCATCCTGCTGGCAGTGCTCGGACACTATCTTGCCGGTGCATTTCAGCGCTCGCGCGCTGCCGAACGGCGGGCGCTCGAGCTGCAGGTGCTCGCGCGCGAGGCCGAGCTCAAGTCGCTGCGTGCGCAGCTCGATCCGCATTTTCTCTTCAACAGCCTGAATTCGGTTGCGGCGCTGATCGGTCAAGATGCAACGGCAGCGAGGCAGATGTGTTTTCTAATGGCGCAGTTCTTTCGCAAGAGCTTGACGCTTGCGCGTGAGCAGGCCATTCCGCTGGCGGAGGAGATCTCGCTCGTCGAAACGTTTCTGGCGATCGAACGAGTGCGCTTCGGTGAGCGGTTACGTTCGCGCTTCGAGGTGGCCGAAGAGGTGCGCGAGGTGTGCGTGCCGCCGCTCGTGCTCCAGCCGCTCGTGGAGAACGCGGTGCATCACGGCGTGGCGCATCTGGTCGAAGGCGGAGAGGTGTGCGTGATCGCCCGGCGTATCAACGGCTTGCTCGAGATCGTCGTGGAGAATCCATGCGATCCCGATCGACCGCCGTCGCGCGGCACCGGTATGGGCATCGCCAACGTGCGCTCGCGCATCGAGACGTTGTGCGGCAATCGGGCGAGTGTCGATGTCGAAGCGCGCGAGGACTTCTTCCGCGTCTCGATCCTGCTGCCTGCCGCCGGAACGGCCGAGACGAGCGAGACGCACGAGCGCGCCGCACATGCGTGATGAGCGCTCGCGGAAAGCCGCTTGCAGACAGGATTCATGAATTCGAGGAGGGAAGCTGCCGTGCGCGTGCTGATCGTCGACGATGAAATGCTGGCACGTTCGATCTTGAGCGAGCACTTGGGCAAGCTCGACGACATCGAGGTTGTCGGGCAGGCGGCCAACGGCTTCGAGGCGGTGAAGCTCGCCGAAGAGCTCAATCCCGATCTCATGTTCCTCGACATTCAAATGCCGAAGCTGTCGGGATTCGAGGTCTTGGAGCTGCTCGGCGAGCGCGCGCCGGCGGTGATCTTCACCACGGCGTACGACGAATATGCGTTGCGTGCGTTCGAAGTGCACGCCGTCGATTATCTGTTGAAGCCGGTCGAGCCGCCGCGGCTCGCCGCAGCCGTCGAGCGTGCCTGCGAGCGCGTGCGTGCCAAGGCGCCGCTGCCGCCCGCGCAGGCGCTCGCTCAAGCAGCGCGGCCGCCGGGACGCACTCTGGAGCGCATCTTGATTCGTCACGAAGGCCGCGTGCACGTGCTGCCGGTGGATCGCATCGACTTCATCGAAGCGCAAGACGACTATCTGTCGTTCTCGGCCGGCGGCAAACGTCTGCGCAAGCAGCAGACGATGAGCGAAATCGAAACTCAGCTCGACCCGACGCGTTTCGTGCGTATCCACCGTTCGTTCATCCTGAACGTAGAGCGCCTCGCGCGCATCGATCTGTACGGCAAGGACAGCTGGCTTGCCATTCTGTCGGATGGCACCAAGTTGCCGATGTCGCGGACGGGGCATGCAAGGCTCAAAGAGCTGATCGGGTGAGCGGCGAGGCGCAGCGCGTGACAGCGCGAGATCGCATCCATCTCGCTGCTGCCGGGTCGCCAGATTCGAGAGGAACGATCCATGACCAATCCCAACACCGAAGAATTTCAGTTCAGCGGCGACACCTTGCTCGCCAAGGTGAAGGACCTCATCCGTGAAGGGAACATCCGTCGCGTCGTGATCAAGAACGAAGAAGGACGCGTGCTGATCGACATCCCGCTCACGGTCGGGGTCGTCGGCACCTTGCTGGCGCCGCAATTGGCGGCGATCGGCGCCATCGCGGCGCTCGTCATGCGCGGCTCGATCCTGATCGAAAAGCAGCCGACGGACGCGTCGGATTCGCAGGAGTAACGTGTACGGCGTGCGGAACTTCGGTCGCCGCACGTCCGTCTTGCAGACACGCCGTCGGATGGGAGTGAACCGGGCAATGCGTCGTCTATGCGGTCTTTTGTTCGTCGCCGCGCTGGTAGGGTGCGCTGCCTCATCGCCCGTGCGCGTCGATCAGGCCGACGGCGTCGATCTTTCGCGCTGTCGTACGTTTGCCTGGCAAGCGCCGACAAGCGAGGTCGAGTCGTTCACCGACCGTCGCGTGCGGCAGGAAGTCTTGGCCGAGCTCGAGCGGAAGGGTTACACGATCGCGCAGACTGCCGACTGTCGCATCACCTATGTGTTCGCTGCGCATGAGCGGCCGCAAGACAAGCCGCAGATCGGCGTGGGCGCCGGCGGCGGCTCGCGCGGCGTCGGCGGCGGTATCGGCATCAGCATTCCGATCGGCAAGAGCGACCGCTTCGGCGGGGTGTTGACGCTCGATGTAATCGATGCCGAGAAGAACGCGCAGATCTGGAGCGGCACCGTCGAAGCTTCGGTGTCGGAGCGCGAGCTGAGCGACGAGGATGCCCGCAAGCTCGTCAAAGAGATTCTCGCGCGCTTTCCCGATCGTAAGTAACGCGCGTTACGCGTTGCATCAGCGCTTCGGCAAAGCTTCCAGATAATCGATCAACTGCTCGCGCTCCCGCGCGTCCGCGATACCGTCGAAGGACATGGTGGTACCGGGTGCAAACAAGTGCGGGTCGCGCAGGAAGGCATCGAGCAGCTCGCGCGTCCAGCGACCGGGATGCGCGCGCAGCGCGACCGAGAACTCATCGTACCCAGGCACGCTACCGATGCGGCGACCGATCACGCCGTAGAGATCCGGGCCGATGCGATGCGTCATACCGTCGATCGCTTGATGACACCCCAGGCACTTCAGGGCGAATGTCGCGGCGCCGTCGAGCGATTCAGCTCGCTCGATGAGAAGCAGCGCCGCATCGTCCGTCCACACGAGCAAGCGCCCGTCCGACAGCTCGATGAGATCGCGGACGCGTCGACCGAGCGCGATCGGCTCTGTCACCACGACCCGATCGTCATCGACCACGAGGCGATAGAGCGAGCGCGTCGCCAACGAGCCGACGAGCAGATCGTCGCGCCAGAGCGGCAGCGCATTGCCGGTGATCTGAATGAGATTCGAGATGCCGATGCTCGGCGTCCAGGCGAACACGGGTTGCCTGAAGCCTTCGTGGCGGTTCTGCCGCTCGCTGAGCGGCCAAGCGAAGGCGCCGTAGTCGGTGCCGTAAGTGACGAGCGGCCAACCATAGTTGGCGCCGCGCACGAGCAAGTTGAGCTCATCGCCGCCCTGCGGGCCGTGCTCCGTGAGCCAGATGCGTCCGTCGCGGGCGATATACAAGCCCTGCGCATCGCGATGACCAAGCGTGAATACCTCGGTGGCGCCGCTCGTGAGATCGATGCGTAGCGTCTTGCCGTAATCGGTGCTCGGATCCTGCGCGAACGTGTCGAGCGAATCGATCCCTTGGAACCCATGATCGCCCACGGTGAGCAGGAGCGTGTTGTCGTCGAGAAAGGCCATCCGGCCGCCGATCTCTTCGCCCTTGAACGGATTCTTGCCGCGCTTGCGCCGCTCGCCGCTCAAGGGCACGCACGGCGCGCTCTCGAAGAGCGTTTGCCACTGCGCTGTGCGCAGCGAATCGACCAGATCGGTCGCATCTGCCTCGATCCACGACACGCGCACGACGAAACAGGCTTCGGCCTCGCGCCAGTAATGATGCGAGGCATACAGTCGCGCGCGCCCGGCGCGTTCCTGCACGGCAATGTCAGCGACGCGGAAACGCCACGTCTGCACGCGCGGCGGACCTTGTTCCGTCCACTCGATTGCGCGGCGCGGCGCACGCGCGCTGCCGCCGAATGCGGCGGCAAATGCTTCACGATTGGCCGGGACGACGGTCGGTAGCTCGATCGCCCTTACCGAGCTCTCCCCGCGGGGCACATCGAGCAGATAAAGATGTCCGTCACCCGTGCCGAGCAGCAAACGCGAGCCGAGGCGAGCGAATCCGCCGCCGCGCGTGGCCGGCATCGGAATCATACGTTCGAACGCCGTGACCTGCAGGCCGTAGAACGCGGTTTTGAGGAACCATTGTTCGCGCTTGGGTTCGCCGACCGGCTGAAATGCGACGGCGCGCACCATGAACAGGAGCGCGACCAGGCTCGCTAGAAATGGCGTGAGGCAGCCGACGCGCCGCGTGCGCCAGCCGAGCTGAGCGCCGGGAATGAGCACCGCAGCCGCGACGAAAGTCGGAAGCAACAGGTAGCGAGGCGTTTCGATCCTGAACGACAGCAGCACGAACAGGCAGAGCGCAAAGACGCCGAGCGTTGTAAGCAATGCCTGCCCGGCCGCGCGGCGTCCCGTCTCGCGCACGAAGCGCGCGACCAGTACAGCGCTCAACAGATATGCCCCGATGAGGATGCTTGCCGGTATCCACTGTCTGCGCGAGATCGCCCACCATGGTTCGCCGAACTTGATCGCCGGCAGGCATACGAGTGCGACGATGGCCAGCCCGTGCCAGACGACCAGGGACACCCTCGGACGACTCGTGGTTTGCATGTTTGCGCCGCAGAAGACTGACAAGCAGAACGTTTTGTGCTGACAGAAAGATCCCTAGGCGCATGTGGGAAGGGCAGACCCGCCGAGGGCGGCGGGTCACGCGGGGGCGAGGGATCCTTAGCGCAGGAGATCCGCGCGCGGCGCCTGCCACGGCGGCATCCAGCGCGGGCAGCGCTGGTCGTCCTTGTCGAGCGACAACTCTGCAAACCCGAGCTCGGCTTCACGGTCGTAGCGCGCATCGCCGACCACGAGTCCTGCGCGCGTCTGGGCCAGCCACGGCGCGCGGACGAATCGCATGAGCGCATCGACCTGACAGCGTTCCTGCCAAAGGGCGACGAGCGGCGCCAGCGGCGAGCGTGTCTGGCCGTACCAGGCTACCTGCGGCGTATCGGCCAAGGGCACCGGTTCGACAGGTGCGGTGATCGGACCGTCGAGATTGCGGTTCGGACATGCCGTTGCCGCGATCCAGTCGGGACGCAAGGCAAACATGCCGCGACGCACGACCAACTCATCGTCCGCTTCGCGCTGAACGAGCAACATTTCCCAACACAGCGGATTGACCGGCATCGGCGTCAGCACGCGGTCGAGCGCTTGCGCCTGCGCAAAACTGGCGGCGGCAAGCTCGCTCACTTCTCTTGCCACGATGCGGCTCGTTCCCATGTAACAGGCCGTGACGAGCAGCCAGAACGCGATGCCGAGGGCGATGGCACCGCGCGTCGAGAACGCCGAGCTCGCATAGACGAGCGCGACGACGAGCACGCTGTATGCGACCGCGAGCTTCAAGGGCACGAATCCGGTGAAGAAGGTGAGGCCAATCCCAATGATGAGCGCGAGGGCCACCAGAGAACGTGCGATGCGCGTGCGCAGCGTAAACAAGAGCGGCGCCGCTGCGGCCCAGAGCAATGGCTCCACGATGAACACGGCATCGCCATACAGCCAGCGATTATCGAACGGCCAGAACGGATGGACGCCGTAGCTGTTGGTCAGATCCATCAAGACGTGCAGCACCGGTGCGAGCAGGCAAAGCGCGACGATCGTCATGCGATCGGCCGATGCGAGGCGCAGCCCGCGTCGTTTCGCCCATCGTTCGCAGGCGAGCCAAAGCAGCCCAGCGATGACGACTGCGATCGCGAACGTGTGCGTGTGACCGCGGTGATGCAGGAGGTAATCGAGCTTGCTGCCGGTGACGGTGGAATACAGCACATCGAGATCGGGCACGTTGCTGCCGATCGCCATTGCCGTCACGAATACGGCGCGCCGCTCATTACGCGGCAACCCTTCGTGTGCCGGTTTCGTCGCGGCCGCAACGGCTTCGCCCACGAGCGCGCCGATCAGCGTGTGCGTGATGTTGTCCATCAATCGATGAAGTAGGCGAGCAGGAAGATGCCCAGCATCGAGCAGGCAATCGCAATTTTGAAGAGCGTGCCGAAGAGCAGGCCGAGCCACGTCGCTACGCCGACACGGCCGGCGCGCTGAAGCTCACGGTGAACCGTGAGCTCGCCGATGACGGCGCCGAGGAAAGGCCCGAGCACGAGGCCGGGAAGACCGAAGAACAAGCCGACGACGGTGCCAAGGAGCGCGCCCCAAACGGCCCGCGAGCTGGCCCCGACGCGTTTTGCGCCGAGCGCGGAGGCGGCAAAGTCGACGAGGACGGCTATCACCGTGAGCAGTCCGAGCACCGCGATCGTGAGCCATTGGATGCGCGTGAAATCGTCGATCGCGGCCGCAAGCACCATGCCTGCGAACAGAAGCGGCACACCGGGCAGCGCCGGTAGGATGAGGCCGAGCGCCCCGACGATCATGAGCGCAATGGCGAGAATCCAGAGCACGACCGCGTTCATGCGTGAAACATCATTCGAACGGTGTGCTCAGGCATGTGAGTGAAGCGCTTCGGAGGTGGCAGAAGAATAAGCTTTCGCGGGAGAGGATGCGAGCCGCAGCGCATCGCGAACGATGGTCGAAAGGGCGTTCGCATCGAAGGGCTTGCGCAGCACGAACTTCGTGCCCGAGACGCGCTCGAGGGCATCCATGTCAGCGTACCCGGTCACGAAGATGATCGGCAGCAAGGGATAGCGTTGGCGTACGAAGCTCGCCACTTCTGCGCCGTTCATCCCAGGCATGGCGAAATCGACGATGAGCAGATCCGGCTGCGAGCGTTCGAGATGTTCGAGGCCGGCCTGACCGTTGTCCGCTTCGGCTACCGTAAAGCCCAGCGTGTTCAGGCATTCGCAGATGAAGCGGCGCACGTCGTGATCGTCTTCGATGACGAGGATCGACTCGCCGCTCGCGATGCTCTGCTCGGCGCCGACGGTATCGCCGCTCGTCGTCGTTTCCGTCGCTTCGGTCGACAGCGGCAACCACAGCTCGACCGTCGTGCCGTGACCCGGCGTGCTGATGAGCCGCGCCGTGCCGCCTGACTGCTGCGCGATGCCGTATACCTGGCTCAAGCCGAGGCCGGTGCCTTTACCCGTCGGCTTCGTCGTGAAGAACGGCTCGAACACCTTCTGTTGCAAATGCAGCGGGATGCCGATGCCCGTGTCGGTGATCGAGATGACGACGTACGAGCCTGGCTTCAGATCGACACCGTCGGGTTCTCGTACCGTGCTCGCAATGGTGAGCGTCCCGCCGTCAGGCATCGCATCGCGCGCATTGATGACGAGATTGAGAATCGCCAGCTCCAGTTGATTGGCGTCGGCGACCGCATAGGTGCCGCCGCAGGCAAGATCGAGCTTGATGTCGATGGTCGGCCCGATCGAGCGGCGCACGAGGTCGTTCATCTCCTCGATCAAGCGGTCGACGCATACGGGACGCAGATCGAGCCGCTGCGAGCGCGAGAACGCCAGGAGTTGTCCGGTGAGTCGTGACGCGCGCCGCGCCGCTTCGAGCGCATAGCTTGCAAGGCGCCTGCTGCGCGCGTCCTCCGAGCGGCGCACGATCATGTCGAGATTGCCGACGATCGCCGTGAGCAGATTGTTGAAGTCGTGCGCGATGCCGTTGGTGAGCTGGCCGATGGCTTCCATCTTCTGCGCCTGCACGAGTGCGGCCTGGGCGCGCTCGCGCTCGGCGATTTCCTTGGTCAGCCGATCGTTGGCGCGCGCCAGATCCTTCGTGCGCTCGGCAATGCGGCTTTCGAGCGTTTCGTTGAGCTGCTTGAGCGCCTCGCGGCTTTCGCGCAGCTCCGTTTCGGCTTGGCGCGATTCGGTGACATCGAGTGTCACGCCGATCATGCGCGGCTCGCCCTGCGAACCGACGATGCACTGCCCGCGTACTTGGATCCAGTGATGCGAGCCGTCGGGCCAGACGGTGCGATACTCGATCTTGAGCGTGCCGCCCTTGGCGACAGCATCGCGCACCGTATCGAGGAACTGTGCGCGATCGTCCGGATGAATCGAGGCGAGCAAGTCTTCGTAGGTGAACTCCGCGGCCGGATCGCGTCCGAAGTTCTGCTTGCACACGCGCGAGGCGTCGAGCTTCCAGCTCGTCAGATCGAGTTCCCACGCACCGAGACGGCCGGCCTCGAGCGCAAGCTGTAAGCGTTCTTCGGCGCGCTCGCGTTCGTGCAGGTGATTGCGTGTCTGATATTGACGCCGGCGCGCGCGCAGCGCCGAGTCGATGGCGCTTGCGATCGTCGCTGCGGCGATGGGCCGTTCGAGCACCACGACGTTGCCGAGCTCGTGCACGATCGCTTGCGCGCTCGGGGTACGCGGCACGAGCTGACGAGCGGCAAGGAGAATGAACGGAAAGTCCGACCATGCGGGCTGCTCGCGCAGCCAGTCGAACAGCGGCTTCAGATGCGTTCCCTGCAGCGCTTCCTCGGTGATGAGCGCAGTGCCGGCGCCTTCGTTCAACGCGGCGGTGAGCTGGGTGACATCGGCACAGATCTTCGCTTCGCAGCCGAGCTCGACTGCGAGCTGATAAAGAACCTGCGCATCGCGTCCGCGCGGTGCGAGGATCAGGACTCGCTCTTCCACGCGTTTCATCCGGTGGCTCTCAGGGTCGGCGCAGCGTTGCGAGCCGTCGCGGTGCCCGACAGCACGCCCACGAAGTCAGCGAGCGCGGCGCCGACGCGCAAGCCGTGCGGTCCAAGCGTGAGCCGGCGGATCGTGCGCTGATGCGCATGTGTGCGGCTCTTGACTGCGGCAATGGCGGTGAGGAGCTCGCCGTGTGCCTCGAAATACCAGAACGACAGGATCGTATCGCTCAAGTGGCCGAGATCGACGTCCGCGCGTGCATCGCCGACGAGCCCGCGCTGGCAGAGCACGACGAGGGTGAGCACGCCCTGCCGATTGAGATAGCTCAAGAGCGCATGCATGTGCAGCAGATGGCTCGCGCCGGGCATCGCCTGTAGGTAAGCATTCAGGCTGTCGATGACGACGACCTTGGCGCCATCGTGCTCGACGGCGCGGCGTACATGGCTGGCGAGCTCGCCGGGCGGCATTTCGGCCGGATCGACCTGTTGCAGCGACAGCCGTCCATCTTGCGTGTACGTCGCTAGGTCCATGCCGACGGCGGCCGAACGCTCGATCAAGCTGCTCGCACTCTCGCCGCACAAGAAATAGGCCGCATGCTCTCCGCGTTCGAGCGCGGCACGCACGCAGCTCACCGCAGTGGCGCTCTTGCCGACGCCGGCGGGACCGAGCAGCAGCGTGCTGCTGCCGCGCATGAGGCCGCCGCCCAGTAGCTCATCGAGCTCTTTGACGCCCGTCGTGACCAACTGGCGCGTGCGCTCGCAAGTGGGCTCGGTGGCGACGAGGCGCGGAAAGACCTTCAAGCCGCCGGTTTGCAGCGCGACGTCGTGATAGCCGCCGTGAAACTTGGCGCCGCGCATCTTGACGACCTGGAGCCGTCGTCTTTCGGGACCGAAGTCGTGCGTGCGCAGCTCGAGCGAGATCACGCCCGTGCGCGATGCTGCGCAGCTGGAAATCGCCCGGATCGGAGGTGAGATCGTCGAGCAGCAGTACGGTGCACTCGCGTCCCGAGAAAAAGTGCTTGAGTGCGAGGATCTGGCGCCGAAAGCGCAGCGGGCTTTGCGCGAGCAGGCGCAGCTCGGACAGATTGTCGAAGACGACGCGCCTGGGTTTGAGCTCGCGCACGCGTGCAATGATCGATTGCACCGTCTCGCCGAGCTCGACCTCGGAAGGATGCAAGATCGATTGCTCGCTCTCCGGTTCGAAGCGCTTGTCCGTGACGAGCTCGCAGAGCTCGATGGCGTCCAAAGACCAGCCGTGCGAGGCCGCGACGGTGCGCAGCTCGGCGGCGGTTTCGGAGAGCGTGACGTAGACACCCGTCTCGCCGCGTTGCGCGCCCGCCAGGAGAAACTGCAGCGCAAGCGTCGTCTTGCCCGTCCCCGGGGCTCCTTCGATCAGGTAGAGCCGGCGGCTTCTCAGTCCGCCTCCGAGGATGTCGTCCAAGCCGGAAACGCCGGTCGAGATGCGCCCGACGTCGTCAGAGAGAGGTGCGCTGACCGTCACTGCCATGCTTCGTCTACCGCTCGTTGTGGAATTCGGCCCGCTTATTCGATTGGCTCGGCTGGGTTGCCGTCCGCTGTAGTTGGGCCGACGCGCACAACGCACGTTGCGCCGCTCAGGTTCCCGCGCTGGACACGGGACATGCGCGGCTGGCGTATCGTTGCTAGAGTCGGCGGCGCGGCGCTTCGCGCATTGTTTGTCGACGAGAGCCTCCGGCGTAGAACGTGCGTCCGTTACTTATATATCTGCTCGCGATTCGGCGCGTCGCTTACGGCGCGATGGCATGCCTGGCGCTGCTGTTGCCTGCGTCCCTCTCGGCACAAAGCGGCGACCGGCCCGGTGAAGCGCAGCCGCCGCCTCCGCCCCATCTCAAGGTGCCGCCGTCGCCGCCCCTCAAGGCAGAGGAGGCGCTCGAGACTTTTCGCGTTGCGCCCGGTTTCAAAGTCGAGATCGTGGCGAGCGAGCCGCTCGTGTTCGATCCGGTAGCGCTCGCGTTCGGCGCGGACGGCCGGCTGTGGGTGGTGGAGATGCGCGGCTTCATGCCGAACGTGGACGGCGTCGGCGAAGATGCGCCGATCGGCACAATCGCCGTTCTCGAAGATGTCGACCGCGACGGGCGCATGGACAAGCGCACCGAGTTCGCGGGCGGCTTCGTGTTGCCGCGCGCGGTGGCGCCGATCGCCGACGGCGTGCTCGTCGCGGAGCCGCCGCATCTTTGGTTCTTGAAGGACACGGACGGCGACGGCAAGGCCGACGAGCGCATCGAGATCGCAAGCGACTACGGCGATCCTTCCAACCCGGAGCATGCCGCCAACGGGTTGCTTTGGGGGCTCGACAACTGGATCTACAGCGCGAACCACACCGCGCGCTATCGCTACGAGCGCGGTACTTGGCGCGCCGAGCCGACGATCTTCCGCGGCCAATGGGGCATTGCGCAGGACGACGTCGGCCGGCTCGTTTACAACACGAACAGCGATCCGTTGCGCATGGACGTGCTGCCTGCGGAGTACTTGTTGCGCAACCCGAATCTCGCCGCACCGCGCGGCATCAACGTGCAGCTCGCGCGGCCAGAGCATTTGCCGGTGTGGCCGGGACGGATCACGATCGGCGTCAATCGCGGCTATCAGATCCTGCGCGACGACGGTACGCTGCCGATCGTCACGGCGGCGTGCGCTCCCGTCATCTATCGCGGCGCGCTGTTTCCGGAGGGCTTTCGCGACAATGCGTTCATTGCCGAGCCGGCGGGCAATCTCGTCAAACGCATTCTGATCGAGGAGCGCGACGGCGTACCGAGCGCGCGTAATGTGTACGCCCGTACGGAGTTTCTCACTTCGACCGACGAGCGCTTTCGTCCCGTCAATCTGTACAACGGACCCGACGGTGCGCTCTACGTCGTCGACATGTATCGCGGTGTGATTCAGCACCGCCTGTTCGTCACGACGTATTTGCGTCGACAGATCGAAGAGCGCGGGCTCGAGGCGCCGATCGGCATGGGGCGTATCTATCGCATCGTGCCGGACGGCGCACCGCCTCTGACATTGCCCAATCTCGCGCGCATGACGACGGAGGAGCTCGTCGCGGCGCTCGCGCACGAAAATGCCTGGTGGCGCGAAACCGCGCAGCGGCTGCTCGTCGAGCGCGATGCGCAAGCGGCAGTGCCGGCGCTGCGGAATTTGTTACGTACCTCGCCATCGTCGCGCGCGCGGTTACATGCGCTCTGGACGCTCTCAGGTTTGCAGGCGGTCGATTGGGATTCGCTTGCGCACGCGCTGCGCGACCCGAGCGTGCACGTGGCTGTGGTGGCCGCGCGGCTCGCCGAGGCGTTCTTCGCGACACGGCCAGAGCGAACGATGGCGGCACTCAAGGCGCGCGCTGCGTGGGGCGAGCTCGAGTTCCAGCGCCAGCTTGCGCTGTCGCTCGGTGCGGCGCCTGCGGCGGTGGCGGATGCAGAGCTCGTCGAGCTGGCCGAGGTGGCTGGCGACCGTGCGTACGTGGCCGATGCGATCGTGAGCAGCGTGCATGGCCGCGAGCTGTCGCTGTTCTTGCGTCTGAAGAATTCAAAGCCGGAAACACGCGCACGGCTGGCGCCCGTGCTCGTCAGTCTGGGGGCCGCGGTGCTCAAGTCGGGCCGAGCCGAAGACATCGACAAGCTTCTTGCCGAGCTTGGCAACGAATCGTGGCTGGACGATGCGATCGTGGGCGCTGTCGAGCGCTTCATTCCCGGTGAGCCAGGCCGCAAGCGTGAAGTGGCCCTGCCGGTCGAGCCTCACCGCCTCAAAGCATTTGCCGAGAGCTCGAGCGCGCATGCGTCAAGAGCGAAAGCCGCGCTGGCCTTGCTTCGCTGGCCGGAACCGTCGAGTACAGCAAAAGGCCAATCGGCCCCGCGCGATCCGGCGCAGCGTGCACGCATCGAACGTGGCCGGGAGGCGTTTGCGGTCTGTGCAGCGTGTCATCAGCAAGACGGTCAAGGTCAGGAAGGCCTTGCGCCGCCGCTCGTCGGATCGCGGTGGGTGACGGGCGATGCCGGTGCGCTCGTGCGTATCGTGCTCAACGGCAAGCGCACGGGCGACTCGGCGATGCTGCCGCTACGCTCGTTGGACGATGAGACGATTGCCGTCATTCTCACGTACGTGCGCGCGTCGTGGGGTCATAACGCCGCACCGATCGAAGCTGCACAAGTGCGCGCGATACGCCGTCATGTCGAGGAGAGAGAAGACCCGTGGACGGATGCAGAGCTCGAGCGCGTGGTGCGATGATGTACGGCGATCAGATGATGTACGGCGATCATGAGCGGTGGCACTCAAAACGGCCCACTTTCGGCCGGCGCTACGGCGTTCTCTTGGGGGCCGTGCTCTTGTTTGCAGATGGCATGGCGGCGGCAGCGCAAGGCGAGGCGGGATGGATCTCGCTGTTCGACGGTAAGACGCTGAACGGCTGGACTCAGGTCAACGGCACCGCGTCGTACGAAGTGGTGGATGGTGCGATCGTCGGCACGACGCGGCTCGGCTCGCCCAACAGCTTTCTGGCGACGAATGCGACCTATCGCGACTTCGTGCTCGAAGTCGAGGTGAAACAAGAAGGCGGACCGTCCAATAGCGGCATTCAGTTTCGCAGTGCCGTCGATCCCGAGTACAACGGCGGCCGCGTCTTCGGTTATCAAGTCGAAATCGATCCGTCGGCACGTGATTGGACCGGCGGAATCTACGATGAGCACCGCCGCGGCTGGTTGTATCCGACGACGCTGAATCCGGCCGCGCGCGGGCTATACAAGCTAGGCGAATGGAATCGGCTGCGGGTCGAAGCGATCGGCACGACAATTCGTACTTGGATCAACGGCGTGCCCGTCGCGCACGTGATCGACGATGCCGCGCGGGAAGGCTTCATCGCACTGCAAATCCACAGCATCGACAGCGCGCAGGAAGAAGGTCGCCGCACGTTCTGGCGGAATCTTCGCCTTCGTGAGTCAAAGGATTTGTCGCCGCCCGATGCGCCGATCTTCGTGCGCAACTTGCTGCCGAATCATCTGAGCGACGCGGAACGCCAACAAGGTTGGCGCCTGCTGTTCGACGGACGTACGACGACGGGTTGGCAGGGGCGGGGCGGCACGCCGGTTCCGGCACAGCGTTGGCAAGTAGACAACGGCGAGCTCGTGCTGTCGGCTGGCGGCAATGGCGAGCACATCGTGACGCAAACCGAGTATGCCGCGTTCGAGTTACAGCTCGAATTCAAGCTTTCTTTCGGCGCCGACAGCGGCGTCGGCTATCTCGTTCCGGCTGACGCAGCACCATTTTTCGGACTGGAGTATCAACTGCACGACGACGGCAACGATATCGAGGCCGCGACGCCGCAATCGCTCGCGTCGCTCTTCGGGGTGCTGCCGCGTGCGCCACTCTTGCGCAATCTCGGGATTGCGCCGAAGGTCGGCGAGTGGCAGCACGCACGCATCGTCGTGCATCTAGACAACCGCGTGGAGCACTGGTTGAACGGCGTAAAGGTGCTCGAATACGTGCGCGGCTCGCCGGAATTCCGGCGGGCAGTGGCAGCGAGCGCATTACGCGACCTCGCCAACATCGCAGAGCGATCGAGCGGCCGCATCCTGCTGCAGGATGGCGGCCGGGAAGTGCGCTTTCGCAGCATGAAGATTCGAACGCTGTAACAGGTCGGTCGATTGAGAGATGAGAACGCCATGCTGAAGTACGTAAAGTTCGTCGAGCTGCCTGTGGCAGATCAGGACCGTGCGGTCGCGTTCTATGTAGAAAAGCTGGGCTTTGAAATCATCCAGGACGCCCCGTATCAAGACAATTGGCGCTGGATCGAGCTCGAGCTGCCTGGTGCGCAAACGCGAATTCTCCTGTCGCGGCGACGCGAAGGTGCAGCGAGCGACGGGCCGCGGCTGGTGTTCGTCGCAGACGATGTCGATGCCACCTATCGGCAATTGATGGATCGCGACGTCAATTTCGTGAGCGCGCCCAGCGAGGCCTCGTGGCAGCCTGGGCAGCGTTTCGCGCAGTTTCGCGATAGCGAGGGGAACACGATCGTGATCACGGGTCCCGTTCGCTGAGGGCTGCGTAAGCGGTGTTATTGGATGGGGGCTGATAGTTGGCATCGTTCCGTATTCGTCGGGCATATCAGGATGAGTTGGAGGAGCTCCTCGACATCGATGACGATGCGAGCAAGCTCTTTGCAGAGGCGGGGCTAGTGTTGGCGTTCGAGCGGCACCATCCTTTCGTTGTCGCGGAAGCGATGCGTTGGGGCGAGGCGATTCGGTGCGGGCTTGCGCATGTTGCGGTCGATGAAGGGGACGAACCGATCGGGTTCGCCACGTTGCGCTTGGTCGATGGCGAGCCCTATCTCGATCAGATCTCCGTGCGCTGCAGCCAGATGCGTCGTGGCGTCGGATGAGCGCTGCTGGAGTGCGCGATCTCGTGGAGCGGCACGCGCGTGTTGTGGCTGACGACCTATGCGCATCTGCCCTGGAACGGGCCGTTCTACGAGCGTCATGGGTTCGTGGTCATGCGGGACAATGACTGTGGACCGGAGTTGCGAGCGATTCTCGACGAACAGCGTGCAGTGCTGCCGGATCCGAAGAAGCGGGTCGCGATGGCGAGACGGCCGGGCAGGATTTCGCTGCCCTAAATATGAATAAGGACACGATGGTGCGAGGAAGAGGCGTGGGCCCGGTGTTTTGGGTGAAGCAATTCTTCGCCGTGCTGATCGGTGCGTTCGTCGTCATCGCCGCTGCGCAGTTGCTCAAGGGCCGAGCGGCGTCGCACGCAGCCGTACACGGCGCAGTGTTGAGCGTGATTACCGCCGGCGTATTCACTGGCGTGAATTTCTGGCGACGGCGCCGCGGACAGCGCTGCGTGAGTCGCAGTAGGTCGCCAGAACGGAAAGGTCGCCTCTAGCGCGTTCGGCTCAGACGCAAACTGCCGAAGCGTCTCGATGCTCTGAACGTCGCTCTCGTGTTCGACGCTTGATTCTCCGAACAGTAGCGGGGCGGGGTCCGTTGAGTCATCATTGGCGAACGACCCGCCACCTGTCGCGGCGGAGAACAGCAAGGGGGAGCCATGATGCGAGCGGGGACCCGGCCGAAGAGCGTCGATGAATACATAGCCGACACGCCTCCGACCGCGCAGAAGCGGCTGCGCGAGATGCGCAAATGTCTGCGCGAGGCGGCACCCGGCGCCAATGAAAGCTTGAAATGGGGCTCGCCGGCTCTGTCGTACGACACGATTCTGTTCATGTACGCCGCACACAAGAATCACGTGAGTCTGTATCCGACGCCCGCGGCGGTTCGCGCCTTCGCGAAGGAGCTCGCAGGCTACAAGACTTCGAACGCCACGATTCAGTTTCCGCTCGACGAAGCGCTGCCGGTGGCCCTCATTCGCAAGATCGCGAATTATCGCGTGAAGGCTGTCGTCGAAGAGGGAGCGACGTGGCGATGACTGCAGGCCGCTCACGTGGCGCGATGGCGCCCTGAGCGGCACTGTCGGCGAGAGTGCTCAGCTCCTGGTGCGCAACGGCGTCGGACTCAGGCGAGCCTGGAGGATCCGATGCCAGAGCCTCGAACGGCACTTCGTTGGCTTAGGAGGCCACGATCGCGCACGTTCATCAGCGAGCGGGGTCGCCATGCCTCGATCGAGGGTTCGAGAAAAATGATCTGGGCCGCTATGGCGCGTACGAGCAGCACGTCGCGTTCGGCCGCGCGCAGTTCCTCGTCGCCGATGCATTGACGTTCGATCCTGGATACGAGCGTTACGACAAAATCTTGGCAGTAAGGATCGGATTGTTTCATCGGGGCGCTGCGGCGGCGCGTGCGCGTGCACGCATCGAGGCGTGCGCACGTGAGCTCGGCGGTGTTGTCGTAGCGATGCTGTACGCCCACATGCATATTGCAAAGCAGGTATGCTTGCGGGCATGAAGAGCTGGTTATTTCTGGCAGGCGCTATCGTGGCGGAAGTGATCGCCACGTCGGCGCTGAAGGCAACCGAGGGGTTCACGAAGCTGACGCCGTCCATCGTGGTGGTGATCGGCTATTCGATCGCGTTCTACTTGCTTGCTCAGGCCTTGAAGACCATTGCGGTCGGCGTGGCCTATGCCGTGTGGTCGGGTATGGGCATCGTGCTGGTTTCGGCGATTGCCTGGGTGATCTTCGGGCAAAAGCTCGATGCGTGGGGCGTCGTGGGCATCACGCTGATCTTGGTCGGCGTGTTCGTGCTCAACCTGCTGTCCAAGACGAGCGTGCATTAGCGTGCGCGTCGCCAACGAGGTGCGCGCAAGAGGGTCGGCGGTACGACGGAGCTCGCAGCGGGTTCCCGCCGTGGCGCGTTTCGGCCGCAGCGCCCGCGGTGCGACTCTGCCTCGAGAGGCTGCAAGAGGATGAAATTCATTGCTTCGGCAGCGCTCATCGCGCTCGCAACGGCGCTCTCGGGCTGTCAGGTCAAGACGGAGTCGTTGGGCTGCGAAGTACGCGGGCCGCAGGACGCGATGCCGCAAGCCGTCAAGGAGCTGCGCCTGGGCATGTCGCGCGCGCAACTCGAAGAGCGGCTTGGCGAGGCGGCCTATTCGCCCATCGAAGGACAGCTGTACTTTGCCACCGGCGATTGTCCTCTCGAGGATTCGGAGCGTTATGCGCCCTGCGGTGTCGTCGCGGACTTCCGGGATTACGAAAGCCAAGACGAGTCTGTCGTCACGGATGCGTTGCAGTCCTGCTGGTGGGGCGCCATCGGTGAGTAACCGGCGACTCGCACGATGTTGCGCATGCCCGGGCACATGAACATTAGAATGTGACGGGCGCCGTTCAGCTCCGGAGTCGAAGCGCCTTTTATCTGCCGCAGCAGGAGACTCGCAGCGATGGGTACCGTGCGCGTTTCTAGATCGAACCGTTCGAGGTGTGATCTGGTGACCAATCCGGCGCTGCGGCGGCGCGCCAACGAGACGACCGATCGGATCGCGGCAAACTTTCCGTCAGGGATGGCGCGTCCCGCCTTGCGCGCATTGTTTGCCGCCGGCATCACCGACCTGCGGCAGCTTGCGCAGATGCGCGAAGCCGATCTCGCTGGACTCCATGGCATCGGTCCGAGAGCGCTGACGCTCTTGCGCGACGCGCTTCACGCGGCAGGACTGCGCTTCAAGCGATCTGCTGACCACGGTGCAAAGGAAGTCACGATGGGCACGATCAACCGACTCTGGCATCAGAAGAATCGCATGCCAGCCAATGCGACGCCGGCACAGCGAGTAGCGTGGCACAAGGCGCATGCTCAACATTGTGCGTGTCGACCGATCCCGAAGGGCGTCGTCGCACTGATGAAAGCCGGAGTCGGCAAGTCCGCCACGGCCCGATCCAAGCGGGCGAAGCGCAAGAGCACGCGTGCGCGTGCCGTTGCAAAGCGTTAGCAGTCAGTTCTGGCGCTACGGGATTGTCGTCGATGCCGTCGATGTTGGTGGAAGAGTCGTGCCTGCAATCTTGAACGCGATCTGCGCGGACATCACGACGCTCAAGGTGGATGCGATCGTCAATGCCGCGAACTCTTCGCTGCTCGGTGGCGGCGGCGTCGATGGCGCCATTCATCGGGCGGCGGGTCCAGAGCTGTTGGAGGAGTGTCGCAAGCTCAATGGGTGCGCCACCGGCGATGCCAAGCTGACCAAGGGTTACCGCTTGCCCGCGAAATACGTCATTCACGCCGTCGGGCCGGTATGGCGTGGCGGGCATGCCGATGAGCCTCAGCTGCTCGCCTCTTGCTATCGTCGTTCGCTGGAAATTGCTGAATCGGTGGGAGTTCGCACGATCGCATTCCCCTGCATCAGCACGGGCGTCTACGGCTATCCGATCGAGCTTGCGGCGCAAGTCGCCGTGGCGACGGTGCAGGAAGTGCGACCCTCGCTGGCTACGATCGAAGAAGTCATTTTCTGTTGCTACTCTGAGCGGGATCTGCGCGTCTACGAAAGCTTGCTCGGCGCACAGAGCTGAGCCGGTCGATCGAGTTCGTCGGGCCAGGGCGCATCGGCGACGGCGAATGCCTTATCTATCGGATGGATGACGCTCGTATGAAGGACGACAGCAAGGGGTGAGAGCGCGTCGCGCGAGGTCGACTGTCTGCTGCTGTCTGTCTTCTCCTCTGGGAGGGTTTATGTACCAAGGTGGCTGCTTGTGCGGTTCGGTGAAGTATGAGGTGCGCGGCGAGCTCGGGCCGGCGTTCTTCTGCCATTGCAGCCGCTGCCGCAAGGCGAGCGGTTCTGCTTTCGCCGCAAGCGCGCTCGTCGCGACGAAAGAGTTTGTCGTGTTGCAGGGCGAAGAAGCGCTGAAAAGCTTCAGCGTGAACGGTGTGCATCGCGTCTTCTGCGGCAACTGCGGTTCGCCGATCATCAGCCGGCGCGATGCGCTGCCGGAGACCGTGCGCGTGCGGCTCGGTACCCTGGAATCGCCGCTCACGAAGGGGCCGCAGGCCCACATCTTCGTCGGCTCGAAAGCGAACTGGTTCGAGATTCACGACGATCTGCCGCAGTACGCGGAACTGCCTTCGCTCGACTAACGACGCGACGATGAAAAAGTGGCTGCCTTTGGTCTTGCTCATCGCGGCGGCGTTCGCATGGTACGCCGAGCAAGCGCGCGAATCTGCGTTTGATGCGCCGACGCAGCCTGTAGAGACCGCACGCGCGGACGGCGCGCGCGTCGAGGCGTCCCCGTCGATCGAGACCCTGTTCGCGCAACGCCTAAGCAGCGTGCAGGTGCAAGGCGCAGGTATCGTCTCGCGCCTGCTGAGTGACGACAACGAAGGCAGCCGTCACCAACGCTTCATTCTCGAGCTTCCCTCCGGGCACACGCTCTTGGTCGCTCACAACATCGACCTCGCCCCGCGGCTCGACTCGCTCAAGAAAGGCGACCGCGTCGAATTCTTCGGCGAGTACGAGTGGAACGAGCGCGGCGGCGTGATCCATTGGACGCACCATGACCCGAAAGGGCGGCATGTTGCGGGATGGTTGAAGCACGAGGGGCGGATCTATCAGTAGGCTGTAGGAGCGCGCAGTGCGCGCCCTTTCTTGCCAGTGCCCAGAGCCCGAAGTTCAGAGCCCTAGGCCCGTTACAAGGCTATAGGCGGTAGGCTCCGGCAAATGCCTGCGTCCGTTGCCGCGGCCTGTCGCCTGTCGCCGAAGCCGTCGTATAGCGATGCCTATGCCGCGGTTCTCAATCTGATGAGCTCCGCAATCCGTTCGTGAGCGGCCGTAAGAGCTCGCTCGCGCGACTCAGGGCCCATGTCGAGTCCGTGTGCGACGACGATCTCGATATCCTTAAGCCCGATGAAGCCGAGGAACTGCTTGAGGTATGGGATCTGCGTGTCCGCGCTTTCGGGATAGATGCCGCCGCGCGAGATGAAGACATACGTCTTCTTGCCCTTGAGCAGTCCTTCCGGACCGTGCTCGGTGTAGCGGAACGTCACGCCCTTGCGCGCGATGTGATCGAAGTAGGCGCGTAGCGTCGATGGCACGCTGAAGTTGTACATCGGCACCGCGAAGACAATGATGTCCGCTGCCTTCAGCTCCGCAATGAGCGCATCCGATGCGTTCACTATGGCTTGTTGAGCCGGCGTGCGATCTGCGGGGTTCGCGCCGAACGCCTGAATGTCTTCGAGGGTCAGGTGCGGCACCGGATTGGCGTTGAGGTCGCGCACGATCACGCGGCCCTGCGGATGATCGACGTGCCAATGCTCGATGAAGCGGTCGGCCAATTGCGTCGACTGTCCCTGCGCGCCGAAGAGGCTGGCTTGAATCTTGAGCAAGGTCTCCATGTGGCACCTCCGAAAACCATCGGTGCCTATTCTTGATTGATTCAATAGATCAAAACGTTCAAAAATTGCTGGTAATTGATCGAAGGAATCGATAAATGCCGCCATCGCGTCCGGCGAAGTCCAACAACCTCGCCCCCCGCATCACGCTCGAACAGTGGCGCTGCCTCGTGGCGGTCGTGGATTACGGCGGCTATGCGCAAGCCGCCGAGCATCTCAACAAGAGCCAATCCTCGGTGACCTATGCCGTGCAGAAATTGCAGGCCACGCTCAAGGTGCGTGCGCTCGAGATTCGCGGCCGCAAGGCAGTGCTCACGCCGACCGGCCAGATGCTCTATCGCCGCGCGCGTGCATTGCTCGAGGATGCCGGCGGGCTCGAGCGCGCTGCGCGCAAGATCTCGGCGGGATGGGAAGCGGAGCTTGCGATTGCCGTCGAAGTGCTCTTTCCGATGTGGCTACTGCTCGACTGTCTCGATCGTTTCGGCGCCGAAAGTCCGCACACGCGCGTCGAGGTGTACGAGACCGTGATCGAAGGCACCACCGAGGCGATCACGAGCGGCGCCGTCGATCTGGCGATCACGCCGCGCGTGCCGCCGGGCATGTCGGGCGAGCGGTTGATGCCGGTGCGTTTCGTGCCTGTTGCGCATCCCAAGCATCCGCTGCACAAGCTCGGACGCGAGTTGACGATGCACGATCTGCGCAATCATCGTCATCTGGTGGTGCGCGACTCGGCGAGCTATCGGGACAAACGCAGCTCGGTGCTCGAGGCCGAGCAACGCTGGACGGTCAGCAATATGGCGACATCGATCGGTGCGGTGACGCGCGGTTACGGCTTTGCCTGGTTTCCGGAGGACAAGATTCGCAGCGAGCTTGCCGAAGGCGTCTTGAAGGCGTTGCCCATTCGCGGCGGCAGCGAACGTGTGGTCGATCTCTATCTCGTCTTTCCCGATCACGATGCCGCGGGCCCCGGCGCGCGTCGACTCGCGGAGATCATTCGCGCTGCGGTTGCACGCACCGTCTCGCACTGACGTCACATCGGCCTGTCGCAAGCGTCGGCGACGTTTGCGACAATGCCGCCATCGCAGAGCCGCAGCTGGCAGGGAGATTCGTGATGAGAATCGGAATGGTCGGCTTGGGTCGTATGGGCGCGAACATGGCGCGCAGGCTCATGGACGCAGGACACGAGGTGGTCGCCTACGATGCGAACAAATCCTCGGTCGATGCGCTCGCGGCCGCGGGTGCGCAGGCGGCGTACACGCTCGAAGAGCTCGTCGCGAAGCTGCCAACCCCGCGCGCTGTTTGGCTGATGGTGCCCGCTGCCGTCGTCGAGAGCGTGCTCGATCAGCTCGCACACTTGCTTGCGCAAGACGATATCGTCGTCGACGGCGGCAATTCGGACTATCGGCTCGCGATTGCGCGGGCGCGGCGTTTCGCTGCTTCCGGCGTGCATTTTCTCGACGTCGGCACGAGCGGCGGTGTGTGGGGGCTCGAACGCGGTTACTGTCTGATGATCGGCGGCGATCGCGCCGCGGCGCAGCGGCTCGAGCCGATTTTCGCGACGCTCGCGCCGACGCCGATTCCCGCCGCGAGCGGTGCGGGCGAGACGAAAGGCTATCTCTACTGCGGCGCGCCTGGCGCGGGCCACTTCGTGAAGATGGTGCACAACGCCATCGAGTACGCCGTGATGGCGGCGTATGCGGAAGGATTCAATCTACTCAAGCAGGCAGGGCGCGGACGCGAGGATCGGCCGGCCGATGCGGAGACCACGCCGCTGGCCGAGCTCGAGGCTTATCAGTACGACTTCGACGTGGCTGCGATCGCCGATCTGTGGCGCAACGGTAGCGTCATTCGTTCCTGGCTGCTCGATCTGACCGCAGCAGCGCTGCAAGAAGACGCACAGCTCGAGGGATTCTCGGGCCATGTGTCCGATTCCGGCGAAGGCCGTTGGGCGCTCAAAGCGGCCATCGATCTCGGCGTGCCGATGCCTTCGCTTTCGTCTGCGTTGTTCGCGCGTTTCAGCTCGCGCGACGAAGATGCGTACGCGAATCGGCTGCTCTCGGCCTTGCGCAAGCAATTCGGGGGACATCAAGAAAAGAAGAAATAGCCTGCGGGCGCGCCATGCGCCTGGAGACACGCGCGACGTCTCGATATGCGTTGAGGTATTGCGCAATATCATCTCATCCGCGTTTGACAGCCGCAGCGTGTCTGCGCCTGGGCCCGCCTTGCGGGGCTTGCACCGTCAACGCAATTTCGCGACCTTAGCACCCTCGATACGTCCCGGAACAACAACATCGCATAGCCGAGGGCTCTCACGCATGAGACATTCCATCGCGACTTGCTTTCTGACAGTGGGCCTGCTGCTGTCGGGTGCGGCGTTTGCGCAGACGACCGTGGGGTTCGATTGGTTCGAATACACTGGGCGCGACAAGGTCTTCGAAACGCAGCTTCCGCCGGGCAGCTATCGCAATCCGATCCTCGCGGGCTTCTACCCGGATCCGAGCATTGCGCGTGCGGGCGACAAGTACTACCTCGTCCACTCCACGTTCTCTTATTTCCCGGGCATCCCGATCTTCGAGAGCACGGATCTCGTGCATTGGACGCAAATCGGGCACGTGATCGACCGCGCTTCGCAGCTGCGCTTCGACGGATTGGGCATTTCGCGCGGCGTGTTCGCGCCGACGATCGAGTATCACGACGGCACGTTCTACGTGCTCAACACCGCCGTCGACAGCGGCGGCAACTATCTCGTCACGGCGACGGATCCGCGCGGCCCGTGGTCCGATCCGATCTGGTTGCCCGAGATCGACGGCATCGATCCGTCGATCTTCTTCGACGACGACGGACGCGCATACATTCTCAACAACGGTCCGCCCGAAGGCGTGCCGCAGTACGACGGGCATCGCGCGATCTGGATTCAGGAGTTCGATGTCGCCAAGCGCAAGCTCATCGGACCGCGCAAGGTGATTCTCGACGGCGGCGTCGATCCGTCGACGCAGCCGATCTGGATCGAAGGTCCGCACATGTATCGCGTCAACGGCTACTACTATCTCGTCTGCGCGGAAGGCGGCACCGGCATCAATCATTCGCAGGTCGTCTTGCGCGGCAATTCGCCGTGGGGACCGTTCGAGCCGTACAAGGACAATCCGATCCTCACGCAGCGCGACCTGCCCGCCGACCGGCCCGACCCGATCATCAACGCCGGTCATGCGGACATCGTGCAGGCGACCGACGGCACTTGGTGGGCCGTGTTCCTTGCTACGCGCACGTACGACGGCAAGCACTACAACACCGGTCGCGAAACGTTCTTGCTGCCGGTCACGTGGCGCGACGGTTGGCCGGTGATTCTCGAGAAGGGCAAGACGATTCCGTACGTCGAGAAGGGCCCCTCGTTCATGCGCTCGGAGGCGCAGGCGCCGCTCACCGGTAATTTCACCTGGCGCGATGATTTCTCCGGGCCCGTGCTCGATTTCTCCTGGATTCAGGTGCACGTGCCGAAGCAGGCGTGGTACGACCTCAAGAAGAAGCCAGGCACGCTCTTGATCGAGCCGCTCGCGACGACGCTGTCGGACAAGCAGAATCCGTCGTTCCTCGCGCGGCGCCAGCAGCACACGCACTTCGACGCGAGCACGGCGCTCAATCTGCCGAAGAGCGAGCGTGTTTCCGCCGGTCTCGCCGCGTTCCAGAGCGAAGACTACTGGTACTTCCTCGGTACACGTCGCGAAGGCAAGAACGTGCGCGTGTTCCTCGAGAAGAAGAGCGGCGCTCAGCCCGAGATCGTTGCCGAGACGCAGGTACGCGCCGGCAAGCAGATCAAGCTCAAGGTCACCGGCGACGGCGGCGACTACTCGTTCTACTTCGACGCCGACGGCAAGGGCTTCAAGCCGCTCAAAGAGCACGACGACGGCACGATCCTGAGCACCGAAGTCGCAGGCGGCTTCGTCGGCGCGGTCGTGGGGATGTACGCAAGGCTGGAGAAGTAACGTCAAGGAGGCCTCCGTGCCGGGAGCACGGGGGCCTTCGCTTTCATTGCAGGGAAGACGCTAACGCGTCAGGGAGCCCTAGCGGCAAGAAGGACGCTATCGCGGCAAGGCGAAAATAACTCGGCGGTGGCGAACCTGCGTGTGCGGCCGGAACGCGCACGATGCGACCGCCTCACTGCGTGAGGCGACAGAAAAAGATTCCGGGCAAGCGGCAGCGGGCCTCTAACCGAAGCCCGGCGCCCAGGGCCCAGTGCCCCGACCTCTATAGCTGCGGCTCCCTCTCCAATAACTCCTCGATCTTTACGCCGACCTCCGGCACACCGCCGAATACGGTGCCCACACGTTGCGCGCGCAAGTGTTCGAGCGCTGCCGCCGTGGCTTGCGCGGACAGCGGCAGGAAGCCGACCTCTTCGGCGAGCGGGCCGCCTTCCGTGAGATAGAACTCGAGCAGACGGCTCACTTCGGGACGCTTGGCCGCTGCAGCGCTCGGATAGATGAAGAGCGGTCGCGACAGCGGCTGATAGGTGCCGTTCGTGACGGTCTCGATGCTCGGCAATACGGTCGTGCCGTCGGCTTGTCGAATCGGCACCGCGCGCATGCGCTGCTGGTGCGAGATGTAATACGCAAAGCCGAAATAACCGAGCGCATTCGTGTTGTGCTCCACGCCCTGTACGAGCACGTTGTCGTCTTCGCTCGCCGTGTAGTCGCCGCGGCTTGCCTTCGCTTCGCCGACGACCGCTTCGGTGAAGTAGTCGAACGTGCCGGAATCCGCGCCGGGACCGAAGAGCATGAGCGGCACATCGGGCCACTCGGGGCGAATCTGATTCCAGCGCAGGATCTTGCCTTGCGCCTGCGGCTCCCAAATCTTCTTGAGCTCCTCGATGCTGAGGCTGTCCACCCAATCGTTCTTCGGATTGACCACGACGGTGATGGCGTCGAAGGCGACCGGCAGCTCGAGATAGGCGACGCCGGCTTCACGGCACACCGCCATCTCCTCGGCGAGGATAGGGCGCGAGGCATTCGCGATGTCCGTATCGCCGCGACAAAGCTTCTTGAAGCCGCCGCCCGTGCCGGAAAGGCCCACGGTTACGCGCGCCGCGCCGCGCTCGGCAAGCTGAAATTCCTCGGCCACGGCTTCGGCGATCGGAAAGACCGTGCTCGACCCGTCGATCTTGATCACCGGCGCATTGCGCGGATCGATGCGATCGCCGGTGCTGCTTCCGCCGCATGCGCTCACGAGCAGGGCGGCAACCAGCGCGCCAAGCCCGAGCCGCGCGCTTCGTTCCACTCTCTTCACGAACTACCTCGACACCATCCGGTAACGGAAAGGCGCAAGTTTGCGCCATGGCGCGCCGCTTGTCTCGACCCAACGGGCAGGCGGCGCAGGTGGCGGCGCCGGGGTGACAGCGCGCGTCAGCGCGGCTACATTGCGCGCAAATCATACGACTAATTCTGAAGCTGGACGCTCAGGGGGTGCATCTTGGCGAACTTCGGCTGTCGCGCCGTCATCGTGAGCCTCGGTTGCTTGGCCTTGCTCATCGGCCAGGTCCACGCGCAGCCCAGCTCGCGTGTGCGGGCGCTCCTCGAGAAGATGACTTTGGAGGAGAAGATCGGCCAGCTCGTGCAGCGCGCGGGCGGGCGCAGCAAGGCGCTCAACTCGCTGCTCGATGAGGCCGAGCTCGAGCGCGTGCGTGCGGGTCGGGTCGGTTCGTATCTGCACGTCGCCGGCGCCGAGCCGCTCGGCAAGCTGCAGAAAGTGGCCGTGGAGGAATCGCGCCTCGGCATTCCGTTGCTGTTCGCGATGGACGTGGTGCACGGCTATCGCACGATCTTTCCGGTGCCGCTCGCCATGGCGAGCACGTGGAAGCCGGAGAGCGTCGAGGCTGCAACGCGCATCGCCGCGGTGGAAGCGACTGCCGCAGGGTTGCACTGGACCTTTGCGCCCATGATCGACATCGCGCGCGATCCGCGTTGGGGGCGCATCGTCGAGGGTGCGGGCGAGGATCCGTACCTCGGTGCGCAGCTCGCAGCGGCACAAGTGCGCGGCTATCAAGGTACCGACCTTGCGCGTGCGGATACCATCATGGCGACCGCCAAGCATTTCGGCGCTTACGGGGCCGCCATCGGCGGGCGTGACTACAACTCCGCCGACATTTCCGCGCGTACGCTGCACGAGGTCTATCTGCCGCCTTTCTATGCGGCTGCAAGAGCGGGCGCGGGCTCGTTCATGGCGGCCTTCAACGACATCGGCGGCGTCCCGACGACGGCCAACCGGGCGTTGTCGCGCGTGATCTTGCGCGAACGCTGGGGTTACGGCGGCGTGCTCGTGAGCGATTGGAACGCGATTGCCGAGCTGCTTGCGCACGGCGTGGCCGCAGACCGCAGCGACGCTGCATTGCTTGCGCTCGAGGCGAGCGTCGACATGGACATGGTCGGCGCGGTGTACGAGCAGGACCTCAAGCGCGCGCTCGAAGCGAACCCTGAACGCCTGCGCTTGCTCGATGAAGCGGTGCTGCGCATCTTGCAGGCCAAGGAAGCGCTCGGGCTCTTCGATCGGCCGATGCAGTATCACGATGCGCGCCGCGAGCAGCAGACGCTGCTTGCGCCGGCGCATCGAGAGCTGGCGCGCAATGTCGCGCGCGAGGCGATCGTGCTGCTCAAGAACGAGGGCGAGCTGTTGCCGCTGCGCGCGGAAAAGCTGCGCACGCTCGCCGTCGTGGGCGCGTTGGCGGACGATGGCTTGTCGATGCTCGGCTCGTGGCGCGCGCAAGGTCGAGCCGAAGACGTGATCACGATTCGGCAAGGCATCGAGCGTGCCGCGCCGAAAGGGCTCAAGATTCTCTACGCGCCCGGTGCCGATCCGCGCAGCGACGATCTCTCGCAGATCGATGCCGCGGTGAACGCCGTGCAAGTTGCAGATGCCGCCGTGCTCGTCATCGGCGAGCATTTCGACTTGAGCGGCGAAGCGCGCAGCCGCGCCGACATCGAGCTCCCCGCAAGTCAGATCGCGCTCGCCGAACGCGTGCTGGCAACCGGCAAGCCGGTCGTGGTGGTGCTCACGAACGGACGGCCGCTCGCGATGACTTGGCTCGCCGAACGCGCGCCCGCGGTCCTCGAGGCGTGGATGCTCGGCGTCGAAGCAGGGCCGGCCGTCGCGGACGTGCTGTTCGGGAAATACTCGCCCGGCGGGCGCTTGCCTGCGGCGTTCCCGCGCGCGAGCGGCGCAGTGCCGTTCTACTACGCGGCGTATCCGACGGGCCGTCCGCCCGATCCCGATCTCGCGAAAGATACGGCGCGTTACATGGATCAGCCGATCACGCCTTTGTTTGCTTTCGGGCACGGGCTCAGCTACACGCGCTTCGAGTACTCGGACTTTGCGCTCGATCGCGAGCGCGTTGCGGCGGACGAGACGCTGCAGGTGAGCGTCACCGTGCGCAACGTCGGTGAGATGACGGGCGATGAAGTCGTGCAGCTCTACGTGCGGGATCCCGTCGCATCCGTCGCGCGGCCGGTCAGGGAACTGCGCGGCTTCAAACGGGTCACATTGTCGCCGGGCGAAGCGGTGCGAGTCAGCTTTCGGTTGAGTCCGCGACAGCTCGCACTCTACGGACTCGATGAGCGGTGGCGCGTCGAGGCGGGGCGGATCGAAGTGATGATCGGCGCCTCGTCCGCGGACATTCGCGCGCAGGGGGCTTTCGAGATCGTGAACACTGCCGAAACCGATGTGCCGGCTACGGCGCTTGCAACAGAGGTTTCCGTGGAGCGACGCACGGTACATCGTCGATAAAGAAAGACTCGGCTGCCACAGGCCGGGCTTTCGATACAGAAACGAACACAAGAAGGGCGCTTCGCCCGTTCAGGAGGAAGCATGTTGCGATACGGGGTCATTGTGTCGGCTTTGCTCGCGGCGGCGTGTACGCCGGCACAAGAACAAGCACCGAAGTACGAGACCGTCGGACGCATCGAACGCTGGGATCCGGCGCTCGATGAGCTCATCGACAGCAACGCCGAGATTCAGAAACTGGCCGAGGGTTTTACCTGGTCGGAAGGTCCGGCGTGGGTCACGCAGGGCAAGTACCTGCTCTTCACCGACGTGCCCGAGAACACGATGTATCGCTGGTCGGAGAGCGAAGGCTTGTCGATCTTCATGAAGCCTTCCGGCTATGACGGCCCAGAGCTCTCGACGCTGCGCGAGCCAGGCGCGAATGGCTTGCTCGTCGAGCCGAGCGGGACGGTGCTGGTGGCGGATTCGGGCAGTCGCATGGTGGCGCGGCTCGATCTTGCGACGAAAGAGAAGACGCCGCTTGCGACGGCCTTCGACGGCAAGCGCTTCAACAGCCCGAACGACGTCGTGCGGCGCTCGGACGGAACGATCTTCTTCACCGATCCGCCGTACGGTCTGCAAGGCCTCAACGACTCGCCGGTCAAAGAGCTGCCGCACAACGGCGTGTATCGAATCGATCTCGACGGCAGCGTGCATCTGATCGACGATGAGCTCTCGTATCCGAACGGCATCGGTTTGTCGCCCGACGAGCGCACGCTGTACGTCGCGAACTCGGATCCGGCGCGGCCGATCTGGATGGCGTACACCCTCAACGACAAAGGCGAGGTGGTAGACAAGCGCGTCTTTGCGGACGTGTCCGATCTGATGAGCCGCGAAGCGCCCGGCTTACCGGACGGCCTCGCCGTGAGCGTCAGCGGGCATCTATTCGCCACGGGTCCGGGCGGCGTGCTCATTCTCTCGCCCGAAGGCAAGCGTCTCGGCCGCATCGTGACGGGCGGGCCGATCGCCAACTGCGCATTCGGCGATGACGGACGCACGCTCTATCTGACGTCGCATCGCTTCATCGCGCGCGTGCCGTTGCGCACGCACGGCGTGAACTTCCCCCGCTATCAATAGCGCACTCTTCGAGGGTCCGCGGCAGGCATGCGGGACGCTGCCGCGGGCTCTCGATCTCAACGCCTCAAATACTTTCTTCCGGCAGACGCGGATCGAGCACGGTTCGCCGCAGGTAACCGCCGCGACCGCATGCACCGTACGGATCGCGTTCGCTTGCGCCGCCGTCCGCGCGAAATGGAAATGTCCCTGGATCGTTGCGCGTGCGCCCGTACGCTCGTTCGTGTTCTGGTCCGCCGATCGTGCTGTAGTCGGCCGGATCCGTAAGGTGTGCCCAGCGATCTTTGCCCGAATCGTCCGCTTTGCGGTGAACGCCCTGATCGAGCTCGGACCAGTACTCGGTGTTGGGTGCGGGAGGAATGGATCGAGCCACGGCAGTCTCCTTGCTGAGCAGGCCGCGCGTGCGCGCAGTCGCGTCGGAAGTTCTCTCTAGTAACGGTCCGCCGTATGCGAGGTTCCGCTCGCATCGGCATCGAGATGGCTAGAAGAGCTGCACGAGCGCGACGACGATGAGCACGGGCAGGGCAATCATCGCCAGCACGAACAGGATCAACGCAAGCGAGAAGAAGAACACGAACGCGCGGCTGCTGCGGCGGCTGCCCGTCGGGTCGAGCTGATAGCGTTCGAGCAGCGCGACGTTCTTGGCGTTCGCCTTGTAGGCGGCATCGAACAGATCGCCGGCGAACGGGATCGCACCGATCACCGTCTCGATCAGCACGTTGATGGCCATGCGCACGAGCACGCTGCGCGGTGCGCCGAGCACGCGGGCTTCGTTGATGATGAAGGCGGACAGCACGGCGCCGATGGCATCGCCGATGCCAGGCACCAGACCGATGAGCGCATCGAGACCGATACGCCAACCGCCGGGCAGCGGAATCGAATTGTCGAGCAACCACGCAAGCGAGCGGAGCCGGCGCAGGCGCTCAACGGCGGAATCGGTGGGACGAATGGTTGTCATGGCAAGCGAGCTCGCCAGGTGATGATCGCCGATGCCGTGCGCCAGCGCATCGCGTGAACGCGCAGCCTCCGCTTCCAAACGCCGGTCGGACTGTCGCAGTTTCGCTGCATCAGGCGAAATCGCAAGTCTTTGCTCAGATAATCTGCGAACGAGCTCTCGGCTTTCTCAGTGCACGTGTCAGGCATCGGCAGCGCGCATGTCGCCGCATGACGTCGCTACGAATGCCTATGTGCCGCTGTCTAGCGACATTTGGTGTTTCGTCTCATCTGGATATGCTCTATCGCGCGCGCCGCACTTGCGAGCATTCCCGAGTGAGCTACGAGGGCTGCTTCGTCAAGCTACGCGCCAGGAATCGCAAACGGGAAACGCTTCAAGGACACGAACGAATGAGGTCCGATCCAGGAAGGATCGGAGGCCTCGGCGGGAAATGCTGAATATCTGGATGAGAGGACGTCTGCGCGAGGTGCACGCGTTCGGCGTCGCTCGTTCCTGAGGGACTCGCTTAATTGTCAAGGGCAAACCCGTCGAAAGACGGGGACGCAAAGCCTCCGATCTTCCGGGTGAATACCCAAAGACAGCGGGGCTGCCAAGGAAGCGAGCATCTGCCCATCACCAAGCAGAAGCTCAGCGTGCTCCATACGGGCACGCGTTGGATTGGCTCAAACGCCGCATTCGCGGCGCTTGCGTCACGCCCTTGATCACTCACGCACGCGCGGTCGCACCGCACGTGCCGACAACAAGGGCAGTGACGATGACGACAACACTTGGAAAGGGTGCTGCAAGCGCATTGATCGTGATGATGAGCCTCGCTGCCGTCGGGTGCGGCGGCGGAGGCGGCGGCGAGAAAGCCGCCAACAACACGGAGAGCCCGTCGACGAACGCGCCTCCTTCGCCGTTTACGCCACCGACGAAAGCGCCGGAAACGCCCGCTTCACCGCCGAAGAGCGAGCCGTCGCCTGCGCCTGCGGAGCCGCAAACGCCTGCTGAGCCGCCGAAGAACGAACCGTCCCCGTCTCCCGCAGAGCCGGTCGAAAGCGAAGCCCCCGCTGCACAGGAGCCGCAAGCGCCTCAATCACCGAGCAACGGTCCCGGCACGGCGGTGTTGTCGTGGGAGCTGCCGTCGAACGACAGCGAAACGCTCGGCTTGTTGGCCGGATTTCGCATTCACTACGGCGTCGATCAGAACGTGCTGACGGAGACGATCGAAGTGCGCAATCCAGGCGTGTCGACCTACGTCGTCGACAATCTGCCGCCGGGCAAGTACTTCTTCGCTGTGCGCACGGTGACGTCTACGGGCGATCAGAGCGCGCTCTCGAACGTGATTGCACAGGTGGTGCGCTGATCGTGACGCAGCCGCTGTACGCGGCTACCGCGCGGTGAAGTCAAGCGGGGCGTCGAACGCCGAAGGGACGAGATCGGCTGAACCGGATTGGCGTTGGAGGCGCGAGGGCCGCAGCAGCTCGAGCTGCTCGGTGAAAGCTGACGTGCTTTGCTGATTCGATGCGACGCCTGCAGAACGTCGCCCAGCAAGCGAGCGCGTGCTCGATGCACGCGCTCGCTCGTGTGTTTACGGCAGCTCGGTGGTGCCCATCAGGTAGCGATCGCACTCGCGCGCGGCGCCGCGACCTTCGTTGATGGCCCACACGACCAAGCTCTGCCCGCGGCGGCAGTCGCCGGCCGCGAACACGCCTTCGATATTGGTCGCGTACTTGCCGTGCTCGGCCTTGATGTTGGAGCGCGCGTCGGTTTCGAGCTGCAGATCCTTGATGAGCGTCTGCTCGGGTCCGACGAAGCCCATCGCGAGCAGCACGAGCTGCGCGGGCAGCACGCGTTCGGTGCCGGGCACCTCGACCGGAATGAACTGGCCCTTCTCGTTCTTCTGCCAGCTGACCTGCACCGTCACGACTTCCTTCACGGCGCCGTTCTCGTCGCCGTTGAAGCGCTTGACGGTCGTCAGATACGTGCGCGGATCGGCGCCGAACTTCGCCGCGGCTTCTTCCTGGCCGTAGTCCATCTTGTAGATCTTCGGCCACTCCGGCCACGGATTGTCCGGTGCGCGGTCCATCGGCGGCTTGTGCATGATTTCGATCTGCACGAGGCTCTTGCAGCCGTGGCGCATCGCGGTGGCGACGCAGTCCGTACCGGTGTCGCCGCCACCGATGACCACCACGTCCTTGCCGCGCGCATGAATCGGGCTGGTGTCGGGACCGCCGCCGAGCAGCGCCTTCGTGCTCGCGGTGAGGTACTCCATCGCGAAGTGCACGCCCTTGAGATTACGGCCCTCGACCGGCAGATCGCGAGGCTGCGTCGCGCCCGTGCAGATGACGATGGCGTCGAAGTCCTTGCGCAAGAGCTGCGGCTCGACGTTCTCGCCGACGTGCGCGTTGCAGATGAACTTCACGCCTTCCTGTTCCATCAGCTTGATGCGGCGCTCGACGATTTCGCGCTTGTCGAGCTTCATGTTCGGGATGCCGTACATGAGCAAGCCGCCCGGTCGGTCGGCGCGCTCGAGCACCGTGACGGTGTGACCCGCGCGATTGAGCTGAGCGGCGGCCGCAAGACCCGCAGGACCCGAGCCGATCACCGCGACCTTCTTGCCGGTGCGCGCCTTGGGCGGCTGCGGCACGACCCAGCCTTCTTCCCAGCCGCGATCGATGATCGCCGCCTCGATGGTCTTGATGGTCACCGGCGGGTTGTTGATGCCGAGCACGCACGAGCCTTCGCACGGCGCCGGACACACGCGGCCGGTGAATTCGGGGAAATTGTTCGTGAGGTGCAAGCGCTCCAGCGCTTCGCGCCACAGGCCTCGATAGACGAGATCGTTCCACTCCGGAATCAGGTTGTTGATGGGGCAGCCGGAAACCAGTCCGTTGATGAGCTTGCCGGTGTGGCAGAACGGTACGCCGCAGTCCATGCAGCGCGCCGCCTGATGGCGCAGCCGTTTCTCTTCCATGTGGTGATGGAATTCTTTCCAGTCACGCACGCGCTCTTGCGGCGTGCGGTCGACCGGTAGCTCGCGCAGGTACTCGATGAATCCAGTCGGCTTGCCCATTGATCTAGCCTGTCGTTCGTTGATCTGTATCCGCTGTCCGGCACATCGGGCGATCGTTCGTTTCTGCTTCCCGCGGTCGCGCGAGAGGTCACGCGCCGCTCTGCTCTGGCCCTCCCTCGCTCACGCGGGGGAGGGCAGCGTCCTGTCGCCCGTGGCTCGTACCCTTAGTTGCCGCCGACGCGGGCAAGGTCGCGCGCGTTCTCTTCGAACGCGACCATGATCGCCTCGTCGCCGGTGAGGCCCTGCTCGTGCGCGCGCGCGATGCAGGCGAGCATGCGCTTGTAGTCGCGCGGCATGACCTGCACGAACTTCGGTACGAGCTGCTCCCAGTTGTCGAGCACGTACTTCGCGCGGACGCTGTTCGTGTACTTGTAGTGCCGTTCGATCATCGCGCGCACGGCGGCGACCTCTTCGGGTTCGCTGAGCCCGTTGAGCTCGACCATTTCCTTGTTCACGTTGATCGGGAAGTCGCCGCGCTCATCGAGCACGTACGCCACACCGCCCGACATGCCCGCCGCGAAGTTGCGGCCGGCCGGGCCGAGTACGATCACTCGTCCGCCGGTCATGTACTCGCAGCCGTGATCGCCGACGGCTTCGACGACGGCGTGCACGCCGCTGTTGCGGACGCAGAAGCGTTCGCCCGCCATGCCGGCGATATATGCCTCGCCGCTCGTCGCGCCGTAGAAGGCGACGTTGCCGACGATGATGTTCTCCCAGGAGTTGAACTTCGAGTTCTTCGGCGGATAGATGATGAGCTTGCCGCCCGAGAGACCCTTGCCGACGTAGTCGTTGGCATCGCCTTCGAGCTTGAGGGTCATGCCGCGCGGGACGAACGCACCGAAGCTCTGACCGGCCGAGCCCTTGAAGGTCAGCTCGATCGTGTCTTCCGGCAGACCTGCCGCACCATACTTCTTCGTGACCTCGCTGCCCGTGATCGTGCCGACGACGCGGTTGACGTTGCGGATCGGCAGCTCGGCGCGCACCTTCTCGCCGCGCTCGATCGCGGGTTTGCAGATCTCGAGAAGCGTGGTCATGTCGAGCGACTTCTCGATGCCATGATCCTGCGGGATCTGGCAGTAGCGGCCGACGCTCGGATCGACATCCGGCTGATAGAGCAGGTTGCTGAAGTCGAGGCCCTTCGCCTTCCAGTGATTGACGGCCTTCTTCGCCTCGAGCTTGTCGACGCGACCGACCATTTCTTCCACCGTGCGGAAGCCGAGCTGCGCCATGATCTCGCGCAGCTCCATCGCGACGAAGCGCATGAAGTTGACCACGTGCTCGGGCTTGCCCTGGAAGCGCTCGCGCAGGCGCGGATCCTGCGTCGCGATGCCCGCCGGGCAGGTGTTGAGGTGGCACACGCGCATCATGATGCAGCCCGTCGCAACGAGCGGAGCGGTTGCGAAGCCGAACTCCTCAGCGCCGAGCAACGCGGCGATCGCCACGTCGCGGCCGGTCTTCAGCTGACCGTCGGTCTCGACAACGATGCGGCTGCGCAGATTGTTGAGCACGAGCGTCTGATGCGTCTCGGCCAAGCCGAGCTCCCACGGCAGACCGGCATGCGCGATCGACGTCTGCGGCGAAGCGCCCGTGCCGCCGTCGTAACCGCTGATCAGCACCACGTCGGCATGCGCCTTCGCGACGCCGGCTGCGATCGTGCCGACGCCGACCTCGGAGACGAGCTTGACGCTGATGCGCGCGTTGCGGTTCGCGTTCTTCAGGTCGTGAATGAGCTCGGCCAGATCCTCGATCGAGTAGATGTCATGGTGCGGCGGCGGCGAAATGAGGCCGACGCCCGCAGTCGTGTGACGCGTCTTGGCGACCCACGGATAGACCTTGGCGCCGGGCAGCTGACCGCCTTCGCCGGGCTTGGCGCCCTGCGCCATCTTGATCTGGATCTCCTGCGCGTTGACGAGGTATTCGCTCGTCACGCCGAAGCGGCCCGATGCGACCTGCTTGATCGCCGAGTTCTTCGAGTCGCCGTTCGGCAGCGGCTGGAAGCGCTCGGGATCCTCGCCGCCTTCGCCGGTGTTGCTCTTGCCGCCGATGCGGTTCATCGCAATCGCGAGCGTCTCGTGCGCTTCCTTGCTGATCGAGCCGTACGACATGGCGCCGGTCTTGAAGCGCTTCATGATGCTCTCGATCGGCTCGACCTCTTCGAGCGGAATCGGATCGCCCGCCTTGAAGTCGAGCAGGCCGCGCAGCGTGCAGAGATTCGCCGACTGATCGTTGATGAGCCGCGAGTACTCCTTGAACTGCTCGTAGCTGCCGGTGCGCACCGCCTTCTGCAGGCGATGGATCGACTCCGGATTGAACAGATGGAACTCGCCGTCGTTGCGCCACTGATAGAGGCCGCCGACCGGCAGCGTCTGCGTCTCGGCGCGACGCTCGGGGAAGGCCGCGCGATGACGCACGAGCACTTCCTGCGCGATGACGTCCATGCCGATGCCGCCGACGCGCGAAGAGGTCCAGGTGAAGTACTCGTCGATCACGTCCTGACGCAGACCGACGGCTTCGAACACCTGGGCGCCGCGATAGCTCTGAATCGCGGAGATACCCATCTTCGCCATCACCTTGATGACGCCCTTGGTGGCCGCCTTCACCATGTTCTTGCAGGCGGTCTTGTGATCGATGTTGACGAGCCGCTCGTCGCGGATCATCGCGTCGATCGTCTCGAAGGCGAGGTACGGATTGATCGCGCTCGCGCCGTAGCCGATGAGCAGGGCGAAGTGATGCACCTCGCGTGCTTCGCCGGTTTCGATCACGAGGCTGACGCGCGTGCGCAGGCCTTCGCGGATGAGGTAGTGGTGCAGACCCGCCACCGCAAGCAGCGCCGGGATCGGCGCGAACTCGCGATTGACGCCGCGATCGCTGAGGATGAGGACGTTCACTTCCTCCTCCTCGATCATACGGCGCGCCATCAGGCGGATTTCTTCCATCGACTTGACGAGACCCTTCTCCCCGCGCGTGACGCGGAAGAGCATCGGCAGGACGCCGACCTTAAGACCCGGCAGATCCATGCGGCGCACCTTGGCGAACTCTTCGTTCGTCAGGATCGGCCACTTGAGCTCGAGGCGGCGGCAGTCGGTCGGCTGCGGATTGAGCAGGTTACCCTCCGAGCCGAGGCGCGTTTCCGCCGACGTGATGAGCTCTTCGCGGATGCAGTCGATCGGCGGGTTGGTGACCTGCGCGAAGAGCTGCTTGAAGTAGTCGTAGAGCAGACGCGGTTTGTTGGACAGCACCGCAAGCGGCGTGTCGTTGCCCATCGAGCCGATCGCCTCGACGCCGTTCTGCGCCATCGGCGCGAGCAGGAGCCGCTCGTCTTCGAAGGTGTAGCCGAAGGCGATCTGTCGCTGCAGCAGCGTATCGTGATCGGGCGCCGGCACTTCGGGTGCCGGCGGCAGGTCGTCCAAGTGGATGAGGTAGTCGTTGAGCCACTGCCGATACGGGCGCTCGAGTGCGATCGAACGCTTGATTTCTTCGTCGTCGACGATGCGGCCTTGCTCGGTGTCGACCAGGAACATGCGGCCCGGCTGCAGGCGGCCCTTGATGACGATGTCCTCCGGCGGCACGTCGAGCACGCCGGCCTCGGAGGCCATGATCACCAGGTCGTCCTTGGTGACGTAGTAGCGCGACGGGCGCAAGCCGTTCCGGTCGAGCACGGCGCCGATCTGCTTGCCGTCCGTGAACGCGATGGAAGCCGGGCCGTCCCAGGGCTCCATCAAGCACGAGTGGTACTGATAGAAGGCGCGCTTCGTATCGTCCATCGTCTGATGGCCCGACCACGGCTCCGGCACCATCATCATGATGGCGTGCGGCAGCGAACGGCCGGCAAGCACGAGCAGCTCGAGCGTGTTGTCGAACATCGCCGAGTCCGAGCCGTTCGGATTGATGATCGGCAGGAGCTTCTTGACGTCCTCGCCGAACAGCTCCGACTCGAACAGCGCTTCGCGGGCGTGCATCCAGTTCGCGTTGCCGCGCACGGTGTTGATCTCGCCGTTGTGCGCGAGATAGCGGTACGGATGCGCGCGATCCCAGCTCGGGAAGGTATTGGTGCTGAAACGCGAGTGCACCAATGCCAGCGCTGTCTCCATCAACGGATCATTTAGATCGAGGAAGTACTGCGCCAGCTGCGAGGTCAGCAGCATGCCCTTGTAGACGATCGTCTTCGTCGACAGGCTTGCGACGTACCAGGTAGAGGCGCCCTCGGCCGTCGATGAACGGATCTCGGAATAGGCGCGCTTGCGGATGACGTAGAGCTTGCGCTCGAACGCCATCTCGTCGGTGATGTCCGGGCTGCGGGCGATGAACACCTGCCGCATGAACGGCTCGCACGACTTGGCGGTCTCGCCGAGCATCGAGTTGTTCGTCGGGACCGTGCGCCAGCCGAGGACGGTCTGGCCTTCGGACTGGACGATCTGCTCGAACTTCTCCTCGATCTTGCGGCGAAGCGTCGCATTGCGGGGCAGGAAGACGATGCCGCAGCCGTACGCACCCGGTTCGGGCAGCGTGAAGCCGAGCTTCTTGGTCGCAGCCGCCAGGAACTTGTGCGGCATTTGGATGAGCACGCCCGCGCCATCGCCCGTATTGGTCTCGGCGCCGCAGGCGCCGCGATGGTCGAGATTGGTCAGGATCTGCAGGCCTTGTTGCAGGATCTTGTGCGATTTGCGGCCTTTTACGTCGACGACGAAGCCGACGCCGCACGCGTCGTGCTCATAAGCCGGGTCGTAGAGCCCCTGCTTTTCGGGGCGGGTCGTCCGATACCGACGTGCACCAGTGTCAGTCGTGCTCATAAGATAATGGCCTATCGCTAGCGTCTTCGAATCCGCATCCGACGGGCACGCGCATTACATAAGATGAGCGAACGTGCGCCGCCTGGGAGGGTCAGCCGGACCACCAGAATCCGTCTCGCGCAACAATCCGCGCAAACCGAAGGCGAAATGCATGCAGGAGGGTGGCCGTTTGAGGACGACGCACCTCTTGGCGCTTGTGAGACAGGGAGCGTCGACAGCCCGGTCGATCTTCCTAAGTCACTGATTCACTTGGGCTGATTTCGCGCACAACTTACCCTGCGCCGCCGATTGCGAGAACCGGGCGCAGCGTGCTCGTGGAATACAACCCGTTGGAATGCCGGTCATATTACAGACGGGGGGCGATGCGTCAATGCGCTTGCGCGTCGCGCCGCCTCGGCGCGGGCGCGGCGAAGTCGCGATCGGCCGCTTGTGGCCTTTCGGAGGTCTGGTTTTCGCCCCGCCCGGCTACCAGCGGGCCCAGGTGATTTGCCACTTACCGCCTTCCCGCACGATCGTTGCCTCGAAGCGGTGCAGGTCGGCGTTCATGTCCCAAGCATGAGCGGCGTCCGCACCGCGACCGAGCATGGCGACCAAGACCGTCACCCGCGCTTCGTCGTCGGCCGGGAAGTCGAGCGCTTCGATCCGCGTCAGCAGGCTAATGGACTGATTCGCAAGGAAGTACCCGCGGAGCAGGCGGGCGACGTCTTCCCGGCTATGGCCGTACGCATCGCGATAGACCGGCGAGATTTCCGCCAGCACGCCCCGCGCGTCGCGTTCTTGCGCCGCACGTTCCACCCGCTCGATGAGCGAGCGAACCTCCGCCTCGGGCGTTGTGCGTCCGCCGCATCCAGTCGCGGCCAGCAGCGAAAACACGACGAGCAGCGCACACCGGACAAGCATCGAGGGTCACCGCATCAGGGCCAAGAACGCCGGAGAGGGTAGTGCAAGTTGGGGGGTGAGTTCGACGGCGCGCGCACGGAGCAATTGAGAAGCGGGCCACGTCCTTGGGGGTTGGTCCATTCGGACCCTTGACCCTTATTGGGGCCGCGTGCTCAGATCGCCGGCAAATATCTGCGCACCGGAGTGTGCCAATCAAATCAACCTGGCAGCCGCCTGACCGCGGTCAAACAAGGGAGATTCTCTTCTATGACGTTGACTAGTCCCCTCACCAATGTAATTCGCTGCAGCGCTGTCGTGCTCGGCGCGCTGTTCTGTACGACCGCGTTGGCTCAAGGCGGGCTGCTTTCGACCAAGAAGGGTTCGGGCGGCAGCGAGGTGCAAGGCTCGGCAGGCCCAGGCGGCTCGCAAGGCGACAACGGGCTCGAGCACTGCGACAAGCCGATGGGCGCGCTCGCCGTCGTCGAGCCGCAAAACCACGTCACGCAGGCGCTGTCGCGCTACGGCTTGCAGTCGCCGACGGGGCTCATTCGCCTCATGGTGCAGCAGTCGAACTGCTTCATCGTCGTCGAGCGCGGCATGGCGATGCAGAACATGATGCAAGAACGCGCGCTGGCCGAAGCCGGTGAGTTGCGCGCCGGTTCGAACATGGGCGGCGGTCAGATGGTGAGCGCAGATTTCGTGCTCACGCCTGCGGTCGTGTTCTCCGAAGACAATGCCGGCGGCGTCGGCGGTGCGATCGGCGGTCTCATCGGCGGCACGCGCGGCCGCGTCATCGGTGCGGTGGCGGGCGGCCTCAAGTTCAAGGAAGCGCAGACGAGCATGCTCGTGACCGATGCGCGCACCGGTGTGCAGGTGGCTGCTGCCGAAGGTAGCGCGCGCAAGGCGGACCTGCGTCTGGGCGTCGGTCTCTTGGGCGGCGGTGCTGCCGGCGGCCTCGGCGGCTACGGCAACACCAACGAAGGCAAGATTCTCGCGGCGAGCCTGATGGACAACTACAACAATATCGTGCGCGCCGTGCGCGGCCAGCCGAGCCTGCATCGCGACGTCGGCACGCTCGCCGAAGAAGCGGGCCGCAAGACGAAGGGCGGCGCTGTGTTCGAGGAAGGCGACACGATCGTGCCGAAGATCGCCAACGTGAAGTTGCTCAGTCAACCGAACGATGGCGCCGGTGCGGTCGCGACCCTCAGCAAGAGCGACGAGATGATCTACTTGGGCGAGGAGCAGAACGGCT
>CALLKK010000016.1 GCA_938008435.1 uncultured Steroidobacter sp. | reverse complement strand
ATCGCACTAGGCAAAGCCATGGTGGTTACGAAAGCTCAGGAGCTTCAACGAGGCCACAGCGATTAGCTGTGGAGATCCGAGAACGCCGCGTTCCACCGCGTCACCGAGCTGACGCTTCAACGAGGCCACAGCGATTAGCTGTGGAGATCCCGGAGAAGGGGCCAAAGGCGCGTATCACAGCCGAAGCTTCAACGAGGCCACAGCGATTAGCTGTGGAGATCGGTAATCGAATTCAGGGATGAAGTGATCGATAATCCGGCTTGAACGAGGCCACAGCGATTAGCTGTGGAGATCCGAAGACGATGCTGCTCGATAACGTCGCGCAGCTGCTTCAACGAGGCCACAGCGATTAGCTGTGGAGATCCGCTGGTTCCGACGCTGCGCGAAGAGGGCACGGACTGGCTTCAACGAGGCCACAGCGATTAGCTGTGGAGATCCGGCGACGAGTTGGTCCGCTTCGGGATCATGTCCGACGCTTCAACGAGGCCACAGCGATTAGCTGTGGAGATCATCACGAGCAGCTCCTTCAGTCTCAGTGGTCCGCCGGCTTCAACGAGGCCACAGCGATTAGCTGTGGAGATCTACCCGGGAGACGTCGCACACGTCCGGCGAGGTTCCGCTTCAACGAGGCCACAGCGATTAGCTGTGGAGATCACGAGCGGCTGGCTCAAGGCGCAGATGATCCGCTGGGCGCTTCAACGAGGCCACAGCGATTAGCTGTGGAGATCTCAGGCGACCATCGAGATATCCATCGCCGAATGCATAGCTTCAACGAGGCCACAGCGATTAGCTGTGGAGATCTGCAAAGGGCGTCGCGGTGATCCTGAATGCCATTCAGCTTCAACGAGGCCACAGCGATTAGCTGTGGAGATCTCGGCGGACACCGTGAGCGCGCTGCTCGGGGATGTGCTTCAACGAGGCCACAGCGATTAGCTGTGGAGATCTTCGGGCTGCTGATCGCCTGGTATGTGCTGTGGCTCGGCTTCAACGAGGCCACAGCGATTAGCTGTGGAGATCTGCGAAGCGGCTCGACGAGATCCGCAAGTCGATGACGCTTCAACGAGGCCACAGCGATTAGCTGTGGAGATCCTGTTCCGGCACGAGGGTGTCGCCATGCGAACGACTGGCTTCAACGAGGCCACAGCGATTAGCTGTGGAGATCGGACGCGTACAACACGAGCAGCGACTTCGCTCGCATGCTTCAACGAGGCCACAGCGATTAGCTGTGGAGATCACGTCGTCCGGTTCCTCCGCCTTGACCGGAATCGTCTGCTTCAACGAGGCCACAGCGATTAGCTGTGGAGATCAACAGCCAGCGGCGCGAGCTGCCTCCGAAAGTCACGAGCTTCAACGAGGCCACAGCGATTAGCTGTGGAGATCGAGGACGAAGAGGAGGCGGTCTAAGTGGCCGGCAGAAGGCTTCAACGAGGCCACAGCGATTAGCTGTGGAGATCCAGCCGCGATCGGTGTCGATGGAGGAACTGTTCGAGCTTCAACGAGGCCACAGCGATTAGCTGTGGAGATCCAGCGGCATAGTCGCGCAGCTTGTAGAACTGTTCGGGCTTCAACGAGGCCACAGCGATTAGCTGTGGAGATCACCGCCACGGCCTGACGGCCGGAGTAGCCCCCATGAAGCTTCAACGAGGCCACAGCGATTAGCTGTGGAGATCTCTTTGATGGTCCGCATTTTGAGCTGATGGAGGACGCTTCAACGAGGCCACAGCGATTAGCTGTGGAGATCAGTGGGCGCGTCCTTGAACGCGACCGTGGTGATCATGCTTCAACGAGGCCACAGCGATTAGCTGTGGAGATCCGAGCTTGTGCAGCTCGGCGTGCTTACCCCTGCTGTTGCTTCAACGAGGCCACAGCGATTTGCTCTTCGCGCTCACAATGCCGGTCATGCCCCACTGGCTTCAACGAGGCCACAGCGATTAGCTGTGGAGATCGGAGTGTGAGCAATACCACATGCGGCCCGCAATTCCCGCTTCAACGAGGCCACAGCGATTAGCTGTGGAGATCCGCGCAGCATCAGGTCCAGTCTGTCGTAGTTCCACGTGCTTCAACGAGGCCACAGCGATTAGCTGTGGAGATCAACCCGAACACTGCTGATGCGAAGCTAATAGCGATCGCTTCAACGAGGCCACAGCGATTAGCTGTGGAGATCCCCGCCCCGTCAGGCTTAGGCCGAGGCCGGCAGTCCGTCGCTTCAACGAGGCCACAGCGATTAGCTGTGGAGATCGTTCTTCTACGGCAGGGTCCGCCCACTCCGACTGCGGCTTCAACGAGGCCACAGCGATTAGCTGTGGAGATCGCAGCTCTCGCAATTACCCGGGCGGGACAACATTTCGCTTCAACGAGGCCACAGCGATTAGCTGTGGAGATCGCAATGGCACGATGCTATGAAGCTTGCACGCCGTCTGCTTCAACGAGGCCACAGCGATTAGCTGTGGAGATCCACATCACCCAGGAGACCTACAACCGCGCCGTCGAGCTTCAACGAGGCCACAGCGATTAGCTGTGGAGATCTCGTTGTCAAGGTACATCTGCTCTTCGCCGGCCTTGCGCTTCAACGAGGCCACAGCGATTAGCTGTGGAGATCGACGTGACGAAGAACCCTTCGCATCGCTCCACCTGGCTTCAACGAGGCCACAGCGATTAGCTGTGGAGATCAAGCGTGACGAAGCGCGCGGCATCGGCTTAGGCCCTGCTTCAACGAGGCCACAGCGATTAGCTGTGGAGATCAACACGCTCGTATTCGACGTAAGCGAGTTCCCCCAGCTTCAACGAGGCCACAGCGATTAGCTGTGGAGATCAAGCGTACCAGATTGAGAAGTAAATCGTTAGCAAATGCTTCAACGAGGCCACAGCGATTAGCTGTGGAGATCATCCATCATCGTCACGATCAAACCCCGCTGATGCAATAGCTTCAACGAGGCCACAGCGATTAGCTGTGGAGATCAACCCCCACCGAGACGGTCACACAGTGTGTGACGATGCTTCAACGAGGCCACAGCGATTAGCTGTGGAGATCTCCGCGATCAAGTGGGGATTGCTTCTCGCTCGCTTCGCGCTTCAACGAGGCCACAGCGATTAGCTGTGGAGATCTGCAGGATCCCGCGAAGGAGTCTCGGGATGCTGGCGCTTCAACGAGGCCACAGCGATTAGCTGTGGAGATCTATTCGATCGTGACCAGGAATTGCATGCAGCCGCTGCTTCAACGAGGCCACAGCGATTAGCTGTGGAGATCCCAGGTGTGCGAAACGGCGATGCGCTACATGAAGGGAGCTTCAACGAGGCCACAGCGATTAGCTGTGGAGATCCAACGCGTGGGTGTCCGGCGATGCGCGGGTGTTCGGGCTTCAACGAGGCCACAGCGATTAGCTGTGGAGATCCCTGAGGAGGCTAAACATGATTCGAGATAAAAGTTAGCTTCAACGAGGCCACAGCGATTAGCTGTGGAGATCAGCATCCTAAACCGTCTGTCAAGCATGCTGGACTCGCTTCAACGAGGCCACAGCGATTAGCTGTGGAGATCGTTGATGCATGACCGTCGCTTACGAGCGGTTATTGCGCTTCAACGAGGCCACAGCGATTAGCTGTGGAGATCTGCACGAAGGCGCACGAGTACATCTTCCTGCTGTCGCTTCAACGAGGCCACAGCGATTAGCTGTGGAGATCTATCGCGGAGAGAGATCGCCTTGGCGCGGTGCTCCTGCTTCAACGAGGCCACAGCGATTAGCTGTGGAGATCCGGGCGACGGACGAACACATGAAGCTCGTCGCCGAGCTTCAACGAGGCCACAGCGATTAGCTGTGGAGATCTGTCAGGGTCGCAGGCGGCGATGTGGGCGGCGTCCTAGCTTCAACGAGGCCACAGCGATTAGCTGTGGAGATCCAGACGGCGACTGGCGCAGAAGATGTGCCGCAACGGCGCTTCAACGAGGCCACAGCGATTAGCTGTGGAGATCTGCTTGCTAGACTGCGTGAGATCTCGCTGAACCTCGCGCTTCAACGAGGCCACAGCGATTAGCTGTGGAGATCGCCGAAACGGGATCGACAAGACGAAGCCGGTTGACCTGCTTCAACGAGGCCACAGCGATTAGCTGTGGAGATCTCCACTGACGCGGACGTGGCTGAGCACGTCGTCATGCTTCAACGAGGCCACAGCGATTAGCTGTGGAGATCTGGCCGTTCTCGAAAACTCGCGCTCTACAACATCAATGCTTCAACGAGGCCACAGCGATTAGCTGTGGAGATCTACGATCGGTTGTATAAACCCACCCACACGTGATCTGCTTCAACGAGGCCACAGCGATTAGCTGTGGAGATCGCAGCAGGACACTGTTCGCGTGGCGAAATACTGGTGGGCTTCAACGAGGCCACAGCGATTAGCTGTGGAGATCCCGGCAAGTCGCACTTCTTCGCCGAGCAGCTCGTCGCTTCAACGAGGCCACAGCGATTAGCTGTGGAGATCCGCGGGCCTCGATGGCTTCCCGCTGCTCCTGGGCGGAGCTTCAACGAGGCCACAGCGATTAGCTGTGGAGATCAGCGAATGCGAACCGATGGCAGAGCCGCCGCCTCGCGCTTCAACGAGGCCACAGCGATTAGCTGTGGAGATCAATACGAACGACTGCGCGCCGAGCTCGAGCAGGCTAGGCTTCAACGAGGCCACAGCGATTAGCTGTGGAGATCGGCCGAGCCGATCGCGTAGCCGAGCTGCGGATAACCGCTTCAACGAGGCCACAGCGATTAGCTGTGGAGATCCCAACCGCCAGCCAAACCGGCAGCCAACCGCCAGCCGCTTCAACGAGGCCACAGCGATTAGCTGTGGAGATCGGCGCAACGTTCCCGTTCATGCATACGACGCTCGGTGCTTCAACGAGGCCACAGCGATTAGCTGTGGAGATCGTCGCGCTGTTCCTTGCGCAGCACCGTGGGGTATTTGCTTCAACGAGGCCACAGCGATTAGCTGTGGAGATCCGCCTGCGGAATCGGTCGCTGATCTGACCGTACAGCGCTTCAACGAGGCCACAGCGATTAGCTGTGGAGATCAATCTTACCGAGATCGGGATCAGCGGCCAGGGCACGCTTCAACGAGGCCACAGCGATTAGCTGTGGAGATCATCACTTCACGTTCACGAGCTCATCGCCGCGGTAGTACGGGCTTCAACGAGGCCACAGCGATTAGCTGTGGAGATCGTGATGATGACGATCGGAAGCTCGAGCCCTGGATGCTTCAACGAGGCCACAGCGATTAGCTGTGGAGATCTCCGCCATGTGATCGGCGAGCGGTTGGTTCTCCGGCGAGCTTCAACGAGGCCACAGCGATTAGCTGTGGAGATCAACCGTTGGCCCAAGCCACCGGCGCGCCTCTTGTCGCTTCAACGAGGCCACAGCGATTAGCTGTGGAGATCCCGAGCGGCCCAGGGCGAGCAGAGCAAAACTGTTCTTTGCTTCAACGAGGCCACAGCGATTAGCTGTGGAGATCGATGATCGCCATGCCAGTGGCGCTTTCCATCGGCAGCGCTTCAACGAGGCCACAGCGATTAGCTGTGGAGATCCCCGTAACGTGCTCGCAATCTTCAGCGTCGTTCGGCGCTTCAACGAGGCCACAGCGATTAGCTGTGGAGATCGACGATCGAACAAGCTGATGACCCGACTGGCGAGACGCTTCAACGAGGCCACAGCGATTAGCTGTGGAGATCCGAAAAAGCCCTGGGATTGAGACGCGCGCCGAGCGGCTTCAACGAGGCCACAGCGATTAGCTGTGGAGATCCTGCGAGCTTACGGGACTCAGGTTCGATATGACGATGCTTCAACGAGGCCACAGCGATTAGCTGTGGAGATCGGCGCAAGCGAATGAAACCGCTTCGCCGCAGTTCAGCTTCAACGAGGCCACAGCGATTAGCTGTGGAGATCCGGTCTGCTAGCACGTTGCTAGCAACTTGCTCCGGGCTTCAACGAGGCCACAGCGATTAGCTGTGGAGATCCGTGCAGTTGATAACTTCACACCCTGTCCACTTGTCGCTTCAACGAGGCCACAGCGATTAGCTGTGGAGATCCTTGTTCGAGGGCGGCGAGTCCGACGAGGACGAAGACGCTTCAACGAGGCCACAGCGATTAGCTGTGGAGATCAGCCTTCCCTGGATACCGCGCCATCCTTGGCTTTCCGCGACTACTTGCGAGCGCTGGCGGTATGGTGACACACAAGTACCGGTCGGTGCCCCCTCCGGACACTACGCACAGCGAATTTTCCTTCTTGTTAAAGAACATAGCGAGTGCGAGCGCTCCCCGGGAATATCGCCATCACCAGAGCTCTCGCGAAACCGCGGCAGTAATTATGTCTAGATAATCACAGGCGCGCGCTCGACTGGCCGAAAGTCCTTGCCCAAGCTTACTACTCTAGGAACGACGCGGTCAGCAGGACCGATGTCGACGAGCAGCACATGGTCTTGGTCGTGATGGATGATGCCATCTAGCAAGAACACGAGCTCGGCCTGACGTTGAGGGCTCATGCGGCATTGGAACACAGAGTACTGCAGCCATTCTCCGTAACCGTTCATGAGTTTGAAAACCCTCCGCCACCGCTTTGGGTCGGAGATGTCATACGTCACGATGTAGAGCCGCTCGTCCCGCATGGCTCACCTCGTCGTGAAGTTCGGATACTCGGGAATCTCCCCTAAGAGGTGCCGCGCGAGCAGACGCGCCTGCAGCTCGAGCAAGCGACGGTAGCTGACCTTGTACCCAAACAGCGGGTGCGTGATCTCTTGTGAGAGCCGCCGCTCGAAAGTCGCGATAAATCGCTTACGACCATCTGGCGTAAGCGCCACGCTGCCTGCTGCACTTATGAAGTCCGCAGGGCGTATCTCACCATTGTTAATCGCTTGAATGACGCTAGAGTCGGCAATAAGCGGACGAAACGGTTCCATCAGATCCAACGCCAACGCGGGCCGGCCGTACCGCGGCTGGTGGTAGAACCCTCGGTAGGCATCGAACCCAACTGCGGTCAGCACAACTGTCCATGCGCGGGTCAATAATGCATACGCGAAGGATAGCAGTGCGTTCACTGGATCTGCCGGAGGTCGTCGATTGCGCTTCTCGAAATCGAAGAAGAGCGTTTCGCCATCGGTGCGGCTCAGCATGGAACTGAACGCCCGGAAATACCTCGCTGCCGCTTGCCCTTCGGCACCCAGCAATTGGGGAAGAGCAGAGGCACGCTGAGCATGACGAATATCTTGCTGAAATCCGTTCAGCATATCTTCCGGCATCTGGCCCAACTTCCAGTTTCGACGCAGCAAGGTCCGCTGATTTTGAATCTTGGCGACTACGAAGCCCTTTGCGAGCCGTAAACACGTAGCGGGGTCGAAGCTGGCGCGATACTGGGCTGTCCTAATCTCGACGTTCTTGTGCCCAGTACCGATCGAATGCCCGACGAACCAACCACCGAACGAATACCATGAGATGGGAATCTCCCGAGACATCAGCTCGTGCAGCGTCGGAGTGGTGATGTACACCTGCCCCATGACCACGAGTTGCGAGACGTCCTTCAAGCGCACTGTCTTAGATTCTTCATCCGTCTCGATCTCGAGCGTCTCGCCCTTCTTCGACACTTTCGCACCGCGGGCCTGTACATAGAGCGGCAAGGCTTCCTCTCTCGGAACGGCGATTGGCCGCGGCGACAGGTCGGACTTGAGCAGGTGATTAACCTCGTCCGGCAGACAGATGCCGACAAGCGAGCAACGTGGGCACTTCGGACTGTCTTCGAGGGGCGGAGGGATTCGACCGCCTGCTGCTATGAGCCTTAGACCATCGATGGCGTTTCGCGTGAGTTCCCTGAGCGCTTCGTCGAATGCGACGCGGACACGCTCTCGGCTCTCGGTAAAGTAGAGGATACCCTCTTCGCAGACGTAGCCATGCTCTTCCAGAATCAGGCCCTGAACGCATAGCTGCACACGCTCTGGCTCGTACGCACCGTGCGCCACATGTGGACGTTTGCCACGTTTGTAGTCAACCGGTGTGACTCGGTTGCCCTCCCCTTCAATCAGATCCATCTTCGCGATCAGACCAAGCCGCTTGGATGAGAGCGTGATCGAACGCGCGTGAATACGCTCTCCCTCACCGATCTCATCAGCAGGCGGTAAGTCACCACGCGGTCGATCTACACGTCGGTGCGCGTAGCGACCTTCTACGGTATCTGCCGAATCCGACCATTCGCCTTGTACCCATTCAAGATAGGCAAGACGGGGACAATACTGGTATTCGTTTACCATCCGAGCCGGCAAAAGCGGCAGGTCACCAGCGAGCTCCGGAAATGGCAGGGGGAGCTCGCGTTGCTCGAGCATGGCGATCTCGTCCATACACGCCATCCTGGTTTATCTGTACCAGAACAACGTGCGCAAAAGGCGACGTACGATCTGTGAAGGACTTATCGGATTACGAGCAAGATCTCCCTCTCCTGCCACATCACACTACGCAATCTGCGACGCATCTCCCAGTGTAAGCGCTATTCTGCCTGCGTAGGGCTTGGTCTGCTGTGAAGCAACCGCACGAAATCCGCGCCGGACATCGGTGCGCCGAACAAATAGCCTTGCAGCTCGTCGCAACCGTTTTCGCGTAGGAACGCCAGCTGCTCCTGCGTTTCGACGCCTTCGGCGACGACCTTCAAGCCGAGATTGTGGCCGAGCACGATGATCGTGCGCACGATGGTTGCATCGTCCGCATCGGTGGCGATGTCCTGCACGAACGAGCGATCGATCTTGAGTCGATCGACCGGAAAGCGCTTGAGGTAACTCAAGCTCGAATAGCCGGTGCCGAAATCGTCGATCGCAATCTGCACGCCGAGATCGTTGAGCTGGTTCAACATCGCGACGAAGCGCTCGGCATCGTGCATGACGGCGCTTTCGGTGAGCTCGATCTCGAGCGAAGACGGCGCAAGCTTCGCAGTCTCGAGCACCTGCGCGATCGTGTCGACGATATCGCTCTGATGGAACTGCCGCGCGGAAACGTTCACGGACACGACGAGCGAATCGAGCCCCGCATCCTGCCATGCTTTGGCCTGCTGACAGGCAGTCTCCAGTACCCATTTACCGATCGGTGCGATCAGACCGATCTCCTCGGCGAGCGGAATGAAGCGCGACGGCGCGATCACGCGATTCTTGCCGAGCCGCCAGCGAATGAGCGCTTCGGCGCCGATCACGCGGCCCGTGCGCAAATCGATGCGCGGCTGATAGCAGAGCTCGAACTGACGGCGATCGAGGGCGCGGCGCAGGTTGTTCTCGAGCTCAAGCCTTTCGGTGATCGCAGCGTTCAGCTGTCTGGTGAAGAACTGAATGTTGTTGCGGCCCGTCTCCTTCGCACGGTACATCGCCGAGTCGGCGTGCTTGAGCAGCGTTTCGGCGGTGTCGCCGTCGTCCGGATACAGCGCTACGCCCATGGAACACGTGAAAGTGAAGTCCCCTTCCGGAATCGACCAGGGCCGCGAGATGTCTTCGAGCATCCGCTCGAGCACGGCGGCGATCGTATCCGGGCTGCGCTCGCCGTTGATGAGCAGGACGAACTCATCGCCGCCCAGGCGCGCGACCGTATCGCCCTCGCGCATGTTGGCTTTCAAGCGCGCCGCGATCGCGCGTAACAGCTCGTCGCCGACATGGTGGCCCAAGCTGTCGTTGATGAACTTGAAGCGGTCGAGATCGACGAACACGACGGCAAGCCGCGTGCCGTTGCGCGCGGCATTCGCAATCGCCTGGTGCAGGCGCTCATTGAGGAGCGAGCGATTCGCAAGTCCCGTGAGCGTGTCGTAGTTCGCTTGCTGCTCGATGCGCTCCTGATAGAGCTTGCGCTCGGTGACATCTTCCACCGTGCCTTCGAAGCAGACGATGCTGCCGTCTTCGTCGTGCACCGCGCGCGCGTTCTCGGAGATCCAGATGATCTCGCCGCTCTTCTTGCGCACTTGGGACTCGAAGCCGCTCACCGAACCCTGACGATTGAGCAGTTCGATGAACTGCGCGCGACGACGCGGATCGATGTAGAGCTGCGTGGCCGGATCGGTGTAGGTGCGCATGAGGTCGAGCGGCGTTTCGCAGCCGAAGATGCGCGCGAGCGCCGGATTCGCATCCAGGAACTTGCCGGCCGGGGTCGTGCGGAAGATGCCTTCGAGTGCGTTCTCGAAGAGGTTGTAGTAACGGCGCTCGGCCTCCTTGAGCGCGCTCAGCGAGCGCTTGCGCGCGGTGACGTCCTGCACGAGGCCTTCGATGGCGAGCAGCACGCCGGTTTCGTCGTATACGCCGCTGCCTCGTTCCCACACCCAGCGGATGTCGCCGCTCGCGTGAACGATGCGGTACTCGCTGTCGAATCGGCCGGAGGCACTCAATCCAGCGTCGACCTCTTCGCGCACGCGCTTGCGATCGTCGGGATGGATCAGTCCTTGATAGGAGACGCGGCGATTGAACAGCAGATCTTCGGGTTCATAGCCGGTGAGCCGAAAGCACCCTTCGCTCACGAACTCCATCGTCCAGTGCGCATCGTCCCGGCAGCGATACACCATGCCGTCGAGATTGCCGAGCAGGGTGCGCAGCATGCGGGCCAATTCATCGTTGGCCTGCGTGGCGATGCTGGCCGCGATCGAGGAGATGGGCTGCTCCCGGTCTCGCGCAACCTGGCGCTTTCCTGCCTTCTTCTGGACGCTCTTGGCCGGAGTAGAGGCCTTCATGCAACCCACGTCGTTATGGTTATGTACCCATCGCTGCCGCTGACGCAACGGGCACGTTGATTTGTCACAGAATCGAACGGCAGCGTCAAGCGCAAATATCTACTCGCCGCGGGTGTGTTCGAGCGCCTCGAGGGCCTGCTTGCGCGCCGCTTCGAATTCATCGCCCGGCGTCCAAGCCGGCAACGCATCGTCGTTGGCGACGCGCAGCCCAACGAGGAAGCCGAGCTGCGCATCCTCGATCATCCCATCGAAGTTCCAGTCGTCCGTGAGCTCATCGGACGGTTGGTGATAGTGATCGCGCTCGTACGCTTCGATTTGCTGCCTGCCCCACCCTTCAGGCCGACCGACGAACTCGGTGCCTGTCTTCACGTACAGGGCCGGCACGCCGATCTTCGCGAAGCTGAACTGGTCCGAGCGATAGAACGAGCCGCGGTCCGGGAACTGATCGGCGACCACCGTGCGGCCCTGCGACGTCGCGACCTCCTCGACGATGGCATCGAGCGTCGACTTGCCTTTGCCTACGAAAACGAGATCCTTCGTGCGGCCCCAGATATTGGCGCTGTCGAAGTTGAGATTCGCGGCGATCCTGCCCGGCGGCATCGGCGGATTCTCGGCGAAGTACCGCGAGCCGAGCAGCCCCTGCTCTTCGGCGGCGACGAAGAGCAGCATGATGGAACGCCTCGGCGGCGTCGGTAGCGCTTTGAACGCTTTGCCGATGGCGAGCAACTGCGCGACGCCCGAAGCATTGTCCATGGCGCCGTTATAGATCGTATCGCCGCGCGCGTCCGGCTCGCCGACGCCGAGATGATCGTAGTGCGCGGTGTAGATCACGTATTCGTCGCGCAGCTTGGGATCGCTGCCCTTGAGCACGCCGTAGACATTAGCGGTGCTCGCACGATTGACGGTCGTCTCGAATGCAATCGACGTGGTGACACCGAGCGGGACGGGCGCAAAGTCTTTCGATCGTGCCGACGCGACGAGCTTGTCGAGGTCATGACCAGCGAACGCCACGAGCTTGCGCGCGGCTTCCTCGGTCAACCAGCTCTTGATCTCGATGCGCGGCTCGCCGCGATCGGGCAACTCGACCTGCTCGCCGGACCACGAGGTCTGCACCACCTGGAATGGGTAACCGGCCGACGGCGTGGTGTGAATGATGATCGCGCCGACGGCGCCCTGCCGCGCGGCGCTCTCATATTTATATGTCCAGCGGCCGTAATAGAGCCGTGTATCGCCGGCGAACAGGTTCGGATCCCAGTCGGGATCGTTGTTGAGCATCAACAGGACCTTACCCTTGAGGTCCTGCCCCTTGAAATCGTCCCACTCGTACTCCGGCGCTTGGATGCCATAGCCGACGAAGACGACCTCCGCGTTCTCGATCGAGCCACGTTCGCGCTGCGTACCGCTGCCGGCGATGTAGTCGTTCCACCATTCGAAGGCGAGCCTCTTGCCATTGCGCTCGAACGTCCACACTTTCGGCATCTTCGCCGTCACGCCGACGACGTCGAACGGCTGCTCCCAGGCGCCGTTCAAGGGCTCGAAGCCGATGGCCTCGAGCTGCTCGGTCAAATAGGCGCGCGCCTTGGCATCGCCCGGCGTCGCAGGCGCGCGGCCTTCGAATTCGTCGGCGGAGAACTCGGCGATGCGCTCCCGCAGATAGTCGGCCGTGATGTGCGCAGCCGCGGCTTGCACTTGCTCCGCCGTCGCGGCACTCGGTGCCGCAGGCTGCTGCTCGCGACTGCACGCCGCGACAAGCAGGGCACCGAGCACGACGCAGAGCGAAGTCATGGCACGATATTCGGGAAGCGAACGAGGTGTGTGCATAGCAGACCCTTCCGATGCCGAAGCTCGCATGCAAGATCAGGAGTTGGAACCCGTCTCGCCGCAGGATGAATAAGCAAGACTCTACCACGCAAGCCGGCTCGTCCGCGGCATTTGCAATGCCTAGAGCGACCGTCATGAGAACATCGAACCGATCGCCGCAGCTCCTTGGGGGTAGCGTCACGCAGCTTTTCTTGCTGACGCTGCTGCTGATCCTCACGATCTGGTACGTGGTGCCCGATGTGCGCTGGTGGCTGACACGCGCCGATGCCGCACCCCGGCCGGTCATGCCGCGCGGCGACTTGGCGGAAGACGAGAAGGCAACGATCGAGATCTTCGAGCGAGCGCGCGGCTCGGTGGTGTTCATCACCACGCGCGCGCGGGTGGTCGACTTCTGGACACGCAACGTGCACAGCGTGCCCCGCGGCACCGGCTCAGGCTTCATCTGGGACGAACACGGCCACATCGTCACAAATCTGCACGTCATCGCCGGCGCCTCGGAAGCGACCGTCAAGCTCAACGATGGCCGCGACTATCCGGCCGCGCTCGTCGGCGCGAGCCCTGCGCACGACCTTGCAGTGCTGCGTATCAAGGTGCGCTTCGACGCGCCGCCGCCGATTCCGATCGGCACGAGCGGCGATCTGCGCGTCGGTCAGAAGGTGTTCGCGATCGGTAACCCCTTCGGACTCGACTGGACGCTCACCACCGGCATCGTGTCCGCGCTCGATCGCTCGCTGCGCAGCGAAGACGGCACGATCATCTCGCATCTCATTCAAACCGATGCAGCGATCAATCCCGGCAATTCCGGCGGTCCGTTGCTCGATAGCGCAGGACGCCTGATCGGCGTGAACACCGCGATCTACAGCCCTTCGGGCGCGAGCGCGGGCGTTGGATTTGCCGTTCCGGTCGACACCGTCAACCGCGTCGTGCCGCAGCTCATCGCCACGGGCCGTTACGCGCCGCCGAGCCTCGGTATCGAGGTCGACGAATCGCTCAATCGCGCGATCGTGCGTCAGCTGCGTTTGAGCGGCGTTGCAGTGCTGCGCGTTGCGCCAGGCTCCGGCGCCGAAGCGGCGGGCTTGCGCGGCATCGAAATCATTCAACGTACCGGCAGCATCGTGCCCGGCGATGTGATTCTCGAGCTCGACGGCGAACGCGTCGACAGCGTGGCCAAGCTCATCGCGCTGCTCGACGACAGACGCGTCGGCGATCGCGTACGGCTACGCATCTGGCGCGAAGGCAGGACGTTCGAAGTTGCGGTGACGTTGCAGGAGGTGGATGGGGATAGGCTTTAGGCTGGAGGCTGGAGCCGGACGCGCACTGCGCACGCAGCGCCGTGACGCGCTAGCCTCCTCCTTGCCGGAGCGCAGCGAGGCCTCCTTGCCGACTGGTCTCCTTGACGCGCTAGCGTGCTCCGTTCAAATAGCATCCGATGTCCTCAACCGTTCGCCTCCCCCGCTCCTTCTATGCACGCGGCACGTTGACCGTGGCGCGTGAGCTGCTCGGTATGCATCTCGTGCGTGCGCACCAGGATCGTGTGCAAGTCGGGCGGATCGTGGAGGTCGAGGCGTATCAAGGACCGGAAGATCTCGCGGCGCACTCGGCGAAGGGGCGCACGCGCCGGACGGAAGTGATGTTCGGGCCGCCGGGACATGCGTACGTATACCTTATATATGGGTTCTGGCACTGCCTGAACGTCGTGACCGCCCGGGAAGGCGTGCCGCACGCCGTGCTGATCCGCGCGCTCGAACCCGTGAGCGGGATCGAGGACACCACGCACGGCCCGGGCTTGCTGTGCCGCGCCCTGTCCATCGACCGCTCGCTCAATGGCGCAGACCTGCTCGGCGATACGCTTTGGATCGAGCGCCCGACCAGAATGCGCCGACCGCGGATCGAGCGCGGGCCACGGATCGGGGTCGACTATGCAGGCGAATGGGCGCTCAAGCCGTGGCGACTCTACGACGCCGATTCGCCTTATGTCTCGACCGTAAGCGCCGCGCGGCGGCGTGCTGCATTACGAGCCGCGGGCTGCAAGGCGTAGGGCATACGCCGGCGCGCCGTTCAGCGAATCTCGCCGCTGGATGGAGGCGGACCGAGACGTCCGTCTCCGGTCATCGACCGGCTCCTGCTATCATCCGCGTCCCGCCAGCGCTGCGCCTGCCATGACTCCCGCCCGCGACCTATTCTCCTATCGCAAGTATTGGGCGTCCCGTTTCGGGACGGCGCCCTTCTTGCCCATGTCGCGCGCGGAAATGGATGCGCTCGGCTGGGACAGCTGCGACATCATCATCGTCACCGGCGATGCCTACGTCGATCATCCGAGCTTCGGCATGGCGATCATCGGCCGCGTCCTCGAAGCGCAAGGCTTCCGCGTCGGCATCATCGCGCAGCCCGATTGGCACTCGACGCACGATTTCGAGCAGCTCGGCAAACCGAATCTGTTCTTCGGCGTGACCGCCGGCAACATGGATTCGATGGTCAACCGCTATACGGCGGACCGTCGCATTCGCAGCGACGACGCCTACACCCCGAACGGCGAAGGCGGCAGGCGACCGGATCGTTCCGTGATCGTTTACTCGCAACGCGTACGCGAAGCATTCGGCGAGGTGCCGATCATCATCGGCGGCATCGAGGCGAGCCTGCGGCGCGTGGCGCACTTCGACTATTGGTCGGAGAAAGTGCGCCGTTCGATCCTGCTCGATGCGCGCGCGGATCTATTGGTCTACGGCAACGGCGAGCGGCAGATCGTCGAGATCGCACACCGACTCGCGCGCGGCGAGCCGATCGAATCGATCACCGACTTGCGCGGCACGGCCTTCGTGCGCCGCGGCACGCCGGAAGGTTGGACCGAGATCGACTCGACAACGGTCGATGAACCGGGTCCGCTCAATCCGCCCGTCGATCCGTACGCCGATACGACGAAGTCCGGACATCGAGCTCCGAGCACCGCGCAGCCTGCCGACGTACCGCCGTGCGCGAATCAAAGCAGCGGCGCTCAGCAGCACAAAGTCGTGCGCTTCCATCGTCACGTGCCGACCGCAGAGCGCGCACGGTCCGTGATTCGCATGCCGTCGTTCGAGGCGGTGCGCGACGATCCGGTGTTGTATGCGCACGCCTCGCGCATCCTGCACATGGAGTCGAATCCGCACAATGCGCGTGCGCTCGTGCAGCGGCATGGCGATGTCGACGTGTGGCTGAATCCGCCGCCGCTGCCGCTCACGACCAAGGAGATGGATGCGATCTACGAGCTGCCGTATCGGCGCGTGCCGCATCCGAAGTACGGCAATGCGAAGATCCCCGCTTACGAGATGATTCGCTTCTCGATCGCGATTCAGCGGGGCTGCTTCGGCGGCTGTACCTTCTGTTCGATCACCGAGCACGAAGGCCGCATCATCCAAAGCCGCTCCGAAGAGTCGATCATCAAGGAAATCGAGACGGTCCGCGACACGGTGCCCGGCTTCACCGGCGTGATCTCCGACTTGGGCGGACCGACGGCGAACATGTATCGCCTTGCGTGCAAGTCGCGCGCGATCGAAGCGGCGTGCCGGCGTCCGTCATGCGTGTATCCGGGCATCTGCCCAAACTTGAACACGGACCACACGCCGCTCATCAAGCTATATCGCCGCGCGCGCACGCTGCCCGGCATCAAGAAAGTGCTCATCGGCTCGGGCGTACGCTACGACCTCGCGGTGGAATCGCCGGAGTACGTCAGAGAGCTCGTGCAGCATCACGTCGGCGGTTATCTCAAGATCGCACCCGAGGCGATCTCCGAAGGGCCGCTGTCGAAGATGATGAAGCCCGGCATCGGCACGTACTATCGATTCAAGGAGCTGTTCGACAAGTATTCGAAAGAGGCCGGCAAAGAGCAGTATCTCATTCCCTACTTCATCGCGGCCCATCCCGGCACGACGGATGAGGACATGCTCGAGCTTGCGCTCTGGCTGAAGCGCAATGGTTTTCGCGTCGATCAGGTCCAGGCTTTCTTGCCCTCGCCGATGGCGACCGCCACGGCGATGTGGCACACGGGCAAGAATCCGCTGCACAAGGTCACGCGCACCAGCGAAACCGTGCACGTACCGAAAGGCCTCAAGATCCGGCGCCTGCATAAGGCGTTCTTGCGTTGGCACGATGCCAACAACTGGCCGATGCTTCGCGAAGCGCTGCGGCGCATGGGTCGCGCGGATCTGATCGGTCCCGGCAAGCATCAGCTCGTCCCCGCCTGGCAACCCGTCGGCACGGGCAATGCGCCCGAAGGCCGTCGCACGCCGCGCGGCACCACGCCTGCACGCACGCAGCACACCGGCTTGAAAGGCGTTCGCCTGCCGGCACGCAAGCCCTCGAGACGTCCCTAGCCTTGGAAGGTTGATCGGTAGCGCGCAACCTTCTCATTCTCTTGGCGCTTCCAGAAACAGGCGCGCGTTGCGCGCTTCTCGCTACAGCCTCCAGCCCCGAAAAAAAGCCGGCCTTGCGGCCGGCACACGCGGGGGTCGAGGACTTGGGATCGAATCAGAACGTGTGGACGATCTGCACGGCGCCCCACCAGGCATCGCGCTCAGCCAGACCGTCGCGAATCTCTTCCGTCTGATAGTTGAGCGTGTAGCTCAAGTGCGTTTGATTGAGCAGCTGCACCACGAGGCCGAGCCAGGCTTCGAAGAGAATCGGCTCGATCTCGGAAAACGAATAACGCACGTCGCTGTGGCGGAATTGCCCTTGCAAGAAGGCGTTGTACGCACGCGCCTTCACACGCGCGCCGGCGAAGAAATAACGCTCCGCTCGGCCGTGGCTGGACACGATCGGCACCGGCGCCGCCATGTAATCGGTCAACTCGGGCGCGAAGCTCCACCACGGCGTATCGAAGCGGCCGATGCGCATCGAGATACCGACGCTCGCTTCCGTGAGATAGCCGATGCTTCCTTGCACCGTCGTCTTGACGTCCATCGTGCCGTCGGGATTCGCGATCCAGAGCAGGTGCCGCGCGAGGCTGTAGCGCGCCGTCGGCTCGCCGCCGTCCGAGATCTGATGGTCGTAGCCGCGCGGCTTCTCGGATCCGACGACCGCATGAATCGCGCTCTGTAACTGCTCGGACACCGGCAAGCCCAACACGCCGATCGTCAGGTTGCTTGACCACGCGCCGCGCCGATCCGGATCGACACGCACGCGACCGTTCGCGATGAACAGCAAGCTCGCGTACGGCCGATCGTCGTATTGCGGCTCGCTCGTTTGAATGTCCTTCGGCGTGAACGCCATCAAGCCGAACTGCCGCGCGTAATGGATTTCCGCCGGCGCCTCGGCCGACTCGTTTGCGCTCAATGCATCGAACCATGCGAGCAGCGGATCGAGCGAGAGCATGCCGTCGCGCGCGGCCGTCCCGGACAGCGTCACGCCAAGACCGCCCGTGTAATCGCGATCGCTGCCCGAACCTGCAAACAAATCGTTATCGAGATGTACGCGCAGACCCGTGTACTCGCGCTCGTCGCTTGCTTCGGCGGAAGCGCCGATGAGTAGAACCGATGCCGCTGCCGCCCACGCGGCGGCTTTCACCCATGTTGCGGTCGCCATGACCTTACCCTTCAAATTCACGGAGCCCGCAGCTCTCCGGCTGCGTCACTTCCGTTCCGATCACTTTTTCTTGGGTCGTACTTTCGCGAACTCGCTGCACGGAATAAATGCGGCGAGCGGAATGACATTCATGAATCGGTTGGCGGCAATCGTTGATCGATTGCCCCTTTGACGTAAGCAAGTGGGAAAGCGTCGCGCATCAAGCTAGCATTGCCTGCATCCTTTCCGCGACGCGTGCTCCATGCGTTCGTCCGATGACCCTCGCGCCAACAGACAACGCACGACGCGCTGTGTTCCGTGGCAGTGCAATCGAGCGCTCAGTGCTTACAACTGAGCCAGATGCAACATAGGCAAGCAACGAATGAGACCGATCGTCTGAGGAAGCGATCGTCGCGCGGCAGATGCTCAGACTGCACCGAGGCGGCGCATCGGGTCAGCGGGCCTTCTCGAGCTCCCACTGATGGAGCGGTACGCCGCGGCGCACATAGACACCTAAGCCCGCATGTTTGAAGGAGCGCTCGAGCCGGGCGCGATACCAGCCCGCAGGCCGTAGGCGAATCGCCGCATCGCTGCACGTGCGGTCGGCGTTGTGCTTCCAGTCCTCCGTGGTCGGCGCGTGGAAGTAAAGCGCCCCGCGACAGAAGCGCGCGATATTGGCGAACGCCCGCCGCGCTTCGGCATCGGAAAGATATTGAAAGACGTCGTAGCAGATGACGAGGTCGAACGCACCGCGCGGCTGGTAGCTCGCGATCGAGGCGTTCACCCATCCGTACTGCGCGCACAGGTGCTCGCTCACCTCGAGACCGACGTACTTGGCGCGCGGAAACGCCGCGAGCAGCCCCGCACGCATCCAGCCGAGACCGCAGCCGACGTCGAGAATCCGCGCCACCTTGATCTCGAGCTGCTTGACGATCGCCCCGACCGCCTCGGCACGGCGCTCCATCTCGGCCCGCGTCGTCACGCGAGTCCGCGGATTCATATAGAAGCGTTCGTAGAACTGCGGTGTGAAGCGATGGGCCATCGAGACTGCGTTAGCGAGCGCCGTTGAGCTACCCGAGCGGGACTAAGCTGCGGACGCACCGTCACGCCCCATGCGGCGGATCCACGGCGGTCCTCCAGCGTTTGCATCTTAATAGGTGTGGGCATCGGCCCGCAGCCGCGCATGGCGGCGGTGCCGGGTGCCACGAGGCGCTGCGCAGCTGGCGGCAGTCCGGGCGGGTAACCCGCGCGGAGGCGGCTCTTGACTCTCCCCCGCCAGGCCCAACCTTGAGATTCCATGACGCTAGACCGGGGTTTTTCGCATGGCCATTCGTAATCCTCATTCCTGGATGTGGGCCGAGGCTTGCGAATTGCTGGAGCAGGCACAGCGCCTGCAACGGCAGTTCTTTCGGTTCGGGCACGCCGTCGAGGCGCAGCCCCGTTGGGAACCGCCGGTGGATATCGTGGCGTACGGACCAGAGATTCAGGTCATGGTTGCGCTGCCAGGCGTTGCCCCGGAGCACGTCAATGTGGCCATCGAGGAGGGTGCGATCACCGTCACGGCGATCCGTCCCCCGCCGATGAATCGTAGCTCGACGGCCGTTCACCGCTTGGAAATCCCGTACGGGCGATTCGAGCGGCGCATCGTGCTGCCGGTGGCGCACTACGAAGTGCTGGATCAGGCGTGCGTCAACGGCTGCTTGGTCCTGCGACTCGCAACCTACTGAGCTGAAGCCTATGAACGATCATCGCAAACCGCCGCGTGACGAGGACGACATCCCGACGATCTCGGACGACATGCTCATCATCGTGCCGGTCCGCAATCTCGTGTTGTTCCCCGGCACCGTGCTGCCCGTTGCGATCAATCGCGAGCGCTCGCTCGCGGCCGCGCAAGAAGCCGTGCGCGCCGAGCGCAAGGTCGGCTTTTTGCTGCAGCATCAGCCCGAAACGCAGGTGCCGACGCCGGACGACCTGTTCAAGATCGGCACGGTCGCCAACATCGTGCGCTATGTGACCGGACAGGACGGCACGCATCATCTCGTCGTGCAGGGCGAGCAGCGTTTCCGCGTGCTCGACTTCCAGGAAGGGCTGCCTTTCATGCTCGCGCGCGTCGAGTATCTGCCGGACCCGACGGCAAACCCGCCGGAGATCGAAGCGCGCGCGCTCAATCTCAAGCGGCTGTCGGCCGAGGCGATCTCGTTGCTGCCGCAAGCGCCTGCCGAGCTCGCCAATGCCATCCAAGCGGTCGAATCGCCCGCGACGCTCGCCGACCTCGTGGCCAGCTTCATGGACATCAAGGCTCACGAGAAGCAGGAGCTGCTCGAGATGATCGATCTCAAGGCGCGTCTCGACCGCGTCACCGAGCTGCTCACGAACCGCATCGAAGTGCTGCGCCTGCAGCGCCAGATCGAAGAACAGACTCGCGAGGCGATCGACGAGCGCCACAAGGAGGCGCTCCTGCGCGAGCAGCTGCGTCAGATCCGCAAGCAGCTCGGCGAGGAAGAAGAAGCGGCCGAGGAGATTCAGGAGCTGCGCGAGACGATCGAGAAGGTGGGCATGCCCGAAGAAGCGCTCGAGCAATGCAAGAAGGAGCTCAAGCGCATGGAGCGCATGCAGGATGCGAGCGCCGAGTACTCGATGCTGCGCACCTGGATCGACTGGATGATCCAGCTGCCGTGGTCGAAGCTCGACAACGAATCGATCGACATCGAGCACGCGCGCAAAGTGCTCGACGAGGATCACTACGGCCTCGAGAAGATCAAGCGGCGCATCGTCGAGTACCTCGCCGTGCGCAAGCTCAATCCGCAAGGCCGCAGCCCGATTCTGTGCTTCGTCGGCCCGCCGGGCGTCGGTAAGACCTCGCTCGGGCAGAGCATCGCGCGTGCGCTCGGCATCAAGTTCGCGCGCGTGAGCTTGGGCGGCGTGCACGATGAGGCCGAGATCCGCGGCCACCGCCGCACGTACATCGGCGCCCTGCCGGGCAACATCATTCAGGCGATCCGCAAGGCCGGTACGCGCAATCCGGTGCTGATGCTCGATGAGATCGACAAGCTCGGCGCCGGCGTGCATGGCGATCCGTCCTCGGCATTGCTCGAGGTGCTCGACCCGGAGCAGAACAACACGTTCCGGGACAACTACCTCGGTCTGCCGTTCGACCTCTCGAAGGTGATGTTCATCGCCACCGCGAACATGCTCGATACGATTCCGGGGCCGCTGCGCGACCGCATGGAAATCATCGAGCTCAGCGGCTACACGGAAGACGAGAAGGTCGAGATCGCACGGCGCTACCTGGTCAAGCGCCAGCTCGAAGCGAACGGCCTCAAGCCCGAGCAAGCTTCGATCAGCGACGAGGCGCTGCGCCGGATCGTGCGCGATTACACGCGCGAAGCCGGCTGCCGCAATCTCGAGCGGACGATCGGCGCCGTCCTGCGCAACGTTGCAGTGCGCATCGCCGAGGGCAAGGTCACACAGCAGGCCATCGACGTCGACGACCTGCAGCCGATCTTGGGGGTGCCGCGCTTCGAGAACGAAGTGGCGATGCGCACGAGCGTGCCCGGCGTCGCGACGGGTCTTGCATGGACACCGGTCGGCGGCGACATTCTCTTCATCGAATCGACGCGCGTGCCGGGCAGCGGCAAGCTGATCCTCACCGGTCAGCTCGGCGAAGTGATGAAAGAAAGCGCGCAGGCCGCCCTGTCGCTCGTCAAGTCGCAGTTGGGCCGCTTGGGGATCGATCCTGCGATCTTCGACAAGAGCGACGTGCACATTCACGTACCGGCCGGCGCGATTCCGAAAGACGGACCGAGCGCAGGCGTGGCGATGTTCACGTCGCTCGTCTCCCTCGTAACCGGCCGGACGGTAAGGCACGATCTGGCGATGACAGGCGAGATCAGCCTGCGCGGGCTCGTGCTGCCGGTCGGCGGCATCAAGGAGAAGTCCGTGGCGGCGCACCGTGCCGGCATTCGTAAGGTGCTGCTACCGACCCGTAACCGCAAGGATCTCGAGGAAGTGCCCGAGAGCGTGCGCCACGACATCGAGTTCGTGTTCTGCGACCGCGTCGAAGACGTGATCCGCGAAGCGCTCGGCCTCGACTTGAGCGAGCAACAGGTCACCGCTGCCGCGTGACCGCAACGTGACGCGCTGACGAGAAAGGGCCGACCGCTGTCGGCCCTTTCAGTTATCGGAACGCGTTCAGCGATAGCGCATTCGCGCCGCGACACGCACACAACTTGTGCGTTTTCGCATCTCTCCCGCACGAAAGCGGCGCTCCAACGAGCGCCGTTGCACGATCAGCAATCAATCGCATTGCAAGATCGACCCGAAAAGAGTAATCAGGGGGTATGTTTCGCTCTCCATCGATGTGAGATGCGCAACGGTGCGCTACACGGCCGCTTCGCGCGTGAGCCGCACGAGTTCTCTATCAACTCCACTTCTCCTTTCACGTCGCACGACGCAAGTGTGACGTACCCCTCGGCAACGACGATCGCGAACGCGTCGAATGGAACATGTTCGGCGATGGATCAGTCTTTGTCTTACGGCCGATTGGGCAATCGTGAAGTGGCGAACGTGCGAGAGCTCGGGCGTATGCTCGCAGCGTGGGTTGCACGAGCAACGCACCGTGATGGGCGAGAGAACGTTCGGGTAGCTTCTGAGTGAGGAGGGCGTTTCGATGCAGCCGGACAGCTCAAAGGGAAGCTCGCAACGCAGCGAGAATTTCGTCGAAGCTCTGAGCGCCTACAGCCGCAATCACCGAGCGCAGCACTGGTCGGGAACGTTCGGCGAGTTCTTGCGCACGATCGTGCCGGGCAATGCGCGTCAACTGGCGCGTACCAGCCACGAATATCTCTGGGACATGCTCTGCTGGTACGGCCGTAACGCCCAGACACCGAACTTTGCAGCGAACGGCGGCGAGCGCGGCGACCCGAAGGAATTGTTCAAGCGCGAGCTGTTCGGTATCGACGAGTCGCTCTCGCGCGTCGTCGATTACTTCAAAGCCGCTGCCGCGGGTTCTGATGTTGGCCGCCGCCTCCTGCTGCTGCTAGGCCCGCCATCTGGCGGCAAGTCCACGATGGCGATCCTGTTGAAGCGCGGCCTCGAGGAATATAGCCACACTGACGAAGGTGCGATCTATGCGCTGCAAGGCTCGCCGATGCACGAGTCGCCGCTCAATCTCATCCCGATGAGCCTGCGCGCGGAGTTCCGCGATACGTACGGCGTCGAGATTCGCGGCGAATTGAGCCCCTGGGCGCGCGATCGGCTCGAGCGCGAGTTCGAAGGCGACTTCCTGCGCATGCCCGTCGAACGCATCTTCCTGTCGGAAGCTGCGCGCGTCGGCGTCGGTACGTACGCGCCGCATGATCCGACCACGGCCGACCTCGCCGATCTCGTCGGCTCGGTCGACCTCTCGAAAGTGGCGCAATACGGCGACGAAGGCGATCCGCGCGCGTGGTCGTGGTCCGGCGCCGTGTACGCGGCAAGCCGCGGGATGCTCGAGATGATCGAGATCCTCAAGGTCAAACGCGAGTTCCTCTACCTGCTGCTCACGCTGACGCAGGAGAAGAACGTCAAGGTCTCGCGCTTCCCGCTCATCTACCTCGACGAAACGATCATCGCGCACACGAACCTCGCCGAGTTCCACAAGTTCCTGCAGGAGAAGGAGAACGAGGCGCTGCTCGACCGCATGGTCATCGTCAAGGTGCCGTACACGCTGTCGTATGTCGAAGAGGCCCGCATCTACAACAAGCTGGTCTCCTCGGCGCCGGCGTTCCGCGACGTGCATCTCGACCCGCACGCATTGCGCGTCGCAGCGGTCTTCGCCGTGCTCACGCGTCTGGTGAAACCGGAACGGGAGGGACTCGATTTGTCGAAGAAGGTGCGGCTCTACGCGGGCGAGAGCGTGGAAGGATTTCCCGACACCGAAGTGGCGCGGCTGCGCGCGGAAGCGCCGGAGGAAGGTCTGACCGGCGTCAGCCCGCGCTTCATCGTCAACTCGATCTCGAATGCGATCACGCGCAACGACAAGAAGAGCCTGACGAGCATGGAAGTGCTGCTCGCGCTCAAGGATTCGATCGAGACCGACGCACGCATGGATGCCAAGTCGAAGAAGCTCTGGATCGACTATCTCGTCATTGCGCGCAAGGATTTCTACAACCGCTGGGTGAAAGAGGACGTGCATCGCGCGCTCTTCGCCTCGTTCGAAGACGAGGCGCAGCAGCTGCTCGACAAGTACCTCGACGAAGTCGAAGCCGCGCTCGACCATCGCGAGGTCACCGATCCGATCACCGGAGAATCGCGTCCTGCCGACGAGCGCTTCCTGCGCTCGGTGGAGGAGAAGATCAAGGTATCGGAGTCCGGCAAGCTCACCTTCCGCCAGGAAGTCGTGCGCAAGGCGATGGTCGCGTACAAGGCCGGCGAGAAGTTCACCTTGAACAGTCATGCGCGCATGCGCGAGGCGATCGAACAGTATCTGTTCGAAGAGCGCCGCGACGTGCTGCGGCTCGTGACCTCTGCGGCACGGCCCGACGAGGAAGCGCGCAAGAAGATCTCGGCCGTGCAGGATCGGCTCACGACCGAGTACGGGTACGACGAGCACAGTGCCAAGGAAGCGTTGAGCTATGTGACGACCTTGCTCGCCCAGGAGTAACTCCGGAGGTTCGAAGCAGCCATGAGCGACAACGTGTCAGGCGGATCCGGGCCGGGCAGTCCCGGCGAAGCCGGCTGGTACGATCTCTTCTCGCGAGGCGCGCGCGATTGGCTGCGTCACAACGAGAAGGTCAGAGAGGCTGTTAAGCAGCATCTGCCGCAGATCGTCGCGGGCGCCGACGTCTTGAGCGGCGGCGCGAGCACGGTGCGCGTGCCGGTGCGCATGCTGGAACACTATCGGTTCAAGCTGCGCAGCTCGAACGAGCAGCAAGGCGTCGGGCAAGGTCAAGCCAAGCCCGGCGATCGTATCGGCCGGCCGCTTCAGGACAGCGATCAGCGCGGCCAAGGCGGCAACGAAGACGGCAGCATTCAGTACACGCTCGAGTTTCGCATCGACGACATCGTCGATTGGCTCTGGGAAGAGATGAAGCTGCCGAATCTCGAAGCGAAACAAGGTAGGGCCAAGGAAGACGATTGGACGCGCGAGGGCTGGGATCGCCGCGGCGCACGGTCGCGCTTGGATCGGCGGCGTTCGCTCAAGGAATCGATCAAGCGCCGGGGCGTCCAGCTCGCAAGCGGCGTCGAGCCGCCGCCCTTTACCGACGACGACCTACGCTACCGTCAGCTCGCCAAGCGCGAGCAGCCCGCCATGCAGGCCGTCGTCATTCTGCTGCTCGATGTCTCGGGCAGCATGGGCGAACGCGAGCGGCAGATCTCGAAGACATTCTTCTTCTGGGCAATCCAAGGGTTGCGTCGCCAATACCGCCATCTCGATCTCGTCTTCGTCGCGCACACCTCGGAAGCCTGGGAGTTTCAAGAAGAGGAATTCTTCCGCGTCACGGGCACGGGCGGCACGGTCGCCTCGACCGGCCTTATCAAGGTGCGCGAGATCATCGACGCGCGCTATAGCCCGAGCCAATACAACGTGTACCTGTTCTATGCGTCGGACGGCGAGAACTTTCCGTCCGATCAACCGCAGGCGCAGGCTGCGCTGGCCGACCTCGTCGATGACATCAATTACGCGGGCTTTCTCGAGGTCGCACCGCTTGCCGGCTCGATGCCCGACAGCGAGCTCGGCAAGCTCTTCCTCGCCTTCGCGGAAGAAACCGACAACGTCGGTGCGTATCGAGTGAGCGGTACGGAAGATATCTGGAATGCCGTGCGGCATTTCTTCGCCAGAGAGGCATAGCCGAGCACTCCACGGAGACACTCATGATCGACCGCACCCAGATCGAGCAGATCGAAGCGCTCGCGAAGAGCCTGGGGCTCAAGTATCACCCGGTCGAGTTCGAGGTCGTCCCCGAAAGCTTCATGACCGAGATCGCGATCTACGGCTTGCCGGTGCGCATGCCGCACTGGTCCTTCGGCGTGCGTTACATCTATCAGCTGATCCAGCATCGAATGGGCTTGTCGCGCCTGTTCGAGGTCGTCTTCCCCGGCAATCCAGGGCGCGCTTATCTCGCACAGAGCAACAGCGCCGCCGAGAACGTGCTGGTCACGGCGCACGTGCTCGGTCACGCGGATTTCTCGGCGAACAACCTGCTCTTCCGACGCAGCCAGGAGCAAGTCGGCGAGCACATCGTCGAACAAGCCGCTGCCCACGCGCGCCAGATCGGCATGGCAATCGAAGAGCATGGATTGGAGCGCGTCGAAGCCGTGCTCGACGCCGCGCTCTCGCTCGAACAGCACATCGACGTCGATCAGCCGCTGCGCCGGCCGCGTTATCCCGACGCGGTGCCCGAGAAAACGACACCCGCGACAAACGATGATTTCGCGCGTCGTTTCGCCGCGCTCGGACCGGATACGGCGCGTCCGCCCACGACGGGCGCAGCCAAACGCTCTCCGATTCCGCCGCATCCGGAGAAGGATCTGCTGTGGTTCATCGCGCAGTACGCGCCGGAGATGGAACCTTGGGAGCGCGACATCTTCCTCGCGGTGCGCGAAGAGTCGTTTTATTTCTATCCCGTCTTCGCCTGTCAGATCATGAACGAGGGCTGGGCGTCGTACTGGCACGCACGGTTGCTGCGTGAAGCGGACTTCTTGCCGCAAGCTGCGTATGTCGATGCGATCAAGTGCCACTCCGACGTCGTGCGCCCCACGGCAAGCGGCGATGCCGTTGCGCTCTCGACCAACCCTTATCACCTCGGCTTTTCGATCTGGGAAAAGATCATCGAACAGCACGGACTCGAATACGCACGCAGAATCATGTGCGAAGACGACGACTTCGCCTTCATCCGCAATCATCTGACGCAAGACCTCGCCGCGGAGCTGCAACTGTTCCGCTACAAGGGACCGGCCCACGGCACGCTCACCGTGCAAGATGCGGACATCTCGGCGTTGCACGATGCGCTGCTTGCACCGAAGTACGGGTTCGGCGCGCCGACCGTGAGCGCTTCACGCATTCACGTCGACGGCAAGCTCGAGCTCGTTCACGACCATGTGACCGACGGGCGCGGCCTCGATCCCGACCGCGCGCGCAAAGTGCTCGAGTACATCACGCGCGTCTGGCGCCGCCCGGTCTCGATCGTCACGGTCAACGGCGACAACCAGCCGCTCGAGATCACCGTGATGCCCGAGCTCGAGGTTGTCTAGACGCTTGGCGCAGAGCTCCGTCTGAGAGCGGGGGAATCAAGAAGGCTTGCGATTCAGCGCAATGCCGTCAGCTTCCGTAGGCAGCGCGCGGCTCGGACTGCCCGAGGAACATCGGCTTGTAATCGCGGGCGAACTCTTCGAGCGAGCGGGGCTCGCGCCCGGTGATGTCTTTGACGACGGTTGTGGGAGCGACGTTGATGAGCTTGGATGCACAGGCATCCCATAGCTCGAGCGTCGCTTCGATCATGACGGGCGAAGCACCCGTCGCTTGCAGCCGCCCGCGCGCTTCATTCGCCGTGATGTCCTGATAGCGGATCGGCTTGCCTAGCACTCGGCCGAGACGTTCGGCCACTTCCTGGTAGGTAATCGATTCGTTGCCCGTCACGACATAGGCTTGACCGGCATGCGCGGGATCGAGCAGCGCCTGTGCGCCGACGGCACCGACGTCGCGCGCATCGACGAAGGTCCATTTGCTCGAACGGAACGGTCCCGCGATGACGCCTTGCTGGGCGATGCAGGGCGCAAAGCGCAGCAGGTTCTGCATGAAGAAGGTCGGCCGCAGGTGAGTGACCTGAATGCCGGCGGAGCGCGTGGCGCATTCGACCTGTCCAAGCCATTGCAGCGCCCGGGCACAGCACAGCTCCCGGCTGGCGCCGACGCCGGACAATTGCACGATGCGACTGACGCCGGCGGCCTTGGCCGCCATGACGCAGCGCAGATGCAGCTCCGCCATGCGGGGCGACCACGCCGACGCAAGAAACGCTGCCTCGACGCCGTCGAACGCCCTACGCAAGCTTTCGTCGTCGAAAATATCGCCAGTGACGACTTCGACGTTCTCGGCCACGGGACCGAGCTTGCGCGGATCGCGCACGAACGCACGTACGGGCACTTGCCGGCCGGCGAGCTCGCTCAGCACCGCTCGACCAACATTGCCGGTCGCACCTGTCACCAACAGCATTTCGTCTCCTATACCGCGCAGGCGAACATTGGGCCTGAAAGTGGCTGGAAGTCGAGCTGCCAGTCAATCCCAGGGCGCAAATCCTCTTCCGGCGGCAAAGCCAGGTCAGCCCAAGATCGGCTTGGACCCCGCCCCCCTGTTTCGAGGCCGATACATTACGAGCACAAATGAGGCGGGTAAACGGGGTTGTTCGCAAACAGAGTCATGCGTTACGGTCACGAATGTCGGGCATAGAATCCCCGCTCACAGACGGGCCGGCAGTGCCGCTCGCATGGCTGCGACCGTCTGGAGATCGGGGCAGCAGCGAGCGCTTCAAGCGAAACATGCCATTCGGTGTCTGCGATCAGGACGAATAATGGTCCGCATTCCACGAGGCGTCCGCTTTTGAACAACTACAGCGACATCGTCGTTTTCGTCCGAGTCGTCGAGGCCCGCAGCTTCGTCGCGGCCGCTCAGACGCTCGGCATGTCGCCCTCGGCGATCAGCAAGGCCGTCAGCCGTCTGGAAGAACGCCTTGCCGCGCGCCTGCTCAATCGGACGACCCGTTCCCTGAGCCTCACCGACCAAGGCTCGACCTTCTACGAGCGGGCTCGCGACGCCCTCGCCCAGCTCGATCAGGCCGAAAGCGAGGTCGCGGAATCGCGCGGCGTGGCACGCGGCAAGCTGCGCGTCGATGTGCCCATCTCGCTCGGTCGCAAGATCATCGTGCCGGCGCTGCCGCGCTTCATCCAGCAGCATCCTGAGCTCACGGTGCAGATGAGTCTCAACGACCGCGTGCTCGATCTCGTGCAGGAAGGCATCGATGCCGCCGTGCGCGTCGGGCACCTGAGCGATTCGAGCCTCGTCGCACGCCGTGTCGGTCAATTGCGCGGCTGCACCTGCGCCTCGCCGGAGTTCATCGATCGCGTCGGCATGCCGCAGACGCCGATGGATCTGAAACCCGAGCACTGCATCGCGATGTTCAAGCTCGGCACCAATCAGCCGCGCGAGTGGCGCTTCCGCAAGGGCGGCGTCGAGCACACCATCCAGCCCGCGGCACCGCTTTCGTTCAGCGACCCTGAATCGGCCGTGGCGGCAGCCGTGAGCGGCGCCGGATTCGTGCGCACGCTCGACTTCACCGTCGAAGCCCAGGTCGCTGCCGGCCTGCTCGTGCCGGTGCTCGAGGATTGGAACGAGGGTGCGTGGTGGCCGGTGTCGGTCGTTTACCCGCAGCATCGTCAGCCCACGGCCAAGATCCGCGCATTCATCGATTTCTGCGCGGGACTGTTCCCCGAGGTCAATACCGAGCCCGTACCGTTGCGCGCGGCGGCGGGATGAGCCGCGCCGGCTGTGTCCTACACCTCGCTCAAGCGGTCGATTGACCTACAAACGCAGACGAGCTGATCGCTCTTCGAGCGACGCTCGCTTGCATTCGCCGCTCGTGTGCGCCGCACACCGCGAAGGGCTATAGTCGAGCACTCTCCATGAGCCACACGCCGTACTTCCATCCCGCTGTCGCAAGCTGGTTCGCGGAAACATTCCCGCAACCGACGCCTGCGCAAGCGGCCGCATGGCCGGCCATCCAAGCCGGTCAGCATGTGCTGATCGCAGCGCCGACTGGCTCCGGTAAGACGCTCGCCGCGTTTCTCGCTGCGATCGACGAGCTGGTGCGCGAAGGCGCGCAGTGGGGATTACCCGACGAAACGCGCATCGTTTATGTCTCGCCGCTCAAGGCGCTGTCGAACGACATTCAGCGCAATCTCGAAGCGCCGCTGCGCGGCATTCGCGCTCACCTGCGCGAGCACACGATTCGCGACGTAGACATTCGCACGTGGGTGCGCACGGGCGACACCTCCTCGTACGAGCGTGCGCAGATGCACAAGCGTCCGCCGCACATCGTGGTGACGACGCCCGAGTCGCTCTACATCCTGCTCGGCTCGCAGTCGGGACGCGACATGCTGGCGACGACGCGCACCGTGATCGTCGATGAGATCCACGCGGTTGCAGGCACGAAGCGCGGCTCGCACCTTGCGCTCACGCTCGAACGGCTCGAGACGCTCGTCGGCCGCAAGCTCACGCGTATTGGCCTGTCGGCGACGCAAGAGCCCATCGACGATGTCGCACGCTTCTTGGTCGGCACGAGAAACATCGATGACGCAGGCCGCGCACGTTGCACGATCGTCGATCGCGGGCACGCACGCGAGCGCGACCTTGCGATCGAGCTGCCCGACGCGCCGCTCGAAGCGGTGATGTCCAACGAAGTTTGGGCGCAGCTCTATGACAAGCTGGCGGAGCTCATTCGCGCCCACCGCACGACGGTCGTCTTCGTCAACACGCGGCGACAGGCAGAGCGTGTCTGCCGCCATTTGTCCGAACGGCTCGATGCGCCGCCCGCAACCGACGATGGCGCGCAGCACGAGAAGTCCGGCGTCGCCAAGCGTCCGGCGCTCGCCTCGTGCGTCGCGGCCCATCACGGCAGCCTTGCCAAACATCTGCGCTTCGATGCCGAGCAGCGCTTGAAACGCGGCGAGCTCAAGGCGCTCGTTGCGACTGCCTCGCTCGAGCTCGGCATCGACATCGGCGATGTCGATCTCGTCTGCCAGATCGGCTCGCCGCGTTCGATCAATGCCTTTCTGCAACGCGTCGGGCGCTCCGGGCATGCGGTCGGCGGCACGCCGAAAGGTCGCTTGTTCCCCTTGTCGCGCGACGATCTCGTCGAATGCGCGGCGCTCCTCGATGCCGTGCGGCGCGGCGAGCTCGATCGGCTCAAGATTCCCGAGAACGCCATCGACGTGCTCGCCCAGCAGATCGTGGCCGAAAGCGCAGCACGCGAGTGCAGCGAGCGCGAGCTCTTCGAGCTGGTGCGCGGCGCCTATCCATACCGCTCGCTGACGCGCGAGACGTTCGATCAGGTCGTGCGCATGCTCGCGGAAGGGTTCGCGACGCGCCGCGGCCGCCAAGGCGCGCTCATCTATCACGATGCCGTCAACGGGCTCATTCGCGGACGCAAGGGCGCGCGACTCACCGCGCTCACCTCAGGCGGCGCGATTCCGGATACCGCCGACTATCAAGTCTTGCTGGAGCCGGAGGGTCACCTCATCGGCACGGTGAACGAGGACTTCGCCGTGGAGAGCCTCTCGGGCGATGTCTTTCAACTCGGCAACACCTCGTATCGGATCATTCGCGTCGAGCGCAATGTCGTGCGCGTCGAAGATGCGCAAGGAGAAGCGCCCTCGATTCCCTTCTGGCTCGGCGAAGCGCCTGGGCGCACGGACGAGCTGTCGCGTGCCGTCTCGCGGTTGCGCGGTGAGCTGGCAGCGCACTTCGAACGCGCTGAGTCTCCTGTCGATGAGCCGCCCGCGCATTTGTTGTCGTTCCTCTCGCATGCGGCCGCCTCGCAGCTCTGCACCTATCTGGCCGCTGCGCATGCGGCGCTCGGCTGTCTGCCGACGCAGCAGACGATCGTGTTCGAACGCTTCTTCGACGAAGCGGGTGGCATGCAGCTCGTCATCCATTCGCCGTTCGGCAGCCGCATCAATCGCGCGTGGGGCTTGGCGCTGCGCAAGCGTTTCTGCCGCACGTTCAATTTCGAGCTGCAAGCGGCCGCGACCGAAGACACGATCGTGCTGTCGCTCACCACCGCACACAGCTTCGAGCTGAGCGACGTCGCCAAGTATCTGCATCCGAACTCGGCGCGAGACATCCTCATTCAGGCGCTGCTCGCCGCGCCGATGTTCACGACGCGCTGGCGGTGGAATGCCTCGATTGCCCTGGCGCTGCCGCGCTTTCGCGGCGGCAAGAAAGTGCCGCCGGCGCTGGCGCGCATGAACGCAGAAGATTTGCTCGCGGCGGTGTTCCCGGACCAGGTCGCTTGCTTCGAGAACCTGGTCGGCGACATCGTGGTACCGGATCATCCGCTCGTGCAGCAAACGGTGCGCGACTGCCTCGAAGAAGCGATGGACATCGACGGCTTCGAGCGCTTACTGCACGGCTTGGTGAGCGGCGAGATCAAGGTCGTCGCACGCGATCTGACCGAGCCTTCGCCGCTTGCGCTCGAGGTGTTGTCGGCACGGCCGTACGCATTTCTCGACGATGCCCCGCTCGAAGAGCGTCGTACTCAGGCGGTCTCCAGTCGGCGCTGGTTGGATCCCGAATCGGCCGCCGACATCGGCAAGCTCGATCCGGATGCCATTGCGCGCGTGCGCGCCGAAGCGTGGCCGGATGCGACGAGCGCGGACGAGCTGCACGATGCGCTTACGTGGATGACGTTCCTCACGGAAGCCGAGATCGAACGCGATACGCGTTGGCCCAAGCTGATTCGCGAGCTCATGACGGCGCGGCGCGCATGTAGGCTCGTGAATGCGAGCACAGCTGGCGCACTCTATGTTGCCGCGGAACGCCTACCGCTCTTACGCGCCGTCTTTCCGCACGCGCGGCTCGAGCCCGTCATCGATGCGCCGCTTGCACGGCAATACGAGCGCGATGAGGCATTGGTCGAAATCGTGCGCGGTCGCCTCGATGCGCTCGGCCCGACAAACGCCGCAGAGCTCGCCAGCTCACTCGGTGTCGACATCGAAGACCTCGACCGGGCATTGCTCAAGCTCGAAGCGGAAGGTACCGCCATGCGCGGGCGCTTTACTGCGGAAGCGGCGCAAGGATCGCGCGACGCGCCGCCCGAGTGGTGCAATCGTCGACTCCTCGCCCGCATTCATCGTTACACGGTCAAGCGCTTGCGCGCCGAGATCGAACCGGTGCAGACGCGCGATTTCCTGCGTTTTCTGTTCGACTGGCAGCGCGCGACGCGTTCGATGCGCATGCAAGGACCGGATGCCATCGCCGCCGTCGTCGCGCAGCTCGAAGGTTTCGAAGCGCCTGCGGCTGCATGGGAGAGCGAGGTGCTGCCGCTCAGGCTCGCCGATTACGATCCTGCATGGCTCGATGAGCAATGCCTGGCGGGACGCATCGTCTGGACGCGCTTGTCGGCGCGCACCGGCGATGCCGAACGCGGCGCATCGCCGGTGCGCTCAACGCCGATCGCGCTGCTCGCTCGGCGCAACGTCAAGCTCTGGTCGAGCTTTGCCGAGCCCGCGACGGCCGCTGCGCTCACGAGCAAGGCCGAGCGCGTCGTCGCAGCCATTCGCGAACATGGCGCTTCGTTCTTCGATGAGCTCGTCGATGCGACCGGTTTGTTGCCGGTGCAAGTCGAAGAAGCGCTTGCCGAGCTCGTCGCGCACGGCATCGTCAATTCCGACAGCTTCGGCGGATTGCGCACGCTGCTCGTGCCTTCGGACCGCAGACGCTCGGCCGCGGCGAGACACCGTCGGCGGCGCATGGCGATCTTCAACATGCAGGACGCCGGACGATGGGCGCTCGTCCGGCGCGGGCTCGAGCGCTCGCAGAGCGCCCGCGAGCGCTACGCGCCGGAAGCGATCGAGCATGTCTGCCGCACGCTGCTCAATCGCTGGGGCGTCATCTTCTGGAAGCTGCTCGACCGCGAAGCCGACTGGCTGCCGCCGTGGCGCGAGCTGCTCATGTGCTTGCGCCGGCTCGAAGCGCGCGGCGAAATTCGCGGCGGACGTTTCGTCGCCGGTTTTTCCGGCGAACAGTTCGCCTTGCCGGAGGCGATCGCACCGCTGCGCGAAGCGCGACGCAAGCCGCAAACGAACGAGCTCTTTTCGATTTCCGCCGCCGATCCGCTCAATCTGGCCGGCATCCTCACGCCAGGCGGGCGCGTACCGTCCTTGACGGGCAATCGCATCTTGTATGCCGACGGGGTGCCGCTTGCGCTGTATGTCGGCGGCGAAGTGCGTTTCCTGCAGAGCCTCGATCCGCAAACGCAATGGCGCGCGCAAAATGCATTGTTGCGCAAGCAATCCATGGAGGATGCGAGCGCCGAAGCGTGAGCTTCAACTCGCAGCGCGCGATCAGATGATGAGATCCGCTGCGTGCTCGTGCTCTTCGAGCGGATCCGACGTATCGTGCTCGTGCGCTGCGTCGGCGGATTCGTGCGCCGCCTCCCGTGCGCTGATCCTGCCGAGGCCGTTCAAGCGGCTGCGGACCTCGCGCGGCTTGCCGATGTAATCGATCGAGCCGACACCGTTGACCGTGGCATCGAGCGACTGCGTGGGATGAACGACCACCTTGCCGACGCCGTCCACCGTGACGTGGGCATTGCTCGCAGTCAGGCGACTGAAATCGCCCTTGCCCGCGCCGCTCATTCTGAGGGTGAGCGTATCGAGCGCACCCTCGGCGTCGATTTTCACGCCGCCTTCGATGCGAATATCCGTGTCGCCGCCCGCAAGGCCGCGAATCGACACGGTGTGGCCGCCGTCGGCTCGCAGCGCCGCGAGCGTCGGCACGGTGACGGTCAGATGCGCGCGCTCGTGGCGGTTCGAGAACTTGCGTTGCGGTCTGTGCTCGATGCGCAAGGTCTCATCCCGCACCTGCACCTCGATGCGTCCGATCTCGTCCTCGGGCGCCTCGATCGTAAGCGACGGGGCTTGGCCGACCACGATGTCGAGGTGCGTGTTCCCGGCCAGCTCGATCGTTGTGAAGTCGTCCAGCGGGCGCTGCTCGCTCGCCATCGGCGGACCGTCGTGCTTGCGGACGCAGGCGCTCATGAAGGCAACGACGGCGACACATAAGAGCATGCTTTTCAACGCGGTCATGCCAGCCATCCTTCGAGCCAAGGTAGGCTCATCATGCCCCCGCCCGCCGTCCGAGGCCATGCCTGATCGGCGAACGGCCGGAAGCGACCGGTGAGCGGGGCATGGAAATGTGTGCCGGATGCGCTGCCGTCCCTGCCCTCGGGGGTGTATCCTTCGCATCCCTCCATTCGCCCCTTGGTTGACCAGTGCTAACGGCTGACAAAGTCCTCGTTACGATCGGTACGCCCTGCTCGGTTTCCGCGGTCGGTACGACCGAAACCTTCAAGGCACGCGTGACGCGGTCCCCCGACTTCATTGCATATGCCGCCTTCGATGCGGGCCTGATCGACATCGAGCCCCAGCAGGACGGCTCGTTGCGTTTGAAATGGCTGAACGGTGAGCCGGCGACGGTGGAGGAAATCGAGCGTCTGCACGGCGAGCAGCTGCGCGCCAATCTCGGCATCCGTTACATCGAGGAGCTCACCAAGCTGGGCAATGCGGTAGTGACCGACATCGCGGCGAGCCTGCCGCACGATTTCGCGAAGGACGGCCTGCGTCGCCTCGCGGGGCTCACCTACCGCGACGTGCGCGAATCGGCCTTGAAGGATATGTACGGACTGTTCGACGACGACCCGCGTCTCGGACCGTCGCTGCAAGCGCAATTGTTCGTCTACGGCGGCCTGGGTGCGCTGGCCGCGCTGCCGGTGCCGCTCTCGGAGCTGCTGCCGAACCCATACGATTTTCGTATCGCGGCGGCCACCGCCTTCGCCGGCATGGATGCGCTCGCCGAATGGCGCTCTGCCGGCTCTCCGGACATCGCCAACGACAAGCTACGCGACAAGTTCGCCATGCGACTTGCCAACTCGCTGTCCTCGCACGGACCGGCGCTCATCTCGACGATGCTCGCGCCCGCCTATTCGCTCAGCAAGTCGCTCAAGAATCCTGCGCTGCTCGAGTCGCTCAAGGGACCGAACGGTTTCATGCGCGTGCCGCAGACGCCGCTCAACACCTCCGGCGCCTGTGCGTCGAGCTCCATCGCCTTCTGCGAAATCGCACCGCAGCTGTTGTTCGACTATCCGGGTTTCCGTCGCCCGCGTCTTGCGCTCTGGAGCGCCGCGGACGCGGCAACGCGCCCCAACTGGGAAATCTTCGATGCCTTCGGCTCGGGCGCGCTCATGACGCGTGCCAAGCTCGAGGCATTGAACGCCTCACGCGCGCCGCACGAGCAGCGCAGCGTGGCCGAGTGCCTCGCGCCTTTCGACGTCGATGCGAACGGCACGGTTGTCGGCGAAGCCGGTTCGGGCTTGTTGATTACCACGCTCGATTTCGCACTGCGTAATTTCCTCGACATCACCGCGATCATCACCGGCTGGGGCCAGAGCGGCGAAGCCGGCGGCAAGGCGCATTTCGCCGGCGTGGGCTTCGGCGGCGAGAACGCCTTGCTGCATGCATTCGAGCTGTCCTATCAAGCGCACGGCTATTCGGTCGCCGACTTCGACTACTTCGTTGCGCATGCAACAGGCACGCGCACGAACTCGAAGACCGATCTCACCACGGCGCGCAATGCGCGGCGCAATGCCGCGGAGCGTCAGAACATCAAAGGCGCGCTGCCGCAGATGTACGTCGGCACGCCGAAAGCGGTCGGCGATGGCCATACGATGGGCGAAACCGGCCTGAAGGCCGTGGGCCAAGCGCTGCAGTACCTGCTGGGAGAAGAAGCCGTGGGTGTGCCGACGCTGCGCACGCTCGATCCGGAGCTCGGCGACATCGGCAACTCGTTCATCCTGCAGCCGCAACCGGTGCGCGGCAACAAGGACGGCGGGGCGATCTGCGCGACGCAGGGCTTCGGCGGTTACAACGGCGCACTCGCCTTGCGCGCGGCGCATGCGGAAGCCTTCGAACGTTACCAGGTCGACCGCAATGTGCTGGCCGCCTATCTCGAGCGTTGGCCGGAGATTCGCCGCGAGCGTCAGCAGCGCGAGCGTTATTGGCGGCTGCGACGCCGCAGCGCGCTCGAGTTGGCGCAGCTGCACCGCTGGAAAGGTCTCGATTAGCTCCGCCGCGCGCTTCGTAGCAGATGCTCGGGGGTATTCGCCGCTTCGACCGCCGCACCTTCTGGGTGGTCTCGTTGGGCGCCGCGCTCGTCTTGGGCGCTGTCGTCGCGATCCCTCAGTGGCTCTCGAAGCAAGCGCGTCTCGAGGTGCTGCGTTCCCACGTTGCGGAGATCGCGCGCCTGGCCGCGAGCGTCGTCGACGGCGATTTGCATCGCGAGCTACTCGATCCCGAGCGTTACACGCCCGAGCTCTACGATCGCACCGTCGAGCCGCTCGTGCGCTTTCACTCGGCGGCGCCCGAGATCTTCTACGTCTACACGATGGTGGAGCGCGACGGCGAAAGCTATTTCGTCGTCGATACGGCCGCCTCCGACAAGCTCGTCACCAACCGCGAGCTGCGCGCCTCGCGCTACATGGAGCTGTTCCGTCCGATCGATGTGGAGCCCGATCCCGATTGGTTGAGCCAGATCGCGCGCGGCGAAACGTACGTGTTCCCCGACTTTCAGCACGACGAATACGGCTACTTCCTCTCCGGTCACACGCCCATCTACGACAGCCAAGGCCGCTACAGCGGTTTCGTCGGCGTCGACTTCGACACGCAGTACTACATGGCGCTCGAGGCGCGCTTTCGGCCCATCTTCATCGGCTCGATGACGGCGGCGCTCCTGTGCGCGCTGCTCATCGGTTATCTGGCCGCGCGCTATCAGCACACGGTCGCGAATCAGATCCAAGAACATTACGCTGTGTCGATTCGCGACGATCTCACCGAGTTGCTCAATCGCCGCGGCGCGATTGCGGCGATTCAAACGGCGCTGGGATCGCGCGCCGCCACGTATGCCGTCATTTTGATCGACGTGGACGATCTCAAGTCGATCAACGACCATCACGGACATGCGGCGGGCGATGCATTCCTGCGCCGGGTCGCCGAGGCGATGCGCGGCAGCGTGCGCGAGAGCGACGTCTGCGCGCGACTCGGCGGCGATGAGTTCATGATTTTCGCTGCCGGCTGCGACCTCGATGCGGCCACGGAAATCGCGCGGCGGATCCTCGGCAAGATGCTGGCGAGCGAGCATCGCTCGAATGCGCCGAGCTCCAGCGTGTCGATCGGCATCTGCGTGGACAACGGCGCCGACGCGCAGTTCGAAACGATGTATCGTCAGGCGGACGAGGCGCTCTATCGCGCCAAGTCTTCGGGCAAGAATCGTTACGTCATCTACGAAGCAGCGGTTCTGACCTGACGCTTCAAGGCGCTCGACGCGCCCGGACGTAGCTGAGAGTGCGCGCGTCGCCCGCCGTGGTTTGCGCACGGGCGCCGCAGAGCGATACTTGGCTGATCTTTTCGTCGCTTCATTGCATGACCGACATGCAGCAAATCAATTGGGAAGACTTCAGCAAAGTCGAGTTGCGCGTCGGTACCATTGTCGAGGTAATGGACTTTCCCGAGGCGCGCAAACCGGCCTGGAAGCTGCGCATCGATTTCGGTCCAGAGATTGGCGAGCGCGTTTCGAGCGCGCAGATCACCGCGCTTTATGCGAAGGAGGACTTGGTTGGACGGCAGGTCATTGCCGTCGTGAACTTTCCGCCGAAACGCATCGGGCCGTTCGAATCGCAAGTGCTCGTCACCGGCTTTGCGGATAGCGAAGGCCGCATCGTGCTCGCGGTGCCCGAGCGGTCCGTGCCGAACGGAGCGAAGTTGATCTAGCGCATCGACGGTGCCGACGCGATAGCATCCGCGCCGGATCGTCGGCCATGCGCCTTGCGATCACTCAAAGCACTGTCATTGACCTATGCTCTTTTCAGAGATCATCGAAACCTTGCGTGGCGAAGGCACCGAGTGCCTCGTCGATGTGAGCGAGGATTGGGGTCAGGGCCGCGCGATCTTCGGCGGTCTGGTGGCCGCGGTCGGCAACGAAGCTATGCGGCGCGTCGTGCCGCGCGATCGCGTGCTGCGCTCGCTCAATGTCACCTTCGTCGGCCCTGCCCCGGCGGGCTCTTGGCGCATCGTTACGCAAGTGCTGCGCGTGGGTCGCGCCGTCACGACCACGCAATGTGCGATCACGGCCGACGGCGAGGCGGTTGCGACGATCGTGGGCGTCTACGGCAATGCGCGGCCATCGCGCATCGATGTGCCGTTGCGCGGCGAGCCGCCTGCGCGCAAGGTCGATGAGCTGGTCGACATGCCGACGGCAGGAGCGCACCTGCCGCGCTTCATCCAACATTTCGCGGTGCGCTGGATCGAAGATCCCGGCCTCTTCAGCGGCGTGCGCACGCCCGGCAAAGCATTTCTACGTCATCGCGATCCGGCTCCGACCACCGAGTCGCACATCGTCGCGTTGACGGATTGCCTGCCGCCCGTCGCCATGTCGATGTGCGCGCCGCCGGCGCCGGCGAGCTCGCTCGTGTGGACACTCGAGTTCGTCAGCCATCGTTTCGACTTTCCGCCCGACGCGTGGTGGCGCTTGGAGCACGATATGGACGCAGGCAAGGACGGTTACACGCACGAGAGCGGCATTCTCTACGACCCAGAGGGCACGCCGGTCGCGCTCAGCCGCCAATTGGTGGCCGTGTTCGGCTGACCTGGCACGCGCCGCGGCTCGCCGGCGCACCGTGCTTGCCCCCGCATACGAGCGCGAGTAACGTGTCGCGCAGCGTTGGCGGTGTGCACAGGGATTATGACGTCCACGAACAGCGGCGGATTCCGACTCGCTGAGCAGGAGCTGCGCGCGAGTGCCTTGCGCAGCCAAGTGCTGGAGCGCTGCCATCGGACACTGAAGCACGACATCAACAACGTCGTGCAAAGCATGCACTCGGGCCTCGAATTATTGAGCAAGAGCGTCGCCTCGCCCGCAAACGCCCGAATCTCCGCACAAGACTGTCTTGCTCTGCTGCAACAGCAGTTGCGTACGCTGCGCGAGACGCTCGATCGCATCCTGCAACAGCTCGGACAACCTCCGGGCGCGCCCGAACGCTTCGATTTCTCTGCGTTGCTCAATGAAGCATTGACGCTGCTGCGTCACGAGCATGCCGTTGCAACAGCCGTTACGAGCATCGAGCCGGCCGTAAGCGTCGAGGCGCGGCGCGCCAATGTCCGCACGTTCGTGCTGGCATTGCTGCTCGATGCAATCGATCACTCGACGCCGGACGCCAAGATCGAAGTTCGCGTCCGACGCATCGGAGAAGAACCGAAGGCGCGAGCGCTGCTCGAGGTGCGCGCCGGCGTTCTTGACGCAACAGCCGATCGGCCGCTGCTTGAGCTCCTGGAGCCGCTGCTTCAAGACGAACAAGGCGAGCTGCACGTGGCGCAGGATGGCGAACAAACGAGCGTGACGCTCGAGCTACCCTCTCCTGCACAAGCTGCGGATGCAGCCTCATCCGCTGTTTCGCGCGGCGGTCCGATGCGCGTGCTCATCGCCGATCGCAATCGCGACGCAGCGGACAGTCTCGCGATGATCCTCAAGCTGGAAGGCTTGGAAACGCAGGTGCTCTACGACGGCAAACAGCTGGCCGGAACGCTTGCTGGCTTCGCACCCGATGTCGTGCTCGTCGATGCGGCCCTCGGCAACGTGAATCTTCTCGACGTCGTACGCGCGGCGAAACGTACGCTCGGAGCTCAAGTGTTCTTCGCTGTCGTCTCGAGCAGCAACGCTCCAGTCCATCCAGAGATCGACGCGCAGCTGCTGCGTCCCATCGAGTGGCCGCAGCTCAAGGCACTGCTCGCCCGCGTACGCCGCTAGCCAGTCACGGCTTTAGCCGAGGCCGTGACCGCCCACGGGTTCGGTGACGTAGCTCGGACCGAAAGCTCCGATCAGCGGCTTTGCTTGCGCGATCGCGGCGCGCACCTGCGGCAGCTGAAGCGAAGCCTTGTGACTTGTCTCGCTGTCCCACACCTCGGTAACCCACACAGCGTCGGCATCGCTCGGATCCCTCGCGACGATGTAGCTCAAGCACCCGGGCATGTCCTTGCTGCCCTCGAGCAGCAGGCCGATCAGCGTATCGCGCTGGCCGGGCGTCGCGGTGATCTTGCCAATGAGTCCGTACATGCTCGTTCCTCCATCCTGCGTCTGTCGGCAACCGGCGAGCGAAAATGCGGCAAGTCCGACGATGAATTCGCGCCGATCCATCGTTGCTCCTTCAGCGCCGTGCGCTCGCTGTCTCGGTCACAGGCCGCGCACGACGCGCGATCTCGACATCCTCGGCCACTTCATTGCGCACGCGCGCCCAATGAAACAAGTTGTCGTCGTTCGCGACGAACTCGTTGTGGTTGTAGTGCGTGAGCGGCATGTCGCGATAGAGCGGCCGCGTGATCGCCACGACTTCATCCCAATAGGCAAGCGCCTGCGTGAGGTGCGCGATGGCGGACTCTCGGTCCGCTTCGTCGCCCATCAGTCGATAGCGCTGCAAGGCGAGCGCCCCTTTCAGCTTCTCCGCAAGGTGCAGTCCGAGATTGGCCCAGACCTTCACATCGGCCACCTCGTAGAGGAGCGAAGCATCCCCCGCCGGGTCGATCGCCGCGACAAGACGCAAGGCTTCGCGATCGTCGCGCTCCAGCAAGTCGATGAGCTTCGGCGGCGTCATGCGATCCGCGCCGAAAGCGCCGCCCGCAGCGAGCGTCTCCACGTACTCGCGCACCGAGACGTAATCCGGATCGAGCGGCGGTTGCTCGATGAGCCGATCGACGGAGATGTAGCGCGTGTGCTCATCCTGCAATGCGAGGAATCCTTCGCCGTAGAGCGTGAAGTCCCAGCGTGAGTCATAGAGCGATGCCAGACGAAGCTGCGTCGCGGACGCAAGCGAATAGGCCTGCAGCAGCGATCGCGCCTTCTGGCCGTAGCGGCGGACGAATTCCGCCTCGAACACGGCATCGGGCGTGGCCGGGTTGTACAGGAGGCGGCCCCAAAGCTTGTAGAACAGCCATTGACGCTCGAATGCCCACCGCCATGCCACGGGCGCTTCGATCGCGGTGAAGTAATCGAGCGCCGGAATGTACGTTTCCGAGCCGACGAAATAGCCGCCTACGTAGTCGGGCGCGCCGTTGCGCGCAATGTGCTCGCGAATGAAGCTCGGCACGCCCCAGCGCAGCGCGAAGAAGTCCTCATTACGCGCCTGCCATGTGATCTTGTAGTTCTTCGGCGGCGGCACGAAGTACGTATCGCCGAGCGGCCCGCCGTGCACTTTGACGAGCTCCGGCGTCGAGTGGGCGTGCGACCAGTTGAATTTCATCTCGACCCAGATCGGGCCGTCGAAGCGATCGCCCAAGGCCTCCATGGCCTCGCGAGTGATCTGCTCGACATCGCGGCTCACGCCCGGCTCCGAAGAGGTGCCGGATGAGAAGGGCACTCGGTGAATCAGCTTCACCGGCCGTTTGGCTGCGAGCATGCCGGCGATGAGCACGTCGTCGACCCAGCGTTGCCGTTCGAGCGGCGTCATCTCCGCCATGCCTTCGCCGTGCGAGATACCGATGCCGTCGAGGTCTGGGTACTCCTCGAGCACTTGTGTGACGCTCTCGCGCAAGTAACGACGCACGAGCTCGGACGTATCGCCCGGCACGTAGTAGTGCGGATAGAAGTTCACCTTCGCGACATCGTGCGCCTGGGCGAGCTCGCGGCTGACGAAGATGTTCCAGTGCACGATGTAAGTGTCGAGCGCGCGCTCCTTCGCCATGCGGAAGATCTCGCGATACAGGCGCTGCCACGCGGCGAGCTCCTTCTTCGACCAGGGGCTCGCCTCGGGAAAGTTCTTCGGCAGCACCATGTACGTGTACGGGTGGAGATTCCACAAGCTGATCGCATTGAAGCGGTTCTCGACCATCATGTCGAGGAACGCTTCCCAGAACTTGAGGTCGCGCACGGTCTCGTAGTGCTGATCGAGCGCCGAGCTCGGCCGGTAGGTGTCCCACGGAAGATTGAACTTGATGCCGCGGAATTCGAGATGCGGCCGTTCTTCGTGCGCCTGGATGCCCGCGAGCGGCGTGCCGTTGCGCAATGCTTCGATGAGGCTCAGCGCGCCGTAGACCAGACCGCGCTCATCGCCGCCATAGACGGTGATAACCTTGCCTTCCGGCAGGACGGCGAATGCCTCGGCGGGCAAGCGCGCGCCATGCACGGCGAGACTGATCAGGCGATCGTAGCCGGTGCGTTGGTCGCTTACTTCATGGCCACGCTCGCGCAGGGCGCTCGTGAGCTTGCGCGCTGCATATGCAATCGGCGGCCGCTCGGCGTCGTAGACGATCGTGACCTTCTCGGCGACGGCAGGTGCCGACACCAGGAGCGCAAACGCAAAGAGAATCGCGTAACGGCCTTTCATCGAGCGCATGTCCCGCACTGAACCGACGGCGATTCTGCAGACATCGACGGAGCCCGTCCATGCTGGGAAAGAAACCGCGCAATCGCGCGTTGCATCCTCGACCGCCCGATGAGGGCATGGGCGAGGGCCGCTGTATGAAAGCATTGCTGGCGTGGGTGGCGCTATTCGTCGCCGCAAGCGCGGCCGGCGACGACTACGGCTGGATCATCAGCCTCGAGCAGGATGTGCGCCGACTGGAACGCGAGGTCAGCACGCTCGCGCGGGAGCTCGCGGAGCTCAAGCGGCACGCCGGAGCGTCACCCGCACCAATCGACAGTGTGCGCAGACCGCTCGATCCGCCTTCGGACAAGTGGATCGACGCCAAGAAATGGCACACGCTGCGTCTCGGCACGGACGAGATGACCGTGATCGAAACCCTGGGGCCGCCGACGTCGATGCGCGTCGAGGAAGATACGCAGGGCGAGCGGCGCATCCTGCTCTATGCGCTCGAGATCGGCTCGTCAGGATTTTTGAGCGGCAGCGTGACGCTGCGCGATCGCAAAGTCATTGCGATCGAACCGCCCGTGCTCAAGTAGCGCGCTGCTGCCCCAAGATGGCAGAGATCTCGATGATGCCGTTGATGACGAACTGCACGCCGATGCAGACGAGCATGAAGCCCATGATGCGGGCAATTGCATTCATGCCCGTGGCGCCGAGGACCTTGTCGAGCCGCACCGCGGCCCGCAGCACGGCATAGGAAATCGCAGCCGTGATCGCGATGCCGATCGCGACCAACAAATGGTTCACGATCACGAGCTCGGTTTGTTGCGCCGTCGAGGAGATACCCACCACCACCGCAATCGAGCCCGGGCCACTCAGGCTCGGCATCGCCAGCGGCGTGAAGGACACGTCCGGCTTGAGCGCGGCTTCGTCGCGTTCTTGCGGGGAAATCGGCGCGTGATCGGGGAAGAGCATGCGAAAGCCGAGATAGCTTACGATGAGCCCGCCGGCGATGCGCAGCCCTGGAATCGAGATGCCGAAGAACCTCATGATGAGCCCGCCCGCAACCAGGAATGCCGTCAGGATGAAGAACATGTAGATACAGGCGCGCCGGATCTGCTGCGTGCGCTCGGCCTCGGTTAGATTGGCCGTAATGCTCACGACGAGGCCGACGGCCGAGAGCGGATTGACGATCGGCAACAATGCACCGACCGTGCTGACGACATACATGAAGCCTTCGACCAGCCAGCTCATGCCGAACCCCGCGCGCAGCGCCGATCATGCGAGCGTAGCCGAATGCGCCGTGCTGCGACATCGGGGCGATCGCGCGTCGAACAAGCGCTGGAGCGTGCCGTGAGCCGCGCGCTCAAGATCGCGCTTCTCGTCGCCCTGTACCTGGCGCAGGGGCTGCCTTTCGGCTTCTTCACCATTGCGCTGCCGGTCGTGTTGCGCGAGGCGGGTTATTCCCTCACGGCGATCAGTGCGCTCAGTCTGTTGTACCTGCCGTGGGCGCTCAAGTTTCTCTGGGCGCCGCTCGTCGATCGCGTCGGCCGGCGCAAGACCTGGCTGCTGGCGTTGCAGCTTGCGGGCGTGGCGGCGGCCGCGCTGCTCGCTTGCATCGACATCAGAGACCATCTGCCGATCGTGCTCGGCGCTGCGTTCATCTTCAGCCTCATCGCTGCCACGCAGGACATCGTCACCGACGGCCTTGCCGTGCGCATGCTCGATACCCAGGAGCGAGGGCTCGGCAACGGTATACAGGTCGGCGCCTATCGGCTCGGCATGATCCTGGGCGGCGGTTTGCTGCTCTGGCTCTTCGCGCGCACGCACTGGTCGATCACATTTATCGCGATGGCCGTGCTGCTCGCCGCATGCATCGTGCCCGTGCTGCTCTTCGACGACCGTCAAATTCCTGCGCCCCCAGCGGCGAGCGCGCCGTACTTGCTTGTCGGCTGGCTGCAGCGGCTGCTCGTGCCCGGCGTGCTGGCCCTCGCGGCGCTCGTGTTCTGTTATCGCTTCGGCGATCAAATGATCTCGACGCTCTGGGGCCCGTTTCTCTCCGACTACGGTTTGAACAAGGAAACCATCGCGCTCATGAAAGGCACGGTCGGCTCCTTCACGAGCCTTATCGGCGCCTTCGTCGGCGGCTGGTTTGCCTACCGCGTCGGGCGGCGCTATGCGCTGCTCGTGAGCGGGCTCGGGCAGGCAGCATGCTTCGTGTTGTTCATCCTCGCGGCGGCCAAGATCGGCGGCATCGGCATGCTGTGGTGGGCCACGATTCTCGAAGGCGTGATCGGGACGATGGCGACCGTGGCGTTGTTTACCTTCATGATGGATGCCTCCGACCCGGAGCATGCCGGCACCGACTACACCCTGCTCGCGAGCATCGTCGTCCTGGTCGGCAGCGCGGCCAACGTAGTCGCTGCCGTCATCGCCGATCACTTCGGTTATGTGATTTCGTTTGGGGTAGGCACGGCTTTGGCGGTGATCGGCTGCCTGGCCCTCGTGCTCACGCTCGATCGCCATCCGATCTCAGCGCGTATCGCAGCAGCATGGCGCACCAAGGCGCCGGCTGTTGATTAACCAAGGCTGAACGTTCGCATGCGTTGCGCGGTGACGCGCCGGATCGACACCGGCCGTAGCGCGATATCAGACGTTGTAGTACAAGAAGACCCGACGAGGGACGGGTCGACGGAGGCCGTATGAACGCAGCGCGCGTGGGCGTTGTCGTGTGGATGATGGGGTATCTCGCCGCCTGCGGCGGTGGCGGCGGCGGGGGCGACGACGGAACGCCTTCGAGCCCTTCCGGCAACGACTACACCCCGGGCGTTTATCTACCGTCTTCCACCTTCGCGAATCGTTGCGTGGCGCCGCGCAGCGGCACGAACCCTGCGACAGGCAGGCCCTTCCCCGACGTGCGCGGCACTCGCACGGACGAGAACAATTTCCTGCGTTCCTGGACGAACGAGCTTTATCTCTGGTACCGCGAAGTACCGGATCTCGATCCGCGCAATTACGAGACGCTCGATTACTTCGATCTGCTCAAGACCACGGCGACGACGCCGTCCGGCGCACCGAAGGACCGTTTTCATTTCACTTACGACTCGTACGAGTGGTATCAGCTTTCGCAAGCCGGTGTCGTGTTCGGCTACGGCGCGCAATGGATGGTTCTAAACGGCACGCCCCCGCGCCGCATTCTCGTCGCTTATACCGATCCCGACACGCCTGCAGCCGACGCCGGGTTATCGCGCGGCGACGAGGTGATCTACATCGACGGCGTCGATGTGGTCTACGGCGGTGCGCGCGCGGACGTGGAGGCGATCGTCGAAGGTCTCTATCCCACAGTGCAGCGCGCGCATACGTTCATCATGCGCAAGCGCACGGGCGAGACGTATTCGGTCACGCTCACGCCGGATGAGACCGAGTCGGTGCCGGTGCAGAACGTGTCGGTCATCGATCCCGATACCGATCCGGTCGGCTACATCCTGTTCAACGATCACTTCGCAACCGCCGAAAGCCTGCTCGTCGCTGCGTTCGCGACGCTGCGCGATGCGGGCGTCAACGATCTGGTGCTCGACCTGCGCTACAACGGCGGCGGCTATCTCGCGATCGCCTCGCAGCTCGCGTACATGATCGCCGGTCCTGCGCTCACCGACGGCCAAGTGTTCGAGCGGATGGTCTTCAACGACAAGCACACGACCACCAATCCCGTGACCGGGGAGCCGCTCGAGCCCACGCCGTTCTACTCGACGACGCTCGGCTTCTCGCATCCACGAGTTGGCGAGCCATTGCCGACGTTGAATCTCGACCGCGTCTACGTGCTCACGAGCAACAGCACCTGCTCGGCATCCGAAGCGATCATCAACGGGCTGCGTGGCGTCGGCGTCGAGGTCTATCAAATCGGCACGCGCACTTGCGGTAAGCCTTACGGTTATTACGCGCGCGACAATTGCGGCACCACGTACTTCTCGATTCAGTTCCAAGGCAAGAACGCCAAGGACTTCGGCGACTACGGCGACGGCTTCGTACCGAGCAATGCCGCGCGCACCGGCGATGTCGCCGTGCCGGGCTGCGAGGTCGGCGATGACTTCAGGTACGACCTCGGCGATCCGCGCGAGGCAAGGCTCGCCGCCGCGCTGTCCTTCCGCGCCAGCGGTCACCTGCAATGTCCCGCCAGGAACAGCTCGCCGCTCTACAAGCCTGGCGAACCGAGCGCACCTCGCGACGGCGAGTTGATTCGCTCGCCATTGCGCGAAATGCGCATCTTGCAGGACATGTAGCCGATGCGCGCCTCGCTCGTCATCGCCGCTACGCTACTCGCCTCTTTGAGTGCCTGTGCATCGGTCGCTGAGCAGGACGTGCCGGCACGCATCGTCGAGCCCGACGCGCACAGCCGCAGCGAACTTAAGCGCGTCGTGAGCGAGGCCTTGAACGGCGCAGACGTGACGCTCGCAGCGGACGCACTCACCAAGAGCAGCGTGCTCGCCATCGAACGCAAGCCGGCGCGCGATGCTTCCGGTCAGCTCATTTCCGGGCGCGAATACGAGCGGCCCGAGATCTTTCGGCTGGTCAAACGCGGCGCCAAGTGCGCGTTGCTGCACGAGCGCACGAATGCGCGCTACGAGCTCACGAACGTGCAGTGCGCGCCGCTCGATTAGTGCAGCAGTGCGTACACGACCACGTTCGTGCCGACCATGTACGACTTGGTCGAGAACGTCTCGAAATACCACTCGCCGTACGCTTCGCGCTCCCAGCCGTCGCCGACGTCCGTGTTGTGCGTGGCGAGCACCATGATGCGGCCGTTGTCGTCGAGCCAAGCACGCGCTTGCGCTTCTTCCATCGAGCCGGTCGGTAGCTTGTGGGCGCCGGGCGGTTCCGCCGTGCTGCCCGTCGGACTCGCAAACGGCAATGCCGGGATCTGCGGTAAAGCGTCGAGCTGGAACACCGTATCGAAGATCGGATTGGGCGGCGTGAGCACCTGCCACTCGCGTTCCGGCAACACTTCGCGCATCACGCGGGCGAACTGCTGCCATTCCGCATCGCCCCAGAAGTCATCGACCCAGACGAATCCGCCGTTGAGCAGATAGCGCCGCAAGGCGGCTCGCTCTTCGCCCGAGAGCACCATGTAGCCGACGTCGGACATGTAGAGCATCGGGAAGTCGCCCAAGTCGGACGCCGTGAGCATGCGGCTTGCGGCGCGCGGGTTGACGTCGATGCGCGTGAGCTGCGCCAAGCGGTGCACGAAATTGTCGTCGCCTTCCGGGAAATCGGTTTCCCAACGCGCCCAGAGGCGCCCATCGTAGGCGTAGTACGCTTCGCCCATGCCGCCTTCGCTGTCGTAGATGACGCGTACGAAATTGAGCTTGGACAGCTCGGCGGGCTCGCCGGCACGTCCGCCGTCGCCGGTGATGAGATTGGACGAACCCGGGCTCAGCGCCGCAATGACCAATGCCGCGATGCCTCTGAGCACGGCTGCTGCCTCAGCTCCCGCCGAGCCGGCGATAGTACTCCGCGACCGTCTCGCGATACTGCGGCGTATCGCCGCTCGGCACGACCGCATGGGCCGCCTCGCCGAGGCGCGCGCCGGTGACGGCCATCAGCATCGCGAGCTCCAATTGTTCGACCGCGCCCTTCATGGCCGCGCTCTGTGCGGCGAGCGGATCGCCGGCGAGCCGGCGCAGCTCGCGTGCCATGTCGCGCAAGGCGGCCAGCTCCTGTGCGCTCAGCTCGCGTTGACCGGCACGCTCGCGCAGCTGTCGCGCGCGCTCGGCGATCGATGCTGTCTGCCGGGCAAACGAATCGCGTCCGTCGCTGACCTGCGGCAAGCGCATGTTCGGCAGCACCGGATCCCACGCAGACAATGTTCGCTCCGCGCCGCCCGGCGCACGCCCGTTCGTGCGCTCGCTCGCTTGGCCGGACTCGCTGCCTGGCGACTCCGACGATGTCGCCGTACCGGACGCCGCATCCTGTGCCGAGTCGCTGCGTCCTTCTTCGCCGCGCGCGCCGGCCAGCCGCTCGCTTTGTTCGACACGACGACGCAGCTCGGCCACTTCGGCAAGGAGCTGCTCGGCATCGACCGCATCGCGCGGCGACTGCGTGCCGTCCTGTGCTGCGCGCACGGCCGCTTGCCGCAGCTCCTTCTCCAGCAGCTCGAGCGACTCGGTGATGATGCCTTCGCGTGCCGCCGCATCGCGGACGCGTCCGTAATAAATCTCCGCGGCGCTGCGGCGCATGCGATACATAAGATCGGACGACTCGACATCGTTGACGATGCGCGCGAGCTCGCGCTTGGCATCCGCACTGGCATCGCGATGTCGATGCACGCTCTCGCGCAGCTCGCGCTGCAACTCGCTCAGCCTTTCGGCCAATGCCTGCTTGCGGTCAACCAAGTCCTGCGTGCGTTCTGGATCGAGCGGGCGACGGCCCCGCAACACGCGCGGCTGATTGCTGTCGCCGAACGCCGTATTGAGCGCGTTGTAGAGATCCGCCTCGATGCTGCGTTGCTCGTCTGCAAGCTCGCTGGCACGCCCGGCGAGCTGCTCGAGCGTCTCTTGCAACGCGGATGGCTGCGGCCGATCGAGCCGTTGCAACGCTTCGCGCAGCTTGCTCGCTGCCGCCTGTGCGGAGCTCCCCGGCTCGTCGCCCGTTGTCTCTTGCGCGGTGCTCGCCGCTTGCATGCGCGCCAATGCTTCGTCGACGGAGTCGAGCGCGCTACGTGGACGGCCGCGTGCATCCTCTCGTTGCGAGCCTGATTGCGCGCGCGAACCCTGTGCTCCGCCTTGCGCGCCGCTGCGATCGTCCACCTGCTGCGATTCGTCGGCACGCGACTGTTCCTCTCGCTGCAACGCTGCCAAGCGGCGTCGCAAGTCTTCCGCTTCGCGACGCAACTGTTCTTGCCGCCAGCGCTGCTCCGGCGTCAGCTGCGGGTTGCGGCGCGCTTCCTGCGCGAGTTGCTCCTGACGCTCGGCAAGCGCCTTGAGCTTGCGCAGCGCCTCCTCCATCTCCTTGCTCGTCTGGTTCTCGGCGAGCTGCGATTCGCTCTCGTACTGGCTCTTTTCGAGATCCATCTCGAGCTCGAACATCTCGCCGAAATCACGCGCCGCTTGTGCACCTCGTCCGCCGCCTTCGCGTTGCATCGAAATCTGCACTTCGCGGAACGCCGCTTCGGCGCGCAACAACTGCTGCAGCGCCTGCTGCTCGACCGGCACCGCCTTTTCCAGCGCAAAGGCAGCAAGATGCATGGCGGCGGGATCCATCGCCTGCGCCGCGCGCTCCAAGCTTTCCACGAAATTCCGCACGCGCTCGTCGCTTTCGACCGGCGCGCGGGCACGCGTGCGCATCGCCAGCGTGCGTGCCTGCTGCGCAAGCGTGGTCTGCATCTCGGCCAGCATGCGTGCGTTGTCCTCGAGCTGTTCGCGCGCCCGGCGATCGGTCGCTTGCGAGCGTTGCAGATTCCAGGTCGCAAGCAGAATCTCGCGTTGACGTTCCGAGATCGCGCCCTGCTCGTCGGCCATGCCGCCGCCACCGCCGCCGGCGTTCTGCTGCATGAACTTGCGCTCGAACGGCTGCACCTGAACCATGAACAGATCGGTGCGCACGGTGTGTTTGTGATCGCGCGCTACCGCGTAATAAGTGACGAGGTCACCGGGTGCGAGCAGCGACGATTCGCCCTTGTTCTGCTCCGCACCGAGCCGTTCGAGATCGAGCAGCGTTTGCTTGCGGGTCTCCTTGACACGGCCATCGAGCGGCAAGGTGCGCCACTCGCCGCCGTTGATCGAGTAATGCAGCTCGACGCTTTGCAGACGGAAGTCATCGTGCGCCCGCACTCGCACCGGCACTTCTTCGATATTGGTCGCGCGCCAGTCGCGACCAGGGCGCTCGATCTGCACGACCGGTTTCTGGTCCGGCACGATTTCGATCGCGTAGTCGTCGGTGAGCGCGACGCGTTCGCCGCCGACGGTGGCGGCGATGTGATACCGGCCGGGTTTCTCGACCGCGAGCGTGCCGACGTTACGGCCCTCGCGCGCACCGAGCGCGTGCGTGCCGGCATCGCTCACGATGACCGGCTCTTCGAGCGGTGCGTCGCTTTCGATTTCGATCGTTACCTTCGTGCCGGCCACCGCGCGAATGTCGCGCGAGGATTCGTCGGTCTCCTCCGGCAACCCCGTCCATTGCGGGTAGTGATACGTCAGACGCACGCGCTCGATCTTCGGCGGATCGGCCAGGGTCACGCGATGCTCGCTGCTGCGGGTGCCGTCGGCCTCGACGTAGTAATGCAGCGGATTGCGCAGTGCGTAGAGCTTGAACGCGTAAGTGTTCGATTCGACGCGCTGCATGGGGGCGCGTTCCCACGTCGCGGCATCTTCGAAGCGCACGAAGACGGTGACCTGCTCTGGATCGAATCCTGCGACGAAGGCCCGAAGCGCCAAATCGCTATTGCGCCGAACGGTCACATCGCCGGGACTGACCGAAATCGTGCGCACCGGCACGATCTCTTGCGGCAACTCGACACCGAGCAATACGTGACGGCTCGCAACGCGCCAGGGGTCTGGCCCCACAGCCAACAGCGCGGCGAGTGCGCCGAGCAGCACGATCGTGGCGGCAGCGTAGCTTCGAAGCGTGCGCGCCGGTATGACGGCCTCAGGCGGCGTTGCGCGTGCGATGCGTTCGCTGTCCTCGGCGAGCAGTGCGAGCAGCGGCGAAGCTTCGCCGGCTCGACGCATTTCGAGATAGGTGGCAAGGCGGCCTCGCTGCTCCGGCAGGCGCTGCTCGAACAGCCGTGCGCCGTCGTCGCGACGCAGCGCGCGCAACGGCAGCCACACGCCGAGGATCGCGATACACGCAACAGCAACGATGAGCGCCACACGCGCAGCGAGCACGAGCGAGGATGCAAAGGCACTGCGGGCGAGCCACCACGCAAAGGCGACGACGATGACGAAGACCGCTGCCGCTGCCCACGATGCGCCGCGCACATATATATGCGCTGCGAGCCGCCGCCGTAGGGCGTCGATGTACGCATCGAGGCGCTGAAGCGCATTCATCGTGCCACCTCGCGTCGAACCGACAAGTAGCGGTTCGCCATGAGCAACTCCACGAGCAGCAACGCCGCCGCAATCCAGAGCAGGTACGGACCGAGCGAGCGTCGCTTTTCTACTTCGACCGCCGTGATCTCCTGCGGTTCGTTGCGTGCCGGCCGCTGGCGTAGCGCCTGCCAGCGCGCAAGATAGTCCGGCGCAAGCTGCCGCAAGTCGGACTCGCGGCGATCCGTGTTCACCGCCAGCCAGCGCACGCCCTGCGGGTGGCGGATCTCATAGAAACCGACTTCGGTCGGAATCAGCCGCTCGACATCGGTGCTGGCCAAACCCAATACCCGCTTACCGGACGGATCGAATATCTGCCCGCCTGCGCTTGCGGTCAATCCGGTGATCACAGGGGCGCCGACCGTCACGCTCGCGAGCGAGCTGTCGCCGCCGATGAGATATCGCGTGGCCTCGGCCACGAATTCCACGAATGCGGGATGAATCGCGAGATCGTTCCATTGCCGCTCGATCGGAACCGTCAGCACCAGCATGCGGCCGGCACCGAGCGCGCGCTCGACGAGCAGCGGCGTACCGTTCGTGTCGGCAATCAGCACGCGATCGTGCGTACCCACTGCGACATCGCGCTGTCGGAACAATCTCACGCGATGCCAGGCGGGCGCATCGCGCAGAATCGGATGGCTCGTGTCGATTTGCCCGATGCGTCCGAGCCGCGGACGCGCCTTACCGATGCGCCAGTCTTCGAACAATGGATGCTGTGCGGCTTCCATGCCGGTCCCGAGCGTCGTCAAGAGCGCACCGCCGCCTTTGACGTAGCCATCGAGTTGCGCGGCCATCGCGCTCGACAGCGCGAATGCATCGGGCACGACCACCATGGCGTGCTCGCCAAGCCGCGTATTCTCGAAACGACCCGCGGATTCCTGCGTCACCTGCACGCGCGGCGCACTCAAAGCACCGATGGCTGCTGCGAAATACGCCGCTTCGTCCGCATCCTTGTCCTGCGTGAGGAGCAACGCACGCGGCGCGGCGTGCTCGAGCACGGCATAGTAGCGATCGTCGTCCGCCAGCCCGTCGCTCGGCTCGAGCCGCACCTCGATTCGATGTGTGCCGGCCGTCAACGCAAGATCCTCGAACACGATCCGTTGCTGCGCGGGTTCTGCCTGCGGCTCAACCGGCACCGACTCGTCGCTTGCGATCGCACGCCCGCCGCCCTCGCCGCGCACGATGCGCGCGGCCGCATCGACGCGCTGCGCCGGAGCGAGCTCGATGCGCCGGCGCGCGAACTCTTGCCCGTCGATCGCTACGATGAGCTCGCGCGATTGCGCGGCGGCATACGTGCTCTTGACGTCGACTTCGAGCGAACGCGTTTCGCCGGCGCCGAGGCTGACCTTGTCGATGAAGACATTCTCGCCAGGATCGTCATGCACGTCGTGCATCAGCACTTGCGTGTCCGCCGGCGGCTCGAGATCGGCAAAGCGCAACGGCGCGCCGCTTCGTTGAAAGTCGGACACGAAGTGCAGCAGCACCGGCGGGCGCGGTGTGCGCAGCCATTGTTCCGCGGCGCTCATCGCCACGCCGAAGTCGAGGCGTTCGCGACCAGGCGCCAGCGCGGCAAGCCGCGTACGTAGCGTGCCGACTTCGCGCGCCGGCACGGGTTCCTGCACGATCTCGGCGCTACGTCCGCCCGCGCGCACCAGCATCACCTTATCCGAGGCACGCAGGCTCTGGAGGATCGAGTCGACGGCATCGAGCGCTCGCTGCCAGCGCTCGCCATGCTGCATCGACAGCGACGCATCCAGCACGATCGCGTGCAGCCGCGTGTTGGCGGAATAGGCGCTTCCTGCCTCGTCGCGCCACATCGGCCCGGCAAACGCCAACGCGAGCGCCGCAATGAGCAGCACGCGCAGCAACAGGAGCAGCCAATAGCGCAACGTGCGTTTGGCGGTGCGCTGCGTCTCGCGTTCCTCGAGCAGCATGAGCGACGGAAACGGATGACGCGTCGGATCGGCCCGTGCGACGCGATGCAGCCAGAGCGGCACGCCGATCGCGATCAGGCCGAGCAAGAAGAAGGGCGCGAGGAACATGACGGCGCGGACCGCTGGCTACGCTTTACGCTGACGGAAAAGAAGATAACGCCGCAATGCGCGATCGAGCGGCTCGTCGGTCGAAATCAACACCTGCTCTGCACCGGCTCTGGCGGCAGCGTGACGCAGCGAGGCAAGATGTGCGGCCATGCGCTCGCCGTACTCTTGCGCCAGATACTCGGGCGAGACGCTGATCGTGCGACGCGACTCGAGATCTTCGAGCACCACCGCATCGCGCCACTCGGGCTTTAGCTCCTGCGGATCGAGCAGCTGAAAGAGCACGATGTCGTGACCGCGGTACGCAAGCGGCTGCACGGCTCGGCTCATCCCTTGCGGATCGCAATAGAGGTCCGAGATGACGACCACCAGACCGCGACGGAGCAGGTGCTCACGAAAGCGCTCGAAGCAGCCCGCGAGATCCGTGCCGCGGCCCGGCTCTATCGCATCGATCGCATGAATCAGCCCGGCGAGGCTGCCGGTGCGTGCGGTCGGCGGCCGGTACTGACGCACGGTCTCGTCGAAGACGATCAAGCCCACCGGATCGTGCTGCCGCGCAGCGAGATAGGCGAGCGCGGCCGCCAGGAACTTTGCGTACTGCAGCTTCACGAGTCCGCGCGAGCCATAGCCCATCGACGCGCTCGCATCGAGCACGATGGTCAGTCGCGTATTGGTTTCGCCTTCGTAGCGGCGCACGTAGGTGCGCTCGGTGCGTGCGTACACGTTCCAGTCGACGAAACGCGGATCGTCGCCTTCGACATAGGCGCGATACTCCTTGAACTCCTGGCTGAAGCCGTAGTGCGGCGAGCGATGCAAGCCGACGAGAAAACCCTCGACCGCCGTGCGCGCGATGAGCTCGAGATTCGCGAGACCCGCGAGCGTCTCGGGCGGCAACAGGCGCGTGCGAGCGGCGGTCGTCATGTGGGCTCCTAGCGTTCGAGGATCTTGCGCAACACGTCGTCGACGCTGCGCCCATCCGATTCGGCCTGGTAATTCGTGATTACGCGATGGCGCAGCACCGGCGGTGCCAGCACGCGCAAATCGTCCTCCGTCACGTGATAGCGGCCTTGCATCAGTGCGCGCGCCTTGGCAGACAAACACAAGAACTGCGTCGCGCGCACGCTCGCACCGTAGCGCACGTATTTGCGCACGACCTCCGGCGCCGTCGGATCGGCCGGCCGCGTCGCACGCACGAGCTCGACCGCGCGACGGCGAATCTCGGTCGAGAGCGGCACCTGCCGAACCAGCCACTGAAAGCGCACGATCTCTTCGGCGTTCGTGCACGGCTCGAGCTCGGGCAATGCCATGCGTGCCGAGTTGCGCGCCACGACTTCCATTTCTTCTTCGACGCTCAGGTAATCGAGCAGCACATTGAAGAGGAAACGATCGAGCTGGGCTTCGGGCAGCGGATAGGTGCCTTCGAGCTCGATAGGATTCTGCGTGGCGAGCACGAAGAACGGTTGCGCGAGCGCGTGCGTGGCGCCGCGCACCGTGACCGAATGCTCCTGCATCGCTTCGAGCAATGCCGCTTGCGTCTTCGGCGGCGTACGATTGATCTCGTCGGCAAGCACGATGTTCGCGAAGATCGGACCCGGCACGAACGTCCAGCGCCGATGCCCCGTGGTGATGTCTTCCTCGATGATGTCCGTACCGGTGACATCGGTCGGCATCAGATCCGGCGTGAACTGAATGCGCTTGAACGTCAGCCCGAGCACCGACGCGAGCGTACGCACGAGCAGCGTCTTGGCCGTGCCGGGCATGCCCGTGATCAGACAGTGTCCGCCGACGAAGAGCGTGAGCAGCAGATGATCGACGACCTCGTCCTGGCCGACGATGATTTGCCTGACACGCTGGCGAATCGTTTCGATGCGCTCGTGAAAGGTGGAGACGAGCGCGCGTGCGGCTGCGTCGTCGAGCTCCTGACCGATTTCAATCATGGCGCGTTCGCTCCTCGATCATCTGGAGTAACAGGGCTTGAGCGGGTCGGAAATAGGGTGCGGCGGCGAGCGCATCGAGCAGCTCGCGGCGGCTCTGCTCGGCCTCGCCGAGCGCGCGCAACGCGCGCGCTGCGCCGAAATGTGCGGCGGCGCGATCGGCGTCGGAGAACGATTGCAGCACGCGGAACTCGCGCAATGCCTGCTCGGCCCGGCCCGCTGCAAGCCAGCGCTCGCCGAGCTCCGCGTGCAGCTCGGGCGCGAGCGGATCGACATAGTTGAGACTTGCGAGCACTTCGGTCGCTTCCTGAGACCGTCCTACTTCATCGAGCCAGCGGGCCAGCTCGCGTAGCGCACCGGGATCCCAACCGCCTGCTGCGCGATAGGCCTCGAGCGCGGCGAGCGCTTCGGCACGCTGTCCCGCGCGCTCCAGCGCATGCGCAAGCAGCAGCGCCGGACTGCCCGGACCGACATGCTCGGGATAAAGCGCCACGGCGCGGCGTGCGGCCTCGGCAGCCGCGCTCCACTGTTCGCGCTCTAGAGCCGCTTGCGCGTTCTGATAGGCGCGTTCGAACTCCGCGAGATTGTCGAGCGTGCGCGCAAAGCGAGCGCGCAAGTAGGCTTTGAACTCGCGATCGAACGCACTCGGCGGCGTCTTGAGCACCGCCTCGACTGCCTGGGCGGTCGTCACTTCGCGCGCGAATGCCTTGAGCAGCGCCGCAAGTCGCTCGAACCCCCAGCGCTCTTCGATGAACAAGCACACAAGGCCGGCTTGCACGTACGAGACTTGGATCTGCGTCGGATAGCTCGGCCGGATGAACCCCGAATCGAGATCCTCGATCGGCAGGAGCTTGTCCTCGTGGAGCGCGGACATGAACTCGGGCGGAATCGACACGCCCGGCGTCGGGCCCGTGCGCCACTCCTCGAACACGGAGATGCCTTCGCTCAACCAACGCGGCACGCGATGGTCGGTCGCTTCGAGCGTAAAGACATGCGCGAGCTCGTGCCAGAGCGTGCTGCCCCAGTGGAACTCGCCGCGCGGCCGTCCGGAAGGGCTGTCCATCGCGACGACATAGCCGAAGGTCACGCCGAGCAAGCCGATGCCCGGCAATGCCGCGACGCGCACGGCGAAATCGTCATGATCGGGATAGAGCTCGAGCGTGACCGGTTCGGCAAGCTGAAAATCGTAGCGGCGCGAGAAGGCCTCGATGCCTGCACGCGCGAGCTCCGTGACGTACGGCTGCAATGCCGGCGCTTCACGCCGATGCAGGCGAGCACGCACCTCGACAGGTGTGCCGCCCACATCGAGCGTCGTCGTCGCGAGCTCGAATTCGTTCATGCGATCGAGCAAGCGCAGCGAGTTGACGATTACCGGGCTATACGGATCGCCCGAGTACGCCGTCGTGAGATGCCCGCGCGCCTGCTCGATGTCGCCGAGCCGCAGCAGATTCAGGCCGAGCTCGGCATGCGCGGACCACAGATCGGGCTCGGCGGCGACGGCTTGACGCAGGAACGCCGTCGCTTCTCGGTAGCGCCTGCGCATGATCTCGAAGTGCGCTAGCTGCTCGTAGACCCCGCCGTAATGCGGGTTGTAGCTGCGGATGCTCTTCAGCCAGCGCTCAGGATCGCGATTGCGCACGAGCTCGAGCGCGGCTCGGAGCGAATCGACTTCGAGGGGCGGGAGCTTGCGCTGCCGCACGATGCGTGCTGCGCGATCGAGCGCCGTCTTGGCATCGTCGTACTTGCCCTCTTCGAGTGACATGCGCGCCGCGAGCAGATGCGCACCGATCTGATCCTGATCGCGCGCCAGCACCTCTTCCACCAGGCCGCGCGCACCGCCTTCGAAGCGCTCGGCCAGCACGCGTGCGAGCCCGAGCTTGGCGGACACATCGTTCGGATCGATGTCGAGCGCTTCGCGAAACAGCTCGACGGCTTGCGCGTGCTGATGCGTCTGCAGGAAGAGATAACCCCAGCGGACGCGTTCGTAGACGGCTTGCGGCGAGACATTGACGAGCGCACGGAACAAGTCGTTCGCGCGGCGCAGATCGTTGATGCGCCAGGCCGCTTCTGCTTGAACGTGCCGATCGGGCGTGCGCGCGAGGCGCTGCGTGTAGCAGGCAATGGCTCGCTCGCGCTGGCCGCGATAGAGCGCATCGTCGCATTCGACCAGCGCTGCCGGCCGTCTCGTGTCGTAATCGATCTCGAAGCCGAACGCAGCGCCCGCCGCCAACAGCGTGGCCAGCCAGGCGAGCGAATGCAGCACGGGTCTCATGGGCTCACCTGCGTGCGCCCTTGGCGCGCATCGATCTGCCGCTGCAGCAGCGCAAACTTCACGAGCACGGCTTCGAGCTCGTCGTAATACGCATCGCTCGTCAGACTGTCCTTGCGGGCCTTGACGGCGGCGAGCTCTTCTTCGAGCGTCGCGCGCTGCATGAGCAGCTGCCGCACCTCCGGATCGGCAGCGAGCAGCGCCACCTCGCTCAAGCGCGCGACAGGCAGCTCTGCCGCAAGCTCGGCGCCTTCGATACGCGAATGCTCTGTCGCGAGCGCGACGTCTGCCTTGAACGCGGCGGCGACTTGCCGGCTTGCGTACTCGTACGCCTCGCGCGCGCTGATGAGCTCGTCCTTGTTGCTGTCCGCGGCCGGCTCCGAGAGCGCCGCCACCCAATACTGCGCAAAGCGCGTGGCCGTGCGTTCCCCGCCGCTCTTGGTCGCGGTGATCACGACGCGCTGCGGCCGCGCCCATTGCTCGGCGACGGCGCCGCTCGCGCTCGTCGTGTTGACGATCAGCTGACGGCGCGCCGGCAATGCATCGATGAGCGCACGCAGCTCGCTGCCGGTGATGTCGGGCCCCGGAATGTTGAAGCGATACTCCTCACCGTCGTAGCTGCCGTGACCGATCAGCACGATCACCGCTACATCGTCTTGCCGCGTACGTTGTGCAAGCGCCGCCAGCTCACGGCGGATCGCTTCGCGCGTCGCATCGGGACCGGTGAGCGTCACGACGTGCTCGGGCGCATCGGCGTGCGCCTGAGCGATGCGCGCGAGCTCCTCGGCCTGAGCGCGAAACCGCGTTTCGTACTGCGGCTCGCCGCCGAGCCCCGCGACGATGAACGTGTACGTCGCGGCCTGTGCGATCGGCTGCATCGCACCGAGCCCGACGACGAGCGCGGCCATCGCACAGCGGCGCGCGCTGCGCTGAAGCAGCGTGGCGTACCGATTGCGTGAAACCGCGTGGCTCACAACCTCCCCCACTTGAGCCGGAGCACCCACTCCGCGAGCTTGAGCGCGAGCAGCATCAGGAACACCACGGGCAGATTCCACAGATCGAGCGTCATGCGCTCGACTACGCCCGCTTTCGAATAAGGAATGGCAGCGGCCAATCCGTCGAGCTCGTCGAGCCGCCAATACCGTCCGCCCGTCACCGCTGCGATGCGCTCGAGCACGGCACGATGTTGATGCGTCGCGAAGCGCTCTGCCACGCCTTCGGTACGCACGACATGCGTGAACGCGCGGCCCAGCTCTTCCTCGTCGCGGCGCGCGACGATGGATGCGCGATACACGCCGGGCGTCGCCGCGTCGATGGTAGCGAGGTAACGACCGTCGCCGAGTCCGGAGGGCTGCATGCTCTCGCTGAAGGGCGCGCCTTGCTCCGGCGCGATCGTTAGCTCGACCTGCGCGTCATTGATCGGTTCGAAGCGCGCATCGCGCAGCTGCGCTTCGAGCTTGATCCGTCGCTCATCATCGTAGGTCGGCTGCTCGCTCGCGAGCGAGATGCGCGTGGGCGTTTGCATCACGAGCGCATGCAACAACTGACGCCAGAACGTCTCGTGGCTTTGATCTTCGGGCGGCAAATGCATCTGCCAGCGCAACGTGCTTGCTGTGCCGAGCACCGCCGTGGCGCCGCGGCCGTAACGCTGCCAGACAAGTAGCGGCGCGCGTCCCTTCGGCGTCACGGCCTCGAGCAGCACGGTTGCGCCCGGTTTCAAACGGCCGAGATCCTGATAATCGGCAAGCGGCGGCAACGACTGCCAGCGCTCGGCGTTACGGCGGCTATCCGGTGCGAGACGCGCGATCGGCGCTTCGGCCCCGTACGAGGTCAGCGCCACGCGTGCGGCGCGTTGCACGAATGCGTTCTGCGCCGTGTCAGGCAGCCGCACGGGCAACGTCTGTGCGAGCGGGCTGTTCTGCCAACCGCCTGCGGACAGGCCGAAGCGTCCTGCCAACATGAGCACCGAGCCGCCGCGCCGATCGACGAACTCCGTGAGCAGTTGATGCTGCTCGGCGCTCAACTGGCTTGCTTCGTAGCTGCCGATGATGATGGCGTCGTAGACGAACAGATCCTCGGCCCGCGCCGGAAAGCCATCGCGCAGCTCATCGGGCGAACGCACGCCTTGTCGATAGTGCTTGTTCGGCGTGGTACGCACGAGCGACGCGAGCCGCAACGCGCGATCGGCGGTGGCCGCTCGCCGAATGAATTTGAATTCCCAACGCGGCTCGCCTTCGACGTAGAGAATGCTGCGACGCTCGGCCGGCACGTCGATGACGTGCAAGCGGCGATTGTTGACGAGGTTGGTCTCGCCGGGCGCATCGTCGAGCACGAAGCGCAGCTCGCGCGTGCCTGGCGAACCGGCGGGCAGGTCGAGCTCGACTAGCGTCGTGTCGGTTTCCGGGGCCAGCTTGATCTCGCGCGTGGCGATGAGCGCATCGCGATCGTAGACGCGCAGACGCGTCTGCTCGATGCCCTCGTGCTTGATCGCCACTGTCGCGCCGACGAGGGTGCCGGGGGGCGCAGTCCGCGGTGCATCGACGCGCACGAGCTCGAGGTCGTTGCGCACGATTTCAGGTCCGACGCCGACCGTATGGATCGGCACGCCGTACGAGGCGAGCTCGGCCAAGCGTTCTTCCGTCAAGCTGCCTCCGTTCTCGGCTCCGTCGGTCACGAGCACGATGCCGGCCAGCGGCAGACTGGCGGCATGCTGCACGATCCCCTCGATTGCATCGCCGATGCGCGTTTGCGGTGCAGGCGGCGGCACCGCTTCGAGCGATGACAGCGGCGTCAGTCGATCGGCAAAGCTGAACAGGCGCAGCTCGAACGTGCGCGCAAGCGGTTCCCAGGCTTCTTGCTCGAGCGCAGCCACCGCACGCTGCAATCTGGAGCGCGGCGCATCGCCCATCGCCTCGTCGGGCAAAGCCATGCTCGCGGAAGCATCGATAGCGATCGCCAAGACGTTCTCGCGATCGCGCACCCGCTCGACATTGAGGACCGGCCGCCAGAGCAGCACCGCCAGGGCCGCGACGAACAAGCCCTGCAAGATGCCGATCGGCACCAACATCCGCCAACCGAGCGCCCGACGGCGCATGAGCGACAGGGCGATGACGGCCCAGCCGAGCACGATCAGGGCTGCGAGCATCCAAAGCGGCCACGCATTCGCAAACGCGAAAGTGCCGGTTCGATACGCCCAGAGCGGATGAGTGAAGAGCAGCTCGAACACGGCTCACTAATAGAGGATCGGAGCGTGGCGACGCAAGCGCGGAAGGCGCAAAGAAAGCTGGATCGCCGCGCACGCCGCTCGACGTCCTCGACCCGCTGCCGCGGCGTGACCGTTGCGTGACTCGGCCACACGGAAAATACCTACCGGCAGCCCGCCCGGAACACTACGGCCGCTCGCGCGTAATGAGCTGCAAGCAATCAGCCGACGCCGCGGGCACTCGCCGCGACGTCGAATCGTCGTCGATTAGCGGAGGATCGAGCTCTATGGCCGGCAGTAGCGCGACGCTTCACGAAAATCCCGAACAACTCAGCGCCGCGACGATCGACAGACACCGTGCGATCGTCTCGATCATGGAAGAGCTCGAAGCGATCGACTGGTACGACCAGCGCCTCGAAGCGGCACGGGACGCAGAGCTCAAGGCCATCCTCAGACACAATCGCGACGAAGAAAAGGAACACGCAGCCATGACGCTCGAATGGCTGCGGCGTCACGATCCTGCGTTCGATGAGCATCTGCGCACGTATCTCTTCACCGACCGACCGGTGCTCGAGATCGAAGAGGCCGGCGATCAGGCTGCGGCCAACGGCGACGCGCGCAGCAGCAACGACGGCTCGCTCGGAATCGGCAGCCTGCGCACGACGAGGGTTGGGCCATGAATCCGCTGTTGCGCGAACAAGCGCCGATTCACGATGCGGCTTGGGCGGAGATCGATGCCGAAGCGAAGCGCACGCTCAAGCTCCTGCTTGCAGCGCGCCGCTTCGTCGACTTCGTCGGGCCGCTCGGTTGGGACGCAGCGGCCATTCCGACGGGGCGAACGGAAAAGCTCACCGAAGCGCTGCAAGACGGCGTGGTCACTCGGATGCGGCTGTCGCAACCGCTGATCGAGATCCGCATTCCGTTCGAGCTCTCGCGCGATGAAATCGACGCCATCGGCCGCGGCGCACGCGATGCCGACTTGGATCCTGTGCGCAACGCCGCCCGCGCGGCCGCCATCGCCGAGGATCGCGCCATCTTCCAGGGCTATCGGGCAGCGGGAATCGAAGGCATCTTCCCGGCTGCGCGGCAGCGGGCGCTGACGATCCCGGAAAGCTATGAGCACTATCCCGACATCGTGGCCGAAGCCACGCATCGCCTGCGCAGCGAAGGCGTGGAAGGCCCGTACGGCATCGCCCTGGGGCCGCGCTGTTACACGGGCCTTACGCGCAGCACGACGCGCGGTTATCCGATCATCAATCACGTGCGCGAGCTGCTCGACGGCCCCATCGTCTGGGCGCCTGCCGCGGACGGCGCCGTCGTGCTGAGCCTGCGCGGCGGCGATTTCGAGCTCACCGTCGGACAGGATTTTTCGATCGGCTATCTCGATCACACGAGCACGTCCGTGCTGCTCTATCTCCAAGAGAGCTTCACGTTTCGTGTGCTGACGCCCGAAGCCGCGGTACCGCTCGTTTACGGCAACGACAGCGTCGCCTGACGCAATATTGCGCACCGCGCGACGGCATCCGCTTGTCCGGATGGGTACTTTTCGTTCGCGCGCTGCGCTGCGCGCGCACCGTCACGGCGCAGATGCGTTCATTTGCCGCGCCATGACGGCGCAGATGCGCTACTGAGCGAGCGTTTCAGCGGACTGCCGCTTGTCCTGCTCTTCACGCCGGTCTCGGCATGCAATTTGCTCGCTCTCGGGTATCGATCATCGTTCCATTCGAGCCATGGACTGCATGAGCTTTGTTGTCGCGAAGTTCTGTTCCGCCGACCCGCGCCTGTCGGGCATGTGCTGATCTCGGGATCCGTCCGGCTCTAATCGCTCTCATTCTCGGAGGTGCATCGTATGCGCCTGCCTTCGCTCAAGTTCCTGAAGACCTTCCAGGTGGCCGCCACGCGGCTCAGTTTCAAAGCGGCTGCGGAAGAGCTGTTCATCACGCCTTCCGCCGTCAGCCATCAGATCAAGACGCTCGAGACGCAGCTTGGCATTACGCTGTTCGAACGCGGCCCGCAATCGATCACGTTGACCGAAGCCGGTAAGAATTACCTGCGTCACGTCGAAGAGGTGTTCGCGCGGCTCGAAACGGTTACGGAGCAACTGCGCATCAGTCACGGCCGCGGCGTCGTGCGCCTGCACGTGCCGCCGTTCTTCGCGACCGAGATGCTGCTGCCGCGGCTGCAGCGCTTTCTCGATCGCCAACCGGATACCGACATTCACATCAACACGGTGCTCGCGCCGCAGCAGTCGCATCCGGCCGATGCCGATCTTTCCATCATCGTCGGCACTGCACCCGAGCTTGGCTATGCCGCGCACAGATTGTTCTCGCAGTCGTTCGTGCCGGCGGCTGCGCCCGCGCTGCTCGAGCGGCTTCCGGTCAAGCGCGTCGAAGATCTGAACGAGCATTCGCTCATCGTGCACGAGGCACGCCGCAACGGCTGGCAGCAATGGAGCGAAGCGCTCGGCGTGACCCTGCGCCCCAAGAAGATTCTGCGTTTCGACACCATGTACGCGGCCGCCGAAGCAGCCGAGCACGGCGCCGGCATCGCGCTCGTCTCGACGCGTCTTGCGAATGAACGCTTCGCGCAAGGCACGCTCACCAAGGTGTTCGACACCGAGCTGCACACCGGCGAGAGCTATTACTTGATCCTGCGTACCCAGGATGCCGAGCGCGCCGACATCCAGGCATTGACCGATTGGATCGTGCAAGAGTTCGGAGCCGCCGCATGAATTTCTTCGATGCAAGCCTCAAGAATGATCGTTTGTGAGATGCGAGCAGCATTCATAGATTGACATCGTCGCCCACTATTGGAGGTCACGACGATGAACAAGCGAGTCTTGAGTTTGGTATCGACGACGGCGGTTGCGCTCGCGCTCGGCACGCCTGCTGCGCGCGCAGACGACGTGATGAATGCATGCATCGATGCCTTCGTCGCGCAGCACGTGCCGAAGGATCGCACGGTGCGCATTCGCAAGATCGATGCGACGAGCCCGTTCACCGGCGTGCGTGCGCAACGCATCACGCTCGAAGCGAAAGGCGCTCGTTCGGGTAAGACGTTTGCAGCCGCGACTTGCATCGTCAGCAGCGATGGCAAGAGCGTGATGCTCAAGGGCGCCTTGCCGCAGATGGCAGCGGCCGCTCACTGAGCGCACCGCATGCTGCGATCGGTTGTCACTCCGGGATGCGCCGTCGAGTCTCCATGAGCCCCCTCACGACCTCAGGCGCTGCAGGATGCACTTCCCGGAGTGACTTCTTCTCTCGTGACAATCACGCTCGGGTGGAATATCACAGGCGACGCGTTGCCGAAAGCCGGCCGCTCCTCTGATGCTCGGCGGCCTCTACCTGGCGCAGCGTGTGTTATTTGATGTCGTATCCCCCGGCGTAGAGCCGCCAAGTGAAATAGGTCCAGGCAGACAATGTGCTGCTGACGACCGCAGCGACGAAGCGCGACGGATCGAAGAGTCGTGCGCACACCACCATCAAGCCGAGCATCGCCAGCGTCGCTTGTCCCGAACGCAGCTCCCAGCGATCGACGTAACGTACCCAAAGACGCGTGCCACTGGCCACGCGCGAGCGATACGGGTCGAAACCGAACAAGTAAGAAAGCGCGATATAAGAGGCGACGCCTGCCGCGCTCCAGAGCGCAACATGAAAGCGCTCGACCGGCACGCCGGTCGTCAGCCCATATGCTGCCGCCACGACGCAGAACGTCGCGCAGGCCGCGCAGGCATGCATGAGTCGTGAGCGCATGATTCTTCGGCGCGGCTGCTGGCTGCGCGTGCCTTCTCCCTGGTGATTTGGCAGCGATGCTAGCAGCCTGCTGCCGAATCGTCTGTAGTCCTCTTAGGCCATCCCATCCACTGACGCCCCGCGCTAAGCGCGACTTCGTCGTATACACTTGCGCGCTGTGGACGAGTTGGACTCGCTGCACCACGGCGGCGGCTCTAGGGAAGAGAACAACCAATGAAGGTATTTCGGCGCTCGCTCGTCGCGCTCGGCGCGGCCGCAATCCTCCCGACGGTGGTCGTTGCGGCGCTCGGGGTGTTCTACCTGCATCGCAGCGAACGGGAGCGGTTCGAACGGACGAATCTCACCCGCGCCGAACATGCGATGGCGCTCGTGGATGCGCGCATCGAGCGCGACCTTGCCGTGCTGCACGTGCTCGCCGAATCGTCCGCCCTCAAGGAAGAAGATTGGAACGCCTTTCGCGCGCATGCGAATAGTCTGCTCGCCGGCAACGTGGATTGGGTGACGGTGCAGTTGCTCGATCCGGTGCAGCTCGAGCGGCTGGAGAGCTTCGAAAAAGCAAGCGGCGCTCCGCTTGCGCCGCTCCACGTGGATGCCGTCGGACACGTGCTTGCCGCACAGGGAGACTGGGTCGGAGACGTCGAGCGCAACGGGGAACCCGTCGTCTGGCTCTACGTCCCCGTCCACGATGACGGACATATTCCATACGTGCTCGGCGCAGCGATCCGTGCCGAAGTCTTTCACGCGATTCTGCGCTCGATCGTGCCGAGCGAAGCGACGGCGGTGCTGGTGGATCGCCGCGGCTTCATCGTTGCGCGCAGCGACGAACAAGCCGACACGGTCGGCACGCCTGCACCTGGCGTCATCCGGGAGGCGCTCGCGCAGCGGCCGCGCGGGTCTTATCTGGGCGAAACCGAGGGCGGGCACAAGAGCTATAGCGCGCATGACACCTCCGCGCGCACGCAGTGGTCCACTCACGTCGCCGTGCCGTCGGCGCTCATCGATGGGCCGATCACGTGGTCCATCATGGTGGCGGCCCTGGCCGGGCTCGGCGCCACCGTGCTCGGCGGCATTCTCGTGGTGCTCATCCTGCGCATCATGGCCGAGCGGCGCCGCGCCGAAGAGGTCTTGAAGCAATCGCAGAAGATGGAAGCCGTCGGTCAGCTCACCGGCGGCATTGCCCACGACTTCAACAATCTGCTGACCGCGATCATCGGCAACCTCGACATGATCCACGCGCGTGCCGCCGGCGACGAACGTCTGCAGCGGCTCGCGGCCAATGCGCTCGAAGGCGCTCGTCGCGGGGCCAAGCTGGCTGCGCAGCTGCTCGCGTTCTCTCGTGAACAGCGCATGGCGATTCGCCGGATCGATCTACAGCGGCTATTGAACGGCATGAGCGGGTTGCTCGCGCAGTCCGTCGGACCTGCCATCAAGATCGAGATCGCAATCGACCCCGACGCCACTTCCGTCGTGAGCGACGCCAATCAGCTCGAGCTTGCGCTGCTCAATCTGGCCGTCAACGCGCGCGATGCCATGAACGGCGCGGGCACGCTCACCATCACCGCCCGCCCGGTATCGGGCGAACAACGGGGGCTGGCACCGGGCGATTACGTCGATATCGAGGTGCGCGACACCGGTTGCGGCATGCCCGAAGAAGTGCGCTTGCGCGCCATCGAGCCTTTCTTCACCACGAAGCCGATCGGCCAAGGTACGGGGCTCGGTCTCTCGCAGGTCTACGGCGTCGTGCGCGAGAGCGGCGGCACGCTCGCGATCGACAGCGCCGTAGGAAAAGGCACGACGGTGCGTCTGACGCTGCCGCGCGCGTGCGAGAGCACTTGGGTGCCGTCCACGCGACCGCACGCACACGAATCGCCGGCTGCCTCCGGGGAGGAGGCAAGCGTGCGCGTGCTCGTCGTCGACGACGATCGGCTCGTCCGCCGCTTCATGACCGAGTCGTTGCGCACGCTCGGCTATCAAGTCACGGAGGCATCGGAAGGCAACGCCGCAGTCGAGCTGCTGCACCGGCAAGCCTTCGATGTGCTCATCGTGGACTTCGCGATGCCCGGCATCAACGGCGCGGAAGTCGCGCGCATCGCCCGCGATCTGCAGCCTGAGCTGCGCATTCTCATCGTCTCGGGCTACGCCGACAGCAACGCGCTGCGTGCCGCGGTCGGCGACGCGCCGCAATTGCGCAAGCCCTTCGATATGGCGGAGCTGCAAGCGGCCATGAAGGAGCTGCTGATCAAGCAAGTCGCCTGAGCGCGCGTCCCGCCGCTGCGGTAGCATTGCCGCTCGTTTCATTCGCCGCACGCTGCGGTCACGCCGCGTGCGCCACGCGTCGTTCGAACTCAGCACCATGCCCTATACGTCCCACGAATCGGAAGAAGCCGTCGTCCTCGAACCCGCCGCGCCTGCCACCTCCGCGGTCATCTGGTTGCACGGTCTCGGCGCGGATGGCTACGACTTCGTGCCCATCGTGGAGGAACTCAAGCTTTCTAGCGCAGTGGCGGCACGCTTCGTCTTCCCGCATGCGCCGCAGCGCCCGGTCACGATCAACAATGGCTATGTCATGCGCGCCTGGTACGACATTCGCAGCTTCGAGATCACGCGCCTGGAAGACGACGCCGGCATTCGTGAATCGGAGCGTACGGTGCACCGCTTCATCGAGCGCGAGCTGGCGCGCGGCGTGCCGGCGAGCGCCATCGTGCTCGCGGGTTTCTCCCAAGGCGGCGCGATCGCGCTGCACACGGGCCTGCGATACGGTCAGACGCTTGCGGGCATTCTCGCGCTGTCGACGTACCTGCCCCTGCGCGACACGTTGGCGCAGCAGGCTGCCGAAGCCAACCGGCACACCCCGATCCTGATGTGCCACGGCAACTTCGATCCGATCGTCCCGCCGCTCGCGGGCCGGCTCTCGCACGATCTGCTGAGCGGCATGGGCTACCCGGTCGAATGGAAGAGCTACGCGATGGAGCACCAGGTATGCATGCAGGAGATCGCGGATATCGCCGCGTGGCTCGAGCAGCGGCTGGCCGGCCCCCGGTAACCCGGGCGGCGCCCGGGCCGTAACGGACGCTTTGCGACGAGGCGTGCGCCCGAAACGGCGGACGGAAACCTATTCCGTACGCCGACGCTTACAGTGTGGTACTCAGGAGCTTCTTGCCCGAAGCGGCCGAGCCGAGCACAGCGCATGACCCTGCCCGATCTCAAGAAGAATCGCGACCTCTTGTTCTGGTCGTTGCATGCCGTCGGCTGGACGGGTTACGCCTTTTCGCAGTACCTCGGCGCGCTGCTCTACGGCAAGCCGATCGCCTACACCCAGGTCATTCTGATCACGACGGTGTGGGGCCTCATCGTGAGCGCGCCGCTGCGCTACATCTGCCGTTGGCTGTGGGGACGGTCCCTCAAGGTCATGGTGCCGGTTGCGCTCGCGGTCGCCTACATCGATGCGCTCGTCTGGCGAGTCGGCGTCAATTGGGCGTATCAGCGGTACGACCCCTCGAAGCAGATCGATTACTGGACCGAGCTCTTCAGCGGCGGCATTCAATCGACCTATCTCATCGCGTGCTGGATGGGCCTGTACTTCGGGGTGCGCTACTACGAATCGATGCAGCACGAACGTGAAGCGGCGCTGCGTGCCTCGGCGCTCGCGCAAGAGGCGCAGCTCAAGATGCTGCGCTACCAGCTCAACCCGCACTTTCTGTTCAACACGCTCAACGCCATCTCGACGCTCATTCTCGACAATCGCAATTCGACGGCGAATGCAGCCGTCACCGGCCTGTCGGAGTTCCTGCGCTATACGCTCGATCAGGATCCGATGAAGAAGGTGACCGTCGCGCAGGAGATCGAAGCGCTCGACTTGTATCTCAACATCGAGAAAATGCGCTTCGGCGAACGGCTGACCATCGAATTCGCCATCGAGGACTCGGCGACCGACGTGCTGATGCCGAGCCTGCTCTTGCAGCCGCTCATCGAGAACGCGATCAAGTACGCCGTCTCGCCGCGCGAGGAAGGCGGACGCATTCGCATCGGCGCGCACGTAACGGGCGGCATGCTGCAGCTCGAAGTCGCGGACGACGGGCCCGGCCTCAAAGACACTTCGCGCATTCAAAACGGCCGCGGCGTCGGTATCCGCAACACTTGCGAGCGGTTACGCGTGCTCTACGCCGAGCGCGGTCAGGTGAGCGTGACCAACACCGAGCCGGGCTTGCGCGTCGCGCTTACGTTCCCCGTCGAGCGGGCCGCGCGCGGCAGCGCGCCTGCGACCCCCGAGCGCAATCCATTCGAAACGTTGTCCCGCAAGGAGCTCGCCGCACGCACGATGGAGCTGAGCCAGCGATCTTGAAGCGACGCGGCGACGAATCGAGGTATGGATCATGGCTGACACACCGATTCGCGCGATACTCGTGGACGATGAGGAGCTCGCACGGCGCGGCATCCGCCTGCGGCTGCAGAAACATGCCGACATCGCCGTCGTTGCCGAATGCGGCAACGGCCGCGAGGCGATCGCCACGATCACCAAGGAAAAACCGGACCTCATGTTCCTCGACATCCAGATGCCGGGACTGTCGGGATTCGACGTGCTCGCGCGCGTGCCGCACGAGCTGCTGCCGATGACGGTGTTCGTGACCGCGTACGATCGTTACGCGCTCGATGCTTTCGAAGCGCAGGCGCTCGACTATTTGCTCAAGCCGATCAACGATGCGCGCTTCCTGCAGGCGCTCGATCGGATCCGCGCGCACTGGGAGCAGCGCACGGCGCTCGCGCAGCGCGAGAAGCTCATGCAGCTCATCGCGGCCACTCAAGGAAGCGGTGCGCTCGATCCCAACGTGCTCAAGGAGCAGCTCGGCGCGACGGTCGCCGTCAAGCGCTATCCGCAGGTGCTGCCGATCCGCGATGAGTCGGGCACGGTGCGGCTCGACGTGCGTTCGATCGACTGGATCGATGCGGCCGGCGACTACATGTGCGTGCACGCCGACGGGCGCACCTACGTGCTGCGCGAGACGATGAAGTCCCTCGAAGCCATTCTCGATCCGGAGATGTTCCAGCGCGTGCACCGCTCGACGATCGTCAACGTCAATCGCGTGCGCCGCTTGCGTCCTCACACCAACGGCGAGTACTTCCTCTCCCTCGACAACGGCCAGGAAATCAAGCTGAGCCGTTCGTACCGCGATCGGGTCGATCAGCTGCTGCAGCGGCGTTAGCGTCGCGCGCCGCAGGCGATGTCGCCGCGGTTGCGCGCCGCGTCGCTGCGCGTTCGGCCCAAAGCGGGTGAGTGAACACGACGAGGAGCAGGATCGCGACGCCGACGTAGAAACTCACCCCAAGCTCGCGCTGTTCACCGAACAGCAGGATCGCGAGCACGATCGAATAGATCGGCTCCAAGTTCACGGCGAGCGCCGTCGAGAATGCACTGAGCTGTTTCAGCGCGACCAACGACAAGGCAAACGGCAGCGACGTACAGCCGAACGAAAGCACGAGCAGCAGCAACGCATCGCGCCATTCGGGCACGACGAAGAGCGGCGTTCCTGGAAACAAGCCGCTCGCCGCGGTGAGAAAGAGGGCGCCGGCGCCCATCTCGATGCCGGTGATCGTCAACACGGAGGAGCTTGCGATGTAGCGCTTGTTCAAGGAGCTGAAGACGGCGACGAAGAACGCCGAGAGCACGCCGACCGCAATACCGAGCCGCATGCCGCTCGGCGTACCGCCCACTACCAAGGCAACGCCCGGAATCACGGACAGTCCGAAGAGCAGCTCGGTCATGTCGAAGCGGCGTCGCACGACGAGCGGTTCGACGAACGCGATGAACACGGGCGCAAGGGCCATGCAGGTCGCCGCCACCGAGGCGTTCGACAGCTTGATCGACGCATAGAACGTCAGCCAGTGCAACGCGACGATGCAGCCGATGCCGCAGAAGATGAAGATCAGCTTGCGGGTCATCTCCCGCAGCCCCCGCCAGAAGGCCTTCACGAGCAGCAGCGATCCGCACACGACGAGCATGCGCCACCACACGAGCGGCAGCGCAGCGAGCGAGATCAACTTGCCGAGGATCGCCGTGAATCCCCACAAGAGCACGCAGAAGTGGATCTGCAGGAGCGCACGACGACGAGCAGCATCCATGGTCAGGGTCGACCCGATGGTTTGACGAGGCGCAGGCGAGGGGGCGATGCAACCGGACGAGCCCGCCACGCTGAGGCGAGCGGCCCGATGGATCAGGCGCCGGCGACCGTGGCCGTCATCGGCTCGGTCTCGCAGCCGCGCGGTCGCCTCGCCGATGCATCAGTACGACTTCGCCCAGACGACGCGCTGTGCGCTCGGCTTGCCGGTGAACGGACAGATACCGGGCTCGCCCTTCTCGAGCGGAATGCAGCGCACGGTCACGCCGAGATCTTCCTTGATGCGCTCTTCGAGCGCGACCTCGCCGCTGAAGTGCGTGAGCGCAAAGCCGCCGTGAATCGGCGTCGGCGCATTTTCCGGCGCGGGCGGGGCGGTGAAGAAGTCGTAGAAATCCTCTTTGCTGTCGATCGTGTGCGTATGTTGTTCGCGGAAGGCTCGCGCGCGCGCCAGCAAGCTATCCTGGATCGACTGCAAGAGCTCGGTCACCGTCGCCACGAACTCGCTGCGCGGGATGCTCTGCTTTTCCTTCGGGGCGCGGTCGCGCCGACCCATGAAGACGGCATCCTTCTCGATATCGCGCGGTCCGATCTCGAGGCGCACCGGCACGCCCTTCTTGATCCAGCCCCAGACCTTCTCGCCGCCGCGCTCGTCGCGGTCGTCGACGGTGACGCTGAGCGGACGTTCCGCATAGCGCTTGGCGCGCAGCTCTGCCGCAAGCGAGTTGCAGTACTCGAGCACGCGACCACGATCCTGCTCGGAGCGATAGATGGGCAGGATCACGATGTGCGTCGGCGCAAGCCGCGGCGGCAGCACGAGGCCATCGTCGTCGGAATGGGTCATCAACAGCCCGCCGATCAGGCGCGTCGAGCATCCCCAGCTCGTCGTCCAGGCATATTGATGCACGCCGTTCTGGTCGAGGAACTGGATTTCGCTCGCGCGCGCGAAGTTCTGTCCGAGGAAGTGGCTGGTGCCGGCCTGCAGGGCTTTGCGATCCTGCATCATCGCCTCGATGCAATAGGTGCGATCGGCGCCCGGGAAGCGCTCGCCCGCCGTCTTCTCGCCCTTGATCACGGGCATCGCCATCCACTCTTCGGCGAACTTGGCATACACATCGAGCATGCGCATCGTCTCTTCGAGCGCTTCTTCGCGCGTCGCATGCGCGGTATGGCCTTCTTGCCAGAGAAACTCGGCGGTTCTGAGGAACATGCGCGTGCGCATCTCCCAGCGCACGACATTCGCCCATTGATTGATGAGCAGCGGCAGATCGCGATAGCTCTGCACCCAGCGTGCGAACGCATCGCCGATGATCGTCTCCGACGTCGGACGCACGACAAGCGGCTCATCGAGCTCGCCGGCCGGCACGAGCTTGCCCTCTGCGTTTACCTGCAAGCGATGATGCGTGACGACGGCGCATTCCTTCGCGAATCCTTCGACGTGCTGTGCTTCCTTCTGCAGGAAGGAGAGCGGAATGAACACCGGGAAGTAGGCGTTTTGATGGCCCGTCGCCTTGAACATGTCGTCGAGCACGCGCTGCATGTTCTCCCACAACGCGTAGCCCCACGGCTTGATGACCATGCAACCGCGTACGGGCGAATTTTCGGCAAGATCCGCCGCGCGAATGACCTGTTGGTACCACTCGGCGTAGTTCTCTTCCCGGGTCGGGCTGATGGCAGTCCTCGGCGTGGTGCTCATTCTCGTCAATCGGGGGTCAAAGGGGAAAAAGGAAGCGAATTACACCAGATTTCAGGTCCGTTCGCCTGCCGGTCCGGGCGGCGAACGCTGCGTGTGGCTCGAGCCGGCGACCGCAGGCCGCCGTTAGCGCACGTCGACGACGATGACGCTGACGTTGTCCCGCCCGCCTTCGGCTAGCGCCGACTCGATGAGCGCGTCGGCGCAGGTGGCTGGATCGCCCTCGGCCAGCAGCTCGGCGATGCGGGTATCGCCGACCTCGTGCGTCAGCCCGTCCGTACACAGCAAGTAGCGATCGCCGCGCTCGATGCGGTCGCGGTGCACATCCAGCACGAGCCGCCCGTCGCCACCGACCGCGCGGGTGATGGCGTGATGCGCCGCTTCGTCGCTCTGGAGATTGAGCTGTGCGGCGATCGTGTGATCGGTCGTCAACCGGTCGAGCTGGCGGGCCCGCAAGCGGTAGACACGGCTGTCGCCGGCCCAAATGGCAGCGCATTGATCGTCGTGCATGGCAAGCACCGCCACGGTGCTGCCGCTCACGACCGGATCGAACACCCGGGTGGCCGCCTTGTACAGCTTGAGATTGACGGCCTGCAGCCGTGTCCGCACAGCGGCGATGGATTCATCGAGCGTTGCGCCCGCACTCAGATCCGCCAGCGCTTCGCACACCATGCGGCTCGCGACATCGCCGTCGCGATAGCCGCCCATGCCGTCCGCGACGACCCACAGACCGGACGCATCGAGCGCGAGGATTGCGTCTTGATTGGTGGGCCGCACTTTGCCGACATGCGTGCGCCCAGACGAGACCCGTTCGAATGCGGCTCCTTGCTGGGTCTGCTTCGTCATGGCGCCGATCGCAAATCAGGGCCGCGCGCGCCGGCCGGCAACGCTCACCAAAAGCGAACACGGCCTGGCTGCTGTGGTAGTGTCTCCGCCGACAGTCGCTGCGATCGCAGCGTGCCCGCGCGGTCGATCCTCCGCAGGATCGGCCGACCCGCGCCGGCCGGATCCTCGATCCGCCACGATCGCGAACGGCTTGGGCGCCCTGCGCTCTTGCACGTCTTGGATGCGAGCGGCTTGCAGGGTGAGGGTCATGGCTTCATTCGCCCGATCGTGCCAACGTGTGGCTCATTATTGGTCGACGCCCGCTGATCGATGGCCGGCAGCTGCGCAGGCAAGGCTGCTCCAAGCCATTCATACAATGGCCGCAAGCTTCGCAGCATCGGCCGAAGGTGCGCAAGAACCCTTTTTGCGCGGGCGGGCGCTGCGGTGACTGACAGACGGCATTTCTCAAGCGCTTTGGTTTCGCACGGTCCATGAAACGCCTTCTCCTTATTATCTGTACGCTCCTGCCCTTTCCTGGCGCGCTCGCTGCCGAGCCGCTCGTCACCGAAGGCTTCATCAACGCGCCGCTCGCGGACGTTTGGCGGCTCTTCACGACGGCCGACGGCCTGGTGCAGACGGGCGCCGTGCGGGCGGACGTCGAGCTGCGTCTCGGCGGAGCGATTCGGCTCAAGCACGCTGCGCGGAACGGCCGCGTCGACCTCGAAGCCTACGAGATCCTCGCCTACGAACCGCAACGCATGCTCGCCCTGCGCCTGACTCAACCGCCGGCCGGGTTTCCCGACAAAGATGCCATGCAAGGGCTCTGGACCGTGATCTATTTCACGCCGTCCGGCCAAGATATGACGCACGTTCGCGTTGTCGGGCTGGGCTACACGGACAGCCCCGGATCGCAAGCCGCGCGTGCGTTCTTCGAACGGCAGACACGCGATCGGCTCGATCGCATCGCGAAGCCCTATTGGCCGCAATGCGAACTGTGCAAACGCGAAGCGGAGGCGCCTGAATCGTGATTCGGGCCTAAAGCACGTGCCGGATACGAATGGATCGTAAGTACATCGAAAGCGAGCGCATCGTCGAGCGTTATCTCGCCGGTGAGCTGACCGTGCGCGAGGCGCGCGAGTTCGAGAAATACTGTCTGGAGCATCCCGAGCTGCTCAACGAGCTGCCGATTCCGGTGCGGCTCAAGGCGCGGTTGTCGCGACGTCCGGCCGACGACAGCGAAACCGGCATCTTTCAAACGATTCCATCGAGCACCACGCGCGCCGCGGTCGAGGCTGACGACGACGATCTGGAGGATGACGACGATGTGCCGGCACGTTCGCACGGCGCGGGCGGCGTGCACCGTGGCTTCTTTTTCGCCGTTGTCATCGCACTGCTGGCCGCGCTCGCGGGCCTGGTCATGTATGCGCTGCGTGCGAACGAGCTCGAGCAGCAGCTCAGGACCGCCGAGCGACGCGCCGAGTCGCAGCGGATGCAGGCGCCGGCCAGCGTACAAACGTACCGCCTGCGTCCGGTACGTGGACGTCCGGCCGAGCCGACACTTCACCTCGGCTGGCTCACCCCGCCGCAATTGCTCGAGCTGCACATCGACGTCTCGGAAGGCAGGGCGACGCAATTTCAGATCACGATCGACAATGTCACCGAAGGACGCCTGCTGCAGATCCGCCGGCTGACGCGCGATTCCAATCGCGAGCTGCGCCTGGCGCTCAACTCATCGGCGTTCGGTCCCGGCGAATATCTGTTGCGCCTCGATGCCTACGACTGGCGCGGTCGCACCGAAGAGTACGGCTGGATCCGCCTCGCGCTTCAGTAGCCGAAAGCGCTTTATCCCTTGCGCAGTGTCTCGATCGGCGGATGATCGACGACCGAGCGAGTTGCCAGCGTGCCTGTCACGCCGACGAGCAACGCACCCGCAAGCAAGCCGACGATCCAGACCGTCGGATCGACGCTGTAATCGAGATTGAAGACACGCCGCGCCAGGACATAACCCGCCGCGCTCGCACCGAATGCTGCGAGCGTGCCCGCCAGCAGCCCGAGCGTGGTGAACTCCGCGGCCACGCCTTGCAGCACGACGCGACGGCGCGCACCGAGCGTGCGCAGCATCGCACTCTCGTAACGACGCTCATCGCGCGTCGCTTGAATCGCCGCGAGCAGCACTGCGACCCCGGCGAGCAACGTGAATCCGAACACGTACTGCACTGCGAGCGCCGCCTTGTCCATGACACCGCGCACCTGCGCGAGAATCGCCTCGATGTCGATCACCGTCACTTCGGGAAAGCGTCGCATGAAATCGAGCAAGTCGCGTTTGCGCTCGCGCGGCACGTGAATGCTCGTGATGTACGTGCCCGTTTGATCGTCGAGCGTGCCCGGCGAGAACACCATGAAGAAGTTCGGCCGGAACGTGTCCCATTGCACTTTGCGAAAGCTCGTGACGCGCGCGCTCACGCGCTCGCCCGCCACGTCGTACGTCAATACGTCGCCGAGCTCGAGCCCGAGCGCGCGGGCCATTTCGATCTCGACGGAAACACGCGGACCGCCACCGTCGTCGGGCGTCCACCACGTGCCCGCCACGAGCGTGTTGTCGACTTGTATGTGCTGCGCCCAGGTGAGATTCGCCTCGCGCTCGATGAATTCGCGGCCGCGATCCGTCGGCAACTCGATCTCGCCGACGGGCCGCTCGTTGATCTCGACGAGGCGCGCGCGCACCATCGGAACGAGCTCGGGCGGCGCAAAGCCGCGCTCGGCGAAGAAGTCGCGCACGTCGGACGCCTGCTCCGGACGGATATTGATCATGAACTGATTCGGCGCGTCGGCAGGCAAGCTCGCGCGCCACTCCTGCATGAGATCGCTGCGCACGACCGCAAGCAACAGCAGCACCATGAGCCCCAAGCCGAATGCCACGACTTGAATGACGCTGTCGCGACCGCGCCTTGCGATGTTCGCGATACCGTAGCGCCACGCGACGCCGACGCTGCCACGCAATCGTCCGAGCGCCAGCACGAGCAGCGCACCGGCGCCGATCAACGCGGCGAACGTAACGAGCGTGCCGACCAGAACGACGCTGAGCAGCGCGAGGTCGCGCACGAGCCAGCCGAGCAACGCCACCAGTGCCGCAATCGCAGTGCCGTAGACGGTGACATAGCGCAGCGGCGGCGGCTCGAGATTACGACGCAGCACGCGCGCGGGCGGGACGAAGCGCAGCTGCAAGAGCGGCGGCAAAGCAAAGCCGACGAGAATCGCGAGCGCGGTGACGAGCCCCAGGCCGGCGGCGCTCAACGACGGCGGCGGTAATTCGCTGCGCACGAGATCCTTGAGCAGATAGGCGATGCCGTGTTGCGCGCCGAAGCCGAGCGCTGCGCCGACGATGCTGGCTGCGATCGCGATCATCGCAAGCTCGAGCACAGTGATCGCCAGCACGAGATTCTGCGAAGCGCCGATGCTCTTCATCAGCGCGGCGGTGTCGAGATGCCGCGCTACGTAGCGCCGGGCAGCAATGGCGACGGCAATCGCAGCCAACAGCAATGTCACGAGCGCAGCGAGATTGAGGAATCTTCCAGCACGCTCGACGGCGGAACGAATCTGCGGACTCGCATCGTTGATGTCGGCCAGCCGTTCGGTCGGTTTCTTGCGGCTTGTGAGCAGCTCCTTGAAAGCGCCGACCGCGGCACGATCGCCGGCAAAGAGCTGCACGTAGGAAACGCGGCTGCCTTCTTGGATGAGACCTGTGGCGGCCACATCGTCCAAGCGCATGAGCAGCGTCGGCGCGAGATCGACGAATTGCGAGCCTTGATCGGGCCGATAGTCGAGCACGCGCGTGGCCACGAGCTCGGCATTGCCGACCTGAATGCGCGCGCCGATGTCGATGTCGAGCTGCGCGAACAGGCGCGCGGCGAGCCAGGCTTCGCCCGGACCGGGAATGCCTTCGGCCGCCTGCGCCGGCGCAAGCAGGGTCGGCGCCACTCGCACCTGACCGCGCAGCGGATAGCCATCCGACACGGCGGTGATCGCGCTCAATGCCGTCGCATCGCCGTGCATGACGACGCTCGGGAAGGTGGCGAGCTGCGCGCTCTCGAGCCCCGCTTCTTGCGCAAGGCGCAAGTAATCGTCCGCAAGCGGCGAGCGCGATTGCAAACGCAGATCCGCCGCCAGCACTTCGCCTGCCTGCCGATCGACGGCTTGTTGCACGCGGCTCGTGAAGAAACCCACCGCCGTCAATGCAGCGACGGCCACCACGAGCGCCAGCATGAGCACGCGCAGCTCGCCCGATTTGCCGTCGCGAACGAGCGCAAGCAGGGCAAGGCGCAGCGCTTTCATGCGACCAGTCGTCCGGCTTCGATGCGAATCGTGCGCTCGCAACGCCGCGCGACCGCCGGATCGTGCGTGACGACGACGAGCGTCGTGCGCGAGGCGGCGTTCAGATCGAACAAGAGCTCGATGATCCGCTCGCCCGTAGCGGCATCGAGATTACCGGTCGGCTCATCGGCGAACAGCACGGCCGGGCGCGTGACGAATGCGCGCGCGATCGCGACGCGCTGCTGCTCGCCGCCCGAGAGCTGACGCGGATAGTGATGACGTCGCGCCGAGAGATTGACGGCCTCGAGCGCTTCGGCCGCCGCTTCGCGCGCATTCGGCTTGCCGGCGAGCTCGAGCGGCAACATCACGTTCTCGATCGCCGTGAGCGCCGGCACCAGATGAAAGCTCTGGAAGACGAAGCCCACGTGGTTCGCGCGCACTTGCGCACGACCATCCTCGTCGAGTGCCGTGAGCTCGCTGCCATTGAGCCACACGCGTCCGCTCGTCGGCTCGTCGAGCCCGGCGAGCAATGCGAGCAACGTCGACTTGCCCGCACCGGATGCGCCGATGATGGCGACGCTTTCGCCCGGCGCGACGCTCAGGTCGACACCGGCCACTATGGTCAGTGTTCCCTCGGGACTGCTAACCTCTTTGGTGACTTTTTCGGCTCTGAGTACCGGTTCTGCGATGTGCATGTCGATGCTGACGTTCCCGCGAGGGCGAATCGCGATCATCGGGCTCCTGTTGCTCGGACTGTTCCTGAACGCGCTCGTTCATGCCCGAGCCGCAGCCAATGAGCCTACCATTTTGATCCTCGGCGACAGCCTGAGCGCCGGTTACGGCGTCGATGCGAAAGCGACGTGGGTTGCATTGCTCGAACGCAGGCTGGCAGAGGAAGGGTACGAGTACCGAGTCGTGAACGCCAGCGCGAGCGGCGAGACGACCGGCGGGGCGAGGGCACGCCTGCCGCGCGCCTTGGAAGTGCATCGCCCGAGCGTGGTGGTCTTGGAGCTTGGCGGCAACGACGGTCTGCGCGGCCTGCCGCTCGGCCAGATCGAGGCGAATCTGAACGAGCTCATCGAGCACTCGCGGGCGGCCGGCGCGAAAGTGGTGCTGCTCGGCATGCGCATTCCGCCGAACTACGGCGCTGCGTATGCGGAGCGCTTTCACGCGCTTTATCGTACGCTGGCCGAGAAGCATGGCGTCGAGCTCGTGGACTTCTTCTTGGAAGGCGTGGCGCAAGACGAATCGTTGATGCAGGACGACGGCATTCATCCGTCCGCTGCCGCGCAACGCAAGCTGTTGGATAATGCGTGGCCCGCATTGCGCGCCGCACTCGATAAATAGGCGACTTCGTCAGGGGGAGCTCGTGGAGAAAATCTGGCTCAAGAACTATCCGCCCGGCGTGCCGGCCGAGATCAATCCCAACGAGTACAACTCGTTGGTGGAGATGCTGGATGAGAGCTGCCGGCGCTTCGCCGACTGCCCGGCGTACACGAGCATGGATACGACGATCTCCTATGCCGAGTACGACCGACTCGCGCGCGACTTTGCCGCCTGGCTGCAAAAGAGCGCGCGTCTCAAGAAGGGCGATCGCATCGCGATCATGCTGCCCAACGTGCTGCAGTATCCGATCGCGCTGCTCGGCGCGCTGCGTGCCGGGCTCACCGTCGTCAATACCAATCCGCTCTACACCGCGCGCGAGCTCGAGCATCAGCTCAAGGACTCGGGCGCCAAGGCGATCATCATTCTCGAGAACTTTGCGCACGTGCTCGAGCAAGTGATCGCGCACACCGAGCTCGAGCACGTGCTGGTGACGGCCGTCGGCGACTTGCTCGAGTGGCCGAAGTCGACGCTCGTCAATCTCGTCGTGCGCCACGTTCGCAAGCAAGTCAAGCCTTGGTCGCTGCCGCAGGCGATTTCCTTCAAGGACGCACTGACCGAAGGCCGTTATCTCAAGTTCGATCCGGTGCCGCTCGGGCACGAGGATCTGGCGTTCCTGCAGTACACCGGTGGGACGACCGGCGTGGCCAAGGGCGCGATGCTCACGCATCGGAACATGGTCGCCAACGTGCTGCAGTCGGCCTCGTGGATCGGCACGAGCTCGCGGCCCGGACGCGAAACCATCATCACTGCGCTGCCGCTTTATCACATCTTCGCGCTCACCGCGAACTGGAGCGTGTACATCAAGTTCGGGGCGCACAATATCTTGATCGCCAATCCGCGCGACTTTCCGGCCTTCGTCAAAGAGCTCAAGAAGTACAAGTTCAGCTACATCAGCGGCGTCAACACCCTCTTCAATGCGTTGCTCAACACGCCAGGTTTCGCCGAGCTCGACTTCAGCGAGCTGCGCATCACGCTCGGCGGCGGCATGGCCGTGCAGCGCTCCGTCGCGGAACAGTGGAAGAAGGTGACGGGCAACGTGCTCACGCAGGCGTGGGGCCTGACGGAAACATCGCCTGCCGCCTGCATCAATCCGTTCTCGCACGACTACAACGGCTCGATCGGCCTGCCGATCCCGTCGACGGAGATCAGCATCCGCGACGATGCCGGCAACGAACTGCCGCTCGGCGAGATCGGCGAAATCTGCGTACGCGGCCCGCAAGTCATGCGCGGCTACTGGAACCGTCCCGACGAGACGGCGAAGGTGATGTTCGGCGATTGGCTGCGTACCGGCGACATCGGTCGCATGGACGAGGAAGGTTTCGTGTACATCGAGGATCGTAAGAAGGACATGATCCTCGTCTCCGGCTTCAACGTGTATCCGAACGAAGTCGAAGCCGTCGCCGCGACGCATCCCGGCGTGCTCGAAGTCGCCGCGGTCGCTCAGCCCGACGAGCATTCGGGCGAAGTGGTCGTGCTGTTCGTCGTGAAAAAGGATCCGAACGTCACCGAGCAGCAGATCATCGATCACTGCCGCAAGGAGCTCACGGGCTACAAAGTGCCGAAGCGCGTGTACTTCAGAAACGAGCTGCCGAAGACGAACGTCGGCAAGATTCTGCGGCGCGCGCTACGCGAAGAGCTGCGCAAGCAAACCGCAGCGGCCTGAGCGACTCAGACGCCGCGGTGATACTGCGGGCTGAGCTCGTGAACTGCGGCGATCATCGCGCCGGCGTGTTCGGGCGGCACGGCAGGATGGATGCCGTGCCCCAAATTGAACACGTGCCCGTGACCGTGGCCGTAGCTCGCGAGCACGCGCGCTACTTCCTCGCGAATGCGTTCCGGCGAAGCGTACAGGCAGTTCGGATCGAGATTGCCTTGTAGCGCAACGCGATCGGCCACCGCGCGGCGCGCATCGCCCAGATCCGTCGTCCAATCGACGCCGAGCGCATCGCAGCCTGTCTCGCTCATCGCCTTGAGCCACGCGCCGCCGCCTTTCGTGAACAGAATGATCGGCACGCGTCTGCCCTCGTGCTCGCGCGTCAGGCCCGCAACGATGCGCTGCATGTACTCGAGCGAGAAGGCGCGGTATTGCGCCGGCGTCAGCACGCCGCCCCACGTGTCGAACACCATGATCGCTTGCGCACCGGCGGCGATCTGCGCGTTGAGATAGTCGCACGTCGCCTGAGTGAGGAGCGCCAGCAGCGCATGCAGCGTCGCCGGCTCGTCGTACATCATGCGCTTGATGATCGAGAATTCGCGCGAGCTGCCGCCTTCGACCACGTATGTCGCCACCGTCCACGGACTGCCGGCAAAGCCGATCAACGGCACGCGCCCGCCGAGCTCGCGGCGAATGAGCCGGACGGCATCCATGACGTAGCGCAGCTCGACTTCGGGATCGGGAACGCCCAAACGCTCGACGTCGGCGCGAGTGCGCACCGGGCGAGCGATACGCGGCCCCTCGCCAGTTTCGAATTCGAGGCCAAGTCCGAGCGCATGCGGAATAGTCAGGATGTCGGAAAATAGGATCGCGGCATCGAGCGGATAGCGCTCGATCGGCTGAAGCGTGACCTCGCAGGCCAGCTCCGGCGTCATGCAGAGCTTGAGGAAGCTGCCGGCGCGCGCACGCGTCGCGCGGTACTCGGGCAGATAGCGGCCCGCCTGTCGCATCATCCAAACGGGCGTCCGTTCAACCGGCTGGCGCAACAGAGCGCGCAGCAGCAGATCGTTCTTGAGCTGGGACAAAGGAACTCCTCTCGCGAGCTGTCGCGGCGACATTGTCGCACTTGCCGCCGCCGTCGTCTCAACTGCGCTTGGCGGGATCGAATAGGCGCTCGTATTCGCCGATGGCGTAGCGGTCGGTCATGCCGGCGATGTAGTCGGCGACGGCACGTGCACGGCCGGCCTCGCCAAGTTGGCCTTCCAGCTGCCGCGCAGCGGCGTGATGTTCGGGCGGCAAGAGCTCGGGACGCGTGAAGAACGCATCGAACAGGCCGCGGATCACTTGCTGGGCCTTGTTCGTCATTCGCAGCACGCGGTAGTGACGATAGAGATGCTCGCGCAGGAAGCGCTTGAGCTCCAAGTGCTCTGCGGCCACTGCGTCGCTGAAAGCGACCAGCGGTGTCGGTAACGCTCTGACCGCTTCGATGTCGGCGGGAGCGGCGTCGCGGATGCGACGCGCGGTCGTCTCGACCAAGTCCAAGACGACATGGTTGATCATGCGCCGCACGATCTCGTGGATCAACCGGCGTCCTTCCAAACTGGGATGAGCGCTCGTCACGGCGCGATGCTGCCGCGCGAAGAGCGGCACATCGACGAGATCCTTCAGCTCGATCAAGCCCGCGCGCAAGCCATCGTCGACATCGTGGTTGTTGTAGGCGATCTCGTCGGCAACGTTGGCGATCTGCGCCTCGAGCGAGGGTTGCCGCCGTTTGATGAAGCGCTCGCCAAGCTCGCCGAGCTGGCGCGCGTTCGCGAGCGAGCAGTGCTTGAGGATGCCCTCGCGGGTCTCGAACGTGAGATTGAGCCCCGGAAACTCCGCGTAGCGCTCTTCGAGCTCATCGACCACGCGCAAGGATTGCAGGTTGTGCTCGAAGCCGCCGTACGCGCGCATGCACTCGTTGAGCGCGTCCTGTCCTGCATGACCGAACGGCGTGTGGCCGAGATCGTGCGCGAGACAAATTGCCTCGACGAGCGTTTCGTTCAACTGCAGCGCCCGTGCGATCGTTCTGGCAATCTGCGCGACCTCGATGCTGTGCGTGAGCCGCGTGCGGTAGAGGTCGCCCTCGTGATTGACGAAGACCTGAGTTTTGTAGACGAGCCGGCGGAAGGCGTTGGAATGAATGATGCGGTCGCGGTCGCGCTGGAACTCGCTGCGCAGCCCAGGCGGCGGTTCCGGATAGCGGCGGCCGCGCGTCGCCGCATCGTGAGCGGCGTAAGGCGCAAGAGAAGCAGCTGCGGTCATGGCATCGAATTCGCCGGCCGTTTCAGTCGAAATGCTCTGCGAGCGTAGCCGCTAACGTTTCGCTTGGATAGTCGCCGACGACGTCGGCGCGCCCGAGCGCACGCAGCAGCACGAGCCGCACGCGCCCGTCGAGCACCTTCTTGTCCATGCCCATGAGCTCGCGTGCCTTGGCTGCGCCGATGCGCGGCGGCTCGGTCGGCAAACCGAAACGGGTGATCAAGCGCACTGCACGGTCGCGGTCGGCCTGCGAGATCCAGCCCAGGCGCGCGGACATGTCCGCAGCCACCGCCATGCCAGCGGCGACGGCTTCGCCGTGAAGCCAGGATCCATAACCGGCAGCGGCTTCGATTGCATGCCCGAAGGTGTGGCCGAGATTGAGTATGGCGCGCAAGCCGCTCTCGCGTTCGTCCGCCGCGACAACTTCGGCCTTGATCTCGCACGAGCGGCGCACGGCCTGAACGATGGCCGGCTCGTGCCGCGCAGCCAGCGCGTCGGCTTCGCGCTCCAGCCAATCGAGGAACGCAGCGTCGTAGATGAAACCGTACTTGACGACTTCCGCGAGCCCCGCGCGGTATTCGCGATCGGGCAGCGTGCGCAGCGTGGCGATATCGGCAATTACGCAACGCGGCTGATGAAAGGCGCCGATCATATTCTTGCCTTGCGGATGATTGACGCCGGTTTTGCCGCCCACCGACGAGTCCACTTGTGCGAGCAGCGTGGTCGGCACCTGGATGTAATCGATGCCGCGCTGATAACACGCGGCCGCAAAGCCGGTCATGTCGCCCACCACGCCGCCGCCGAGCGCGATCATCGCCGCATCGCGATTCAGACGACCTGCGATGGCCGCATCGAAGATGCACGAGACCGTGGCGAGGGTCTTGTGCTCTTCGCCATCGGGCAGGATAACTTCGTGCACGCGTCGCGAGCCGAGCGAACGTTTGAGCGCTTCGGCGTAAAGCGGCGCCACCGTGGCGTTGGAAACGATGAGCACGGTGCGCGCACGCACATGCGCGTCGAGGAGCGCAGCGTCCTCGATGAGGTTCGAGCCGATGATGATCGGATAGCTGCGCTCGCCGAGCGCAATGTCGATGCGTTCACGCGCGCTGGAAGCGCTCGTCGTCACGATAGCTCCTTGAGTTTCTGAACGATCTCGTCCGCCACCGCACGCACTTGCCGGCCGTCGGTGGGCACGGTGATGTGCGCAATCGATCGATAGAGCGGTAGACGCAACTCCATGAGCTCGCGCAGCTTCGCCGCCGGATCCGCGGTGAAGAGCAGCGGGCGCTGCCGGCTGTGGCGCGTGCGCTCGAGCTGCTGTTCGACGCTCGTATCGAGAAAGACCACGCGCCCGCGCGCGGCGAGACGCTCGCGATTCTCGGGCAGGAGCACGGCGCCGCCGCCCGTCGCGAGCACGATGCCCGACATGCGCGTCAGGGAGTCGATGGTATCGCGCTCGCGCTCGCGAAAACCGCTCTCGCCCTCCTTCTCGAAAATGTAGGGGATGTCGACGCCGGTGGCTCGCTCGATCTCGGTATCGCTGTCGTAGAAATCGAGCCGGAGCAGCCGTGCGAGCAGCTTCCCGACGGCGGTTTTCCCAGACCCCATGGGTCCGATGAGGAAGACGTTGAGGGTGTGATCGACCGAGTGCATGAGCTTGGCGGCACTATAAACGAAAGCGGCCGCCCGGAGGCGGCCGCTCGTTTCCGATCTTATACCGACCGAGGGTTAGTACAGGTTGGCGCCCTCGCGCAGAATGCGCGGGGTCACGAAGATCAGGAGCTCGTCCTTGTTGTCGGTGCGACTCGTCTGCTTGAACAGCCGACCGAGCACCGGCACGTCGCCCAGCACCGGCACCTTGTTCACGGCCTCGCGACGCTCCGTCTCGAGGATGCCGCCGAGCACGACGGTCTGACCGTCGTTCACGAGCACTTGCGTGACGATCTCGCGGGTGTCGATGCTCGGCACGAAGCCGCCGGTGGCGCTCGGCACCATCTGACCGACACTGTCCTTCGAGATGGTGAGGTCGAGAATCACGCGGTTGTCCGGCGTGATCTGCGGCGTCACCTTCAGGCTCAGCACCGCCTTCTTGAACTGCGTCGCCGTGGCGCCGCTCGACGCGGACTCCTGATACGGAATCTCGACACCCTGCTCGATCGTCGCCTCGCGCGCGTTCGCCGTGATCAGGCGCGGCGAAGAGATGATCTCACCGCGACCCTCGGCCTGCGCGGCCGACAGCTCCAAGTCGACGATGTAATCGGAGTCGAGCAGCGTGAGGGCGAGGCGGCCCGCCGGGTTCTGAACCGGCAGATTGACCATGTAGCGCGTATCCGGATCGCCCTGGATGAAGCCAGGCGTGCCGCGCAGGTCAGGACGCGCACGCGTGAGGACGTATTCATCATCCTCGGTCACGTACGGGCTGCCGCCGATGATGCCGCCGCCATCGCTGCCGCCGTGGTCGAACGCCGCGGTGGTGCCGAAGCGCACGCCGAGCTCGCGGCTGAAGTCGTCGTTCACGATGACGATGCGCGCCTCGATCATGACCTGCCGCACCGGGATGTCGAGGGTCGACACCAGGCGGCGGATGTCCGCCAGACGCTCCGGGGTGTCCTGGAGCAGCAGCGTATTTGTACGCTCGTCGATCGCCACGCTGCCGCGCTCGGACAGCAACGAGTTTGCAGAACCCGACTTAATGAGACGAGCCAAGTCGCTCGCCTTGGCGTAATTGACCTGCAGGTACTCGGTACGCAGCGGCGCAAGTTCCTGCACCTGCGCGCGCGCTTCGAGCAGCTCGCGCTCGCGAGCCGCGATCTCCGCCGCCGGCGCGACGTACATGACGTTGCCCTCGCGGCGCATGTCGAGACCCTTCGTGCGCATGACGATGTCGAGCGCCTGATCCCACGGCACGTTCTGCAGACGCAGCGTCACGTTGCCGCTCACCGAGTCGCTGATGACCATGTTCTGGCCGCTCGTGTCCGCAAGCAGCTGCAGCACGGCGCGCGTTTCGATGTCCTGGAAGTTGAGCGTCAGGCGCTCGCCGGTGTACTCGCGCTCATCCTGCAGCTCGGGCGGGAGCTTGACGACCGGCTTGACCTCGATCGTGTAGACGTTGTCCGACTGATAGGCGAGCTGCTCATAGTCGCCCGTGGCGGCGATCACCAGCCGCGCGCCATCGGCCACGCGCATGACGTCGATCGTATTGACCGGCGTCGCAAAGTCGGTCACGTCGAGCCGCTGCTGCAACGATTCGGGGAGCGAGGTCTTCGCGAAATTGACGATGATGCGCCCGCCTTCCTGGCGCAGATCGGCAGGCGTGCGCGGATTCGACAGCTCGACGATCACGCGTCCGGAGCCATCGCCGCCACGACGGAAATCGATGTTCTCGACCACGTTGACGCCGCCGACGGCGCGCGTAGCGCGCTGTGCCGGTTGCGCAGCGGCAGCGACTGCCGTCGTCGGTGCAGCAGCACCCGCGGCGCCGCCGACGCGCACGACGATCGTGTTGCCGCGCACTTCGGTTTCGTAGGGCACCAGCGTATCGACGTTGAGCACGACGCGCGTGCGGCCGTTGGCTTCGGCGACGTTCACGGTGTCGACGACGCCTTGCTTGACGTCGATGCGGCGCGAGGACATCGCGACTGAGGTATTCGGCAAATCGAGCGCAATGCGCGCCGGGTTATCCACGGTGAAGGACAGCGGCGTGGGCGCCTCGTCGCTCAAGCGCAAGGTCAGCTGCACGTTGTTGCCGGTGAGCGGCGTGGTCTCGATGCCTTCAAGCCGGTTGGTCTGCGCATGCACCTGCGCTCCAAGGAAGAGCGCGGCAAGAAATAGCGTGATTCCTTGAATCGGGTGCGAACGCCCGCTGCGCAGCAGTGTCAGAGGCTTCGTGAGGATTGAGCACGACATTCTTGATTACTCCCTGGAATCACTCGGTCAGCGCCAGCGCAGCTGGTCGCTCGATGTAGCCGCCGAGACCATCGGGCACGATCTCGATAATGGAAATTCGGTTGCTCGTGATGCTGACGATGCGGCCGTCGTTCTGTCCGATGTAGTTACCCGGCAGCACGCGGTGGACGAGACCGTCCTTCCCCTGCACTAGGCCGTAGTTGCGGCCCTGCAGCTGCAGCGTGCCGACCATGCGCATCGTATCGAGCGGGAATTGCTCGAGGAACTCGCGCGGCCGCTTGGCATCCGGACGCACGGCGTTCGGTCCATCGCCGCGCACGGGCGCACTCGGCACGAACGGCGAGCGCAGCGAGCTCGCCTGATAGGTGAAGGCCTCGTACGGCTTGATCTCCGGGAGCGGTTCGATGCGCTCGCCGGGCCGGTTCTTGATGTCCGCGACCTTCTGCCGCAGCTCGTCCATGTCGCTCGCGCAGCCGCCGACTAGAAGCAGCGCTGCGATGAGGAGCGGAGTCGATCTGATGGTTTGCATGGCTGTTCGGTTTCGTGCTTAGCGCCAAGAGCAGCGTGCGTCAGGTTTGCTCTTCCTCGTCCAAGTAGCGGTATGTCTTCGCGGTCACATCGATCTGCAGCTCATCGATACCGCTCGTCTTGCCGACGGGTTTGATCTCGACATCGTGCAACGTGACGATGCGCGGCAACGCCGCGATGCCGCTCACGAACGCACCGATCGCATGGTACGTGCCGGTCAGCCGCATCTTGATGGGCAGTTCGGCATAGAAATCCTTGTTGATCTGCTGGTTCGGCTGAAACAGCTTCTGATCGAGCCCAGCGCCCGCGCCCTGCTGCGAGATGTCGGTGAGCAGGCTCGGCACTTCGGTCTGATTCGGCAACTTACGCAGCATCGCGCCGAAGGACTGCTCCATTTCGGCGAGCTGCGCCTTGTAAGCATCCAGGTTCGCGGCCTTCTTTGCCTTCTGCTCGAGCGTTGCGAGGAGCTGCTCCTCTTGCGCGCGCGCCGCATCGAGATCGGGCTTTTTCGGCTTCCAGGCCAGGAAAGTCGTCAGCACGATGGCGGCAATCAGGAAAATCAAACCGATGGCGCCGAAGCGAATCGGCAGCGGCCATCGTCCCGGATCGTTCGGGTCGATGTCTTTGAGCTGTTCGAGAATGCTGCTCATCGCGACTTACCTCTGTTGAGGCCTGGCTGCCCTGGCCACCGTATCCGTCTCTTCGTCGTTCTTCGGCAGCAGCGCGTTCTCTTGAACGACCGTCAACGTGAACTCGGAACCGGCGTCGCTCGCACCCTTCGTCTCGAGGATGGTGAGCGCCGGATCGGCGAACCACTCGGAGGCATCGAGGTTGCGCATATAAGATGCGACGCGCGTGCTCGACTGGGCGACGCCCTTGATCTGGATCTTGCGATCGGTCTGCTTGATTTCGGTCAGGTACACGCCGTCGGGCAGCGTACGCACGAGCTGATCGAAGACATGCACGATCTCGGGGCGGCTGCGCTCGAGCTGCTCGATGACCTGCATGCGTGCCAGCAGGCGCTGCTTCTTCTGCTCGAGATCGAGGATCTCGGTGATCTGCTTGTCGAGATTGGCGATCTCGGTCTTCAGATAGTTGTTGCGCTCGTTCTGATTGTCGATGGCGTTCTGCATCTGCAGGTTGACGCCAAAAGCGATGATGCCCGCCAACACGAGGGCTGCGACCACGCCGAGACCGAATTCCTGCCGGCGACGCTTACGCTCGGCTTCTCGCCAGGGAAGTAGGTTGATTCTTGGCATGTCAGTCGAAGCTCCTCAGTGCCAGACCGCAGGCAGTCAACAACGCGGTGGCGTCCTTCTTCACGGCCTGAGCCTTCGCCTTTTGGCTGATCTTCATCTGCCCCAGCGGATCGCCGCGCACCGCCTCGATGCCCACGCGACTCTGGATCATTTCCGCTGCGCCCGGGATGTTGGCGCAGCCGCCGCAGACGAGAATCTGCTCGGGCTGCTCGCGACCGGCGCCCGAGGCGAGGAAGAACTGCAGCGAGCGGCTCACCTGCTGGCACATGTCGTCGATGAAGGGGCCGAGCACCTCGGATTCGTAGTTACCGGGCAGCCCGCCTTCCTTCTTCGCACGGCCCGCTTCCTCCATGCTGAGGCCGTACGTGCGCATGATTTCTTCGGTCAGCTGCTGGCCGCCGAACGCGAAGTCGCGCGTGTAAATGACCTTCAGGTCGCGCAGCACACTGAAGGTCGTGCTGCTCGCGCCGAAGTCGACGACCGCGATGACGCGACCGAGGCCGCCATCGGGCATTTGATGCGTCAACAGACGACAGGCGTTCTCGAGGGCGAACGCTTCGACGTCGACGATGCGCGCCGTGAGCCCGGCGGCTGCGCAGGCGGCGACGCGCTGCTCGACGTTCTCCGAGCGCGTCGCGACCAGGAGCACATCGAGCATGTCGGGGTCCTTCTCGGACGGGCCGATCACTTCGAAGTCGTAGCTCACCTCTTCCATCGGGAAGGGGATGTACTGATCGGCCTGCAATTCCACCTGCCCCTCGAGCTCGTTTTCGCTCAAGGTGCGCGGCATCTGGATGATCTTGGTGATTGCGGCATCGCCGCTGATGGCAACGGCTGCGTCCTTGGCGCGAGCGCCCGAGCGCTTTACTGCGCGCTTGATGGCCTCGCCGACCGCGCTGGCGTCGACGATCGCCTTCTCGTTGATCGAGTTCGGCGGGGTCGGCTCGGCTGCGTACGCCTCGACGCGATATTGACCGCCGCTCATGCTGAGCTCGATCAGCTTCACCGACGACGTGGTGATGTCCAAACCGATCAGCGGTCGGGATTTGGCGGTAAACAGCACGCTAGTTCCTCTTCTGGATCAGACACTTAGGTCACGATCAGAGATCGGGCACGAAACACGAGCGGCAACTATATACAGCGGTGAGTTAAGTTGAATGTGAGCAGCCTCACGAAATACCATCGCGGTATTCCCCGCAGAAAAGGCCTTTTTTCCCGTCGAACTGCACATTCCCCATTCCCGCCGCAGCACAACGAGCTTGTCTTTCAGAGCCTTGCGCTACGCTGCATGGCCGGCCGTAGCTCGTTTATGTCGTAATCGCGGAACGACTGTCAGGGCCGAGTGACCAATGCTCGTATCATCCGCCCGCGCTCGTTCTTGTAAGGTGCCCGACGCAAGCTTGCGCGGACGCACCTTCCGTTTTCGAGGAGACACTCGGAACGTAGGCTACTATTGCACAAGGTATTTTTACGAGGCAAGGACTTAGGCTGTTTTTCTATCATGCGTTCTCATCTGCCATCTGCAGCGCGGCTCATGCTCGCGGCCCTCATCCTCGTCGCGGGCACCCTGACCCTTGCCCTGCTCGGTGCCTACCAATACTTGCGCCCGGCCCTGCCGGACGTCTCGACGATCCGCGACATCCGGCTGCAGGTGCCGCTGCGTGTCTATAGCCGTGACGGCAAGCTGATCGCGCAATTCGGCGAGCAACGGCGCATTCCGCTGCCTTTCGACGCCCTGCCGAGCCAGCTCGTCAATGCCGTGCTCGCTGCCGAAGACGACCGCTTCTTCGAGCACAGCGGCATCGACTATGCGGGCCTGCTGCGCGCGACGGTTCGTCACCTCATGTCAGGCGAACGCAGCGAAGGCGGCGGCACGATCACGATGCAACTCGCACGCGGCATCTTCTTGAGCCCCGATAAGACCTATCGCCGCAAGCTGCAGGAGATCTTCCTGGCGCTGCGCATCGAGCGCGAGTTGACCAAGCAAGAGATCCTTGCTCTCTACATGAACAAGATGTTTCTCGGGCAACGCGCTTACGGGGTCGGCGCAGCCGCCGAGGTGTATTTCGGCAAGACGGTCGATCAGCTGACTCTGCCCGAAGCCGCGTTGATTGCAGGCACGTTCCGCCTGCCCTCGCGCGACAACCCAGTGGCCAATCCCGATCTTGCAAGACAGCGGCGCGCTTATGTGCTCCGGCGCATGCGCGAGCAACGCTATATCACGCAGGAAGAGTACGAGACGGCGCTCACCGCACCAGTCGAGTCGAAGCTGCACGGCCCGGCTGTCGAAGTCGATGCGCCGTACGTCGCCGAAATGGTGCGCGCGGCCTTGCTCGAGAAGTACGGCACCGATGCCTATACCGCAGGCTACGAAGCAATTACGACGATCGACAGCCGCTTGCAGCAGGCCGCCGTCATGGCCCTGCGCGCCGCCTTGCTCGACTACGATCAACGCCACGGCTATCGCGGACCCGTCGCGCGCGTACCGCTCAGCGACAATGCAGGCGAAAAGCAATGGAGCGAAGCGCTCCAAGAATTCACCTCGCGCGCCGGCCTCGAACCGGCACTTGTGGTGAAGGTCAACGACAAAGACGCGCTCGCTTATTCGCGCACGCACGGGCGCATCGCGCTGCGTTGGGAAGCCATCAGCTGGGCGCGCGAGCCGCGCCCCGATGGCAGCGTCGGCCCGGCGCTGCAACGCGCAGGCGATGTACTCAATGTCGGCGACGTCATCTATATCGCACAGGAACGCAGCGGCGCGTGGCGCATGGTGCAGATTCCCGAAGCGCAGGGCGCGTTCGTGGCGCTCGATCCGCAGGATGGCGCGGTCGCTGCGCTCATCGGCGGCTTTGACTATTACTCGAGCAACTACAACCGTGCGGTGCAGGCACGACGCCAGCCGGGCTCGGCGTTCAAGCCCTTCTTGTACTCGGCGGCGCTCGATCGCGGTTATACGCCCGCGAGCATCATCAACGACGCACCGCTCGTCATCGAAGACGCCTCGCTCGAGTCGAGCTGGCGGCCGCAGAACAACACGCGCGAATTTCGCGGTCCGATGCGTCTGCGTGAAGCGCTCGTCCGCTCGCGCAACCTGGTCTCGATTCGCGTCATGCACGCGCTCGGGCCTGCGTATGTCACGCAGTTCATCTCGAAGTTCGGCTTCGCGGAAGAATCGCTGCCGCGCAACTTGTCTTTGGCGCTCGGCACCGCGCAGGTCTCGCCGCTCGAGATGGCGCGCGGCTACGCGGTGTTCGCCAACGGCGGCTTTCTGGTCGAGCCGTACTTTCTCGAACGCGTGATCGGCCCCGACGGCACCACGGTCTTCGAAGCCGAGCCGCTGTTCGTGTGCGCGGAGTGCTTGGAACCGGGAACGAATTCATCCGATACGAGCGAAGGGCCGTTCGAGACGCCGATCGTGACCGAGCCAACCGACGAAGCGCGTTGGGGCGGCCTGACATATCTCGATCCGCAGCGGCTCGCGCCGCAGGCGATCTCGCCGCAGAACAGCTATCTGATGCGCGACATGATGAAGGACGTGATCGCTCGCGGTACGGCCGTGCGTGCACGGCAATTGAACCGCGGCGATCTAGCCGGCAAGACGGGCACTACCAACGATCGCCGAGACGCGTGGTTCTGCGGCTTCAATTCGCAGCTCGTCGGCGCGGCGTGGGTCGGTTTCGATCAAGAGCGTTCGCTCGGTCCCGGCGAAGAAGGCAGCCGCACCGCCTTGCCGATGTGGATCTATTTCATGCGCGCGGCGCTGGCCAATGTGCCGGAAAGCCGCGTACCGCAGCCGCCGGGACTGGTCTCGATGCGGATCTCGGCGGAGACGGGTTTGGCCGCCCGTCCCGGCGATCCCAACGCGATCTTCGAGACCTTCATGGCCGGCCATCTGCCGCCGGAAGCGCCCTCCGACGGTTCGCTCGCCGCGCCGTTCGATATGGACGCGGGACAATCGCAGAGCGACGAGTCGCTCTTCTGAGCGCGCCTGCGTGTACGGCCGGTCGGCAACCGCGTTACTCTGCAGCGAGCTTCGACAGGGGAGTGCCCGTATGAGCAAGCGAATGAACCCGCGCGCAGAACAGCTGCGGCGCGCACTTGCACAGGAAGCGGCGCGCATCATGTCGGAGCAGGGGATCGACGATTTCGGTCTCGCCAAGCGCAAGGCGGCCGAGCGGCTCGGCGCGACCGACATTGCCGTATTGCCCAAGAACACGGAGATCGAAGAGGCGCTCGCTGCGCATCATCGGCTCTTCGAAGCCGACAAGCACTCCTCGACGCTCACCACGCTGCGCGAGACGGCGCTACAGGCGATGCGGCTGCTCGAGCGCTTTCAACCTCGGCTCGTCGGGCCGGTGTTGAGTGGCACCGCTTCGGCACATTCGGAAGTCACCCTGCACTTGTTCGCCGATGGGGCGGAGTCGGTTGCGCTCCATCTCATGGAGTTCGGGATCCCGCATCGCATCGGCGAGCGGCGGATGCGCTACGAACCGGATCGGCAAGTGACCTATCCGGTCGTGCAGTTCGTTGCGGGGGAGACGCCCATCGATGCGATCGTCTTTCCGCTCGATGGAATTCGCCAGTCGCCGTCGAGTCCCGTCGACGGCCGACCGATGCGGCGGGCGAACGCCGCAGAGCTCGAGTCCTTGCTCGCCTCCGAAACGCACGAGCGGCTCTACTGAAGCGCTCGGCGTTCGGACGCGCGCGCGGCATCAGCCGCGCTGCGAGATTTCCACGTAATCGCGCTTGGCCGGTCCGGTGTAGAGCTGGCGCGGGCGCGAGATCTTCATCGAAGGATCGGAAATCATCTCCTGCCAGTGCGCCACCCAACCGACGGTGCGCGCAATCGCGAACATCACCGTGAACATCGACGGCGGAATGCCGATCGCGCTGTAGATGATGCCGGAGTAGAAATCGACGTTCGGATAGAGCTTGCGCTCGATGAAGTATTCGTCCTTGAGCGCGATTTCCTCGAGCTTGAGCGCGAGCTCGAACAGCGGATTGTCGGCCTTGCCGAGCTTGGCGAGCACCTTGTGGCACATGCCGCGGATGATCGTCGCGCGCGGATCGTAGTTCTTGTACACGCGATGGCCGAAGCCCATCAGCCGGAAGTTGTCGTTCTTGTCCTTGGCGCGCGCGAGGAACTTCGGCACGTTCTCGACCGTGCCGATCTGCTCGAGCATCGTAAGCACCGCTTCGTTCGCACCGCCGTGCGCCGGGCCCCACAGGGCACTGATGCCCGCGGAGATCGCCGCGTACGGATTGGTGCCCGTGCTGCCCGCAAGGCGCACCGTGGAGGTGCTCGCGTTCTGCTCGTGATCGGCGTGCAGGATGAAGAGCAGATCGAGTGCCTGCGCCACCACCGGGTCGACGTGATACGGCTCGCACGGCACTGCGAAGAACATGTGCAGCAAGTTCGAGCAGTAGTCGAGATCGTTGCGCGGATAGATAAACGGCTGGCCGATCGAATGCTTGTAAGCCGCCGCCGCGATCGTCGGAATCTTCGCGATGATGCGATGAGCGAAGATCTCGCGATGGCGCGGATTATGGATGTCCATCGAGTCGTGATAGAACGCCGCCATCGACGCGACGACGCCCGACAGCATCGCCATCGGATGCGCGTTGTGCTGGAAGCCGTTGAAGAAGCGCAGCAGCGATTCGTTGATCATCGTGTGGTACTGAATCGCGTGCGTGAATTCGGCAAGCTGCGCTGCCGTCGGCAGCTCGCCATTGATCAGCAGGTACGCAACCTCGAGGAAGTTGCTCTTCTCGGCGAGCTGCTCGATCGGAATGCCTCGATGCAGGAGCACGCCGTTCTCGCCGTCGATGTAGGTGATCTTGCTCTCGCACGAGGCAGTCACCATGTACCCGGGATCGAATGCGAACATCCCGTGGTCTTTCGCCAATCTGCCGATATCCAGGACGTCAGGACCCAGTGTGCCGCTCTTGACGTCGACCACGGTCTTCTTCCCGGTCGCCAGATTCGTCAGTTCAAACTTTTTCTCGGACATGCGTGTGTTCCAGCCAAAAGTGATGCGAAGCAGCGCTGGCTCGTCGCCGCGGCTCAGCCACGATCTCGAAGCTATCGCTCGGTGCGGCTCGCCGGCAGCGAGAGAGGTCCGCGATACGACGAAGCGCGCGATGCGCTGCCGCCGAGCAGGCTGTCGGCTCGCAAGCGAGCCGCGCCCGAAACCGCGGAGCTGCCCTCCAACGCGCCCCCGCGAGGTGGAGGCGCAGACTTACACGATGAGCCTAACGAATCAAGCGCGCGAAGGTGAGTCACTCGATGATCTTGATGAGCTGCCCTGGCTTCGGCTCCTTGTCGGGATAGAGGTCATTGAGCAAGCGGAGCGTCTCGACCGGATATTCCTTGATCGGCGAGGACTTCGCGAGATCCGCGATCCGCGTGTTTTCGGTCGCGCGGATGACCCGGATTTTATACGGCTCGGCGAGCGCGAACTCGTTCTGCCGCAGCCGGCGGAACGTATTGATCGTCGACGTAAACAGCGGATCTGCTGCAGGAACGCTGCTCGAAGCCTTGCTTGCTCCGGCAAAAATATAAGCAAGATTATTGTGGTAAATGACCGTGTAGCGCGCCGGCGCCACACCGAAGGGCGTCTTGGCGGCCCGCACGACCGCGGTGTGACCCTGCAAGCCATTCACCTCGATCGCCTGGGATTGACTGGCCGTGCCGCTGCCGACGAGCAGCCGCGACAAGAGCTCGCGCGGCGCGGTATTCGGCGGCGGTGCCATCGTCTGCATCTGCAGAATGCTGTCCTTCTGCGGCGAGACCGCCACGAGTCGATCGGCGAGGTTTTCGATCGTCCAGCCGGTGGGGAAGGCGAGCGTGATGCCGAGATCGGCGTGATAGAAGCGGTTGCCCCTCAGCACGCCCTGCGCGCGGCTCGTACCGAACGGTAGCCCTTGGATCGCCTGCAGGAAGCGCTCGCGCCCCGGGTCCTCTTGCCGATCGCCGGCGCGCAGCTTTTCGGCGGCTCTGACGACTTCGCGCAGACGCTGATCGTTGTCCGGGTGTGTCGAGAAGACGCCGTGATAGACCCGTGGCTCGCGCTTTTCGACACGTGCGCGCTGGATCTCGAAAAGCTCCTGATTCTTGAGCAGCCGCACCACGTCGATCATGTGATCGGGGCTCAAACCGACGCGCGCGAGGTATTCGGCGCCGAGCCGATCGGCTTCGAGCTCCTGTTCGCGGCCGTAGCCGCGGATGAGCGCCGCTCCTGCGTAGCTCGCGAGCCCCGCGAGATCGCCGCTGCCCGTGAACACGCCCACCGCGGCAGCGCCGATATTGGCGAGCGTCGATTGGCTCTGCTGGCGAACCGGATGGCGCGCGGTCACATGGCCGATCTCGTGGCCGAGCACTGCCATGAGCTCCGCCTCGGAGTTCAGAAACGCCAGGATGCCGCGCGTGATGTAGACATAACCGCCGCCCGTCGTGAAGGCGTTGATGTCCTGACTGTCGAGCACCGTGAAGGTGTATTGCAGCTCGGGGCGATGGCTCAGCTTCGCGACGCGCTGACCCACCTCGTTCACGTACTGCTGCAGGCGCATGTCCTGATAGGGACCGCCGTACTCCCGGAGCAGCAGCGGATGCACTTCTTTGGCGCGATTGATCTCACCCGTCTCGGATTGCAGGACAAGGTCGGGCCGACCGGTTACCGGGTTCATCGCGCAGCTCGACAACCCGACGCAGGCGGCGGCGATGGCGAGAGCGTGGCGGAGTCGTAGTCTCGGAATCATGGCAGCGACCCGTTCGCAGAAGGCCTCCGATCCCTTGGCACACCGCGGAATGGTGCCTGCACGTGGGTGCACGTGCAATTTCGCGCGGCCCGCGCATGGCGAAGGATTGGACCAGAGGCAGGATGAACTGCTGCGGAACGCGCCTTGCGCGCGTGTCGCAAGGAATGCTGCGCGCAAAAACAAAGGCGCCCAGTGGGCGCCTTCGTTGCAAGTCGTCGCGTGACGCTCGAGTTAGCGAGCGTACTTCTTGCGGAACTTGTCGACGCGTCCGCCGGTGTCCACGATCTTCTGCTTGCCCGTGTAGAACGGGTGGCAGTTCGAGCAGACTTCGATCTGCAGGTCGTGACCGAGGGTCGAACGGGTCGTGAAGGTGTTCCCGCAGCTGCAGGTCACCGTGATCTCTTTGTATTCGGGATGAATGCCGGCTTTCATGATGATGCATCCGAGCGCCGGAGCGCCCCTTCCGGAAAAAGGCGCGCAGTGTAGCCGCCGATTGCGCCGCCCGCAAGGCATGGACGAAGCCCTACGCGGGGCCACGTTGGAGGATCACGAGGATGTAGGGGTTATCCACAAAAGCTGTGGATAACTGTGTGGATGACTTGCGGCAAATCGGCCCTGAAATGCTGTAATGCCGCGAGATCGTCAGATTGGTCAAATTTTCACCAGGCCATTTCTACCTTTTCAATCAATAAGTTACAGAGGCCTCCTGAAGCGCCTCTTGTGATTTTGTCATCAACTAGGCGTCGGCGTGAAAAGAGTTCCGCGATGTGCATAACCCGCGCGGAGCGGAACACACGCAAGCCTTCGTGCCCACAAGGTTTTGTGCGCTCGTTCACAAAAAGCCCGCGCCGCGACGCCGGTCAGTGGCTAGAGAAAGAGCGCCTGCAGGTCGTTCAGAAAGCGATAGCCGAGCTCGGTCGGCCGCCACGCCCCCGCAGCGTCCCGCTCGAGCAGCCCTCGCCCGCGCGCCTGTTCGAGCGCCGGGAGCACGGTCGCGAACGGTTGCCCGGTGCGGGATTCGAACTGTGCTGCGTCGAACCCCTCCCGCAGGCGCAGGACGTTCAGCATGAACTCGAACGGCACCTCGCCAGGCGGCACGACATGCCGCTCGTCGCGGCGATCCGGCGCGCTTTCGAGATAAGTCCGCGGCTGTTTCGTGCGCGAGGTCCGGAGCACGGTGCGCTCGGCCACGCGCGTCAGCTTGCCGTGCGCGCCCGCGCCGAGGCCGAGGTAGTCGCCGAATCGCCAATAATTGAGGTTGTGCACGCTGCGTCGCCCGCCGCGGGCGTACGCAGATACTTCGTATTGCTCGTAGCCAGCCTGCGCGAGGCGCTCCTGACAGCGCAGCTGCATTTCCCACGCCGTGTCCGCATCAGGCAGCGGCGGCGGGCGGTGATAGAACACGGTGCCCGGCTCGAGCGTGAGCTGATAGTGCGAGACGTGGCTCGGCGCGAGCGCGAGCGCGGCCTCGATGTCGGCCAGCGCCTCATCCACGGACTGCCCCGGCAGCGCATACATCAGGTCGAGATTGAAATTATCGAGCCCGCAACGCACGAGCTCGTCGACGGCGCGTGCGATGTCATGCGGCTCGTGAATCCGGCCCAATGCATGCAGATGCCGCGCATTGAAGCTCTGCGCGCCGAGCGACACGCGATTGATGCCGGCGGCACGATAGTCGGCGAACATGCCGCGCTCGATGGTGCCGGGGTTCGCTTCGAGCGTGATCTCGGCGAGCGCATCGACAGGGATCGACGCCCGCACGCGCTCGAGGAAGCGCGCGATCTCAGCGGGCGCAAACAGACTCGGCGTGCCGCCGCCGAAGAAGATCGAAATCAGCGGGCGCTCCTCGGCAAGCGGCAGATCGCGCATCAGATCGTCGATGAGGGCATCGACGTATTCTCGCTGCGGTAAGCGGGCAGGGGCGGCGTGCGAATTGAAATCGCAGTAAGGACATTTGCGCACGCACCAGGGCATGTGCACGTACAACGCGAGTGGCGGCGCGACCAGCCGCGGCGCCGCAAGCGGCGCCGTGCTGCGCTCCTGCTCGCGTGTTGGCACGCTCATCGTGCGACGTCGCTCGATCGAACGATTCCAGCGCGTTGCAGCTGCTCGACCAGCTCGCGCAACGCTTTGCCACGATGGCTGATCGAATTCTTCTCTTCGGCGGAAATCTCCGCTGCCGTCAGGCCGCGCTCCGGCAGCTCGAAGATCGGGTCGTAGCCGAAACCGCCGTTGCCGCGCGGCACGTCGATGATGCGCCCCTCCCAACTTGCCTGACACACGAGCGGAAACGGATCGGTGTCCCAGCGCATGAACACGAGCGCGCAGCGATAACGCGCCTGCCGCGCTGCGAGCGGTACGCCGCGCAAAGCTTCGAGGAGCTTGCGGTTGTTGGCTTCATCGCTCGCGCCTTCGCCGGCATAACGCGCCGAGAAAATGCCGGGCGCGCCCTTGAGCGCATCGACTTCGATGCCCGAATCGTCGGCAATCGACGGCAGCCCCGAGACGCGCGCTGCATGGCGCGCTTTCAAAATCGCGTTCTCGACGAACGACAATCCGTTCTCTTCGGCCGACTCGCGCGTGAACCGCGATTGCGGCAAGAGCTCCACCGCAAAGGGTGCGAGCAGCTCGCGCAGCTCCCGCAACTTTCCGGCGTTGTTGGTGGCGAGCACGATGCGCATCGGCGCTCAATCCTGCGCGAGCGCTTCGAGCTGCTTGGCCTGCAGCAGGCGAATGCCGTTCGCGGCCAAGTTGAGCAGCTCATCGAGCTCTTCGCGACGGAACGCATGCCCTTCGGCCGTGCCTTGCAGCTCGATGAAAGCGCCGCCGTTGTTCATCACGACATTCATGTCGGTCTCGGCTTCCGAGTCCTCGGCATAGTCGAGATCGAGCACGGGTATCCCCGCCCAAATGCCGACCGAAACGGCGGCTACCTGACCGTGAATCGGATTCTCGCGCAGCACACCGCGACGGATAAGCGTGTTCACCGCATCGCACAGCGCGACGTAACTGCCCGTGATGGCCGCGGTGCGCGTGCCGCCGTCGGCCTGCAACACGTCACAATCGAGCGTGATGGTGCGCTCGCCGAGCGCACTCAAATCGACGACCGCGCGCAACGCGCGACCGATGAGGCGCTGGATTTCGAGCGTGCGTCCGCCCTGCTTGCCGCTCGCCGCTTCGCGCTTGGTGCGCGTATGGGTCGCGCGCGGCAGCATGCCGTACTCGGCCGTCACCCAGCCACGTCCCGTGTTGCGCAGGAACTGCGGGATCGTCTCTTCGACGCTGGCCGTGCACAGCACGCGCGTGTCGCCGAACTCGATCAGAACCGAACCTTCGGCATGGCGGGTGAAATGGCGAGTGATCTTGATCGGGCGCAACTCGTCAGGTGCGCGGCCGCTCGGTCGTTGCTTCATGGTCGTCTCGCTTCGGAAAGCGCCCCGATGTCGAGGGGGCGCGACAAGGACTCAACGCGCGGGCAGCGTGGTGCGACTCAGTCGCCGAGCCAGCGCAGCACCGCGGCAGAGCTATTGTCGCTGAATGGGGCAGAGGCCTGAACCGCTCGTCGACCGAGCGCTTCCAGCCAGGCACGCAATTGCTGCGAGTCGTCGCGGAAGAACGCCGCGATGTCCGAGTCACGTAGATTCGCCCAGATCCCGTCCGTGCACAAAAGCAGGACATCGCCCGGTTGAAGCACACGCCGGGTGCTGATGGTCATCTCGGGAATGGCCGGGTCGCCGCCCAAGCAGCACTCCACGAAATTGCGCATCGGATGGTTGGCGATCTCTTCTTCCGTGATCTTGCCTTCGCGTAGCAGCAGCTCCACGTGGCTGTGATCGCGCGTGCGCTCGAGCACCTGGCCGCGCCGCAAGTGATAGACGCGGCTGTCGCCGATGTGGGCCCAATAGGCGGCACCTTCCTGCACGAGACAGACCGCAATCGTGGCGCGCGGCCGCGTATCGAGCCGTTGCGCGTTGCCGAGGCTTGCCACCTCGTCATGGGCGCGGCTGAGGGACAGGTGGAGAAAACCGAGCGGATCGAAGATGGGCGAAGCGGTCCGGTGGAACGAGTCCAACAGGCTCTTCAGCGCCGTGTCGGCTGCACGGCTGCCGTCGGAATGGCCACCCATGCCGTCGATCACGATGAGCAGAGCTGCCTCGTCGTTCGTGGCGACGGCGACTCGGTCTTGGTTGTCTTCCCGGTCCCCGATCAGACTCAGGTCAGCGTACTCGATCCGCAAGCGCGGGCTCCGGCCGCAAGGGCGATCAACTGTTACACTCTAAGAGGAAGGCGTTGAGGCACCCTGCCGGCATCGGGACCTTCATCGCTTCCCTAATCGACATCTGACGGTACAAATCCCCAGGATCAACGGCAAACTGGCAGCAGATCAGATTATCGTAGCGGCGCTTTATAACACTGGCGCGCGGTCGCAGTTAAGACGGCTTTTGCCTTAAGTCTTCATTGTCCTGGCGCCGCGGGCGGCCCGAATCGTACGGTTGCGACGCAGGCCGCAGTTTTGCGCTCGACGAGTTTCTTGCACATAAGCTGCCGAGAGAACGCTCAAGTCACATGATTCGCAGCATGACGGGTTTTGCTCGCCGCGAACGCCAGGGTCCCTGGGGGACCTTGTCGTGCGAGCTTCGCACGGTCAATCACCGCTATCTTGAAATCGCCCTGCGTCTGCCCGAAGAGCTGCGCACGCTCGAGCACGAGCTGCGGCAATTGATCGGCGGATCGCTGCGCCGAGGCAAGGTCGACGCCAACGTCTACCTCAAGCCTGCCGCCGGCGTGCAACGTGCGCTCGAGCTCGACACGCAGCTGCTCGATGAGCTCGTCGCGCGGATCGACGAAGTGCGCGCGCGCGTGCCGGACACCGCGCCGCTCAGTCCGCTCGAGCTGCTGCGTTGGCCGGGCGTGGTCCGCGAGGCGGAGCTCGATCTGGCGCCGCTCGTCGCGGCGACCGTCGAGCTCATGCGCGAGGCATTGCAGGAGCTCAACGAAACGCGTTTGCGCGAAGGACAGCGCATCCGCGAGCTGCTGCTCGCGCGCTGCTCGACGATGCGCGCGCAAGCGCAGTCGGTGCGGGCGCGCCTGCCCGAAGTGGCGCAACGCGTGCGCGAACGCATCACCGAGCGCATCGCGCAGCTCGGCGTCGTTCCCGATCGCGACCGGCTGGAGCAGGAGCTCGTGCTCTACGCGCACAAGATGGATGTCGACGAAGAGCTCGATCGGCTGGCGGGCCACCTCGATGAAGTCGAAGCCGCCCTCGACTCGGCCGAACCTGCCGGTCGCAGGCTCGACTTCCTGATGCAAGAGCTCAATCGCGAAGCCAACACGCTCTCGTCGAAATCCCAGGACGCGGAGACGACCAAGGCGGCGGTCGACATGAAAGTCACGATCGAGCAGATGCGCGAGCAAGTTCAGAACGTCGAATGACGCGTCCCGATCCGAATGTCTCGATGCCCATGCAACGCGGAAAGTTGTTCGTAATCGCCGCACCGTCCGGCGCCGGCAAGACCTCGCTGGTACGCGCATTGATGCAGCGCATGCCGCAGCTGCGCTTCTCGATCTCGTATACAACGCGCCCGCCGCGCGAGACCGAGCGGCATGGGCACGATTATTTCTTCGTCGATCGCGCCGAGTTCGAGCGCATGGTGGCGAACGGCGAGTTCCTGGAACACGCGCAGGTCTTCGACAATTGCTACGGCACATCGCGCAAGCAGGTCGAGGACATGTTGGCGCGCGGCGAAAACGTCTTGCTCGAAATCGATTGGCAGGGCGCCCAACAGGTGCGCCGCGCGATGCCCGAATGCCGCTCGATCTTCATTCTCCCGCCGTCGCGCGAGGCCCTCGAGCAGCGGCTACGCGGCCGCGCGACCGACAGCGAAGCAGTGATCGCGCGGCGCTTGCGCGACAGCATTGCGGACATGTCGCATTGGAACGAGTTCGATTACGTCGTCGTCAACGACGACTTCGAGCGCGCCACGGCTGACCTCGAAGCGATCACGCAAGGACGCGGCGAGCACTTGACGGCGAGCCGTCCTGAGATACAAACGTTGATCGGTCAGCTGTTGGGTTGAGCGGTCGGGAAGCTGTAACGATTTTGTTGCAGCGCCGAACTTCGCGACGCGCACGGCGACAAATAGGGCAGGCGCCGCACAAGCGGCATTCAGCACAGCAGGGAGTCCCATGGACAAAAAGGCGTTTCTTCTCGCAATGCTCTTCGCCGCAAGCACGCTCGCCCACGGTGCCGAGCCGCCCCGCACCATCAGCGTCACGGGCACCGGCGAAGTTCGCGCCGAGCCCGACCGTGCGATCGTCACGCTCGGCATCGAGTCGCGCCGCCCGAAGCTCGACGATGCCCGTGCCGAAGTCGCCAAGACCATGGATGCCGCGCTCAAGCTCACGCGCGATCTCAAGATCGATCAGAAGCTCGTGCGTGCCACGCGCATCAATGTGCAACCTGAGTACAACTGGGATCAGAACGCGCGCGAGCGTCAGTTGATCGGCTATTACGTGTCGCGGCAGATCGAAGTGGAGCTGCGCGATCTGGACAAGCTGGGCCAGCTCCTCGAGCGTGCCTTCGATCTCGGCATCAATCAGGTGACCGACCCCGTGCTCGATTCGAGCAAGCGGCGCGATCTGGAACGCGAAGCGCTCGCCAAAGCCGTCGAAGAAGCACGTTTGAATGCAGAAGCCGTCGCGAAAGCGTCCGGTGCGCGCCTCGGCGCACCGCGCACGATTGCGGCCAACTCGGCGTACGCCCCGCCGGTGCCGATGCTCAAGCGTGCGGTGGCGATGGCAGCGGAAGTCGATGCATCGCAGACCTACCAACGCGGCGAAATGACCTTCACGGGCAACGTTCAGATCGAGTACGACTTGATTCCGGACGGGGCACGCGCGGAGTAAGGAGTAGACAATGCGGCGGGCTCTGCTGGCGGCGGCGCTCTCGATCGCGTGCGCGGGCGCGCATGCGATCGAAGCCCCCAAGCCATCAGGTGCAGCACCGTCCGTTGCCAACGAGCACGCCGCATCGATCGAGCCCACGGACGAGACGGCCTTCTACGAAAACCTGCAACGCGTCTCGCACTGGCGGATGCTGCGCGGCCTGAACGTGCCGCCGGGCGTCATCGATGCGCTTGCGAAGGGCAACGCGGATGCGGCCATCGCGCTGCTCGGCGATGCAGCCGCCAACGGCAGCGAAGAAGCGAACATTGCGCTCGTGCGCATCCAGCATTGGTGCAGTCGTGTCGTCGCGGCACGCGCGCCCGATCTCGACAAGCAGATCGCGCAGCTTGCCCAGATTCTGCCGCCGCAGAAGGCGGCCCGCGCAGCGGGTGTGTTGCGAGCCGAAGCTGCTTTCATGCCGCGCGCAGCGCAAGGCTGTCGCAACGCGAGCTTCGACTACGAAGGAATCGAGCGCCGGCTGCGCGCCGCGGCGAACGCCGGCCGGCCCGCGAGCGCAACCGAGCTCGCGCAGTTCACGCGCGATCCGCAAACGCGCGACGCATTGCTCGAAACGGCAGCCAAGCAGCAATACGCACCGGCGCTGCATGCGCTCGCGACGCGTCGGCTGATCGAAGTGCAGCGAGCGGAGCGCACGCAAGATGTCGGCTCGATTCGCCTCTATCTCAAACAAGCCGGCGTCAGCATGCCGCAAGCCAAAGTCGATCTCGCCAATTGCATGGCGCTCGGCTGCGATGGTCATCCAGCCGACGCCTCGAGCGCTCAAGCCTTCGGCATCGATGCTGCGCGCGACGGCGAGCCCACGGCGTTCTTCGCCATGGCACGGATGCCCTGGGGTCGGCGTTTATCGCTCGCGCAATTGCTCGCCTGGCAATACTTCGGGGACCGCCTCAACGAGGAGGGTTGCATGGGCGATGCCTATATCGCGCACGCCACCGGTTTTGCCGAGGCGATCGCGACCCTGAGCCGCAACGCCAACGCGCAGCTCATGGAGCAGGCACAAACGTACGCGGAGCGCTTCTGGCGCGACTATGCGCCGCGCGCGATGCGCGAGCAGGGCTGCTCGGCATCGGGCGGCTGACGAAGAATTGAAAAGGGTTACGCGGCGACGCGGTCGACCAGCAGCACCGTGCCGTCCACACCGGTGACGCGGGCCTTGGAACCCGGCGGCAGATTCGGGCCGCGGATCGTCCACTCCCGATTGCCGAGGCGGACGCGACCCGTGCCGTTTTGCAAACCGTTCTCGAGCACCACGATTTGACCGATGTGGCTATGCCCTTGGCGATGGCTTGCCAATGGACTGTTGAGCTCGCGCTGCTGCTCTCTGTACCGTCGCCAGAAGTACAGAGCAAAGACCGTGCAGGCGAAAATTACGAACCACGTCATAGGTGTCGATGAATGTCCCTCTGCGGAACGGGCAGCGCGAGCGTAGCAACCGCGCGCGCCGCAGACGATGAAAGAGTTCACAGGCTTTATCGGCCGTGAATGCGCTGAACTTTATATGGGGACCATCCGCCCCCTGTCGATCCGGGGCTTCCCGCAAAATGAGGCCGCAAGGAGCGGCAAAGGTCGGAATTGTGACGGGACCTGAGCCGACCGGATCAAGGTTAGCTCGCGAGCCGGGCGTCGCGCGAGCCGGCGCGCTTCTTCAAGTGAACCAGCAAGAGCGAAATGGCCGCGGGTGTGACGCCCGGGACCCGCGCCGCCTGGCCCAGCGTCGCCGGACGGACCTGCTGGAGACGCTGGCGAACCTCGGTCGATAGGCCCCGCACCTCGGCATAGTCGAGATCCGGCGGCAGCTTCGTCTCCTCGTGGCGTCGCTGACGCTCGATCTCTTCCTGCTGGCGCTCGATGTAACCGCTGTACTTCGCACGCACTTCGACCTGCAGACGGACCTGTTCGACCAGGCGTTCATCGGCATCGTCCGCCGTCATCCACTGCGGCGCGCCGACCGCCGCCAGCGACGTCAGCGCGGCATGCGAGACCTCCGGCCGGCGCAATAGATCGAACGCATGGCTCGGCCGTGTGAGCTCGCCGCCGAAGACGGCGAGCGCCTCGTCCGGCGTTACGTCATTCGGCTGTACCACGCTCCGTTCGAGGCGCGCGACTTCGCGTTCCGTCGCCTCGCGCTTTGCTTCGAAGAAGCGCCAGCGCTCATCGTCGATGAGCCCGAGCTCGCGTGCTTTGGGCGTCAAGCGGAAATCGGCATTGTCTTCGCGCAAGAGCAAGCGATACTCCGCACGGCTCGTGAACATGCGATACGGCTCGCTCGTGCCGCGCGTGATCAGATCGTCGACGAGCACGCCGATGTAGGCCTCGTCGCGGCGCGGCGACCACGGCGCTGCGCCGCGAATCTTGAGCACCGCATTGATGCCCGCGAGGATGCCTTGTGCGGCCGCTTCCTCGTAACCGGTCGTGCCGTTGATTTGTCCAGCGAAGTAGAGCCCTTCGATGAACTTGGTCTCGAGCGTCGGCTTGAGATCGCGCGGATCGAAGAAGTCGTACTCGATCGCATAGCCCGGACGCGTGATATGCGCGTTCTCGAAGCCTTTGATCGAGCGCACGAGCGCCCACTGCACATCGAAGGGCAGACTGGTCGAGATGCCGTTCGGATAGACCTCGTGCGTCGTGAGCCCTTCCGGCTCGATGAAGATCTGATGCGAGGTCTTGTCGGCGAAGCGATGTACCTTGTCCTCGACCGACGGGCAATAACGCGGCCCGATGCCTTCGATCGCACCCGTGAACATCGGCGAACGATCGCAGCCGGCGCGAATGATCTCGTGCGTGCGCTCGTTGGTCGCGGTGATGTGGCAGACGACTTGCCGCGGATGCTCGCTGCGGCGGCCGAGGTACGAGAACACCGGCGTCGGCTCATCGCCGGGCTGCACCTCCAGGCCCTCGTAGTTGATCGAGCGGCCGTCGATGCGCGGCGGCGTACCGGTCTTCAAGCGACCGACGCGAAACGGCAGCGCCCTCAGCTTCTCGGCCAGTCGATTCGAAGGCGGATCGCCGGCGCGGCCGCCCTGATAATTGGTGAGCCCGATGTGAATCTTGCCGCCGAGAAAGGTGCCGACGGTCAACACCACAGCTCGCGCGCGAAACTCAATGCCGCTCTGCGTGACCACGCCGCGCGCCACTTCGCCTTCGAGGATGAGATCGGCGACCTCCTGCTGAAAGAGCGTGAGGTTGGGCTGGTTCTCCAGCATCGAGCGGATCGCCTGCTTGTACAGGACGCGATCCGCCTGAGCGCGCGTGGCGCGCACCGCGGGACCCTTGCTCGCATTCAAGATGCGGAACTGGATGCCGGCGCGATCGGCGGCACGCGCCATGGCCCCGCCGAGCGCGTCGATCTCCTTGACCAGATGACCCTTGCCGATGCCGCCGATCGCAGGGTTGCAGCTCATCTGGCCGAGCGTTTCGATGCTCTGGGTCAACAGCAGCGTGCGTGCGCCCATCCGAGCGGCGGCGAGTGCCGCCTCGGTTCCGGCGTGGCCGCCGCCGACGACGATGACATCGAAATGGTCGGGAAATCGCATGCGTTTCGTCCGAAAAGCGCGCCATTCTAGCCGGCGCGGCCCGGCCCGCGGAATCAGGCGACGCAGTACCAGGGCGGCAGCCGGCATGGCTCGGCGAGCATGCTCGGCGCGCGCATTGGCAATGCCGTCTGTCTCTATATACAGTACGCCGCCTGCCCCGCCGTCCAAGCCAGCGCATGAACTCAGCCATCGACGAGCCCGTAGCCCCCGCCGAGCAGCTCAATCCCGAGCAGCGTGCGGCAGCCACCTTCGGGCACAGCGTCAACGGCGGCTTCACCGCCGCGCCGCTGCTCGTGCTGGCCGGTGCCGGCACGGGCAAGACGAACACGCTCGCGCATCGCGTGGCGCACCTGCTGTGCGAAGGCGTCGCACCCGAGCGCATCCTGCTGCTCACCTTCACGCGCCGCGCGGCGCAGGAGATGCTGCGGCGAGCCGAGCGAATCGCCGCCGCTACGTTGCGCGCTCGGCGTGCGCAGCGTGCGGTTTCGCTCGATGCGATCGGCGCATTGTGGTCGGGTACGTTTCATTCGATCGGCAATCGCTTGCTGCGCGAGTACGCACACGTCGTCGGCCTCGATCCGGCTTTCTCGATCCTCGATCGCGGCGATGCTGCCGACCTCATCGATCTGGCGCGGCAGGAGCTCGGGCTCGCGCGCAAAGAGAAACGCTTTCCGCGCAAGGACACGTGCCTGGCGATCTATTCCCATCGCATCAACACACGCGGCGATCTCGAGACGACGCTCGCCGAGGCATTTCCTTGGTGCAGCGACTGGACGGAGGAGCTCACCGCGCTCTTTCGTCGCTATGTCGAGATCAAGCACACGCAGCAGCTGCTCGATTACGACGATCTGCTCCTGTATTGGCACATCCTCGTGCAGGAACCGGCGCTCGCCGAAGAAATCGGCGCACGCTTCGATCACATCCTCATCGACGAATTTCAGGATACGAATGCGCTGCAAGCCGAGATCGTCTATGCGCTCAAGCCCGACGGCGTTGGGCTGTGCGTCGTCGGCGACGATGCACAGGCGATCTATTCGTTTCGCGGCGCCACCGTCGCCAACATTCTCGAGTTTCCGCAGCGCTTCTCGCCGGCAGCCACGACCATTCGACTCGAGCACAACTATCGCTCGGCGCAGCCGATCCTCGATGTCGCCAATCGGTTGATGGCGGACAGCCCGATTCACTATCGCAAGGCGCTGCGCTCGGGACGCACCTCCGGCATGAAGCCGCGTTACGTGAGCGTCGAAGACGATGCCGCGCAGGCGCGCTATGTCGTCGAGCAGGTGCTCGCAGCACGCGAGCGCGGCATCTTGCTGCGTCATCAAGCGGTATTGATGCGCAGCTCGCACGACAGCGACGGGCTAGAGCTCGAGCTCATGCGACACAACATCCCGTACGTCAAGTACGGCGGGCTCAAGTTCCTGGAAGCAGCACACGTCAAAGACGTGCTTGCCGTGCTGCGCTGGGCCGACAACCCGCGCAGCAAGATTGCCGCGTTCCGTGCCTTGCAGCTGCTGCCGGGCATCGGTCCCGCCACCGCCGATCGGTGTCTGAAAGTGTTCGAAGCGAGCGGCTGGAGCTGGAAGGTGCTCAGCGAATACCAGATGCCGGCAGCGGCCGCCGAAGATTGGCGCGCCTTCGTGACCTTACTGATCGAACTCGCGAACGCACGCGAGTGGAGCGGGCAAATCACGCGTGTGCGTACGTGGTATCAACCGCACCTCGAACGCCTCTACGACGCGGCACACGTGCGGCTCGGCGACATCGAGCAGCTCGAGCGCTTATCCGGTCAATTCGGCTCGCGCGAACGGTTCCTGACCGAGCTCACGCTCGATCCGCCGCAGGTCTCCGGCGATCTCGCCGGCACGCCGCACAAGGACGAAGACTATCTCGTGCTGTCGACGATCCATTCCGCGAAGGGACAGGAGTGGGACAGCGTCTACGTGCTCAACGTGGCCGACGGCAACATTCCGAACGAGCACGCCACCGGCAAGCCTGCGCTCATCGAAGAAGAACGGCGATTGCTCTATGTCGCACTCACGCGCGCCAAGCACGAGCTGCACGTGATCGCGCCGCTCAAGTATTACGTCACGCAGCAATCGCGCACGGGCGATGCGCATGTGTACGGGGCCCGCAGCCGGTTCTTCACCGATGCGGTGCTCGCGCAGTTCGATCAGATCTGTTACCCGACGCAGGCGGCGCCGGCGGTCTCGCCGCGCACGGCAACGCTCAAGATCGATGTTGCCGCCAAGCTCCGCGAGCTCTGGCGTTGACGCGCTGGGCTGCGGTGCTCCTCTCGCTTCGCGCCGGGGAATCGTCGACAATGCGCGCTCTTCGATGGCTCGAAGGTGTGTCGCGCCGATGTTGCGAATGAAAGTCTGCGTTGGCTCTCTGTTGATGCTCGCCCTGAGCACGGCGACATTGGCGGAGTGCGTACGCCCCCAGGCGACCTTCCAGGTTCCGGAAGGCACGAGCGCCAATGCCGAACAAATGGCTGCGGCACAACAAGAAGTGATCGCCTTTGCGGGCGCCGTCACCGAGTACGTGCAATGCCTGCAAGGTGAGCTCGGCCAGAAGTCGATCGGCAAGAACGCTGCCGAGCGAGAAAAGCTCGTGGAGCAATATGCGAGCGCGTACGACGCAGTCACGCAAGAGGCGGCGGGATACATTTCCTGCTTCAACGCGCAACTGGAAAGCTTCAAGACGAGCGGCGGCGGCAACGCGCCACGCAGCGCCGATTGCAAGCAGCACATCGCCGCGGCGGCAAATCGCTCGCAGTCCTCGCCCTCGGCCGAAGAGCTGGTGATCGAAGCCTCGGGACACAGCTATGACTTAGAGAGCGGACGTTGGCTGTTCTTGCTGGCGCGCGATGGCAGCCCGCGCCGATGCGGGCCGGAAGGCGCCGATCAATGTTTCTATCGGGCTGTCGTCGTCCTCAACGAATCCAATGAAACCCTCGAGTGCACCGGCGAGATCACCTACGAGGGTACCGACCTCGCCGGCCAAACGAAGACGAGCGCACGCGCGCTTGTCTTGGAGCGCTCGACACGCATGGTCACCGGCAGCTATGCGAAAGCCGACGTCAATGCGTCTGTCTTCGACGCGCGCTGCACCGTGCGCGCCAAGCTGCCGCCGCTCGATACGCCCGCCACCTGCAAATACGAAGTCGTCACGCCCGTGGCCATCAGCGACTACTACCCGCCAGCTTCGCGTGCTGCGGGCGAGGAAGGGCCCGTGACGGTCGAATTCTCGTTGCCGGGCAAAGCCGCGCATCCGCAGCAGGTCCGCGCGGTCGCAAGCAGCCTCTATCCGGCGCTCGATGAAGCTGCGGTGCGTGCCGTGAGCGACATGGTGATGAGCAGCAACTGCCCGAATGCGCGCTACCGGCTGCGCCTGACTTTCCGGCTTCAGTAACGATCAGCTGTCTCGATCGTCACTCCGTCGACGAGCATCCTCCTGCGCTCGCGAGCGCGCTGGCGTGCAAGGGTGCAACGTGCATGCAAGCCTTTGAGCTCATCGCTCGAGAGCTGCAACGAGAAGTTGAGATGCTTGGCGCATGGCACGCGCCTCGCTGCGCCGGCATCCGACGCGGGATGGATACAGACGAACATGCCGGGCTCGAGCTTGACTGACTTGAGCGTGCCGGCGGGCAGCTCGACGACATGCTTCGTGCCGAACGGCGCCCAGCAGATGCGCCAAGGCGGACATGCTTCCGCGATACGCAGCACGCGCAACTGCGCATTCAAGAACAGCACGTCGATCGCAAAGCGCATGCCGAACGTGTGAATGCTCGTACACGGACTCAACATCAAGCCCGTGCCGGCCGGAAGCGCACCGAGCTTGTGCACGCCGCGCAGCCGATCGGCGAAGGAACGCGCGACGAAGAGCGAGCGGGCAATCCACTCGCCCTGCGCGCTCTTGAGTGAAAGTCTTTCCATGACCGCTTGCCTCCCTGCTCAGAAAATCTCGAAGGCGCCCGATTCGACGAGCTGAATGACGATCGGAAAGCCGATAATGATGAAGGTGATCGGAAAGAGCAGCGCGATGAGCGGAAACAGCATCTTCACCGGTGCTTGGTTCGCGAGCTTCTCGGCACGCACGAAACGCTCCTGACGCCGCTGGCGCGCCTGATCGGCGAGCACATCGCCCAAGGAACCGCCCGTCTCTTCCGCCTGCGTCACGGAAGCGACGAAATTCGTCACTGCCGGAATCGCCACGCGGCCCGCAAGGCGCTCGAGCGAAGCTCGCCGCGTCACGCCCGCGCGCGTCTCGCGCAGATAACGTGCGAACTCCTCGCGCACCGGACCAGGCCGAAGCTGGTCGACGGCCTGCTCGATGGCTGCTGCGAAGGTAAGGCCCGCACGCATGGCGAGCACCAGCAGATCGAGAAAGAAAGGAAATTCCTTTTCGAAGCGCGCCTGCCGCCGCTTGCGCGCATCGCGCAACCAGATGCTCGGATACAAATAGCCGAAAGGTGCGAGACTCGCGGCAAGCGCAATGCCGAGCGGATCGCTGACGTCGAGCGCGAGAATCACATAGAGCGCAAGCGCCAATCCCATGACGCACGCAATGCGTCGAATCACGACGAACTCGCCGGCGGTGATCCAGTATGCCGCACCGGCCGCGGCGAGCTGCGCTTGCAGCACTTCGCGTTCCTGCGACGCCATTGCCGCATCGACCGAGGGCGCGTACCAACGTACGAGCGGGTGCACGAGCCGCAGCGCCGGCGGCAGCTCGTCACGCCACGCTTGATCGCGCGCGGATACCTGATTCGGGCCTGCCCGGAGCACGAGCGGAATGCAGAGCACGAGCACGCAGGCCAGCGCAGCGAGCAACGAAGCGATGATGGCGTCCATGCGAGGTGATCCCGACAAGCTGATTCGTCTTGCGATCGCTCAGACGTCGATTTTCACGATCTTGCGAATCATGGCGGCCGCTACGCTCATCATGAGCGCAATCACCGCCAGCACCGCCCAGCCGTACCATTCCGTGAACAAGAGCCGCATGCGCTCAGGTTGCTGCGCATAGAGCACGGCGCCGATGAAGATCGGCAGCAGCCCCACCACCCATCCTTGCGCGCGACCCATGGCCGTCAGAGCCTCGATCTTGCCTTCGATGTGCGCCTTCTCTTGTAGCGTGCGAGCCAATGACTCGAGCGTATCCGCGAGATTGCCGCCGACGCGGCGCGAGATGTTGATGGCGGTATTGAGCAAGTCGAGCTCGGGCGTATCGATGCGGCGGCGTAGATCCGCAAGCGATTCGGCGAGCGGCCTGCCGATGCGGTACTCGCTCAATACGATCGTGAACTCCTGACCGAGCGGCGCCGGTTGGCGCGTGCTCAAGAGCTCGAGACCCTTGCTCAGATTGGAACCGGCGCGCAGCGCCGATGCGAGCGCGAGCAGCGCGTCGGGCAGCTGATAGACGAATTTCTTCGCGCGCACGCGTGCCAAGTATTTCACGATCAGGCGCGGCGCGAGGACGCAGCTCAACGCCGCGATGAGCGCACCGACGGCGCCGAACAACCACCATCCGGCCGCGCTACCGGCCAGCGTGAGCAGCGCATTCCACCAGAACAACGCGCGCGCATCGGCCACGATGAAATTGTGCTTGAGCCCGTGGGCCACTTCGCGCAAGAAACCGCGCTCGTAGGCAAAGAGCGTGCGGCGCAGTGCGACGACCAAGAGCAGGGCGGCGGCCAGAACGCAGCCGGTCGCAAGCCCACGTGCATCGAGCAGCTCCATCATCGAACGCCTCCATGCTCGAGCGCTGCCGCGGGCGATTCGAAAATGCGCCGATCGAGCGCGATGCCCGCCTCCAGTAAGTCCTCGTAGAACCGCGGCGCTTGGCCGAATCCGACGAACTTGCCCAGCACCTCGCCGTTTGCGCCGATGCCTTGTTGCTGAAAGGCAAACAGCGGCTGGGTCAGGATCACATCGTTTTCCATGCCGTCGACCTCGACGATCGCGGTCACGCGGCGCCGACCGTCGCTGAAGCGCGTGAGCTGCACGATGATGTCGACGGCCGAGGCGATCTGCTCGCGGATCGCACGTAGCGGCAAGTCCATGCCGGCCATCAGCACCATCACCTCCAGGCGCGAGAGCAAGTCCCGCGGCGAGTTGGCATGGCCTGTCGTCAACGAGCCGTCGTGGCCGGTGTTCATCGCCTGCAGCATGTCGAGCGCTTCGCCGCCGCGGCATTCGCCGACGATGATGCGGTCGGGACGCATACGTAACGCATTGCGGAC